>NZ_JAGSND010000009.1 GCF_018128545.1 Sinanaerobacter chloroacetimidivorans | reverse complement strand
GTTCTCGTCCCTTCTTTGATCTTCTCAAAGGCATGAGGGACTTCGCGCCCACTAACGTGTCCGCCGTCCTGCACCTGCCCGTTCAGCAGGCTTGGACCGTCTCATTGCAAAAGGCATCACCGGTGCCTTTTGCAGACATTCGACGCCCTTTCGGGTTCTCGTCCCTCATGCTATTACGGCATAAAAAAATACACCCCAAAAGGAGTGTATTTTTTTATGGTGAGGCATGAGGGACTCGAACCCCCAACCGACAGATTCGAAGTCTGCGACTCTATCCGTTGAGCTAATGCCCCATCTCAAGTGGCACGTTATCTATTTTACTGCTATTTTAAGCAAATGTCAAATGGCAATTGCTTATTCTTTTAAAATATCTCCAAAACCTTCACCTTTTCCCCAGACCATATCTACATGGATCACAGTGACAAAGGCATCTTTGTCGGTTTTGGCTACAAATTGCTTAATCAGCATGCTTTCTCTGGGTGAGCAAATGGTTACGATTTTTTCTCTGGAAATTTTTGTATATTCCCCTGTTACCCTGACATTTGTGACACCCCTGGAAATGTCATTAATGATGAAATCTGCCACCGCATCATGCTTTGTGGTAATAATTTCAAGCTGGACTGCCTTTGTATCAAAGCCGTACATGACAAAATCAACGGTTTTTGAGAAAATGATCTGAGTTACCAGCGCATACAAAGCGATGTTCCGTCCGAAGAGAAAGCCTGATCCTATGATAACAGTGGCATCGATGACCAGAAGTATTTTGCTCAGGCCAACATGAGGCATCAACTTCTTCTGTATAATTTTCGCAATGGTATCTGTGCCCCCAAAGGAATACCCCCTTGTGAATATAAAACCGCAGCAGATCCCTGAAAATACACCGCAATAAATTGCTGCCAGGATGATATCCTTTTCTTCCAGCAGCGTAAAATTCAGCTGTTCAAATAAAAACAAAAATGCAGGAAAAGTAATCGTCAGAAGCAGAATCTTTCGTGCTTCCTTCAAGCCCAGCATCACAGCACAAAAAATCAGGATTGCTAAAGATGCAGCATAATACAGTATGGAAAAGTCGACGGACACAAAATTCTGAACAATCCTGATCATGCCGGTTATACCGCCACCGGTCAATCCGTTCGGAATCAGGATTCCGATAGTAGAAAATGCTCCCAAACTGCAGCCAATCAAAATAAAAATAAGGTCTATCCCAAATTTTTTCATTTTTGTTTTATCCAATTTTCTAATCATAGTTCCCCCTCTAGATCTATTACAGTAAAGCTCCGGTTACCGAATACATCAATTACCATAATGCCTATCTTGTGAAATTCTGCTGCCGTCCGCCGACAGGTAAACGGAATGGCAGGGCCGTTTTTGCAAAAAAACAAATCCGGTATATATTCTATGCCGTCATAATCAAAATCAATACTCCAATAATCCACCAACTGTAAAGAGTCGTTTTTTATAATGTTCCGAACGATAGGTATGTACTTTTCATCAACGGGAACCTCGGCTAAAGAATCAGGCTTGTAGGACTTGACTTCCACCGTAAGTTCCAGTTTATCGGATATGTCCGAAGGCTCTGTTTTTGCCTCTACTTGAAGGACCCCCTGCCCATTCCGGCTCTTTTCATCAACAAGGAGAAGGTACCCGTTTCTCGATCCCTGAACTAGCCGTTTATGGGCATTTGCCACAGCCAGCTTGCCGATATCACAAGATATCCATCTTCGTTTCATCTTATCCGCCGCAGCGGCCAATGTGCCGGAACCCCCGAAAAAGTCAGCGCAGAGATCCCCTTCTTTCGTACAGCTTTCCAAAATTCGTTCGATCAGTTGTTCCGGCTTTTGGGTAGCATATCCGGTTCTTTCTGCCGAAGTTCTTCCTACCATATTGATCTGCCAGACATCCTTCATATTCACCATGGTATACCAGCCTGTCTCGTCCTTGTATTCCTTTACCCCTTTAAAACGATAAGGTTTGAAATCTCTGTTATAGGACTTTTCCTGCTGGGCCTGGAAATAATATTTGGGTGACTTGGCATAAAACAATAGATTGTCATGTTTTCTGGCAAAATAATTTTTGCTGACACCTCCGGATTTATAGGTCCAAATGATCTCATTGATAAAGTTCTTCTCGCCAAAGATCTCATCCAATATGACTTTCACATAATGAACGCTGTGCCAGTCCAGATGAACCCAGAGACAGCCCTCTTCAGCAAGCAGATCTTTAATCAGAAAAAAACGTACCGTAAGCATTCTCAAATATTCTTCCATGCCGTCTTCCCACAAATCATGATAGGCTTTCTGCTTGATGGCAGGAATTTTTTTTATCTTCTCCGAGGATAGCTTGACTTCTGTTCCGTAGTTTGCTTTCGAAAAGAAAGGAGGATCGATATATACCAAATTGATTTTGCCGGACAGCTGTTGTTTCTCCATTAAATATTTCATAAAGAGAGCATTATCGCCGTGGGCCAGGAGGTTCGCTCCGTCTCTTACTTTTTCAGAGACGAAAAATGAGCCAGATTGTAATGACTGGTACTCTATCCTGCTATCCTCTATTATTTTAGCTAGCTTTGCAATAAAACTCATGTGTGCTTATCCTTTTTCGCGGGAGAGCTCTTCTTCTCTATCGTCTTACGGAGTCCGGGTTTCCCAGGGTTTCGCTGAACCCCTGTGTCTTTCGAATTTCCCTGATTCCTCGTATTCTTTGAATTCCTTGAATTTCCAGAATTCGTCTGATTTCCGAGGCTGCCCGGTTTCCCTAGCAGCGCAGGAATCAAATCCTGGCGGTTTGCCTTTTCCAAAGCTTTCTTTACCATATCCCGGTTTTCGGGCTTATGAAAATGCATCAATGCACGCTGCATTTTTTTCTCCTCAGGATCCTTTGCCACATAAACCTTTTCTCCGGTAAACGGATCCATTTCCGTATAATACATACAGGTGGAAAGAGTTCCCGGAGTCGGATAAAAGTCCTGAACCTGATCCGGCACAAAGCCGCTTTTCTTAAGAAATACAGCAAGCTCAACTGCATCCCCAAGGGTAGATCCCGGATGAGAGGAAATAAAATAAGGGATCAGATATTGCTTTAAACCAAGCTTTTCATTGATTTCTTTATACTTTTTACTAAATGCCAGAAAAACCTCCCTGGAAGGCTTTCTCATCTTCTCAAGAAC
Source organism: Sinanaerobacter chloroacetimidivorans (assembly GCF_018128545.1). GTDB lineage: Bacteria > Bacillota > Clostridia > Peptostreptococcales > Anaerovoracaceae > Sinanaerobacter > Sinanaerobacter chloroacetimidivorans. The sequence continues at coordinate 198,692 of NZ_JAGSND010000009.1, read as the reverse complement.
CCTGTTGGATACATGCTCCGGTGCTACCTTCAACGTACCGCTGACATGGTATTTGCATAGCTCTTCCAGAAACTGGCCGGAAGCGTCTGCCATGACAAAGTCGTAACGGATTCCTGACCGGATAAATACCTTTTTCACCTTGTCAAGGCTCCTTACCGCTCTTAAAATGTCCAGATATTCCTGATGATCGATTTCAAGCTGTCCGCAAGGCGATGGATACAGGCAATCCTTATTTTTGCAAACCCCTGCCTTTAACTGTTTTTTACAGGCCGGCCTTCTAAAGTTTGCCGTAGGTCCTCCCACATCATGGATATAGCCCTTAAAATCCTTTTCCTGGGTCATTCGTTCCGCTTCCTTAAGAATGGATTCTTTGCTTCTTCCCCTGACTTCACGGCCCTGATGGTAGGTTAGAGCACAAAAACCACAGCCGCCGAAACAGCCTCGATTGGAAATAATGCTGAACTTAACCTCTTCAATGGCAGGAACGCCTCCCATGCCTTCATACATAGGGTGATAGGTTCTCTCATAGGGAAGCTCATAGATATCATCCAACTCCTGAGTAGTCAGGGGTTCCTGGGGTGGATTCTGAATCACATAGAGCGTTTCTTCATATTTCTCAACGAGCCTTTTACCGCTGATAGCATCGTTGTTCTGGTATTGCAGCAGAAAGCTTTCTGCGTATTTTTTCTTGGCACGGGATTCCTCCCTGCTGCTTGGATCTCCTTTTGTGAGCTCCTGATAGGCCGGAAGCAAGATGGTATGACCATCATCCAGAAAATCTTCTTCAAAAGCTTCCTGGCGAACCCCTTCCTTTCGCTTTGAACGAACGGACTTATATACAGTACCCTTGATCCAGCAGATATCCTTGGCCTCTATACCGGAATCCAATGCTTCCGCAATTTCCACCACAGCTTTTTCGCCCATACCGTAAATCAAAAGATCCGCCTTGGAATCCAGCAGGATGGAACGCCTTACTTTATCCTCCCAATAATCATAATGGGCAAATCGTCTTAAGCTGGCTTCCAATCCTCCGATAATAATCGGGACATCCCGATAAGCTTCCCTTGCTCTGCTGCTATAAACAATCACCGCGCGGTCAGGTCTGTTGCCGGTTTTGCCTCCGGGTGAATAACTGTCGGTCTTTCTTCTGTGCTTAAAGACAGAGTAATGGTTTACCATGGAATCTACATTGCCGGAATTGATCAGAAACCCCAATCTTGGCTTCCCCAGGCTCTTAAAGTCTTCCGTGTTTCTCCAATTTGGCTGAGCCAAAACCGCCACCTTATAACCATGACTTTCGAGAACTCTGCTGATGATGCCATGGCCAAAGGAAGGATGGTCAACATAAGCATCTCCTGTGATCAGCACAAAATCGGGCTGCTGCCATCCTCTCTCCTCTATTTCTTTTTTTGTTACCGGTAAAAATGGCATATAGCCTCCTGCTTCATTACACTGTCTTAATTTTATAAATCTTTATTGTTTATTTTCTATAAGTTGTAAATTTCTATACCAAACTATCTGCTTCCTTTATCATAGGGAACGCCCACTGCTTTCGGTGCCTGAGATTTCTTTGAGCTGAAAGCCAGTACGATAAGCGTTGCAATAAAGGGGACCATCTTATATACGTCGCTTGGAATGGCAGCTGTGGATAGAATGGGTATGACCGAATATGCCGAAGCAATCGTCTTCATAAACCCGAAGAAAAATGCTGCAAACAACACCCGTAAGGGCTTCCACTGACCGAAAATCATTACAGCCAGGGCCAGAAAACCATAACCGGAAACCGTGGCATTAAAATTGGTGGAAGTAGGTACAACGAATACCAGACCTCCGAGCCCTGCCAGCCCGCCGGAAATGATAACACCGGCATAACGCATTCTATATACATTGATCCCTACAGAATCCGCAGCGTGAGGGTGTTCTCCGCAGGCTCTCAGTCGCAGTCCGAATTTCGTTTTGTATAGGATAATTACGGACAGTACCAGGATGGCAAACCCTATGTAGGTCGTAATATATGCATTTCTGAAGAATAAGCCCCCTAAAACCGGTATATCTCCAAGGAAAGGAACGGAACCGATTCGGAAGGTATTGTTGAAGTTGATCTGCTGTACGCCGTTTGTCTGTATCATTCTTGCAATAAATATGGCAAAGGCCGGGGCAAACATATTCAATGCGGTACCGCTGATGATCTGATCGGCCTTCAGGTTTACGGCAGCATAAGCATGAAACAGTGAGAATACCATACCTGTAACCACAGAAATCAGAATGGCAATAATGAGCAGCGTCTGTCCGCTCATGGTATCCTGCATCTGGTTGATAAAAAAGATGCTGGTAAAGGCGCCCATGATCATCATTCCATCGAGTGCAATATTCGTAACACCGCTCCGTTCTGTAAATAAACCACCCAAAGCAACGATGAGCAAAGGAATGGAAAAGAACATCGTCTGTTGAAATACCAGAAAAACAAGACTCATAGCAGCTCACTCCCTTCTTCCTTTACTTCGGTTTGAGCAGTTGCCTCAGTATCTGCCGCTGTTACGATATCCACAGTTGCTTCGGCTTCTGCGACGGTTTGGGCTTCTGCCGGCACTGCCTCATCGGTCCTCGCTTTTTCCCTGCGGGATTTTAAAATCCTCGAAATCAGATTTCGGATAATCAGGGAGAAGGCGCTGAAATAAATGATGCACGCAATAATGATATCAATAACTTCCGGAACAAAATTCAATCGCTGCAGATAGTTTCCGCCCTGTGTAATATAGGATATAAAAATGGCAGAGAAAATAATGCCAAGGGGATTGGACAGCCCCAGTAAAGCAGCCGGAATTCCGTTGAATCCTTCTACAGCGAGAACGTCTACCACTTTGATACGTCTTCCGTTCGCACCGGACAAATACAGCAATCCGCCGCCCAGCCCTGCAAGCATGCCTGCAATCACCATAGACAGTACTACATTACGCTTTTCGTTGATTCCTGCATATTTGCTGGCATTCTGGTTATATCCGCAGGCTTTTAATTCATAGCCAAAGGTCGTTTTATTCAATACGATATAAATGACGACGGCAATCAACAGCGCAATCCAGATTCCGCAGTTTACCGTGGACATATCCTTGGTGTTTCCCAGATGATTATAAAATACATAATCTAGTCCTCCTTTGGGAAGAACAGCAGAATCGGCTACGTTCATGGATAGCGCTTTCTTGGAATCATAGACGGTGACTTTTACCATATGATTGGCGAGGTACATGCCGATATAATTCATCATGATCGTGGCGATTACCTCGTGAACATTCATGTATGCTTTTAAAAGTCCCGGAATCAGCGCCCAGAGTCCGCCTATGACTGCCGCACCGAGGAGAGCTGCGATCCAATGCCAGGGAGCCGGTAAAAAGGTCCATTTGACCCCAATATATACTGCAGCAAAGGCTCCCATAATAAACTGACCCGGTGCCCCAATGTTAAACAGTCCTGTTTTAAAAGCAAAGCCTACGGAAAGGCCTGTCAGGATTAAGGGCGTGGCAAAATACAGCACCTGACCCATTCCCTTTGCTCCGGTACTGAAGCCTCCCTTTAAGATGATGATAAACCCGTCAACAGCCTGAGCGGGGTTACTGATTAATAATATGATAAATCCAAAAACCAGTCCAATCAAAATGGAAAAGACAGATGCGGAAGCATGATTAAAGCCATCACTCATAATAAGATTTTTTAACCGATTCATGCTGTCACCTCACTTCTCTTTGAGCCGGACATGTAAAGACCCAGCTCCTGTACGGTAATTTCTTTCGGATCAAGATCAGCAACGATTTCCCCTTCATAAATCACGAGAATCCTATCGCTGACATTCATGACCTCGTCCAATTCCAGAGATATGAGAAGAACAGCTTTTCCCTCATCTCTCTGTGCGACCAGCTGCTGATGGATATATTCAATGGCGCCTACATCCAGTCCTCTGGTGGGCTGAACTGCAATGAGAATTTCCGGATCAAGGTCGATTTCTCTTGCAACGATGGCCTTTTGCTGATTTCCTCCGGACATGCTCCTTACCTGGGTTCTTTCACCTTGTCCGCTTCGGATATCAAATTTCTCAATCAGTTTTTTCGTATACCGGCTGGCAGCATCGAATTTAAGGAAACCTTTATTTTGAAATTCAGGAGTAAAATATTTTTTTAGTATCATATTTTCCGTAAGAGTATAGTCCAAAATCAATCCGTCCTTATGGCGGTCTTCCGGAATATGGCTCATACCCTGCAGATTCCTGCTTCGTACATTCATCTTTGTGATATCTTTTCCATTCAGCAGGATCTGACCGCTCTCTATAGGCGTTAAACCCGTTAAGGCATAGACCAGCTCGGATTGTCCATTACCGTCAATTCCGGCAATACATACAATCTCACCTTTTCTAACCGTAAAGGAGACATGATTTACCGCTTTTTTGGAACTATGCTTGGAGCTGACCGTTACATCCCGAACCTCCAGATCTATCGGTCCCGGTACAGCGTCTTTTTTATCAACGGCAAAATTAACTTTTCGGCCAACCATCATTTCCGACATTTCTTCCTTGGATGTAGATGCCACATCAACGGTTCCGATATACTTTCCTTTGCGAAGAACCGTGCAACGGTCGGCTACAGCCTTTATTTCATTCAGTTTATGCGTAATAAAAAGAATGGATTTCCCTTCTTCTCTGAGCCCCTTCATAATCTTCATCAATTCTTCAATTTCCTGGGGGGTAAGTACGGCAGTAGGCTCGTCAAAAATCAGAATTTCATTCTCTCTGTATAACATTTTCAGGATTTCAACACGCTGCTGCATTCCGACGGTAATATCTTCTATCAAAGCATCCGGATTTACCTTCAGGCCGTATTGGTTCGACAGCTCCATTACCCTTTCTCTGGCAGCATCCATTTTCAGAAAGCCGTTTTTCGTGGTTTCAACTCCCAAAATGATATTCTGCAATACGGTAAAATTATGAACCAGCTTAAAATGCTGGTGTACCATACCGATTCCTAATTCATTGGCATCATTTGGATTATTAATTTTAACCTCTTGTCCCTCTTTTTTAATTACGCCTTTTTCCGGCTGATACATACCAAAAAGAACGCTCATCAAGGTGGATTTTCCTGCTCCATTTTCACCAAGCAGTGCATGTATTTCACCCTTCTTCAGCTGCAATGTGATGTCATCGTTAGCGATAATACCTGGAAACTCTTTGGTGATATGTAACATTTCGATAATGTAATCCATATCTTCACTCCTTGTTTGAATTTACTAATATAGTACCCTTTATTCTATCATGAACCAGGCTGCCGAGATGATTCAATGATTCTTTCCTTGCGGCAACGCCGTTTTCACTAATAGAATTATTATATCCGATAAGCTATAAAAAATAAATCACCAATTATCAGAAAGCTTAAATAAGAGCTTCTAACATAACCGGATTCCCTTTCATTCAGAAATCACAATATACCATATGAAAAAGCAACAGGCAGTTTACCAGCCTGTTGCTTTTTCATATGTTTGAGTCAATGATTATTCAACTAAAGTAACCTTTGATTTTGTTACTGTTACCTTTGTTACGTCTTCTGCATCGGTATCCTTCTGCAATTTGATTTCACCGGCTACTAATTTTGCAAATACCGCATCATAGTCAGCCTGGGAGAAGGTATTGAACTTAGAGGATTCCATCGGAAGCTTTACGCCATCCATATCGGCAGCATAAATTAAGGATTCTCCGCCTGGGAAAGTACCGTTATAGTATTCACCCAATGCGGACTGCACTGCAGCACCCAGGCCCTTCATCGCAGAAGTGATCACGGTTGGAGATTCACTGCTCTGATCAACGTCTACACCGATTACTTTTGCACTAGCAGCTTCAGCAGCAGACATTACGGAGTTTCCGACAGCACCGCCGCAGGCAAAGATTACTTCAGTGCCTTCAGCATACCAGGAAGCAGCAAGAGTCTGTGTTTCCGGAGTTGCATCAAAGTTACCGGTATAGTGGTATTTAATATCAATACCGTTGATTCCAAGTTCAGCAGCAGCGGCATCCGCACCCTGAACGAATCCATATCCGTAACGAACAACTGCAGGAACTGCCATACCGCCCATGAATCCAAGCTTGGTATATCCGTCTTTTACTGCAGCATAACCTGCAAGATATCCGGACTGCTCTTCCGCAAATACGATTCCAACCGCGTTTTTCTCGGTTCTGAATTCAGAATAATCCGCATTATGTGGATTTCCGTCAATGAGAATGAAGGTTACATCTTCATATAAATCCTGAGCTAGGAAAATTGGCTCTTCAAATAAGAAACCAGGAGTTACAATGACCTTTGCTCCGCCTTCTACAGCAAGCTGAATTGCAGCGAGGTAAGCATCCGTACTTTGTTCTGTCGGCTTGTAGTACTTATGGGTAATATTATTTTCTTCTGTATAAGCTACAATACCTTCCCAAGTACCTTGATTAAATGATTTGTCATCGATGGAACCGATATCTGTGATCATAGCGATTTCATATGTATCCTCTGCCACAGGCTCTTTTTCACCGCCGCCACCGCAGGCAACCATACCAAATACAAGTACGAAAGCCAATAGGAAAGCTAAAACTTTTTTCATCATTTCTTTTTCCTCCTAATGAATTATTTAGAAAATAATCTAGTGTAATTATACCTGATTTCTTCCTATAACAAAAGCATTATTTACAGGTTTGTTAGATTTCTCCAATTTTTTTCAGCCAGCTCCGATAAACAGTACGAAAATTTAGATCCCAAACATCCGGGTTACTTAATATAACTCTTCTTTTCTATGCTTTAGAAGAGGCAATTGGTTTCTAATGTCGTCGAGATATTCAAGATCTATTTCAGAATACACGATGGCTTCCCTAGCATCTGCTTTTCCGCAGAATTCACCCCATGGGTTGGCAACACAGGAACTTCCATAGGCCTGATAAGGTCCTTCCGTATCCCTTGCCGGAGATACGGCTGCAAAGTAGATCTGATTGTCCAGCGCTCTTGCTCTCATGGTAAGATCCCAGTGAGCCGGGCCTGTGGTCATGTTAAAAGCACCTGGAAGTACAATCAGCTTTGCCCCAGCCAGAGTCATCTTTCGGAAAAGTTCAGGAAATCTTACATCATAACAGATAGCGACACCGATTTTACAAAATTCCGTATCAAACATAGTGATTTCATTGCCGGCGGTTAATGTTTCCGACTCCTTAAAGCGAATCCCGCCTTTTACATCAATATCGAACAAATGGATCTTCCGATGCTTGCCAATCATCTCACCATCCTTGCTAAAGGAATAGCTGGTGTTGTAAACCCGGTCTTCTGCCAGTTCCGGAATGGAGCCGCCGATGATGGTAACCTTCAATTCTTTCGCAAGGGAGGAAAGCATTTTGCAGGTTTCCCCATTTTCCGGCTCTCCGTATTCTCTGAAATACTTGTTGGAATAGGGGCAGTTAAACATTTCCGGCAAAGCAATTACCTGAGCACCGTTTTTTGATGCCTCCCGTATCATTCTTTCCGCAGTTTTAAGATTCACGGATTTATCCATAACAACCTTCATCTGGCACAGTGCCAATTGAAATTTCATAAATTGAAACCTCCTTTGTCCGTAATTAAAAGGTTTCCCTTTCCTTCTTATTATATCTGAATTCCTGATAAGATACTATTTCTTATTCAGAAAAATATGGTAAGATAATTTAAGGAACAAAAGAAAGGAATCAAAATAGTATGGGAATCTCTTTTGAGGATCTGAACAGGGTTTCGCGGTTTGGCGTGAAAAAGCATATTGAAATTGTGGATGGCTATATCTCTTCAGGCTTATCCTTGGACGATCTCACCATTCATTATGGTGTTGATCAGGAAAGCATAGCCATGATTTTACATGGATATGGGTTTTATTTAGGCCCTGCCTACGGGGATCCTTTTGACTCCAAAAATAAATATAAGGGGCTCCCCTTTGTTCTGGTACAAGAATTTGTTTCTTCTGCCTTTCCGGGATTTCAGAAGGCGGATAACGGCTCAATCTGTGAAGGCCAGGCGGATGACGGCTCAGTCTGTGAAGGCAGCATGGATAACGGCTCGGTCTGTAAAGACTGTCATCTGGAGAGCTTTCTTGACGCAGCACATCCCGGCTGGAGAATGCCTCAATACAAAGAAAAGAAAAGCCTGTTTTACCTTTCTCCGGAAGAATTAAAAATGGATCCTTCAAAAGAAGAATCCACTCACTACCCCTTAAAAAAGAGTCTTTTTCATAAATTAATAAGAAGAAAATAATTATATAATTTCATGAGGGTGGTTCGGAAACCGAACTACCCTCAAATGGTTTATTCACTTTGTTTTTCTTTTTCGATGTTGTTATGGTCTGATAAACATCTGTACCCAGTATGTATTTCCGCTTGCGTCGGTTACATAACCCACACCGATTTCTGTGTAGCTGGAATTCAGAATATTATCTTTATGCCCCTGAGAATTCATCCATCCATTCATTACTGCGGATGGAGTTTTTTGACCTTTTGCAATATTTTCCCCTGCTGCAGTATAGGTAATTCCAAACTGTTTCATCATGTCAAAAGGTGATCCGTATGTAGGAGAAGTATGAGAGAAGTAATTCTTATCTCTAAGATCTTCTGCTTTTTTCTCTGCAACGCCTGCAAGCTTTGTGTTGACTTTCAGCGCAGGAAGGCCTACTTTTGCTCTTTCCTGGTTTACAAGAGTAACAACCTGCTGTTCATAGGAACCAAGGGAAGCGTTGTCCGTAGTATCCGTAGTGGACGGAGTTGTCGGAGTTGCTGGTGTAGCCGGTGTTGCTGGAGTTGCTGGTGTAGCCGGTGTTGCTGGTGTAGCTGGAGTAGTTGGCTTTGCTGGAGTTGCTGGTGTAGCCGGTGTTGCTGGTGTGGTTGCCTTTCCAGTGGACTTGTTTGTATACTGTTTCAGTAAATCCTGTAACTTTGCAGTATCAAACTTGCCGTTGGCTGCGTTCAAATTATTTAATTGGCTATATAAATTACTGAAATTGCTGTTTAATAGATTGGATGCGTTGATGTTACATTTTTCTGCAGCGAATGCTTGGGTGGGCACTGCCATTACCACTAGCATACTTAGAGTTAACGTGATTTTGACAAATCGGTTTTTCATATTTGTCCTCCTTTTTCGTTTTCACTTTTGCTGACCCGGGATAATTTTCAGTTGGGCCGCATATCTCTTAAACTATATCGGATTCTCTAATGTGTCCCCTTACATGAAAGTATAGGTGGTTGGTAGGAATAAAAAAACCCCTCAAAATTTTCCAACAAGAAAAGGACGATTTTTCGTCCTTATTACTTTTGTGTTACTTTTCAGTGACAATATTCATTAAATTGTACGTAATTCTGCCAGTTAGGCCCCATATGGCCCTGCCTCTATACTCGTAGATGGGAACCACGGATTTCCCCTTTCTCCAATTATAACCAGTCTTAGAATTGATCTTATCATAGGGAAAATCCTCGCCAACATCTGGAATCACATCAAAATTATAGATTTCAGGCTCATTTTCTGCCAGGAATGAAACCGGAACAAGAAACACTTCTTTGACTTCATCCTGGTTTACACACATGTTTTTCACCACTTCGTAGTTAATCATGCCCAGATAGGAGTACATGGTAAAATTGCTGTAGGTATGCATGTAATCCAATTGTGCTATGATCTGAATCTCCTGAGGTGAAATATTAAGTTCTTCAGATGTCTCTCTTATAGCACACTCCTCCGGGGATTCGTCAGGCTCCACTTTTCCGCCGGGGAAGCAGACTTCACCGGGCTGTTTTTTCAAACTGTCGGACCTTACTTCATAAAGAAGATACAATTCTCCGTTTTTCTCTACCAAAGGGACCAATACGGAATAGTATCGGTAGACTCCCAAAGTTTTCGGCGTTCTGCCTTTGAATTTTTCTTCAAAATCATTTAGGGTTAATTTCTTCATTGAAACCTTCCTTTACTTCTATCTCTTTTTCAATTTTACCATTTTTCTTCTTTTGTTCTCTGAGATTGATATAAGAGCTGACAAATATGAGAGCAATTCCTATAAATCCATTGATTTCAATGACTTCTCCCAGAGCAATGACGGCAAATATCGGTGCAAGGCCCGGCTTTACAAAGAAAACAACGGAAGCAGTTGCCGCATCCGATTCTCCCATTGCCAGAAAATATAAGAGGTAGCCGATCCCGGTGATCATAATGCTGATATAAAATAGCATAGGAAGGTGGTTAACGGTAATTCCGCTGAAAATCGGCCTGTCAAAAAGAATTAGAACAGGCAGCATGACAACAGATCCCATGATAAAGCTGATGCTCGTTTGAGTCAACCCTCCAAGTCTTCGTACACTGGTCCTTCCCATTGCACTGTATAACCCGAAAAACAAAGCCGACAAAACGGAAAAGCTTGCACCCATCAGGGTATTTCCAGGGCTAAGATGGAACGGATTTACCATAAAAAGAATTCCCAGAATGCCGATTCCCAAAGCAATCAACTTCTTTCTGTTCATTTTTTCTTCCGTTAAAAAATGTGCGAAAAGCATGGTAAACATAGGATTGATGCAGAAAATCACCGCCGCAGTAGAAGCATTGGAATGGTCCACACCTAACTGGAAAAACACCATGGAAATACAGATGCATACGATTCCCATCAGCAGCATATGAGTATAATCTTTTTTCGTGAATACGGTTCCCAGTTTTTTAATTTCCTTCAATGCAAACGGGAAAAGGAATACTCCGCCGATTAAAAACCTGAGGAATGTCAATTGCAGCGGATCCAGATGATTTCCGGCTGTTTTTAAGGCAACTTCCATGGTACTAAACAAGATGGCGGAGATCAATATGTACGCAATTACTTTTTTCATTTTACAACTTCCTTTTTTACTAATTTCTGATAGATAATCAATTGCTCCCAATCGGACAAATCTGTATATAAATAGTCAGGGGAATGCTCCTTAAGAGACTCATAGGCCATCCAGCCCGTAGCCACCCCGATACTCTTGATTCCAATTTTTTTAGCACATTCGATGTCATATGCGCTATCTCCTATAAGATAGATATTTTCTCGGGAAAAGGTTACTCCGAAGTGGTTTTCTGCTTCAGAAATACCGCGTAAGGCAGCATCCCATTTTTCTCCCAATTCATCTCCGAACCCTCCGACTTCAAAAAAAGAATGGAGGCCTACGGATTGCAGTTTTGTCTCTGCCCCAATCCGAAGATTGCTGGTAAGTAATGCACTGAAGCCATTTTCGCTTTCCTTTATGGAAGTCAGCAGCTCCTGCACGCCAGGGAGTATCTTTTTATTTTGATTTTGTTCCAGAATCTTCTTTAATATATCCACATAGGTTTGTTTGACTCGTTCTAATTCTTCTTTATTCAATTGAAATTGGTCCATGATCCTGTCGAGGATAACGGAATCCATTGCACTTCCGATTCCTGCCTGGTAAAAAGCATTATCAATGCCATAGAGTTCTTCAAACGTTCTGTTTAGCGCTTTTGTACCATCAGAACCGCAGTGCATTAAGGTACCGTCAATATCCCAGAGGATTAAATGGAGATTGCTGCGGTTGTTCATATGATTTCCCCTGCTTCCAAATCAAAGATTTGTGATTTCCTTGCATAAGTTCACCATCAGTTTGCTTCGCAAATTGGGTGAGCTAATATAGAAGGCGGTGAATGAATCACCGCCAGATTTGAATCCTATTATCAAGATGTCCTATTAATTCAGTATTTCAAAATCCTTTACGCTCTCTCCCAATTCATCCGCTTCTGCGCTGAGGCTGACGACAAATTCAATTCCATATTTTTCGGAAATATCCTTCAGACGGGATAAGAACACAGGTACATCAGAGATGTTTACATCTGCATGCTTTAAAATACTATCTATAAAAATAACTTCAATATCATGATCAGAGCTGATGATTCCATAAATGAATCCAATGTATTCGTCGCTATTAGTTATGTGTTCATATTCCTCCATGCATACTACCCGGATCTTATACTTCAAGTCATACATCAGTCTATGATTTTTGTTAATGAAGATAACACTACCATCACTCTTTTCCACACGGTCATTAGCAAGCTGTATCATATTCTTCGTTTTACCGCTGCCCTTGTGTCCGACTAATAACTTAACCATTTAAACCGCCCCCTTATTAAAATTATTGTATTTTCATTATACACTAAGAAATACCTCCGGGCAACAACAGAAAGTATTGTCACCCATTATTTTTTAATCGCAGCTGGCCGCAAGCCGCATCGATATCACTTCCAAGTTCTCTTCTAATGGTGGCCTGAATTCCTTTCTTTTCCAGCATGTACTGAAAACGTTCGGCATCCTGACGGCTTGTCCCATGAAATTCTCTTTCCGTAACTTTATTTAACGGTATTAGATTTACATGGCAATTTATTCCTTTCAGTTTTAATGCCAGTTCTTCCGCATCCTTTTCACTGTCATTTACATTCTTCACCAATGCATACTCAAAGGTAACTCTTCTGCCTGTTTTTTCAGCATGTTCCCTGCAAGCCTGAAGCAAGGTTTCCATCGGATATTTACGGTTGATGGGCATCATGCTGCTTCTTAGCTTATTTGACGGTGCATGAAGAGAAATTGCAAGATTTACCTGCGGATAGTCTTCCCCGAATTCTTTTATCTTGGGAATCAAACCACAGGTGGAAACGGTAATGCTTCTAAGTCCGATGTTCAGCCCTTCCTTTGTATGTATGATATCTATAAATTTAGCCAGATTGTCATAATTGTCAAAGGGCTCTCCGGTACCCATCACCACTACATTGCTGATTTTCTCTTTCGTATCCTTCTCAACTGCCAGAATCTGTCCCGTCATTTCGGAAGGCGTTAGGTCTCTGGCCAATCCCTGTATGGCGGAAGCACAAAACTGACATCCCATTCTGCAGCCGGCTTGAGAAGAGATACATATAGTATTTCCATATTTATACTTCATAAACACACATTCTATTAAATTTCCGTCAGATAACCCGAAAAGATATTTTTTTGTGCCATCTGTTTTTGAAACTTGTACACGCTCGATAACCAGTTTTTTTATTTCTGCCAGTTCTTCCAATTTTTGTCTCAAATCCTTTGATAGATCCGTCATTTCATCAAAATTTGCAGCGCCACGATAAAGCCAGGCAAATACCTGTTTGGCTCTGAACTTTTTTTCACCGATTTGCTCAAAATACTGCCCCATTTCCGGCAGTGTCATACTTGTTAAATCTGTTTTCATAACGTCCTCCACTATTATTGTATCATTATAACATGGCAAACATACATTTTTCTAATTTTGTTTGAACATTTGGATTTCTTAGTGTAGAATCTTATCAGACAAAACTGTTCCTAATATATGAGGAGGGAATTTTCATGTCGCAGGATAAAATTCTGGTAATTGACAACGAAATGGAAATCATCCAGCTTTTAAGGCTTTACCTGTCCAGAGAGGGCTATCAGGTTATATGGACTACGGACAGCACGAAGGCATTGCCCCTTACTCAGAAAGAAAATCCCGACTTAATTCTGCTGGACATTGTGATGCCCGGGCTTACCGGCTACGAGGTATGCCGAAGGATTCGAGAGTATTGCGAAACTCCAATCCTTTTTATCAGCTGCAAGGGGGAAGATATTGACAAAGTTCTGGGTTTTTCAATCGGTGCCGACGATTACATTACAAAACCTTTCAGTCCTTCGGAACTCACTGCGAGGGTAAAGGCTCATCTCAGAAGACGAAATTTAAGCAATCTAAATGATATTCGATATCAATCACAGAATACCCTGTCCTTTGAACAGATCGTCATTGATCTAAATGCTCATACCGTAACGGTATCTGGCCGGCCGGTGTATTTGACAGCAAAAGAGTTTGAACTGTTCGTTTTGTTATGCAAATTCCCCAACCGTGTATTTACTCCAAAGCAGATATTCGACCATCTTTGGAACTCCTACGGCATAGAAGATGATTTCAGAACTGTAATGGTACATATCAGCAATATCAGAAAAAAGATCGAGGCCGATCCCGAACATCCCAAATATATTCAAACCGTACGGGGTGTGGGATATAAATTTGTCATTTAAGTGCATTGTATTATTAAAAAAAAGTGGACGGAATATCAACGAAGAGAAGGGGTAACTTTACCCCTTCTCTGTTCTGTTACAGCCATTTATTATTTTAGTTATGTATATTATTCTAATTTTATATTACTATTTTAATTTTATATGATAATGAAGTAAAGCTTCTTCCAAAACCACAAAGAAATCATCCACATCCGGAGCGTCTATGGCACCAAGGCAGCATAGCCTGAAGGTCGGAAGATTGGATACTTTACCGGGATAGATAGTAAAGCCGCGTTCAAAGCAATAATCATGTATCTTATTAAAATCCCAGTTGGGATCCTCCGGATATTTTACGGATACGACTAATCGCGACTGCATTTCTTTTGGAATCATCGTTTCAAAGCCTAATCTGTCCAATCCCTTATAGATCGCTTCCCATATTCTTTGATGTCTTGCCCATTTTGCGTCTTCCCCTTCCGCCCAGTATTCTTTTATTGCTTGTTTTGTCGCATAAATTGTTTGAACCGGCGGCGTAAAGTGCATTTCTCCTTTTTCCTTAATGAAGCTGTACTGCATATAGAGATTCGTATAGTAAGACCTTGTAGGATAGCTCTTTGATGCTTCGATCATTTCGGTGTTTCCAACCACATAGGACAATCCGGTCATCGACATTAAGCCTTTCTGAGCAGAAGCCATAACGAAATCAAGATTATCTTTGTCCATGTCAATGGGCATCATAGCATAGGTAGAAGTGGTGTCTACAACGAAAATGGCACCATACTTGTGAGCTGCGGCTCCGATTTCTCTGATTGGATTTAAGATCCCAGTTCCCGTCTCGTGATGGCATGCATAGACTACGGCAATGTCCTTGTCTCGCTTCAATGCTTCTTCTACCGCATTTACATCCGCCGGCTCCGTAATGGAAAGCTTCAGATTTATATGATTCAGGTGATAGTATTCACAGACTTCCGCCGCTCTTTCACTGTACGCTCCATTATTGACAACCAGCATCTTTTTGCCTTCGGGTAACAGAGAATTTACACAGGCATCAATATTGACCGTACCGGAGCCGCAGAACAGAACTGCCGTATATTTTTTCAAGTCACCGTGCACGATTTTAACCAGGTCTTCGCCCATTTCCTTCATAATGGCTCCAAACTCTTTTTCCCTCGGGCAGATATCCGGTACGATTTGCGCATATTTTACCGTATCGGTGGTGGTTGCCGGACCCGGATTCAGCAATACATTTCTTTTTACTTTCGGATATTCCATTTTCGATTCCTCCTAACCATGTTTTTCATATCAATCATAAATAACATTTTTATGAATTTTTAACTATTCATTTTGATTATAAAATGATTTTATTGAACTGCTTTTTTGCCAAGGCCGTTTCCTGCTGCAATTGCTGCCACAGCTATGATGATACAGGTAGCAGTGATGACGGCAAATACCAGCGTCCAATTTCCGGTCTTTGTCAATACGCTGCCGAAGTAAATAGCTTGAACAGATGCCCCCAGATACGCAAAGCAGTCGAGAATACCTGTCGCGGTTCCGGCGAATACTCTTCCTCCGATATCCGTGGCATAGGCCCAAACAACTCCGTTGATGGCATAAATGAAGAATCCTGCGATAAACAGCAGTGCTGCCGCACCTGCGTGTGAGGTAATCTGCGGAAACAAAAATACCGTCGCACCTGCAATGAGTGCACAAAGAATAACGGCTGGAAGCCGATTAGTGGGGCAGAACCTGTCTGTAGCCCAGGGAACGATCAAGGTACCAAATCCCATTCCCAAAGGCAGCAAGACCGTTCCGACAATGCCGTCCTTTACGGACATCTCCAGCACCTCCACATAATAAAGGGGGATCCAGGTCAGGAGTCCATATCTTGCAATGCTGGAACCTGCAATGATGATCAGCCATACATCAAATCTCCACTGTTTGAATAAATGCAGGTACGGGTAAATCTTTCCCTTTTCATCAAGGATTCTTCTCAGTTCCTCTTCATGAAGCTTTCTTTCCGGATCTTCTTCTTCATAATCTTCCAATCCTGCTTCCGATGGTCTTCCTTTGACCATAAACTTATAAAACACAACGATGATTACCATGGCTATTACAGGAAATATAAAGGCTGATCTCCATCCCAATCCCGGAGCAATAATGAAAGCTGCATAAACCGATATCCAGGCTGCCACCTGTCCGAAACCAGAAAAAGCATTTGCAAGACCGGTAGCAAAACCTCTGGTATTGCCCGGCCACCACCGGGAAAGCAACGCCATACCGGGGGACCACAGCATGGACTGGAAGTATCCGTTAAGCCCCCATAAAACGGCAATGATCAGTAAGGACGCTTGGAAGCTGATTAGGATATTGGCGATGGCAGATAAAAATACACCTGTAACGATAAATCTGTTTACACCAAAAATTTCCCCCAGCCTTCCATTAAATAAATGACCCATTCCATAGGTCCAGAAGAATATCGCAGATAAGATTCCCAAGTCAGCAGCTGTCCATGATGTCTGCTCTATCATTGCCGGTATAGCAAGCCCTAAATTCAGCCGGGCACAATATAAGAAGCAATATAGAATTGAAAATCCCCAGAGTACTCTCCAGGCATTTTTGCGGAATACTGCAAAATCCTCTGCAGAATAACCGAGCATAATGTTATTATCCATATGTTCAACCCTCCTTTAAAACAATGAAATTTTGCTGCAAAGATGGTACTCCAATGAACAACATCAGAGTACCATTCCAGATTGACCGCTAATGAGCATGAGGTGCCTTTTTAGATTGTTTCAACGATACCCTGACCCGGTCTTTCACCTCTTCGTAATCTCGGTTCAATTTGACCGAAAATAATTTCCGGTACATAAGATACATCCGGAACCAGGAAATCAGGCTTGGAAGCGGCCAATTCGTCATAAGTGTTACTGCCGCTTGCATAAAGTCCGATTGTCCAGCAGCCTGCATTATTTCCGCATTTCATTCCTGCTGCCGTATCGTCTATCTTTACGACGGCTTCACAAGGAATGACTTTACTAGTTAGCTTGTATGCACTCAGCATGCAGTCATACACCATGAAGGGTGACGGCCTTCCAGGAACCTTTTCAGCATTGGTAACCACATCAAACTTCATTCCGAACTTCTCTTCCAGTACCTTATTTAAGGCAAAGGAATCCTCCTGATAATAACCGGTATCGCATCCGACCAATATTCCTGCCTCTCTCATCTTCCTGATGGCTTCCAATGAACCCGGAATCGGCTTGGCCAGATCCTCATCAACTATGTACTTGGACATCAGAGGTCTGAAGGTAGCAAGGATCTTATCAAAATCTTCTTCATTCCAGGGCCTTTTATATTTTTCTTCCCATTGACTGGATATCTCAGGCAGATTTAAAAGCATTCTTAAATGTGTGGGCTTAAAGTTCCCCATAGGTTTTCTGATTGTTGCCCAATCACATTCAATGCCAAATTCACGCAATGCTTCATAAAATGGAACCACCGGAGCTTTGCATCCCCGAAGGTCGTCTAAAGGCCACCTGTGCCGTAAATCTCCCGGTCCGTCGCAGAATGTTCCTGCCGTGTCCAAAACTGCTAATTCAATTTTTCCGGTATACAATCTGTTATACATTTTTGTTCCTCCTTTTTCCCTTCCTTTTCAATAACGAATAGATGTTAAGTGTTTCTTAACTAAACTATAGCTTCTCTGTTTAAAGCAGCCTGCAACGGATTCTATAGATTTTGTCCTATTTTTTTAAATTTTTCTTAAAGAAATAAGGGAATGTAAATGAAGGAGAAAGAAGAGGAAAAACGAAGGAGAAAGGAGAAGGGCAAATAGAAAGAAGATGCAAAAGGGTACAAAAAAAAGAAGCTGATTTTACAGCTTCTTGCTCATTTTTTATTTTATTGCATTCAGTTTTATTGCTTCCTATTTATAAACTTATTTATAGGCTTATACAAAGCATTCTTCAGATACCGGGATCAAAAGAATGTCAATCTTCCAGAATGATCTTTACAATGTCTCTGCTGTATCTGTATTTCTCTGGGACTTCCTTGGCGTTTACGGCGATCAAGGGTATAGCTCTTTCGTAGAGGGATCCATGTGTTCTCACGTTTTCCGTCACAAGTTCCTCGCCTTCGATCTCACCGAAGGCATAGTCTTCTGCGGCAAGTACAACGTAATCTCCAATCAAATCGATTGGCAGGTTGAATTTCTTTGCCGCCTCTTCCTTGGAACAGACCATATCGACGTAAGGCGCTTCCTCCAAAAAGCTCAGGATTTCCTCCGTTTTTTCATCCTGCTCCTTTTTAAAGTAAAGAAAAAGCACGCCGCCTTCCTGATAAATATGATTTTCGATGTATCGGTCCTTGATAGGCGGGTGGCATACCACCTGATAGCCCTTGCTGTCCATGATGTTCTGAAGGTTGATCAGATGCGTTTTCTTACTCATGCCGTGATCCGCAGTTATATAAATTTCTCTGGTATGATCCAAATCATAGATTTTACCGATCCAGCTGTCTATTTCTTTCATCTGTTGAATTGCTTCCTCTGTATCGGGCGCATAATTATGCATCATATAATCATTTGTAGTGCAGTAAACGACATCGGGATTGTTCTTTTTCAGCAGCTTGTAGCAGGCCTCAAGAATCCATCCGTTGGCTTCCAGGCTGCCTACCGGCGGCGGTGGGGGCATCTCCAGATATCTTGCAAAGATATCGTTGGGATCCTGCATGCTGATCCGAAAATCAACACCTTTTCCGAAAACCTCCAGGACCTTGCCCTTTACCGTAAGCAATGCGGTGGAGGCTCCTTTTTGATGCATAATATTTAATATTGTATCTGCTTTTATAAAGTCGGGACTTTCAATAAAGCCCTGTTCGCCGGTATCTTTGTTATAGTAATAATTTCCTACCACACCATGTTCAGAGGGAAATCTACCCGACAATATCGTGGCATGATTTACGTTGGTTACCGATGGTATCGCAGCTTTTACCCCTTTACAAAAGCCGTCTTTCGCAATTCGGTATAAATTCGGCGTTGTTTCCTTAGAAATATATTCCGGTGAGCACCCATCAATAACAATGATTAACAGCTTGTTCATCCTCTTATCTACCTCATTTCCATTCATCTTTTGCTTTGCTTCTGACTTTTATTCCAGCTCCGGCTCTATGGCAGTATCCTTTTCACTGACTACAATACCGCAAATCACCATTGCAATACAAAATACTTCCATAACGATAAATATGGAAATCATCTCTCCGGTGACGTCTACGATCATGGGAAACAAAAATGCTTCCGCCGCCGCGCCTATGTAAGCAAAACAGTTTAAAATTCCGGCAGTCGTTCCTGAATAGATCCTGCCGCCTTCATCCATAGCATATAGCCATAGTATACCATTGATTCCATATAAGAAAAATCCTGTACTAAAAATGCCAAACAGCACTACCTGCGTGGAAATCATAGTCGGAAATATCACGACCAGAGTCCCGCATAACGCCGCACTGATGATGATGATCAATCCTTTATTATTCTGAAACCGCCTGCCGGTGATCCAAGTCAGGATCAAGGTTCCAAATGCCATCCCCAAAGGCAGAATCAGATTTGAGAAGCTTTGACTTAGAATACTTCCACCCTCTTCTCTTGCATAATACAGAGGAATCCATTTTAAAAGCCCATATCTGCATAAGCTGGAGAGCATGGCGATACTGCACCACCAAAGGAAATTCTTTTTTCTAAAAAAATATTTCCAGGGGTTTCTTTTCTTTTCATAAATCTCATGGTACAAATAAGTCTCGACCTCAGCCACGAACCTGTCATCTTCAATAAAGGGCTCCAATTTCAATTCTTCCGGCCGATCCTTTACGATCCAGCAAAAGAATCCGAGGAAAACTGCCATAGCGCCCATCGGTATGATGAAATTGATGCGCCAGCCAAATTGAGGATACATGATGGCAATCCCGGCGGGGATCAAATACGCTGTTGCATGTGAAAGCCCTGAGAAAAAGTTTGCGATACCGCCTCCCAATCCTCGCTCTTTGCTGCTCCACCATTTTGCCAGCAGGCTAATCCCGCTTACCCAAATCATGGACTGAAAATAACCGTTAATCAATGAAAGCAGCAGGATGATCTGCCATGTTTTGGAAAAAGCAACAAGGACATTTGCCAGAATGGAAGCACCGGCCCCTAATAAAATCATCAGCCTGCCGCTCTGCCTGTCCACGATCCTCCCATTGATCATACTGCCTGCTGCATAGGCGATAAATACGCTGGAATACAAAAGCGTTTCCTGATAGGAAATCAGCTTCAGTTCCTCGGATACTTCAGTCAGTACGCTGTTTAAATTAAACCGGCCTATATAAACGGTATTATAAAAGAGTGCAAAGCCTATCAAGTTCATCCATTTATAATAACGAAATGATCTGATTCTCCTAATCATAGCATTGCTCCTTTATAACAGTTCGTGACCTTTTTGGATACCATTACAAGTGTTTTTCTTTACAACTTTGTCTTTTTAATTTATCATAAAACCATATAAGGCGCAATCCATTATTGATTTCAAAAGGAGAATTGTAATGTATATGCTGTCCGGATACTCCATGATGTCAACCGTATCAACAACTTTGGTCTTTGGCTTGATTTTTCTGCTATTGGCAAAGCAAAGCGGCAGACTATATATGACTTTATGGGGATCCTGCTGGATCATCTACTCCTTTATGTTTTTTCTTGATTTTACAAATCTAAGCGGTATTTATACCAGCCTTCATTATATTGCGGAAAAGCAGGCCCTTTCGCTGATTGGCGCCTTGCTGTTTCTTGGCGGAACCCATCATTTTTTTCAGCTTCGGCTGCCGAAATATCTGTATTACGTTACATTCTTCTCGCTGTTTACCATAGGGGCTTCTGTCTTTTCCAGGCAGCTGTATGAATTCATTGTAATTCCCAATATCATGTACAGTACATTTCTGCTTATCTGGGCAGGCTGCATGTTCATTTCCTATACCTGGACCCAGAACATTCCCGAAAAGCTAATCGCTAGCTTTTTGACGATTCTCTGGGCAATTTTCAGCAATCACTTCGGCTTTACTTTAGAGCATGTGGCCATGGCGACCTTCAACTATTTTACCGGTCTTTTTATGGTGAATCTCCTCATCCTGTTTTTAATGATCATTCATTTTAAGAAAACCCGGTTTCTTCTGGTGAAAAGCGAGGTGCGTTACCGGTTATTGGTAGAAAATTCTTCCGACTCCATGTTTCTTTATAGTTATAAAAAGGGTGCCTTTCAGTATATCAGCCCTTCTGTACAGCCGCTTCTCGGACTTTCCTCCATGGAGCTTTACCTCTTCCCTCAGCGATTTTTTGAAAATATCGATATCAGCAACGAAAATAAAGAGCTATTAAACTTGTTTCAGCATCCGATTCACGCTCCCTCCATGGCAGTCCTTTGTCTTCTGAAAGACAACCAGCCCTATCGGTGGTGTGAAATGCATTATCTTCCTATTTTAGACGCTTTAGGGATTCCTGCTGCTGTTGAAGGGATTTTAAGAGATATTACGGAAAGAAAACAAATGGAGGAAAATCTGAAGGCGTCTGAATCAGCCAGAAAGGAACTCGTAGAAAATATTTCCCACGAGCTTCGTACACCGATTACCCTGATCCAGGGTTATGCGGAAAGCATGTTAAACGAAGTTGTACCTGCATCATCGATACCCTCCTGTCTGAAAATGATTCATGCCAAAACATTGATGCTGAATACCCTTTTGGAGGATCTGATTCAGGTATCACATTTTACTTCTCAGACATTAGATTACAAGTTCTATGAAATAGATGCGATAAAATATTTTGAAGCTATTACCGCCCAATCTGAATTTCAGATAAACAGATCCGGCAGAATTTTTCATTTAAAAAATGAGCTGGAGGAACATCTGATCATCATCCTGGATCCCTCCCGGATCGAACAGGTCGTTTCCAACCTGATTAACAATTCCATACGGCACACGCCTCCTGGCGGCACCATATTCGTTGAATGCGCAAACTATAAAAATGAAAGTTATATCCATGACGTATCTATGGAAAAAAACTCTTGCACCATTCCTGATGGTGAGATCATATTCACGGTAACCGATACCGGAGAGGGAATCCAACCGGAGGACCTTCCCCATTTGTTTGAAAGGAGCTATCGGGGAAGAAACAGACAAGGAGAACCTCAGAATTCCAATCATGCCGGGCTGGGCTTATTTATTTCTCAGCAGATTATAAAACAGCACTCCGGACGAATATGGGCAAAAAACAGCGTAAGCGGCGGTGCAATGTTTTCTTTCTCCCTGCCTTACTATAAGTCCTCAGACTAATGTTACTTCATCACCGTTTTTCAATCCCGCTGCATTGGCTTCGTCGGTATCCAGATGCAGTTCCAGTGAGAATAATTCATCGATACGAACGATGACATTCTTAAAAATAACAGCTCTTTCTCCAGAGGTTTCAACCGCTACCCGCTGGCCCTCGTGCAGACCGAGAGTTCTCGCTTCATCCGGGGTCATATGTAAATGCCTGACTGCGGCAATCACGCCTTCCTTCAATTCAATTTGCCCTGCCGGTCCGATGAGCGTCACACCGGAAGAGCCCTCGACATGGGCAGATACACGAATCTTCGCTTCCACCCCTATTGCTCTGGCATTGGTGAGCGTCATCTCTATCTGTGCTTTTTCTCTTGCAGGCCCCAGAATCCGTACATCCTTCAGGATCCCTTTCGGACCTGCAACATCAATCTTCTCATTGCTGACAAATTCATCAGGCTGTTTTATGTTCCGGAAAAAGGTCAGATGATATCCCTTTCCGAAAAGAGCCTCAATCTGTTCTTGTGTTAAATGCGCATGCTTATTTGAAATACCAACTGTGATTTTCATTTCAATCCTCTTCTTTCAGCCTCCCAGTGTCACATCCTGATACTGATACCAATCCAATGCCCGGTAAAGATGTTCCGGGGTAAAGTCAGGCCATAGTTCATCCAGAACGTACATATCCGCATAAACGGATTGAATGGGCAGGAAACCGCTGAGCCGTCTCCTTCCTCCCCAACGGACAATCAAATCCATCCTGGAAATGTCCTTTGAAGCCGGGCCGCCGATATACTTTAAATCCCAGTCCCAGCCGTAATTTACAAGAAAATTCACTTTCATTTTTCCGGCACCGAATTTTACCCTGTGGGTAAAGGGCAGGAGCTCCTTTGGAAAACAAGGTGAGTCCGTATTTCCCACTACTAAAAGCTCGGCATCCCGGTTTGCAAGATCCATTACCGCATCAACACAGGCTTTTTGAAAAGCTTTCTTTTGATTAGCCGGCCTTTTCGTATTGTCTACCGTAAATCCATACAAAGTCAGTTCCTGTACCCCTAATTCCGTACATAGTTCATAGAGTTGGAAGCCCGGTTCAATGCCGTAACGATATCCGTCTTTTTTATCCATTCCTCTTTCAACAGCCCATCTTCTGTTTCCGTCCGGAATAACACCGATATGAGCCGGTATTCTTTTATATTCATTCATAAAGTTCCCCCCTGATACACAAGAAAGGGTATAGTTTCATACCCATATATTTTACTATTGTGCATGAAAAGGAATAGAAATATACGCTGGTTCAGGCTTATTTTGCCCGCTGGTATTGCTCCGGCCAGGTCAAATCATAATCCAGCACCTTTGCCGCCTGTAGTGCCCAATAAGGATTTCTCAGCAATTCTCTGCCTAAATAAGCAGCATCTGCTTTTTCCTGTTCTAGAATATGATTGACTTCTTTGGCATCCGAAAGCATTCCTCCGGCAATCACAGGCAGGCCGGTGAGATTTTTAATTACTTCCCCATGAGGGATCTGATAGCCCGGAAATGCCTTTGGAGTTACAGGGACAAGGCCCCCGGTGCTGACATTGACAAGGTCGATTCCGTTCGCCTTTACCAGATTGATCATCAACGCAAGATCCTCTGCATGATTGCCGCCTTCCTGGTAATCTTCAGCGGTGACCCGGATTTCAATGGGCTTTTCTTCCGGCCATACAGTTCTCACTGCATCGATAACTTCTCTCAGAATACGGACTCTGTTCTCCGGACTCCCGCCATATTCGTCGGTTCTGTGGTTGGTAAGCGGGGATAAGAATTCATTCAGCAGGTATCCATGTGCCGCATGAATTTCAATGATATCAAAGCCTGCTTTTTCAGCACGTTCCGCAGCTGCCTTGAATTCTTCTACGGTATCCCGGATGTCCCCCTTTGTCATTTCCTTCGGTACTTTGCTTCCTTCCTGATACGGTATCGCCGAAGGCGCCTCGATCTCCGCTACGTTGGCTTCACACTTTCTGCCGCCATGGTTCAGTTGGATTCCAACCTTTGCACCACACTGATGAACAGCCTCCGCAATTTCGGATAATCCCCGGATATGATCATCCGACCAAATGCCCAAATCTCTGGAGGTAAGCCTTCCCTCCGGAGAAACTCCGGTGGCTTCTAC
Organism: Sinanaerobacter chloroacetimidivorans; assembly: GCF_018128545.1. Lineage (GTDB taxonomy): Bacteria > Bacillota > Clostridia > Peptostreptococcales > Anaerovoracaceae > Sinanaerobacter > Sinanaerobacter chloroacetimidivorans. Next base: position 174,133 of record NZ_JAGSND010000009.1, on the reverse strand, counting down.
GATGATTAAGCCGACTCCTCCTACGGCCCTGGTGGCATAATGAGTGGTATGCCATTTGGTAACCATACCGGTTTCCGGCGCACAATACATGCACATGGGCGGCATTACAATTCTGTTTTTTAAAGTAAGATTCTTTACTTTGAATTCTGAAAATAATTTTTGCATCCTTTCATCTCCTATTCCATACTCACTAATATTTTCCATTATAACAAGATCCGGAAAAAAAATCACCAGATACAAGTTATTTTCTTGTTCCGGTGATTTTATACATTTCTATTATATTCTTTCTACGTCGATACCTGTTTTATGACCGTTAATGTCATACTCTACAAGCTCAGAGTCTATCCGTTTCATTTCCACAGCAAGAGTTTCCTTCATAATATAGGCCTTATGCTGTGTGATGGCGTTTTCTACTTCTTCGCCGGCATGATAGAAAATTTTGATCTGGTCCATCATCTCAAAATTTCTCTGCTTTCTCATCTGCTGGATCTTGGAAACGATTTCTCTGGCAAAGCCCTCGGCGATAAGCTCCGGTGTGATTGCTGTATCCAATATGGTAAACACATTGTTTTCCATGGATACCGTGAAACCTTCCTTGGCTGAAATCTGAATTTCTATAAACTCTTTGGTGATGGCGATTTCCTCACCATCGAGATCCAGTTTTGCCTCTCCGCAGTCTTCCAAAGCATCTACGATGAGAATCGGATCTACTTTTGCCAAAGCACTGCCAAAGGCCTTGATCTTTCCGCCAAGTGCCGGCCCTGCCACCTTAAAGTTCGGTTTCAGACCGTAATTCATGTATTGATCCAGTTGTTTTTCAAAAACGACTTCTTTTACATTAAGTTCTTCTGTGATCAGATCCGTCATATCGCCGATGAGGTTTTCATATTTTCCGTCAACGAGAATTTTCTGAAGCGGCTGTCTTACCTTGATCTTTTCCTTTTCTCTGGCTCCTCTTCCAAGGCCTACCAGATCTCTTACCAGATCCATTCTGCTTTCTACGGTTTTGTCGATGCACTCCTCCTTGGCTACAGGATAGAAGGAAAGGTGTACAGACTCTTCTCCTGTCAGCTTGGTGTACATCTCATCCGTTATAAACGGTGCAAAAGGCGCTGCAAGCTGTGAAACGCCTACCAGCACTTCATAGGTGGTAGCATAAACGGATTTTTTATCATCCGTCAGTTCCTCGCCCCAGAAACGTCTTCTTGCTCTTCGGATATACCAGTTGGATAAATCCTCGGAAACAAAATCCTGGATTTTTCGAACGGATTTCATGTGGTCATACCGGTTCATTTCTTCCGTGACATCTTTGACAAGCTGGTTGAACTTGGAAAGGATCCAGCGGTCAAGCTCAGGTCTTTTGCTGTAATCAATCTGATACTCTTTCGGATTAATATGATCCTGGTTGGAGTACAATACAAAGAAGTTATATACATTTTTCAAGGTTCCAAAGAACTTGCTTACGATTTCAATGAGTCCGTCTTCATCGAATCTGGTCGGTGACCAGGCAGGCGATACGTACAGAAGATACCATCTGGTTGCATCTGCTCCATATTTGTCAAAAAGTTGGAACGGGTCTACAGTATTGCCCTTGGATTTTGACATCTTCTTTCCGTCTTTGTCAAGAATCAGATCATTTACCAATACATTTCTGTATGGAGCCTTTCCTTTGATAAAGGTGGAAATAGCGAGCAGGGAATAGAACCAGCCTCTGGTTTGATCGATACCCTCGCAGATAAAGTCAGCAGGGAACAGTTCTTCATCAAATTTTTCCTTGTTCTCAAATGGGTAATGCTGCTGAGCAAAAGGCATCGCTCCACTGTCGAACCAGCAGTCCATTACCTCAGGGATTCTGCTCATAATGCTGCCGCATTTTTCACATTTAATATGCACGTCATCTACATACGGTCTGTGCAGTTCGATATTTTCATCTATAGTTTCAATGGCTTTTTCCACCAGTTCGCTTCTTGAACCGATGGATTCCAGATGTCCGCATTCACATCTCCAGATATTGATCGGAGTACCCCAATATCTGTTTCTGGAAATAGCCCAGTCGTTAACATTTTCCAGCCAGTTTCCGAATCTCTTTTCACCTACGAAATCAGGGTACCAGTTAACCTGATTATTGTTCGCCACAAGCTGATCCTTCAACTTGGTCATTTCAATATACCAGCTCGGTTTTGCATAGTAAATCAACGGCGTGTTGCATCTCCAGCAGTGCGGATAATTATGCTCCACCTTTTCCTTGGAATACAGTTTGTTTTCAGCGGCCAGCCATTTGATGATCTCAACGTCCAGATTCGCATCCATGACAAATCTGCCGACCCAAGGGGTAGCCGTGTATTTTCCCTGCTCATCCACCGGATTTGGCACCGGCAGTCCATATCTTCTTCCTGTATTATAGTCGTCTTCACCGAAAGCCGGAGCAGTATGAACGATTCCGGTCCCGTCTTCAATGGTGACATAATCGGCACAGGTCACATAAAATGCCTTTTTATCCACTTCCACAAAGGGCATCAGCTGGTGATATTCAATATATTCCAGTTCCTTGCCTTTCATCTCCGCTAAAACGTTGTAGGAACCGGCACCCAGCACTTTATCGGCAAGGGCTTTCGCTACATAATAAACGGTGCCCTCCTGTTCTGCCTTGATATAATCAATATCGGCACCTACGGTAAGCGCTACGTTGGAAGCCAAAGTCCATGGCGTGGTGGTCCATGCCAGGAAATACTCCTCTGCATCCTTTCTCTTGAACTTGGCGGTTACCGTATTGGTTTTTACTTCTTTATAGCCCTGTGCCACCTCGTGGGAAGCAAGTCCTGTTCCGCAGCGCGGGCAGTAAGGCAAAATTTTATGTCCTTCATAAATGAGGCCTGCTTTAAAGAATTCCTTCAGAATCCACCAGCCACTCTCAATATAATTGTTGTCCAGGGTAATATAAGGATTGTCCAAATCAATGAGATAACCCATTCTTTTGGTCATTTCTCTCCACTGTTTTTCATAGGTAAAGACGGATTCCTTACATTTCTGGTTGAACTCTTTGATCCCGTATTTTTCAATATCCTGTTTTCCAGCCATATTCAGCTGTTTTTCCACTTCTATTTCAACAGGAAGGCCATGAGTATCCCATCCTGCTTTTCTTTTTACTTCAAACCCCTGCATGGTCTTATATCTGCATACGGAGTCCTTTAATGCCCTGGCGATCACATGATGGATGCCGGGTCTTCCGTTAGCCGTAGGAGGGCCTTCGTAGAATACGAAGGAGGGCATGCCTTTTCTGGTGGTTACACACTTTCCAAGCAAATCGTCCTTTTCCCACCGATCAGCCTGCTCATTCTGCAGATCGGCAATGGCTTTTTCTGATAAATTTTCAAACATAATGCATCTTCCCTTTTCTATATCAAAATTTCATTTATGATGAGGCTATAATAAGGCGAAAAGATGTCCTCCGCCTTGTTGATACGTTCAGATGTAAGAAAATTTTTCTACAGTCGAAAAATTTTCCACAATTGCGTTATAATGTCTCTAACCCTTATATTTTAAACTCTTTGGTCGTATTATGTCAAGGAATAAACGTTACCTTTTCCGAATTGTTATGCGAGCTTTGAATCGGTCTTGGGAAAGAATCAAGTTGAACAAAACAGCAGCTTAGTTTTTTCTAAGCTGCCCAATTATTTCATAGATTATACTCGTATGGTACCCTAAGCCGGAAAGCCTGCGGCCGATTCTGGCAAGGATTTTTTCATCGATTTCTCCCTCATTCCCTTCTCCCCGGTTTCTGAGGATCTTGTCGGCTTCCCTGAGAGCAGCTTCCTTTTCTCTTTGGGGGTCCAGGAGCTCAGTCAATGCAATATCGACAAGTTCGCCTGAAATCCCCTTTTCCAAAAGCGCCTGCTTGATCCTCATCGGCCCCCTGCCCTTTGATCGACCATCGGATGCGTAAGCCATGCAGAATCTCTCGTCATTGATGTAATTCAACTCCTTGAGATATTCAATGGTCTCCTGAATCTCCCGGCCAGAAAAGCCTTTCTCTTTCAAATGCGAAGACACTTCCAAGGTGCTTCGTTCCCGATAACCTATGTATTTCAACGCAGTTGTTCTGCAATCTCTTTCCATGCCACTATCATCCCTTTTTCTAAAATTCAAATGAATCCCCTACTCCGGCAGGAATACAATGATCTCCCATGAGAACCTTCAGATCGCATATGGCCTGGATTCCGGTACAGTGAACAGGAATCACCCGATCGATTTTTTGGGCACAAACCTGAGACAGTGTTTTCTCCCTCGTCTCTTTGTCTGCATTATAAAGATGCATACCTGCAATAAAGGTTGTAATCCGCTCGTCAGGGAACAATTTTCTTGCATAACGAAGACAAGGTACGACGCCCGTATGACTGCAGCCTGAGAAAAGGCAGATCCCCTTGACGTTTCCATTTTCATCCACATTCCTGACGGCCAGAAACTGTTCATGGTCCATAGGATCCGGTATCAGTTCGCCATTTTCTCCTTTGGAATAGAATTTTTCCGTAGGATGATAGCCTTCTACCGGCGGAATGGTGCCGGATACCAGAATGTTTTCCGAGAGCTTCAACGGACCTTCCGTAAAAATCAATCTGTCCTTTATCTCCTCGTATTCCCATCGGGTCCATCGTACGCCGCAATGTTCTTGATCCAGTTTTCCCTTATCGAAACCGTAGGTCTTTTTAAAGGAATTTCTGTGAATATAAATCTTCGCTTTCTGATTGATTTTGCAGAAAGCAGGCAATCCCTGAGTATGGTCATAATGCCCGTGACTGATGATAACATCATCCACCTCTTCCAGATTCACGTCCAGCTGTTGTGCATTTTTTACCAACAGATCCGAAGCACCGGCATCAAAGAGCAGTCTCCTTCCATTGGTTTCTATGTAAATCGCCAATCCGTGCTCTGCCATACAATCCGGGTGAGAGGTTCTGTTCTCTGAGAGAAATAATATTTTAATCAAGATTCGTATCCTCCTTTTTGGCCATCGACGGCAGACTCACGCCGATTACCCCTATAATAATCAGTAGTGTGCAAATCACATGATAAACAGCAAGAGGCTCATGGAGTATCAGAACCCCTGCTACAATGGAAATAGCCGTGGAGAGATTTCCAAAAATGGTCGCTTTTACCGCTTCCATATTTGCAAGCATGTAGCTCATCAGCATAGCCGAAATTAAAGTGGATGGAATGCCTAAATAAGCGGTTGCCAGGGTAAAGCTCCAATTGCTCAACGGCAGAAAATAATCAGCTAGAGTACCGGTTTGCAAACCTTGCACCAATGTAATCAGGTTAAATAGTAAGCAGCCGCCCCCTGTAATAAAAAAGGAAATCTCTATGGGTCTGAAATCGGCCCTCACATACCGCATCATCACATTGCTTATCGCCATGCAGATACTGGATATCATTAAGAATACAAGTCCAATGATATTGACGGTGATATCGGCAGCACCCATGACAAACATGGTGATCACTGCGGTAACGGAAACGCAGACAAAAATATTCTGCTTCCAGCTTGTGTTTTCTTTTAGTAATGCCCCGGCAATTACCTTTGCAATAATCGGCACCACCGCAAAGATGATTCCGCTTTCTATCGTGGTGGAAAACAGGAGTCCAACCGCCTGAAAGAACATAAAAGCAATATAAAACCCGGCGGTAAAGGCCAGTTTTTTTCTTGGTTTCTCTTTTACATTAATCTTGATAAACCCTAAAAGAAATGGGATCAGTACTGCGATGAAAGCAAAATTAAACCGATACGTAAGGGTCTCCATCGGGGTAGCCGTAGAAATGGATGTTTTCACCCCCAGGAAGGAAAATCCTACAATTAAGGAAAAGAGAATCGCACTGGTATATACCTTTAGCTGATTGCTTCCGCTGTTTTGATGATCCTTTGTTTTCATTGCTGTTTTTTCATTTTCTCTAGTCATTGCTTCACCGTAAGAATCTCTGAGATCTTTTCTACCTTTCTTTGATTTTTTATACAATAAGCTGCCGTTATCCCAGCTCGGATCTCTATTGGATTCAGAAAGATCCCGCCATCAATTCCACTGTCATTTTTAGATTTTATAAAACTCAGCAGCTTTCCGTTTCCCACCACGGAAAACGAGTTCAGACCTTCCGACAGCCCTGTACCCCGGTATTTTAAAAATGCTTCTTTACAAACCCAAAGTTGAAAAAAACCCTCTTCTCCGTGCTTTAAAACATACGTGTATTCTTCTTCTGTAAAAAACCGCTTTGCGATTTCTTTATATTTTACTTTCTCTTTGTTCACCTCTATATCCAGCCCTACCGGTTCGTCAGCGAGCAAACAAGCCCACCAGCTTTCGGAATGGCTCACTGAAAAATGAATTTGAGGTTTTTGTCTATGAAAATTGAGATCTGCAAAATAAGGCTTGCCATGAATCCCTCTTTCCACTTTCAAGTGTCTGATTTCATCCGGGGTATAGCCCAATTTTAATTCGTCATTATACTCAAGCAAGGCCTCCTTCACAAGGCCATCACTGACCGTGTCTTTCCCCTGACGGTGTTTCATCAAATCTCGGTTTTCCAAATCCTTGCCTCTTTGACAAATGTACAGATACATAAGTCCTACCTCACTTAGCTTGCCACATGTCGCCTCAAGGGCAACATCGATTATGGTGCTTTCTTTGATATTCCGTCAATATCGCTGAAAGCGATATTTCCTGCATATAAAAAATAACTGAAATACAGTTATTATACATGGATTTCAGCTATTTTCACAGACCCATTTTAAAAAACAATCTAACTTTAACTAATTTTTCCTGCTCTTACAGAGTTTGCAACCGCCAACAGAGCAACTCCTACATCGGCAAATACCGCTTCCCACATGGTAGCAATCCCGAAGGCTCCAAGGATCAGAACAATCCCTTTTACCCCTAAGGCCAGTGCAATATTCTGCCATACAATTTTCCTGGTTTTTCTGGCAATTTGGATTGCCGTAATAATCTTTGAGGGTTCGTCATTCATAATGACAATGTCAGCAGCTTCAATAGCTGCATCTGAACCAACACCTCCCATGGCCACGCCTATGTCGGCTCTCGCAAGTACCGGTGCATCGTTGATGCCGTCACCGACAAAGAGCACATTCCCCGGCTTTCTGGAAGGATTCTTCTTTTTGTTTTCCAGCATCAGCCTTTCCAGTATCTCCACCTTCTGATGCGGCAGCAGTTCTGAATAAGTTTCTCCGATTTCCAATTCCTTGCCGATTTTATCGCCGATTCGCCTGCTGTCGCCGGTAAGCATGGCGATAAGCCCGATGCCAAGATTTCTTAGCCCCTTTACTGCGGCTTTGCTATCCTTCTTTGCTTCATCCGCTATAACAATGGCACCTGCATAAGCATGGTCTACAGCAATATAGACGATAGAGCCTGCCTCCTGAACCTCATTTACTGCAATTCCCGCTTCCGTCATGAGCCGGGCATTTCCGGCCAATATCTGTTTACCGTCCATCTGGACCTGAATGCCAAAACCCGGCCGTTCCCTAATATCGGATATCCTGTTTTCATCGATCTGATTGCCTGATTTTTCTTCAAACATTTTTTGAATGGAAACGGCAATAGGATGTGTGGAATGATTTTCCGCATAAGCCGCAAATTTCAACACCTGCTCCTTTGTAAATTCCGGGCTGTCAAGAATCTTGGCCACCCGGAAAATGCCGTCTGTCAGAGTGCCGGTCTTATCAAAAACCACTGCATCTACAGAATTCAATGCTTCCAGATAGTTGCTTCCTTTAATCAATATTCCCTTTGAGGAAGCCGCTCCGATTCCTCCGAAAAAGCCCAAGGGGATGGAAATTACCAGTGCACAGGGACAGGAAATGACCAGAAATACCAAGGCTCTGTAAAGCCATTCCGAAAAACTGCCAAGGCCGAGCACAAAAGGCGGAATCAGCGCCAAAGCCGCTGCAATGCCCACCACTGCCGGTGTATAATATCGGGCAAACTTGGTTATAAAATTTTCTGTCTTTGCTTTTTTACTGCTGGCGTTTTGCACCAGTTCTATGATTTTTGAAACTGTTGATTCTGAAAACTCCTTCAACACTCGCACTGTAAGCAGACCCTGGCCGTTAATAGAACCGGATAAAACCTTTGAACCGGTCATAACGTCCTGGGGTATGGATTCCCCAGTCAACGCCTTTGTGTCCATGGTTGAATTTCCCTGAATCACTTCTCCGTCCAGAGGAACCTTTTCCCCCGGCTTAATGACAATAATGTCTCCTGCTCGAACCAGCTCTGCAGCCACTTCTTCAATACCCTGATCCGTTTTTCTGTTCGCCGTATCCGGCCTGATATCCATCAGCTGGGCAATAGATTTTTTAGAACGGGCCACAGCCCTGCCTTGCATGTATTCTCCTACCTGATAAAATAGCATAACGGCAACGGCTTCCGGATATTCGCCAATGGTGAATGCACCGATGCTGGCAATGGCCATTAAAAAATTTTCATCAAAGATTTCACCTTTTGCAATATTTTTTCCCGCAGTAAACAGTACGCTTTTCCCTACAAGCAGATAAGCAATAAGAAATCCGGCTGTCTGTAAATAGCTATTTCCCTGAAATTCAAATGCACCCAAGACCAGGCTGAGAATAAATAAGACAATCCCCGCAAGGAAACTCTTTGATGTTAATTCTTCACCTGCATGTTCATGGTCTCCCCCGCAGCAGCAGCCGTCGGAGCCGCAATCGTCTTTCACCGATTCCTGACCGCAGCAGGATTGCTTGGTGTCATGACTTTGGTCCTGTCCGCAGCAGGATTGTTGATGCTGATTATGTATGATGTCGCAGGTACATGACGCTTGTTCGGATGCGAGATCATTTTTTTTAGAATAGTAATTGCTCATTTTCATTCCTCCTCGTCAATTTCATTTCGGCAGCTTTATCGATGTGCCACGTGCTCCAATCCCTGTTTGAAAATAGCATTTACGTGATCATCATCCAATGAGTAATAAACAATCTTGCCTTGCTTGTGATACTTAACCAGTCTCACGTTGCGCAATACCCGCAGCTGATGAGAGACAGCCGACTGGGTCATATCGAGCAAGGCAGCCAAATCACAGACGCACATCTCTTGCGTTGACAATGCAAATAAAATTTTCAATCTGGTTTGATCTGCAAAGCTTTTAAAAAGCTCTGACAAGGCATACAAGCTGCCCCAATCCGGAAGCTGCTCTTTTACTTGATCAACCACATCCTGATGGATCACGTTGCAATCACATTTTGGTGCTTCATCATTTATTTTTTTCATTACGATCCCCCTCTGTAAATGATCTTCTGATTATAGATATGAAACATATGAATAATTGTTCATATGTTTATGATATGCGATAAAAGTACTTTTGTCAACCATTAGAAATAATTTTTATGAATGGACATTGGCGGACAGTATCAAAGTAAATGCTCCTGCAAAATAAAAAATCCCAGCTGTGAAAGCCAGGATATTGGTCCGGGATATGGTCTAGGATATTAGTCCGGGATATGGTCTAGGATATGATAAAGAACTTTCCTATTTTATCTGCGATGATTTTCTGTCCGCTGGAATTAGGATGGAGTCCGTCCAGGAAATATTCCCTGTCATCTGCGGCAGCATATTCATCGGTGAAAATATCAAACAGATCAATGCAGGATACCTGAAACACACTGCAGAATAACAAAATCCATTCCCGGTAAGCAGAAGCAAGCTCCTTTACCGACTCAAAATCAGTGAGTTTTCTCCAGTCCTCCCGGATCTTGGCCGGATCTCCCGTAAAAGGAATCCCCACAATCGGCCGGATTCCGTTATGATGCGCCTGATGCACCATCGCCATCAGGTTGGATTTCACCATTCCTAAATCCCCGCCGGTAATAAAATCATTCAAACCTCCCATGAGGAATACAGAAGCAGGTTTTTCCTCCACAACATCCTTTTGAAACCGGCTCAGCATACCTCCTGTGGTATCACCATTGATTCCTTTATTAATAAATTCATGATGATTTGCTTTATTCAATAAGTTGATCCAGTTTTCCCTCGGGTGGACTCCATATCCAAAAGTGAGGCTGTCCCCCAAGCATACGATCTTCATTTTTATCAACACCTTCTTTCCATAACCCTGCTGGAAGGTACACCGTATGCTAGGCAGTTAAACGGAATACTTTCTCATTATGTTCAGCTGAAAATTTCTTTGTAAAGCTGCTCACCACAGGAACCACGATCACTGAGACTGCCATGGCACTGACTCCAAAAATCGGCGCCATTGATTTGGCTGCATCAAATCCCACAGACATGCTGTGATACGTCAACAAGCCCCCGACTACGATGATACCGGACAACATACCTGCCCAGGCACCCACTTTGGTGATTTTCTTGGAGTATAGACCCCATAGAAACGGTCCGATAAAGGAACCTGCCACAACGCCCCAGGAAAAGGACATGAGATTTACGATGAATGAAATGTTAACCGTGGCAAAAGTAAAGGACATCGCGATGAAGATCAGGCATAAAACCCTCATGAGGATCACCTGACTTTTAGGCCGAATTCCAGGATGCACTTCCTGAACGAAGTCAATGGATACTGCCGAACTGGAAGAAAGAACGATAGATGACAGCGTCGACATGGATGCTGATAGAAGAAGCAGCATAATCACGCTCAGTACTATGGTTGAAAAAATATTCTCGGTCAGAGCCTTCATGAGCAGGCTTGGGATGACTCCGTCAAATCCTCCTGCCACATCAGGCGCTCCATTGGCGTCTGCAGGGATAAAAAGTCTGGATAAAGACCCGGTAAAATAGGCTCCGCATCCGATAAAAACAGCAAACAAGGTTGATACAATGGTGGCGATCTTAATGCTGCTTTCATCTTTGATTGCGTAGTATTTATGAACCATCTGCGGCAAACCCCAAACGCCAAAGCTGGTAAGGCAGATATTTGTAATCAGGAAGCTAGTGCTCTTTCCGCCTGTAAAATCTACAAGCTGCGGATCAATGGCAGATAATTTTTCAAAAGCAGCGGAAAATCCGCCTGCCTCCGGTCTTGTAACAAGGATCATAACCATAGCAACAATACCGAAAATCATGATTATCCCCTGTATGAAATCGTTGGTTGCCGTAGCCACATAACCTCCCAGCACCAGATAAATCCCAGTCAGTACCGCTACGATGAGCATACAGGTAACGGGCGAAGCTCCCACAAAAATTGCGCTGAACAGAGTCCCCAGGCCTTTGTATACGCCTGCAGCATAGGGAACTAAAAACAGGAAGATAATAGCGGCAGCGTATAATTTCATTCCTTTGCTGTCATATCGTGCAGAAAAGAATTCCGGCATGGTTCTGGAATCTAAAGTTCTCGTCATGCGTCTCGTACGCTTTGCCAGAAAAATCCAAGCCAAAAGACAGCCGATAACGGCGTTTCCTACTCCGATCCACATGCTGCCCATTCCGATGTTCCATCCGAACATGCCTGCATAACCAATAAAAATGACGGCTGAAAAATAGGTGGTTCCGTACGCAAATGCGGAAATCCATGGCCCTATATTTCTACCGCCCAATAAAAATCCTTCAACTGTCCCTGCCTTTTTTGTACTGTAAATGCCCACAAGCAACATCACAACTACAAAAACTACCAAAGTAATCGTTGCAATAATCTGAGTCATAATATAATACCTTCCTTCAAAACTACTTTGTGTGCTGAACACACCCTACGCTAATATTTTATTATAAAATCACTTTACTGTAAAGATAAAAAAAAAGTGGCTGGCGCCACTTCCGCTATTTTGATTGCAGTCTTTCCAGTATCATCTTATATCCATCCGCGCCATAGACAAGACATTTATTGACCCTGCTGATGGTTGCGGTACTGGCTTTTGTGATTTCTTCTATTTCATTATAGGTTTTATGCTCCGAGAGGAGCTTTGCTACCTGAAGCCTTTGAGAAATGGCATGCAGTTCGTTAATGGTGCAGATGTCTTCGAAAAAACGATAACAATCCTCTGTTGTTTCCAACGCCAGAATCGCTTTGAAAAATTCATCTACCTCTGCGCTTTTGAATTTTGATTCGTAACCCATCCAAATAACCCTCTCTATTATTCTTTCGTTAAATCATGTAATGATTATTTTTGCCTTTTCATGCGACTTTAATACTTTATCACTTTACAGTATAATTATAACATTCTCTATTTACCTTGACAACTGTTAATTTTTCCATTACAATAATTCCAATAAAAGGGAGTAGTTTTAAGTTTATGTATCAACAATCGGCACAAAAGTGTCTGGTCATAAACCCGTCAGGTAACAAGACTTTTAGCATAATTTTTCAGCTTTCTGCAAATGTTATGTTTAAGGTCTTGTTTTTTTTCGACCATCAAGGAAAGCTGTACATAATGGAGGTAAGATGTAATATGTTTGAACAACAGCAGATAAGTGAGGTACTCACCCATTTGGACGTAAACAGTCAGGAGGGACTGTCTTCAGAAGAGGCAAAAAAACGTTTGGAACAGGACGGTCCCAATGCATTTCAGGACAAAAAACCGAAGACAAAGGTGCAAATGTTCCTCTCCCAGTTAAAAGATCCCATGATCTATATCCTCTTTGGAGCCGTAATTATTTCCGGTTTTTTAAAAGAATTCAGCGATGCCGTTATCATTCTTGCAGTTATTTTATTGAATGCGATCATCGGTATGGTACAGGAATCCAAGGCAGAAAAGTCTCTGGAGGCTTTAAAAAAGCTTTCAAGCCCTACCGCACTGGTAAGAAGAGACTGCAAGCCTGTGGAAATCCAGGCATCTGAATTGGTAAAAGGTGATATTGTTTTGCTGGAAGCAGGCAGGGTCATTCCCGCAGATCTGCGGCTGTTATCCAGTGTGAATCTGAAAGTCGAAGAATCCGCTCTCACCGGAGAATCAGTTCCGGTTCAAAAGGATGCCGACTATATTGCAGAAGGAGACGTCACGTTAGGCGACCGCATCAACATGGCATATCTTTCTACCAGTGTGGCCTACGGCCGAGGTGAGGGTGTTGTGGTCAAAACGGGAATGGAAACGGAAATCGGTAAGATAGCCAAGATGATCAACGAATCCATTGATGAAATGACACCCCTTCAAAAACGTCTGGGGGATCTGGGAAAATTACTTGGAATATTGGCGATCGTACTGTGCGTAGCATTATTTGCGGTAGCGCTGATTCAGGGAAGAGATGTCATGGAAATGCTCCTTACCGCTATTTCGCTTGCTGTAGCAGCAATTCCGGAAGGTCTTCCTGCCGTTGTCACCATCGTACTCGCTCTCGGAGTTCAGCGAATGGTTAAGGTAAATACCATTGTCAGGAAGCTGCCTGCGGTGGAAACCTTAGGTTCCGTCAGTGTTGTCTGTTCCGATAAAACCGGTACTCTGACCCAGAATAAGATGACCGTAACCAAAGTATTTGCGGACGAAAAGCTATCCGATGTTTCGGCACTGGATTATCAGAAAGATAAATTGTTTATCGAAGGTTTTGTTCTCTGCACCGACGCCTCGGTAGATGACGGGGTTCGGATCGGAGATCCTACCGAACTTGCGCTCCTGGACATGGGATCGGCTCTGAATATTTCTAAGAAAGCTTTGGAAGAAAGAAACCCAAGAATTAACGAACTGGCCTTCGACTCCGACAGAAAAATGATGACCACCGTCCATCAGGACGAAACCAACCAAACCATCGCTTACACAAAAGGCGCCATGGATCGGATCATCGAGAACTGTACGCAGATCATCATCAATGGGGACATACGTTCCATTACGGAAAAAGATAAAGAAAAAATAAAAGCAGCTGCCAAGGAAATGGCAACCTATGCGTTGCGTGTATTGGCCCTGGCCGTTAAGCTCAATGATTCCTCTGCAGCAGAAGAAGATTTGATATTTGCCGGGCTCGTAGGTATGATTGATCCGCCAAGACCGGAAGCAAAGCATGCAGTTGAAATATTTAAAGGGGCCTCGGTCACTACCATCATGATTACCGGTGACCATATCGATACGGCCTTTGCCATAGCCAAAGAGCTTGGTATCGCAGAACGTGAAGATCAATGCATTACCGGGGATGCGCTGAACCATATGACGCAGGAGGATCTCAATGCAGCCGTGCCGTCACTCCGCGTCTTTGCAAGAGTCTCTCCTGAAAATAAGGTTATGATCGTCAATGCATTCCGCTCCCATGGTCATATCGTATCTATGACCGGAGACGGCGTAAACGATGCTCCATCTCTAAAATCTGCCGATATCGGCGTAGCAATGGGAATTACCGGAACCGACGTTGCCAAAGGGGCTGCCGATATGGTTCTTACTGATGATAATTTTGCAACAATACAAAAAGCGATAGAAGAAGGAAGAAATATTTATAACAATATTAAAAAGTCCGTATTGTTCCTGCTTTCTTCCAACCTTGGCGAGATCCTGACCATGTTTGTCGCCATCATTGCCGGCCTTGCCACACCGTTAAAAGCGATTCATATCTTATGGGTAAATCTCATAACCGACTCACTGCCGGGTCTTGCCCTTGGAGTAGACTCCGGAGATCCGGAAATTATGAAGGAAGCACCCAGAGATCCAAAGGAAAGCCTTTTTGCAAGGGGCGGTTTGGCAATTACCATTTTCTTTGGTATTGTCATCGGTACCATTACCTTATCCGCTTTTCTGGCAACACCGGTAAACGTCCTGCTGAATGCAGGTCAGTCCATCACTTTGGATAATCTGAAGCTGGCAATGCAGGATCCGTTGGTTTATACCTATTCCCAGACCTATGCCTTCACAACCTTAGCGATCTCACAGCTGTTCAATGCCGTGGGAATGCGGAATTTAAACAAGTCCATCTTTAAGTTTAATCACTTTAATAATGTGATGATGATCATCGCCTTTGTGGTGGGCTTCCTGCTTCAAATCTTTGTGACGGAAATTCACCTGCTTACAGAGGTGTTCGGCACCGTTGAATTGAGTCTGAAAGAATGGCTGTCCTTGACTGCATTATCAACGGCTCCGCTTTGGTTCCACGAGTTGTTTGTACTGATTAAATATCTGAAAAAGAAGGCAGCATAAAACAAACCCGCCCAGGGTGATAAAATGATAAAAAAGAGAGCTGGAAAAGACACAGTCCCATAGGGACAAAATAGGAAACGCAAACTGAATACGGCAAAATAAGTACATCTAAAGCTTAGAAACTTTAGATGTACTTATTTTTATATAATTTATTGCAGTGTGCTATAGCTTATGATATACTGTAAAGTGTAAAGCTACATAATAGCGAGGTGCAAATATATGAATTTAGACGAAGCAATTAAGCGAGTGCGTTCAGATATGGGATTGTCCCAAGAGGCACTGGCACGAGAACTTCATGTTGGTTTTACCTCTGTAAATAGATGGGAAAACGGACATACTAAGCCAAATCAAATAGCTCGGCATGCTTTAATTAAACTTTGCAAAGAGAATAACATAGAACCTGAGCTGATTGAAATAATCGAAAAGATTAGATAGACATTTAAACATTCTTCTATTCTACAAGTAAGGAGACTTTTCTATGAAACTTGAAAAAGAAATTGAGTCGAGCTTTATTCAAAAGCTACAGGATTTAAAATATAAATATCGTCAAGATATCAGAGATAAGGTATCGCTTGAATCTAACTTTAGAGAGCATTTTGAAAGACTTAACCGAGTTAGATTGAGTGATTCAGAATTTACACGTTTACGAGATAGTATAATAACTTCAGACGTGTTTGCTGCCGCTAAAGCACTTCGAGAAATGAATACTTTTAAGCGTGATGATGATACACCTTTGCAATATACTCTTGTGAATACTAAAGATTGGTGTAAAAACGAATTTGAAGTGGTTAGTCAGCTACGAATCAATACTGACAATAGCAATCATCGCTACGATGTAATTATTCTTATAAATGGCATTCCTGTAGTTCAAATTGAATTAAAAACACTGCAAATTACACCTAAGAAAGCAATGGAACAAATCGTGAATTATAAAAATGATCCAGGCAACGGATATACAAATTCACTACTCTGTTTTATGCAGCTTTTTATTGTTAGCAACGAAACTAACACCTATTATTTTGCAAACAATCAGATGGAACATTTTTGCTTCAATGCAGATGAAAGATTTTTGCCCATATATGAGTACGCCGACAAGGAAAATAGAAAAATCACAAACCTCTATGAATTCACTGAAAATTTCTTACCTAAATGTACACTCGGAGAGTTAATCAGCAGGTATGCAATAAAATTAGAGATATTAGAGGAGGAACACAAAATGCCAGATTCGCGAGAACATAAAGTGAGCTGCTCAAACTATCAATGCGAAATTGAACTCACGCTGGAAATCTTAAGTGGCAAATGGAAAGCACTGATTATTTGGGAGCTTCATTTGCACGGTATTATCCGATATAACGAGTTCCGTAAACTTATTCCCGGCGTCACGCAGAAAATGCTGACCCAGCAATTAAAGGAACTGGAAAAGTACGGAATTGTATCTCGTACCGTTCATCCTACAGTACCGCCTACGACGGAATACCAGCTTACAGAGCTTGGCAACGAGCTTATTCCCATTATGAGTGCCATGGATCAGTGGGGGAAAAAATATGTGCGGCTTTATCAGGAGGAGCAGACTCAAAAATAAGTATTCATGAAAAATCCTTGCAGCACAACAATTCCTACCTTTTGGTAATCAAGACACCAAAAAGTGCCTTCTTTTCAAATGCGTTGTCCTTTGCTAAAATGTGAAACGAAAGCGAGGGGCAACGCCCCTACGAAATATAATTTGAAAAGGAGCTACTGATATGCAAAGATTTACTATTCCCAGAGACCTCTACTTTGGTGATAACGCCATTGAATATCTGGCAACTGTCAAGGGAACAAAGGCGTTCATCGTCTACGGTTCCAACCGTCTGGAGTCCGATGGTGTGATTGGAAAGATGCAGGATTACCTGAAGCAGGCCGGCATCGAATCCACTACTTTCTCTGGTGTTGAGCACGATCCTTCTGTTGCAACTGTCCGAGAGGGCGTTCGCCAGATGAACGAGTTCCAGCCCGATCTGATCATCGCTATCGGCGGCGGTTCTCCTATTGATGCAGCCAAGGCCATGTGGATCTTCTATGAGCATCCCGATTTCACCTTTGAAGAAGCTGCAAAGCCCTTCAACCTGCCTGCAATGCGTAACAAGGCACATTTCATTGCCATTTCCACCACCAGCGGCACCGCTACTGAAGTGACCTCTTTCTCCGTCATTACGGATAACGAAACTGGAATCAAGTATCCGATTGCCGATTACAACATCACTCCTGATGTGGCTATTCTGGACACCACTCTGGTAGAAAAGATGCCTCAAAAGCTGGTGGCCAATACCGGCATGGATGCTCTGACTCACGCTCTGGAGGCTTATGTTTCTACCGTTGCAAATCCCTTTACCGATGCACTGGCTATGCGCTCTATCGAGATGATTGTCAAGAATCTGGTGAAGTCTTACAATGGAGACATGGAGGCTCGCAAGCAGATGCATCTGGCTCAGAACCTGGCCGGTATGTCTTTCTCCAATGCCATCTTGGGCATTGCACACTCCATGGCACATAAGTCTGGTGCTATTCTGGATGTACCTCACGGTCTGGCAAATGCCATCTACCTGCCCAATACTGTACTCTTCAACAGCAAGAATGCAGTCGCAGGCAGCCGTTATGCAGAGATTGCACAGCGGATTGGTCTGAATGGCAATAATGAACAGGAGCTTATTACTGCTCTGGTCGATCAGATCAAGAAGATGCGCAGCGAGCTGGGCATGGCCGGTTCCTTGAAGGAGTTCGGTATTGACGAGGAAGTCTTTATGTCCAAGGTTGACAACATGGCAGTCACTGCTGTGGCAGATCCCTGCACCAGCACCAACCCCAGAGAAATCACCCCTGAAAAGATGAAGGCTCTCTACATTGCCGCTTACAACGGTGAAGACATTGCGTTCTAATACGTGATTCCATCTTCTGTGCTGCGGTTCTAAACAAATCATTTTCAGCAATGATGGGATCGGATGAACCGATCCCACCATTTGCTTCTGTCTGGGAAAGTTTTTATATTCGTCTGGAAACGAACAATAAAACGACATATAATGTAGGAGGACATATGCAATGGATACAGTGAGGGAAACAACAAGCGCAATTAAACTGTTAGAGCAGGAAAACATCCCATACACACTCCATTCCTATCCCACTGAAAATGGTCCTGTGGCCGCTGTTGATGTGGCAGCCTATTTCGGATATGCTCCGGAACGATTGTTTAAGACGCTGGTGACCTCGGATCACAAGGGCGGTTACTATGTGTTCTGCCTGCCGGCTGAAAAACGGATGGATTTGAAAAAAGCAGCATCTGTCGTAGGTGTGAAAAATCTGCAGATGTTAAAACCTGAAATTTTCGAAGAACTGACTGGGTATACACATGGCGGATGTTCTCCCTTTGGCCTGCGGACAAAACTGCCCATCTATGTGGATCACAGTGCCAATAATTGGGATGCCATTTATGTTTCTGGCGGAAAAGTAGGCTATCTTGTTGAGGTACAGCCAAAAGTACTGGAGAATTTGGTTGATGCTCAATATGCGGAATTTACGAAATGATAAGAAAGGATATGAGTATATGCGATTTCAGGAATTAGCGGAAAAAAGATATTCTTGCCGAAGCTTTTCTCAGCGAAAGGTAGAGAAAGAACTGGTAGATCAGATCATCAAAGCAGGAATTACCGCCCCAACAGCAGTCAATACCCAGCCGGTTAAGATCTTCCGGCTCAACTCGGAGAAAGCAAAAGAAAATATCCGGCAAGTATGCAACTATACCTTTGGGGCAAATACCTTTCTTGTTGTCGGTTACAAAGAAGCTGAGGGATGGGTTCGCTCGTTTGACCAGCGGAATTTTGCAGATATTGATGCTGGTATTATTGCAACACACATGATGTTGGAAATCGAGGATTTAGGGCTCAGCACTACCTGGGTTGGGTATTTTGATGCGCCCCGTTTACAATCTCTGTACCCGGAAATGAAAGAGTATCATTTAATTGCGCTGTTTCCCATCGGCTATGCCGCAGAGGATGCTGCGCCCTCGGATCGACATTTTAAGCGAAAAACCCCCGAAGAAATCGTTAAGATTCTTTGAACAAGAGCCTAAAAAATCTTAACCAGAATTAAATATAATCTGGTCAAGAAATAAAGAAAGTCCAGTGGTGTAATGTCAAGTAAGAAATAAAAAAGGAAACGCATGGTTTTCACATATTTCATAAAAACAAAAAACATCCACCTAGGCCCTGTCGATTCTGCTTTTAGAAAGAAGCAGGGCTAGATCTATCAGCAGAAGTGAATTGCTATTCTGCTGAACGATATAAACGATTGGCTTTGAGCAGTGCAAAGACTAACCGCACAAATTTACTGGCAGTTAATGCGAGTGCGCGTTTGTGTTGGTATCTGTTTACCTCTTTGTATTTGAGGTGGTAGAAATCTTTATATTCCTTGTCGCATCTTACAAGAGAGAATGCTGCTTTACACAGATAATACTTTAAAAATCGGTTTCCGGATTTGATAAGTCGAGTATTTTCCGCTTCAAAGTTACCGGACTGATACTGAGTCCAAGCAAGGCCAGCATATTTAGCAAGCTGTGCATGATTTTCAAAACGATTGATATCTCCAATCTCAGCTATGATTCCAGCTGAGAAAACGGGGCCAATGCCAGGTATGGATATCAAAACATTTGACAAGAGTTCCATTTGTGCAGCGATTGCTTTATCGAACTCTTTGATTTGAGTTTCTAATGTCTTTATCGAGGTTATAGATATAGAAAGCACCTGGTTAACGGAGTCATTTACCGTTTTGGGGAGATGGTAAGAACTTCGACGGCTTTCTGAATGGCTTTGGCTATTACATCGGGAAAGCGGTTCTTTCCTTTTTCCATAATAAATGCAGTCAGTTCTTGTAAGTCCATGTTTGCCAAGGCTTCTGCGGATTCGAATTCTTCGTAGATAGCTAAGGCAGTATTGCTGAAGGTATCAGAAAATACCTTTTCCTGCGTGAAAGCAGAATACTTCTTAAACAGCACGTTCATAAAGCGTTGTTTCTCTTTAACGATGTTGCAAACGGCGAAATAGCGTGCACGTGCTAGGTTTTGGAGGGCTTTGTAGTGGTAATCGCCCATATATACCTCTTTGTTGATTCTTCCGAAACGCAGGCAGTCAGCAATGACAAAAGCGTCCACATAATCATTTTTAGGCAGGTCATTGTAAAATTCTTTAAACTTCTTTACCTCCTTAGGATTAAGGACATGAATCTTTCTGTTAAACGGTGCCAGAACAGCATCTTCTCTTAAGAAATATACAAGATTGTCTCCATAAACAGAGGTTGCTTCGAGACCAATCAGAACTGTATCAAGGAAATGGGAAGTTAATGCAGAAAGTATTCTTTTCACAAGATGGACAGATGCGAAACCACACTGCAAGATGGTAGTCCATGAACTTAAGCAAACAGCCAGCCGGTTTGAAGCCAACTTCCATGTCAGGGGAACAGACTTTCTATAAAGCAACCATTACTAGTTCAACAGAGGTGAGAAGAACTATTACCTGATTGACACTAGGACAATTATATCATGGGCTTAACTAAGCCTATTGAACAGATATGTAACTAATAAATTTAGTAAATAAAGTAGTATCTAAAGATACTATACGAGAAGGTATTTATTATGAAGAAGATGTATTGGATTTCATTGGCCTATGTCGTGTTTGGTTTGGTGGCTGGACTTTTGAACCACGAGGTAGCATACTGGACCAATTTCACCGGAGAATCCGCGATGTCGGTAGTCCATCCCCATGCGATTCTGCTGGGCGGATTGGTATTTTTGTTGCTACCCCTATTTATGAAGAGTTTTGCAGTTGAAAAACAGAAGAGCTTCCAAGTTTTCCTATGGGTGTACAACATTGGGCTTATCATAACTCTGGGCTTTATGACTGCAAGAGGGATATCTCAGCTGCTTGTGATGCCTTTCCCAAATTTTTTGGATCATATGGTAGGTGGCCTTGCTGGAATCGGTCACATTATTCTGACTGTGGGGCTGGGTTTTCTGTTCCACGCACTCATCAAGTCCGCAGATGAAAGGAGCGACAAATAATATGACTGGTCAAATTTATCATGTGGGATTAACGGTGTCTAATTTAGACCAATCCATCCAATTTTATTGGGATGTGCTGGGGTTGCAGTTTCAGGGTGAGATCCTTATGGAAGGACCTGAGACGGATACGATGTTTCGGCGGGAAAGTTGTAAAGCGAGAGTTGCATATCTGAACGGCACTGACAAAAGCGGTATGCCGCCGGTGAAGTTGATCCAGTTTTTGGATAGTCAGATAAGCAAACAGTCCGCCGACCTTTTTACCACCTCCGTGTCGGAACTGTGCTTCTACACAGAGGATATTGAAAAGATGTATCAGCACTTACAAAAACATGGGGTGGAGTGTCTCTCCGCACCCCAGAGCTTTGATTTTACGGCAAGAGGCTTTGGAAAAAGTAAAGCATTTTACTTCCGTGACCCCGATGGCATCATTTTAGAAATAATGCAGCCAATGTAAATCCTTCCGAAAAGTATAAAAAGCATACGATCAATATTTCTGTTATGCCAGAGACAAATACATGGAGCACTGTCTATGTATGCTGAGCTAACACCGGTATGCAGTACATTTGATTGAAACTCAGGAGGTGAACCTTTTGCGGAAAAAAATGATCCGTGTCGTAGATGCAACACAAAACAACTTAAAACATGTGTCTGTGGACATTCCTAAAAACCAAATCACTGTGGTCACGGGTGTGTCCGGTTCTGGCAAAAGCTCGTTGGTGCTTGATACCGTTGCGGCCCAGTCCATAAGAGAGCTGAATGACACCTTCCCCAGCTTTGCTCAGAGGTATCTTCCGAAATATGGCAGGCCCAAGGTGGGTAGAATTGAAAGCCTGCCTCCTGCCATTGTGGTGGATCAGAAAAAGCCTTCGGGGCAGGTGCGATCTACAGTAGGCACCTATACTGATACCTATTCTCTGTTAAGACTTTTGTTTTCCCGTTTGGGAGAACCCTTTGTGGGATATTCGGATTCTTTTTCCTTCAACCATCCCCAAGGACGCTGTCCCCGGTGTGACGGACTGGGCGAAATTACGGAAATTGATGTACACAAGCTTGTGGACTTCGATAAGTGCTTAAATGATCCTGGTGTAATCAATTATGTGGCCTATGAACCGGGCCAATGGCGCTGGCTCTATTACGGTGCGTGCGGATTGTACGATCCCAACAAAAAAATCAGGGACTTTACACCGGAAGAATTGCACTTGTTCCTCTATCAGGAGCCAATGACTCTGAAAAATCCGCCCCCGGACTATTACAAAAATGGTAAATACGAAGGTCTGATGTACCGGATGAACCGAATGCTCAAGCGAGATGATGCCAAGGTACACTGGAAAAAGCTGGAACCTATTGTGATCCAAGGTGTTTGCCCGGAATGCCATGGAGCCAGACTGAATTCCAAGATCCTGTCCTGCAAAATCGGTGGAAAGAACATTGCCGATGTGACGAAGATGCCACTGTGGGAAATCATCACATGGCTGGGTGCAATCCAAGATCCAATTGCTGTGGATATGAAAGCAGCACTCCAAAGCAGAATTCAGGCACTCATCGACATCGGTCTCGATTACCTTACTCTGGATCGTGCGATGGGAACCTTGTCGGGCGGCGAGGCACAACGGTGTAAAATTGCAAAATATAACAACTCATCCCTCTCCGATATGCTCTACATTTTGGATGAGCCAAGTGTAGGTCTGCACAGCCACGATATTCATCGGCTCAGTGATGCCATTGTGGAACTGCGGAACAGAGGAAATACGGTTTTAATGGTAGAGCACCACAAAGAAATGATGGAAATTGCCGACCATATCATCGATATGGGACCGGGAGCGGGTATCTTGGGAGGCAAAGTACTGTTTGAAGGAAGTTATCAGGATCTGAAGGCGTGTGACACGCTGACGGGGCAGCTACTCCGGCATAATAGCGGACTAAAAGCCGAGATAAGAACACCTACGGATTGGTTCTCGCTGAAAAACATCACCCTGCATAATCTGAAAGACATTTCCATCAATCTACCTAAAGGGCTCCTGACGATCATTGCCGGTGTAGCAGGATCAGGCAAAAGCTCCCTGATGCAAGCTTTTGCCGACCAGTCGGATGAGAATGTGACCCTCATCAGTCAAAAGAGCATTGGCATGAGCCTTCGCTCAACCCCGGCCACTTATATGAGTGTTGCCGACGACATCCGAAAGCTGTTTGCCAAAGCGAGTGGGCAAAAGGTGGGCCTCTTCTCCTTTAACGGAGTAGGTGCCTGTCCTGTCTGTCAGGGTAAGGGCGTTATTATCTCGGAGATGGCTTTCATGGATGCAATCGAAACAGAATGTGAAGCCTGCGGTAGTCTACGATATTCCAGAGAAGCACTTCAATATACGGTAGACGATCTGAATATCGCTGAGGTTATGGATTTGACGGTCAGCCAGGCGATGGAGCGTTTCCGGGGTACCGTCATTGAAGAAAAGCTGAAACCACTTTCCAGCGTCGGTCTGTTTTATCTCCATCTCAATCAGTCCCTTTCCACCCTCTCCGGAGGCGAATTGCAGAGAATGAAGCTGGCCTCCTACTTAGGGAAAGCTGGTCAGATTCTTGTGCTGGATGAACCTACAGATGGACTCCATTTGCAGGATGTACAGAATATCATTGCGCTATTTGATAAGCTGGTTTCTGATGGAAATACGGTGTTCCTGATTGAACACAATCTGGAAGTTTTGAAAGCCGCCGACTATGTCGTAGAAGTAGGCCCTGGCGGCGGTGAAGAAGGCGGCCGGATCATCTTTGAAGGCACACCGGAACAGCTTCTGCAAAGCAGCCTGTCTGTAACCCGCCCTTATTTGGAAAAGGCACTGGGCAAATAACAGGAGGATACCATATGAAACAGGCAAAGACCAACGCAATACGGATGCTGGATCGACAGAAAATCCATTACGAATTAAGAGAATTTCCTTTGGATGGGCAGAAAACAGCAGATTATCTGGGGCTTCCCCATGCCATGATTTTCAAAACGCTGGTGACAACTGATACAGCCGGTAAATATTTTGTGTTCTGCGTTCCCACCAGTGAGGAGCTGGACCTCAAAAAAGCTGCCAAAGCTGTGGGGAGCAAGCGAATCGAAATGCTGAAACAGAAAGATCTTCTGCCTTTGACCGGCTATGTCCATGGTGGCTGCTCTCCAGTAGGCATGAAAAAGCTGTTCCCAACGGTATTGGACTCCAGCGCCAAGCAGTGGGAAACCATTGTTGTATCGGCAGGTCACATTGGTATGCTGATGGAATTAGCCCCTGCAGATCTGATTCAAATGGTAAACGCCACAACAGAGAGCATCACGAAATAAGTGATGTGTGATTTTCCTCTTCTTTATCTTGATGGAGAAACTGTCGCGAAGAGTTCCGCTATATCCACGGGACTCAGTTAGTTTTGCCACATACATCCATATGCTTTTTACTGATTAATACTCTTCTTAAAAACGCTATCCGTAATATTCGGATTCGATTCATGAAACACAGCGGAACTGTGCTTCAGCAAGGCACCCATCTTTATTATTTTTCTCTGATTATTATATTTCTTCAAGTGATACCTTCTCTTCATATGTCATATTGCCATATCCCATATGCCACCAAGAAAACAAACTGATCCCTTGGTGGCGTATCTTCTAGCTGCTGTCTATCAGCGTATACAAAAGGCTACTTTTTCCTCCGTTTTCACGCCACCTCTGTTCCTTTTTTATAAGCCCAGCCTTTACCAGATCCTGAATCGCCCGCTCTACAGTTCTCCGTGATAAGTTTAATTCCTTTGCGATAGTACCAATCGCAGGATAGCATTGTCCGTCTGTATTACTCCGGTCTTTCAAATACATATACACAGCTTTAGCCCGATGAGGCAGATCTGACGAATAAATTTTAGAAAAATAAGCCATCTGTTCTCCTCTCTGCTAATCAGTTCTAAGAGGTGGTCTTCGAGTAGCTGCCTTATGCTGTTTTTCCTTCGCTGTCTCTCCATGAGCCTTTCCTCCTAAAAAAGAAGCCTCCTCCAACTTTCCGCTTTCAACAGATCCCCTCCATAAGTCTTCCTCATCAAAATCAGACCGCCTTACTATTTCCTCCTCCAATTCCAATCGGTCAGCATATACAACTTCTCTTGCTGCCTGTTCCGGGACTTCATAAACCTCCTCAAACCGGATACCCCATTTTAAAAACAAAGGAAGTCTTGTTTTCATAGGGCATACCCCTGTCTTAGCAAGAATGAAATTCCCTTTTGGCAAGGTCTTTAACTCCTCCGGCGCCATTAATGGTCTGCTCATCATCTGCAGGCTCTGGCTGAGGTCATTTTTTCCTCTGGATATAGAACCAGACAACACCGTTCTGTTTCCCAATGCTTTTGATAAGATTTCTGCGCTCTCTGAGTTTGGTGCAAAACCTCCAAACAAAATATCCTGGCAGTTATCGATGATAATACTGGAACCTTCTTTTCCATAATTCTTTTCCAACTGCGCAAAGCTCTGAATGATAGGAACCATGCTGATCCGTCTGGAACGGCCTGCGGAAAACATCATCTCCATGGATTCAATTTTTGGTATGGTTCCGATTTCATCCGCAAACATCATGACTCTGTTGGGCAGCTTTCCTCCATGTTCATCTGCAATCGTCAACATTTCCCGGTAAAGCTGCTGTAAAAACAGGGATACCATAAAATACTTCGTGTTATCTTCTTCCGGCAGCACAATAAAAATTGCTGACTTTTCCCTACAGAATGTTTCCGTGTCCAAGGTACTCTCAAAGCACAGGATCTGTTCCATTTCAGAATCCAGAAACGCATTCAATCTGGACATGGTTGTGGATAGCACAGAGGCCATTGCCTGATCCGCAGAATTTAAAGCTGCTCCTGCAAACCACTTCGCCTTGTGAGTAGGTGGCAGCTTATCCATAAGTAACTGGAACAGGCTCCGGTTCTTCACGGGGGATGGCGCCAGAAGATCCTGAATCAGCTTGAACACAGAAATGATATGGCGTTTCTCTGGCGGGCAATACTCTGCAATCAACAGAATCACAGAAGTCAGCAAACCTTCTGCTGCATCATAGAAAAAAGCATTTTGTCCATAACTGTGTCGTGCCCCCAATTGCCATACCAGGATGTTGTAGAGAGATGCAGTCGTTAGGCAGTAGTAGCAGAAGGAGTTGAACTGTGCGGAAACACAGCGTGTTTTCCACAGTTCAATACCTTTTTATATGGCCCAAAGAAGTGCCTCGGGTGCCGGTGGCCGATAACCCAAAGCGCTATGCGGGCGTTTCGTATTGTACTCCCGTACCCAACGGGAAAGTAATACCTTTGCTTCTTCAAGCGTATCAAACAGCTCTCTGTTCAGGAGCTCATTTGCCATCGTGCCGTTAAAGGATTCAACAAATCCGTTCTCCCAGGGACTTCCCGGTGTGATATACACTGGTGCAATATCCATCTCAGAGAGCCATTCTCGGAGCGTTTTGGCAATAAACTCACTGCCATTATCACTCCTCAGATATTCCGGCGTCCCTTTTTGTAGCACAACAGTTCTGAGGACGTTTTTGACATCCTCAGATCGAATTCGAAAAGCGGCATGACTGATTAAGCATTCCCTAGTGCATTCATCGATAATATTCAGAATCTTAATCTTCCGCCCCTTGCTTGTTTTGGCTTCTACAAAGTCATAACTCCAAACATGATTCGGGTGCTCTGCTCGCAAACGGATACAACTGCCATCATTAGTCCATAGCCGTCTTCGTTTGGGTTGTTTGGTCGGCACTTTCAGCCCTAAACTGCGCCAAATACGATAGACTCGTTTGTGGTTGATCCGATATCCTCGCCCCCGAAGCATGGCCGTGATCATGCGATAGCCATATCTTCCATAGGCTCTGGACAGTTCTACTATTTGTTCTGTAATTTCATCTTCATCGGGTAGCCGATTGCAGACATACCTTTGGCTGCTTCGGTTTTGCCCAATGAGTTGACACGCCCGCCGTTCGCTGATTCGATAGTTCTCCATTATTGTCTTTGCTGCTGCTTTGCGCTTCGGCGGGCTTAAAAGTTTCCCGAGTTGATATCCTTTAGTATCTGGTTGTCCAGCATCACTTCTGCAAGCAGCTTCTTCAGACGACCATTCTCTTTTTCCAATTCCTTTAGTCGCTTTGCCTGGGCCGGGTGTAGTCCAGCATACTCTTTCTTCCAACGGTAGTAGATCGCCTCACTAATTCCTTTGTCCCGACAGCAGTCGGCGATGCTTTTTCCTTTGCCGTTTAGAATTTCAATATCTCGGAGAATTCCGACGATCTCTTCCGCCCCATATGTTTTTCGTGGCATGTTTCATCAGTCCTTTTTGTTATCTTACCACGACTTTTCTCTACGAGCAATTGGTTTGCTTTTCGGGGGGCAGGTCACCACCAATGAATATCTTTCATTTTCATAGAATTACCAGCACTTATACGTTCTCCTAGCATTTTAATCTTATAATTATCTGTCTCTGTTTTAGCAAATAAATAAAACCATACATTAAAATATCTAATTATGTATACCTCACAATCTCCATTGTACATCATACACACTCCTGTCTATACAGTAATATATTTTCCACTTTTCTACAATATCCACATAATGTATACTGTAGTCTATGGGGTAAATATTTCTACACAAATGGCTCCAAAGCCAACTGCACCGACTAAAACGGAAGAAACAACCCCTAAAAACGGTGATACCCGAATCGTAAATGGCAAACAGCAAAGTTACCTGTTAGGCTTCGGCTGGGTGGATTATATGGGCGAAAATGAGGTTATCTACTGCGAGGGTATGTATGAAAACGGCAACAAGGTTGGAGTGATGGACTGACCCACATAGCACAAAAGCTGAGAGAACAACTCGTTCCCTCAGCTTTCATTGTCATAAAATTTTGTACTGTACTTAAGTGCTTTTAACAGTTCTTCACCATCGAGTTTGCCTGCTTTATAGTCAAGTCTTAACTGGGAAGCATGAGATGACCAATGTCTAAATTCTTCTTCTGTGATACTGTTTGTCTCCCTGTTAGAGTCCCAGGCATCAATGCGATAATACCTTGAATACATACGATTATAAATTGTCTGAAACTGTTGCAAATAAGTATCTTCTTCCACAGACTTATTAAATTTCAGCTTTGCTCCAATCTGCTTGCAGGTGCGATTGCCTTTATAAATCCTGTCGCAGTATTCTCGTTTGCGCTTATCAGCAAGTACGAAATACTTGTCACACAAGGCGCAATGCTTAATACGGATACCACGTTTAAGCATTTCCATAAATTCTAAATACAGCATTTCCTCCAAAGTCTGAATAACAAAATAGCTTGCCATATTGATTGGCGTTTGACTGTCTCTGTGGATATCGGCAAGTTTCTTTTTCATATCAACTTCGTCAGGGTCAGAATACCGAAGAACCCTGCTTTTATCAAACTCACCATAGCTCATGGGTGCAATTCCATATCGTGTTCTAAGCATATAGCGATTAAAGGTTGGAAAATTATTTCCGAAAATTAAAAATCGCTCCGGCAAGGTATATTCGTTCAGGACTTCCTCCGACAAACAAACTTCAAGTGCGATGCGATAGGTGTTTTGCAAATCCACATAGTAATGAAACATATGGATAATGGAACCCACCTGTTCTTCTTTGCTTTTATCAGAGCCATAAAAAGTCAGCACCATTTGGCTGTTAAGAAAAAACTGTACATAAGGGTGCTTGTCTTTCAGCAAATCAACAATGTACCAAAGCCTATTTTTAATCTCTTCAAAATTACTCGATACCTCTTCGGTATTGAGTTTTTTTAATTCCTCTAAACATTCAGAAAAATCAAGCTCGCAAAACTCCACAACACACTTGCCCATGTCCTTTAGCTGTACAAATGTATTGGCAGTAGGACTTTCGTCAAAGAAAACATTCAAATTATTGGTTTTGTCTGTAAAAACTCTTGCGAATGGATAAGTTGCCTCCATATATTCACCACCTTGTAAAGAATAGATTTTAACTAATTTCAATTCTTTTAATTCACGATATAAGCATAACACAGATTATTCTAAAATGAAAGTACAGAGTTAACTGTACCTTGAAAATTGAATGATCGGCTAAAGATGATACTACGCCAAGACCTCGAAAGAGCGAGCGACGAAAACGATGGAGAGAACCTCGGTCAGGAACGGTCTTTAGGTAGAACGACAAATCACAAATCAAAATATAAAGGAGATAGAAATGAAAGAATTTAAAACAATGACCGGCGAAGAAATTATGAATACCCCATTACCACAAACAAACTTTATAGTATCAGACTTATTACCAACAGGGGTGCACATCTTAGGCGGTGCTCCGAAAATTGGAAAGAGCTGGCTTATGCTATGGATGTGCCTGCAAATTTCAAAAGGTGAAAAAGTTTGGGACTACGACACGAGGAAAGGCACGGTTCTGTATTTATGTTTAGAGGATAGCTATACAAGAGTACAAAACAGACTATTTGAAATTACCGATGATGCACCTGAAAATTTGCACTTTTCGGTGATGGCTGAAAATGTTGAAAATGGTCTTGCCGAGCAGATTGAAGCCTTTGTTGCTCGGCATGAAGATACAAACTTAATTGTAATTGACACGCTGCAAAACATTCGTATGGTGAGCGATGGCAGCAATAGCTATGCTGACGATTACAGGGAACTGAAAATTCTCCGTGAGATTTCAAACAAACACAATATTGCAATTTTACTTGTTCACCATTTGCGAAAATCAAAAGACGATGACCCAATGAATATGCTGTCAGGCACAACAGGAATTAGCGGTGCAGTGGATACTGTGTTTATTCTAAATCGTAAAAAGAGAACTGAAAAATTAGCAACACTCTTTTGCAGTGGCAGAGATATTGAATCTAAAGAATTCAGTTTAGAAATGGACAGCAATTTTATTTGGCAAAAGCTTGATGATCAACAAGCTGAAGTTAAATTTAAAGAGGTCGATGAGTTTGTAAAATGTGTCATTCACTATTTTTGTTTCTCTGCAAGTAACGCTGAGTTTATCGGAACAGCAACAGAATTGTCTAATTTGTTTGAAACGAAGTATGAAAAATATTTTGCTTCTACAACGATTAAAAAGAAACTTTTAAAAAACCATAGTTTCTTTTTTGAACATGGTATCACCATTGAATTTAAGCGAACCCATACTGATAAAATCATTCACATAAAAGGTAGTGCAACGATTATTAATGCGGATATTGCGTTCGGTGCGTCGGTAGAACAGGACATTACGGGTGGACTAATTTCACCGTACGCACTGGACGCATAACCTCCTACTGCTGCCCCCTGTTCGCCCCTGTGTGGGCTTTTTAAGCAAAAGGTAGAGGAGTAATGCCACAATCGATTTTGAGAGCCAGTTGTGCCGACTGTCATAGGCGATTTTGGCACTCAGAACATCTCATAGGTCAGTACCCTCACTAAAGGTATAGATGTGAAAACTCAAGGCGACAGCAAGCGATTTTGATCAAGGTTGCACCGCTGGCGATATTGCCTTTTTCTGTGATAACACCAAATATTCGCATGGTGGTGGCTACGCTTTTTCCCACCTCGGGTGGGGCGAGCAGAGCAGGCGTGTATACGCCCGCCTCGGCGACACCTGCCGCCTATTTTCGGGCAGAAGCCCGTACCCACTTTACGAGAGTTAAAATTCAAAATAACAAGGAGTTGAAATAACCAATGAAAGATAAATTTGAAACCTTTAGAGCCTCAGAAAAAGAACGGCAAGAATTAAAACGTATGGCGAAGAAAGCCAAGATGAGCAAGTCGGACTACATTCGTCACTGTGTTTTTGATAAAGAAATTACCGTTATAGACGGAATTGATGATTTCGCTAAACAGCTGAAAGCTATTGGAAACAACCTAAATCAGCTGACTACAAGAGCTAATATGGGGCACTTTGAAGCGGTAAATTTAGCGGAAACCAAGGAGCAGTTAGGCAAAATTTATGATTTGCTGGCACACCTTTGCAGGCAAGAACCTGTGGAACAGGTAGTTAAATTTGTAGATGAGGAAGAAAGTATTTTAGTTGTTGAACCAGAAAATCCGCCTGTTGCCAACCAAATAAGTCAAGAAGTTTTGCCCATATCTGAGATTGAGAATGAAAGAAAAGGTTTCTTTGCATTCTTAGACAGGAGGTCTTGATGGCAACAGTCAACTACATTCCCTACAAAAAGCAATCAGCCTTCACTATGCGAGCCGTGATGATGTATGTCTGCTTAAAAGAAAAAACGCTCTTAAAAGACCAAGGCTATCCATTAATCACAGGGCAAAACTGCTGTGCTGAAACGGCATTTTCTGAATTTACTGCAACCAAGGCACGCTACAAAAAGAACGACCAAGTACAATTCTATCATTACACACAGAGTTTTAAGGTGGGTTTAGATATTACTCCACAGCAGGCACACAAAATTGCCGTAGAGTTTGCACAGAAAAACTATCCCGACTATGAAGTTTTAGTAGCAACACACACCGATGCACCTCATATTCACTCCCACTTTATTATCAATTCTGTTAGCTTCGAGCATGGCAAAAAGCTACATCAAACACCGCATACCTTGCGTGAATTGAGATTATCCTCTGACGAAATATGTATGGAACATGGCTTTGAAGTTCTGCCAACCTACACCTTTGGCAGAAGTAAAACTCCCAGCCGTGCTCAGCGTAAGGCTCAGCAGCGAGGTGATAGCTGGAAAGACCGGCTCCAACAAGCCATTGAGTTTGCCATGACACGAAGCTCTGATAAAGAAGATTTTGTGTTCAATATGGAGCGACAAGGCTACTTTGTAAAGTGGACAGATACACGCAAAACCATCACCTACACCTGCCCCAACGGCAAGACCTGCCGTGACGATAGGCTCTTTGGTAGCAAATTTTCCAAGGCTAACATGGAATTGGAATTTGATTACAGACAGCAGAAAAAAGAATTTGATGAGGAAACAGGTTGGGAGTATGAGCGTAAGCAATTTGAAAATCAGTATTGTAAGCAGTCTGAAAATGAAATTTATAAACCGAGAAACACAAGCAAAAAGCTAACCAATGAGATTTTGCACAACCTAAGATTTCTCGAAAAAGGTGTCAGTGAAGATGATGAGCTGGAAACAATCACTCACCTTGCAACCCTCACTGCCTTGTCCTTCGCAGGGGTATATATTTTGCTTGGGGCAATGTCCAACAGCCACTCACAAGATGAGTTAGACGACCAAGATGTAACTGATTATATAGAAAAGCTAAAACAGGAGCCTGAAAATTGTATCGACTATGAGGAAGAACAGAAACAGGGCTTCACTATGACGATGATGTAAGGAGATTGACTATGAAGAAAAATGAAAATTTGAACACAGGATTTTACGGAGAAACTATGCCGCTTGTCTATAACGTCGGCAACACAGCACGAACAATTTATCGTGATACAGCAGTTACTATGACTGATGCAGAGTGCTTTACCGAGCGAAAAATGGTGGTGGATGGTAAAAACTTTTATGTGAAATCCATCTTTCCTATGATGCCCAAGTCCACTTCTACAAGAGAACTAATTGCTTTGGTAGACAGCGAAAAAGAATAAAAAAACAATAGACTTGTGGCACTGAATAGGGTATGTTTGTGTTACCGTATTCAGTTTGTCGGAAAGGAGCTAAAATGAAACAGACAACTGAAAAATATACAATTTTATACGCAAGACTAAGTCAGGATGATGGCAGCCAAGGAGAATCCAACAGTATCAGCAATCAGAGGCTTATCTTGGAGAAGTACGCAAAGGACAATGGCTTTGAAAATCTCAAATTCCTATTTGATGATGGATATTCGGGAACCAATTTTAATCGTCCAGCCTTCAAAGAGCTGATGGAGCTTGTGGAAAATGATGAGGTAGAAACCATCATCGTCAAAGACATGAGCCGATTTGGCAGAGAGTATTTAGAGGTGGGCAGATACACCGAAATTATATTCCCAAACTATGATGTAAGATTTATTGCAATCGGTGACAACATTGATAGTCGCTATGGAGTTGATGATTTTGCTCCGTTCAAAAATATCATCAACGAACTTTACGCCAAAGATTGTAGCCGTAAAATTCGTGCAGCCAACAGGGCAAAAGCTGAAACAGGTGCAAGGGTCGGCACAAGGGCACCCTATGGTTATATCAAAGACCCCGATGATCCAAAGCGTAAAATCGTTGTTGATCCCGAATCTGCTGAAATAGTCAAGTACATCTTCAAGCTCTGTGTTGAGGGTAATGGTCCCAGTCAAATTGCAAAAAGGCTCTCAGAAGAAAAGATTTTTATGCCGAACTATTATTGGTACACAAAGGGTATGCCATATACCTCAACTACTGATATGAGTAATCCCTACCGATGGGAGCAGACAACAATTCGGCACATTCTTGAAAATGAAGTTTATTTAGGTCATACCATCAACCTCAAAACAACAACCAAGTCCTTTAAAAACAAGAAGAAAATTGAAGTGCCAAAGGAAGAACAGCTTCGTTTTGAGAATACGCACCCTGCTATTATCTCTAAAAAGGTATGGGATATCGTCCAAGATATTCGCCAGCATAAACGCAGACGAACCAATATGGACGAGCAGGATATGTTCTCCGGTATGGTCTACTGCAAGGACTGCGGAGCAAAAATGGTACTGCATCGTGCCTCAACAATGAAGAAAAGTGATTACAATTTCGCCTGCCGAACCTACAAGAAAAAAGGCAAAGAGGTCTGTACCGCACACTTTATAAAAGAGGATCAGCTTGCAAAAATTGTTCTTGATGATTTAAGACGAGTAACCCATTATGCAAGACAGCACGAATTGATGTTTGCAGAGGTTGTCGCAAAGAAAAACAGCAAGGAAACACAAAAGGAAATCAGCTTGCTGACCAAAGAAATCGCTACTTTAAAACGACGTGACGATGAGCTTACCAAGCTGTTTAAAAGGCTGTATGAGGATAATGTACTCGGTAAAATTCCAAACGAGGTGTTCCGAAAATTAAGCGATGACTACCTAAAAGAGCAAAACGAAATCCAGTCTACGATTCCCATAAAGGAAAGTAAACTGGAAAAACTTAAGGATTCGGTTGCAAATGTCACTGCCTTCATCGAGGAAGCCAAGGAGATTACTGAAATTAATGAGCTAACGGCAACCATCCTCCACAGGTTCATTGACAGGATTGTTGTGGGAGAACGCACCGAAAAATACTCAAGAACAGCACTGCAAGAAATCCAAATCCATTACCGCTACATTGGACTGCTTGACGATGTCATCGAGCAACCCGCTTCAAGAGAACAGAAAGAGGTCGCTTAGAAACAGCAAAGGGCAGACAGCGAAAACTCACTATCTGCCCAATACCACACCGCTTAGCCATAGTTTAGGATAATGTCCCTATGGGACTACGGCTAAACCAGTTCTCTTTTTTTAGGAAAAGTTATTGAACTACTTAAACTACTTATACTACTTGAAATGCTTGTTATATACAATTTCCATAGACTCATCCAAAATTTCCAACGCCTTCCTGACATGCTCTTCCGTAATATTCAAAGGCGGTTCTATACGAATGGTCTTCGCATTGATCAAGGATCCTGAGAGCAGCAGCTTTCTGTTGAAGGCCTCAAACACCACTTCATATCCTAAATCTCCGTCGCAGAATTCCATTGCGATCATCAAGCCTCTTCCCCGGTATGCTGTCAGCAGTTTCGGATATTTCTGATGGAGCTTTTCCAATCCTTCCATGAATATAGCTCCTGATTTCTTGGCTTTTCCGCAAAGATCCTCAGAAAGAATTACATGGAAGGCTGCAATACCGGCAGCCGTTGCCAGCGGATTTCCCCCGGTTGTAGTGCTGTGAAGCAGCGGATCCGGGAACATGCCTCTGAATGCTCTTTCGGTACAAACGCAGGCACTGAGCGGTACTACACTGCCGGATATGGATTTCCCCAGGCAAAGGATATCCGGAGTTACTTTCGAATAATCTGTGGCGAAGAGGTACCCGGTACGTCCCATACCTGCCTGGACTTCATCTGCAATCATCATGATATCATATTTGTCGCAAATTTCTCTGATTCCCGGAATAAAATCATCCGGCGGAATCTGTACACCGCCCTCTCCCTGGATCGGTTCATAGATAATGGCAGCCGGAAGTTCTCCTGTAAACTCCATGCAATCGATAAGCTTCTTTAAGAAATCAAGATCCCCGAAGGGAGCGTGTCTGACTCCCTGAAGCAATGGGAGAAATGGGCCACGGAAATGCTCTTTTGAAGTCAATGAAAGGGAACCCATGGTCTTTCCGTGAAAGTCTCCCTTAAAGGCTACATAATAATGTCTGCCGGTTGCAAGGGTGGCCATTTTCAAACCGCATTCCACCGCTTCCGTACCAGAGCTTGTAAAGAAGGTGTATTGAAGGTCTCCGGGGGTAACATCGGCAAGGATTCGGGCCAGCAAGCTGCGATTGGCATCAATCAGTTCGGCACTGGACAATGGCTGTTTGGCCAGCTGATTGGTTACGGTTTCGATTACCTTGGGGTGTCTGTGCCCAC
Organism: Sinanaerobacter chloroacetimidivorans; assembly: GCF_018128545.1. Classification (GTDB taxonomy): domain Bacteria; phylum Bacillota; class Clostridia; order Peptostreptococcales; family Anaerovoracaceae; genus Sinanaerobacter; species Sinanaerobacter chloroacetimidivorans. The sequence goes on along the minus strand of NZ_JAGSND010000009.1, from coordinate 138,433 downwards.
AGTTAAAAGCGCCGAATCCACCCAGGCAGTCTATATATGTATTTCCGTGGAGGTCTACAAAGGTATCGCCATTGGCCATCCATTCCATTGCCATATCGTCAGAACCGGCTGACTTTCGATATTCCAGGAATCCCGGGTTGATATGGTTGTCAAAATTATGCCTTGTCTCGTTGATAAAGAATTCTTTTTCGTCCTCAGTCATTGATTTCTGTGAAATTGTTTTTATTGCATATTCGGTATATTTTAATACCTCGTCAAAGCTTTTTCTCATTTCAAACCTCCCTATTTTATTTAAAAAATAATTTTTAATAGATTGCAGTAAGCTTACCTGTCTTTTTCTTCTTTTAATGCTTCCTCAACGGAAGCTTTTAAAATTTCAAAGGCAGTGTCACAGTCTTTTTTCGTTGCAATAAGAGGCGGAACCATTCTAATGATGTTTCCTCCAATGGCCGTAACAAGCAGCCGTCTGTCCAAACAACCGTGTTTTATCGCAGCCGCACCCGGGAAGTCAAATTCTACGCCCACCAGCAAGCCTTTACCCCGTACTTCTCTTATGTTAGGCAATGCCGCCAGCTTTTTCATGAAGTAATCCCCTACTTCTTTTGCATTTTTGTCCAGCTCTTTTTCGAGAAGCTCACTGACCTGTGCATAGGCAGCCGCACAGCATACCGGACTTCCGCCATAGGTCGTTCCGTGGGAGCCTGGATTGAAAGCAGCCGCAACTTCTTTCTTTGCGCAGATGGCTCCGATAGGCATTCCGCCTCCCAGCCCCTTGGCCATAGAGATGATATCGGGCTTCACATCGTAATTCATGTAACCCATCATCTTTCCGGTTCTGCACCATCCGGTCTGAATTTCATCAATGAGCAGTAAAATCCCTTTTTCGTCACATAGTTTTTGTATCCCCTGCATAAATTCCTTTGTTGCCGGCCTTACGCCACCTTCTCCCTGTACCGGTTCCAGCATGATGGCAATGGTGTTTTCCGTAACTGCTTCCCGGAAGGAATCCAGATTGTTGAATTCCGCATAGGAAAATCCCGGAACCATGGGCTTAAATCCAAGCTGGCATGCATTGTCGGGCTGCCCGGTGGCGGACATGGCTCCATAGGTTCTGCCGTGAAAGCTATTCCTGGCTGTAATAATGTGGTATTTTTCCGGCCCAAAACGATCCGTTCCGTATTTTCTCGCCATTTTAATCATAGCTTCATTGGCTTCGGTACCGGAATTTTGATAAAAAATCTTATCCATTCCCAAGGTTTCGCAGACCAGCTCCGCAAGGACTGCCTGCGGAATCGTATAAGGATAATTAAAGGTGTGCATGATATCGCCCACCTGATCCCGAACTGCCGATACTACCTTTTCGTTGCAGCTGCCTGCATTATTTACTGCAATCCCTCCATAGAAATCCAGATAAGCATGACCCTCTTCATCGTACAGATACATCCCTTTTGCTTTCACAGCGAGGAATGGGAATCGCTGGTAGGTTTCTATCATATACTTGTTTGTCAGGTCCATGACTTCCTGTACCGTTAATTTTACATCTGATAATTGCATTTTCTCAAATCCTCCGTTCTCTAAGAACTATCGACTCTTAGACAAATTTAAACTGATACGGATCTTTCTTGTAAAATGACATCCAGGATTTTTGGCAGATTTTACAAATTATCTTTTGTTCACGGTAATTCTAAACCTTGTAGTAATTACAAAGTCAATAGACCTAAAATATTTTTTTCATTTTTTGTTTTACAGGCACCTGAAGCTTCAAAAAAGCGTTTCTCTCAAAGTGATTAAAGGTTGGAAATTCAATCAAAACTTCACTGATACAGTCACCCTTCACCTCGTAATTGTGTTCGGGAATATAGTCCATAAGGGATCTTAGGGATTCTTCCTCCTTGTTAAAACCATAACAGTATTTGCATAAGTACATGTCTTCCGGAATCACTTCAATGCCCCCGTCAGACTGGAAATCATCCTCGACAAAAAGAAATACCTCGGTAGCCCACAGTTCTCTTTTTCTAAAATTTTCCTTTCGCATGATGCTGCCTACGTTGCAAAAATAACTCATAGGCAATTTATGAAGGACATAGTTTTTTTTCAAGGAACGAAGAATATGCTCATAGTAATCCATACCGTAGCTGTAACAATTGATTTTCGTATCGAAACAAAATATTTTTCTTGCTTTTATGTATTCCAAAACAACGGTATTTTCTTCGGGAGCAGCATCATAACGGCGATAGCTTTCAATAGATCGTTCGATAGCCTGTTTCGCATGATGCAATTCCAGCATTTGTTTTTCGATATTATTCTTTTGAAGTTCCAGGATATGCCGCATTTTTTTGATATCCTTTTCTTCAAAGCACTCTTTGATCTGAACCAAATTCATGCCCAATGCCTTCATATATTGGATCATATCCAGTTGGGCACATTGTTTTATGTTGTAATACCGATATCCTGTTTCCGGGTTAATTTCGCTTGGTCGAAGGAGTTTCATCTTGTCGTAAAGTCTTAGTGTCTGTTCAGAAATACCATTAATCTTAGCCATCATTCCGATCGTAATGTGATCCATAACTTTGTCCATGATTTTATCCCTCACTCTTCTTGTATATTTATATTTAATAATATTAAGGTTTCGTTTATTAAATAACAGAAAACTTTATACCAGGTATATAGTTTTTTCAAAATTCAGAATATTTTTACTGTTTTTCCATTTACATTAAATATAAGGGCGATTATAATGGGCCTCAGTTAGAATGCGATTTGTATTCTGTTACCATATTCTATATCCAATTCTATATAAGCACAATTGAGAATACAAATTGTATTAAAAAAAAATTGCACTGAGTAAATGTTAAGGAGGATATTTTTATGGAAGTAGGATTTTGGGCAATCGTGCCGCCCCTGCTTACAATTGTGCTGGCAATCATTACAAAAGAAGTCCTGTTGTCTCTATTCATCGGTGTCTATACGGGCTGTTTAATTATTGTCGGCTGGAACCCTTTAGCCGGAATGGAAAAAATGGTGGAAATCATTATCGCCAAGCTTACGGATCCCTGGAACATGCAGGTGCTGATTATCGTGGTACTTCTGGGAGGATTGATCGGTTTGCTTACCAGATCCGGAGGTTCTACTGCCTTTGGAGATCTGTTAGGGCGTAAAATCAAAACAAAAAAAGGAGCACAGGGTACGACTTGGCTTATCGGACTTATCATTTTCTTTGATGATTATTTCAACGCATTAACAAACGGAGCAATCATGAGGCCTATTAGCGATAAATTCGGGGTGTCCAGAGAAAAGCTTTCTTATATTATCGACTCTACTGCGGTAGGGATCTGTCTGGTTGTCCCGCTTTCGAGCTGGGTGGCCTTTATCTGTTCCCTTATTGCAGACAGCTATGCCACTGCCGGAGTGGAAGAAGATTCATTTCATGCCTTTTTAATGTGTATACCTTTTAACTATTATGCCTGGCTGTCTATCATCATGGTAATCGTAGTTGTTTATTTGGGTTTGGATTTTGGACCTATGGCCAAGGCTGAAAAGAGAACGATGGAAACCGGTGCACTCTGCGATAAGACCTTTAGCGGCGGCGGGGCTGACGATGACGATTTTTCTTCAATCGAGCAAAAAAATGGAGGCGCGATTGACCTCCTTGCTCCGATTCTTTTATTGATTATATGCGCACTGACCTTTATGCTGTATACCGGCGGTTTCTTTGAATCCTTCAGTGTTCTTGATGCCGTAAACAATATGGACGGAATGCTTGCACTCACCTATGCAGTCTCAATCTCCGTCATCTTTTCCATTATTTTCTATTCCGTCAGAAGACTTTCCAAGGTCAGTGAATCCATCGCAGCTTTTGTAATAGGAACAAAATCCATGCTGTTTGTCGTAATACTGCTGGCATTTGCCTGGGGGATAGGCGGTGTCGGCGATGAACTGGATACTGCGGGCTATGTCGCATCCCTGTTTATCGGAAATGTACCTCCATTCCTGATTGCGCTCATTATATTTGCCTTCTCCTGCGTGATGACCTTTTCAACAGGTGCTACCTGGGGAACCTATGCCATCATGATTCCGCTGGCTGTTCCTCTGGCTCTTGCCATGGACATCAGTGTGTATGCCTGTGTCGCAGCCGTAATCGGCGGCGGCGGATTCGGGAATCATTGTTCTCCCCTTGCAGATACCGCTATTTTATCGTCTGCAGCTGCGAATATCCGCCATACCGATCACATTAAGACCCAAATCCCTTACTCGGTTACGTGTGCTTTAGTAGCCTGCGTAGGCTTCCTGATCTCCGGCTTTATGGATAACTGGGTTATTCCTATGGTGGTGGTTCTGGCTCTATTCCTGGCTTCGGTATTTACACTGAACAAGATATTCGGAGCAAACCGTTACCAAATTGACAGGGAGCAACAAGATGAAAACATTGCGTAAATTCAAATTCATCCTTAAAAATAGATCCATTCCTTAAACAGGAAGAGACAAGTCGAATGCCCAAGACTTGTCTCTTTCCTTTTCGGTACCAGAATCGTTTCCATGAATTCACCCAGGAAATGATCAGTATAAGTTGCTGTAAATGTTCCCTGCCTGTAGCGGTACTTCCCGAAGCCTGCTCAATTCACTTACCGAAACAACCTGGAACCCCCGCTCGATCAATTCTGGAATGATCTGTTTCACAGCCTCAGCCGAGCTTTCATAAATATCATGCATTAGGATAATATCTCCGTCTTTTACATTCTCAAAAACCTCGTCATAAATCTTTTCAGGATCTCTGCTTTCCCAGTCACGGGTGTCAAGTGACCATAGGATGACCGGCATATGCAGTTCTTTCATCAAATCTACATTTACAAAACCGTAAGGGGTTCTCAGTACTAACGGCGCATATCCCGTTGCCTCTTCTATAATATCTTGCGTCGTATTAATCTGATAGTTCAGCTCTTCAATTGATAATTTGGTAAAATCCCGATGATTTAGGCTATGGTTTCCGATTTCATTTCCTCTTTGAATGATTTCCGCCAAAAGCTCTCTGTTTCTATCTGCCTCGGTTCCCAAAACAAAAAAAGTTGCAGCCGAATTATGTTCATCTAACACATCAAGAATGACGGGAGTATAGAGCGGAGACGGCCCATCATCAAAAGTTAACGCTACCATTGGTTTGTAGGGATCCAGCACCCGATTGGCCCCCACCCCCTGCTTTTCCAGCCGGAACTTGTTCGGTTGATTATATGTCGCTTTCAATTTTATACCTCCGTAAATCTCTTTTATTTGATATGTTATAATATGACGATAATGGCAGGAAGGAAACGTTGCTTCCAATGGGATAAAAAAAAAGAGGATTGCCTCCTCTTTGATATTGCAATATCCTCTTTTATATCGGAAAGTTCTCTTCATATTGAAACGAAGCTTTCACCTATGGAAATCTTGTTTTCGATCATGTCACGGTTCTCGATCCGGTATCCCGCATAAATCTCAGATTGTTTAAATATTTCTCTTATATCCTGTTCGCTCATGCCTCTGCTGTCAAAAATAATCCAGGCCGCACTTTCTGCTGTGTCATCAGTTCCAATATTATTTTGTTCAAAGGAACCGGCACTGGTTGACCGAACCCTGTCATATCTGTCTATCAATGTAAGATCCGGAATTCGGATTTCCCGTTTTACCGCGTTTTTCGAATGGATTATTTTTACAGAAACAGATAATTTCTTTAAATCGTTAATGGATACGCCTTCCTCCGGTTTACTTCCAGTTCCAATCTTCTGGTATTCTTCTTCCGTAATGCTGCTGAGTACAGCCTCCGTTTGTATTTCCGGCGCAGACTTCGATTGCAGTTCGGAATCAGGTGTTTTGCATCCGACAAACATGACTGTAGGCAGCGCCAAAAGAATCAGCAGAGCAGATATTCGTACTTTTAAAGACATGTTACATCCTCCAGATTGATTTTATAATAAAATTATATCATTTCTTCATCATTTATCAAATTTTATATGATGATATAAAAAGAGGACAGTCTCCTTTTGTTTCAAATTGAAACTGCCCTGTTCCTTTTCATTGATTATATTTTATTGATTTTCATTCTTTCATTATAAATATTCAGGATTTAAAGCTGTCTTAAAGCTTCTACGATACCCGTCTTCTCAATGGATTTATCGTCCTTCATCTTTATCACTTTAGCAGGAATCCCGGCTACCACCGCATTTTCGGGAACATCTTCAATCACCACGGCACCGGCGGCAACCACTGCCCCACGGTGTACATGGACGCCCTCCAGTATTACAGCATTGGCCCCGATGAGAACATCATCTTCCACAATGACAGGTTTTGCACTGGGAGGTTCTACGACACCGGCAAGAACACTTCCCGCTCCGATGTGGCAGTTCTTCCCTACCATGGCGCGGCCGCCAAGTACCACGTTCATATCAATCATGGTACCTTCTCCTATGACAGCACCGATATTGATCACAGCACCCATCATAATAACAGCACGTTCTCCGATCTGAACCTTTTCTCTGATGATGGCTCCAGGCTCTATTCTTGCATTGACTTCCTTCAAATCGAGCAGCGGAATCGCTGAGTTTCTGCAATCATTTTCAATCACGATATCTAAAATATCATCCTGGTATTTGTCCAAAATTTCCTTAATTTTAGACCATTCACCGAATATGATCTTATCGGTAGACCCGAAAATCTGACAATTGGGGAATGGAATTGGATTTTTTTCTTTCAAATAAAGCTTTACCGGCGTTTTCTTTTCCGAATCTTTAATGTATTGTATGATCTCATGTGCATTCATTTCTATTACCTCTTTCCAAACAGGACATCGTTCATGTCATAGAGTCCCGGTTCTTGTTTTACAGCGAACTTTGCGGCCACAACAGCACCATTGGCAAAAATCTGTTTGGAATGTGCCTGATGAGTAATTTCAAAAACCTCATCGTCTCCTGTAAACAGTACCGTATGTTCCCCTACTATGGTGCCGCCTCTTATGGAATGAATGCCGATTTCCTCTTTTCGTTTGCTGTTTCCTTCTCTGCCGTATACCTTCTCCCTTTCGTTGTTTTCGTCAATAGCAGAGAGAAGCATTTTCGCTGTTCCGCTTGGGGCATCAAGTTTTAAACGGTGGTGTTTTTCTATAATTTCAATGTCAAAGGTATCTCTTAAAATCGGAGTAATCTGCTTTAAGACCTGTTGGAAGACGGTAACACCCAAAGAGAAATTGGCGGTATACACTACCGGAACTTTCTGCGACAGGGCTTCAATGGACCGTATTTGCTCCTCCGTAAAGCCGGTTGTGGCTATCACTACCGCTTTGGGATTCTTTTCAACATAGGAAAGGATCCCGCTTAAATTATCCGGATGACTGAAATCTATGATGGCATCAAAGTCTGACGGGAGATCCGTCAGATCCTTTGATTCTTCCGGGCTGGCAACACCCACACATTCCATATCCTTTGACTCTTCAATGGTCTTCTTTATCAGTTTACCCATTTTGCCGTATCCTACGATTGCTATTTTCATTTTTCACCTACATTATTTCCTTCATTGTCTTCAGTAACTGTTCTCTTGTATGATTTTCCATTTCGTATAAAGGCAGTCTGTATTTGCCTACGTTCATATTGGCGATGTTCATGGCTTCCTTGATGGGAATAGGATTGGTCTCAATAAACAATGCATTGATAAAATCCAAATATTTAAGCTGCATGTCTCTGGCTTGTCCTACATCACCATTGAGATATGCCATCGTCATACGGTGCATCTCTCTGGGGATGATGTTTGCCGCTACGGAAATGACTCCTAAACCGCCCAGTGACATTAGCGGGATGATCATATCGTCATTGCCGGAATAAATGGCAAAGTTGTCACTTGCAAGCCTTGAAATCTTGCTGACAAAGGAAATATCGCCGCTGGCTTCTTTGATGCCTACGATATTCTGATGCTTGCTCAGTTCCTTTACCGCTTCGCAGGAAAGGCTGCAGCCGGTTCTTCCCGGAACGTTGTACAGGATGATAGGAATTGATACCGCATCGGCAATCTCTGTAAAGTGATGGATCATTCCTGCTTTATTGGTTTTATTGTAGTATGGAGTGATGACCAGCAGGCCATCCGCTCCCATACTTTCATATTTCATGCTTTGCTCTTTTGCCACCAGCGTATTGTTGGAACCGCTGCCTACGATAATGGGAATTCTTTTATTTGCTGCTGCAATGGAGACTTCCACAATTTTATCCCTTTCGGTGACAGTCAGGGCCGGAGTTTCAGCCGTGGTTCCCAATATAACGATTCCGTCTGTCTCTTCTTCTATATGCCATCTTATCAATTCGTCTAATTTATCATAATTTACACTTCCATCTTCATGAAACGGTGTAATTAATGCAACCATAGATCCTTTAATCATTGGTCTTCCCTTCCTTTCCTTTTTTTCCTCAGGTATTTTCCCCTATATAAGATCCCTGCCCGATTTTCACAGCAGGCCCGGTCATAAAGACTTCATCATTCTCTATCTGCTTAATATGCAGTGTTCCGTAAGGCAGCAGAACATTTGCTTCTTTTTCACATCTGCCCTCCAGGGCGCCTATTACAACACTGGCACAGGCACCGGTTCCGCAGGCATAGGTCATTCCGGCTCCACGTTCATATGTAGTCAATTTTAAGGTATTCTTATCGATGACCTGAACCATATTGACATTGGTTTGCTCTGCATAAACCGGGTGATGAGAGATTTCCCTTCCCAACGATTCCAAATCCGCAGTATCTGCGTAATCCTCAAGCCAAAGCACCGTATGAACGGTTCCCATAAAACAACTGCTTACCTGAACCCGCTGTCCGTTCACATCCAGATCTTGTTTCAGGAACCGGTCCAGATCCGTGCGAATTGCGGATTTTACCGGATCAAAGTCGGGTTTTCCCATATTGATCTCCACTAGAAACGGATCCAAGCCGGCAACATGAACGCCCATGATTCCTGCCAGGGTTACCACCTCATAATCGGCATCTTTCGTGATGCCTTCATCATAACAGTATTTGGCGAAGCATCGGATCCCGTTTCCGCACATGGGAGCTCTGCTTCCGTCGCTGTTATAGAAAATCATCTCCAGGGGCGCCTCTTTTACGATGATCAATCCGTCAGCACCTATTCCCAGTGTTCTGTGGCAGATGGCTCTGGCCAGTTCCGGATATGAATATCCCGAGGCATTTTGCTCCTTGAGAATGATAAAATCATTGCCGCAGCCATGATATTTAGAAAAGCTGATCATGACTACAGACCAAAGGCTTCGCAGAGTGCGATGACCGCTTTAATCTTCTCATCCTTGCTTACAGTGACGGATATGGAAATTTCCGACGTTGTGATCTGGTAGTACATGATTCCTTCCTGAGCGAGAATGGAGAAGACCTTGCTGGCTACGCCCGAGCAGGTTGCCATTCCCACGCCCACCAGGGACAAGATGGAAAGATTGGCTTGCTTTTCTATATTGATCTGCTTTAAAACTTCATTTGCCTCAATGGCTTTGTCGAGATCCCTTGACTGGGCATCGGTGCAGCTGAAGGATACGGTACATTTGTTATCTCCGTAGGTCTGCTTGGATATCATATCCACATTGATGTTTAAATCTGCCAGCAGCTGGAAAAGCCCCGCAACAGCAACGCCGTCGTTTTCCATTCCTCTCATGGAGTAAATGGAGCAGTCATCTGAAATACTGATACCGGTGATTGGCATATCTTCAATAAAAATACTTTCGTTCATTACGTATGTCCCCTTTCTTTTATCCGTTTCCAATGATTTTCCAATAAAAAGTCTTACATTATATTTTTTTGCAAGCTCCACACTTCTGGTTTCCAGCACTCCTGCGCCGGATGCGGAGAGCTCCATCATTTCTTCATAGGTAATCCGGTCTAATTTCTTCGCTTTCGGATAAATTTTCGGATCTGCGGTAAAAATAGCATCTACATCCGTATAAATCTCACAGTCCCAACCCAGCTGCGCTGCTATAGCCACCGCTGTGGTATCGGATCCGCCCCTGCCCAGAGTAGTAATGTCACCGTGTTCGCTGATTCCCTGGAAACCTGCCATGACCACTACTTTTCCTTCTTTCAGGAACTGTTCTGTTCTCTCCGTATTGATTTCTTTGATTCGGGCTTTGGAATGCTGATCTGTCGTAATGAATCCTGATTGGAATCCTGTCATGGATACTGCCGGAATTCCCAGGTTCTGAAGTGCAATCGCCAACAGGGCTACCGTCTTCTGCTCTCCGGTGGCAAGAAGAGCATCCAGTTCACGTTTTGGTACTTCCTCACCCATCTGCTTTGCAAGAGCAATCAACTCGTCGGTGGTTTTACCCATGGCGCTGGCCACAATGACGATTCCGTCTCCCTCCTTTCGAATGGATGCGATGTGTTCCGCAATTGCCCTGATTTTTTCTACGCTGTCGATACTGGTTCCTCCATACTTTTGCACTACGTTCATATCAATACCTCCTCATCCGTTTCCAGTCTGATCTGGTCGCTATAACTTTCACCTTTGATAACCATTCGGGCTTTCCCGTTTTTTACAAATACCACCGGCAGCTTTCTCATGCGGTTGTAATTATTTGACATGGAGTAACCATAGGCCCCTGTGGCGTACACTGCCAACAGGTCTCCGCTTTCCGCTTTCGGCAGCATAGCCCTCTCTATCAGGATATCCCCCGACTCACAGCATTTTCCTGCTATAGTATATTTATTCTCTTTCTCTTCATCCATCCTGCAGGCAAGATCGCAATCATACTTTGCATCATACAGAGCGACTCTCATATTGTCCGTCATACCGCCGTCCACGAAGAGAAAGGATTTATTGGGCGTATCTTTCATAAATCCGATGGTGTACAGTGTGTAGCCCGGTTCTGCAACAATTGATCGGCCTGGCTCTATCAGGATCTGTTTCAATTTGACTTCTTTCTCTCTTATTTCTTTCTCACATTTTTTTATGAGGGTTTCACAGGTTTCCTCAATGGCTTTCGGCTGATCCTCCTGTGTATAGTACGAGCCGAAGCCTCCGCCGAGATTCAGACAATTTATTTCTATTTTATGCTCGGTCTCACATTTCTTGATAAATTTCACCAAACGCTCTATAACCGTTTCGTACGCTCTCAAATCAAAGATCTGGGAGCCGATATGGCTGTGAAAACCTTGGAAATTCAACTGACTGCATTGATTAATGCTGCTGATCATGGACAGAATCATTTCTTCATTCTGCATCATAACTCCAAATTTTGAATCCAAATCTCCGGTAATGATATACTTGTGAGTATGTGCGGTAACACCGGGATTGATTCTGATCATGACGTTGATCTGATGTTCCTGTTTTTCAGCTGCCTCGATCAGTCGTTCACATTCCATTTTATGATCCACTACGATGGTTCCGCACCCATAAGACAGGGCCATTTCGATTTCCGCATCAGTTTTGTTATTGCCATGGAAATAAATTTTATCCATCGGCACACCGGATTCCTTCGCCAGAAATAATTCGCCTCCGCTTACCACATCCAAACCAAAGTCATACCGGTTCAAAAGCTGATACAAAGCCTTACAGGCGAAGGCCTTGGAAGCATATAAGACTTCCGTATCAAAGAGGTCAGACCGAAAGTGCTGTTTATATGCTTTGAGGCGAGCCTCAATCATCCCTTCATCGTATACGTACAGCGGTGTTCCGCAGGCTTTTGCCAGTTGATCTGCTGCTGCGCCGCCAATTTGCAATATTCCGTTTTCAACATTTCTCTCCCTATGTAACATCTTGCTCTTCTCCAATCTGCATAAGCTACCATTCATACGGCTGTATATTAATTAATAATTTTCCTGTTTTTACCTGTTGCTCTGCAATAAAAACCGCAACAAAGCGGCTTTTCATTAGACAAAACAGTGTTTTATTTAATAAAAAAAAGCCAGTAAGCATCCCTTACTGACTCTAATAGCCTTTTGTTATCAATGACTTGACAACAATCCTCTATCACACATAACCGTTCCGTTACATGCCGGTCATCAAAGGATAGCACGCCTACTTACGTAGACAGTCACATGGTTATTCACCATGAGCCCACCCGACTTTTATGCCTAAAAGAAGGGTTCGGCGAAGGATACCTCCAATATGGATCATTGCCCGCCGGCCATCCATATCTTCATTTGCTTCGCTGCCTCTATCAACATTAATGGGTTTAGTCTAAATCATTTTGAACAATAATGCAAGTGTTTTTTATATTTTTTTAGAAATCCATTATTTAACCATTATTTACAGGCAATTTTTTCAGGATTGACTTGACGATTGCCTCAGTCTGTTTTATAGTTTCAAATAATAACAAGGCAAGATGTAAGAAAATTTTTCTAGTATTCGAAAAATTTTTAACGGCTGCATGATAGCCAAAAGGAATAAGGAGAAGTCTCCATGGAAAATTCAGTAAGAAAATACCGCCGGGATCTCCATCAAATCCCGGAGCTGGGGTTTGATGTTTTAAAAACAAAAAATTATATTGTCAAGGTTTTGCAACAGTACCGATGTAAAATCACGGAAGTCTGCGGTACCGGCATTTGTGCTTTTTTTCAAAGTGAACAAAAGCAGAATCAAGGCGGTTTTATGGAAACCGTCGCTTTCCGAAGCGATATGGATGCACTTCCCATTGTGGAACAAACCAATGCCCCCTATTGCTCCTGTCACGAAGGAAAGATGCATGCATGCGGACATGACGGCCATATGGCTATGCTCCTGGCTCTGGCAGGTGAATTGAACGAAAGGATAGAAAGCCTTTCCTGCAATGTTCTTTTGATTTTTCAGCCCGCTGAAGAGACAACGGGCGGAGCAGGCGATATTTGCGCCACAGGTATCCTATCTGATTATTCCGTAAAAAAAATTTACGGAATCCATTTGTGGCCAATGATAAAAAAACATGCAATCGCCTCAAGGCCCGGAGAATTCATGGCAAAATCCAGTGAAATCGATATTGAGATCCGCGGGAAAAGCGCTCATTGTGCCGAAGCCGAGGAAGGTATCGATGCCCTGTGGATCGGCTGCAGATTGCTGAACGATCTTTATGAAATGGTACAGAACGAGTTGGCAAAGCAAGCCTTCTGCCTTTTAAAATTCGGTAAGCTGACCAGCGGAACAGTGCGCAATGCCATTTCCGATAGGACGGAGCTGCAAGGTACCCTGCGATGCTTTGATATGGAAACCTTTCATTATGTATTAAAACGAATGGATGAGATTGCGGCAAACTACGAGCAGAAATATCTTTGTTCTATCACCCTAAAACATACCGAAGGCTATCCTCCGGTAATCAATGATCCAAACCTCTTTGAAGAGTCTCGGAAAGCTTTGCAGGAGTTTGATTTTACAATATTCGAGAAGCCATTTATGCTGGCGGAAGACTTTTCCTTTTATCAGCAGAAGGTACCGGGTTTATTCCTTTTTTTAGGAACAGGAACGAGTATCCCCCTGCATAACAACAAGTTTGATTTTGATGAGGAGATTCTGGAAACCGGAGTTCAGGTTTATTTAAAACTATTAGAACTGGAACGCAAATGACTGGTGATAAATGGTAAAAAATCATAAGGAAGGCCCGTAAGTTTGCTCTTACGGGCCTTTAAGGTCTCTTGTAAACTTTTGTTCTATTTTCATTTCCATCTTAGATCAAATCAGACATCCATCCTATTTTAAAAGCTCTAATGCCTTCTCCAACTGTTTGTCGGTCTTATCATCAGGTAATGCTTCCACAACGATATCCGGTTCAACTCCTATACCATGTATGACGTTTCCGTCTGGAGAGAAATACTGCATGATGGTGAGCTTAATGGCATCACCGTTAGGCAGCTCTTCGACACTTTGAATGATCCCTTTTCCATAGGTGGTGGTTCCTACAATTTTACCACCCTTATGATCTTTGATAGCGCCTGTAATGATTTCCGATGCACTGGCCGTGCCGCCATTAACAAGAACAACATAAGGAAGCTTCGTCGCACCGGCTTTTGATTTATAATAACGCTTTTCACCCTGGCGGTCTTCTGTATAGGTTACGATTCCTTCGTCCAGAAGCATATCTGCTACTTCGACACTGACCTCAACCAAGCCGCCGCCATTGTCTCTCAAGTCCAGAACAAGGCCGGAAACGCCTTTCAGTTCCAAATTTCTAAGATGCTGTTTAAAATCCTCCGCTGTTTTTTCCTCGAAGGAGCTAATTCGGATATAGCCGATATTTCCTTCCAGCACCTCTGATTTTACAGACTGCATAACGATATTCGCCCTGGTTATTTCAAATTCCAGAACCTTACCATTACGTACGATGGTAAGGGCTACCTTGGATCCGGGTTTGCCTCTCATAGCGGCTACAGCTGCGTCAATATTGCTGCCGCTAAAACTCTCTCCGCCTACTGCCGTAATCTTGTCACCGGATTTGATTCCTGCCTTTTCGGCAGGAGAATCATCAATAGGAGATACTACATTGATATATCCTTCCTCATCGGGAGCAATGGTAACACCTATGCCCTGATATTCACCGGAGGTGGAAATCATAATCTCTTCGTATTCTTTTTTGGTAAGATAAGCAGAATAGGGATCCCCAAGCCCCCAGAAAAGACCTTTATACATACCCTGCTCAAGCTTATCTTCATCTACGGGTATATAATAGTTTTTCTTAATATAGGCTTCCAGTTCCACTAATTTCGCATATTTTTCATTGGTTTTTTTATAGTTTTCATATTCTGAATTGGTGATTGCCGTATAACCGCCTGAAGACAAGCCAATAAAGTAAATTGCTCCGCCTGACACCAATGCGCCGATTAACACGGATAAGAAAACAACAAAGAGAAAATTTCGTTTTTTTATAAACATAGGATCGTCCTCCACTTCGGCACCTAACCTCATTTTCGGCACTTAACCTCATTTTTTAAGAAAATGTCTGGTAGGTGCCATACGGGAATTCCCCAGCCTTAGCTGGGCTGGAATTCTACCGTTAAGAGCTATTTTAACATGTGATACCCTTTAATACAAATTGAATTTTCGAGTTGCCGTTCCAATGATTGATGTCAGGATAGCCCGAAAGATTCAGAGCAACACCTTTTTGAAGAAGCTCGCTGTAATCCTGGGCTTTTTGAAAAAGGATGCAGGAAAAACCATTGCTTTTACCTTCAGATCCTGCAAATCTTACATGCTGCTTATTATCCCCCATATAATTGATTTCCGAGGGGTAAATGGATTCCAGCAGAAAAACAGGCTTCTCATTCTGACAGCCAAAGGGCGCCAGCTTCTCTATTTCCATGGCGAATGCAATATCCAGATCTTCCTGCCTGAGAATGGCATCGATAACCGTTTCCTGCTGAAACAGATCCGGCCTGCTTCTGTATAACTCCTCGGTTTCCTCGATAAGGGAGTTTCTCAATTTTTCAAGAAAATCTGCTTTCATTAGAAATCCGCAGGCTCCTGAATGTCCGCCAAATTTTAAAAAGAGATCTTCGTATTTTTTCAGCATATCATAAAGATTGATTCCAGGTATGCTTCTTCCGGTACCTTTCAAGAAGCCTTCCCCTCCGGAGGGAGTTACGATAATAACCGGTCTGCCGTACTCATCTTTTAGTTTCCCTGCCACAATTCCGGCAATTCCTTCATGGATCTCCTTGGCATCGATAAGAAGAAAGGAATCTACTTTATGTGCCGATTTTACCATCTCACTGCAAGCACAAAAGG
This sequence comes from Sinanaerobacter chloroacetimidivorans, assembly GCF_018128545.1. Taxonomy (GTDB): domain Bacteria; phylum Bacillota; class Clostridia; order Peptostreptococcales; family Anaerovoracaceae; genus Sinanaerobacter; species Sinanaerobacter chloroacetimidivorans. Next base: position 122,739 of record NZ_JAGSND010000009.1, on the reverse strand, counting down.
ATTCTTCCTGAATTCTTTTTCTTTCCCTGTTGTTTTCCATCAGAAGCGCAGCCGCAGAGGAAAATTCCTGTTGATCTTTTGATGTCAGCAGAGTAACCCCAACTTTTGCATCCAGCATTCGTCCTGCTGCATTGAGGTGCGGTACTATAATATATGCGATATTTTCAGATTTAATCTTCCCAGGTACTAAACCGGTCCCTTCTATGAGGCAATGCAATCCCGGCCTCTTTTTACTGTTGATGATTTCCAGTCCGTATTTGGTCAGTGTTCTATTCTCATCTATAAGCGGAACAATATCGCCGATCGTTGCAATTGCCACAAGATCCAATAATTCCGTCAAAACCGATTTCGGCAGTCCGGCTTTTCGCTGTATGGCCTGCGCCACCTTGAATGCTACACCACAGCCGGACAAATGCTTGAACGGATAGGTGCAGTCTGTCTGCTTCGGATTGATTAGAATGCAGTCTGCTGATTTCTCATTAATATTATGATGGTCCGTCACAATAAATTCCATTCCAATATTCTTGCCGTATTCCACTTCTTCATAGGAAACGCTGCCGCAGTCAACGGTAAGGATCAGCTGTGAACCATCCGCTTTGATCAGTTCAATGGCTTCTTTATTCAATCCATATCCCTCATCAAATCTGGAAGGGATATAGTAAGAGACATTGTTTGTAAGATGTGCCAGTATTTGCAACATCAGACTAATGGAAGTTACGCCGTCTGCATCGTAGTCTCCGTAGATGCAAATCTTTTTATTCTGTTCAATTGAAGATAACAGCAAATCCACTCCCGCTTCCATATTTTTCAGCAAGAATGGATCATAAGTACGCTTCGGTTTCTCCGATATAAATTCCAGGATATCGGATTCCTCCGATATCCCTCTGCTTTTTAAAATCTCTCGAATCGTTGGATGTATGATGTTCATGCTATAACCAGTTCCTTGGATTCTGATATTCTCCGTTCACACGTACCTCAAAATGAAGGTGCGGTCCGGTGGACATTCCCGTACTGCCGGAATAGGAGATCAATTGGCCTCTTGAAACCACATCGCCGGTTTTTACCACAAGGCTGCTGTTATGTGCATACAGCGTTACAATCCCACCTCCATGGTCGATCATAACCATATATCCATAGCTGTTGTTCCAGCCTGCCTTGATTACCGTTCCGTCATTGGCGGCTACAATCTTTGTTCCTGAAGGCGCACCAAAATCCATACCTGTATGTAACTTCTTGACCTTAAGAATCGGATGGATACGATATCCGAATTCCGATGTGATTCTTGTAACACCCGGAGCCGGCCAAGCCAATTTTCCGCCTACATAGGCAGCATCGCTCTGCAATTTTCTGATTTCCGCAATCAGCCTGTCGGCTTCCGCATTTAATTGATCAAGTTCTTTTGCTATTTCCTGGTTATCTGCTGAAACCTGAGCTTTAAGGTTTGCAACTTCTCCTCTGTTGGCCTGAAGGTTGTCTTGTTTATCTGCTTCCTGTTGTTTCTCCAGAACCAGTTTGGCTTGCAATGTCTCTAGTTCTTTTTTCTGAGTTTCAATTTTTTGATGCTGTTCCTCCATCACCTTCAAGATTTCCACATCATTGTCAAAGATTTTTTGAACCATGTCCATGTTGGTCATAAAATCTGTAATATCTTCAGAACCCAGCAAAATTTCAACCAAGCCCACATCACCATTTTTATACATGGCACGAAGACGTTTTTCCAGGCTGTCATTTTGTTCTTTCATTTCCTGTTCCACAGTTGCAAGATTTTGTCTTACCGTTGCGATACTTTGCTCGGTTTTGCTGATATCTCCCTGAATGCTTTGAATTTCTTTTTCCGCCGCACTGATCTGTGCTTCCAATTGTTTAATCTGATTGCTTAACTGTTTTTCCTTTTTCTTTCCTTCGTTCAGTTCCTTCTTGGTCTGACTGATCTGACTGTTGAGGTCATTTAGCTGTTGCTCCTCATTACCGGCATAGGCCGCTCCCAAGGTAATGACCGAGGCAATTAATACAAATGTTAGCGCATAAGAGACCAATTTTTTCACTATGTATTCCCCCTTTTATCTTATCCCCTGCTACATCTTATGTCTTGTCCAATAAAATTCGTTTAGGTATCTAAAAATCTTCTCATGGAAACGATACTTCCGCAGGCACCGATGCTTACACCCAAGGCTACAAAAATCCAGACCAGGTTATAGACCAGGAACAGACCCGGCACCATATTGGTAGAAAGCATAACGAATACTTCCTGTCCAATCAGCTCTGTGATCTTATAATAGACCAAACTGACCAAACCGGCGGAAACCAGAGCCGAAAGGATTCCAATCAGGATTCCTTCGATCAGGAAAGGTCCGCGGATAAACCAGTTGGTAGCACCCACATACTTCATAATACTGATTTCTCTCTCTCTTGCCAGTACCGTAAGTTTAATAGTATTGGAAACTACAACCACAGAAACGATGACAAGGAAGACAATTACGATTAAAGCTCCGATTTGAACGAAGTTTGTAACCTTCATTAACTGGTCTACCGTACTTTTGTAATATTTGATATCCTCTATTCCGTCAAAGGTCTTTACCTTCGCTACCACCGCATCCGCAGCCTCAAGCTCCGTTACTTTAATGAGTATGGAATTGGGAAGCGGGTTGTTTTCGAGTCCGTCAAGGAGATAAGCATTATCACCCCATTTGGCTTTCCATTCTGCCATGGCCTGCACATCTGTCAAATAGGTCGTCTCACCTACCCCGGACATTTGATTCAAGTTTTCCATCATCACTACCGCATCCTCATAGGACGTCTCGTCCAGCAGATAGACCTGAATGGTATCAAATTGCTTTTTGGCGGTTTCGGAAACCATATTGATATTGACAACAAGAATAAAGAATAATCCTAAAATCAGCAACATGGCAGTAATGGAAAACATGGATGCCATGGTCATTGTACGGTTTCTGAAAACCTGTTTGAATGCCTGTTTGATGGCACAACCGATACTATTTAACATGACTGTCGAACACACCTCCCGCACGCACACAGGGAGTTCTCTCGTCCTCATATGCACCATAACTGCCGCTGGCATCGTCTCTGACAATACGTCCTTTGTCAATGGCGATAACGCGTTTTTCCATTTTATCTACGATATCCTTTGCATGGGTCACCATCAGTATGGTTGTCCCTCGAATATTGATCTGTTCTAAAAGCTTCATAATTTCCCATGCCGTATCCGGGTCCAGATTTCCGGTAGGCTCGTCCGCTATTAAAACAGTAGGATTGTTGACAATGGCTCTGGCAATGGCCACTCTCTGCTGTTCTCCGGCAGACAATTCATGCGGATATTTTCCCGCCTTGGAGCTGATGCCAACCAGACTTAAAACCTGCGGTACCTGCCTTCTGATGGTACGCGGTGTAGTATGTATAATCTCCATGGCAAATGCCACGTTCTCATAAACGGTTTTCTTGGGGAGAAGTCTGAAATCCTGAAAAACGATGCCTGTATTTCGTCTCAGCTTCGGGATAAACCGGTTGGGGAGATTGGTAATCTCCATCCCATTGAGCTTAATGCTGCCTTTATCTGCTTCTATTTCCTTTAAAATCAGCCGGATAAAGGTAGACTTGCCAGCACCGCTTGGTCCAACTAGAAAAACAAAGTCACCTTTATCGATCTGAACCGTCACATCCTGTATGCCGATGTTGGTACCATATGACTTTGTTACGTTATTAAATGCAATCATAACCAGGGGCCCTTTCCTCTGTCAAATATATTCAAATTCTTACAATTTCTCAGGTTAGCCTTTCTACAAAATATTATAATACAAAACAATTTATTATGAAACACCTAAATACATTACAAGTTCATTACATTTTTTGGATTACAAAATTTGACAAAGAGCCAACTGGTTTTATCATAAATTAATATAATTTTATACTTTCCGCAATCTCTTTCATAGGTTCATGAAGCTGATTTCTGACCTCCTGAATGCTATACGGGATTTTGCAGATATACTCAGCCGTATAAATATTCTCAGCGGCTACCATCGGCAGGAAAATAGGCCTTCGCAATCTCAAAAAATCCATCATTTCACGGCGGTTGATTCCCCGGTTATATTTGTTTATGATGTAGATCACATTTTGGCAGCGAGATTCGACTGACTTAAGCTCGCAAAGCCGGTGATAGCCTTCGAGCATTCTGGACGGAAGGGGATCGATTACCGCAATAATCTGATCCATATGGGAAAGGAGCCGTTGATTTCCTTTTTCATATTGGGAACAATCGCAGAGAATCAGATTCCCCGATGCCTGATTGATCAAGCGGAGCTTTTGATCCGTATCCAGTGTGATGTCCATTTCAGCCGGAGATTTCAAAACCCAGTTGATCCCTTCCTCCATATTCCTTTTTCCTCGAATACTTCTTCCTTCCCTTAGTGCCTTGAAAAAATAAAAATATTCCCGTCCTGCAAAACGCTTGTCCATTCCGGCGGAATCAAATATACAGCCGTTTCCCAGTTCTACTACCGCAGGATGAAACTCTCTGGTGTTTGCAAGATATTTTGCGAGGCAGGCAGTCAGGAAACTAACTCCCGCACCATGAGAAATACCGACGATTCCAACTTTGATTTTATCCAGCGGCGTTGCCGTTTCTCTTCGTTCTCCTTCTCTGGAAAGGACTCTGTTCATACGCTGATTTCCATGATCAAGATCCTCTGTTATCAAATGTAATTGATCTGCCATATCCGCTCCTCCTTTTTTACATATATTACCATATATAATTTTATATGTAAATCGTAAAAAAACCTGGCAGGCAATCCGATCAATTATAATCTGATCAAGATCACTGTCAGGCTTTTTATATTGTAATTCTATTGGGAAATCGGATTGTTTCAAAGCTTACTATGGATTTATTTCTTCTCCATGGACAATCTTTCCATCAAATAAGGTCATCATAGGTGCAATATCAGCGATCTCCTCTGTGTCAAGAGCAAATAAATTCTCCGAAAACAAAACTAAATCTGCCTTTTTTCCTTCTTCTATACTGCCTATTTCATTTTCCATAAAGTTGGCATAGGCGCCGTTATAAGTGGCAGCTTTTACAATCTCCTCCAAGGTCAATCTTTCATCCGCGGTTTTTAACGGTCCGATCATCCCATCTTTTACAGGACTATTTGGATCTGCTGTCCTGGTCAGATTCATCCCTTCATACCAGTTCTGAAAAATTTTGTCCGGGATTGTTCGGGTTATCGCTCCATAGAACAGCCATCCTAAATCTGGTTCCGTCACAAAGAAGTCGCTGTGCGTCGTTACATTCATTCCCTTTTCTATAAGACTTTTTGCAGGGTACATCCTGTCTGCCCGTTCTCTTCCCACATAAGGGACATACAAGTTCCAATAATAATCATCCATAGCCATCCAATAGGGAGCAATCACGGCCGTCATACCTAAGTCCGCCATTCGTTTCTGGTCTTCCTCATTTACAAACTGCACATGTGCAAAGGTATGTCTGGAATCACGTTTCCCGTTTGCTGCCACAACTTTTTCCAAGGCATCAAGGGTATATGCAGCAGAGGCATCACCGATTTGATGAACATGAATTTGGAAGCCCTCCTTATCGATTCTTGTAAACAGTTCTTCCATCAGTTTATCATCCCAGACCTTGATCCCTCTCCAGCCATCCTCTCTTCCTTCATAGGGCTGTGACAGATATGCCGTTTGTTCCTCTAAAACCTGATCTGCAAAAAACTTGAAGCTGTTCACTTGAAAATAGGGGGTTTGAAAACCTTCAGAGATCTCTATCCCCTTTGTAATCGCTTGTTCCAAACCATCTTTACCCATTTCCGGTGTCAGATGCCAGGCACCGCGCACCCTCAAAGTCAGCCTGCCTTCTTCCGCAAGTTCTTGATAGGCCATATAATACTCTTCTTGATCAACAGGAATCAGTGCATCGAATACCGTTGTCAGACCTGCTTGATTAAACCATTCCTGAAGCCAAAGAATGGCCTCTTTATATTGTTCTTTTGTGTAGGCAGGTTTCAGTTCTTCAACCAGCTGCATAGCAGACTCCTGCAGCAGACCGGAGGGTTCACCCGTGAAAGGATCTCTTTGTATGACGCCTCCTTCCGGATCTGGTGTATCTTTTGTAATCCCGGAAAGCTCCATAGCTTTCGAATTTATCCACAAAGAGTGTCCGTCGGCAGAAGTAATCATAACAGGCTTATTGCTGCAGATTCTATCCAGACTTTCTTTTCTGGGGCCTACGGCATCAAATGAGGATCTCATAAATCCGGCGCCTACATAAACTTCTAAAGAATCATTTTCATCAACGAATTCCTGAATCTTTTTCAAATATTCGTCTACCGTAAAGACATCCTGAAGAGTTATTTCAAATCGATAGGTAACTGCACTCATGGCAGGATGCATATGATTATCAACGATTCCGGGTAATACCGTACCGCCCTTCAGATCTTTGATGACAGTATTTTCACCGATATAGGAATGTAAACCATCTGCATCTCCTACATATGCGATTCTGCCGTTTTTAATTGCTATAGAATCGGCTACCGTATTTTCTGAGTCTACAGTATATACATTTGCATTGGTTATTACAATATCAGCAGCATTCCCGCCACTCGTACTGCAAGCATCAAACGTCACCATGAATGCAATAACCAACAGGAGACAGATTAATTTATTTATGATACGATTCTTATCAAGCATTCTTTTCTTTCCTCCTTACTATCTGAACTTTGATCTGAATTTTACTTGATTTCTCCGCTCAGATCGTCAATATAATGGATGGATTCTCTTGTGTCCTGCTCTTTTTGTGTTGGTACTTCGATCTTTTTTCCTATAAAATATACGATAATTCCCGCTGCCAGCAGAAGAATGCCGCCAATCCTGCAGGTATCCAGCATACCCCAGAAGTTGCTGAAAAACCCGCAGCCGTATTCTTCAAGATAATAGCTCTCTCCCCATTCGCCTTCGTACAGATACAGGAAAACAGAACCCAATAAAGCGACAAAACCGCATAACGTGAGATACACGCCGATCTGCATCATATCTCCAAAGGCCAATTTCGTTTTGGGATTTAGGGGATGATTGACAGGATCCTCTATAGAAAGACCTCCGTAAATCCATTTGCAAACCAAATATCCCGCCAGGCTGACAGCCAGCATTAAAAAACCCGAAATAAAATACTCTGTTCCATTCACATAAAGGGCGATGATGGAAATAAGAAAAGGTGATGCTGTCATAAAGTGAAGTCCTAATCTGCCGCCGGGGATTACAAATAATCCTTTGGCTTTTCTTTCTTCAACGGGATATTTTTTTCGCAATCTTCTTGTTGCTACGGCGATAGCCATATATAAATACAGCATCAGAGGAGTTGTCGCCATAACCAGAGTGGTGAAATCCCATTGACACAGTAATATGGTAAAGAAAGCCATGATAAGAATGCTCACTGCCGGAACCTTTCTTTTTTTGCTGACTTTTACCATAAACCTGGGGAACAAATGATCATCCGCCATTACAAAAAAACCTCTGGAGCCTGATGCTATATATGCGTTGAAAATAGAACACTGGGATAGGATTGCAATCACCATGAAAGCAATCCCGAAAGCAGGCCCCAGATGCTGGATCAGAACATCCATGTAGCCTACCGCATTTTCTCCTTCCGTAGCCCAGTTCTCCCACTGACCCACGGAAGCGAGGCCTGCAAGGGTAGGAAGGAAGTAACTCAGCGCAATAAGAGGCATGGCGATAATCAAGCCCTTCGGAATTACCTGTGGATCTTCCACTTCTCCTGCCACATTAGACATGCATTCGTATCCGCAGTACATCCATATGGCGATGCAAACAGACCCGCCCAGATTACCCACAATGTCTTTCTCACCGTTCATAAACGGCACGATGGGATTGTACTGCCAGTTCAAGAAGCCCACGATTGCCACTACAGAAAATCCAATAATCACAGCAATGGAAAGAACGGTACTGACGCGCGAAACTTCTTTGATCCCAAGTAAATTAATGGCAGTAAATAGAATGATGATTAATATTTTAAATACATAAGCCGTTACCGGAGTCATGGGAATAAATTTCTCCATGTAGCCTACCACAAGGACTACATACATAGCCTGTTGAAGCCAAGTGCCAATGGTCCCCCAAAAACCTACCTGCCACCCCCAGAATTCTCCCAATCCTTCTCTTGCCCATACATAGGCACCGCCCTCCGACGGAAGAACCGATCCCAGTTCCGCTACCATTTCACTGATGGGAAATGCCCAGAAGATGGGAAACAAAACCAACATTAAAAGAGTAAGTCCCGGCCCGCTGATTGGGATCATTTCTTCAATGCCGAAAGCGCCTGCAGCAACAAGACAGTAGATCATAAAAACGATTCCAGGTATCTTTATTTTATGCTTCTTTAGCCCGGCCACCCCATGGACTTGATTATCGCTCATTTTTTTATTCTCCTTTATCAAATATTTTAGAAATAAAGGCCTTTCTTTATCGTCCCTGTTTATGCTGTTATGGTCTTCTTTTTATTGTTTTGCATTTTGGCAGCGTCCTTGAATAATTGAGCCATAATCTTTTTATCATTGACCGTTTTATATTCCGAATCCATTTCAACGATTCCATATTCAAATCCGGCTTCATCCATAATCTGCAAGAAAGGAATCGGATCAAAATATTCTGGTGAAAATACGCCTGCATCCTTCCAAATACCCCGTCCGATGAGCTCAATACCGACTGCGGCTCCGAAGCCGGTCTGCGCCACTACCACCTGCATTTTCCAGTTTTTCATGGAGATCTGATTGTCAAAAGGCTGATACATAAACACTTCTCTGGTTTTTCCATCCTTCAGGCCCTTGCAGTGGATTCCTACACACATTTTGCCGATCATCTCATCTCCCAGATCTTTAGGCTGGGGTGCACAGGCTGCCACCACATCTCTTGGAATCACCTTTACATTTTCAACCTCAACCGGTTTTAAGCTTCGTAAACCAAGTGCATTGATTACCTTTAGCGCCTTTACCAAATTGTCATCCAAGGCGATTTTATAGGTGCACCTTCTCAGTCCATATTGTTGAAGATATCTTGGAATGGTAACCGTTTCTTCATGCTCAATCTTGACAAGCGTATTCATTCCAACCCCGGCAGGCATCTCAAAAGTTTCTTCTCCGGCAAAAGGCCTGTCAACAATAAAGCCATAATCTCTGTTCCATTCGACGTTTGGATTGATGCATTCATCCAATACGGTCCAAACGTTAAAGCCGAAAGCAATGTCATCTTCACCGGCACTTGGTATGGTGAGATTGCCCCCATCCTTTACATGTACTTCATAGAGTTCGTCAAATAAGTACTCTGCGGCAAATTTAGCGAATACGTTTACAACACCAGGGTCAATGCCAAGGCAGATACATGCCATATTGCCTCTTTCAGCCCATGCCTCATGCCTGTCAAAGTTATACTTTGTCATAGGCTCCTTGTAGCAGTTTTCCAATCCGATCCCATACTGCGGCGGATCAACCGGAACGGACCAGGTTCCCATGTTTGCATACTTTGCACCCGCTTCAAAGGCTGCATCAAAGATCTTGTTTGATACAAATGGAGACGCAGCATCCATTACAAAATCACAATGGAACTTTTTAATCAGCTCAATGAGCTCATTTTCATTGTGTGCATCCACTTTCTCCGGCGTATACCTGTCACTGCTGTTTAAATGCTCACATACCACCCTGGCACGACTTAGATTGTAGTCGGCTACTACAACGTGCTCCAGCCACTCTCTGTTTGGATCCCGGGATTCCAGAATTTTTAAGATAGATTCTCCTACTGCTCCCGCTCCGACTAATAACATTCTCATCTTTTTTTCCTCCTTGCTTTTGGCGGCAGGCAACTAGTAAAACAATTTAGAATTGCCTGCTAAATCTTACTCAGCAGTTGGAAACCAAATATTTCTATGACCCAATTATGTATCATAATTCCTCTGTCCTTTTGCCTGTTGGTTATATCCCCGTTGGCTCTCCAATTAAATGGAGCATCTCCAGAGTATCGTCCAACAACCTTCCTTTCGCCTGTCAGTTTCCAGAAGGTGACTGCCACCACCTTCCTTTGCTTCTTCGGCCTTCTGATTTAACAGAATGTCTAGGGTTGTTTTCATCCGAAACATTTGGTTTTAATCAAATGTTTATTGCAATAAAAAAAGACCACCACGAAGCATAGCAATGCTTAGTGTTGGTCTGTAGAAAGCTAATCTATAAGACTCTCATTCTATTACTGCAACATTCATTTGATGTGTTAAATCCTGCACCTCATTCATGATTTGCAAAATCCTCACATTGACATTACCATATTTTTCATTGGATTGTCAATGTTATTTTATCAATTCTTTTTACTCCGTCAACAATCACTGAGGTCAGATTCGATCCGCAGCCAGTGGCTAGTCCGACTACTTCCTCCAGTTTCATTGATATTTCCTCATAAAAAAGTTTTCTGAACTGTTCCACAACGGATAGGTTCTTTCTATTAGAAGACAGAGTTTTTTCCATAACCGTAACGGCGTCAACAGCGATAATCTCTACCTTATTTTCAAAAAGCAGCACTTTAACATCCTGGGGGCCTTTTCCGGTGTAAGTTTTCATAAGCTTTAGAAATTCACGGCGAATCGCTTCTTCCATGATCCCTTTTTGAGCAATGGTCTCAAAGCGAAAAGACTGCGCTCTCTCCTTTCGGTTGCTCATTACGATGGAACCAGCCATACACTCCAGCTTTTTCTCCAGTTCATCCGTATCTATCGGCTTGATGATATAATGGTCAATACCAAGATCTACGGCTTCAAGCACGGTATGAACTTCACTGATGGTGGAAGTTATCAGAATTCTGCAATCCTTGTTCGTTTTTCTGATTTCTCCTATCATTTCAAGACCCGACAGACCCGGCATAATCAGGTCGGCAATTAATATACCAGGTCTGCACTCATGAAATTTTTCGATTCCCTCTTCTCCGGAAGCAGCGGTAAACAACTTTCCAACCCTCAACTTTATAAATTTTGACAATGCTTCCCTTGTTGCTTCATCATCTTCGACATATAGAACCCGTAGTTGTTTTAAATCACTCATGATACGTTTCCTCCTTTGGAACCACGATTCTGCAGCAAACCCCGCTCTCTGTATTAAAGAGGTCAATACTTCCGTTCATGTGAACTTCAATGATCTGTCTTGTCAGATACAAGCCTATGCCGGTCCCGCCTTTTTCTTCCTTTGTCGTATAGTACGGCTGGAACAGCAGAGGTTTCACTTCATCTGCAATTGGTTTGCCGTTGTTGAGGATATCGATAACGGTATCTTTTTCTTCATTTTTGTTTTTGATATAAATTCGTATTTTAATTTCCGGCCTTTCCGGATTTGATTCTATAATGGCATCCCTTGCATTATTAAGCACATTAAAGACCGCCTGACAAAACTCATTTCTGTAGCCATACACGGTGAGCTCCTCTTCACTTTCCACTTCTACAGAAATTCTGTTTATTTTAATGCTTTCGGCCATTAGGCTTAAGGCTGTTTCGATCTCCTGATTTAATGAAAATTCCTGTTTTTTTCTTGCCGGCTTTAAAAATTCAGCAAAATCATCCACAGTATTAGACATGTTCTTTATATAAAGCCTCATATTCTCAATATGATCTTTCAGCTGCTTTTCTGTAAGTTTCTCATTTCGGAAATCATCCCAGAGGTTGGAGAGGCTTATGCTCATTACGTTTAGTGGCTGTTTCCACTGATGTGCAATATTTCCGACCATTTCTCCAAGCTTAGCCTGTCTCGATTGATGAAGTAAAACAATGTCCTTTTGCTCATATTCTTTTACAATAGGCATCACAGACCTTTCAGAGAAATAGACAGCATAAGCGATAACGCCGGTAAGAATCAGAAGGGCCATTGCAATCAGCATTTGATTCATGTACTTAATGGGGAGCAGCATGCTGTCTTCACTTTGAATCAATGCTAAAATCCATCCATTGGACGTACCGGCATAGGTGGTTATATATCTTTCGTTATGTACTGTGGAATGGCTTATATTTTTATTGCTCTTCGGATCAGCGATTTCCGGCAGCAGATTCAGAACGCCGTTTCGCTTCATTTCGTTAAAAAGGTTTTCCGGCTGACTTCCGGCCAGATAATTAAAATTTTCATCCATTAAAAACGCAGATCCGCCTTCATTAAGCTGAATATTTTTTACCGTCTCAAAGATATCGTCAATGAATATATCCGTGCCCATAACTCCAATCAGTTCCCCATTTTTGTCCCAGCAGCTGCTGGCATAGGTTACGGAATAGGTATTGAGATACATGTCATATTCGACGCTGCTCCAATTTTTACCGTTTTTTATGGCATCATAATAATAATCGCTGTCTTCGTTTCCTTCCGTCAGCCATTCATCTACGGTATTATCGGCTTCCATATAAAAGACCTCGCCATTTTCATTTCTAAGGTACCAAACCTCATCGTTTCCACCGCTTGTTTCCGGGTTAAAAGTCAGGTAAAGACTCTTTGTTTCGGGGATCGTTTTCATCGAGTGTTTTATGATCTCATTCAGTTTTTTTTCCAGTGCAAGAAACACCGGTCTGTTATCCGCGTATTCCTCCGTGACAAATTCAGCGGATACCATTGTGCTTATCAAATCAACTACATTTTCCTGTGTTTGCAGTACTGAACTGAATTGATTGGCATATTTCTGGGATGCATATAGCAGCTCTTTCTTCACTTCTCCTCTCATTACATTTTTACTGTTTGTAACAGCAGTCCAGCTTAAAACAAGAGTAATGATAAATGAGCAGCATACCAAAGACAATATAATTTTAAGAGTAATGTTCTTCATAAACCTATCCCTCAGCATAAGATCTTCCAGATAAATCCATATAGGTGCTTGAATTTACTATACCATAAAAAGAAGAAAGAACAAACAACAAAAGGGTGTTTATAAAAATTGAAACATCTTTTGAATCATCAAGAGACAGAAAAAGCCGGCAACCGTATCATTTCAATACGATTACCGGCTTTTATCACATTTGATTACTCTGTATACTGGACCTTTAATTCGATCTGATCCGGTAATACAGCAAGATCGGTTTCGGCTACCTGCAGCGGATAGGTCAACACCTGAGTCAGAGCCGTACCAGGCTGAGGATCCTTGAATTCCGTAAACACAACTAATGTTTTCAGGCCGTCTTCTTCGGTGACTTCCATCTTTTCTATGGCCACGTCATATCCTGAGGTCGGTTTCTCTCCACGGGATGCAATGACATAAATTTTGTCATCCACCATACATGCCAATGCTCTTTCCAGTGTACGGTATTCCGGTATCACTTGGCTGGCAATCTGTTGAGGAATTTCTGTCTCTCCCAATACCTTGTAGTTCACCTTCTCATCACCCTTAAAAATATTCATCCCTGCCATAACTGCAACTATTGCAATTATGATTATAACTATTATGATTACCATTTTCTTGTTTGGCTTACGCATTTTTCTCAAAACACCTGTCTTACTCACAATAAAAACTCCCTCCTGCCATAAATTCTTATTAAAATTTATTCAGGGAGGGAGCTTATTATTCTTAATTTCTTTAGATTCCTTATTTTACTTTACAATCCTTTTACGGCAGCCACAATGTCTTTTGCGGTAAGTCCATATTTTTCCATCAGTTCTGCCGGTTTTCCGGATTCTCCAAAGGTATCCTGCAAACCAACAAAAGCCATTTTTACAGGTGCATGTTTTGCAACTACTTCAGAAACTGCTGACCCCAGCCCGCCAACGACAGAATGTTCCTCTGCCGTAACGATGCCTTTTGTTTCCTTTGCAGCCTGAATGATAATATCCGCATCAATAGGCTTAATGGTATGCATATCGATAACCCGCAGGCTGATTCCTTCTTCTTTGAGGATTGTTGCCGCCTGCAGAGCTTCATTTACCATAATGCCCGTTGCGATGACGGTATAATCGGACCCTTCGTTCACACACATGCCTTTCCCTATTTTGACCTCGCTGTCAGCCTCGTAAATACCGGGAACTGCAGCTCTGCCCAATCTTACAAAGACAGGACCCTGCATAGCTGCTGCCTCTTCGATGAGAATTTTTGCAGAGGCACCGTCTGCAGGACTGATCACCGTCATTCCCGGAATGGTTCGCATCAAGGCTATATCTTCAATGGTCTGGTGGCTCCCCCCGTCTTCTCCCACGGTGATGCCCGCATGGGTTGCACAAATCTTGACATTTGCCTTGGTATAGCCGATAGAGTTACGGATAATTTCAAAAGCCCTGCCTGCCGCAAACATGGCAAACGTACTTGCAAAAACTATTTTTCCGGAGTGCGCAAGACCTGCGGCGACGCCAAATAAATTTTGCTCGGAGATCCCCATATTGAAAAATCTGTCCGGATATTTACCGGCAAAATGGGTGGTCATGGTAGATTTCGACAAATCCGCGTCCATAACAATAATATTCTTATTCTTCTCACCAAGCTCCAGGAGAACTTCTCCGTACGCTTGTCTGGTTGCCATTTTTTCAGACATTACCATTCACCTCCAAGTTCAGCCACTGCTTTTTTTGCTTCTTCTTCATTTGGGGCCTTCCCATGCCAGCCCGGATGATCATTCATGAAAGATACTCCGCAGCCCTTGCATGTTTTTGCCACGATAACAGTGGGCTTACTTTTGTTTTCTCTGGCCTGTTCAAAGGCTTTGACGATTTCTTCCAGAGAGTGGCCGTCTATGCTGATGACATGGAAGCCAAAGCTTCTGAACTTTTCATCAATGGGAGTAACCGTCATGACTTCCTCATTTTTTCCGTCGATTTGAAGCCCGTTCCAATCAACCACGGCCACCAGATTATCCAGCTTGTAATGAGATGCAGACATGGCTGCTTCCCATACAAGACCCTCCTGTAATTCTCCGTCACCCAGCATGACATAGATACGTCTTTGAGACTGATCAAGTTTGGCTGCAATGGCCATTCCTACAGCAGTGGAAAAACCCTGACCCAGCGAACCGGTAGACATCTCTACCCCCGGAACACGTTTCATGTCAGGGTGGCCCTGGAGCATGGAACCCAGCTTACGCAGTCCCTTCAGTTCCTCTTTCGGGAAGAATCCTCTTTCTGCCAACGCCGCATAAAGTACAGGAGCAGCATGACCCTTGGAAAGCACGAAACGATCCCTGTCAGCCATCTTCGGATCCTTTGGGTCAATGTTCATTTCATGAAAGTAGAGTACTGCCATGATCTCCGCTGCGGATAACGACCCTCCAGGATGCCCGGAACCAGCGAAATAAGTCTCTTTAATAATATCAAGTCTGATTTCCCTGGCTGCCTGTTTCAATTTTTCATAATCAATCGCCATTCTTATTTTCCTCCTCTTATTCTGCTGATTACTACTTTTATCATAAAGAGCGGCAACGCCGCCATTCTTTTATATCTGCTTGGCTGCTGAATGAATCGGTAAAGCCATTCCAACCCATGATTTCTGTAAAACTCTGGTGCTCTCTTCAGCGTTCCGGCCCAGACATCCAGGCTTCCGCCTACTCCGATTGCTCCTTTTACGTTTAACATTTCCTGATGCCTGAATACGAACTTTTCCTGCTTCGGAGATCCCAGAGCGACGCATAAGAAATCAGCTCCGGAACCATTGATGCGTTCCACGATTTCGCTTTCCTCCGGCTCTCGGAAATATCCGTGATGGGTACCGGCAATCTGCAGCCCCGGATATTTTTCCTTCATTTTCTGAGCTGCCGCCTCAGCAATACTCGGAGAATTTCCCTCTCCCGGCTTGCTCCCAAGGAAGAAAATCGATTGCCCGGTTTCCTCCAGGTATCTCAATATTTGCTCTAAAAAATCAATACCCGTAACTCTCTCCCTCAAAGGCATACCCATAATTTTAGATGCATATACCAGGCCGATGCCATCCGGAATAATCAAGTCTGCTTTTTCGATAATTCCTTTTAATTCAGGGTCCTGCGATGCGTTCACGATAATTTCGGAATTCGGTGTTACGATTAAACTACATTCCGGGCTCTTCATCAGTTCCCTGAAAATATCCATGGCTTCTCCGGTATTGACCATATCTACAGGTACATCCAAAATTCGTATTCGTTTATTTGACATTCTATACTTTCCTTTTCCATCATAATCTATCAAATTATTTCTTCATTAATTCCTTGATCAAGTTTTCGTTGGTATCCAGCTTTTTAATCAGCAGCTCGATACGGCTCTTTACTTTCTCTCTGATACGGTCCGCGCTTAGAATCGTTTTCTCAAATTCCTCAATAAAAAATTCATTCTGAAAATCATACATGCTGCACATGGCTTTCATATCCATAGAGTGCATGAAAGAATTGATTTTCGGATCATAGGAAATAGCAATCATAGGTACATCCATGATAGCTGCGTGAATCAGAGCATGAAGCCGGACACCCACTAGAATATCCATATTTCCAATGATACTAAGCATTTCTTCTGTCAGATATTTATGTTTTATACAGCAAACATCATTGCCGAGCCTGGACTCAATTTCTTCGATAACAGCCATATCCTCGGAAAAATGAAAAGGAATCAATACAATCTGTGCCTGATATTCCGACACAAGTCTTTGTATTGAAATGCAGATTTCATCTACAAAATTGCTCTTAATCTTTTTTTCCCGGATGGCCCAACCCACCATCATACGGGTTTCATCCTTCACAAAGCCTTCTTTTTTCAGAATTTCCTGCCCGATGGTCAGATCTGCCTTTTTCACTCTCAAAACAGGGTCAGCTGTAACGATGATGCGATCGGAAGGAATGCCGATTTCGATCAAAAGCTCCTTGGAAGCCTCATCTCTAACCACAATTCCGCTGGCTTTTTTTAAGGTTGCAGCCGTCAGATGCCGATTCAATTTTGAAAGAATGGGTCCAATACCCTGACTGTAAATAAAGAATTTTTTACCGAACAGTTGAGCCAGCCACATCATCATCAGATAATATAAAATGCTTTTCTTGCTTGTGACATCCTGAAGCAGGCTTCCTCCTCCGCTGATGAGAAGATCACAGGATTTCATAGCTCGGAGAATGTCCTTTACAGATTTTCTGTTGACGGAGTTCACACCGTATTTCTGAGAAGTAAACTCTGGATTCTGGGACAAGACGGTAATTTCAATCTGATCCAGCTTTCCGCGAAGATTATCAATCACCGCACGAAGTATGGACTCGTCTCCTATATTATTAAATCCGTAATAACCTGATATCAGTATTTTATACATTTTTGCTTATCTGCCTTTCCAGCTTCTTATATAGTTGATAGGCCACATCGAACAGTACAACGGCAACGATACCTACTAGAATTCCAAAGAGCAGGGAATAGCCTGTTCTCACAAAGCCAAGATAAAGCGGCGTCCTGATGTGCATAAAGGTATTTACCACAGATGTCAAGCCGATTACAGAGGCAAGTCCGAAGATGATCGGCCATAGCGGAAGCCTCTTCACGGTGGTATATACCAGCAGCAGAATTGATGGGAACGCAAATAAAAACTCTTTATTTCTTGGTCTGGCCGTCAGATGATCTTCCAGCATATTTCTGAATATCATTTCCAAATTGGAAACCTCTATAGAAGAGTCATGTCCTGTTCTTATCAGATAGTAGTATCCTACGCCTCCAAGAACCATAGCAAGAAGGATCATCCATACTTTGATATCCGTATACAATACATCCCTGATATCATGGAATTCCAGTCTTCCTGGGTTCTTCTTCCCGGTTCGGTAGCCGTAGTATGCAAGATACACCACAAGATAGAATGCCAGGGGCAGCAGCTGTGCCAGTTTTACCCCTCTGAAGATATCGATCTCCAGCATAAAGTTTGCAGAGGAAATAGGCGCTGCAGTCATAACGCCGCCCAAAAGGGATATTGCCACGCCGCAAATCAGAAGGATAATACCTTTGCTGATGATTTTTACCAGCTTAACGGAAGGTTCCTCCATATCGCCGAACTCTTTACTCTGTTTCACAATCAGCAAAATCCCCATGCAAGGGAACATCACCGCAGCCGCGAAGGCGGCAAGATGCTCGGCATAGCCCGGCAGCACAGTGTAAAAGCCTATGACCCCCAGGGTTCCCAGTATAAAGAGAAGCCATTTGTATTTCTTTCCAATGGCAAGGAGCGCATCAATAATCAGTACCGCAGCAGCGATACAGCCTATCACCATGGCAAGCTTCTCCCAAAAGCTCACCTGATAATTTTCCATTACGGAAGCTTGTCCGAATTTTATATCGTGCTTTGCAAGTCTCGTTTCCAGGTTGGAGAACATGGTCTTATACTCTTCCACATCCGTCACATACACATGCTGGTCTTTATATTCCTTGATGGGCTTAAAATAGATGAGCCTTACGTTTCTCTCCACCACCGCACGGAACAAGGTATTCTCGATTTCCTTGGCTCCTGCGTAACCGTAATACTGATAGCGGTTTTGTATATAATCCCATACGCTGAATATTCTCACCGCGTCATAACCGGTACTTTTTACGATATCATTGACACCATATTGCAGAATATTCTGCAGTTGAGTGGTATTTTCGATCAAACCGATGGTAATGTTATTCTCCGTAATATAGTCTTTGGCCACGTCAATGCCGTCATCCCAGCCTATAACGCTTTCTCCCCCGACAATCATGTACTCAGGAACCTTTCCAAGCTCCTGATAACTGGCGATTACGGCTTTCGCATAATTTGTATCATTCCAGCCGTCGTAGCTTGCCGTACGCGGAATAATTTCCATCCCTGCATCTTTTACGATTTTGGTCTTGGAATCCAACAAGCCAAAATTAAGGTACATCAATTTTGAGCTTACGATCTCATCCTTTTCAACGAAGCCTTTCTTCATTGAATTCAAGTATTTATATTTCTCAGAATAAAGAGTCTCTTTGGCGGTCCCGTCCAATACAATGAAGCCGCCATCCTCTGCAGGAGAAATAAAATAACGATCCGGCTGATATCTTTCCTTGACAGCGTTGGCTACAAAATCAAAAGTTTCCTTGGAAGCGGATTCGATGAGCAAATCATACCGGTCAAAACCATGATCATATAGTCCCTGAATAAAAGCTTCCGGATAGTTGGCTTCCCAGTCCGCCTCTCTCGTAATAATATCCATAATCGTGGCGTTGATGGGCAGATCGGTGCCTTCCATCAAGGAAACCATGTTTTCCTCCGCAAGGCCAACTTTGGTAATCCCCATATCTTTAAATTGTTTCAGCCACCAGGAGACGTCGTGCTCCGACTGATCCGCCATGGCTTTTATCTCATTGTAATCCAATACGATATCATAACTTTTGTTCTTTGTTTCCACCCCAATTCTCCCGCCGATGGTCACAAAAGAAACCAAAATGGATAAAATCAAAATGAACAGTAATATTTTATTCTCTTTCAACAGCAATTTCATTCCCCAGTCTTCTTCCTTCCTTTTGTATATTCCTTTTTATTTTGCTATGTACGGCTTGCAGCAGCATTTTCTCCCCGGCAACCGCAAACCCATGTAACATTGTACCTTTTTTTACCACGGTAGTAAATAGGGACCTAAATTTTTAAATAAGTTTGTTCAGCTTTGTTCAGCGGGCCGGATGAAATCCGGCAAATGCAGGCAGAACGTAAAATAGAGACTGATTGAATGGGCAATGGACTCTAAAAGCCACGATCTCCTGTTCTATTCAGTCTCTATTATTTTAAAAAATAAATATTTATTGTATTGTATAGGAACCTCGGACCATAATCCAAACTTCCGTTGCAGCCAGTATTCCTCTTCCATCACTTCTTGGGATCAGCAGCAAATGATTCTGGGCCACCGTTTGGCCAGTCATCAGATCTTTTGCTCCTGTGATGTCCGAAACTCCGTTTGCTCCATTATCGATCGCTGTTGCTTCTCCGCTTCTCAGGATCACTTCTGTACCCTCATTGCCAATGAGCTTCTGTCCCGCAGTAAGCTGTACTGCTTTATAGGTGTCAGAAGCGGACCCCCCGCTTTTAAGCTGAGCGATTTGGGCATCCACATAACTTTTTGTTACCACGGGGTCACCCTCTGAGCCGGGAGTAGTATCCACTGCTCCAGCCACTGCTGTCAAGCCTACGATTGCAATTAGAACTACCAATACTGTTACAACTTTTTTCATCTGTTCCTCCTAAAAATCAACAATCCCAAGACTGATGGTGAGTGCTTCATTGACATCTGCAATGATATCATCATCCACCCTTCCTATTTTCTCCTTCAATCGTTTCTTATCAATGGTTCTCAGTTGTTCCATCAGCACGACAGAATCCTTATTCAGGCCATGACCTAATGCACCGATTTCTACATGTGTAGGCAGCTTTGCCTTATTAATCTGAGAGGTCACCGCTGCTACAATTACAGTAGGGCTATATTTATTTCCAATATCATTTTGCACTATCAGAACCGGTCTTACTCCACCCTGTTCGGAGCCAACCACCGGGCTTAAGTCTGCAAAAAAAATATCACCTTTCTTAACTATCAAGTCATTCACTCTCCACTAAATATTTTTCATAGCTTTCCAGATTTATTATATCTTGATACAGCCCTTCTTCAGAAAGACTCACATTAAGCTTTGCCATTTCCATATAACCGAATTTCATCATCTCCTGAAATTCCGGTCTTAGACATCTATCGTTATTCTTCAATTCAGACATTTGGTCACCTCATCACTTTCTCTTACAGCAAATGGTATATATCTAAATTTTTTCTTTAAATATATACAGACTACAATAATAATTATATTGTCGGTAATCCTGCGTGTCAAATGCCTTATTTCTCCAAAATGTCCTGCTCATCCATTGTGGTCTTAATCGCAAGGGCGATCCTAGTCGCTATGTCTGATGCAATGATACCATACTCTCCCAGTACCTGAGCAGCCATATCTCCCGCCAAGCCGTGAAGATAAACGCCTGCCGCCGCGGCAGCTTCCGGGTCAAGGCCTTGACCTGCAAGCGCTGCAATGACCCCCGTCAAAACATCTCCGCTGCCGCCGGTTGCCATACCGGGATTTCCTGTTGTATTAATATATGTTTTCCCTTCTGGTGTTGCCACAACAGTATCAGCACCCTTCAGTACTGTTACCGCTCCTGTTGCAGCTGTTAATTCCCATGCCGACTTGACCCGATCTTGATTGATGGCCTGAGTGCTGACCGAGAGCAGCCTCGCAGCTTCCCCCGGATGAGGGGTAAGGATCAGCTTCGCTTTCGCATTTTTCATGGCATCCAAATCATCTTTAAGTAAATTCAAACCATCCGCATCCAACACCACCGGTTTATCTCGGCATTCTAAAATTTTTTTTAAGTATAGTCCATTTTTCTCATCATCCCCTAACCCCGGACCTGCTGCAATGGCATGATATTGCATGAGATCCTGCATGGAACGTTCACGGGATATACATGTAGCCTCCGGCACTCCGATCTGAAGGATGGGAAATAATTCTTCCGGGATGGAAACCCGAACCAACCCGGCTCCTGTTCTCAATGCTGCCCTGGCGCTAAGTACAGCCGCACCTGCCATGCCCTTAGAGCCGGCAACGATGAGAACTCGTCCACAATCACCCTTATGTATATCCTTATCACGTTTCCTGATAAAAGTATTGACATAAGATTTTGTTATTAAACTATAATTTTTTAAATTTTTCATAATACCACCAAAAAAAGGATATTATAACGCATCAGCAGAAAATTTTCAGCTGTGGAAAATTTTCTTGCATTCATGCGTTAATGAGACGGGGAACATCTTTTCGTCTCGTTATATCCCTAAAATAAACGTTGCTAGTGCAAAATAAGTAACAACGGAAACCATATCCGTCAGAGAAGCAATCATAGGACTTGCCATCAGTGCAGGGTCGATACCAACCTTCTTAGCTCCCATAGGCAGCATGCTTCCGATGGTTTTTGCTGCGATAACAATCACCAGCATGGAGCCGCATACCGTTAAGGCAATCCATGGGCCATGCCCCTCCACCCAGCAGATTCTTATAAAATTCAGCAGACTCAGCACAAGACCAATCATGAAGCTGACACGGAGTTCTTTCCATAACACCTTCCCTACATCCCTGAGATCCACATCGCCTACCGCCATACCACGAATTACCAAGGTGGCAGATTGTGAGCCGGAATTCCCTCCGGTACCCATCAGCATAGGGAGATACGCAACCAGTACGATCACCTGGGAAAGCACCGCTTCGAAGCTTGTGATAATGCTGCCGGTAATAATATAGGAGCACATCAGTACAAACAGCCAGGGCAGTCTGTTTTTCACATGCTTCCAGACACTCATATCCAGATATTCTTCCGTAGAAACAGCCACACCGGCCATTTTTTGAAAGTCTTCCGTAGTCTCCTCGTCGATAACATCCAAAATGTCGTCAACGGTGATAATTCCTACCAGCCTTTTTTCGTTATCTACTACTGGAATAGCAAGGAAGCCGTATTTTTTAAACGTGTCGGAAACATCTTCCTGGTCATCCAGCACATTGACGTAGATAATGTCCTCATGCATCAGGCTTTCTACAACCACATCATCGTCAGAGACCACCAAAGTCCTCAAGGATACGATACCCAAAAGCTTACGTCCTTCATCCTTGATGTAGCAGGTATAAACGGTCTCCCGATCCATGCCTTCCGATTTAATATGGGCGAGGGCCTCAGCCACCGTCATATTTTTTCTCAGGCTGATATAATCCGGCGTCATCAAACTGCCGGCACTGGTTTCCGGATAATTTAAAAAGGTATTAATGAGTCTTCGCTCTTCTTTTGTGGATTTTTCCAGAATTTTATCGACTACATTGGCAGGAAGCTCTTCAAGAACGTCGATCATATCATCGAAATCCATTTCATCGATTATATGCTGGATTTCTCTGTCCGTGATCCCGTTAATAATGGCCACCTGATCATCTATAGGAAGATAGGCGAATACCTCCGCCGAAACATCCTTGGGCAGGGTACGAAATAAAATGATAGCTTTTTCAATGCCAATGTCTTCAATGACTTCTTCCAGGATTTCCGCTATATCTACTGTGTTTGCTTTTAAAATCTCATCTCTTGCTCTGCTGTATTTCTTTCCCTCTAACAGTTCAAGAATCAGCTGGAGTCTTTCTTCCGTTACAAATTCGTTCTCCATTGGGTTTACCTCCTCTCTTAGCCAAGCCGCTCAATCTGTAAAACAAATTGATGGCAAACGTTCACCACTATGCCACTGCGAGATAAAAACCGATAGTCCCAACTTATAACGTAACTTCCAAAGAAAAAAACAATTTTCAGACTATAAATAAACAGAAGCTACAGTGAAAGTAAGGACTTGATTTCTGTCGTTATGTATTTTATGCATTTCTATCCGCTCGTGACTCGGTCCTAAATCCATTACTCTCACTCCTTTTTTGAAATAATTTCAGAGAAATTATCGTACTTAAATTTCGACAAAGTATTTTTACGATAACTACAAAATTATACCTTATTTTTTAATAACAATGCAAGGTTTTCTTTTATTTGTAATATTCAAATTTTAAATTTTTGATTTTTCTGACTTCCGGGTGTAGAATATTCTGGAAAGTGTAAATCTATTCCAATTAACCAGTATGGAGGTGAAATCATTTGAAAAGGAAAATACTGAGTTTCATAGTAGTGCTGGCCCTTATCGGAGGCAGTTTTGGATTTGCCTTCGCAGATACCACCTATGTCGTGAAAGACGGTGATGTTCTGTGGAAGATTGCAAATCAATATGAAACCACCTGGCAGACTCTTGCAGAGTATAACAAACTGACAAATCCCAACCTGATTTATGTCAATCAAAAAATCAATATTCCGGATGGAAAAGGGTCTGCTCCTGCACCTATTCCTGCTCCCGCACCGGTACCGGAACCCGTTGATGAAGGGGTAACGGTTCCCGCAGCAGCACAAACGGATTTCGAAAAATTCATTGCGGCTGTTGACCAGCAATATGCATACAGCATTGCACTGGAACTCTCCACCAACCCAAAATATATGTCCTCCAGCATCGGAAGCAGAACAGCCGGCAGCGATGCAGAGCATGCTGCAGCAGACTATCTTCTGTCCGAGATGAAGAGGCTTGGTCTGGCCGAAACAGAAAAGGTCGCAACGGATGTCACCAAATGGCAGTTCAATGGCGCTTCCCTGACTTTTGCAGGGGATGACAAGGTGATTCTTCCTCATTCCTATGCTACCGGTGCAACACCGAAGAACGGAATCACTGCAGAAGTGGTTTTTGTTGGAGACGGCACCATGTATGATTACGAAGATATTGATGTAAAAGGCAAAATCGTCCTGATTGATCTGGATCAGAGAGCAAACTGGTGGATTACTTATCCGATGCTGGAAGCTGAGTTTCAAGGGGCGGCAGCCATCATGAGCGCCAATGTCGGTGGTTTTGCTCAGGTAAGCAAGGATGCTTTAAATTCGCAGGATATCTGCGGTCCTGTCAGCATTCCCTGTGTCAGCATCAGTGTCAATGATTCCGACTATATCAAGGCCAAACTGGAAAAAGGACCTGTAACGGCTACCTTGAAGGTGGACAATGTCGTTCAGGACGGCGGTACTTCCTACAATATTATGGGAAAAATCAAGGGAAAAAGCTCGGATCAGCAGATTATCATAGGCGGTCATTATGACATGTATTTCAAAGGCTTCCAGGATGATAACTGCGCTGTAGGTCTTGTGCTTGCCATGGCTAAGGCTATGAAGGACAGCGGATTTGTTCCGGAGAACGACATTGTTTTCTGTATTCACGGAGCAGAAGAATGGGGTTCCACATACAGCATGTTTGACTGGACTACAGGTGCCTGGAATATGATCAATAAAAAGCATCCCGAGTGGGCAGGAAAAACGCTGGCCTTTGTGAACTTTGAGCTGCCTGCTTATGAGTTTGGTTCCTACACCAGTGTTTATTCAGCTCCTGAATTATACAGCATGATCGACTATTACGTGAACAAGTACCCTCTTTCACCGAAGCCTGTCAACTGTTTTCCTGATGGAGTCAAGACAGAGGGATACCAAACCTACACCTATTCCGACGACTTCTCTTACTATGCCGCCGGAGTTCCCTCCACAGTAAACGGCTTCCTGCTTCAGGAAGATATGGAGACCGTGTTCCCCTTCTATATCGAGAGATACCACTCCCAGTTCGATGATCCCGGCACCTATGATAAGGATGTTATGGATTTCAATATCAAATTCTACGGAGCACTGGTGTCCTATATAGACAGAACACCGGCACTCTTCCTGGATTTTACTTCCCAATACGACAGGCTGCTCGCCTCGCTGGATGAAAATATCGCAGCAGCATCCGGAATTGATACCTCGGCTTACAAAAATGCCCTGTCAAATCTGAAAACGGCTGCCGAAAGCGCAAAGCAAAAAGTAACGGATATCAATACAAAGTACAATAACGCGCTGATCTCCGGGATAGATCCGGACAGCCCCGAGTTGATTGCCCTGA
Organism: Sinanaerobacter chloroacetimidivorans; assembly: GCF_018128545.1. Lineage (GTDB taxonomy): Bacteria > Bacillota > Clostridia > Peptostreptococcales > Anaerovoracaceae > Sinanaerobacter > Sinanaerobacter chloroacetimidivorans. The sequence goes on along the minus strand of NZ_JAGSND010000009.1, from coordinate 97,244 downwards.
AGACCGAAGCAAAAGCTTTGAATGCAAAGAACCTGAAGATATTCAAATATGTTCAGGATGAATTCCTTGGTCTGATGTATGAAAGACCCATCGTACCTCACGAGGCACCCCAGGAGAATATTCTCCTGATGCAGGAAATCGTAAAATGTCTCAAAGCCGGCGATGTTGTCACTGCAGCAGATGAATATGCGTGGCAGGTAAACAATATTTTGGAATGGTATTCCATGTATTTCAGTCCGGAAGTCATCAATATTCAAAATGATATGTTCTGGGGGAAAAACAATCAGAATAATTTGTTCTGGGGAACAAACAAGAACTTTACTCCTGCAGACGTAGAAGCGGCAACCCGGGGCCTCATGGAAAAATATGAAGCGGAAAAACCGGATGTCACTGCTGAAATAGCAGTTTACGAAAAGGCGATTCAGGATCAGAAAGTGATTTACAAGAATCTGATCACAAAGGAAACTGCCGCCATTAAGAAGCTTACAGAAATGCTGCAATAAATCAGACTCACAAAAAGACTGAACCCTGCGGAAGGGTTCAGTCTTTTTTATTGAGAATTCCAAAAAGGGGATACTCTTTTTTATACGAAACCAAATAAGGACGGCAGCCATAATGAAAGTCCCGGTAGATAGGTGGTGATAATCAACGTTGGAATCCATGCAAAGGCAATGTAGTACATCGTCGGTCTCATCATTTCATTGATTGGAGCGTTTCCTATTCTGGCACCCAGATACAGGAATGGTGCTGTCGGCGGTGTAACACAGCCAAGACCAAGATTAACACCCATGATCGCTGCAAAATGGACCGGGTTGACTCCCAGTTGTATTACCACTGGAAGCAGAATCGGTGTCGTAAGAAGGATCGCGCTGGTGTCATCCATTAACATACCAATAATGATCAGGAATAAATTAACGAACAGAATCAATATAAAGGTATTCTCTGTAACTGACGTCATGGCGTTCAGGATCATTTGAGGAACATCTTCCATGATGTAAAGCCGGGACAGCATCATAACGGAAAGCAGCATGATCATAACCACTCCCGCTGTGGTGCTGGCGGTGACCAGGGCATCCTTGAACGTTGTTTTGTTCAATCCTCTATAGAACCAGATGCCGACAGGTACTGTATAGACAACGGAAACCGCTGCTGCTTCGGTTGGTGTCAGGAAGCCGCCGTAAATACCGCCAAGGATGATGATGGGTGCCACCATAGCCGGAAGGGCTTTGGTAGTGCGTCTTCCAAGGGTCTTGACGTAGACAGCCGGAGGCATGGGATCACGCAGTTTGATATCCTGATTCTTGCGCAGCTGCCAGAAGGTGGTGGCACTCAGCAAAATTACAAGGATGATCCCCGGAATGATCGTCGCAAGAAAGCAAGCCAATACGGACTGACCGCCAATAAAAGCATACACGATCATATTCAGGCTCGGGGGAATCAACAATCCAAGCAGCGATGCACTGGAGATCAATGCGGCAGATATTCCACGAGGATATCCTGCTGCTTCCATTCTGGGAAGCATGATGGTGCCGATACAGGAAAGGGTTGCAAAGCCGCTTCCGGAGATGGAGCCGAACAGAGCACAGGATATAACCATGACTGCACCCAGCCCACCTTTGACACGGCCTACAAACATTTCAACCCAGTTGATCAAGCCTTCTCCAATTCCGCTTTTTTCCATGAGATTTCCTGCTAAAATAAATAACGGGATCGCTACCAGGATAAGGGAGCTGACTTTGCTGAATCCATAGGGAAGCAGGAAGGTATAGTCATAACCGCCTCCTACAACGATGACCAGGGATGAAGCAAAAAAGGCAAAGGGAATCGGAACTCCCAATAATAACACAACGATTAACACGATAACTGCAATAATGACGATCATGTTGTTTATTCCCCCTTTCTTTCATCTGACGGCGAATCAATAGCAATTTTTTTTGTAATATGTTTGCCGATAAACAGCTTGATATCGTTATAGAGATAAACCGCATGGTAAAAAGATGCCACAGTTAATCCAAACAAAAGGGATGACTGGGATACGGTCATAGGGATTCTCCAAACCGGTGTCTTGTTCGCCATTACGATAGTCCATTGAAACAGCTGAAAAGCCCATAATAAGAAAATAATACCCAGTATTAATGACAATGAATTCCTGATGATCGCAAGTAATGATTTTGCAAAGCCGTCAGGCATCATGACAACGATAACGTCTGCCTTGATATGGCTGTCTTCGAAGCTTCCGTAAGCAGTTCCCAGCATATAAAGCCAAAATGCACAGATGATGAGAATTTCTTCATAGCCCAGGAAATTGATATTCAATGCACGGGTAATAACTGCAGCAAAAGTGATTATGGTGACCAGGCAGGAAGATAAAATCAATCCGAACCGTAGAAACTTGCTTAAAGCTTTCCAAAAAGCTGTTTTTTCCAATTTATTCATAAACAGTCTCCTTTCTTGTCACGATCAAATCAAAGGGAAGGTTCCGCCTTCCCTTTGATTCATTAAAGTCTATGGAGAAGATTAAAAGTTACTGTAAATTTTACAGTTTTTCAACTTCTGCTCTCATTCCGTCCATCAATTCTTTTCCCAGAAGTTCTTCCAGTTTAGGCCATGATTTTTCACGAACGTATGATGCATAGGCATCAATTTGTTCCGGAGTAAATTCAACAACTTTTACACCATAATCATCAGCCAGTTTTTTCTTATAAGTTTCTTCATTTTCCTGTGCAAGATCGAAGCTCTTCACACTTTGCTCCTGGAATACTGCGATAACAGTTTCGGCATCTTCCGGAGTGAGCTTGGCAAGAGATTTTTCACTGATAACGTAGCTTGTAGCTTCAGCGTGGATATAATTGACATACATGAATTTGATTACCTGGCCTACCCATGCATAGTTAATGTTAGGAGTACCGCCGACCCAACCGTCCACAACTTTTGTCTGAATGGCTGTAGGCACTTCTGCGTAAGGAACTGTAATGGGGTTGAAGCCCAGATCTTCCTGAGCAACTCTGAAGGTAGCCATGGCAGGACTTCTGGTCTTTACTTTTTTATTGGTTCCAGGAGTAAGCATATCGCTGGGCTCGGTTACAAAGGCCATACCGATAAAACCTTCAAGTACGGTACCCAGGAATTTAACTCCATTTGCTTCCGTCAAATCACCGATGACTCCGGATAGATAAGAATCCGGTGCAAACAGAACCTTTGCCTCTTCAAAGTTTTTCGCATAATAAGGAACATAAGCTGCTCCCAATCTGGCATCTAACGCATCCGGAATGGTAATCTGACCAAGATCTATGGTTCCTCTGACAATTTCTTCATATACTGTTTCATAACCGCCTAATTGGCTTGCAGGGAAGTATTCAATCTTGACTCTTCCGTCGGTTCTTTCTTCCACCAATTGACATGCTTCTTCATTCAAACCAGTGGCAATATGCTCCAATGGCGCATCGGAAGCCAGTCTCAAAACGATTGGTTTTCCGGCATCTGCTGAGCCTTCCTCTTTTCCGCCGCCGCCTCCGCAGGCTGTAAAAGCTGACAGTACTAACGCTAACGATAGTCCTGCAGCAATAATTTTTTTCATTTTCATTCTTTTTCCTCCTTCAAGATCTGTAAATGAACCAAAGAAAATGATTTACTCTTTACGCAATCAGTAAAAACGTCTCTCCTTTCCTTCCATTTTTTACAAAATAATATGAGCACAACTAGTTAATCTAATATTATGATTATTCAGAAAATTACACAAGATACTTAAGCCATACTTTAGGTTATTTTAAACAAATCTTTAGATTCTTATAAGGTTGTCCCTGAAATTTTTTAACTAAATTTATATTTTATTGTCATATTCCTTCTTATATTTTACGATTTTTTCCCGGGTGGGTAGATTGGTTTTAAACGTCATACTTCCGATGACAAAGATGGCCCCGTTAAAGATTAATGCTAAAGCTGCACAATAGGTAACATTCAGTGCTGTCACAAATGCCAGAACAGAAAGAACAAAAATGCCCGAAAGGATTCCCGCTGCCGCAGCTTTTCCATTGGATTTAGACCAGAACAAAGCACCTATGACAGGGACAAAAACCTGAGCAGTCCCCCCCATTGCAACGGTGCCGGTATCGATGATAAGCACAGGATTGTTTAACAGTAATACATAAGCAATCAAAGATATAGCCAGAACAGCCCATTTTCCCACTGCAACGAGCTTCTTTTCGGTACTGTTTCTGCTGATATATCCTTTATGAATATCAATGGTATAGATAGCTGCAACGGCATGGATTTGGGAGTTGGCGGTAGACAGAGCAGATGACGCGATGCCGCAGAAAAGCAGAGTACATAGTACCTCATCACTATATTTCAGAAGCATCACCGGAATGATCTTGTCCAGCTGAGAAACCCCGGGAACCAGCAGGATTCCCGTACTTCCCGCCAGCAAGGTTCCGATGCATTGAATGGCAGCCAGACAGATGAAAACCGGTATGATATCGAAGGTCGTTTTCTTTTCCACCGCATAGCAGCGGATCCACATCTGGGGACCCATCAGCGCCCCGATGGGAACCATAACGAACATACTCAGCCAAAGCAGTGCTCCCTCATTGCCCTTCGGACCCGGCAAAGTCACATTCCCCACATTCAATTTTGTTATGGTTGCAAATACATATTCCATTCCGCCTGCCTTATTCACCATGAAAAATCCGATAAAAAGCATGGAAATAAAAAGACACGCTCCGTAGAATATGTCTGTTAATGCCACCGCGCGCAATCCGCCTGCCCAAAGATAAATAATAATGATCAAATAGAAGATCAATCCGGAAATTCTCCAGGGGATTAAACCGCTTGTGGCCACTTCGATCAAATAAGCACCGCCGGATAGCTGAATCTGTAAATATGGAATTGTGAAAATTACCATTACACAGGTAATGATAATGCTCAGCGGTTTATAGCCAAAAATATCCCGAAAAAAATCCGTCGGCGTCACATAATTATTTACCTTCCCGTAGAACCAGATCCTCTTTCCGATGATCATAAAAAGGAGTCCGAAAAATATGTCCCACGCGATTGCGGTCATATATACAGGTCCCATTTGGTAGAAATAAGCGCTGGCACCTAAAAATGCAAATGCACTCATCCAGGTTGCATAGACGGTAAAAAACACCATATAGGTGGGCATTCTCCTGCTGAGAAGAAAGAAGTCCTCTATCGTCGGCAGCGACTTGTTTCTGGCAAATTCGGCCAGAATCAGGGGGAGAAAAGCAAATATGAAGATAATCAATAATACCGGTGTAGATGCAGCCATATTTTATTCCTTTTGTTTCTCTGATTTTCTCTGAGTTTCTCGGAGTTTCACTTATTTTTGCTTTATTATATCATGAGTATAATTTATAATGAAGTTAACTTTTATTTTTATACAAAGGAGGAAAAAGAATTGTATTTGCCAAGTTTGATTATGACATTCATCATACTGACGCTTTTAATGTCCTTTGTATATTTTTATATGTTTGCCCGAAGCCAGGAACGATACGTCCGTTTCTGGGGTTTATGCTGGGTCGCCTACTCCTTCAGCCTGCTTTTTTTAATTCTTTACCTGAATATGAATGCTATCCAGCTTATGGAATTCCGCAAGATATTCGATATGGCAAACATTCTGTTTCTGCTCTTCGGTGCTTACGCCTTCATGCATACGCAGATCCCTACTTATTGGCATCGTTTTACTCTGTACTTGGCAATGTGGCTTATTTTAGGCATTTATTACCGCTTTGACCTGCTCTCCATTTATCTTCCCATCTCCCTGTATCAAATTATTATTACGGCAATGCTCTGCCATATTGTGTACCGCTATTGGAAAGTCCCCCAATTTGAAAAAGGACTTTCCATTGCTGTGTTTATTCTGTGGGGAGCCGGAAAAGCAGTCATGTCTTTATTTGAAGTGCATTATTATAATTTATCGTCTCTGTATCTGATGGAGATCATTTTCTCCAATATTCTGAACTTCTGTATTTTTATCATTTATCTTCAGAAAACAAGAACTGAAGTTGCTATTGCTGAGCGGTTGTATCGAATCATTGCCGAAAATGCTACCGATGTAATTTTTTATTATACGCTGAAGCCGCAGCCGGCTTTTACCTATATTTCGCCTTCCATAGAATCGCTTACCGGCTATACTTCGGACGACTTCTACAACAATCCGAGATTTTATTTTGAACTGGTACCGTCTGAATTCTTTGACGACATCAAATCCATATTTCAGGGCACTTCCCATTATGGTCATGACACCACCTTCCTTCTCCTGCATAAAAACGGAAGCACTCTTTGGGGCGAATTCAACAGTACCGTGCTCTACGAGGATCAGGAGCCCATGGCTGTGGAAGGAATCATCCGAGATGTTACCAGAATGAAAAATGCGGAAAACCAATTGCGTTCCTCCAAGCATTCCAGGGACTTGCTCCTGTCCTACATCTCCCATGAGTTGAAAACTCCTATCACTTCCATTCTTGGTTATGTAAATGCACTGAATGACGGTACGCTGCATCAGGAGGATGAGAAAAAAGCAGCCATGGAGATCATATCGTCCAAAGCATTAACCCTGGAGCATCTGATCAATGATCTTTTCCAGCTATCAAAGCTGGAAAACAACCAGTTTTCTTTTACCTTCATGCATTTTTCTGCATTGGAATTATCCAGACAGCTGGTTCACCAGCATCTTCTGGATATTAAAACAGCCGGTATCAAACCGGTTATTGAAATCGATTCCGCATCCTTGACCGATATCAATGTGATAGTGGATCCGAAACGAATTGATCAGGTATTCTCAAATATTATATTTAACGCCATAAAATATACGAAGCCGGGGGATAAAATTAAGATCAAATTCTGCACAGATCGAATAGCAAAGAAGTATGTGGTAAGTATATCGGATACGGGGAAAGGGATCTCTCAGGAAGATCTGCCCAATATTTTTGATCGATTTTATAAATCCCATACCCCTGTCTATAACGGCAGAGAAAGCGGCAGCGGCCTGGGGTTGACCATATCCAGAGAAATTGTAACGTCCCACGGCGGCGAGATTTCAGCAAAGAGTACTTTAGGAAAAGGAAGCACGTTTACTTTTTCCATTCCGATTTATGAAGAGTAAAAATTATCGTTTACAGAAAGGATGAAACGCCAGAATGGTTAAGAAAGTTCTGATAGTTGATGATGAAAAACCAATCAATGATCTGATTCGCTCCTATCTTGTCAAGGAAGGATTTACACCCCTTTCCGCTTATACCGGCGAAGAAGCATTGGAGTTGGTGAAAAAAGAAAAACCCGATTTTATTATACTGGATATCATGCTTCCGGATATGGAAGGAATCGATTTGTGCCTGGAAATCAGAAAGACAAATAACTCCCCAATTTTATTTCTCAGCTGCAAATCGGAAGAAATCGATAAGATCGTCGCATTGTCCGTAGGTGGTGACGATTATATGACAAAGCCATTTCTTCCCGGTGAGCTGATCGCCAGAATCAAAGCTCATTTACGAAGGCAGAAGTCCGTCTCACAAAATGAGCAAACGATTGATGAGGACCGCTACGAATTGGAAGGCCTCATTGTAAACATGCAGACACATGAAGTGATCGCGGATGGGCAGCCTGTGAACCTCACCGCAAAAGAATTCGACATTCTTCAGTTATTAATGAAAAATCCAAAGAGAATCTTCAGCGCGGATCAAATTTTTGAATTAACGTGGAAAACCAACCATCTGGAAGGTGATTCCAGAACGGTCATGGTATACATCAGCACGCTGCGAAAAAAATTGGAAATTAATCCGAACAATCCGAAATATATCATCAATATCCGTGGTGTGGGATATAAATTCAACCATCAGCTGCTGGAAAGCTAGCTTTTGTTATGGAAGCGTCCCCAATTATTTTTATAAGCATAAAAAATAACCACACAAAGATATAACCACCAAAAAAGGATATAAGCGTAGAGAAACGGGATACCGAACAGAAAGGGATACGCCTTATCCCCTACAAACAGGATTCCCGGGAATTCCATCGCCGCAAATCCAATTACAATCAAAATCCAAATGAGCTTCGATTTCCGTGACATTTTCCTTTTTGACATTTTAGAAACGTCCTTTCTTGTGATAACACTTGCGATACCATCAGAAAAAGGCTTAAAGCCCTACAACTTTAAACCTCTCCGATATAACTTAAAATATTATTTGCAAAAGCTGAGGCACGATCCTGAATTCCATCCACATGGTAAATGCTTCCGGCATTATTAGCAGTTTCCAGCATAGAAAACCTGCCGGGAAGAATAAAAGTTTTATTCATGTTCAAGCCGCTGATCAGCTGCTGCGCAACGATATCGCTTCCGCTGTAGCCTGAAACAATAATGCTGAAAAGGTACTTGTCATAAAACTTTGTCATTCGCAGCAGTGCCGTCAACCGGTTTATAAAAGCTGACAAATTGGCACTGATGGCATCATTGTAATTCGGACAGAGCATAACCAGTGCATCACAATCCATAATAGCCGGGTAGACCTGCTCCACGATAACGCCTCCGTAAACACAGTTCCCGGTTGTTCCGAAGTGCTTGCAGGTCTTATAGGGACAGCCGATACAGTCAACAACGGCTCCGTTACGAAGAGATACTTCCGTCACCTCACAGTCCCCCAAATGGTCATGTACCATATGCCAAAGATTGATGGTGTTGGATTTCTGATAATTACTGGCATGGAGCACCAGTATTTTGGGCTTTTTATGTCTTGGAGGATTAAAATTCATAATGCTGTCCACCAAAGCATGCCCCGAATGCATATAAGCCTGGAGATTGTCCGTATCCAATTTTCTTGCAACAACATTAAAATTATTTAAGGAACGAGTCCCTTCAACCAGCGGCTTTCCCGGAAAGGTACAGCCTGCAAGGTTTGCACTGAAAGCCAGCTCTCTTGCAATAGATTTTGTGTACAGCTCGCTGTTGCCGTCCACAATAAATCCGCCTACGGAGCCTTCGAAGCAGCTTCTGTCCAGCCGGATCTTCTTTAAAATTCCATAGAGCTCCAGATTGATACCCGACTCTCCAAGGGATATTGCGAACAGCAGTTTTTTATTTTTCAGCTCTTCAAATTCCTCGACGGTCGTTATGGTATCATAAGTATAGCCCGCCAGGCTCGATTCAAGAATAGCCGACAGACGTTTTGTCTTGCTCTTTTCTCTGCAATGGGGCCTTATGAGTATGATATCAGCCACCTATATTCACCTCCCTATAGGTCATTTGATTTGTTCCAGATTACGATAGGCATGCTCGATTCTTTTGAATAACTTCTCAGGCAGTGGAATCCTTTCGATTTCAACTCCGGTTTCCGTCATCCTATTTTTAGCGCCCAGATAAATCCCTCCAATGGAATTGGAACTGTAATGCCATTCCCCTCTCATGGTGAGCAGCAGCGAGATTGCCCCTGATGATAAAGCCGGTGCAATGTATGGCTTAAATCCAATCTCTCTGGTTTTCATATTTGCGTTAACAGCAAGTGCTGTTAATTCTCTCGATAAGGCATCGTCATAATTTTCGATACTGTTGGCTATAACAAGATCCTGACCATGAGGTCCAAAAGCTCTTCCTTCCTTTAAGAAGGAAGTAAAACGGTCCTCTCTTTTCGCATAATAGGCAGCTCTGCTGTTCATAACACCAAGTCCGTAGCCTTGTATCTGTTCCGCTTTCAGGCCATTCCAGTCGAAAATTCCCTGTTCATTTTTATTGCTTTCCAGAAACGCTTCCCTGCAAAGAGGATCCACCGGGTCGGAAACCACCGCAAATAAGCCTTTGAATTTTTTATTCCTCGCTATTACGGCATATTCCTTTATAATATTCCGATTGGCCTCAAACTGAACCATTCTTACATCGGATACCTCATCCCCCACTGCAGGAACAGACTTGGAGGCGCAGAATATAAAGACGTCGCATTCGAACAGCTGCTCCTTTCCAATGATTTCAATTTCAGGCAGCCGGTCATAATCCCAGGGATATGCGGTTTGATTCATTTCATATTCATAACGTTTCGCAACATTTTGATTTCCGTTATAGACCCCTATGGAAGAAATCGTATCCCCTCCCAGGAGCTTCAGCCCGGTCAGAAGGGTGCCTCCCACATCGCCAAGTCCCAAAAGGTTGACTCTTTTTTTCTTATTGATTTCAAACAAGGGCTCTTTACTTGCTACCTCTGATTTACCCTTTATCAGATCGTCTAAAACATACATTACCGTACCTCTTTCATGGAAAAACAGGCCGCTGATTCAACCTTTTCAAAAAACCTGTTCTTCCTTTTTATTATCTATAGAATTATATTTCTTAATCGTTTCAGCTTCTCGATATCATTAGCCAGGTATATGGAAGGAGGAAGATTTTGATCATAGCTCATGTAAACACCCTTATCCGGACATCTCGGTGATACAATTGCTTCACTCAACCGGTTTAAGGTAAGGTTCCTCTCAAAAATAGATTGATATTCCTCTTCCAGCACCGACAATATGGCTTTGGCATTTTCCAGGCAGGTCATGGAATAATGATAAAACGCTGCTTTCGGAGCATCTGCCAAAAAGTTTGGTGCCGCATATGGCAGTATTAAATTCACAGAAGAGATCAGGCTCGTGTTAACATTTTCTTTCCTTCTTATGCCGTCTCCGCCGATGAACGGATACATGCTGGATTCATCAAACCAAGCCAGCAGATTGGGGATAAAGTACACACATTCCACCTCTCTCCCCTGAATGGTCATAAGGTCTTTGCCCCTTCCCGATAATATGCCCACGATGATTTTATGGACATCCACCTCTTCTTTTTTTAATAAAGGATCCAGTTCTTTCATCCTGTAACCCTTGTGAAGCAGGTCATCTACCAGCAAAACGGGACGGCGGAAGGACTTTATGGTTTTAATCTGATTCTCTAAAGGTGAATAATAGGGAAATTCCCGGATCTGAAACCCATCGATTTCAGGTTCAAAGATCTTTTCGGTGTGCAGTGATTTGGTTACCGTATTGGGAACTGCCATTCCCCTCAGTATTTTACCGAAAGGCACGCACATATATCGTCCAAGGATTCTGATCTTTTGGGGTTCTGCCGGTACCTGATTTTCCGTGGTAATGAGTTCCGCAATCCGATGATGCATCACTTCAGCATCAAAGGAAAGAATTAAATTTCCAGGATACAGTTTGGTCAGGGCCAATTGAAATCTTTCATGAGACTCTTCCACAACCTTTCTGACTCTTTCACACTGATGGAAGGGTTCCTTTATGATGGTTTCGATGTCCTGAAATACGGTAATGGGTGATTTCATATCAACCGCAAAAATCGGATCGAGATCACTGCTTCCCCGGACGCGGAAGAATCCTTGCCTTTTCAGCCGCAGGACTGCCTTTTCATTCAAGGTGCCCAGGCGGTCGTGATAGATCGCATAGGTAAAATCATTCTTCAGACAATAGGCCAAAGTTTCCGCAAGAGTCAGCTGTTCCGGATTCTTGACTGAAGTTTCGGAAGAGATCAGCATACCGGAAAGGACTACCAGATTGCCCGATGCTTTTCTTCTTACATAAGAAGCAATTTCAATATTTCCGAACTCATGGTAAAGCTCTGACATACCGGTCTGATGGAAGGTTGCAATCCCCGCCACCTTATGGTTCTTTCCTGCCTCTCTCAGGATGACTCCACTGGTGTTATCCCTCTGAAGATATTCTCTGATTTGATTTTTGTTCGGTCTATTTTTAAATAAAGTTTCCGATAATTCGTCAATCAATGATTTATCAAATTTTTTAATAATTTCAAAGTAAATTTTATTCCCATCCATGGTGTGTTTATATTGCGGCTCCCGTAAATATAAACTGTTGTCATAAATATAATTTTGAGCCAGAGGATCGATCAAATTCGAAATATCTCTGTTATAATCAATATTCTCCCGGATTCTGGTCGAACTGATGTCCTCCAGATAAACCGGCAGAGAAAGCTCGATAATTTCTCCGGTAATATTTCCATAGGCCTCCGTTTTCTCGTCGTTCCAACGCTCCTCCTGATCGGAATCACCATCCTCTGCAAGGGAAGCGCGTTTAAATACCAGATGGTTAAAATGATGGATCGAGTCTTCCTCCGGTTCAGACAAATAAGAGGAGGCTTCCCTAACCACATCGCTGCCTACAACAATATAAATTTCCCGGTTGGTAAAAATTGATTTTAATAATCGTAAATCTGCGGGATTCGCAATATTTACAGGAATATCATCCGGGAACAGATAAACATCATCTTCCCCGGCCACCGACATGTTGATGATCTTTCTGCGAATCATTCTCGGCTGTGTCTTTTTTGACCAGGAAAATTCATCAAGAGCCAGATAAACCTCAAACCCCAGCTCTTTGATAGCCTTTACGATACCCTTATGGCTTAAAGCAAAGGGATCAAAGGTTCCTGGGAAAAAGGCCACTTTTTCCGGTTCATTCACGCTTATCTCTCCGAAATGGAACGTGTAATCGGCTATGAAACGGTAAATATGGTTCAAGGATGCCGCACGATTATAGAAAGAAAGCTGGGTTACTTTCTGATCTGCAAAAAGAGTCAGCATTTTCTTGTAAATATGTTGAAACACTTCATATTTATCGTGAAGGGTAAGATGCCTGGATCCAAAGATATACTTTCCGATGACTAAAAAGGCTTCCTGACTGATGGCATCGTGGTAATTGGAAAACCCTTTTAATATCATGCCCAAAATTTGCTGTCTGCGCTCCTCATAGATTTGATAGGTTTCCTGAAATCTTTCCCTGTAAACGGGATAATGCTGAATTAAAACCCCCAGGGTATGAAGCGTTACGGAACACACTCTGTCATTATTACTTTCCAAAAGCTTTTTCAAATCATAGATAGACTCATCCAATTCGTTCGGATGCAGATACAGGGCCAGAACGCCCAAGTATTCCGGAATATATTTTGAAAATTCGTATTCTCCGATTTCCAAGCCCTTGGTCAACTCGATCACTACCTCGTTGATCTGATCCAGGGAAAGTCCAGGTGCAATAGAAAGCAGGGCTTTACCGGCACTATGCCTGACCGCTACCGTTGAACTTACTTTGATCAGATTAGAAAGATGGGTAGCCACATGAAGCACTTGCGTGTTCCGGCCTTTGGCAATCTGATCCAAAAGGAGTTCAATATTGACTGATTTGATCACCCAGGGTGTCGCAACCTTTAAATTTTCAAGGAAAATGTCCGAGATAACTTCAGATTCAGAGAAGCGAGATTCTTCTCTTTTTCTTTCCGCCTCATTCCGAAGATTAAGATGCTCCCCGATAGAGTACTTCAAATATGCAATAGCAACGGAGCTGTCATCTCGGATCCTACTCAGAATTGCTTCTGCTGCCGGTATACAACAGGATTTATCATCCAGATTCTCCGAAATATACTGCAGAAATCTCAATACGGCAATTTGCACTTCCGGTGAATCCTTGTCAGCAAGGCGTTGTACGAAGGAAAGAAGCCGTGTAATATCTTCCTGCCCGCATAAGGGCAGCGGCAGAACAAGCATGGAGTCCAGCAGAATAAAGGAAGTGGATTCATCCCTCACCTCATCATCGTAATACGATAACAACTCATTTAAATAATGACAGTTGTCCTCTTTTTTACACCGTTCAAATACAGATCCAACCACCAGCTTCAAGGCATATCCGATCCATCTTTTATGCTGGTCCGTAACCTTATGATCTGGCAGAATAATGGCTTCCAGATATTTTCTCCATAAGTCCAGGCTGGTGACCTCATCCAGCTCCATCGTGACACCCTCAGGAATTTCTTTCCGATATTCCACATCGTAATGAACGATGATATTCCCGATAAGATCCGCAGCCTGCCTTCTGATATCGCCTTCACGGTGCATCAGCAATTCATAGAGAAAATTCAACGTCATTATTTTCTGCTTCTGGGTCATATACGTAAAATATTCTTCAAAAATATTAATGTAAGCTCTGATATTTTTCCAGTTTTTTTCACTTCGGGCAGCTTCCAGAATGTTGGCAAAGGCGGTCTCACTGTTGAGTTTATGCATAAGAGCAATATTATTTTCAATAGCCAGATGTTTTAAAGTCTGCACCACTTCCCGGGCGCGCAGCAAGGATGCTTCCTTTTTGTCCGGTATCTTCATCTGCAAAGAAGTCAAATCCGTATTGATCCCAAGGTTTTCCATGTAGTCCTCAAAGTCCTTGAGTTTGGCATAAACCCGCATATACCGATCTTTTTTTGCTTCATCAACATTATCCAGCTTAGATAGAATTACGTCAAAGGAATCATCCAGGCTAAAGAAGTGCACGACTTCTTTTCCTTCCTTATCTTTTTTGCTTTTGACACGAAAATCGGCATAAATCAATACCAGGGACTCAACAGACAGATTTTCCAGCTCCAAATCCCAGGTAGAATGATTGGTTGCGATGTGACCGATAACCGGCATATTTCTCTTTTTAAAATAGCGGTCCGTATAGAAATAGTGAAGATACGGAATTCTTTTGGCTTCACTGGGCTTACATCCATATTTTCCAATATCATGGCCTACGGCAGCGCCGGATACCAACGCAAGGTCAATGGGTACCTCTGCAAGATGAAGCTGTTTTGCTACATGCATAGATATATAATGGACACCTGAGATGTGAGCCAACGTTTTATGTCTGGTAATCTCAGTGCCGATTCTCATGAATTCATAAAAATAGTCTTCTCTGAAGATCCTCATCAGCCTTTGATATTCCGTACCTACAGCTGCATTTTTCAGTTCTTCTTCCTTTAAAAATTCTATATGAAGAAAGGGACTGAATGAGATATTCCTCTTCTCATAATTCAGGAAGGTGCTGAGCACTTCCAGGTAAAACAGGCGCCCTGGCTCACAGGCAGGAATTATTTTGGTACCGGGATTTTCCGGGAACATCCTGCTTGCAATAGAATGATAAATATAAGTCAGCCAGCCCGTCTTCGGCGGTACGGCAAGCATATTCAAAGTTTTCTCACAGACAAGCAGAACTTCCTTGCAGGAAACGATATCATGCTGAAGCACTTGACTGATATTTTCTTTCCAGTCATCAGCCTGAAGAAATTCAAGCATGGCTTTCTTTGATAATTTCATTGATTTCAAAAATGGTCTGTCTGTGAGACGATCTGTCAGCTCTTTATACAGATTCTGTACAACAACTTTTTTCTGCATGGTCCACCTCGATTACATTATTATTATGTATCATTATGCATTTTTTTCTTTTCTTTTACAATGCCATTTTTACGTTCTGCAAACGACTTTGTATATACGATACCCAATAATATTTATTATAACACAGAGGCCGGGAAATTGTTTCCCGGCCTACTATTTTTAAATCTTTATCAGTTCTTCTTTCCATTTGTAAGGATATCCTGTACCCATCATCAGCTCCAGAAATCTGCCGGGATCCAGCTGATCCGCAAAGATCACGCCAGGCTGGGGTTTTTCAAGAATCTGAACGGCTCCTATGGACAGCGGAAGCGCTACATTCACACTGGCAGTACCGTAAAGCTTCAGCAATTCCGGTCCCGGTGCATTCATCTTCGGACAATTAATCTTATATTTTACCCTTTCTCCGTCTTTTTTTCCGGCAACTTCAATGATCATTTCAAAGAAAGCCGTTTTATCCGCCTCTGCCAATGCTTCCGCATTTTCGTGAAAAAAGGCGTTGCCGGGGTTCGGAATTCTGGAAACCACAAGATCCAAAGGTCTCACCTTGACACCGTTGACCTCAACCTCTTCCTGGGAAGTTAAACCCAAAGCATATAGCATTGCGGAAGGCGGCATGATAAAATATTTGAAATTGCATTCCACCAAATCGGGAAAAGTTCTTGGCATGCTGTAAATTTCCTCATGGGAATGATGTGTTACCGGCAAGATACCAACAGGTTCAGGAAACTCACATTCCTCGATGCCGCTGAATGGCGAATATAGGACGAATTCTCCCTTTTCCAGTGCATAGGTCGGATTGGAGCAGTCAAGTAATGCCTGTTTCGGCGACCATCCTGGATTCCAAGGTGTGATGAGATCCTCATACTTCTCTTTTGCAAGCTTCTTTTTGCCTACTCTCATATGGATTTCTTCAACTCGGTCCAGTTTGTTACCATAATATTTGGCTATGACATTGGTAAAGCCCGGTGCCATACCGCATCCAAGAAGCGCGGTAAGTCCCGCCTCTTTAAATTCTTGATCCATCGTAAGCTCTTTTCCGGTCAAAAGCTCATCCCAAAACGGTGTGTCAAAGGCCGTATTGATATAATTGGCACCTGCCTTGAGCGCACCTCTCATCACATAGGTCGCCATCCAGGGCATAACCACATCAACGACAATATCCACTCCCTGTGCAGCCCTGGCTACATCCTCGGAATCGGTAGCATTCACCTTTCCGGTGGTAATCTTCGTACTGCCTATGTGTGATGCTGCCTTTTCAGCTGTCTTTTCATCAATATCAACCAGTCTTATCTGTTCAATGTTTTCAAACCTCGATAAGATAGAAGCGCATGGTCCCCCCTGTCCTCCGGCTCCCATAATTAAAACTTTGATCTTATTCATATCCGTCTCTCCTTTTTCATTTTTTGTTTTTCGGAAAAATCTATCAGCGCATCATAATTTTTTATTGCAAATATTTTGCCAACCTAAAAAAGTAAAGAAAAGCCTGCATTATCAACAGTGATAACGCAGGCTTCCATACTTTTCTTATTGTGATATTGGCAAAATTTCAATTTTGAAACTAGCGATCGATAAAACTCTTATGAAAGACCTATTATATAGAAAATTATGAGGAACAGTTTGCCTTTAAAGTCTTGATTTTTCTTGAGGTTATCTATTTCTTCAGATTTTAAAATTGAAACTATATTTGTTTCAATTTCGAAACCTCTTCTTCATCTCTTATATTGTATTTGGCCAGTCTTCTCGACAGCGTGGATTTGTTGATATCCAATTTCTTAGATATCAGAGAAGCTTTTTTATATTTTTTCATCATTTCCTTCAGGATCTGCCGTTCATATTCTTCCATCAGCTGCTTATAGGTAGCTCCTTCCAAGATTTTTATCTTCTTCGGATTGTCACTGTCTCCGTAAAGCAGCCTGTTGACCTGAAATTTAGTAATTTCAATACCATCAAAGGAAATAATGATTCTTTCAATTACATTTTCAAGCTCCCTTACATTTCCCGGCCAGTGATATTTTTTTAAAGCTTGAATCGCTTCATTAGTAATTTTTTTTTCAACAATATATTTTTTCGTATATTTGTCCATAAAATGATAGGTCAGCTTTTCAATATCGCCTTTTCTCTCACGCAGCGGAATCAGTTCTATGGGTAAGATGTTCAGACGGTAATAAAGGTCCTCCCGGAAGGTTCCCTTTTCAATGGCATTTTTTAAATTGGCATTGGTCGCAGCAATAATTCTTACGTCCACCGGTATGGATTTTTGACCGCCGATTCGCATGATTTCCTTTTCCTGTAAGCAGCGCAGCAGCTTTGATTGAAGATGGGTAGGCAGCTCACCGATTTCATCCAGAAACAGCGTTCCGCCGTCAGCCAATTCAAAAATTCCCATTTTCCCATCTTTGTCGGCCCCTGTAAAAGCCCCCTTGTCATAGCCGAAGAATTCAGATTCCAATAGATTTTCCGGAATGGCGGCACAATTGATCTTAATAAATGGTTTCCCGACTCTGCTGCTGTTTTTATAGATCAAATTTGCGAAAACCTCTTTTCCGGTGCCGGATTCCCCTGTCAGCAGAATCGTAGTATCATGCCTTGCGGCTCTTAAGGCATTCTCTACGATGTACTTCATTTTTTGATCCTCGGTTATGATATTTCCGCTCATTTCCAGGCTTTTATTTCTTAGATATAATATTTCTTTTTCATACTTTTCCTCTCGTTCTTCCTTTTCTTTCAGCAGATCCTTTAAAATAGACATTTCAGTGATGTCTCTTTCCGTGCAGACCACATATTCTATTTTATGATTCCGGCAGCAAGGTACACCAGTAACAAAGATCTCTCCCCCATCACCTAAGTTTTGGATCATATTTTCTTCCGCACCGCTGTTCAACGTTCGAAGAACACAGGATTCCTTGATAAACCCCATCTCTTCCAGCTCCCGCATGTTTTTTCCCACCACTTCATCTCTTGTCAAACCTCCTGTTTTACAAGATTCATCGTTCAGCAGGATCGTATTTCCTTTACCATCGGTAATGTAAATACCTACCTTGATACAGTTTAAAATTTCGGACAATTCTTCATAATGATTTTGAAACAATCCGTTAAAGTTGACCAATAGCTTCACCCCTATCTTAAGAAGAGAATAAGTTACCTCTATTATGCATTTTTTAGAGATTCTTTACAAGAAAAAGAGGAGTATTCCAAAGGAATATTCCTCTTATAATCACATAATCAGGACTTTGTAACAAGAAACAATTCAGGAAACCCAATCCTTATTTCGGTTTTGAAACTACACGGTTTAAGCAGGAAAAATCATCACTGGAAAGCGGGCTTTTTTCCAGAACATAAACAGGCATCTCTCTTTTTTCCAGTTCTTTAAAATAGGGAATAGGAGGAACACACTGTTCAGGGGAGCAAACTCCCCTTGCTGTTATTTGCCCTTTTTCAATCATCTGCGCCACTATGGAAGGGGGCACGCCGGTATCCAATGCTCCTGCCATGAATCCCCATTTCTCACTTGTCCGGATCACGGATTCCACAACGATTTCTTTTTCCATCTGATCTTTTTTGCCTTGTACTACCATGCGGAGAACATCGCAATCGTTCAGGGCTCCGTCCCCTGAATCATCATACCGTTCAAGGTATCGATTGATCACAGCAATCATGGTCCTCAGAGGGTTTATTTCATTACCGTCTACCCGTATTGTTTCCTCACTGCCGAAGCCAATTTCCGAAAGAAATTTGATTTTCTCTTCAAAAGATGCCGGCAGGGATAATTTAAAGCTTGCTTCTTTGATACCTTTTTCTTTGAACGAACGATAAAACTGTGCCGGCTCAGAATGGATGCAATACCCGGCTTCTGCCAGTCCGATAGGTTCTGAAAAATGGATCATCTCTTTCCCGCTTCCTGCCGGTACAGAAACCAGTTCCCCATTTCTCAGTATCCAGGGATCCAGCGTGTGTTCTTCCATAACGGTTTGCAGAGAATAGGGAATCCCGATTACCGCATTGGTTTTCGTAAAATCTCCGCAGGCACAGATGGCATGGGCTTCCCTTACCGTATCCAGAAGGCCTGCCGCATATCCTGCCATAACATTCATAGTGCCCGGAGTGCTGCCCATCCCTAAAACCGCAAGCAAACCTGCCTGGAGGAAATCATCATGAAGTTCAAATTGTTTTCTGGTAACATGGAAAAGTCCGCCAAGATCAATATAATGAGACCTTGTCTCCAGGCAGGCTTTCATGATGCCGACATTCCAATGATACTGAACGCAATTGACCACGATATCCGCGCCTCGAATGATGTCGACCAATTGTTCATGATTCGCAGCATCACATTGCCTGGCTTGGATTCCCAATTTCTCTCCGATGTTTTTTGCTTTATGAGCTTGATAGTCACAAATAGTAAGATCCCTTTGCCCCGGGCTCAATTCTGCATCACACAAATCAGAAGCAACGATGCCTCCCTGTATTCCGGCCCCTAAAATTACGATTTTCATAAGCTCTCCTCCCAATGATTATCTGCCCTGCTCGATCAGTTCCTTTTTCCTGGCAGCTTCCCAATTCTCTGTTCCAAGGTATGTCCTTTGAGTTGCTTTTATATAAATTTCACGTTTTGCCGCTTCAGCAAAAAACTCTTCCGGCGGAATGCATTCTTCCGGAGCGAATGCACCGGGCCCTTTGATTTGTCCTTTTCGGATCATTTCAGCCGCCCATGCCGGGGCACCGCCGATATATACCTGTGCGCCCAGCAATTCAGGCCACTCCTCTACCGGACGGCAGATTGCTTCCAGTTCATATTCCAGCTTTCTTCCGTCCTTTGTTCCGGTAACAACGGTCTTAATAATATCACAGTCGTTGATCGTGGCTTCGGGATCATCAGGCTGCAGATCCATCAGTCTCTTTAATACATTGACAGGTTTTATTTTGCAGTCACCTACCGGAATGAAATCTTTCCTGCTGAATCCAAGTCCATGGAGAAATTCTAGTTTTTCTTTAATGGCTTCCGGGAAACCGATACGGAAGGTGCAATTTTTGATTCCTTTATTCTTGTATACCTCCGGAAGAGACCCTATTTCTGAATGCATGATGAAATAGGAGTACTGGTCTCCGATTGGTTTCGCATATTGGATGATCTCGCCCCCGCTCCTGGGCTCTACCTCTTTATACTTTCCGTCTATGTACTGAATAGGCTTCATATAAAACTCATCCATAATGGTTTCAATGGCATAGGTTACTTCAAAGGTTTTCTTTGATTTGGACCAATCATCACAGCCGCAGCTGATATTGATTTCCTCTACCGTATCCAGACGGTCGGCAGCCCATCTTGCACAGACGTTGGTAACACCGGGAGTCCCTCCGATTCCGATAATGGCAAGCAGGCCTGCTTTTTCAAATCGGTCTTTGTATTTCATCTGCTTAATGGTCTCTACATAAAGCCCTCCGATATCCACATAATTTACGCCGGCTTCAAGACAGGCATCCATGATATGGCAGTTGAAATAATAATTTACCTCATTGATTACAAGATCATAACCCCGAATCAACTCGACCAAAGCGGCAAAATCAGAAACATCACAGCTTACTGCCTTTACCTTATGTCCATATTTCCTGTTACATAAGGCGGCAACGTATTCCGCTCTTTCCAAATTAAGATCCGCCAGCAGAATCTCCTTCATGTTTTCATTCCAGGCTAAATCCAAAGCAGTTGCGATTCCCTGCAATCCTGCTCCCAATACGACTACTTTCATTTTGAAATCCTCCTATCATGATTATATTACGTAGCCAAATACTACGAAGAGTATCAGTGACAATGCTGCTGATATGAGCGCATAGGGTATTTGTGTAAAAGCGTGTTCCAAATTCTCAATTCCGCAGGACTGGGAAGTTAATACGGTAGCATCCGAATAGAAGCAGGCATGGCTTCCAAAGGTTCCTCCCGAAACAATGGCTGCGAATACAAGAATAGGATTGGCGCCGCCTGCAAGGGCAAGGGGTATGAGAATCGGTACGGTAAGCGCAGGAATTCCCCAATTGCTTCCGGTAACAAAGGATAGACAAGCTACTACGATTAAAGTAATGGCAGGAAACAGCTGTGCATTCATATACGGCAGGACTCCATTGATTACGTATTGAGGAAGTCCGATTTCATCCATGGAAGCCTTAATGACAAAAGCGCCGGCCAAGATAAACAGCATGGGGATCATTGAAGCAAAGCCCGCTGCCAACTCCTCGGAAAATTCAGTAAAGGTCATTACTTTTGCCGGCAAATAAAGAATGAGTGCGAGAACTATGGCTGCAATGAGACCGATCAGCATATCGCCTGTATAAATGGTAACGGCAACGATTACCACCAAAGGAAGTATAAAGTTCCAGATATTTGCTTTTCCGCTTGCCTCTTCTGCTGCCGGAGATGCAGCCACTTTGTTGTATCTGTCACTGGCCTCGGAATAAACTCTCCCCGTCGTATCCACTCTATGATAGGCTTTTTTCATACCGAACATCAAAGGAATGACTCCAAGGATCACAAGTGGGACTACGATAATGGCGACCCAGCCGTAGAAAAGGAACGGTATTGATTGTATGTAGATGTCCATCCCGGAACCGTAGGCATCCATTCCGGCCTGTTCCCCGATAACTCCTCCATAAAAGATCGCCCAGGTGGAAATCGGAATCAGTACACAAACAGGCGCACCTGTGGAATCTATTACGTAAGCCAGCATTTCTCTCGGCGTTTTTTGCCGGTCACACAAATCTCTCATAGAGGAAGATATGGTAAGAATATTCAAGTAATCATCCATAAAAATTAAAATCCCAAGGATCCAGGAAATAACTAAAGATTTTTTTCTTGTGTTTGAAAATTTTTGTACAAGATTGGCAAATCCGTAAGTTCCATTAGACTTTTTCAGCAAAGCAACAAAGCTTCCGAAAAGTCCCAAGGTGATGAACATCCAGATATCATCGGCAACCACCCCTTGCAAAGCATCTAAAAAAGGGCCGAAAAAACCGGTTCCGTATGCTATGATATAGCCTGCCACAGCGCCGATGATCAATGCTTCAAAGGTTTTTCTCGTAATTAATGCAAATGCGATCACGATAATTGGTGGTAATAAAGTTATGAGTCCATAATTTACAGTAGCTTCCATGTTCTGATATCCCTTCTTTCTATAGGTTCGTTATTCTTACTTACTTTCTTTCTTACTAGAGCAATTACCATGCCAATCCGCAGTATGTCTGTAATCCTTGATTTTCACTCATTTTATAGCAGCCGATATCATGATTCAGTAAAAAAGAGTTTCAAAAATGCAACTGTTTGCCATATTTTTTTCAAAATATTTTTAATATTCATATATTAATGTTGATTTGCTCAAGATACCACATGTTTTTTTCCGTTGCATTATTGAAACACAAATTGTTGCTGAATTGAAACTACCTACAATCATTTGTTTTGAAAGGTTTATAGTGTATATTAAAAATTTTTTTTCATTGTTTTTTTATAAATCTTACAGTAAATGTAAATGAATAGTCAGCCGAAGATCTTTCAGAATCTTATGATAAAATCCTTGCTCATGCTAAATTCAAGCCCTTTCTACGTATATTATCAGAAGGGTATGGGAACTATTTATACACATCAAGGATAGATTATTTGCCGGCTTACATTTAATTACAACCGTTGAATTGGCGCAATATTCTCTCTAAATTGTTTCGTATTGACAAGTATTTTTCAATAGAATATTATGTGCATAACAAATTATGCTGCATAATTTATGGCGTACTGAGCAACTAAAAATCAGTTGTCCGGTACCGGCTATTTCCCCAAACTATGTGAGGAAACGATTAGGAGGTTTTTTCTATGAATCAGCAAGGCTACAATCCTTACGCAGCAGCGCAATCACAATTTGATCAAATAGCGGATGTGCTTGATCTTGATCCTTCCGTAAGGGAACTGTTACGTCAGCCAAGCCGTGAATTTCATTTTACTATTCCCGTAAAAATGGATGACGGCTCAACTAAGATATTTCATGGTTACAGAATCCAGCACAATGCTGCACGAGGCCCGGCAAAGGGCGGGATCCGTTTCCACCCTCTGGAAACAGTGGATACCATAAGAGCCCTTTCCATGTGGATGACCTGGAAATGTTCTGTGGTAGATATTCCACTGGGTGGCGCCAAGGGCGGAATTATTTGTGATCCTCATAACCTTTCCAAAGGAGAACAGGAAAGGCTCTGTCGGGGATATGTGAGACAAATCGCAAAAAACATCGGCCCGGTAATTGACGTTCCGGCTCCTGATGTCATGACCAACGGCCAGCATATGTTATGGATGCTGGATGAATACGAGACTATTTTCGGGGGGCACTACCCCGGAACGATTACAGGAAAACCGGTTGGCTCCGGCGGATCTTTAGGCAGAACGGAAGCAACTGGCTATGGGGTGATTTACTCGCTGAGAGAAGCGTTAAAGGCTCTGGATATTCCTGTTTCCTCTACCACTGCCAGCCTTCAGGGCTTTGGCAACGTTGCGGAATACGCATCCAGGCTTTATACCAGCATGGGAGGCAAAATCGTGGCCATCTCCAGCTGGGATAATCATGATCAAAAGTCCTATACTTTCCGAAAAAAAGACGGACTGGATATAGATAAGATGGTTGCTATCAAGGATTCTTTCGGTACCATTAATAAGGAAAAAGCAGTTGAACTAGGCTGTGAATTACTGGACGGCGGCGAATGGATCGCACAGGATGTGGATATTCTCCTTCCATGTGCTCTTGAAAACCAGATCACAACGGATACATTTGAAAAAGTCAGCAAAAATGTAAAGGTTATCTGTGAAGGTGCAAACGGTCCTACCGCACCGGAATGCGATGAATTGATCAAGAAACGTTCTATTTTTCTCGTTCCCGATTTCCTGGCCAATGCAGGAGGAGTTACCTGCAGCTACTTTGAACAGGTTCAATGCAACTCCAATTATTTCTGGCCTAAAGAGGAAGTTCTGGAGAAGCTTGATGAAAAAATGACCTCAGCATTCCAGGCTGTCTATCGTCTGGCAAAAGAAAAAGATTTATATATGCGGGATGCCGCATACATCATTGCAATTAATCGCGTGGCCGAAGCGGTAAAGCTTCGGGGTTGGGTGTAAAAGATAGACTGACCGCCACTTTTTAGACTATATCCTTTTGGGTATAGTCTAACTGTATTTCCAGGAGGATCTCATATGATAGACGATACACAAAATTTTTCAGTAACCTTTTTAAAAGAACGGGCTAAAGAATTAGAATGCCTGTATTTAGTTGATGATGCTCTGACCAACAGCTCACTCTCGGATATTTTAATGGAAGTTTCCAAGGTTCTGCCCTCAGGGTTTTGCAATGTGAATGACTGCATCGTGACCATATTTTTTGATGACGAGATTTATTCCGCCAAACCGGTCATATCCAACGGAAATGAAATCCAATCGGCCATCGTTGTTAACCAAAAGGTTCGGGGATACATAAAAGCAGCTTATGAAAAGAACGAGGAAGAAACCGCCTTCCTGGTGCAGGAAGAAAAACTTCTAAAAGCCGTAGCCAATAAAATCGCTCAATTTGTACATCAGCAGGAAATTCAGAGCCAGAGTGCTACCAGAAGCAACTGGAAGGCGATCATCAACCTTCTTCAGCGAACCGATCACACCATGCTGCTCCACGTTTGCGAGAAGATGCTTGCTCTTCTTGCAAAGGATCATCCGAATGTGGTTCAGGACATATTGAATGAAATGGACTGGGTCAAACAGGATTATCTGGGAGAAATCAACTTCCCTCACGGCAGCCTTCCTGCCGTCGATGTCATCCGTCTGAGCAAAGGCATATTCCGTGCCGCCAAATCCTGCCTTGACGATACGCAGATTTTTGATGAGATCAGTCTGTGGATCTATCAGGGAAAAACCTATGAGTTAATTAAACTGGTTGGAAAAAAGGATTCCGATGTCAAGGATATCTCCCATGCGCTGCTGCAATACGGGAAAGCCATGAGTACCAGTGAAAATTCCAGCAGAACAACGAAGAGATGGCTTATTGTGGAATTGATGAGGAGATTTCTTACCGACGAGCCCAGACTGATGGAGAATGCCAGAAGATATTTGTCTACGGAAGACTTTTCCCAATTGCTGAGTACCCTGATCTGTTCACCGAAAAGTTCCGGAAGAGTCGGCGGAAAAGCAGCAGGATTCTTTCTTGCAAATAAAATTGTACAGGCTTGTCTGGGACAAGATCCGGATTTTAAAAATATTAAAATGTTAAAAACTTGGTTTATTTCCGCTGACGAACTGGAAAATCTCCTCCACGACAACCATCTGGATGAGCTGAACGAACATAAATACCGGGATATTTTTGAAGTGAGGATCAGCTACCCCAAAATTGTTCAGTCCATTAAAAATTCCCGTTTGTCTCCCTACGTTATGACAGAATTGAGCCAAATTCTGGATCAATGTACGGATAAACCTTTAATTATACGTTCCTCCAGCTTGCTGGAGGATCAGAAGAATTCCTCTTTTTCTGGGAAATATAAAAGCCTGTTCCTGACAAATACCGGTACAAAAGAGGAACGTCTTCAAAGTCTTGTGGACGGAATTTTGGAAATCTACGCATCTATGTTCAGCCCCGACTCCATACAATACCGTAGGGAGCGGAATTTGCTGGATTGCGCGGAGCAGATGGGTATTATGATACAGGAAGTTGTGGGAAGACGGATCGGACCCTATTATTTCCCTTTATATGCGGGAGTTGCCTTCAGCAACAACGAATTCAGATGGTCTCCCAGAATCAACAGAGAGGATGGCCTGCTGCGTATGGTGATGGGTTTGGGAACCCGAGCAGTTGACCGCGTGGGAGATGATTTTCCCGTGCTGATCTCTCCGGGTCAGCCAAAGCTTCGGGTAAATCAGGTGCCACAGGAAATTCGAAGATATTCTCCTCAGATGATGGACGTCATTGATGTGGAAACCAACCGCTTTGTATCGGTTCCGATCTCTGAAATGATCAGAGAATACGGAAGGGAGATTCCCTTCCTGAATCATGCGGCATCCATTTTAAAGGAAGATTTCGTATCGGAACTCAACACTTTTGATGTGGATTATAGAAATGATCAGTTTATTGTTACTTTTGACGGATTGATCAGCAGAACGGGCATGATTTCACAGATGCAGACCATTCTTTCCTTATTGAAGGAAAAGCTGGGCTATCCGGTTGATATCGAGTTTGCCAGTGATGGTGAAACCTTTTATCTGCTGCAGTGCAGACCCCAAAGTAAAAGCAGGGGCAGCTTCCCCGTTCCCATTCCGACGAATATATCGCCGCAAAGCACCATCTTTACCGCCGATAAATATATTTCCAACGGCAAAGTCACCGGAATCAAAACGGTGGTCTATGTAGATCCGGAGGCCTACGGCAATCTGGAACGCCATGAGGATCTCGTCCGAGTTGGAAACGCCATTGGGGAACTGAACAGAATCCTCTATCGAAGAAGCTTTATTTTGATGGGTCCCGGCCGATGGGGAAGCCGCGGTGACATCAAGTTGGGAGTCAAGGTCACCTATTCCGATATCAGCAATGCTGCCATGCTGATAGAGATTTCGCAAAAGAAATCAAAACATCAGCCGGAGCTTTCCTTTGGAACCCATTTCTTTCAGGATCTGGTTGAGGCTGATATCAAATACCTCCCCTTATATCCGGAAAATAGCGGAATACAGTTTCAGAAAAGCTTTTTTACGCAGAATACAAACGCACTTGAAAAAATTCTCCCTGCCTATGCGGATCTCGATGACGTCATAAAGGTGATCAATATCGGCGAGAATTACTATCGAAAAGAATTGAACATTTTGATGAATGCGGATCTTGAAAGAGCTGTGGCCTATTTGGATCATTCCCCTAAGCCGGGGCAGCGACCCTCCTCTTTTATTGAAGAACCTGAGGATAAAACGGAGCAGGATGAGGGGCAAGGCTGGAAATGGAGACATTACATGGCTGAAAAAATTGCGGCGAAAATGGATTGCAAGAGCTTCGGCGTAAAAGGAATCTATCTGTTCGGAAGCACCTGTAACTGTACGGCAAGGCTGAACAGCGATATCGATCTGCTCATTCATTTTAACGGAACCCAGAAGCAAAAAGAGGAGCTGGATACCTGGCTCTCCGGATGGAGTATGGCTTTATCGGAAATCAACTTCCTGAAAACCGGATATCAATCCGACGGACTTTTGGATGTTCATTACGTAACGGATCGGGATATCGAAGAAAAAGACTCCTATGCGAGTAAAATAAACTCCGTCTATGACCCCGCTACACCGCTGAGAATCGTAGAAGACTAATTTTTAATAAATTTTTTTGATATATTCTATAATAGAAAGAAATTAAATAAGTATTGTATTTCAAAGGTGCATCGTGAATGTCGGTATAATTTCAACCGCATTTGCGGTGTATTTTTTTGTATAAATAAGAAGTTTTCTGAGGAAACTATGATTCAAAGAGAGGGTCGTATTCCATTTTTTTACAACTCTCTGATGCTGAGTTTAACTCATTCTGTAATAAAATGGTACTTTTTCGATAGTTTTTACCTTTAAATTTTTTCAATATTTCAACTATTTTTCGGCAAAATAAACGGTCATTTCCCCATTTGTGTATACAGTATTACACTCTGCAAACGTTTAAATTTCATCGTTTTCAGAATATTACAACTTTACAAAAACGGCATTTTTTACGCTTGTTTTTATTGACTGTATTTTCACAATATGATAATGTTAAGCCATAAGATAACTTACTTTTTATTACAGTTAAAAAATAAAAATAAGAAAGAGGAGAAAAAAAATGTCAAGTATTGTAAAAAAGTATTTAGATGACGTTAAGAAAAGAAATCCTGGAGAAGTTGAATTCCACCAGGCTGTGGAAGAAGTTCTAGAATCTATCGCTCCTGTTTTGGAAAAAAATCCTCAATACGTTGAAGCTGGTATCGTTGAAAGACTTCTTGAGCCTGAAAGACAGATCATGTTCCGTGTTCCTTGGGTAGACGACAAAGGAGTAGTGCAGGTTAACAGAGGTTTCAGAGTACAGTTTAACAGTGCAATCGGACCTTACAAAGGAGGACTTCGTTTCCATCCTTCCGTATACCTTGGAATTATCAAATTCTTAGGATTTGAACAAATCTTTAAAAATTCATTAACAACTCTTCCAATCGGCGGCGGCAAAGGCGGTTCCGACTTCGATCCTAAAGGAAAGTCTGATGCTGAAGTAATGAGATTCTGCCAGAGCTTTATGACAGAGCTTTGCAAGTACATTGGTGCTGACACTGACGTTCCTGCTGGAGATATCGGTGTAGGCGGAAGAGAAATCGGCTTCATGTATGGTCAATATAGAAAAATCAGAAATGAATTCGTTGGCGTACTTACCGGAAAAGGTATTGGCTGGGGCGGTTCATTAGCTAGAACAGAAGCTACAGGTTATGGCTTGATCTACTTCACAAGAGAAATGCTGAAAGCTAACGGAAAGAGCTTCGACGGACAGAGAGTTGTTATCTCCGGATCCGGAAATGTTGCTATCTATGCTTGCCAGAAAGCTCAGTCCTATGGCGCAAAAGTTGTTGTTGTTTCTGACTCCAACGGTTATGTAATTGATGAAGACGGAATCGACGTAGCAACAGTAAAAGAAATTAAAGAAGTTCAAAGAGCTAGAATCAGTGAATATGTAAAAGCTCGTCCAAATGCAACTTACGTTGCCGGCGGATCTGTTTGGGACGTTAAGTGCGACATTGCTCTTCCTTGCTCCACTCAGAACGACATCAACGAAGAATCTGCTAAGAAATTAGTTGCTAACGGATGCTACGCAGTAGGTGAAGGCGCTAACATGCCTTGTACAAACGAAGCTGTTAAGTACTTCTTATCCAAGGGCATTCTTGTTGGACCAGCTAAGGCTGCCAACGCTGGTGGAGTTGCTACTTCCGCTCTTGAAATGTCACAGAACAGCCAGAGACTTGAATGGACATTCGAAGAAGTTGACGCTAAGCTTGATAGCATCATGACTAGCATCTTCAAAGCTTGTGACGAATCTTCCAAAGAATTTGGTATGACTGGAAATTATGTAGCTGGTGCTAACATTGCCGGATTCCAGAAGGTTGCTAAAGCTATGCTGGCTCAGGGCATTATCTAAACCATAAAAGATTACAATTAACTACACATAAAAACAAGACAGGTGCTCCTGTCTTGTTTTATTTTAGCTGCCAGCCTGTAATTCAGATTAGAAGCTTAGCCCATCATTCTTGATGTCGATGGTGATATTATCGCCATCCTTAACTTCACCTCTAATGATCTTTGAGGCGATTTCGGTTTCTATATGCTTCTGAAGATATCGTTTCACAGGTCTGGCGCCATATACAGGCGAGTAGGCCTCCTCGGCAATAAATCTTTTTGTTGAATCTGTCAGTGTAATGGTAATTTCACGTTCTTTCAATTTCTGCTGGATATGGATCAAGGATAGATCGATGATCTTCATGATTTGTTCCTCTGTTAACGGCGAGAATACAACAACGTCATCGATTCTGTTTAAAAATTCAGGTCTGAAATGACGCTTCATCTCAGCCTCTACCCTCTCCTTCACCTCTTCGGTAATGGTCCCGTCCTTGCTGATGTTTTCAATGAGGTATGGGCTTCCTATATTGGAGGTCATAATGACGATAGTATTTTTAAAATCTACAGTTCTCCCCTGATTATCCGTCAGCCTGCCGTCATCCAAAAGCTGCAGCAGAATATTGAATACATCCGGATGCGCTTTCTCTATTTCATCAAAGAGTATAACGCTGTAAGGTCTTCGTCTGACAGCCTCGGTAAGCTGACCGCCTTCGTCATAGCCCACATATCCCGGAGGAGCTCCTACCAATCTGGAAACTGCATGTTTTTCCATATATTCGGACATATCGATACGAATCATATTTTTTTCAGTATCAAACAGAGCCTCGGACAAAGCCTTTGCCAATTCTGTTTTTCCCACACCGGTAGGACCCAGGAAGATGAAAGATCCGATAGGACGATTGATATCCTTCAGACCGGCTCTCGCTCTCAATACAGCCTCAGAAACTGCCGATACGGCGTTATCCTGGCCAATGACCCTTTGATGGAGCACCTCACCCAGCCGAAGCAGTTTTTCTTTTTCCGCTTCCACCAGCCGGCTCACCGGAATTCCCGTCCATTTGGAAACCACTTCGGCAATTTCTTCTTCCGTGACTTCTTCTTTCAGCAATCTTTTTTCTTTGGCCTCTTCCTGAACTTCTTTTAGTTCCTCCAGCTTTTTCTCCAGTTCAGGTAAGGTACCATATTTCAACTGGGCAAGCTTTTCCAGGTCATATTTTCTTTCGGCGTCTTCAATTTGAAGCTTTACTTCTTCAATTTGCTGCTTGGTAGCTTTTAACTCCGTGATAGATTTCTTTTCATTTTCCCATTGGGCTCTCATTGCGAAGTTGGCTTCCTTTAGTTCCGACAGTTCCTTGTCGATATGATCCATTCTTGCTTTGGATGCATTGTCGGATTCCTTGCCTAAAGCCTGCTTTTCGATTTCCAGCTGCATGATTTTTCTTGCACTTTCATCCAGATCTGCAGGCAAGCTGTCAATCTCCGTACGGATCTTGGAGGCAGCCTCATCCATTAAGTCGATGGCTTTATCCGGCAGGAAACGATCACTGATATACCGGTCGGACAGAGTGGCGCAGGCAATCAGCGCATTATCTGTGATTCTGACCCCATGATGAATTTCAAATCTTTCTTTCAGCCCTCTTAAAATGGAAATGGTATCTTCTACAGTGGGCTGATCCACCAAAATTTTCTGGAACCTTCTTTCCAGAGCGGCATCCTTTTCAATATTCTTTCGGTATTCATCCAATGTAGTGGCTCCGATGCAATGCAGCTCTCCTCTGGCAAGTTTCGGTTTCAGCAAATTTCCTGCATCCATAGAGCCCTCTGCTCTTCCTGCCCCTACTATATTATGGATTTCATCAATAAATAGAATGATTCTTCCATCAGATTTTTCAATTTCATTCAATACTGCCTTCAGTCTTTCTTCAAATTCACCGCGGAATTTTGCACCGGCAATGAGCGCACCCATATCAAGAGCATAGATGGTTTTATCCTTTAAACCTTCCGGAACGTCTCCGTTTAAAATTCTCTGGGCGAGACCTTCTACTACGGCAGTCTTTCCGACACCAGGCTCTCCGATCAGAACAGGATTGTTCTTTGTTCTCCTGGAAAGGATCTGAATGGTGTGCCTGATTTCTGAGTCTCTTCCGATGACCGGATCCAGCTTCCCTTCTCTGGCTAACTGGACAAGATCTCTGCCATATTTGTTCAGGGCATCGTAATTATCCTCCGGATTTTGGCTGGTCACTCTCTGGTTACCCCTGACTTTGGTAAGCGCCTGAAGAAAGCCATCCTTGGTAACGCCATGTTTTTTAAAGATTCTGCTCGAAGGCGTATTCTTTTCATCCAGAAGTGCCAGATATAAATGCTCGACGCTGACGTACTCATCCTTAAAGTCTGCTGCAATCTTCTCTGCATTGATCAGAATCTGGTTCAGCCGTCTGGAAGAGTACATATTGTCATTTCCTCCCTGGACTTTCGGCAGCTTTTCCATTTCTACTTCCAACTCTCCTATGATTTCGCCCGTATTGATTCCCATAAAGCTAAGGAGCTTTGGAATCAATCCATCCTGCTGCATCATAAGAGAAAGATGCAAATGCTCTCCATCCAATTGCTGATGCCCTTCCTGAACCGCAATATTCTGACAGTCAATGACTGCCGCCTGAGCATTTTGTGTAAATTTATCAAAATTCATAGGTAACCCCCCTTTTTTTATCTCTTTTACTGTTATTATATACCACTTGTTTCGGATTATAAACAAAAAATTTAGCACTCTAACCAATAGAGTGCTAATCATTGTTTTCTTCTTATTTCTGCATTCCTGTAAAGGCAGCTAAGCTATTTAAAAGAAGATTCCCATGACGAAATCAAAAACGATTCCAACCAGCGGCGTCAATACCCTGCCTGTAATATTGAACAAAATGAGGATCATCAAAATAAGAAAGCCTTTATCATAAATTCGATAGTAGATCTCTTTCTTTCTGAGGTCAAAGATTTCCGTTACGATACCAAAACCGTCCAATGGCGGTATGGGCAGGAGGTTAAAAACCATCAATACGATATTGATAGATATGATGGATAGGATAATCTGCGCCACCACATCTCCCATATACGTATAAAGAAACTCTCCCTGAAATGCAGCCAGAAGCCACAGTATCCCGGCAAAGAGAACGGCAAGAATAAAATTTAACGTCACTCCCGCCAGATCTACCAAAAGGCCGTCTCTTCTCATATTCTTAAAGTTCATGGGATTCACCTGCACCGGTTTGCCCCATCCGAAACCGATAAAAAGTAAAGCAATGATCCCCATAGGGTCAATGTGGGCAGCAGGGTTAATGGTAACGCGGCCCTGTAGTCTGGGGGTATCATCCCCCAGCATGTTGGCAACCTTTGCATGAGCAAATTCATGAAAGGAAAGTCCGATTAATATTCCGGGCAGCAGGATTAATTTATTCATCAACCAATCCATTGGATTACTGAATTCGCCATTGAATAAAGATTGGGATGCCAGCAATAAGATTAAAAGGATCGCCATAGGGTTATTAAAAAATAGTCTCAATCTTTTTCTTCCTTTCCAAGTTTCCTTACTTTGTTACAGATATAGGTTTATTCCCCCCGCCTTTTGTAAGGTTCCTGTTTCAATGTTTTTGCCTGCATATGATAAATGAACTGTCTGGCAGATCTTCCGGATCTGCCGTGCTGCCTCAGCTCCCATCGCAGGGCTTCCTCTTTCAGCAAATCTTCATCGTAATCAAGGCCTTCCTGACAAGCTATGCTTTTGACAATTTCCAGATAGGAAAGCTTATCCGGTGCACTGAAAGTAATGGTCAGCCCAAAGCGATCCGCCAGAGATAATTTTTCCTGAAGTGCATCATTTCTATGCACTTCATTTTCAGCACTTAGATCTCCTCGATCCCGCCAGGTTTCTCTGATAATATTTTTTCGATTAGAGGTGACATACAGCACCGCATTGGTCGGTTGTGCTTCTATTCCGCCGTCGATGATGGATTTGAAATATTTATACCCTGTTTCCGTGTCTTCAAAAGACAGATCATCGATATAGATGATAAACTTGCATCCTCTGTTGGCTATCGATTCAATAATCTGATAGAGATGATTCACATCATTTTTATTCAAGGAGATAATTTTCAGTCTCCTGTCTTTAAATTTATTCAATAAAGCCTTCACACAGGATGATTTTCCGGTGCCTCTGTCCCCATAAAGCAGCACGTTGTTGGTCCGGTATCCGTTTAAGAAGACCTCCGTATTCTCAATAAGCGCTTCCTTCTGTTTTTCATAGCCAACCAATTGCTCAAAGGAAATTTTGTCGTAATTCCTGACTCCGATCAATCTGCCGTCCCAGACAAAGGCATCGTATTCCTGATAAATGCCACAGGCGTTATCATGATAATGTTCAAAAAGCAGCTCTATGGATTCCTGGTCGTCATCCGATTCCATAGCTAATCTGATTTTCTCACGTTTTTCCTGAAATTCTTCAGGTATTTCAGACCGATCCATCAGACAGATGCAAGTTTCACGATCGTGAAAAAGACCTGAGATTCTTTCCCAATCAAACGCAAAAAGCAACTTAAGCACGCTGACTTCTCTGGAGGCAATCCTGAATATATTCGTATCGAAACCGCCCTTTTCTCCAAGCAGACTGAATTGGTTTTCACTTTCGGCTATGAGCCGGCATACATAGTTCTCCCAGTAAGTACCTTTGGCTTCTTTTCCATCAGTGCACGCCAGAAGCTCTCTTTGTATCGCATAATATTCCGGCTCCAGATGGGATATTTCTTCTTTTTCAGCCATTTCGTTCAATATTTTAACAGCAGTCATTACAATCTCGTTCTGCCTGATATTATCATATAGCAAGAGAGTATCTAAGTTGATTTTATTCAATGAAGTGCTCCTTTCTTAAAATTGTGAAACAAGGTAACTACTGGTAGTCCCTAATTTCATTATTTTATCACAATTTAAGCTTATTTTAAATAATATGATAGTAAATTTTGATCGAGAGGTGATTGATAAATTATGGTTCACAATAATTGTATGAGCCCTAGCTTTCCTAAGACTCCTAGCCTCCCAACCGAGTATGTATGTGTTGAGGTATACACAGTAAGAACCGGTGATACTCTTTATTCCATATCTCAGAAATATGGCGTTTCCGTATCAATGCTTATGGAGGCCAACAGAATACTTAACCCCTATAATTTAAGAGTCGGTCAGAAAATCTGTATACCCGGTCTCATGACAGAATGCCCACCAACAAAACCAGCGCCGAAACCAGCACCGGCTCCAATGCCAACCCCAGCACCGGCTCCAATGCCGACACCAGCGCCAGCTCCCAGACCAACTCCAGCACCGGCCCCAATGCCGACACCTGCGCCAGCTCCCAGACCAACTCCAGCACCAACTCCAGTACCAACACCTGCACCTGTCCCCAGACCGACACCGCCACCGGCTCCAATGCCAACACCAACACCGGCTCCAATGCCGACACCGGCGCCAGCTCCCAGACCAACTCCAGCACCGGCTCCAACACCAGCACCGACTCCAATGCCAACACCAACACCGGCTCCCAGACCGACTCCAGTACCAACACCTGCACCTGTCCCCAGACCGACACCGCCACCGGCTCCTATGCCAACAGGACCTGTTATGCCGGCACCGGTATGTGACGGAAGACTGCATACCATAAGGAGAGGCGACACACTTTACATGCTTTCAAGACATTATAACATAACGCTGGATGCTCTCTTAAATGCAAATCCAAACCTGGATCCTTACAATTTACAGGTAGGAATGCAAATCTGTATTCCAAGATCCAACGGAGTCGTGTCACCAGCGCCGACCCCAGCACCAGCACCAATGCCTACTCCTGCGCCTATACCAGCACCGGCTCCCAGACCGACTCCAGCACCAACTCCAGTACCAACACCAGTACCAACACCTGCACCAGTCTGCACCGGAGTCATTCATACAATTCGAGCAGGAGATACCCTTTACATGCTGGCAAGAAATTATAATGTAACGTTGGACGCTATTTTAAATGCGAATCCAAACGTAAATCCGTCGAATCTGCAGATTGGATCACAAATCTGTATACCCAGAGCTCCAGGAGCTCCAATGCCGACACCGATGCCTACTCCGGCTCCTGCACCAATGCCTGTTCCAACACCTTCACCGACACCAGTTTGTGACGGCATGATTCATACGGTGAGACCCGGAGATACCCTTTACATGCTGGCAAAAGAACATAATGTAACGTTGGATGCTATTATCAAGGCGAATCCGCAAGTAGACTGCTATATGCTGCAAGTGGGTATGAAGCTTTGCATCCCCAGGTCCGCAGGCGGAGCAGCTCCCGCGACACCGGATTACCCCACACCGGCTTGCCCCAATGGCATGATTCATACCATTGTAGCAGGTGATACGCTTTACGCACTTGCCAGACACCATAACATTACGTTGGATTCCATCATTAAGGCTAACCCGAATCTTGATCCATATAATCTGAGAATCGGTATGAAAATCTGCATTCCCGGAGGAGCCAGCAATCAGCAAGGAGGCGGCTGCCCAGGCGGTACTTTGTATAGCACCCAAAGAGGTGATACCGTAACCCGTATCCTGGATCGATTTGAAATATCCTTTGCAGCGCTTCAAAACAGCAATCGGGGAGTTGATTTCAGCGGATCTCTGGAAAATATGACTCTTTGCATTCCTTCAGACGATATGTTTAGAACCTGCCCAATGGCAGATGCTTATATGGTAAAATCCGGAGATACGCTGGATTCTATCAGCAGAACACTTCTCGTATCTCCTGACAGACTATTAATAGCAAATCCGGTGCTTGCCGTAGAAGACTTTTCTATCATAGGCACAAAGGTTTGCATCCCCAGCTAATTATAAAAGCCAGAGTTTCCTAGGATTCTCTGGCTTTTTCTATTATATACTTATAATATATGATTTTTTCCTCTTACACTATTTATATAATGGGAATGCTTCACAAAGTTCCTTAACAATGCCCTTTGCTTTCTCTGCTGCCACAGCATCTGTTGGATGATTCAATATTAAACCGATCGCTTCCACGACACGTCTCATTTCTGCTTCTTTAAAACCTCTGGTAGTCATAGCCGGAGTTCCCAGCCTGATACCACTCGTTACAAAGGGACCGTTTGGATCATTGGGTACCGTATTCTTATTTGTTGTGATACCTGCTGCATCCAGAAGCTTTTCCGCCTCTTTTCCGGTAATATTCTTATTCGTCAGATTCAATAATACCAAATGGTTGTCCGTACCGCCGGATACCAGTTTAAAGTCCTGCGCAAGTAATTCTTCCGCCATCACCTGGGCATTCACAAGAACCTGTTTTTGATATTCTACAAACTCCGGTGCTGCTGCTTCCTTAAAGCAAACCGCTTTTCCGGCTATAATATGCATTAAAGGACCGCCCTGAATTCCCGGGAAAATAGCTTTATCTATTTGCTTTCCGAATTCCTCTTTGCACAGAATTGCGCCGCCTCTTGGTCCTCGCAGAGTCTTATGAGTAGTGGTGGTTACCACATGAGCATGTTCTACCGGATTAGGATGGAAACCTGCTGCTACCAGACCGGCGAAATGCGCCATATCAACCATTAATAAAGCGCCTACTTCATCTGCAATTTCTCTGAACTTATCTGCTTCAATGATACGAGGATACGCACTGGCTCCGGCTACAATCATTTTGGGCTTATTTTCTTTTGCCAGCTTTCTTACTTCGTCAAAATCAATTCTTTCCGTTTCGGAGTCTACTCGATAGGGAACAAAGTTAAAATATTTTCCCGACATATTGACCGGGCTGCCATGAGTCAGATGACCGCCGTTTGAAAGATCCATTCCCAGAATGGTATCTCCGGGCTCTGCCAATGCAAAATATACGGCGATATTAGCACTGGATCCTGAATGCGGCTGAACATTGGCATATTCCGCATGAAACAGTTTTTTCATTCTTTCAATGGCCAGGCTTTCCGCCTCATCCACGTGCTCACAGCCACCATAGTAACGTTTCCCAGGATAGCCTTCAGCGTATTTATTTGTAAGGGCACTGCCGCATGCCTCCATTACTGCGCTGCTTGTAAAATTTTCTGAAGCAATCAATTCAATTTTGTTTTCCTGTCTTGCCATTTCCGATCGAATGATGGCGCTGATTTCAGGATCTACCTTGTCCATGTTATCAAAATACATATAAGCTCCCCTTTCGTCATAATGTAACATTATATAGAAATTTTCTATAATTAGCAAGTTTTTTTATCATATCTTTCCTACAAATCAAATCAAATGAAAATCGTGTAATGAGACATAATAAACATAAGAAAAAAATCACCTTCGGTAAGTAATTCACACAAGCGTATATGCAAAATCAGGGAGGTACCTCATGAATCATTTAAACAAAAATTACTGGTTCCAATTTCTTATTTTCACCATATCTTCTTTTGCAATGATTTTTTTAGGAATCAGAATTATTTCATATAAGCTGCTCACTGGTGAGAATGTTCTGGCATTTCTTATCCTGTCGATGATTTTAGGCCTGATTTCTTCGGGCCTCTACTCTATGAGATATAAAACCGCCGGTATCATTTTTATTTTCTCACTATTGATCGGATTTTATGAGATGTATCAGCTGTTTTTGGGGAGCAATTGGGACGCGAAAGGCGACCTGGCCGGGCTGATTCTGTTATTTTCCTGGTCCATTATCGGTCTTGGAATCGGTTTAGTCGCTGAGCTGTGCCTGTTTTCCTTTCAAAAATACTACAAGGCTGGGTAGACCAGCCTTGAGTACTCGCTACTAAAGTAAATCCGAAAGAAGCCTTGATACGGATTCTTTAAATTTGATCTGAAGTGACCGTCTTCGGTATAACTGTCTGGTAAGCTCATGAGATTGAGCCATATCCGATTCAAATATAGCTTCCAGCTTATAGACCTCAGCTGCATCATAAATAAAAGCGTTGGCTTCAAAATTCAAACGAAAACTCCGAATATCGAAATTGGCAGAGCCAATGGAAGCTACTTCCCCATCGACACAGAGGGTTTTTGCATGAAGAAAGCCGTTGTCATAAATATAAATCTTTGCTCCGACATCCAAAAGTATCCCTATGTAGGAATAGGTAGCCCAATATACAAACATATGATCCGGCTTACAGGGGATCATAATCCTCACATCCACACCGGAAAGCACAGCGGTCTTCAGGCACTCCAATATGCTGGAATCCGGGACAAAATAAGGAGTCTGGATATAAATATTCTTTTTCGCGGAGGAAATCATTTTCAAATATCCTTGCTTTACCTCTTCCCTTGAAGAGTCCGGGCCTGAGGATACAATCTGTATGCCCGTTGTCCCCGCATGGGTAGGGGCATTATAATAAGCCTGGGAGAGTACCAAAGTTTCCTTGGAGGCAAAGCGCCAGTCCAGGATAAATCTGGCATTCATATCCTGAACACAGGATCCCAAAAGTCTTAAATGAGTATCTCGCCAGTATCCGATTTTCTTCACCTTTCCAAGATATTCGTTTCCTACGTTAAAACCGCCCAGGTATCCGATTTCGTCATCAATGACGACAAGTTTCCGATGATTTCGATAGTTTAATTTCATATTCAGATATTTAAATTTCGGCGGGAAGAAATAGGCATGCTTTCCTCCGGCACGCTTAAAAGCTTCCAATATCTTTGGCGAGATTTGCCTGGAGCCCATGGCATCCAAAAGCAGCCTGACTTCGATTCCCTGAAGAGCCTTTTCGGTTAGGGCTTCAAGGAGCATTCTGCCTACTGCATCATTCTTTACAATAAAATACATGACATTGATGGTTTTGGTGGCATTTTTGATATCCTGAAGCAGGCAGTCAAATTTATGCTTGCCGTCGGTAAGAATCATGATTTTATTGTCCTGAGTAAAAAAGGCATTTCCGTAGGTTTGGTGCAGGCGAATCATATCCTGCCATTTTTTTGCCTCAGGATTGGTGAAAATCATCTCTCCATCTTTGATACTTTCAATCTGTTCATTCAGGGAAGCACTGATA
This sequence comes from Sinanaerobacter chloroacetimidivorans, assembly GCF_018128545.1. Lineage (GTDB taxonomy): Bacteria > Bacillota > Clostridia > Peptostreptococcales > Anaerovoracaceae > Sinanaerobacter > Sinanaerobacter chloroacetimidivorans. The sequence continues at coordinate 57,855 of NZ_JAGSND010000009.1, read as the reverse complement.
ACTGCTTCTTCAAATTTTGAAAGTCGGAAGATTCGCTGCCTCGCAATATTCTGAGAAAGCAAAAAATAAAAAATAATCCCTGCCACTGGTACGAGAAAGAGTATCATAATCCAGGCTAGGGTAGCAGAAGGGTTTTTCCTCTCAAGAAAAATGATGGTTAACGCGATCATAAAATTGACGAGGAAAAGCCCTGTTATTAAAGCTGACATATTGATAAATGTAATGGAAAACACCAGATCCTCCACTTATTATTATGAAAAAGCTATCGATCCTATAATAAAGCTTCCAGTTTTTCCTCCAGAACAGTCTGAGGCAGCGCTCCGGAAATTCTTTCTTTAATTTCGCCATTCTTAATGAAGAATAAAGTAGGTATGCTCATTACTTTATTTGCTATAGCAAGTTTACGCTGTTCATCGATATTGATCTTGCAGATCTTTGCCTTGCCCTCATACTTACCTGCCATTTCTTCCAAAATAGGACCAACCATTTTGCAGGGGCCGCACCAGTCGGCGTAAAAATCTACCAATACAGGAACATCGGATTCCATAGCCTCACTATTATAATTATCTTCTGTTAAATAAACAATATCCTTCATTTTTTTCCTCCTCAATACTTTGTATATGTAATTTATTTGAGTCTTGGTTCTGCCGGCTGTATTCTTTTTAAAATGGACACGCTGTATCTGGGCTGATAGCTCTTGCGATAAATTACATTTATTATAATAGCTCCAATAAGCAAAATAAATGCAAGTCCCACAGAAATTGCCCCTTCATTTTTTCCATCAAAAATAAAGGCTCCCAGAAACAATCCGGCAAAAAACGATAGTGTAGGGAGGATATAAACGATGAGAAACTCCGTTATGGAAAAGGCTTTTGTTACCTTTACATCCACCATATCCCCTTGCCTGGCATGAATCTCATTTTCGGCCTGAAAAATGGATCCGGGATGAAGATGCTTGTTGCATGAGCCGCAACCATGGCATTTTTTATGCTTGTATAGCATAATCTTTGCGGTATTATCGTCCAATACTTCTAAAACGTCAGCTGTTTTTCTCATATATTATACCTCGATACATCATAGTATAGACTTAACATAGTAAATTATACCACTATTAAAGAGTTGTAAACAACAATTGTTTTTAGCTTTGAAATCAGAGCAGCATTCTGTCGTTATCAATGTCAAACTGAGCGATGAGCTTCTCAACGGACATATTTGCCCGTTCTTCTCCGATGAGATCCAGAACTACCTTGCCGTCCTTCATAAGAATCGTCCTGTTTCCATATTCCAGTGCTGCTTTCATATTATGGGTGATCATCATGGTGCAAAGTCCCGGAGCCTTTGAAAATTCCTCTGTCAATGCCAGGACCTTCTGCGCCGCATTGGGATCCAGAGCGGCCGTATGCTCATCAAGCAGGAGAAGTTTCGGATTGGAAATGACAGCCATAAACAGGGTTAATGCCTGCCTTTGTCCTCCTGACAGAAGTTTGGATTTCTGCTTCATCCGATTTTCAAGCCCCATATCCAACATCGCAAGTTTTTCTCTGAAATATTCCCGCTCTTTACCTGAGAGACCTTTTTGCAGCCCAAGGCTCTTATTTTTACTGCCGGCAATGGCCAGATTCTCTTCGATGGTCATGTCAAAAGCCGTGCCTTTTAAAGGATCCTGAAATACCCTTCCGATGAATTTGGACCGCTTATATTCAGGCATACGGGTGAGGTTGATGTCATCAAGAAAGATGCTGCCTTCATCAATGTCCAGAACACCGGAAATGCAGTTCATCAAGGTTGACTTCCCCGCCCCGTTGCTGCCTATGATCGTAATAAAATCCCCTTTTTTCACTTCCAGGGTTACGTCGTCAATGGCTACCTTTTCATTGATTGTACCTTTGCCAAAGGTTTTGGATATCCCGTGAATTTTAAGCATGCTTTACACCGCCTTTTTCTTTGTCCCTGACTGAGAACGACTCTTTGGGCTTCTTCCGGAAGGTAAGCTTTTCCCCCATGATTCCTGTTGATAAAGCAATGGTTACAATAACAGCAGAAACCAGCTTTAAATCATTGGATGGCATTCCGGATTGCAGCGCAAATGCGATGACCAGCCGATACAGTATGGCCCCCAGGGAAACTGCGATAAGCCTTCTTCCCATGGATTTCGTGCCAAAGATCGCTTCACCGATAATGACGGAAGCGAGCCCGATCACTACCATACCGACTCCCATTCCTACATCCACAAAGGATTGATATTGAACCAGCATGCCGCCGGCCAAACCAACCAAACCATTCGAAACGGCCAGCCCTATCAATCTCATTAAATTGCTGTTTATCCCGGATGCTTTTACCATATCTTCATTATCACCGGTAGCTCTTAAAGCAAAGCCTAATCTTGTTTTCAAGAAAAGATACAGGCAAATGGTGACAATGATCAATATGAGAAGTCCCAATAGAAGGGAACTGTATTTCCCGGGGAATACAGTCTCAAAAGACTTGTAAATCGTATCATTCTTTATTAATGCCATGTTGGATTTTCCGCCCATAATTCTGAGATTTATGGAGTAAAGCCCTAACATGACAAGGATTCCGGCAAGCAGCGGCTGAATTTTCAGCCGGGTATTCATCAAAGCGGTTATCGAACCGGCAAGACAGCCTGCCACGAAGGCCAGCCCCAAAGCCAGTATGGGGCTCCATCCGATGCTGCAGATCATAGCAGAAGTGGCAGCACCTGTAATGATGCTGCCATCGACGGTCAAATCCGGTGTATTTAGCGTGCGGAAAGACAAAAATACGCCTAATGCCATCACCGCATAGATGAAACCCAGTTCCACGGATCCTAAAATCGCTGCGAAAGTCATTTTATTATCTCCATTTCGGTATTTATCTAAGAATTATTCCCCTAAAACCGTTGCTTTATCTAATACGGACTGCGGGAATACGACTCCGATCTGATCGGCTGTTTTCTGATTGATATAGATATCCATATCTTTCATAGTCATTACCGGCATTGTTCCGGGATCGTCACCTTTTAAAACTTCAGCAGCCATTTTTCCCGTTTCTTTGCCCAATACGGTATAGTTGATTCCGTAAGTTGCGAGACCTCCGTCGTTTACCATGGAATCTGCGCCAACATAGAACGGAATCTTTGCATCGTTCAGTGTCTTTGTAATAATCGGCATAGCGGATGCTACCGTATTGTCAATGGGTGAGAATACCGCATCTACCTTGCCTGCAAGATAGGTGGCAGACTGCTGCACTTCGCTGGCATTCATAACCGGCCCTTCAACTACTGTCAGCCCTTTCGCTGCTGCATATTCTTTCAGATCATTGATCACCGATACGGAATTTACCTCACTGGTATTATATAATGCACCGATGGTTTTGATGTCCGGCGTAATTTCCAGAGCCAAATCCATGATCATTTCGGCAGAAACGGCATCGGAGGTTCCCGTTACGTTTCCTCCGGGAGCTTCAAGGCTGTCAACCAGCTCCGCAGCCAATGGATCCGTTACGGCTGAGAATACGATGGGAATCTCTGTGGTTTCACCGAGAGCCGCCTGAGCGGAAGGTGTTGCTATGGCAATGATAAGATCGTAATTGCCGGAAGCAAACTTCTGACAGATGGTTTTCAGAATCGTCTGGTCATTTTGTGCATTCTGATAATCTACAGTCATATTTTCCCCGTCAACAAAGCCTTCTTCTGCCAGTTGATCCAGAATGGAGATACGAATGGTGTCCAGGGATGGATGCTCCACAATCTGTACGATTCCTACGGTTGGGAGATCCGCATCCTGCCCGCTGCTGCCTTCTTCCTTACTACAACCGGTCAGCAATGCAATTACCAGCATAGCCGCCAAGATCAATGCAAATGTTTTGTTCGTTTTCATTTTTTTTTCTCCTTTTCTCACAAATTATTTTGTGTTTCAAAACAATTAAAATTCCATTCAAACTTATTTACAATAAAAAAAACACTTATCCTGATAAAAAATCAAGGACAAGTGTTAACTTGCGGTACCACCTTGTTTGACATGCAAAACATGCCCACTCTGCAGAGTGCCATCACACCCTTTGCCAGATAACGCCGGCTTGCGTCTCCGCTACTTGATGAATCAATCTTTCGCTTCGCCCTCTGAGGCCCACTTGCTGTATCTGCATCTGTCCGACTTCCACCATCTCGGATTCGCTGTGAGACCGTTTTACAGTTTAACTCCCTCGTCTACGGTTTATAGTCATATTAGCATCACTGACCGCTATTGTCAATCCATTTTTATTTACAGAATTTTGTAAAAGTACAGGTTTGTAAAATTTTTCAAGGTTTGGTTCATTAGCTTCAAACTGATAAAGGTTATTGAAAAATGGTCATATTATCACAGCCAAACTCCGAATAGGGAATGTCAAGCACCATGGTATAGTTCATTTGTTCTTCTTTCAATCCATATACAGGAATGACCACAGAATCAGGCGAAAGGTTAAATCCACTGATTCCATTATAATATTTCAGGACTTCCGCCTCATCGGGCTCCTCAGCGTTGCTGATTCCTGAATTTCTGACCTGCTCCAGAAGGGATTTTTTCATAGCCTCTACGATCAACGGCTTATACTCAAATCCTGCAAGGAACAAATCTTCTAGTTCCAGCTCTTTCAGCGGTGACAGTCCATAGCAGTGATACTCCAGTTTCGAGTTGAAATAATTGGGAATGGATGTGTATATCATATGAGAAACATTCACATATTCTCCGATGAAATCTGCATATACGGAGTTCTCATAGCTTCCTTCACCTCTTTGCGCCAGTTCTTCCTGAGAGAATGCCTCCAGCTTTTTCTTTATGTCCTGAACTTCCTCCGGTTTTACTTCCGTATAGGAAATCAACAGTCGCTGCAGTTCTTCAGGGAGTTTGGAGGAAAATCTCCAATTGGTATAGATATTCAGGTTCCCGTCCTTGTAGTAATCATTTCCCCCTACATCCTGTGTTTGGTATTTGAAGGACAATGACTTTACAGGAGCCTTATCACTCAGAAAAAGGTCCGTATTTTCATCATAAAAGCGCTCCGTAACAGCAATCGTATCCCCGATTTCCGAGAAACTCAGGGAGATTGTCATTGCCATCATTCTGGTATCAAACTGCGGTGTTTCATAATCCATAAGAAACCCGATTCCATACGGATAAATGTTAAATTTCTGATCTCCGGTCAGCCCCTGAAAAGGTGAGACCAGTTTGAGATCACCGCTCATGGTATAGTAATATCCTTCATCCTCTGCATAGTTGGCTGCCAGATAGGATTTTAAATTTTGATTCAGTATTTCCAGATAGTCCACATTATCACAGAATAAATCCTCTAAAGTAATCTCCTCTCCGGTATTCAGATCAAGATTCAGACTAGCGGCTTCCGAAACGTACTGGGTATTATTGAAATACTTCAGTTCCTCTTCCGTCATGGTCTGTTCCTGATTGCCTGCCGCATAGGTTGTGTTTTTCTGAATCATTACGGAAAGGATATGATTGAAATTGCCGGTCACCATCATATAAATATTTTCTTGTACGATGGCCGAGCCTTCAGGAATCCTCGCTTTGATCCCCCGATACGGCGGCAAATCCTGGACTTTCATATCCTGATAAGCCTCCAGAAGTTTATCGTTTATTTTTTTCTCAACGGCAGAATCTTTCAGCCCTTTTATCTGAATATAATTGTAGGAAAAGAAATCGCCGTCCCGTACTGCTTCCGGCGTCGTGTCGGCAGCAGGGTCCTCCTTGATATCCAAAATTTCAATCGGATTGCTGACCGTATATTTGATGATAACAGGAGCATTGACAGGGTTATTCGAGGAGAGTTCTTCCGCTTCTTGATTTACCGCTGGATTTCCGGCACAGCCTGTTATATTCAGCAGGACCATCAAGGCCAGCAAAGCAGCGGAAACGAAAGTCCTTTTCGATTTTCCGAACCCTTTACGTACCCAGCTTGACATAGCCTGCCTCCTCAGCAATCTGCTGACCCTGATTACTTAAAATCCATTTCAGAAGTTTGCTTGCATTGCTGTCTTCCGGTTCATCATTCCTCAATACGGCATAATATGCGGTCTGAATCGGATAAGAACCGTCCCGGATCGTTTCCTTGTCCGGAGGAACGCCGTCTATAGCCAACAGCTTTACCTCATCATTGCTCCACATATCCGTGGCATAGTAAAAATAGGAATATCCGATAGCATCTTCTTCATTGGTATAAACGGCCACTGCGTCGATCAATGCACCCATCTCACCGATAATCTGCTCAACAGGGGCATCCATGATCTCCTCTGGCCCCAGGACCAGATCCAGCATGCCGGTTTGACTTCCGGAATTCTGCGGTCTTTGATAGGCAATAATTTTTCTGTCTTCTCCGCCTACCTCTTTCCAGTTTGTAATCTTTCCCGCATAGATGTCCTTCACCTGCTGCAAACTCAGATCTGAAACAGGATTGTTCCTGTTGGTAAGAAATACAAAGCCCTCACTGACAACGGGCACCACATTCAGCGTGACACCTTTTCCCTTTGCATAGGCCAATTCTTCCTTCGACGGCGAGGTTACAAAAATGATATCTGCATTGCCGTCAATGAGATTTACATAGGCTTCATGCGTTTTATTATGTACGATATACTGTCTTGCTTCTTCAATGCTCATATCCAGAACGGCCGTTGCCACTGCTTCCGAAAGAGGAATGGTAGCGGTGGAACCATCCACCTTCGGGTATTCCGCAACCGAAAGTTTAAGCGATGCCTGTTCTGGTGCAGGCGTTTGATCCGGCTCTTTTGAATCACTGCCGCAGCTGCTGACGCTTCCTGCAAGAAGCAGCGTCAGGAATAGAAATGCAATCTTCTTTTTCATTTTTCATTTCCCCTTCTCCCTTTTTTGGATAACCTGGTTTTACCCTTTCACGACATTCTAAAGGCTTACAGCCACCTTGCATCCCCTGACTGATTGTCATAACCAGGATGATTATCGAAACGTACAACACCTACCTGAAGCTTCCCTGCGACAGCTTCCGTCACCTTTGCATGGCCGATGGTCCCAAAGCCTCCGCAGAGTTCGACCATGATAACCCCTTCTTCTGCAAGTTTTTTCGCTTCTTCACAAGCCATATCATAGCTTCCTACGCCTACCATGATCATCAGCCCCTGCCCTAGGTCCATTTCCACTCTTCTGGCCTCCGTAATACTGGCATTGATAAACATAAAAACAACTTTTCTTTTCATAACATTCACCTTTCCTGACTTAAATTTATTTATTTTATAGTATTTCTATATCTATTTCTTAAAAAGTCCATTATTTTTCGGTATCCGTATTTGGTTTTTGTTTCCGCTTCAAAGAAATAAAAATGCCTACCGCACATACGCATGTAAAAACGATAAACGACGTGTGCATGGTTCGAATCAGCATTTCCGGCTCCGCCTCGGAGAGGGTTACATTTCCCATCTGATTGGCTACGATAAAGGTTACCACCGCCATACTCAAGCTATGCCCCATCGAACGCATCGTAGCCAATATGGAAGAGGCTACACCGTAATCGTGCTTCTCTACACAAGCCATCACCGCATTGGTATTCGGGGAAGAGAAAAAAGCAAATCCCACTCCTACGACGGCAAGGTTGACAATAATCAGAATCAGCGGATAATTTTCTGAAATAAAAATAAAAGAGAAAAGCCCCAGCGAACAGAGTGCCATACCAAAAGACGCAAGCTTGAATGGAGAAACCCTATCGGAAAGCCTTCCTGCATAGGGTGATAAAACGGCCATAACGATAGGCTGGCTGATAAGGATCAAGCCGGAGATCTGAGATTCAAAGCCCATGACGACCTGAAGATAAATGGACAGCAGGTAGCCGACGGCAAAGGTTGCTCCATAGTTCATCAGGGCTGCAAGATTTGAGAAAGAATAACCTATGTTATGAGCAAACAAGCTCACCTCAACAATTGGGCAATTTGTTTTCAGTTCGTGCCGTACAAAAAGAATAAAAAGTACAATCCCTATAAGAATTAAGAATTTTGCATAACCGGCGGTAGAAAAAGAAGACAGGCCGTACATGATGCTGGTAATCATCGCCACATATAAAGTAATTCCCAGAATATCCAAAGTCTGTCCATTCTTGGATACTTTCACAGCGGGCAGCTTTTTAGCCGCAATAAAAAAAACAATGAAGCTGACTGCAGCTGTGACGATAAAAATCGAACGCCATCCGAAATAATGGTTCAAAAACCCTCCGGCTACCGGCCCGGCGGATAATCCTATATAGGTAGCAGCAATGGAATACCCTAGAACCTTTCCTCTTTTGTCCGGAGGAAAAGCACTGATCAAAACTGCCGTATTGGTGCTGAAGATCATAGCGGCTCCGATACCCTGTAAAACACGGAAGCAGAGCAATGCTGCAATGGACCATGCAAAGGCGGAAGCGACGGAGCACAGAGTAAAAATGAAAATACCTGTTACCAAAATTCGCTTCCTGCCTGTTAAGTCCGCGATACGTCCAAAAGGGACGGAAAGAACGGCTGATGCCAAAATATATCCGGTTACAATCCAGCCAATAAACGTTGCGCTGGCATGATATTCATGTCCGATTGCAGGAATAGATAAATTTAAAGCGCTGCCGGTGAAGGTTGTAATAAATGCAGTAATTATGACTACACTAATGGTTGCCAATTGTTTTGGCGCTGTTCGATTTGTATTAGTCGATCCTTGTTCCATACTATCTTCATCCTTTTCAAAGTTTCAGTATACTGTTTACGTATGCTACGTATAGTATATGACTTTTTGCAGGAATAAATCAAGATAAAGTAGCAGCTCGGATCATCTTCGTAATTCAAAATTAAAATACGCGTATCACCTTTGCTTCTACAGAAGGCGGATAAATCATGAGCATGGGACCTTCCACAAAGGTAGCCTCTACAGCGGCGCCTTCTTTCAGGTCTTCCGCAGTCAATGCTATGTTGGTATTTCCTTTATATATTTTTGTATTGCTGCCTATTATGACATTGGCTTCCTGATAGGTGCCTCCATTGTTGGCAGATCCTGTCACAAAGATACTTTTTATCTTTTTGTCATCACCCAGGGTTACAGATGTGATCTTTCCTTTTACATCCACTTGATCGATGGAAGATACAAGCCAGGAAGTTTCCCCTTTTTCTGCAGTGATGTACCAGTTTTCAGTATAAACGGCATTTGTGGAGTCCGTATAGGTAAATACTACGGAGTACAGGTAAGCGGCATCGCTTAGCTTTGATAGTTCCTTGACTTCGTAATTCTTCACCCAGGGACTGGAAACTCCGGTTGACCAGTTTGCTTCTGCAAAGCTGTTATAAGTTTCCTTTTTCAGTTCCGGCGTCATCACCGCGTACTGCCAGGCGCCGTTCCTCGTCTTCACCCCCTCAGCCCAGGAATTTACAGCGGAAAGCTGATCCTTAGGGGCAAGAGCCTGTTCCAGATAACTAATTTGCTGCTTTTGGCTGTCTGTTGACTGAGAATTGATGATTACGGTATTGGTACTGCTGTCCCAGTCTACCTTTGCACCCAATCCTTCGGAAATAACTCTCACCGGCACTAAAATCTTGCCGTTTATATTAATGGGTGCCGTATCTGTCGCCAATTCCTTTCCATCCAGATTCAGCTTGATGGGTTTAGGCTGATTTCCTGCAAAAGCAGCTGTTCCAAGACCTGCTATTAAAACACCTGCCAAAACTGTCGTAAGTAATTTATTTTTCATATGATGTACCTCCTGATTTTTCTTTCGATAATAGATCTTATCTGCGCAGTTCAATTATTTAGACGGCAAAGAGAAAAAAAAGTTCCAATAGAAAAGTGTTCTCAGTACTCCCAGCTTTTTCAATTTAGCCATTGACTTTCTCTAAATGGTCTTTATATGATAGGAAATGATGTTTTCCTATCATATAAAGAAGCTGCCGCACCTGAAAAAGAGGTGCGGCAGCATAAGCGTCGGACTCCGATATACGATTTTATTTATGATAATGTACGTGAAGCAGCTCGTGAGATCTGTCTTTTAAAATTCCTTCATATAAGGATGAAATCATTGGGTTCTCATCCGCATGTCTTAGCTGAGTCTGCTTATCAGAAGCATAAAGAGCCTTGGCACGCAGTTTCTTTTTATCCGTCAGCCCAAATGGCTGGCCGGCACCGGCAATGCAGCCGCCCGGACAAGCCATCACTTCAACAAAGTGATAGAAAGCTTCCTTGGATTTTATTTTTTGAATCAGTTTTTCCGCATTTCCCAGACCGCTGACTACAGCGATCTTGAGAACAGTTTCCCCATCTTCTAAAGGAAGTTCAAATTCCTTTGTACCTTCAAGTCCTCTGGCGCCGCAGAATTTAATATTATTGATACTGGTATGGCTCTTGTCCTGAATGACTTTTCGTATTACTGCTTCCGTAACACCGCCGGATACTCCAAAGATCAATCCAGCTCCGCTGTACATGCCAAAGGGCATATCCATAGCTTCCGGCTCCAAATCTTTGAATACAATACCGGACTCATAGATCATATCAGCAAGGCCTTCGGTGGTCAATACGATATCAACATCTGAGATACCATCGGTTTTGAGTTCTTCTCTCCCGGCTTCCGCTTTCTTTGCCGTACATGGCATAACAGAAACAACCACTGTTTCTCTGTCGTCTTCAGGATTGGATTCCTTCCAATAGGCTTTCATGAGGGATCCAAACATCTGCTGTGGGGATTTGCAGGTGGAAACCTGGGACATCAGTTCCGGATGCTTGTTTTCCACATATTTTACCCAAGCCGGACAACAGGAGGTAAACAAAGGCAGGTCATTGCCATTTTCCAGTTTATGTAAAAATTCGTTAGTTTCTTCTATGACGGTGAGGTCTGCCGCAAAGGAAGTATCATAGACTTCATCGAAGCCGATTTTTCTCATTGCCGCTACAATCAAAGGCATCACGTTCTCGCCTTCTTTCATTCCGAATGCTTCACCGAGAGCAACTCTGACAGCGGGTGCAACTTGAGCAACCACTCTTTTTTTCTTATCATGGATTGCTTTCCAAACTGCCGGTACATCATTTTTAATAATGATGGCTCCGGTAGGACAAACGGCAGAGCATTGACCGCAATTCACGCATTCCGTTTCAGCGAGAGGCATGTCAAAGGCAGGACAAACCATCAGGTTATAGCCGCGCAGTGCAAAGTCGATGGCCCCTACATTTTGGGTTTCACTGCACATTCGGACACAGTCACCGCAGTGGATACATTTATTTGGATTTCTGGTGATGGACGGACTGGAATCATCTATCTTATATTCATCTTTAAATGCTTTTTCCGATTTATCAAAGCGTACCTCGTCAATCCCGAATCTCTTTGATAAATCCTGCAGCTTGCAGTTTCCATTCTTTGAACAGGTCGTACATTCTCTGCAATGGGAAGCCAGCAGCAATCTTAAAAGAGTCCTTCTATGTTTCTGAAGGGTTGGCGTATTGGTCCATATCTCCATTCCATTTTTAGGCGGAGTTGAACAGGACGCATGGATGCTCCCCCTGTGATCTTCCACAATACACATTCTGCAGGCACCATAAACGGAAAGTTCCGAATAATAGCAGAGAGTAGGAAGATCAATTCCTGCTTTTCGAACGACGTCGAGAATGTTCTTTTCATTCGTGAAGGGAACACGCTCGCCGTTAATCATCATAAATTTATTTGCTTTAGACACTTTTGTTCACCTTCCTTTTAATTTTCCACGATAGCATCAAAGTTGCAGGAGTCAAGGCACATTTTGCATTTTACACATTTGGCAACATCGATAACATAGGGTTCTTTTCTCTTTCCGCTGATGGCATTTACCGGACATACCATTTGACATTTTGAACATCCTCTGCATTTTTCAGGAATGATTACAATCTGTCTAAGCCCTGGACAGCTGCCGGTTGGACAGTGTTTATCCACAACATGGGCCAGATATTCGTCTTTAAATTCACGTATGGTGCTTACGACAGGAGAAGCCGCCGTTTTTCCCAATCCGCAGAGGGCAGTTTTTGTGATTGTGTCTGCAAGTTCCTGGAGCATATCAATCTGTTCCACAGTCCCTCTTCCGTTTACAATATCTTCCAGAATCTCATTCATAACATGTGTACCTTCTCTGCAAGGAACGCATTTACCGCAGGACTCGTGCTCCGTAAAGTTCATAAAGTACTTGGCAATGCCCACCATGCAGGTGCTGTCATCCATAACAACCAAGCCTCCGGAACCGATCATCGCCCCTGCTTTTGTAAGTGAATCAAAATCAAGACTCAGATCCAGATGTTTTTCCGTAAGACAGCCGCCGGAAGGTCCGCCGATTTGCACGGATTTGAACGCTTTTCCGTTCTTAACGCCGCCCCCTATCTCGAAGATAACCGTTCTCAGTGTCGTTCCCATGGGAACTTCAATCAAACCGGTATTGTTCACGTTGCCGGTCAGTGCGAAAGCTTTCGTTCCCGGACTTTTTTCAATGCCGAACTGACGGTAGCCCTTCGCTCCATGAGTGATAATATAAGGTACATGAGCAAAGGTTTCAACGTTATTTAATACAGTGGGTTTGCCAAAGAGTCCCTGCTCTACCGTACGAGGAGGCTTTACTCTCGGCATTCCTCTATTTCCTTCAATAGAGGCGGTCAGTGCGCTTCCTTCTCCGCAAACAAAAGCCCCTGCACCTAAATTAATTCTGATTTGAAAACTGAAATTGGTTCCTAAAATGTTATTTCCCAGATATCCTGCTTCCTCTGCCTGAGATATGGCCACCTGCAGTCTGTGAACCGCCAGAGGATATTCTGCACGAACATAGATATACCCTACCTGTGCTCCTGTTGCAATACCTGCAATGATCATACCCTCAAGCATCTTATGAGGATCTCCTTCCATGACGCTTCTGTCCATAAAAGCTCCCGGGTCTCCTTCGTCTCCGTTGCAGACAATATATTTTACGGGCTCCTGCTGGCTGCGAACCTGAATCCACTTTTTCCCTGTCGGGAAGCCACCGCCGCCTCGGCCTCTGAGTCCGGACTTTTCAATTTCCTTGCAAATCATATCCCCATCCATTTCAAGAAGGGCTTTTTTTACAGCCTGATATCCGCCTGCTGCAATATAATCATTGATGTCTTCCGGATTAATAATTCCACAGTTCTTTAAAGCAATTCTTGTTTGTTTTTCTAAAAATTCCCGGCCTGATTCCGGTATCAGATATTCGGAAACGGGTTTGTTTCCGATTAAATGGCTGTTCACCACAGCTTCAACTTTGTCCGAAGTCATATGTACGTATCTTGTTAAACATCCATCATTATCGATGATGTCAACAATGGGTTCCAAATAACAGCTTCCGATACAGCCGGTGATGGATACCGCGACATTTAAATTGTTTTCGTCAATGAGTCTTTTAAATTCCGCTTCCGCCTTTTTTGCACCGGAGGCGATTCCGCAGCTTCCCTGCCCAATGATAATTTTCATTTATTACGCCTCCTTGCTGTTTTCTTCTTTAATGCGCTGTATGATTTCCAATACTTTTTCTTTGGTGAGTTTTCCATAGGTTTCCTCTCCTTTGGAACTTTGAACCATCATTACCGGTGCCAAGCTGCAGCAGCCAAGACATGCTACATTATTTAAAGTAAAAATTCCGTCTTCTGTGGTTTCTCCATCAAATATGCCCAGTTCATCATTGATCACAGCTTCTATTTCCTGTGAACCGCTAACGTGGCAGGCTGTACCCTGACAAAGCATAATGAGATTTTTTCCAATGGGGTTCAGTCTGAATTGTGTATAGAATGTTGCAACTCCGTAAATTTTAGCTAAGGTATTTCCGGTTTTTTTGGAGATGTATGTAAGTACTTCTCTTGGCAAATAGCCATAAATATTCTGGGCTTGCTGAAGAATGATAATAAGATTTCCAGGCATATCTTTTACATTTTCTAACAGTTGATCAAGCTCGGTATAATCAAATTTACTTTGACTTCCGCATGTACATTGGCCGCTTGCATCGTTGGGGTTCATAATATTCCTCCTTGCTATTTTTGTGGACACAGAATAAAAACGTTAATAAATTATCAAATAAAGTATATAGTATCACCGCAAATTTGTAAACATAAAAAATCTATGAAACCGGTTATATTTAGGGTTTTTATAAAATCAATTTATGTTTATCAGCAAATTAGTAATTTCTTTGTTCCCCGAAGACGTTTCTTTAGTTTTGGAAATATTGTGAATATTATATCAAATAGTACGACTATTCTGAAAATTGCACAAGGCAAAAAAAGAACCCCTTGGCGCAGTCTGTTACCAAATCGTTGGCAGACCGCAGTCCTGGGGTTTTGTCTATTTATTTCCATTTACAGAATTTACAGATAAATGTCTGAAAATTCAATTGCGATTTCCTGTATCAGCCTGCTGTCCCTATGTACTAATTGTGCATCCGTCTGCTTGCTTTCTTCATCCTTATTTCCAGGCAGCGGTTTTTTAGCAGGGAGCATAACAGTAAAATTGCTGCCTTGCCCTTCCTGACTTTCCAGGGAAATTTGACCGCCCATGGCATTCACCATGAGCTTTACAAGATGAAGCCCAATGCCGGTGCCTTCCGCCTGACGCGACAATATGGTGTTCACTTGGCCGAATCTCTCAAAAATATCCGTTTGCTTGTCAAAGGGAATTCCGATTCCTTCATCTTGTACACTAATGCATATCATATTTTTATTTTTATATTTTTTCACATACAATGTAACATTGATCAATTTGCCTACAGGTGTAAATTTTAATGCATTTGACAGTAGATTCAAAAGAATGCGCTCGAATTTTTCTTCATCAATCAGAATTTCTTTCTTATGAATGCTGGTAATAAAATTCACCTTCACATCCTTTTGCTGTGCAATAGATTGTATAGAATTTACGATGGAGTTGGTAAGGTATACAATATCATAGGTGCCGTCATTCAACTTAATATTTCCCGAATTGATCCGTGCAACATCCAAAAGATTATTGACTAACCGCAGTTGTCTGTTGGTGTTTTGTTTGATGGTACTGATAAATTTGTGTGCCTTCATGGGCATTTGATTTTGACATACCAAATCAAGTGTTTGCAAGGCAGAACTGATGACTGCCAGCGGAGTCTTGAATTCATGCGTGATGAGGTAGAGAAACTCATCCTTTAGCTTCATGGCGTTTTCCAGTGCTTCATTCTTTTCATATTCTTCTTCAAGCAATCGCTCCTGCTGTATCCTCTGATCGGTGATATCCCGTACCGTAAGAATGGTGATGATCACTTCCCCGTTCGTACCATAGACTGAGTTGCCGGAATAGCTGCACAACCTTTTTATCCCCGTATCCTTCTGGCACAGCCAGACCTCAAGATCATAGACAAATTCGCCTCTGAGCACTCTTGACAAAGGCCATTCTTTATAGGCCAATGGACTTCCATCATAAGTAAAGAGATCAAAATTCCGGGCGAAATCCTCCGAAAAGATTGGCTTTTCAAATGAACTTAATCCGCAGATCTGCAAAGCAGTTGCGTTCATTCTCAGAATATAGCCTTTAGAATCAACGATGACTATGCCTTCGGTCATATTGTCAAGGATTGCGTCCAGCTGCTCTTTTTGCTCCTTGATCTCTTGTTCCTTTTCCATCAATTCCGTGACGTCCAGGGAGGTATATACACCTAATTCCACATCATCATTGGAATTAAAGATCGGAATCCCACTGGTAATGGAATATCGAGTCTCATCCTTTTTAACCAATTTTATTTTGACGTTTTTAACCTTTTCTCCCTTTTGAAAAACTTTATAGCCAATGGTATCCTCCAGAATATAAGGGTTACCGTCAAAATCAAAATATTGGATTCCGTCTGCAGGCAGCATGCAGTTATCCGAATGTTCCATAGAGTCGTTAAACAAAGAATGGCTATTCAGAATATTTCCGTTTTTATCCACGATATAAATAATATCTTCAACGCTTTCTAAAATTACCTTTAATTGTTTATTTTTTTGTTTGATCTGTTTTTCCTTTTCAATCAGCTCCGTTACATCCCGGCTAAGCAGGACCCCCAGTTTAAAGTCTCCTTTATCATCATATAAAGGGCTGCCGCTGTATTCATAATAGAAAACTTCTTTTCCTTTCTTGAACATAAGCCTTTGGTTATTGACTTTTTCTCCTCTTAATACCTTAAAATTGGGCAATTCTTCCTTTGATAATTCCAATCCGTTGATATCGTAATATCTTTCATTCAAATCCACCGAGCCGCCTACATTTTCAACGGTTTTTCCTATGTTTGTAGACCGCTTGGCAAATTCCTTTACTTTTTTATTTTGCAATACATAATTGCCATACTTATTAAAAGCGACAACTCCTTCAGACATATTATCCAGGATCGCTTCAAATTCTTCTTTCTGCTGTTTGATATATTCCCTGTTCTTGACTCTTTCCGTTACATCGTCAAGCATGGAAACCAGATATTTTACCTTGCCGTTTTCCTCAATTGGGGTTAACGTATTATCCCAGTATTTAATATCCTCACTTTTGAGCAGTCCCGGTCTTTCTTTTACATAGATAGACTTGCTATGAGCAACAAGTTCATTCCATGTCGTTTCACCAGGACTTCCCTCAAAGTCATCGAAAATCTCTTTTAATTTTTTGCCGTATGACATTTCTTTGGAACGAAAAGGTACAGGCAGGTAATTTAAATAGGTTTGGTTTGCTCTGATAAGAATAAAATCAGGTGCAGTATAAACACCGATCCCAGTAACATTATCGGCAATCAGCCTTTCAATAAATTGATTTTTATCTTCAAACCTGGAATTATTGATTTCATAAATGCTATATTTTATTTTATCCGAACGGTCATACTGTGTCTTTTGAATATAAACATTTCTTACTTCCAGTTTCTTGGTAAATAAAAAGGCTTCCGTAACACCGGCAATCTCATTGAGATGAATCGAAACACGAAGAAGTTCCTGAAAAACAGAATGAACGGTTTTTCCTAACAGTTCATCCTTATGATACTGGGTAAATTCACAAAAAAAAATGCTTACTTCCGTGATGATACCCTGTGTTTCAATAATATACTGCATATTCTTGTACTTATCAAAATAACTGCTCATTGAATTAGCTCCCTACTGCGATTCTTACTATGTTTGAGAATAGTCCACCAAGATCATTGTGATAGCGACACACTCCAGAAAATGAAAATGTAATTGAATGTAACGGTACTATTAATATACCATATTTTATGCACCTCCGTAACCACCTAAACAAATCAAAAAAGAGTTCGATGAACTCTCCCCTGAAAAAAATAGTATCTAAATTTTAGATTATAACGTTAACCATAATTTGTCAATTATTATTTGTGAAATATTCTGATATTTTATGAAAGCTAACCATACGGATTTTATTGATCCTATGTACTTCAAATAAATCAACAGCCTTTACTGTTTCCCTTTCACCGCAGTTTGACATGATGATCTCTGCAGTTTCCAACCCATCACCATCAAGTGTGTAGCCTGTGATGGTGACCCAATGCCAGTTATCCTCCCTGAGATCATAAGCACGGTGAAACAGGATCAAAAGTGCGATAGGCTGTCCGTCATCAATATTTTGTTTTACATAACAGAAAGCCTCCTCAGCATTTTGATAGGAATTGCAAAAGCTTGCCTCCAGGGAAATGCCATGGTCTTTGCAAAACCGGATAAATTGATTTGCAAATTTTTTCACATAAGGGAACCCGAAAAGACCCGGCCGCATATAGGTAAACATTTCTTCCATTGCCGAAAGGTATTCTTTGATATCAAAATAACGGGTATCACCGTCATAGATTCCTGCCATTTTTTCATGATTGGCAGCATAATAGACAGCCAGATTGGCCCCGGTGGTGCACCCGCAGCCGGCTTTCCTTTTGATAAGATGCGGAAACCATTCCTGATTTCCGCCATAACCTATTTTTCTGCCATTTTGATATACAATTGGAAAATTTAATTCTCTTTTAATCATAACCTTTTCTTCTCTATGTTTAACTAATTTTAAACTGTTATCTTTCTTATTGGGATAACTCTTTTAAAACGAATATCTGTTGCGGAAAGATGTCTTTTAAATGTATTACAATTATATAATAGAAGTCAATGCCCGCCAAGATGAATTCTTTTCCAACCAACTGAAAAGTCTATTTTGCATATTTCCTGTTCTTTTACAAATACTTTTACCAAGCAATCGAAAAACAAGAGGAGAAACAAGTATGAACGATCATAAAATTATAAAAATAAAGAAAAATGAAGATGGAGAAATTACGGATGTTATGCTTGATAACGGCAGTGTAATGCCGGTCAACCAGGCCATACTGCTGGCAAAAAGAGGCGAACTGGACGATACCATCGTCGTACGGGGGAAAGACGGGGGAGAGTTTTTACGTATTGATCCAAATCAGTCGGATTTTGATAACCTGGCCGAGTTCCCAACGTTTAAATAGCTCCTAAAAGGCGACAACGGCTGCGCCTCCAGCTTGCTTCGCGCGCTGCTGTCCGTTTTGCCAAGCCAAGCAACGGCCTGCGGCCTCCGACTCGCTTTGCTCGCTGCTGTCCGTTTTGCCATTGCGGCTAAAGCCGCGGCAAAAAGGCAAGCTTGGGGCAAAAAGGCAAGCTTGGGGCAAAAAGGCAACGGTTAAGGTGCTTTCTTTGATGTTCCGTCAACATCGCTTTCAGCGATATTTTCTGCATAATAAAAAACCTCCCCTGACCAAACCTAAAGTTGGATCATAGGAGGTTTTCATATAAACTCAATTCCGGTTTTCATTACAAAACGATGCAGATAAAATATTCCTTCCCCTCATCCGAGATCTTTTGCAGAGAACGCTGAACCTTGTAACGAATATGTTCAGGCACATTGGAAAGTTTGTTCTCCATTTGCTCCGTCACCATTTCATACAGGGATTTTCCAAAGATATTGGTCTCCCAGATCTTTGACGGATCGCTCTCGAATTCCGTAAGCAGATAACGGATCAAGTCCTCGCTTTGCTTCTCTGACCCTACTACCGGCGAAACTTCCGTAGTGATATCGGTCTTGATAATGTGTAGTGAAGGTGCTTTCGCTTTGAGCCTTACGCCGAACTTGTTACCCTGCTTGAAAATTTCCGGCTCCTCAAGCACCATTTCCGTCAGCTTCGGCTGAACGATTCCATAGCCGCTCTCATCGACCTGGGCCATAGCCGTCCGCAGTTTATCATAGGACCTCTTAGCCTGAGCGAATTCTTTTATCAAGCCGAAGAACTGATAGTCATTATTGACTTCTTCACCCATGATTTCTTCTATGACCTTATAGAACAATCCGTTTACAGCAGCAACTTCCACGTCAATATCTCCGGTTCCGAGATCCATGGAGCTGACATCCATACTTTGAATGATGCTTCCGTCTGCCAAAAGACCGATTGAATTCTTGATGTCTCTGATATTATCGAAGCTTTTGCTCCACTCTTTGATATTATGTATAATAGATGCTTTGATCCAATGATCGTTGGAAAGTCCGTCAATGAAGCCTGGAAGATGGAATTTGATCTGAGCAGCAGGGAATTCATATAAGGTTTCACTTAGAATGGTATTCAGTACTGCGGCATTCATTCTTGCACAGTTGGTTGCAATAACCGGAACCCTGTATTTTTCCTCCATGCTCTTTTTCAATTCCTGAGCCGACTCCTCATCAGGTTTGGTGGAATTTAAAACTATGATAAAAGGCTTATGCAGTTCCTTCAGTTCTCTGACAACTCTCTCTTCGGCAGGAATGTAGCTTTCTCTTTCGATTTCACCGATGGTTCCGTCCGTGGTGACTACAATCCCTATGGTGGAATGGTCCGTAATCACTTTCTTCGTACCAATTTCCGCCGCTTCTTCGAAAGGTATTTGCCTCTCTTGCCATGGTGTGCTCACCATACGGGCCTTACCGTTTTCCTGATGACCCAGGGCGCTGTTTACCATGTACCCGACACAATCTACCATGCGTACTTTGAAGTTGATATTTCCGGGCAGTTCCAAAGAGACTGCCTCAGCAGGAACGAATTTTGGTTCCGTAGTGGTAATGGTGCGGCCCGCTCCACTTTGGGGGAGTTCATCACGTACCCGTTCTTTTACATAGACATTTGTTACATTCGGAATAACCAGCAAATCCATAAAGCGTTTAATAAAGGTGGATTTTCCCGTTCTTACCGGTCCGACTACCCCAACATAAATGTCACCCTGAGTCCTCTCAGCTATGCTTTCATATATATTTAGGTTTTCCAATTTTTTAACCTCCTCCAATTTTAGTTCCACTCATGTCTGTACAATATATTAGAGGATACCATAGTTTATTCATATTTTTTAAAACTTACAAAATGAAAAAAAGAGACTTGATTTTCATCATGCCTCTTCCTCACCGATTCGTATTGTTCCGTTGTTTACCAATTCTATGAACATGAATGCAAGCTTCGGATCAAACTGCAAGCCTGCCTGTTCTTCTATAATTTTCAGAGCCGTAGCGACAGAATAGGGTTCTTTGTAGGACCGCATCGAGATCATAGCATCAAAGGAGTCTGCAATGCACAAAATTCTCGCGGATACCGGGATATCCTCCCTGGCAATCCTTCTTGGATAACCGTTTCCGTCATATCTTTCGTGATGGTGGATAACCGCCGGGATTACGTAATCCAGAGACGGCAGATGGCGAATGATACCGATAGAATTTTCTACATGCCCCTTCATGATCTCATATTCCTCCGGTGTCAATTTCCCCGGTTTATTCAGGATTTGCTCCGGAATGCCGATCTTTCCGATATCATGCAGCAATGCCGCTTCTCTGATTATTTCAACACAATCGGAGTTCATGCCGTAAGCGTATGCCAGTTCGGTGGCATAATAAGCAACACTCTTGGAATGATTGAAGGTGTAATGATCCTTCGTATCGATAGCAGCGGTCAGTGCATAAATGGTAGGTGCATATTCGGAATAAATATCAGCCTTATGCTCGCTCAGTTCCTTTTCGTCAGCTGTAACATGGTGCTCTCCGGCAGAATATACCATAATGGCGTTCTTCCCGTTTCTCTTTACATTATAGATGGCCATATCAGCGTTATCGATAAGCTGCTTTACGTTGTTCGCAGCATACGGAATGGAACAGACGCCGCCGCTTACCGTGAGCATTTTCAAAGAATAATCCGATTCTCGCTTATTCATATTCAAAATCTGCTTTCGAATGGTCTCCGCCAGATTTTTTGCTGCCAGCATATCATAAAGCGGAAGAATGACCGCAAATTCCTTGCCGCTGTATCTTGCTACGTAACCGTTATTTCCTACGGTTGCCTGAATGATCCGGGCGATATTCTGAAGAGCAATATCCCCCTCCTTGTTCCCGTAAAGCTGGTTGTACAGCTTAAAGTCGTCAATATTTAAAATCACCAGGGCAAGAGAGTTGTTCTTATGTTTTTCATATTCTGTCTGGATCACTTCATAGAAATACTTGCGGTTCAGAAGTCCGGTCAATTCGTCGGTTCTGGCTTCCAGGTACGCCTTCTCATAAAGCCGGGAATTTTTAACGGCAATAGACCCGATTGAATTTACGGAATCCAGAAAACTAATATCATTAAAGGAATAATGTCCGCCCTTTTCCTTCCCGGACAACAGCACGATCCCCACCATGCCGTCTTCATCCTTCAGAGGAACGAAGCATTCGATATCAATATCCGCAATTTGCTTTTTTTCCGTCTCCCACATGGACTTATAGTCTACAGTTCTCCTGAAGTCTTTCATCAGAAGGCATTCGTTGTTATTTGCGAGCCAGAGGGCAATAGGATTGTCCTTATTGATTCTAAACGACTTGACATCCAGAAGGCTTGTGCTGTGCGCCACTTCATAGCAGTTGCTATGAACATCCAGCACACAGATATAAACTCTCTTCACGGAAATGGTTTTCTGTATGACATCCACAAGCTCCTGCATGATTTCATTTACATTCAAGCTCCTTGTGACGGCAAAGCCAAACTCCTTCAGGTTTTCTGCCTGCACAATTTCTTCCCGTATAAATACTCTGTCAATAAAGCGCTTCATAATGTAATAGATCAAAAATGTTGCAATCGTAAAAATAAACGCAATTATCAAAACAATATGATCCGCGAAAATTGTAAAGTTTACATTGATAAAGCGTTCCAGGGGGCGTATCAGATTAAAGAAAATAGCAAAGGAAAGCCCTGCCGCAATAACATAGCAGCTCCCCCTTGATACCAGCAAAGTAAGTTTAAAAAGCCTCCGTTTATACAATGCGTAGAACATAAAAAAGGCATTGAAAATTCCGGAAAGGATATCCGCGGGAAATCCCCTGAAATACGGTATCATAATGATGATGTGGCCGATAAATAATATGATGATTCCAGATATGATCGGCGTAAACTGTTTTCTTGTCATGTCATTGGTCTTACTGTATTTGAACAAAAGAAACAGCATATGAAGTACAATAACGGCACAGACGCCAAACATAACAGAAACAAGCCAGGTGGTGTGATAAACGAAGCTCACCTCGCCATTGCCGGCAAAAACAACCTCCGGTGCCCTCAGAAATGCTCCGGTAGAAATATTGATGGCATTGGTGACAATAACAAGAAGAAGCCACAGGCGTTTTGAGAAGGTACCGCTGGCTCCGACAAATTCATAGACAAAACGAAAAAATGCATAAGGTAACAAAGTCAGCCCAAGAATAGAAGCATCATACCAAAACTTTATGGATGGCCAAAGCTGCATACGCATGCAAAAAGAACCGCCTGTCCATAAAATTAACGCAGCCAGTATCATCAGAAATGCATTGATAATATCATTCTTTTTCGCCGCAATAAAAGCAAGGAATAAGAACGTATAACAAAGCAAGGCTATGATTGGTATGTAAACAAAGTTACCCATTAAACACCTCTTCCTCGGGTTACCCTGAAATCCTGTTGTTCAATTCTCAAAAGCTCCATGATCTCATAGGAGGATGGGTTGATATGTCTTAATGTTTTCCCCGTCTGCCTTTTATACTCTTCAAAGGTTCCACATTTCAGGATGGTGATTTCCAGAGGATCCATACCCAAAATGTGTTTTAAATCCTTATAGTCGTGATCTACATATTTGAAATAAACGCCGAGATGTTCCCTTAAAATTTCCTTGCTGATGGCACTGCTGACCAGGGATTCCAGGTTCATCTCCACATACATGTGCAGCAGAGGCCGATTATTTTTATTGTATTCCTTTACCGCAATCCAGTTTTCTATTGCCAGGCCTGATAACTCCACGACACTGCGAATAGAATGTTCCGAGATACGGGTAAAGCCTGCAATATCAATAATGGTCGGAATACGGTCCACATATTGAAAACGTGGGATTCTCGTCTTATCCTCACTGCTTTCCAGGCCGACACAGCGATAGACATCTCCCACTCGATAGCGTACAAATGCACCGCCTTTTAAAACTGAAATTGCAATTTCATATTTTTCACCCGGCACCACTTCATTCATCAGATAAGTCTTCGGCTGATAACTGCTGTCATCCAGGCTTTTATTCATTTCATCTTCCGGTATAAATTCATAAAAACAGGTATCCGGGAAAAAGTACATCCCGTTCCTGGTCCAGGTCTCCGTGCCGATGCAGGAAGGCTCTGTACCTGCAAACAATTCCATCGGCCTGATTCCCCAGAGGTCTTCCAGATCATCTTTATAACAATGGTTATCCGTACCGGCGCACATGAATCCTTTTAATTTGAATAAATCCTTTGGTTTTAAATCTCTGCCTTCTTTCTTGCAGCGATACTTTGCAAGAGCAAATCTTAACAGCATCGACGGAGAATAACGGAACAGACTCTTTGAGGAGCCGCCTGTTGAGCTGCCCGATGCCTTTGATTGATCTCTTCCCATTGATGACAGACTGAGGCTGACATAATAAGCTACACTGCCCAATCCGAAGAAAAAATCGATTCCTTTTCTCAGACCCAGCTTAAAACCTTTTTTATTTCTTTCACCGAAAGACATTTTCACTGCCTCCTTTACAGGTGGCAAAAACTCTATGCTGATTTCATCGTTGAGAGCCAGCGGGAATAATCCCGTGGCATACGGTAAAGGAGCCAGTGCATATAAAAATTTATCTGTAGCACGAACATTAAACTTTCCCTTTTCCGTACTGGTGGAAAGCATCAGACACGCAAGGACATTATTCCGATAGGTCTCCAGCATGCTTTTTGTGTAAGGAGCCAGCTTTATAGGATGCTTTCCTCCCTCCCAGGTAGTTTGAATCCAGATGATGGGCTGGTCCGGCAGCATATCCCCTTTTTTCTGAAGAAGGACATCTGCATAATCAATATAGGTAGTTAATGGTACACTTTTACGAAATTCATCAATGGTTTTGGGCTGCTTCCCCTTCAGCATCTGCTTGCCCAATTCACTTTCACTCCAAAGGGAAATCTGTTCAAGCATCAAGCGATACTGAATCTGCATATAGGAATCGATATCTAAATCCAAAAAACCGCAATACTCCTGCCATAGCCGGTCATATTGCTGCATTTTCAGTTTATCTTCAAATTTCAACCTATCGCCTTCTTTCTTCATGCAATGTATGAATACAGCTTTTGATGCTTTCATAATTGGGGAGCAAAAACGGTGTTGACTTTTTATATTCTCCGTAATCCTCAAAGGATTTCATAAAGGTCCATCGATCCTGAAACATTACGTATAATAAGTTTAGTAAACTGAACAGGATGCCTGCTGCCAGCAGCAATGGCATCATGAAGGTAAGCCCCAGAAACAGATAAAATCCTGCAAACCATAACACTCCTGGATGTCGGCACAATGCATAAACTCCCTTTTTACACACTTTGGGAAGCCCCTGGGATTGGATATAGGTTTCCTGAAAGGGTAAGGCAAAAAAAAGAGTATAAATGAGCAAGAGAAAAAAAAACAGGGCTAATATCCCGGACAATATGATTCTCAAGACATTGAACTCCATTTGACTCCAAGAAGCGGCAATCATTCCCCCTGTAGATAGTATCAATAGCATAATCCCAATAAAAAAACATCCTTGAAGCACCTTACGTTTGAAAATAATGCTGTTGATATCGTAAAGGAAAAAGAGCGGAAATGCTGCTAACCCTAAAAATAAGTATGTCATACGCAAAGTTCTCCAAAATAGCGTTTTTGTGTATACATGATAACAGATTTTTCATGTCATTTCAATAATTTTATCTAAGATTTTCCATTATTTTTCGATTGTTAGAATAAATGCGAAGATTTGCACATTCATGTTAATTTTTAAAAGTTTTATTGAATTTGATTTTATAACATGTTAGCCTCAAGCATATGAAACATAATCAGGCAGTATCAAACAGATAAAGGAGTAATTGCAATGATATTTAAGATTGAAGAGATACCCGGATACCGAATCGCCTATATGAGAAAGGTTGGCCCTTATGGTGCGGATAATAAAGATCTGATGGAACGATTAAAGAGTTGGGCAATGTCAGAGAATCTGCTTCATGATTCCGCAATCATTCTGGGCATTGCCCAGGATGATCCTGCAGCAACCTTGCCCGAAAATTGCCGTTATGATGCCTGCATCGTTATTCCAAGGGAGTTTGTCACGAAAGACGAAGATACAAGCGTAAATGAATTTCCCGGCGGCAGATATGCTGTTTTTACGCTTGCTCATACGGCACAAGAGATCCAGAAAGCCTGGAACGAAATTTTTCCGGAGTTAGCAGACCAGGGATATCAAATGGATACCGCAAGGCCGATACTGGAACGTTATATTCCCAGCATGGTCAAAAAACATCTGTGCGAAATTTGTGTACCGGTTTATTGATTTGGCTGCGCCCAGCGCCCAGCCGTGCAAACCACAAAAAACTGGCAGATAAGTGAACTTATCTGCCAGAAAAACACTGCATGATATAGGATTCTCTGCTATTTTATTTTTCGCTTTTCTTCTCTTTTCTGCGAAGAGCAATTCCTCCGCCGGCTAACATTGTACCGATACCATAGAGAAGAATCGATGACAATCCACCTGTTTTAGGAAGCGGACCTGCAGGAACTTCAGTGTCCAAAGCTTCCAATGGGGCCGCCGGAGTTTCATCATCTAAAATTTCTATTGGACCTGCCGGGATTTCATCATCTTTGATGATCGGTGTCCCGCCACCTCCGCCGCCGCCTTTGCCGCCGCCATCGTCGGTGCCGCCATTGTTCGTTTCTTCATACTCATAATAAATATCAACTACATAATCCATGTCTTCATCAAAGAGATAAGCACTAAGCAAGGCAATATCATCTAACTTGGATGGATCAAAGTTCTTGACTTGTGACCTTTCAATGGCATCCTGAAGATCTTCCTGTGCGTCCCTTAGAGCCGCTTCTGCCGCCTCAAGATCGGCTACCATCTGAGCTCCGCCATCTTTTTCTTTTACAAGTTCACGAATTGCAGCATCATAAGCATCCTGCGCATTCTTTAATGCTTGGTTATGAGCCTCTTGAGCTTCTGTTTTTTCTTTATATTCATCAGTATCTTTAAGGGACTCTTCGTAGACATCCCAAGCAGCTGATTTTGCATTCTCGTAGCTGGATTCCGCAGATGCAAGTGATCCTTTTTCTGCCAGAGAATCTTCTGCATCAATAAAGTCAGTTTTATATTCTTCTATTGACTCAAGTTCAGCTTTCGCATTCTCTAAATCCGTGGTAGTCGCTTCCGAAGTATCTACTGCATCTTTTGCTGCTTCTAACTGTTCTCTTGCATCATCTACAGCAGATACCAAAGCATCATATGCCGCTTGTTCCTCAGGAGTTGCATCCGGTCCGGGTGCAACGGCTAAATCAAGTGCTGCTTCCGCACTATCAAATTCTGCTTGAGCAGCTATTACTGCTAAATCAGAATTAATAATTGCTTCAACTGCCGCAGCATATTCCGAAGAGGACTTTGCAGAATCAATTGAATCAAGGGCTGCCTTTATAGCGTCATCATATTTTTCGAGAATGCCTCCATAGGTGATTGTCAATGCTTCTTCTGCAGTGATTGTAATTCCTTCCGGTGTCAGCGTTCTGACAGCATTGTTATATGCTGCTTGCGCCGCTTCAAAAGCTGCCTTTTCAGAAGAAACGCTGTTATCCCTGATTTGAATCAATTCGGCATCTTTAGCCTGGAAAGCAGTTTCTGCATCAGCTAAGCGTATTGCAGTAGGTGAGATCGCTTCATCATAAGTCTGCTTGGCATCTGCCTTTTCCTCATCAGTTAAAGTATCTACCATTGCATTATAAAGAGCTCTTACGTTTTCTAGATTTGCGGTAAACTCTTCAATAGCATCTCCCAACTCCACTCTGATGTTCTCGATAAAGGTAGATTCTATTGTCGCTCTTACTAACTTGTAAGTCAAGCCTCCAAATACTCTCTTGGATTCTTCAATAAGATTGATTGCTGCCGTGGTTGTTTCCATATCTTCAATTGCCTGACCTGTTGTCCCGGTTGTTTTGTTCTCATAGTGTCTGGTAATCACGATAGCAGAATCAACCTTTTTATAAATAAATTCTACTACTAAGCCTGTTTCTAAGTCATCAGACATTGAACCTTCATAGCTAGTCGGTGTAGAATCGCCTCCCCAATGACTTCCATTTTCCCTGATTTCATCGAGAATGTATCCATATGATCTAGATTGACCGGCATATACGGCTTTTCCGATTCTGACCTGCTGCTCTACTCTCTTGGTTTCATCCTCAGTTCCGTCATAAATATGCTTAATAGTTAATGGTGCTTTTATCTGTTCGTAATAAAGCTTTAATTTTGTAATTCCATTGCCATCTATTGCCGCACTTGTCACAGAATCTTCCGTTACAACATAGCGATAACCATAGTACTCAGATTCAGCGGACGTATCCAGAATAAAATCATCTGCCAATACGATAGCGCCTGTAGTACCCGCTTCACCTTTCACTTCTGATGCTGCAGCCGGATAAGAATCATCATCATTTTGGAAATAATGCTCAACGCGATAATAGATGCCAGTGGCCGGCTCATAATATACCCTAATGACGTTATCTGAATTACTTGAAATAATCAATGGACCTTGGCCGTCTTCTCCGTTCCAGTTAACTCTGTCAACGAGATACCCAGAAGGTTTGCCATTGCCTTGATCTACCGAAGTAATTTCATCTCCTTCATAATAGACCGTCCCTGAAGAATAAGTCAGACCAGCCTGTATATTCCCACCAATATAGTACTCAACCGTATATCCAAATTTTTGATCCTCAACATAATATACGTTGATTACTGTACCTTCTTTGGTAACGGCAAAAGCACTGCCGGCTGCTGTGTCTCCCACCATTATGGCATTTACATGGTGATGTGCAGGCTTATTTTGCTCTACATCAATGATATCTACCCCTAATTCTGCTCCGTCATAATACCCTTCTGCGGCAACGGCAGGAACGGTAGCTACCTGTACGCCATCATCAAAGTAATTAACGGTATATCCATAAATCGGAGCATCCTGATAGTAAATTTTCACTACATTTTGTTGGGATGTGATCGTAAAGCTTTCTCCTAAAGCAGTATCATTAAACTCGATAGAACCGTTGTGTGAAAATCTTTTATTTTCATATCCACCAAGGGTTTTGATCGTAGCATCTGATAAAACCTTATTCTCTATAGTGCTTTTGCCAATCATGGTTCCTGCATACTCAGAAGTTCCGTTTTCTGCTGATAAAAGAGTTTCATTGCCCTGTCTATCGACTGCAATGTGTTCAATAGTATACAGATATTTGTTTTCAGCGGTATAGTATACTTTAATGACATTTTGTGCAGGATTTGAGGTAACCACTAATGAGGTTGCCCCTGGGCTGCCATAATCCGTACCGCTATGATTCCAATGAGAGAAAGTCTTTATGGTAACATTACTAATAGAGGTGCCAGCTATGGCCGAGCCTGTAACAGTTTCGTTATCCTGACGGGTTTCTCCAAGGTAATACTCAATCCGGTAT
Organism: Sinanaerobacter chloroacetimidivorans; assembly: GCF_018128545.1. Taxonomy (GTDB): domain Bacteria; phylum Bacillota; class Clostridia; order Peptostreptococcales; family Anaerovoracaceae; genus Sinanaerobacter; species Sinanaerobacter chloroacetimidivorans. Next base: position 28,883 of record NZ_JAGSND010000009.1, on the reverse strand, counting down.
TCATATTTCGGAATAGGTTCGTATACAACATTTATGATATTGTTTGAAGCTGTTTCGCTGATGATTAACGGAAGACTCACGCTCTTAACCCGGTAACCGTTCTGCATATAAAGTGTTTCCAACTCCCCAATTGTGGTGATACTGGTACCTGTAACATAATTCATTGCACTGGTAGTTGTGCCTATCGGTGTACCACTCACTGAATTATTGTAGTAGTTTACTTGATAAGGCATTTTTAACTTTGCCTGATAATTAACTTCAATTACATTATTTGTACTGGATACCGTATTTGTCGGATTAACGATTACGCCTTCATAATAATTTTCAGCTAGAATAGCGCCAGTATTGTAGTATCTATTTCTTTCAGAATCGGCTGCTGATACAAACGTGGTACCCTTTTGTATGAGTCCCAAGGAGTAATCTTTATCATTGAGGTAGGTCCTTACGTTATTGTTATCAACCGTGTAATATTTTACTGTAACATTAAAGCTTGGCAGCTGACCTTTTACTTTAGGTACAACGAAATTGGCACTTCTTAATTGTAAAAGTTCCGTTGCTTCATTGCCGATTGTATAGGCCAAAGTCGTTGTTCCGTTTGTTTCATACGGTGTTTCAGGTACAAAGCCATCGGCATCAGTATTCAATTTCACTTTATAATTCAGCGTATAGGTATACTTTGTCGGTACACCATTTACGATATCACTTTCTACCGGAGTTACGGCATTCGATTTTAAATCCCAGTAGATCCCTCCGCCGCTTGTCACTGCACCATTTGAGGGTACGAAATCTTTTAGCTGGATAAATGAGCCCATTGGATCAGATACATACCATGCTTGTGTTTTAATCAGGATATTTTGACTGATTCTCTGGAACACGGTAGTCAAATTATTATTGCTAACTGATTGATAATGATTTGCATCTGACGCAACATTTCGAAGTGTAAATTGAGCGCTTGCATTGCTGCCCACATCACATCCGATAGAATAAACCTCTATGCCCGAGCCTTTCGCCATCAATGCTTGGGAGATTGTTGGAACACCATTATCACTTACAGTTTTACTGCCTATAGAATAACGTTCATCTTCCCAACCCCAAAGAGGTATATAATAGTATAGACTATAATCACCCCCGCTTCCTCTTAAACTACTAGTATAATTAAAATCTGTTATTTTAAAATTCGGTGCAGTAACACCGCTATAATTTATGATCTCTCCGTTATTGCTTGCGGTAGCAGTTCCTTTATAACTATAGGTGGGTTCTCCGTCACTAAGAAGAACGATATATTTCTTCCCGGATGCTCCGCTAAGCATATCTTGTGCTTTGCGGATTCCATCCTGAATGTTGGTTCCGCCGCCTGCACTTAAATTTCCTATCTTACCGCCGCCAGCGCCAGTGTCATTGCTTCCATTAAGCTGAGACTTTTCGTTTGTTAATTCTTGCACTCTTGTTGCTGTTTGTTGAAATGATACAAGTCCTACTTTATTCTCCGAATCTCTTAAGATTTCTGCAACAAGAGCTTTTGCTGCTTTCTTTGCATTATTTAAACGCTCTCCACTCATGCTTCCCGAAACATCCATAACGATAGCAACATTTACTTTGGAAGTTGTCTGGGTTTCGATTTTACTTTTTGTGACTACTTTCAAAGTAATATCGAATTCATTTTCAATTGCAGTACCTGTAATCGTTTTGCTGATTGTAACTGCTCCACTATCAAAAGATTGGGAGCTTCCGTTGCTGACGATTTGACTTGCACTTCCTGTGGCAGGTGCTGCAGCAAATACTGACATCGGTACTGAGTACGTAGCTATCAAGGTTAAAATCAATATACTTACCAGTAGAATTCTTGATCTCTTTTTCCCATTAAAAAAAGCCACCATTTTTCATTTCTCCTTTCATTGTTTCCTTTAAAAGTCTGAATGAAATATGTGGCAGACGGACTATCCTGACAACCTTTGACAGGCTGTTTTAGACTCCTGACTTTGCGTCCCTACCTTTCGATAGGTTTGCCGTTTCAACAATTTCACTTCGAAAATTTTACACTTTCACACACACAATTAATTAGATATTATACAGCTCAGGGTTTTGTAAATCTTATTCCATTAAAAAAAGCCATGTTTTCATTTCTCCTTTCATTGTTTCCTTTAAAAGCTTGGAATGAATTCTATGGCAGTCGGACGACCATATCAGTTTAGAACTGATTTAGGTTCCAGGCTTTGCGTCCCTGCCTTTCAGCAGGTTTGCCCTTTCATTTCTTCTAATACGATTATTTAGATTATTATCACATTTACGGGTCACATTTTAGTCACATAATGTTTGAAATATAAAACAATATTTTCTTAATTCTTGCCAAAAGAAAGAGGACTTAAACCCTATGCCTAAGTCCCCTATTGTACAAGAAATAATTTTTAGTTATTTATTTTTTAGTTATTTATTTTTGACTTTTTCTTTTTATTGCGAATCCGCTGCCAGCAAGCAAAGCACCAATGCCGTAGAGCAGTAATCCCGGAATACCTCCGGTTTTCGGAAGAGCGCCAGCTGGGATCGCGTCATCCAAGATCAATTGATCATCAAGGGCTAACTCTTCAGTCGGAATTGGGGCGGCAGGAATTTCTTCATCCCGTAAGGTTACACTCCCTCTTAAAGGCGGGTTTGTTTCAGATGTAACGGTCTTTTTTTCATACCAGACGGTTATAATGTATCCCTCCATATCATCTTCTACACTGAAAGACACTGTGATAGAACCATTTGTTGCAATTGTCCCTTCTGCACCTTCAATCTCTTTTGGTTCATAATTGCTATAAGCCCCATAAAGAGTAGGCGTAAGAATTACAGAACTGCCTGTTGTTGTAGTATTAGGGATTGGATCCGCTACATATTGTTCATTCCTTGCCATATAATAAACACTATAATGGAAGGTTGGATATTCTACGTTCGATTCTTCCTCATACCATACAGTTGTATTATAATTGGTCTCTCCAGCATCAAAATTAAATGTTACTGAGCCATCATCATTTAATACACCAGGGCCGGTTTTGCCTACTGGCACATAGGTCACATATTCTGGTTGGATAGCCGGTGGGCTGACTACAAAGGAAGAACCTGTTGTTGAACCTGATTGGATAGCCGCCACAGTGATGCTGCTTCCCGTTACCATATAATTTACTGTATAATTTTTAACAGTAGGCTGCGGCGGTTCTTCGTTACCATTCGACTGCGTGATCGTTACGGTAGCGGTAGCCTTAACAATTTCGTTCAGATCAATCCCAATCAATTTCAGTAGATTAAGCAACCACGGAGGCAATTCAAACACGTTGTTATCAATCAATGTCAAGATGCTTCCAAGGACATTATCAGAAGGTTTTTCTGCAAAGCCAATTAATTTTGCAGTATTTACATATGGAAAGACAGCATTATCTGGTATTTTGTGCGTTATTGCAGAGAAAGAAGCAGTCTCTCCCTTGCCTAAATCTGTGATGATAACCTTTTTCCATTCTTTACCTAATTTAGGATCCGATAATATGATATATCCCAGGTTTTTCTGACCAGTATTTGTTACCGTAAGTGTGTAAGTCACCTCATCTCCAGGAGAGGCTTCTGTTACGGAAGCAGTTTTTTCTAAGGATATTGCATATTCGGGCATAATCGTAATAACTGCTGAGTCCGTAGCTGACACTACGCCGTCCTCACCATATTGGCCGGCAACTTCAGCAGTATTGTTTAAGGTTGTTTCACTATAACTTTTAGGGATTCTATAGTTTTTAGTAAAAGTTTTACTTTTTCCAGCACCAAGCTTATCATAAGTTTTAATGATATCCGATCCACTGGATCCAAGTAGAGGATCCTTCAGCTTAATATTCTTTAACTCTTTAGCTCCTGTATTTGTAATAACAAAGGTATATTCTACAGTCTCACCAGGTGATGCTGTTTCTTTCACAGACTTCTCTAAAGAAATATTATATGCTTCAACTTCTTCAAAATAAAAAGTGATATGGTTGATTAATGACACTCTATCTTGATTATCAAGGGCTGCCATTAATTTACGATCACCTGATGCATTGACATCAAGGTAGGAGTATACGTTGTTATGCTCAGTCCCCTGGCCCTTTACTATAACATACTTTACTTGATATGCTTTTGAAGGAGAGTCAACTAAAGACCAGTTAACCATTGTTTTATCCGCATTGAATGTTAACCTGACTTTAAATTCTGAGTTTTTAGCGTTATCCTCATATACGCCATCGTTCTTCGGCCCGATCTTATATTCTAAATAATCATCTAAACTTAAATCTTTCAATTTATCCTGTTCATAACCTTTAGGACTAATCCCCAATCCTGAAGGAGTCACCTTTGCAGACTCGATTAGCATAGGAGCCGCCATAGTCAACATCATTTCCCCCGGGATAAGGCTATTTTCTTCTTCGTCATCTAATTCCTTATCTTCATCAGTTATAGCCGGACCGGAGGTTTCATCATCCAAGATTGCCTCTGGTGTGGTTCCCTCTTCGCCATCATCCGAACCGTCCTCTATAATGGCATCATCAGAATCTTCTAAAACTACCTCTTCACCATCTCCTCCATCTCCGGAAGGATCGTCCAGTAAATCAGATTGCGTTTGCTCAACCACTTGCTGCTCACCCGTTCCGTCCAGATCCTCCGCGAATACCGAAACAGGGGCAGTATAAACTGCGATCAATGTAAAAATAAGAATTACTGCGAGTGCAATTTTGGATTTTTTTCTTCCATTAAAAAAAGCCATCATGTTTCATTTCTCCTTTCTTTTCTTCTTAAAAGTTTGGAATGAAATATGTGGCAACCGAACGGCCATGGCAGTGAATTGGATGCTGCTTTAGGCTCCTGGCTTTGCGTCCCTGTCTTTCGGCAGGTTTGCCTTTTCAATCGTTTCACTATCTTTTAATATTACTCACCTGTAAATTATAGCTTATTATCACACAGCTTAGTCACAAGGCGGTCACAAGTTGATCATATTTTAAAATATTTCAAATAAATCTGTGACCGTTCTATTCTATCTAAACAGATGACTAAGAAAAGCCTAATCTGTCCGGCTCTACACGGTCTCAGAAACGCAGAAAGGGCTTAAGCCATCGCCTAAGCCCTTATTCGATTCTTTTCCTCGTCATCGTTTTCATTGTCAGGATTCGGAAAAATTTATTTGATTTTATCTCTTCTCTTCATCGCAAAACCGCCGCCAGCCAGCAACGCACCCAACCCATATAGAAGAAGTGAATCGATACCGCCAGTCTTAGGCAGTTGTCCTGCAGGGATTACATCATTTAAAACGACAGCTTCCTCTGTGGCAATGGGAGCAGCCGGAATCTCTTCCTCCGCTATCAGAACTGTGCTGCCGGTTCTGTTTCGGGATGAGCTCCCACTGCCGGTGTCCGTGCTGCCGGGAACATATTTTTCAATTGTTGCATCGTCTTCATCAGAAACTTCCTGGTTTGTCACAACCCTAGCCGTATTTTTAAAGGGGAAGACAACATCATTGGGAAGCGTAAATTCCTGGGTTACCGTTTTTTCTTCGCCCGGTCCCATTTCACCAATTTCATATCTTCCATATCGGTCAAAGATCGTTGTCTGAGCTGCAAGCAAAGTAAAGGTTGGAATCATCACCTCTTCATCTTCGAAGAGCGGATCAATTAAGGTGACTCCCGAGAGCGTTGTTGTACCGGTATTTTTTATGAAGAATGTATAAGTTACTTTATCCCCCGGACTTGCTTTATCGGGATTTACCGATTTATCCAATGAAATACCATAGTTCGGATCCGGTTCGTCACTCTTTGCTCTCACAATAGCGGAAGCAGTGGCGCTCACTTTCTCAACACATCTGGGCTCAGGGCCAGATGAATAGCACTTTTCACCGGTTGCCGTTGCTTCGTTTACATATGGGAATACGGCATCATCAGGCAATACATGGACCGCGCTGCAGCTGACAACATCACCGCTCTTTAGCCTGCCAAAGGACTCCTTCCACACTGTACCGGGCTCTGCCGTCAGCTTAGGATCTGTAACTGTTACATTTTTCAAGTCATACTTTCCAATATTCTTAACGGTAAAGGTATACGTGACGGAGTCTCCAGGCGAAGCATATTCCGGAGATACGGTTTTTTCAAGAGAGATTCCATACTTTGGTATGATTGTTACGAGGGCTGAATCAGTGACTGTTAAGGTTTGCTTTTGGGGGATGCAGCGAGATTGATCGTTTTGAACATAATAGTCCCCGGAAACGATTGCAGTGTTCGTTAAGATGGATTCGGAATAATGATCAGGTATCTTATACTTTTGTGTAAAGGTTTTTACATCACTGTATTTAAAATTAACATTCTGTACCCATTCATATTTCAATGTTCCATTTTTATCATATTTATTGAAAAGTTTATCCCTGAGTTCTACATTGTCCAGCTTATATTTACCAATATTTGTAACCTTAAAAGTGTAAATTACCTCTTCTCCTGCTGTCGCAAATTCTTTATCAACGGTTTTCTCCAGCAGAAGCCCATATTTCGGTATTATTTTTACTTCTGCCGATGCTGTTGCTGAAACTTCCAGCCGAACAGAATCGGGCTTCGGATCAGGTTTTGGCATTCTACTGGATTCTGTCTCTTCCTGAACCAACTGAGGAATGACGGCATCATATTTTCCTGTCACGATTGCTGTATTTGTTAAAACAGAATCCGAATAGGGATCAGGAATTACATATTTCTCTGTGAATGTCTCTACTTTATTCCTGCCTAGATTACGAATGGTTTTTTCCCAATTTTCCCCGAAGAGTTTATCTTTTAATTGAATATCTTCTAATTGGTTTTTCCCAATGTTCTTTATTTTAAAAGTATAGGTAACCGTATCTCCCGGTGCGGCAGTCAAAGGCCATACGGTCTTTTGCAACGATATCGCATATTTGGGTATCATTGTAACTTTGACTGAATCACTATCGGTAACTTCAAGTTTACTTTCCCCGCTTTCATAGTATCCAACGACACTAGCAGTATTGACTAATTCGGCGGCATCAAAGTTCTCCGGGATTAAATAATCTACTTTAATTGATTTATTACTATTGGCTCCAATGGCTCCAAACGTTGTACACCAATCATTTCCCAGTAACGGGTCTGTTAATTTAATATCTTTTAATGGTGCACGATTTGATTTATTAATAATTTTAAAAGTATACGTAACCGTTTCCCCTGGTGACGCACTCTTTTGAGATACTGTTTTGACTAAATCGATTCCTCCGGCCGCCGGCGCCGCCAGAGTGAACATCATTCCCTGTTCACCTTCACCGGAATCCTCTTGGTCATCAATCACATCCACCCCTCCTGGAGTTGGCGTTTTACTGTCTGTCGGAAAATCCGGATCTGGGTTTCCTTCCGGATCCTGTTCTCCTTGCTCATTACCAGGAACTGTTTGTTCTTCGGACTGAGGTGGATTCAATTCTCCGTCTGTGGCAAAAACAGACATCGGCACCGCATAAGCGACTACCAGTGTGAGCACAAGGATCGTTACCATCAGTATTTTGGATCTTTTACTGCTCTTGAAAAATGTCATCACGTTTTCCATTTCTCCTTTCATAATTTCATACACACTTTACTTTTCTTTTTGTATTCTTTCCCGGACCGGGTGCCTACCCGTCAAATGGAACCGTACCAATAAAAAAAGCCATCATGTTTCATTTCTCCTTTCCTTTTTAAAGATGCAAGGGATGAAATATGTGGCAGTCGGACCGCCCTGACAGCAAATCATGTTTTACTGTTTTAGACTCCTGACTTTGCGTCCCTGCTTTTCAGCAGGTTTGCCCTTTCAATATTATCGCTATTTTTTAAACCTTATGTGATACCTTCTCTGCTGTGAGCTATTTGGTCTCAATAAAATATGTTTTAAAAAATATGTATATTACTGAAATTAGGTCAAGAAATTTGTTTGGGCGTCTTTATGAAATTGTTTTTTAGTTATATAAATTTTTTAAATTGTATTCTATTAATTCTTGATCAGTATTCGTATACCTTGTTAAAATCTGCGCTGTTTTTTATCATGGAAACTTTCGGGTTTTTGGGGAGTATCTGCAGGTCATAAGTGGTATCGATCACTACCCATTTCCCCTGACCTTCATCGTAGACTTCATTCCAGGCATGATAGCCGGCTGCATTCTTTGGAGCATAACCCTTCACCAGTTTTGCAGGTGTGCCTTGACTTCTGAGCATGGCGGCATACAAGGAAGCGAAATCATAACAAATGCCGGTTTTATCCGTATAGGTTTTATCGACAACGGGAATATAACCTGGGGAAAGAGTCGCTAGTTTATTATAATCGTAGGAATTATTTTTCACCATGTAATTCCATAAAATACTGGCCTTCTTCTCTAAGTTTTTTTCATCTTTCGTCAATTCCGCCGCTTTTTTTACAGCCTTGGAATCTACTTTCCAATTAATATTCTGTATGGATGTGAGGTAAACAGCATTCTGCTTGGTCAGTTTCAGATCTATGGTTTTGGACGCCACCAGTTTGTATGCACTTCCGGAGGTATTCTTCAGCAGACTGACTTTATAGGATCCGTTTCCAAGCTGCAGGGGGAAGGTCTCCGTTTCACCGGCACTGTTGAGGTCATATGTATATTTTTTATCTCCTTTTTGAATCATTACTTTTAATTTTCCGCCGTCATCGCAAGTAACATGAATCAAGCCTTTGTCTATATCCTTGGTATCAAAATATTCTTCGGCCATAGCGGAAACAGCAGTAGTCAGAAATAAGAAAACAGCTATTGTAAATACAAACAAGATTCTTTGCTTCATAGTATCACATCTCCTATCTTCACCTTTATCCCCAGGAGCTGCTCATCCCCGGTTCCTTATCTTCATCATCACGAGGAATTGCCTCCATCATGAGCTTAATCATTTCCAGTTCACTTCTGAATTTCTGGATCTTGCCGCCTTCTGCCCAGGCAATGGTGCCTTGCCAGGTAGCATGTTGCTGAAATTGAATTTGTATGGTAAACGTTGCCTTGCCGTCTTTTCGGGTGCACTCGGTCATGGTAAGTCCTCCTTTAGAATCAATCTACAATCAGTTTGCAACTATAACAAGCATATACACCAATTATACACGCTTGCGGTCACAAATCAGTCATAAATAGATTCAAGATAAAGCTTCAGCCAACAACCGAATCATTTCAAGTTCGCTGCGGAACCTCTTTGTCTTATTCTCTGCAATCCAGTGTAAGGTTCCCTGCCAGGTGGAATGCTGCCGAAATTGTACATGGAGGATAAAAACAGGTTTCTTTCCGCTTAATTCTCCGGAAACCGGTTTTCTCATAGTAAGGGGCGGCTTATCTTCCCCTTTCTTTTTTCTTTCATCAAAGCTTCTTTTTTCATGACTTGCCTGAGGAAAATTTACGTAATCAAAAAAATCATCCAAGACACCTAGAAAATCTTTAATACCATTAAAATCTAAAATAATATCATAAGTGTCGTTATATAAAATTCCTTCGATATCAAAGTTATCAGTATCTTTTATAAAAATTTGAAATCTCGAGATGTTACTAGAGACTACTTTGTCATTAAGCTCCAGCATGAATACCCTCCAGTTCTATAGGATCTAAGGTCTGCATTTGCCCATAGACTTCTATTTGATCACTGATACTGTCGTTTATTTTTTTGACTAATCTGCTCAGTACCATGTTACTGTTCTCGTATGTCAAATTGGATAACATCAGCAAAAACTGCGTTCTGCCGTATCGTGTTACGACATCGTCTTTTCTCAGCGACAATATGACTGCGTTTTTTATTTTTTCAAAGATTTCATCAATATTTTTTGTAGAAAGCTCTTTTCTTCCTTTTCCCGTTACGCTAAGCAAAGCAATAAAGATTGATTTACCGGATCTCAGAGCCGCTCTTGCCTCCATTTGATAAATGGTTTTGAACATTTCATAGTTACAATACATCGCGCCGGTAATATCGGCGATTTCTTTCAGGTCATTCTTAATCAAAGAGATGTCCTTTTCCGTAGCCGTATTATGATCAGCAATTTCCTGATAAAGCTTGGTTATGATGTCAGAAGGCTTGACACCCAATTCATCATAAAACAGCTTGCAGACCGAATTGTAGTGCTCCAGCGCTTTTCCATGACTATTGGAACCCAACAGAGCCTGGATCAGATTGGCGTGGTTGATTTCCACAAAGGGATCTACGGCAATGGCCTTTCTGCAGACCTCTTCCGCCGTCTTGTAATCCTTTCTGTCCAGAAAAAGATTGCTGAACCGTTCGACAGATTCCATATAAATGCGTTGGTAATAGACTGTAAGCGGAACTACCCAATCCTTATAGGAAGATTGAGGCAGAAAATTACCTTTGTAAATCTCAACGATCCTGGCATAATTGGCCAATAATGTTTCCGAATCACAGGATTCCTGTAAAGTTGCTTTGTAGGCATCTTCCAGAATATCGACATCTACCCTGCAGGTCAGTTCCTGATTCCACGCATAGGCGCCATGCTTATATACGATAAGCTCTCCTTCTTTGATATCCAGTGATTTCTTCAATGCGCCCCGTAAACGATAGGCCAGATTTTTCAGTGCATTTCCCGGATCTTCTATTTCATCATCCCGCCAAAGGGTTTGAATGAGTCTGTCCATAGATACTTCCTTATGGCGGTTCACTAATATGTACTCTAAAAGATTCCAGACTTGCTTTCCTCTTACTTTATCACCGGATAGCACTTTATCCCCATATTGAAGGGAGAAGTCTCCTAACATTTGAATTTCCAGGAAGTCATTATTTATTTGTAATATTTTTCCATTAGACATAAGTCTGCCTCTCATATTTATATTTATAATAAAATCTAGAAACAAAGAAATAAGAAGTAACAGCAATCTAGATGGATGAATTTCGTTATAATCCAATTGACTATTTATAGGTATTAACATTATCTAACATTTTTTAAAAAAAATCAATATTTTTATTTTTTTGTTGAAACATCAGTCAATATGAATTATATTCTTGTTTCTTTTCCTCTTTTTCCTTATAATGCTAAGTAGAAATCTGCAAATCAAAGATTTCTTTCATAAGTTCGCTGCCAATTTGCCTGCAAACCGGGCCAGCGAAGAACAGTAGGAGTGGTGTGATATGAAAAAAATATCTACTTGGCTTATTATCGCAGGGGTTGTTATTTTTCTGATACCCATTGTGGGGGCCATCTACACAAACTATCAACAGGATAAATTATATGAAGAATATTTAAATAGTCAGGAAATGACCGAGTCCATCGCAGAATTAGACGAGGCCTTTACGGAAAGTACTTCCTCGGCCGCTGTTACCTCAGATGCCATTACCTCTACAGCCCCGGCTGTGGCGGCGTATAAACCGAAGGTGCTGGGGCGTATTAAAATTGATAGTGCTTCCATCAATTTGCTTCTGGTGGAGGGCTCCTCATCCAAGGATCTGAATTGGGGCGCAGGACATATGACGGCAACCCCCATGCCGGGCCAAACGGGGAATTGTGCCATCGCCGGGCATAGAAATTACACCTTTGGTTCCTATTTCAGCAGACTGGGAGAAGTGCAAATCGGAGATTCCATTACCGTAGAATATAACGGAGGCACTTATACCTATAAAGCCTACGAAATTTTAACTGTGCTGCCGGATGACACTTCCGTACTGGGTCAGACCAAAGACCATTCCATCCTGACGCTCATTACTTGTACCCCAAAGGGCACAAATACACACAGGCTGATTATACATGCGGAACTGGTCTCTTAAGAGGCTTTTCATTCACGAGAGGAGATTATGCTATGAAACAACTCACAGATCGAGAACTCGCAGGCTTTTGTGAACAATTTGCAATGGTTTTAAAATCTGGCATTATGATACACTCCGGAATGCAAATGATTGCTGATGATACTGCAAATCCGGACCGGAAAGCCGTATTTCAAAAGATATCGGATGCACTGACCGATAATGGTTCACTGGCTCAGGCATTGAAAGCCTCCGGAGCTTTTCCGGAATATATGGTACATATGATCCAAATCGGGACGGAATCCGGGAAACTGGATACGGTGATGAGCGGACTTTCAACCTACTATAATAAGCAGCATACCATGAGGGAAAATCTGAAAAGTGCCATCCTTTATCCCTCCGTACTGGTTGTTATGATGCTGCTGGTACTGATTTTTTTAGCGGCAAAGGTGCTCCCTGTCTTTCAGGGTGTTTACCAGAGCCTTGGATCTGAAATGTCACCGTGGGCACAATCCATTATGAAAGTGGGAGCATTGCTTTCCCAATATTCCTTTCTATTAATCCTCCTTCTTCTGATTGCTGCTATCACAGCTTTATTTATGACAAAGACAGAACGAGGCAAAGCTATGTTGTCAGACTTCATCGGAGGAAGAAAAGCTTCTCAGGGCTTTTCCATCGCCTCTTTTACCTCTTCCATGGCTATGATGATTTCCAGCGGTCTGGATATTCAGCATTCCATGCAACTATCTATGGGTGTTATAGGGAACCGGTCAATCAAGGAAAAAGTAGCACATTCCTATGAGTTATTGGAAAAGAATGATTCATTTATCGAAGCATTGGAACAATCCGGACTGTTTTCCAATGCCACCATTGGAATTTTATCCATGGGGAAAAATTCGGGTTCGCTGGATTCTGCAATGCAATATGTGGCAGATATTTATGATGAAGAATACCAGTGGGAACTCGCCAAGAAAGTATCCTTGATCGAACCGGTGTCCATAGCGATATTATCTGTTTTAATAGGAACCGTTTTGGTTTCCGTCATGTTTCCGTTGCTTGGCATCTTATCTTCAATAGGTTAGGAGAATCCCTATGTTGAACAGGTATTACAAGAGAAAGGAACGCATCTGGCATGAGCTGATTCTGCCCATTGCCATATTTATCTGCCTTGCCGTATTTCTTTATACAGGTGTAGGCAACGTTTCTCTGGCCTCACAGGAAGAAAACAAGGCAATTCTGCAGGACGCTTTAAAAAGAGCTGTTGTGCAGTGCTATGCCATTGAAGGTATGTACCCTCCAAGCATCGAATATCTGGAGGATAATTACGGAATTGTCTATGATCATGATAGCTTTATCGTTCATTATGAAGTTTTTGCCGGCAACATTCTGCCGGATATCACGGTAATCCTATTGGATGGGAAATAGGAGCAGATTATGAAGCAGAGTATCAAGTTCAATTTGAATCATAAGCCATTGGATTTTATCTTTATACTATCATTGCTATGTATCTTTGCCATAGGATCTCTTTTAGTTGTGGTCCTGGGAGCGAATATTTACAAAGAAATCACAAGCAGCATGGATTCCAATTTCCAATTTCGTACCCCCTTGTCTTACATAAGCACAAAAGTTCGTCAAAATGATGATTATCAATCCGTCCGAGTAGAGGAAAAAGAAGGAACGGATGCTTTAGTGCTGTCCCGTTCGGACGGCGGTGAGATTTGTGAAACCTGGATTTATGAATATGACCAATCCCTATGTGAAGTATATATTACAAAAGGAACATCCTTCCAGCTTGCAGACGGAATTGCCATGATTCCCAGTTATGGTCTGGAAATCTCTCTGGAAAACAATCTGCTGAAACTGCAGGCTAAGGATCAGCAGGGAATGGCCAGATCCTTAACAATTTCCCTTCGAACGCAACAGGGAGGTGATTCCCTATGAACAGAAAAGGAATCTCCCGATCCGCTCTCTTTCTGACAGAATTGATTATTGTCATATTGTTTTTTGCCATAGCCTCTACCATCACGCTGCAGCTGTTTGTGAAAGCCTCCGGACTGGCTGACAGAACCAGCGATCTGAATGGGGGTATTATGGCAGTTCAGTCAGCGGCAGAAATAGATAAAAGTACTGATCTAATGTCTTTGGATCAAAAGAGCAGGTTTGAATATTACGACGAAAACTGGGAGAAAACAGACGAAGCCAATAAGGTTTACACCCTGACCTCCCAGGTGGTTCTGGAAAACCGTTGGGCAGGTACCATGGCAATCTTTACTTATACTCTTTCTGCCAGGGAAACGGTCATATACGAACTTACAGCGAAAAAATACTATTCCAATCAGTTTTATTCCAATCAAATTTATAGCATCTTAACCCAGGGAAGAGGTGAAACGGATGAATAAAAAATTCCAGATGGGCGTCGGTCTTGGAGGCCCTTCCATTATCATGATATTTGTTGTGCTATGCCTTTCCACCTTGGGCGCACTTTCTCTGGTAACAGCAAATGCCGACTGGAAGCTGACCCAAAAAGCAGCGGAAGCCGTTACTGCCTACTACCACGCTGATTGCGAGGCGGAAGAAATTCTTGCTTCCGCGGATGCCACCTTAAAAGCCGGGCAGCCTTTGGAAGCGAATAGCTTTTATATTCCGGTATCCGAAAATCAGGATCTTTTCCTCTCTCTTACACAGGAAAATGGAAGGCTGGCAGTGCTCTCTCAGAAACTCATTGTAAAATCTGAATGGGATTATAACTCTTTTGAAACAGAATATAACGATACACTTGTAATTGAAAAGTAGAAAGAAGGTGTTCCTATGGATATCAGACTCACTCTTGAAGAAGCTGTAAAGAATCATGCTTCCGATATTTTTATCATAGCAGGCAAAGCGTTATCCTATAAAACCAATGGCTGTCTTGTTTCCATGGGTGAAAAGCTTTTGCCTCCCGATACGGAAAGTCTTATCCGGCAGATTTATGATTTAGCATCGAGAGACATATGCCTTTTGGAAAAAAATCTTGATGACGATTTTTCCTTCTCCCTTGCTTCCATGGGAAGATTCCGGGTAAACACTTTCATGCAAAGAGGATCCATGGCTGCTGTATTGAAAGTAGTACTTTTCCAGCTTCCGGACCCTTCAGTTTTAAGAATTCCCAAACAGGTCATTGATCTTTATGAAAAAACAAAAGGTTTTATTTTGGTAACAGGTCCTACCGGCAGCGGAAAATCCACTACCCTGGCCTGCCTTATTGATAAAATAAACAAAACCAGAGAATCACATATCATCACCTTGGAAGATCCTCTGGAATTTCTGCATAAACACGATAAAAGCATTGTCAGCCAACGTGAAGTCTATATGGATACGCCCAGCTACGAGAGAGGATTGCGGGCAGCGCTCCGTGAGGCGCCCAATGTTATCCTGCTGGGAGAAATGCGGGATCTGGAGACCATTTCCATCGCCCTGTCGGCGGCGGAAACCGGTCAACTGGTATTTTCCACCCTTCATACCCTGGGGGCCGCCAATACCGTGGACCGTATTGTAGATGTTTTTCCTGCCAATCAGCAGCGTCAGGTAAGAATTCAGCTGTCTATGGTACTGCAGGCGGTGATTTCCCAACAGCTGATTCCTTCTACAAAGGGAACCCTGGTACCCGCTTTCGAGATTATGCTTTGTAATAACGCCATCCGGAATATGATACGGGAATCAAAGGTGCACCAAATTGATTCCACCATCTATTCCTCTGCCGAAGCCGGAATGGTTAGTATGGATTCCAGCATTTACAATCTCTATTCGGAGGGACTGATCACAGCAGAAAATGCTGTAGCTCACAGCATGAATCCGGATGCTATGAAAAAAAAGCTGGGGTTGAAATCCGAACCAGTAATTCCGTAAAAGAATAAGACAAGATAAAAATGCGCCGCCAATAGTAATTTCAGTCTTGCATTTGGGGCGCATTTAAAATGTTACGTGATTCAGATAAGCTCCCCTGTTAAACTAAAGGTTTTGCCTTCCGTAATCCTTACTTCTATGATCTTTCCTACCTGTTCCAAAGAACCGTTGAAATTTACGATCTTGCCGGACTCTGTTCTTCCGGTCAGGGTTTTGGGATCTGTTTTGCTGGGGCCTTCCACCAGGATCGATACAATTTTTCCCTCATAGGCCTTATTTTTCTCTGCTGTAATCTCATTCATAACGTCTACCAAACGATTGAATCTTTCATGTTTTACCGCCTCCGGAACCTGATCCTGGAAGCTTTCCGCAGGAGTACCCTTTCGAATGGAATACAGGAAGGTAAAAGCAGAATCATAGCGCACCTTCTGTACCAGATCCATGGTTTCTTCAAAATCCTCATCGGTTTCTCCGGGGAAGCCAACAATGATATCTGTAGTAATGGCAATATCAGGACTGACTACCTTCAGCTTTTCGATCAGTTTCAAGTAATCCTCTTTCGTATATTTCCGGTTCATCCTGTTTAGAATTTGCGTGCTGCCGGATTGAACCGGGAGATGAATGTAGTTGCACAGTTTCTTGCAGTCACCATAGGCCTGAATTAACTTATCAGATAAATCCTTAGGATGCGAGGTCATAAACCGGATTCTTTCCAAGCCTTCTATTTCGTTGAGCCTATAGATCAGATCAGCAAAGTCCATGGAAAAGTCCGCACCGATTCCGTATGAATTAACATTCTGACCCAGTAATGTAATTTCTTTAACGCCGGTTTTTACCAACTCTCTGACTTCGCTCAATATTTCTTCAGGCTGCCTGCTTCGTTCTCTGCCTCTGGTATAAGGAACAATGCAATAGGTGCAGAAGTTATTGCAGCCATACATGATATTGACAAAGGCCTTAAAGGGATACATCCGTTTGGCAGGAAGTCCTTCTACAATATCTCCGCCCTCTTCCCAAATATCCACCACCTTGCTTCTTTCATTCAGTACGTTGGTCAAAAGTTTCGGAAACTCATGCAGGTTGTGCGTTCCAAAGACCAAATCCACCCAGGGATATTTTGATTTTAACGTGTCTATAATATGCTGCTGCTGCATCATACAGCCGCAGACTGCCACCACGACATCCGGCCTGGCTTCCTTCACTTTCTTTAGCTGGCCCAGCGTTCCAAAAAAACGTTTATCTGCATTTTCTCTGACGCTGCAGGTATTTATGATTGCGACATCCGCCTCTTTTTTATGGTTATTCTCTTCGTATCCCATTTCCTCCAGCATTCCTGCCAGCGTTTCCGAATCATGTTCATTCATCTGACAACCGAAGGTTTGGATATGAAAGCTCTTATTTGCCAATTTTATTTCCTCCAAATTTCTAATTAACATTTTCAACTCTATCATCTTATCATTTTTCATAGTATGGCACAAGAATATGCCGTCTGAACCGTGAAAAAATATTACGGTTATTGGGTTATCATGTAATCGAGGTCTTGAAAGCAGCTGATAAAAGCTTCCATGTTTATTTAATGAAAGCTTCCCCTTTGTATTTGATAAAAGCCTCTCATGATTATTGACAGAAACATAATTAACCAGTAAACTGTTAATATTATTCTTTAAGAGGAGGGATTTCATGAATGCAGATCAGGTAAATTATTATCTCGGGCTCGATCATAAGGAGCATATTTTAAAAGCGCAAGAAAGTTTAAACGGTGTAATAAAGAAGACTCCTCTGATTTACAGTGATTTTTACAGCAAGGAATATGGCTGCAATGTTTACATTAAACCGGAGAATTTTCAGATCACCGGCTCTTTCAAAATTAGAGGCGCCTATAATAAAATTAATAATTTAACGGAAGAAGAAAGCAGAAACGGCATTATCTGCTCTTCTGCCGGGAATCATGCCCAAGGAGTTGCTTTTTCCGCCCAGAAGAAAAATCTTAAATCCACCATCGTCATGCCAAACGTAACTCCGCTTCTGAAAGTGGATGCAACAAAAGCCTATGGATCAGAAGTGGTAATCCATGGGGATGTCTACGACGAAGCTTACGGAAAAGCAATGGCTCTGGCCAACGAATACGGTTATACCTTCGTCCATGCCTTTGATGATTATGATGTTATTTGCGGACAAGGCACTATCGGATTAGAAATTTTGGAAGAATTGGATGGCATCGACGAAATCCTGATTCCTATCGGCGGCGGAGGGCTTATCAGCGGTATTGCCATGGCGGTAAAAGCGGTTAAGCCGGAGGTGAAGGTGATCGGTGTAGTACCGGTGGGTGCAATGGCCATGAAAATTTCCATAGATGAAGGCCAGCTGACAAGACTTGCCTCAGTCAAAACAAGCGCGGAGGGTGTAGCTGTACGTCAGCCCGGAGATCTGACCTTTGCATTGGCAAAAAAGTATGTCGATGAAATCATTACGGTTACGGAGAAAGACATTATGGAAGCGGTGCTTCTCACCCTGGAAAAGCACAAGATGATTGCGGAAACTGCTGGTGTCGTGCCACTGGCAGGGTTAAAGAAAAGAGCAAAACCCGGAAAAAACATCGTTTGCCTGGTCAGCGGCGGAAATATCGACGTCGTAACCATTTCTTCCATTATCAATCAGGGTATGATCAGCCGGGGCCGTATTATGTGCTTTGCAGTAGAGCTTCCTGATAAACCGGGACAGCTTGTGAAGGTTGCCCAATTGCTGGCAGAGAACGGAGCGAATGTTATAGAGCTTGTTCATAACCAGTTTAAAGCCATAGACCGGTACTCCAATAAGGTCGCTTTGGAGGTAACCGTAGAAACTAACGGGCATAACCATATTAAGCAGATCATGGAAGCATTGGAAGATAATAACTTTACAGTAAATAGAGTGTATTAACATAAAGGTTTCGGAACGACTGCACGTTATCCTAAAGAAGAAAGAAGATGATTTATTCCTCTTTCTTTTTTTATTATTATGAATATAAAATAAAATAAAAAGCCCCAAGATAGCATATGAAAACTTTAAAGTTTTTCGTATGCCATCTTTGGGCGTAGTCCTGAAATTTCACTATTTTGATTATAGAAAACCTAACTCATTAGGATTTTCTGAAAACATCTTCCTTTTCATGTTTTTTCTGTCTGGTCATAAGGCTTGTTACAGCTTCTCTCGCATCGATCTTTTCATTGATCACGTTATAGATCTGTTCCGTAATCGGCATTTCAACCCCCACTTTAAGAGCAAGCTGATAGGCCGCCTCTGTGGTAAACATACCTTCAACCACCATTCCGACTTTTTTCGTAGCCTCCGAAGGTTTCATTCCTTCCCCGATCATAATGCCGCATCGTCTGTTCCGGCTGTGCATGCTTGTACAGGTGACGATGAGATCGCCGATGCCGGTAAGTCCGGAGAAGGTACTCTCGTGAGCCCCTAATGTCACACCCAATCTGGCTATTTCCGTAATTCCTCTGGTCATCATAGCCGCTTTGGCATTGTCGCCGTAACCCATTCCATCAGAAATTCCGGCACCCAAAGCAATAATGTTCTTCAAAGCACCGCCCAGTTCCACGCCGATAATGTCGGTATTGGTGTACACACGGAGCCAGTCCGTCATAAAAACATCCTGTATATATTCTGCCAGTGCCACATCGATAGAGGCCGCTACAAGGGTGGTTGGAAGTCCTCTGCCTACTTCTTCCGCATGGGATGGCCCTGAAAGAACAACATATTTTGCATTCGGAAGCTTTTCAAAAGCGATTTCAGAAAGACGCATCAGCGTTTTCTGTTCGATCCCTTTGGCTACGTTTACCAGAACCATTTCCGGAGTCAGATAGGGAATGGCACCATCCAGCGCACTCCTGAAATGCTGTGCCGGAGCAGAAAACAAAACAATCTCTGCATCTCTGACAGCCTCTTCTACGGTATAGGCAATCTCCAGATGATCATCAAATTTGATATCCGGAAGATATCTCTTATTTTCTCTGTTCTCAGCGAGCTCCTTTAAATGCTCCTGGTTTACATCCCAAATCCTCACCGAATGTCCTTTGCCGCTTAAGCTGATAGCAAGTGCCGTTCCCCAGCTTCCTGCGCCAATGACAGCAATTGATTTGTTCATCCTGATTCCCTCCTATTTTTTAAAACTAATCTTTGGTTCTTCACCCCGGAATAGTCTTCTAATGTTTGAACGATGTTTGATCAGTGCAATGACTGCCATAAATGCCGACCATAAAACGTAGATCGGATCAAAAAAATAAGCAACCAGAGGAAGCAGCAGGATAGCCACTACGGATCCCACCGACACCCTTCTGGAAATTGCAATAACAGATAAGGCAATAGCAGCCATCAAAAGACCCAATCCAGGCTCCAAGGCAACGATGACGCCAAAAGCTGTTGCAATCCCTTTTCCTCCTTTGAATCCGAATATCAAAGGCCAGATATGCCCGACAAAGGCTGCTGCGCCGCAAGCCATAGCAACCTCAGTACCACCTATGTAATTGCCGATCAGTACTGCAACAGCGCCTTTCAGAACATCGATGACGAAAGTGGCTGCTGCCGCTTTCTTACCCAGAACACGTAGCACATTGGTGCTTCCGGCATTTCCGCTGCCCTGATTTCTGATATCAATTCCTGCCATTTTTCCAATCAGAATTGCCGGCGATATGTTTCCTATAAAATAGGAAAGGACGATTCCGGCAATTGGATAAAAGCTAAACATAGTTTTCTTCTCCCTTTTCTCGGAATACAAATTTAATGGAGGTGCCTTCAAAGCCAAAGCCCTCTCTAATTTTATTTTCCAGATATCTAGCATAAGAAAAGTGCATCAGTTCTCTATCATTTATTTTAAATGAGAATAGCGGCGGCTTGACACCAACTTGTGTTGCATAATAAATCTTTAAACGTTTTCCCTTGTCGGAAGGCGGCTGCCTCATCATAATAGCATCGGCAATCAGGCTGTTCAGCTGGCCCGTCGGTATTCTGAGGGCACGCTTTTCCGATACATACTTCACCATGTCCATGACATTGGCAAGTCTTTGCTTTTTCAACACGGAAATAAATACAGAAGGTGCATAGGACATGAACACCAGCTCTTTTGCAATTTCTTTCTGGTATTCTTTCATGGAATTGGTATCCTTTTCAATCAGATCCCACTTATTTACCACGACAATAATTCCTTTTCCTGCTTCATGAGCGATTCCTGCAATTTTTTTATCTTGATCCGTAATTCCTTCAACTGCGTCGATCATCAGAAGGCAAACATCACATCTCTCTATGGCTGCGATTGCTCTTATGACGCTGTATCTTTCAATATCTCCCGTAACTTTGCTCTTTCTTCTGATTCCGGCAGTATCGATAAGAATATATTCCTCATCACCTCTTTTAAATGGAGTGTCGATGGAATCCCTTGTAGTTCCGGCAATATCGCTAACGATCACCCGTTCTTCACCAAGAAGGGCATTGATCAGTGAGGATTTGCCTACATTCGGTTTTCCGATAACAGCAATTTTCGTGATATCCTCATCATCATCTGCATCGGAAACCGGGAATTTTTCAATAATGACGTCAAGAACATCACCAAAATTCAGCATATTAGCTGCTGAAATAGGAATGGGCTCTCCCAAACCCAGTTCATAAAAATCGTAAAAATCATCCGGCAGTTTCGGAGAATCGATTTTATTTACCAATAGAACGACGTCCTTGCCGGTTTTCATCAGCATACTGGCCACTTCTCTGTCGGAAGAGGTCAATCCGTCCTTTCCATCAACCATGAATAAGATCACATCAGAAGTCTCCATAGCAATTTCCGCCTGGATTCTCATTTGTGACAGAATCACATCATCCGTATCCGGTTCAATTCCTCCGGTATCAATAAGGGCAAAATGGATGCCTCTCCATTCGGCTTCCGCGTAAATTCTGTCTCTGGTGACGCCGGGCGTGTCTTCTACAATGGATATTCTTCTTCCTACCACTTTATTAAAAAAAGTTGATTTTCCTACATTTGGTCTGCCTACTACGGCAACAATTGGTTTTGACATGTAAATTACTCCTATTCAAAGATTCCTTCCGCAAATTCGGCAGGGTCAAACTCCTTCAGGTCATCCATGCCTTCTCCGACTCCTATAAACTTAACAGGCATTTTAAACTCATCTGAAATTGTTATCACAATACCGCCTTTTGCTGTTCCATCCAGCTTCGTCAGGACAATGCCGGTTATGTCGGCAATCTCTCCGAATTCTCTTGCCTGAGATATGGCATTCTTGCCGGTGGCGGCATCCAATACTAAAAGTGTTTCCCTATCCGCTTCGGGATATTCTCTTTCTATTACTTTGTTCATCTTTTCAAGCTCTGTCATGAGGTTTTTCTTCGTCTGTAATCTTCCGGCCGTATCACAGATCAGTACATCGACCTGTTTTGCTTTTGCTGACTGTATGGCGTCAAAAATAACCGCGGAAGGATCTGCTCCTTCCTTATGCCTAATTACATTTACCCCGATCCGGTTTCCCCAAACCTCCAGTTGTTCACTGGCTGCGGCACGGAAGGTATCGGCGGCTGCAAGAAGTACAGTTTTTCCCTGGTCTTTGCATCGTTTGGCGATCTTGGCTATGGAAGTCGTCTTTCCTCCGCCGTTAACGCCTATCATCAAAATGATTAAAGGAGTCTTTTCCGATAATTGATGAGCCTCACCCTTATCGATCAGTTCCTTTACGATAGTTTTAATCCTGGTTTTGACGCCTTCCGGATCACGGATATTTAATTTCTTAATATCTTCTCTCAGTTTTTGAGTAATTTTCATAGTTGTATCCATGCCGATATCGGAGGTGATCAGAACCTCTTCCAGTTCGTCCAGCATTTCTTCATCGATTTCAGGCCGCATGAAGATGACATCTTCTATTTTTTCCTGCAATCTTCCGAAAAATGATTTTTTTACTCCAAAAGCCATAAGTTTTGTCCTTTCTTAAGCTATTATATTTTACAATTAGTATTTATTAGTTTGTGAAACTAAGTCACAATTTTTGTCTGATCAGCAAAAGGTCTAATTTTATGTGATAACGCAAAGCTGGTTCGCAGTTTTGATATTTTCATAACCTCATCTCATGATTTTTCGTGCGCAAAAATGTGAAGGGTCACATTATTTGCTGAGATTGCTGATGCAATCTACGAAAAATCCTACTCGATTCGGTTGAAAATACTTCAAACCTGCTCAAGGCTTTGCTTATATCCCATAAAGATTATGACCATTTCGGATAAGACCAAAGCAAAATCATTCCGACGTATTGTTATAGCCCTTTTGCTGATCAGACAAATTAAATCACATAGTTTACAAACAATGGCATTCCGCTGTTATTAGCGGTAAGCAAATTTTTCTTAGTTTTTTAAATTTGCTTTTTTAGTCAGGCCACCTGTTAGTTAAATAAGATTATGTATTAGTACACTATGAAACTGTCAGCTTTAGTTTTTGCAAGGTTTTTTACTAAGCCGTAATGGCTGAACTTTGGATTTAAGAAAATATCCGAACAGGTTTCGTCAATGATATAGGATGAAGATAATGTTATTTTTAATGTTGGCATTCAAGTTTTGCCATAACCCAAAAACACCGATTAGGGATTCCGTTTGTTTTTGGGGTTAAAAATAACGAATCGAGACCATATCATTAGAGACCTGTGAGTATTTTCGTGATACAAAGTCAGACCTTTGGCTTGTCAAAACTCAACTACTTCGATCTGGCAGTTGAATGATTCGGTTTAAATACTAATAAATGAAATTTGACTAACTAATAAATATTATAGTTGAATCTCATCTCCAAGCCTCAAAGAAATAATCTTCGATACCCCTTGCTCCGGCATAGTTACGCCGTAAAGGACATCTGCATATTCCATCGTCGCCTTTTGGTGGGTTACCAGGGCAAACTGTATTTCCTTGAAATTGGTCAAATACTTTGCAAAGCGGTCGATATTGGCATCGTCCAGAGCAGCCTCAACCTCATCCAGAATGCAAAAGGGAGTGGGTTTTGCCTTGAGCACCGCAAACATGAGGGCGATGGCGGTCATAGTTTTTTCTCCGCCGGACATGAGATTGATGTTCTGCAGTTTCTTTCCCGGCGGCTGAGCGATGATTTCAATACCGCTTTCCAGAGGACGGTTTTCATCCTCCAGCCTTAATTCTGCCATACCTCCGCCGAATAATTCTTTAAAAGAGTTTTCAAAATTGATAACGATTTTATCAAAGCTCTCTTTGAAGTTCTGTTTGATGGTTTTATCCATATCGTCAATGATCTGCTTTAATGTATTCATTGCACCCAGGATGTCATTTCTCTGCTCTGTGAGGAATTCGTACCGTTCTTTTACGGACTCGTATTCCTTGATAGCCCCGATATTCACTTCACCTAGCTCTTTCATCCGATTTTTGATTTCTCTGCTTTCCTTGACTGCAGCGGCAAGATTGAAATCTCTCTTTTTAAATTCAATAGCCTGCAGATAGGAAACTTCGAATTCTTCCCAAAGCTTATCCTTGTAAGTTTCCAGCTGGGTTTCATATTTCGCTTGTTTGATTTCCAATTCATATTTCTGAGTCTGGTAACCGGAAAGAATTTCGTCCAGTTTATCTTTTTTCTGACCGATTTCATTCAGGAATTTCGTTACACCGGATTGCTCCTGCAGGATTTCTTCCAGATAACGGTCAAGGGCAGCTTTCTCCTCTTCCTTCCTGCTGATATCCAGTTTGACGTGTTCTTCGTCCTCATGCAGAGTTTGCTTCTGCGCCTCTAAATTCTTTAAAAGTGCTTCTTTTCCGAGTTTTTCCTCAGACAATTCCTTTTGATAAGCTTCAATTCTGCTGAGATTCTGGTCTGCATGCAGTTTCTGACTTTCCGATGCTCCCGCTGCGATTCTTGCCTTTGTGATATCTTCATTCATCACTTCCAGCAAAGCTTTCTTCTCTTCATATTTGGTAAGCCCCTCATCTGTCAGCTGTTCTATTTCCTTTATCTGACTCTCGGCTTTTTGAACAGCTTCCTTGACCTCAGCGATCATACCTTCAGAAGAATGTTCTTCTACCTGAATGCTGTCCAGTTCTTTTTGCCGCCTTTCCTCTCCTGCTTCCAGGTCAGAAAGCTGCCGCTTTACGATCTGAATAGAATTATCTTTAGCTAAAAGTTCCAGTTCCGTTTCACGGTAGGATTGCTCCAGCCTCTGCATTTTAGAAGATTGTCCGGATATGGATTCTCGCAATGCTTCCAACTCTTCTGATTTATTCTTTCTGGTTTTTTCAAATTTTTCCAGTTTTTCTCCAAGCTGCTTTACCTCTGCTTTTCTTTCCAGGAGATTGGAGGTATTGCTTCGATAGGTACCACCGGTAATAGCACCTCCTGCATTGATGACTTCTCCCTCCAGGGTTACAAACCGTAAACCGCCGGCAGAATTTTTGGAGAGTTTGATGGCATGAGCAAGGCTGTCCACAATGACAACTCTGCCAAGAAGGTACTCCATAACCTTCTGATATTTGGGGGCAAATTGAATGCATTGAACGCCAAAGCCTTTAAATCCTTCCGCATTCTTAATGGAAGCATCAAAATTTAAATTGGATGATTTGATGCTGCTCAGCGGCAAGAAGGTAAGCCTGCCGGCTTTATGCTCTTTTAACGCATTGATGGCAGTCTGTGCACTCTGGTCATTTTCACAGACGATATTCTGAAGAGCTGCGCCAAGTGCGGTTTCGATGGCTGTTTCATAACCTCTGGGAACTTCGATCAGTTCCGCTACCACACCATTGATGCCGGAAAAATTCGACCTCATAATAAATTTTACGGCATTATTATACCCCTCATAAGAGCTTTCCATTTCTTCGATCATCTTTTTCCTGGTGGAAACTTCACCGATAGAAATTTTTAGGTCTTCCAATTCTCTTCCGAGGCCTTTTTCTTTTACGATATTTTCGTTATAGGAAGTATTTAAGCGGTGTTTTTCACCGGCCAGATCGTCCAGTTTGCTTTTAATGGCAAGCTGTTCCTTTTCCGACTCCTGGTATTGACGGAACAATTCCTGATTCTGTTCTTCCGAAGCCGCTCTCTCGGATAAGATCTGCTCTTTCCTCCTGAGTAATGTATTCTTTAAATTGACAAGACTGTTTATTTCACTGTTTTTGCTGCTGATGAAATTATGAAGTTCAAATAGCTTATTCTTCTTTTCATCGATTTCTTCAGCTTCCGTATTCAGGGCGCCTGTCATTTCCGTATAATTTCTGATTTTATCGGCCAGTTCCGCCTCCAATTTTTCCAGTTCTTCATCCATTTTCTGTTTATTCAGAAGCAACTCTTCGGCGTTTTCTTTTTCTTTTGTTAATTTTTGATCAATCAGGTCGATTTCATCCCTAAGGCGGCCATTGTCCTTTTCAATGGTTGCCAGCTTTTCTTTATAAAGCTGGCTTTGATTGGAAAGGGAGCTGATTTTCTCTACGCTAAGAAGAAGCTTGTCCCTCACTTCGTTCCCGAGATGGGTAAGCTCCTCGCTGCGATTTCTGTTTTCTGTAAGCTCAGAGTCTATGGAAATCTTCTCTTCCTTACTCTCATTTATTTTATTATCAATCTCTGCAAGATCGTCTTTTATGTATTCATTCTTTAATTCTATGTTTTCAATATTTTTCAGAGTGACATTGATTTCCAGTTCTTTGTACCTGTCCCTCAATATCAGGTATTCGGAAGCTTTTTCACTGTCTGTTTTCAATCCGTCGATTCTGGATTCGATTTCAACGATGATATCGTTTACCCTCTCCAGATTACCGGCGCTGGCCTCCAGCTTCCGTTCCGATTCAGCTTTCTTCGTTCTATATTTTACGATTCCTGCTGCTTCCTCAAAAATCTCTCGTCTGCTTTCCGGCTTGTTGCTGACGATTTCTGCAATTTTTCCCTGTCCAATGAGGGAATAGCCGTCAACACCGATACCGGTATCCATGATTAACTCTCTGATATCCTTCAGTCTGCATTGATTATTGTTAATAGAATATTCACTTTCACCGGAACGATACATTCTTCTGGTAATGGCGACTTCCGAATAATCGATAGGCAGGATGCCGGTGCTGTTATCGATGACCAGCGTGACTTCGGCCATTCCTCTGGATTTTCTGTTTGCGGTGCCGGCAAAAATGACTTCTTCCATTTTACCGCCTCGAAGCATTTTAGGACTTTGCTCTCCCAGTACCCAGCGGATTGCATCGGAGATATTGCTCTTGCCGCTTCCGTTAGGGCCCACGATACAAGTGATTCCGTCATGAAATTCTATACTGACAGGCTCTGCAAAGGATTTAAATCCATGCATGTCAATTCTTTTAAAATACAAATTTGCCACCTCGTTCCAGCGCTTGCTTTGCCGCGTTCTGCTCCGCTTCTTTTTTGCTTCTTCCCGAACCGCTTCCTATGATCTGTGCATTGAAAATAAGGTTCGAATAGAAGGTCTTGTCATGATCAGGGCCTTCTTCCTTCTCGATGACATAACGTATATCTGCTTCGCCCAGGGCTTGCAATTTTTCCTGTATTTCCGTCTTATAATCCATATGGAGCTTTCCTGAAAGGGCATCCTCTATGGTGGGCTCAAAAACTCTTAGGACAAAGTCCTTTACCGAATTCCACCCGCCATCCAGATACATGGCACCGATAACAGCTTCCATGGCATCTGCAAGTATGGATCCCCGCGTTCTGCCTCCGGTGTTTTCTTCTCCTTTACCCAACTTGATAAAACGGCTCAGGCTGACCCGATTAGCACATTCCGCCAAAGAACGCTCACATACCACGAGGGCCCGAAGCTTTGTAAGATCCCCTTCCTCCACCGATTCCAGACGATTAAATAAATATTCGCTGATGATGGCGTCGAAGATGGCATCTCCTAAAAATTCAAGCCTTTCATTGTTGAATGTGTGTCCTGGTTTTCCTTCATTCACAAAGGAACTATGGGTTAAGGCAGTTTGCAGCAGGTTGTTGTCCTGAAACTGATATTGAATTATATTTTCAAACTCATGATCACTCACTGATTATTATTTCCTCCAACTCAAGTACTGAATTCTGAATGGTTTGTACAACATTATTTTCGGCATAAGGGATCCCTTTTAGTATGGTATTTTTTACCGCGTTGGCATTGGACGATCCATGCATCTTTACCACTGCACCTTTTACTCCTAAAATAGGTGCGCCGCCATATTCCGAATAATCAAATTCTGATTTTAGCTCTTTTAATTTGCTTGAGAGAAGCAATGCTCCCATCTTCGGCAGCATCCCATCGGTAAACTTATTCTTTAGAAGCTTCAGTATATTCCAGGCCAGTCCCTCTGTGAGCTTTAATATGACATTTCCGATAAATCCATCGCAGACGATGACATCACAGATTCCTTTCGGCACATCTCTGGCCTCGATATTGCCAACGAAATTGGTGCTGCTTTTCGAAAGCAATTCGTGAGCCGCTTTCAATACAGTAGGGCCTTTGTTCTCTTCCGTCCCCATGTTCACAAGACCCACCGTCGGTTTTTTTACATTGAGCACTTTCTCCATATAAATACTTCCCATTGCTGCAAATTCCAGCAGATTGTTTGGCTTGCACTCGGCGTTGGCCCCGGAATCCACAAGAAGGGAAACCCCTTTCCCGAGGATCGGATACGTGCTGGCGATGGCTGGACGGTCAATTCCCTGAATCCTTCCTAAAATAAAGAGCCCGGCAGCCATGATGGCTCCCGTATTGCCGGCTGAGATAAACAACTCTCCCCCGCCGCTTTTTAACAGATTAATCCCTTTTACAAGAGATGAATCCTGTTTTGTTCTTACCGCTTTTACAGGTGCATCGTCGTTTGTAATCACATCGGATGCATGTACGATTTTGATCTGCTCTTTTTTATACTTATATTTGGCCAATTCTGCCTCAATTTTCTTTTCATCACCGACTATATGAATTTCATGATCTATTAACGCCGCAGCATCAACTACACCCTTTACAATTTCCGAGGGTGCATTGTCTCCTCCCATACCATCAATTATTATTCTCATAGGACAATACCTCTCTATCCAAGATTTTCATATATCATAGAATATAACATATAACACGTACAAATGCAAATCTTAACCCTTGTTTCAGAGCCCATGAGACTAATGTTACCAGAAACCAGAAATTGATACAAAAAAGAACTGCCTAACCTTTGTTCAGCACCCCAAATGTTGGACGTTAATTTAAGCAGCAACTTGGGAATGAGTTCGATATTCAACAGGACTCATTC
>NZ_JAGSND010000063.1 GCF_018128545.1 Sinanaerobacter chloroacetimidivorans | reverse complement strand
GAAGAAATGACCTATCGCGGCGTCAGCATTAACGCTACCGTATCCTTCAGTGCTACTCAGGCTATCGCAGTCGGAGAAGCTGTTGAAAGAGGATTAAAGAGAAGAGAAGCAGAAGGTCTCGACAATTCAGAAATCAATCCTGTTTGCACCATCATGGTAGGAAGACTGGATGACTGGCTGAGAGAAATTGCGGAAAAGAAAAATATCAGCGTAGATCCTTGCGCGTTACACTATGCAGGAATTGCCTGTGTAAAGAAGGCGTATAACGTTTATAACGAAAGAGGATATAAGACCAAGATGCTATCCGCTGCTTACAGAACACCGTTACAGTGGCTGGAATTCATCGGCGGAGATATGATCATGACCATTCCTTATAAGAATCAGGTTCCTTTCAACGGATCCGATTTCGAAATCAAAGCGAGAATGGATAATGAAGTAGATCCTTACTACATCAAAGAGTTAAGAAAGATTCCTGATTTCATCAAAGCTTATGATGAAATGAGCGTAGAAGAATTTGATACTTTCGGACCGGTTAACAAAACTCTTGACCAGTTTGCAGGCGGTTATGACGATCTTGTAAAGATCATCAGAAAATTCATGATTAA
>NZ_JAGSND010000008.1 GCF_018128545.1 Sinanaerobacter chloroacetimidivorans | reverse complement strand
ACGTCAACCACAATTAAATGATTGACGTCATAGAGTTTTAATTTTTTCCCTGTCTACTTGACAGGTAGCATATCATAATACGGCTTGTCTTTTCATTATTATTTGATAGAAGGATTGTTTTATGATTATTACTACTTGTTATTTCGCTGATTGAATAAACAAATATCATGAATGCCGCAGCTTTCGCACTGAGGTTTTCTGGCATCACATACCCTTCTCCCATGCCAGATCAAAGCATGATGCATACTGGTCCATTGATCTTCGGGCAGAGCTTTCATTAAAGCGAATTCAGTTTTCAGAACATCCGGTTCCTTTACCAATCCAATTCTGTTGGAAACCCGAAAGACATGAGTATCCACTGCAATTCGCTGTTGTCCAAACCCGTTCGCCAGAACCACATTGGCCGTTTTTCTTCCCACTCCGGGCAGTGCAATGAGTTGTTCATAATCACCGGGAACCTCTCCTCCATATTCATCTCGAATGATCTGAGCGAGTTTTCGTACATTTTTTGCCTTTGTTTTGTACATGCCGATTCTTTTTATGATTTTTTCCAGGTCTTCCTCTTCCACTGCCGCCAGGGATGCTGCATCGGGATAATCCCGAAACAGAACCTCCGTTACCTGGTTTACGCTTTTATCGGTAGTCTGTGCCGAGAGTACAACAGCAACCAGCAACTGAAAAACACTGCCGAATTTCAATTCGCAATCCGCTTCCGGATACATCTCTGCCAAACGCTCCACAACAATTTTTATTTTATTTTTTGATAAAACAGTCATCTTTGCCCCCTTACTTCCATTTTTATTTCTCTTTTCTATTTCTTTCTATTTCATTTTTCTTCCCTTTTTTCATTATAACGCATCAGTAGAAAATTTTCGACTGTAGAATAATTTGCCATTGCCACAACCTACCCAAATGAAAATAATATTTTTTGACCCGGGAGTCAGTTTTTCATTGACATTATTCCCCAGATTGGATAATATAATGTTGTGTTACTGACCCATGGGTCGGTAAATGGATACATATTAATTTATTTGCAGAAATGGGGAATAAGAATGAAATTAAAAAGCATGAGTAAAAAGAAAAAAATAGTATTGATTGTAATCATACTTATCATAGCTTTCGCTGTATTCAGAATTGTATCCGGAAAGATGGACGATACCGGAGTTACAGCAAGCGATGTGATCAATATTAAAGTAGCTACAGCAGAACTTACCACCTTGGAAAGCACCTCTCCCCTAACGGGACGCCTTGAACCGGTTGAGGAAGTATCTCTCATTCCCAAAATAGCCGGTGAGGTTACAAAGGTATATGTCAGCCTGGGAGACAAGGTTTCCAACGGCACGGTTCTCTTTGAGCTGGATAAAACCCAGGTGGCAACCACCTATAATCAAGCGAAGGTATCCTATGATGATGCCAGAGTCGCTCTGGAAAGAATGACTACCCTTTACAATGAAGGTGCCATCTCCCTGCAGCAATACGAACAGGCGAAAACCCAATTTAGCATTGCAAAGGAAGTCTATACGGCTGCAAGCGACGGCATAAACAATTATGTGGTAACCTCTCCCATAGACGGTTATGTTACTTCCATCAACGTTTCCGAAGGAACCATCGCCTCTCAGGCAGTGGCTGCAGTAACGATTGCTAACATCGACAAGCTAGAAATTGAAACCAGTGTTTCTGAAAATATGATCAACAAAGTAAACCTGGGAGATAAAGTAAATGTGCTGGTTTCCTCCGTATCGGATACACCCCTTTCCGGTACCATCACCGCATTGTCCCCTGCACCGGCTACCGGGTCTTTAACGTACCCCATGAAGGTTACGCTGGACAGTGTTTCCAAAGATGTGAAGCCGGGAATGTTTGCCGAAGTTATCATCACATCTGAAAAAACGGAAAATGTGCTGGCCATCCCTTCCAACGCGGTTCTTATAAAATCGGGAAAAACTGTCGTCGCAACCATAGATAAAGAGAATAAGGTTGTTATGAAGGAAGTCGTTGTCGGCGTTGATAACGGTGACCTTGCGGAAATCAAAAGCGGAATCGCCGCCGGTGAAACCATTGTAGTGGAAGGACAATACTACCTGGAAGAAACTTCAAAAATAAACATAATAGAGTAGGAGTGATGACATGAATTTTTCCAAGACCGCAATCAAGCGTCCGGTCACAACTCTGATGCTCATGTTTATTATTGTTGTGCTGGGTGCCGTATCTTTTTCAAAATTACCTTTAGACCTTTACCCTAAAATGGAACTCCCAGTTGCGCTTGTTATGGTACAATACCCCAATGCGGCGCCTACTGAAATAGAAAATCTCGTAACAAAGCCAGTGGAACAGCAAATTGCCACGGTAGAAAATATAAGCAGTATCACCTCCTATACCATGGATGGATCTTCCATTGTCATCGCAGAATTTGAAAACGGGACTGACATGGACTTCGCATCTTTGGATATGAGAGAAAAAGTAGCTCTAATCAGCGATTATCTGCCTGAAAATGCATCAGAACCTATGATTTTTTCCTTAAACCCAAATATGATGCCTGTTTCTCAAATCTATGTATCCGGCGATTTGACGCTGACAGAATTGAACAGCATTGTAGAGGATGACATCCTTCCTGCCCTGGAAAGAAGCGAAGGAGTTGCTGCGGCCTCCAGCTTCGGCGGTACGGAGCAGGAAATTCGCATTGAATTCAACCAGGAGAGGTTGGCAGGCTATAATTTGACACTAAGTGATATCAGCAAGATTCTGTCCGCTGAAAACATCAATCTTCCCAGCGGAAACGTTGACAAAGGTTCCAAAGAGCTAGTGGTTCGTACCATCGGTGAATTTGACAGCCTGGATGATTTGAAGAGAGTGCCTTTGGCCCTTCCGACCAGAGAAATCATTTATCTGGACGATGTAGCTACAGTTACGGAAGGAACCAAGGATCAAACCTCCATTGGTCGAGTCAACCAGGTACCTGCCATAGGAATCAGTATTACCAAGCAGTCCACCGCCAATACGGTTATTGTGTCCGGCAAAGTAAATGCAGCATTGGAAAACCTGCGAGAAAAGCATCCCGAGCTGGAGTTCACGGTTTCTTACGATCAGGCGGATTATATCAAGAAATCCATCTATAATGTTGCTGAAACCGCTGTGATGGGTTGTATCCTTGCAGTCATTGTTTGTTTCTTCTTCCTGAGAAACATCGCTTCCACGATGATCATCGCCATATCCATCCCGACTTCCATCATCGCGACCTTTATCATTATGTATTTTACAGGACTCACCATGAATATTCTCTCCCTTAGCGGTCTTGCCATCGGTATCGGTATGTTGGTGGACGACTCCATTGTTGTCATGGAAAATGTCTATCGAAAACGGGACGAGGGTATTTCTGCAATGGAAGCATCCATAATCGGTACAAAGGAAGTATCCATGCCGGTTTTTACAGCGACCATGACAAAAATAGCAGTATTTTTACCCATCGTTTTTGTAGAAGGCATGGCGGCAACCATCTTTAAGGAATTCTCATATACCATAGGTTTTGCACTTCTTTGCTCCCTGCTTGTTGCACTGACAGTTGTTCCTATGCTGTGTTCGAGATTATTGAATACCAAGGACATGGGCACCCATATTCATTTTAAGGGTCGTTCCTATGAGCTGAAACTGCTCCCTCTCTTTGAAAAGGGCCTGAACTATATCACTGATCATTATATGCGGATCATAAAATATTCACTGGGTCATAGAAAGAAAGTCCTTATCTGGGCCACCGTCTTTTTAATTGCCTCTGCCGCACTCGTCGGTTTTGTCGGCGGAGAATTGCTTCCCTCCAGTGATGAAGGCAGCTTTACCATAACCGCGGAAATGCCTTACGGTACTTCCCTGGAAGAAAAAGATGCGACTGTCAGTCAGATCGAAGACTACGTTGTGCATAACATCCCTGAACTGAAAGTTTGCTCCATTTCCATAGGCAACAGCAACATGTTCAGTATGAGCTCAGCCAATGAATCGACGATTACAGTAAACCTTATTGACAAAAAAGACCGTAAAAGAAGTACAACGGAAATTACCAATCAGGCTTCCCGGGATCTTCAGCATATTGTTGGTGCGAAATTAACCTTCGCAGAATCTTCCTCCATGAGTATGTCGATGAACTCAAACCCTATTTCCATCGCGCTTAAGGGAGACGATCTGGATACGCTGAGAGACATCTCCAAGGATTTTGAAGAAATCATCCGCGGTGTAGAAGGAACAGTTAATGTTACGTCAGATGTTACGGAAGGAAATCCTGAAGTCCGGGTAATGATCAATCGTAATAATGCTTCCCAATACGGAATCACCTCTTATCAGCTTGCCAATGCACTGGAATCGGCATTATCTGGTTCAAAGGCAACATCGCTGAAAACAGACGGCACGGAAACGGATATTGTTCTTTCCCTGAATGACAGTTACAAGGCCTCTGTTGAAAATATGAAACAGATCCTGGTCCCAACCGTCACCGGACAAAAAGTTACAGTAGGTGAAATTGCAGATTTTGTCTACGATAATTCCCCTTCTCAGATCAACAGGCAGGATCAGGTAAGAACCATTACCGTATCATCCAATATTACAGGCCGGGATCTGCAATCGGTATCCAATGATATCAATAAGGCTTTAAGTAAATATCAGATGCCCGTTGGCTATACTTACGAAGCCGGCGGCGAGCAGGAAGAAATGATGGAATCCTTCACAAGTCTGGGTTATGCTCTGCTATTGTCCCTGGTTTTGGTATATATGATACTGGCGTCACAGTTTGAATCACTGGTACAGCCGTTCATCATCATGATGGCGATCCCCTTTGCCTTGACAGGTGCTTTTATTGCCCTGTTTATAACCGGGACGCCGCTATCTTTGGTAGCTTTCCTGGGTATTATCATGCTAAGCGGTATCGTTGTTAACAATTCGATTCTTTTGATTGACTTTATTAACCAGAATAAAGAGATTTATCCGACAAGAACGGAAGCTATTATTAACGCCGGCAAATTCAGAATCAGACCGATCTTTATGACCATGCTGACAACCTGTTTAGGCTTGCTTCCACTTTCTCTCGGTATCGGTTCCGGAGGAGAGCTTCAGGCACCAATGGGAATTACAGTTATCGGAGGACTGATTTTCTCAACCATTATTACACTGGTCATCGTTCCGGTATTCTATACCATTATGGATGATCTTCATCTGAAAAGAATGAAGAAAAAGAACGAGAAGAAAAGTTTGAAACAATTGGAGGTTGCAGAATGAAAGAAAAAAAATCCAAGCGAGATCTGATATTGGAAACAGCCTATCGGCTCTTTATGGAAAAAGGCTTCTGGGATACGAAAATCATCGATATCTCGGACGCCGCAGGAATCGGAAAAGGTACCGTTTACGAATATTTTGACAGCAAGGATACAATCATTCTTGAACTATTTAAAACGAAGGTGGCAGATCCATACAAGGATCTGTCCCTTCTGATTGACAAAGAGATAAGCTGTGAAACGAAAATTAAAGAATATATCGAATTTGAAGTTTTTAATACAACAAAATTCGGCTCCAATAAAAATATGCTTGCCGACATTCTTATCAAGTCTGATATTTTTCATAATCAGGTTCTCGTTGACGAAATCCATAAATTAATTGCATATAAATTGAAGATTATGCACAGTATTATAAAGGAAGGAATTGAAAAGGGAGAATTTTTGGATGTCGACCCTTTATTGACAGCTACCTGTATTATGGGTGCTGTCAACTCTTTTATCAGTTTCAACTATAATACCATAGGTCCTTCATGCTTCATTAACATTGAAAAATCTGAGGTTTGGGATCTGGGGGAACTTTAC
Source organism: Sinanaerobacter chloroacetimidivorans (assembly GCF_018128545.1). Taxonomy (GTDB): domain Bacteria; phylum Bacillota; class Clostridia; order Peptostreptococcales; family Anaerovoracaceae; genus Sinanaerobacter; species Sinanaerobacter chloroacetimidivorans. The sequence goes on along the minus strand of NZ_JAGSND010000008.1, from coordinate 198,917 downwards.
AAGATACTTTTTTCAGGTCTTAAAAAATAGGAATCATCCATTTATCAGAAGATTTTGAAGTTTAGAAAATAATTAGTGTATTCAAAAAAAAAACTAGTTACATTTCTAAAATAGTATTGTATAATGAAACAGTAATAATCTTACACATGTTAAATTTTTATGGAGGTGTTTTAATGTCAAAGTACACGCAAAAAGAACGCGACGGTTTATATGAATTAACCGATGCCGCTCGCGCCGAGTTGACCTCATCTAAGTATTACAACGAAGATTTGGCACCAACTACTCTCTCCCAGAGAACTTGGACTACTTACCACATTACTTCTCTATGGATCGGTATGTCAGTTTGTATTCCATCTTTCACAATGGCATCCTCATTGGTAGTTCTAGGGTTATCCCCTTGGCTTGCCGTATTCAATGTAGCATTAGGAAACATTATTATCCTGATCCCTATTCAATTAAACTCTCATGCAGGTACTAAGTACGGTATCCCGTTCCCTGTATTTGCAAGATTAACCTTTGGACCTATCGGTGCTCATATTCCTTCCCTTTCCAGAGCACTTACAGCTTGCGGCTGGAACGCTGTTCAATCCTGGATCGGTGGTGCCGCCATCGTATCTTTGGTAGCTGCTTTCGTTCCATCCTTTGCTGCAATGCCGGCTGCTCCATTCATCGGATTTGGTATCTTCCTGTTTGCTGTTTGGTGGATTACCGTTATGGGATCTGAAAGCATCAAATACCTGGAAGCTTTAGGAGCTCCGATCTTAGTTGTATTAACCATAGCACTTTTCATCTGGTCAGTGCTTCTTGCAACAAATTCAGGTTTCTCCTTCGGAGATGTAACCCAGGCTGCTACCGATATGGATCTCGTTGCTCAGAGCGGCGGTTTCTTATATGTGTTCCTTGGCGGATTAACTGCGAATATCGCATTCTGGGCTACCATGGCGTTAAATATTCCTGACTTCTCCAGATATGCAAAATCACAGAAAGCACAGTTCAGAGGCCAGTTATACGGAATGCCTGTTATGATGGCATTATGTGCATTCGTTGGTGCGTTCTTTGCTCAGGCCACAAAGCTTGCTTTAGGAAATGCAATCTTCGACCCAACTGCAGTGCTTCCTCTGATTGACAACGCATTTATCTCATTTATCGTATCCGTCGGCGTAATCATTGCAACAATTACTACCAATATTGCTGCAAACGTAGTTGCTCCTGCCAACGGCTTCTCTAATATTGCTCCTAAAAAAATCAGCTACAAGGTTGGTGTAACCGTAGCTTGCTTATTAGCAATCGCTTATCGTCCTTGGTGGATTTTCGGCGGTGCCGGCGCTTTCATCTTCGGATGGCTCGGAACTTACGGCGGTATCCTAGCTCCTATCGCAGCTATCTTTATTGCTGACTACTACATCGTAAAGAAGAGAAATATCGATGTAATGGCATTATATCAGGGCAGCGAAGGCAGATACTGGTATCAGAGCGGATGGAACATCAGAGCCATCATCGCTTGGATTTGCGGATTTATCCTTCCAACTCTCGGCAGCTTAGGCGTTGCTTCCTTAAAGTGGGTTTCCGCTAACGGATATGTAATAGGATTTGTTATTGGTTTGGCAGTTTATGTACTTCTTATGAAAAACGAAACTACTTCCTTCATCAGCGATGAAGAAGAAGAAGCTATGACTGAAAGATAGTCCTTGAATAATTGTTTTTAAAAATTATGATACTATAAAGAATCAGGAGCCCTTGTGACCCAGGGGCTTCTGCTTATCTTAAAAACTATTTGCCCAGTGTGCAAAGAAGAAAGAAAAGGAGGGTTTTACAATTGGATCTATTAATTAAAAACGGTACTATCGTAACAGCAGATTCCACAATTAAAGCCGACCTTGCCGTAAAAGACGGAAAGATCATGGCAATCGGACAGAACCTGAAACCGGAAAAAGGAACAGAAGTTGTTGATGCAAAAGGCAAACTGGTACTCCCAGGCGCCATCGATGGACATACCCATCTTGCTATGCCTTTTGGAGGCACAATTTCAACAGATGATTACTATGCTGGTACAAGATCTGCAGCATGCGGCGGAACCACAACAGTATTTGATTTTGTTCTTCAGGGAAAAGGCGAAACAATGGTTGATGCCATTAAGAGAAGAGATGCTATCGCTGCTCCCGATGTAGCAGTTGACTACTCCTTCCATGTTGGTGTTTGCGACGTAACAACTCCTGAACTACTTGATTCCATGGAAGATGCCGTTAAATACGGTGTTCCTTCTTTCAAAGTATTCATGGTTTATGATTTCGGTGTTGATGATGGTTCCTTCTATCAGGTTTTGCAGAAAGCTGCCAAAATCGGCGCTTTGGTAGGAGTTCACGCTGAAAATAGAGACGTGAACAACGTATTGGTAAAGCAATACTTAGCAGAAGGCAAAACAGATGCATGGTGGCATTACATGGCTAAGAATGAGGATGTTGAAGGAGAAGCAGACGTCAGAGCCATCAACCTGGCAAAAATGGCCGGAACTTCACTCTATATCGTTCATCTGGCAAATAAGCAAGGTGTAGAAGCAGTCACAAAAGCAAGAGACGAAGGATATCCGATCTTTGCTGAAACTTGTCCTCAATACTTATATTTTACCAATGAAGTTTATAAGAGAGAACGTGGCAGAGACTTCGTTTGCTCACCTCCAATGAAAGGTAAAGAATCTCAGGATGCTATTTGGGCTGGAATCAAACGAGGCGATATTGCAACCGTTGCAACTGACCATTGCCCGTTTACACAAGCTGAAAAAGACTGGGGAATCACTACAAAAGACGGTAAACCAGGTAATTTCACAACGATTCCAAATGGTTGTGCCGGTATTGAAAATATGTATCCTTACATGCTTTCTGAAGCAAACAAGGGCAGAATTTCATTTAATAAGGCTGTTGAACTTTGCGCGACAAATCCGTCTAAATTATTCGGCTTAGACCATGTGAAGGGTGACCTGCTGCCTGGTCTTGACGCCGATATCGTAATTTACGATCCTAAGAAGAACTTTACAATCACCAATGACGCTATGCACGGTGATACGGATCATACGATCTGGGAAGGTGCCAAACTGAAAGGTTACCCTGTTGCCACATACAGCAGAGGAAATCTGGTTTATAAAGACGGCGAATTCCTGGGCAAAAAAGGTGACGGAAAGTTTATCAAGTGCAAACCGCTTAAATTTACCGGTCCTTGCCTTTAAGTCTGAATCATAGAATGTCGGTTATCTCCGACATTCTTTTTTTCTGATTTCAGTATATTTCGGTATATGACTTAGGAAAAAGATTATGTTATCATATAAGTAAATAGATAGATAAAAAGATAGAAAGATAGAAAGATAGAAAGATAGAAAGATAAATAGATAGATAAATAAAATAGATAGATAAATAAATAGATAGATAGAAAGTTAGGACAGACAGATGATTTTACTAAACGCCGATAAAATATCGAAAAGCTATACGGAAGTACCTTTGTTAAAAGAAATCAGCCTCAGCATCCATGAAGGAGATAAAATTGGCCTTATCGGAGTCAATGGAACCGGCAAGTCTACCCTGCTTAAAATTCTTGCAGGGCTGGAAGAAGCGGATAGCGGAACTATTACAAAAACCAATGGAATTACTATCGGCTACCTTCCTCAAAACCCCTCTTTTCAAAAAGAGCTGTCTGTAATGGAACAGATTCTTCTGGAAATTCCGGAACACGAACGTGATGTCAGAGAGTTTGAATGTAAAACTATTTTAACAAAACTTGGGATCAGTGATTTTGAAAAACCTGTATATCAGCTGTCTGGCGGAGAAAAAAAACGTGTCGCACTGGCCGGCGTATTGGTTCATCCTGTGGATTTATTGATTCTGGATGAACCTACCAATCATATCGATAGTGAAATGGCCGATTGGCTTGAAAAATATCTTGTGAATCAATCCGGAGCGATTGTCTTGATCACCCATGACCGTTATTTCCTTGACCGTGTAACCAACAAAATTGGTGAATTAACCGGAGATGCCCTCTATTTTTATGAAGGAAACTATTCAAAGTATCTGGATGGAAAAATTGCCAGAGAGGAAATGGCCCTCTCTTCGGAAAGAAAGCGGCTCACGCTGTACCGAAAAGAACTTCAGTGGATCCGCAGAGGTGTTCGGGCAAGAGGCACAAAATCCAAATCAAGGCTCGAGCGATTCGAAGAGCTGAAAAATTCCGCTCTTCAGTTCAGCCAGGAAAAGCTGCAGCTCCAAACAAAAAACAGCAGATTGGGAAAAAAAGTACTGGAACTGCATCACATTAGTAAAAGCTTCGGTAATAAAGTATTAATTACCGATTTTTCATATACTTTTTTGAGAAATGACCGAGTTGGAATTGTAGGACCTAACGGTTCCGGCAAGTCCACCCTTTTAAAAATGATATTGGGGGTCCTCCCTCTGGACAAAGGAAATATTGAAATTGGAGAGACCGTAAAAATCGGATATTTTTCTCAGGAGAATGAAGAAATGGATCTTTCTCTGCGAGTTATAGATTATATCCAAAGCGAAGCGTATCAAGTTTCCACAGATCATGGCACCCTCTCTGCAAGCCAGATGCTGGAACGATTTTTATTCCCCAGTTTCATGCATTCAGTACCCTTAGGGAGATTATCAGGAGGAGAGCGCAGGAGATTATACTTATTAAAAATACTCATGAGTGCACCCAATGTTTTAATCTTCGATGAGCCTACCAACGACTTGGATATCCAGACGTTAACCATCCTTGAGGATTATCTGGATTCCTTTCCCGGAGCAGTCATTGCAGTATCCCATGACCGGTATTTTCTGGATCGTGTGGCTGTACGAATCTTTGCTTTCCAGGGAAATGGAGAGATCGGCCACTATCCGGGCGGTTACTCCGATTATTTGGAAATGCATCAACTGGAAAAAGAAGAGCAGAAAAGCAGCATTATTCAAAAAGCAGACAAAAACAATCCTAAAAAATCCGATGCAGCAAAACCTGCTAAAGTAAAATTTACTTATAATGAACAGCGAGAATATGAATCCATCGATGGAGAAATTGCCTGCCTGGAGGATCAGCTTGCCGATCTGGATGACCAAATAGCAAAAGAAACCTCAAACCATCTTCTGCTGCAGGAGTTATTGCTGAGAAAAGAAGCTTTGGATCAGGAACTAACCTTTAAGATGGAACGTTGGATTTACCTCAACGAGCTTGCAGAACAAATGAAGAAATAAAAGAAAAAGAGATAATTTAATATCTCTTTTTGCTTCCTCTTCCCTTGTTTCCTTTGGGTCTCTGTCTTTTCCCTGCTTTCTCTACGGATACGAGTCTTCCTCTATGGGTAAAATCTCTCATGGAAGCCATGACCTCGTCGGCGTACTCTTCAGGGACTTCAACAAAAGTAAATTGCTTATGAATATCGATCGCGCCGATTAACTTTCCTGATAAAGAGGACTTGGATGCAATGCCCTGAACAATATTCTTTGGTTGGATCTTATCCATCGTTCCTACATTCATGAATAAACGAACCATTCCATCCTTTCTGTAATAGCTTGCCTCGTCATCCAGATCGGAAACCTCATAGCTGCGGTCCAGTTCATCGAATGCCAGCTTAAACAGAGCAGCCGCCACATCCAGACTGGTTACATCGTCGGCTTCCGTTAATATTTTTTCAATGGCGTTATGATATTTTGAATACCCGCCGTCCTCCAAAAGGGAGACAACCTGATTCACCGCAGCATCAAGCTTTACTTCTTCCACATCAGAAATACTTGGCGGTCTCATCGGCAGAATTTCCGACTTGGTAAAACGCTGAATATCTTTCAGTTTATAGATATCTCTTCCAAAGACAAAGGAATAAGATACGCCCTTCTTCCCTGCCCTTCCGGTTCTTCCGATACGATGTACATAGTATTCTTCATCACTTGGGATATCGTAGTTGAACACAGCTTCAATATCATTGACATCAATTCCTCGGGCAGCCACGTCCGTGGCAACCAGAATTTCGATCTGACCTTTCCTGAACTTAGTCATCACTCTGTCACGTTCCGTCTGCTTCATATCACCATGAAGAGATTCAGCCGAATAGCCTCTGGCCTGAAGGGAACTGGTAAGTTCATCCACCCGTTTTTTTGTATTGCAGAACACAATACCTAATTTAATATTTTTGGCATCAACCAATCTGCATAATAGTTCAAGCTTGGATGATTCCCGCACCTCAAGATAAAATTGCTCGATGCTGGGAATGGTAAGCTCCTTTTGTACGGTAACCACGTGTTCCGGATTTTTCTGATATAATTTCGTAATTTCTTTTATTTCACTGGATATGGTAGCCGAGAAAAGCAGCGTTTGTCTGTCTGTTGGAAGATCCTGCAAAATCACATCGATGTCTTCCCGGAATCCCATATTGAGCATCTCATCCGCTTCGTCCAAAATCAACATCTTCAAGTTGGCCAGCTTTAGCGTCCGTCTTCTCATGTGATCCATGACTCTTCCCGGTGTACCGACGATGATCTGAGGCTTGTTCTTTAGAGCCATGATTTGCCGGTCAATGGATTGCCCCCCATAAATAGGAAGAATTCTGAGACCTTTTTTAAATTTTGATACATTTTTCAGCTCTTCCGCCACCTGGATGGCTAATTCTCTGGTAGGACAAAGAACTAAAACCTGAACGCTAGGTAACGTAAGATCTATCATTTCGATGGCAGGGATACCAAAGGCACAGGTCTTTCCCGTTCCGGTCTGAGCTTGTCCGAGAATATCTCTGCCTTCCATAATATACGGTATGGATTTGGATTGAATGGGAGTTGCTTCTTCAAAACCCATTTGGCTTAAGGCTTTTTGTACTTCGTGTGATAGGTTCAATTCTTTAAATATTAAGTTTTTCATTCCATTCCTTTCTTATGCGATCTTTACATTCTTTATATGATTTTATTATCGGTAATTTTTCAATTTTCATTACATTTCTGTATTTTGAAAAGTATCCTTAACGGTTAATTGTACATGATAACGGTTGGAAAAGCAAGGAAAAACGACTGCATTACTCTTTATTTAGTATCATCGCACGCTTGAATACCATATTTTCTTAGTTTATATTGTAAGGTCTGCCTTTTCAATCCAAGCTGCTTTGCGGCTTTAGAAACAAACCCGCCTGAATTTTCAACAGCTTCTATAATGATTGCTTTCTCAATATTATCAATATACTTTTCAAGCCCCAGGTCTTTTAAGTTATCCGTAACTTCAACTTTTTTTTGGGGTCTTGTGTTGATCGGAAGCTCCAATTGATCTTCTTTTATGAAATCCTCATCTTCGCTCATTGAAATGATTGACATTATAATATGTTCTAATTCTCTTATATTGCCTGGATATTCATAGTTTATAAGTAATTCTTTCCCCTTATCACTGATACCTTTTATGTGCTTCTTAAATTCGCTGCTGTATTTTTTTAAAAAGTATTCAATCAACGGTAAAATATCACTTTTACGTTCCCTTAAAGGAGGAACGTTGATTTCAATAATTTTCAACCTGTAATATAGATCCTGTCTCAATTTGCCATTTATTATTAAATCTTCTGCTTTTTCATTGATTGTTGCAATGATTCTTACATCAATAGGAATATCCTTCGTACCGCCGACTCTTCTGATATAGTTTTCCTGGAGTACACGAAGCAGTTTGCTTTGAAGATCATATGGCATAGCGCTGATTTCATCCAATAACAATGTTCCTCCGTTTGCCTGTTCAAATAATCCTTCACGATCTATCGCTCCTGTAAACCCACCCTTAGAGGTTCCAAATAATATCCCTTCCAACAAACTCTCAGGTAAAGCAGCACAATTTTGTGCTAAAAACGGTTTGCCTTTTCTGTCACTTTCATTATGTATACTTTGCGCAATTAATTCCTTTCCAGTTCCGGTTTCTCCATAAATTAGTACCGATGCAGTTACTTTTGATGCTCTTTTACATTTATCTAAGACTTTAGAAAAGTTTTCACTACTACCAATCAAATTTTCAAAAGTATAAGTTTTAATTTCCTTATTTTTAAATTTAGCTGTATTAATAGCTTCACTTTGTAAATCAAGAATTGTATTAGACATTTCTTTAATTTCAGTAACATCTTTAGCAATCTCAACCGCAGCAATTACTTCACCATTCTCATTGATAACCGGAACTGTTGTATTTATTGTTGTAATTTCTTTTCCATATTGGTTAATGAACGTTTGATGATAATCCGGAGTCGTAATTTTATATTTTAAAGCCTTCATTAATGTGCTTTCTTCATCAGGAATATGGGATTGAACTTCTTTGACATTTTTGCCTATAACATCCTCTATTCTCATTTCTTCCAGTTTAGACATTCTATCGTTATACATCATACTCATTCCATCAGCCCGAACAATATAAATACCTTCATTGATGTTTTGAGTAACAAGCTGCAGGATAGCTTTATAATCCTTTCCTTTCATTGAAGCACCAACCCTCCTTATCTTATTTAATTTAATATAGCACACTTGATAACACCCTGCAAAATTTTCTGCCAAAATTAGTAAGATTCTTTACGAGTCTTTTATATTACTTATAATACTCCTTTCACAATTTTTAATTAGCAAATTTTTTTGCAGAGGTGCAAAATTTTCTGCCTATTTTTTGTATCGAAATCCCACTTCATCTGTGAAATTGTAACAAAATTCAAAAAAATTAGCATTGGCATAGAATATGCAAAAATATTTTTGCAAGTAAGCGCTTACCTAAATAAATCAAGGAGGAAACATAATGGATAGTATTTTAAAGTTGAATGGTGCAATAAATAGCTTCGTATGGGGACCGCCAGGAATTATTCTACTACTTGGTACAGGTATTTATCTGGGGATCAGGCTGGGATTTCCACAATTTACACACATAAGATTCATTGTTCGCAGAACTCTTGGAAGAGCTTTTTCGAAAAAATACCGGGAAGAAGCTCAGCAGAAAGGAGAAGGAGATATTACATCGTTCCAAGCTGCAATGACTGCAGTGGCTGCAGTTGTCGGATCCGGAAACGTTGCAGGTGTTGCCACAGCGCTTGTAATGGGCGGACCCGGCGCATTGTTTTGGATGTGGATTGCGGCATTGATAGGTATGGCAACGAAGTTTTCTGAAATTACACTTGGGATCAGATATAGAGTTGCTGATAAGGATGGAAATATGTCAGGCGGTCCAATGTATTATCTAAGAGACGGGATGGGACAGAAGTGGCTTGGAATAATCTTCTCAATACTTACAATACCTGCCGCATTTGTTATTTCTGCTGTCGTAGATACCAACACGATAACTACTGCATTTATGGAAAAAATTGATACGCCTGCCATTGTGTTGGGGATCATATTGGCCGTAATGACTGGTATTGTTATTTTTGGCGGAATCAAGAGCATCGGAAAGGTATGCGAAGTGATATCTCCGTTTATGGGTGCAATTTACATACTGTCCGGGCTTGTGATTATATTTCTTCATTTGCCGGAAGTACCTTCCGCATTTGGACAGATTTTCGAGGCGGCATTTAATCCTCAATCCGGATTAGGAGGCGCTGCAGGCACTTCTGTCTGGGTAATCATGCGATATGGAATGGCACGAGGTATCTTTTCTAATGAAGCCGGATTGGGTTCAGGGGCAATCGTGCATTCAAGCGCCAGGGTTGAACATCCCTGCCAGCAGGCTATATGGGCTCCGGTTGAACTTTGCATTGATACGCTGCTGGTTTGTACTGTAACAGGACTGACGATTATACTTTCCGGATTGTGGAATGTCGGCGAGAGTCTTTCCGGTTCTGCACTCACCATGGCTGCATTCGATAAAATGCTTCCTGGAAATTTTGGCGGTATGATCGTTCTGGCTTCAGTATTCCTGTTTGGTTATTCGTGTCTTATTACTTGGTATTATTACGCAGAAAAAGCTGTGGAATTCTTCTTTGGAGAGAAAAGCAAACCCTATGTAAAGGTTCTGTGGCTGATCATGATTCTTATAGGATCTGTCAGTACACTTGGTTTCGTATGGGATTTGGCGGATACTACAAATGGGTTAATGATGATACCAAATCTGATTGGATTATTGTATCTCGGTGGAAAGGTCGCCCAGTTGAAAAAGGAATATTTTAATGAGCAGCTGCCGATCGATAAAGCTGAAAGAGAGGCCAAGAAAGCGAAAAAAATTCAGCAGTAAAAATTTTTGACAGGGTGCAGAATTTTTTGCCTATTTTTATATCATGAAATCAAGGAGGTAATATTATGAAGGTTATTGATTTGACACATTTTATTTCAGAGGATATGCCTGTTTATCCCGGAACGGAAGGTCCGAAGTTTAAACCGGCAAATTCATATGAAGTCGATGGATTTAAGGAAACATTAATGACGATGTATACCCATACCGGCACACATATGGATCCTCCCGCTCATTTATTTGCTGGCAGAACAACACTCGACCAGTTTCCAATCACTCAATTTGTCGGAAAGGCATTGGTAGTAGACTGTTCCGATTTAAAGGAAGGACAGAGAATTACCATGGATTCTATCAGCAAAAACAAAGATAAGGCTGATCAAGCGGAATTTATTCTTTTCCGTTTGGGTTGGGATAAATATTGGGGCACCGAACAGTATTTCGGAGATTATCCTTACATCGATGATGAAGTTGTTGATTTTCTCATCAAAGGTAACAAAAAAGGAGTTGGCCTGGATGTAATTGGAATCGATCCAATTCCCGACGAGAATTTACCAATTCATAAAAGGTTATTTAAGGAAAATGAAATTGTAGTAATAGAAAATCTTATGAATTTGGATTTAGTCGGAAGTGATTTATTTATATTTTGTGCATTACCATTAAAGCACATTGATGCGGACGGTTCTCCTATTAGAGCCATAGCAATTTTAGACTAACGGAAATAGCGATACTTTTTGGAGGTAATCAGTAATCATGAGCATAAAGACACCCATTCAAGACTTTTTAATTAGTCATGCCAAGTTGAATCCAATTTCATTTCATATGCCTGGCCACAAAGGATCAGCAATTTATAAGAGGTTTGGCTGCAATGAATTTCTAGAAAACTATATGGACTGCGATATTACCGAAATTATCGGAGCGGATAACCTTTTTCAGGCTGAGGGCATATTGCAAGAAGCCCAAGATGCATATGCAGAGCTTTATGATTCAAAAAAATCTTATCTGCTTGTTAACGGTACAAGCGGAGGAATCATTGCAGCAATTTTAGCCTCAGTTCCAAAAGGGAAAAAATTAATTATGGCCAGAAACTGTCATAAATCGGTATTTAATGCGCTGACGCTGGCAGACATTCAGCCTATCTATGCTTATCCTGAACTGAATCAGGAATATGGTATTTCAGGAGCAATCCCTCCTGAAGAAATAGAAGCACTTCTGAAAAACAATCCGGAAGCCGAGGCAGTCATCCTTCCAAGTCCAAACTATTATGGTATTTGCTCCGATATTGAAACCATAGCAGAAATCGTTCACAAATATAACAAGATTCTGATTGTTGATCAGGCTCATGGCGCGCATTTGAAGATGTTCAGCAAATTCGGTGTTCAAGGCTTACCGAAATCGGCAGAAGAGTCAGGTGCGGATATTGTTATCAACAGCACTCATAAGACACTGGCTTCATACACCCAGAGTGCAATTCTTAACCTCAATTCCGACAGGATATCACCCTATGTGATTGAGGATAAGCTTCAATGTATTGAAAGTACAAGTCCTTCCTATATCCTCATGGCTTCCTTGGATATCAATGCAGGAATCCTGAAAAATCACGGACATTTGCTGATGAAAGAATGGGTTGATCATCTCAATTATTTTTATGAAGAAGCAAAGAAAATTGAAGGCTTAGAATTTATTGGCAAGGTACCAGGAATCGATTGGACTAAAATTAACTTCAGTTTTGGAAGAATTGGAATCACCGGTGACGAATTAGAAAATATGCTGCTTGAGTATAACATATTTATTGAGCTTTACACCGGAGATTTGGTTATGTGTATGACTGGAATCGGCAATACCAAGGCAGACCTTGAACGACTCGTTAAAGCATTAAAAGAAATTAGCGAAAGCAGGCATAAAAATAGCGCTAACGAAAAAGACCTCTGTAAAAAAGAAGATGCTAATAAGCATTTAGCTTTTAGAAGGTCAACATTATATGAAATACCAAAAGATAAAATAAGGGTTCCTCTTTTAGACGCTGCGGGCTTAATTTGTGCTTCCAGTGTAATCCCTTATCCGCCAGGTATTCCACTTGTATGTCCAGGTGAAAAATTTGATAAAGAAACGCTTCTTTATATAAAGACACTTCGAGAAAATAAAGAAAAAGTAATTGGTGTCAATGCGTTAGAAGAAGTAATCGTAGGTGCAGAGTAAATATATTTTTAAGGAGGTAATACGCGAATGACCGATAAAAATTTAGATGAGAACACATTAAAAAGAGGCCTAAAGAGCAGGCACCTTATTATGATTGCCATAGGAGGATGCATTGGTGACGGATTGTTCCTCGCGACGGGAAATACATTAAACGTAGCCGGTGGTTTCGGTGCTATGTTAGCATATACAATAATCGGTATCATGGTTTACTTTATGATAAACAGTCTTGGTGAAATGTCGGTTTATCTTCCCATATCAGGATCCTTCTCTACATACAGTTCGAAATACGTAAACCCGGCATTTGGATTCGCGATTGGTTGGAACTACTGGTTTAGCTGGGCAATCGTAACAGGAATAGAAATTGTGGTCGCTGCAATTCTCATGTCCTACTGGTTCCCGACAGTACCAATGGTTATTTGGAGCATTTTATTCTGCGCTATCCTTCTTGTGATTAATCTATTTAGCGCCAGGGCATATGGAGAAACGGAATACTGGTTCGCCAGCTTAAAAATATTGGCTGTGATAATCTTTATTATAGTCGGCATACTTATGATCGCCGGCGTTGTCGGTAATCCTCCCAAAACAGGTCTTAGCAACTTTACAGCATACGGAGGCTTATTTCCGAATGGCTTTATAGGAGTGATCGCTTGCATGTTTACTGCGGTCTATGCCTTTCTGGGTACAGAAATCATTGGAATCGCAGGTGGAGAAAGTGCCGAACCTGAAAAAAATATTCCGAAAGCAGTCAAAACTGTATTTTGGAGAATCCTACTCTTTTATGTAGGCGCTATCTTTGTAATGGGGGCTTTGCTGCCATATAAAGATGCTTCCGTATTAGTAAGCCCGTTTACTGTAATATTTAAGTACGCCGGTATACCTTTTGCCGATTCCCTTATGAATTTTGTAGTACTCACAGCCGTATTATCCTGTGCCAATTCGGGATTATATGCTTCGAGCCGAATGCTTTATTCTATCGCTCTTGAAGGAAAGGCGCCAAGAGTTTTTATAAAGGTAAATTCAAGGGGTGTTCCAGTTCCCGCAGTTCTTCTGTCAGCTTCCTTGGGAGGTTTTGCTTTTCTAACGAATTTTATGGGTGCAGATCAGGTTTATATTATTCTGGTCTCTGCATCAGGTTTGGCAACAGTTTTCTCCTGGCTAGGGATATCACTAAGTCATTACAGATTCAGAGGATGGCTGACAAAAAGAGGAATCAACCTCGACACATTGAAATTTAAAGCAAAGTGGTATCCGTTTGGACCCATTCTCACAGCCTTTGTTTGTATTTGCACAATAGCAGGAACGATTATTGACAAAAACAGCAGGATGACTGCAGTTTTTGGAATTCCGACTTTCATTATTTTGGTTGCTGTGGGAATGTACTTACAAAGAAAAGGCCGGTTTAATGAATTATCAGATGAAGAATTAAGAGGTCAATCAAACGAAATAGGCTAAGAATATTAGAGCTGGTAATAAAAAATAATCAAATCGAGCAGGAGGGAAATTTGAATAATATAGATATTCAAATTTCCCGGCCTCTCACAGCACCGTGTGTCAGTCGAGCAGTTCTCATATTCAATAAAAAATACGGGCAATACATATCCGCATTACCCGTGGTCTTTATTCAATATTTGATTTTTGTATACCGGCTATCTATTTTGTATTTATACAACTGGAAATACAGAACTATAGATTTGGGGTTACCGAATCGGGCAAACGCCTCCTTCACAGCCTTCATTTCCGATGTCGTAATCCACTTCTTCTTTCTCGTATTTTGAGATCAGGGATGGAATAAAGGACTTCATAGCCTCAGCTCTCTTATGATACTCCTTTTCCGAGATTGCTTCAAAGGGCAGAAGTTCATAGAAATTATCTTCAAATGAGAGGAATGACAAGGCAACGATATCATCCCAATGATCCCAAACCCATTGTTCAACAGCATCCCATTCATCATCTCTGACATGAACGGTTATCGAGCAATTATGCTCTACATAATGATTCATAAACATTTTGTAAATTTCCAGCTGTTCAATGGCACTGACATCACTCTTAAATTTGCCTTCCGGTGCTTTTACCGGAAATTCAACCACCTTGGTAACGCAGGTGTCGTGATCCTGTCCGACTTCCGGGTAAACCGGATATCCAAGCTCCTCACAAACCTTTGTCAGGGGATCATCACTGCTGATTCTGACTCTTCTTACGTAATACGGCGCATGTGAAAAATGGACACCGCTTGAAACCACAGGCAGCAGACTTAGGGTACCCTCCGGCTTAATGGTGGTTATGAGCAGCGGCTCCGCCTGCCCTAACTCCTTGGCATATTCCGATGCCGCGTGACGAGCAGTCTGTTTCAGATCCAGAAGCAGTTTTTCCTGCCCTTCCTGATCCAACTGCAAAGCATTTACCATATCCTGCCATCCGGTCAGAGAGCAGCCCAGGAGCTTATCTCTTTGCTGTACCGCATTCCATTCGGGGATTTCCAGTTCTGTGCAGGTCATTCGGTAACCGGCTCTGGCCGAAAGCCGCTGAGCCTCCATAAGGCCTGCATAATCCAGCTTTCCATCGATTACAAAAGCCATCACGTTTACCGTGGTAAGATTGCATAGACCTTTGGAATCCAGCAATATCTCCGCACACGGATTTACTCCCTTAAAATCAGGTCTTCGTTTGGCGCCGGCCTCTTCATTTACCCAGCCGGGTTCACCGGAATATCTCATCTGCTGTAAATGCCAATGGAGTTCCTGCCTGGTAGGCTTTCTTTGATAGAAGATAGAGTTATTGCTCATTTGCCTATGGGAGATTTCACTGTCGATTACCCATTTTTCATCCACTTTTTTATATAATTCACTTTTCGCCTGGATAGCTTCTTTATCATCCTGATCGATCAGTACGATCTCAGCCGTTCTGCGGACACCGCCCACTACAACATTTTCACCGATAATATTAGCAATATCCAGACAGTCGATGGGTTTCAGCTTTACTTTACTCGTGGTGCTTCTGCATTTTGCTTTTTCAATGACTTTATTTATTTTAATAAACATATTCTTCATGCTGGAATGCCCGCTGGCGGTTCCGCCGAAGGTCTTCAGCTTCTCTCCCTTTGACCTTACATGATCATAATTCAAGATGATGGTCTTGATCTTACGATACTCCGTACTGTAAAGGGCTTTCAGGAAATAGTCCATGGACTGGACCCAGCCTTCCTTGCTGTCTCCTATGGTTATTTTCACCGTATCGTTATGGGTGAACTCCAGGGAGGTACTGTCCTGTCTCAAGGTTCTCAGCATCGGTGTATAGGATTCATGAATGATTTCCACATCCGTTCGTACAGGCGGAAGCTTTTCCACATCAGACTTTAAAACACGTACGCCGACTCCGGATCCCACCATAAGCAGGTAGAATATGTCGCGAAACGCCGCAAAGCTGTCGATAACCTGAAAGGAGCAGTTATAGTTGGACATGGGATAATATTTGGAAACATCAGTACTTCCTACCCAGAAAGTTCTGCCTGATAAGAATTGTTTCAGCTCAAAAATATTTTTATATAGCTTTTCCGCTTCCTCCTTTGAGGTAGGTACGAGGCTGCAGTTGTATTCTACAGACCTCCTGACGGTCTCCCACCAGTATTCTCTTCTCATTTCCTCCGAGATCCAACGAGAATAGGTTCTATAATAGACAAAGCTGCCCAACTGACTCATGGGTGATGGTGCATGCTTATATTTACTTACAAACTCATCAGAGATGATCCTTCCGTCACGTCTCTTTCTGGCATCCCTGGTTTTATCTCTTTCATAACGGTAGATAATAAACTTCTTGGCGGCATCTTTCCGGTCACTTGCCATCAGATAATCTTCAACCAAGTCCTGAAGGTCCTCAACATGAATGGTCCTTTCCGATTTTTCCACTTGTTTTTCTATCGCTGCAGCAATATCACCGGCGAGCTTTTCATTGATTCCGATTTTGGTTTCCTGCATGGCGTTCTCAATGGCAGTTTTTATTTTTTCGCTGTGAAACGTTACCTGGGTTCCATCTCTTTTGATTACCGATTTCATTCCTTACCTCCCATATGTAGATGTTTTTTTCGACGTGACACCATTATATAGTATCAGTTCCGAGATTTCAATGCAAAAAAAGAAATAAATTCCTATTATTTTAACTAATTTTTTTACTTTATATCCCCATAGTCACATTGACGATTCGTAAAAAAAATTGTATAATTGTATACAGTTATACAATCAACAACTTGAGAGCAATTACAAAATAAAGGAGATGAACCGTATGGGAAAAACATTAGCCTATAAAATTTTAGAAAATCATCTTGTCGAGGGTACTCTTTCCCCAGGGAATGAAATTACCATCAAGATAGATCAAACTTTGACGCAGGACTCTACCGGAACTATGGTTTATTTACAGCTGGAAGCCATGGATGTAGAAGAAATCAAAACGGAGCTTTCCGTCGCTTATATCGATCACAATACCTTGCAGACTGGTTTTGAAAATGCGGATGACCATGAATTTATCAAAAGCGTGGCAAAGAGACACGGCGTTTTATTCTCAAAACCGGGAAACGGTATCTGCCATCAATTGCAGCTTGAAAACTTCGGAATTCCGGGAAAAACACTGTTAGGTTCCGACAGCCACACACCTACAGGGGGCGGCCTCGGCATGATCGCCATCGGTGCAGGCGGTTTGGATGTTGCCGTTGCCATGGCAAAGGGTACTTACAGTCTTACTGTTCCAAAAGTATTGAAGGTTGAGCTTACCGGCAGTCTGAAACCTTGGGTATCTGCTAAGGACGTTATTTTATACGTATTAAAAGAACTCACCGTAAAAGGCGGTGTCGGAAAAATCGTAGAATATACAGGAGACGGAGTAAAAACCTTGTCCGTAACGGACAGAGCTACCATTACCAATATGGGAGCCGAACTGGGCGCAACCACATCCCTGTTCCCAAGTGATGAAAATACAAGAAAGTATCTCGCTGCTCAGGGCAGAGAAAAAGATTATATTCCAATGTCTGCGGATCCGAATGCAGTCTATGATGAAGTGCTGAAGGTGGACCTGTCTTCACTGGTGCCGCTGGCTGCCATGCCTCACAGCCCTGATAACGTCGATACGATCAAAAATATCGGAACCATTAAAATCGATCAGGTGGCCATCGGAAGCTGCACCAATTCTTCCTATTCTGACCTGATGAAGGTAGCAGAAATCCTGAAGGGCAAAAAGGTCAGCCCGGACGTCAGCCTGGTAATTTCCCCGGGATCCAGTAAAATTCTGAGTAAGCTTGCACAAAACGGTGCTCTGGCAGCCATGATCGATGCCGGTGCGCGAATCATCGAAAACGCCTGCGGTCCCTGTATCGGTATGGGACAGTCCCCGAAATCAGGAGCCGTATCCCTTCGTACCTTTAATAGAAACTTTAAAGGACGCAGCGGAACACTGGATGCTGACGTCTATCTGGTAAGTCCTGAAACTGCCGCAGTATCGGCCGTTATGGGAGTTCTCACAGATGGCTCGGAAAGCGGAGTCCATCTTCCTGAAATTACGGAAGAAAACTTTGCTTATAATGACAATTTTATTGTCTATCCAAAGGATACAAACAAAGGAAATACGAAAGTAGAAATGGGACCGAATATCAAGCCGTTCCCTCAGAATACTAATTTGCCGGATACGGTATCGGGAGAAGTAGTTCTTCATGCAGGGAACAACATCACAACGGATGATATCATGCCTTCGGATTCCAGATTACTTCCTTATCGCTCCAACATCCCTTACCTTGCTAACTACTGCTTCGAAAAAATTGATGCGGAATTTGCAGCTCGTTGTAAGGAGGCGGACGGCGGAATCATCGTGGGCGGTGAAAACTATGGACAAGGATCCAGCAGAGAGCATGCTGCACTGGCTCCTCTGTACCTGGGAATCAAGTTTGTTCTAGCAAAATCCTTTGCCAGAATCCACCGTTCTAACTTGATCAACAGCGGTATTCTGCCATTGGTATTTAAAAATCCGGGAGACTATGACACTTTTACTCTTGGTGACAAGCTCATGATTAAAAATGCCAGAGAACAGGTAAAAAATCCTGAAATCATCATTCAAAACGTGACTACAGGTAAAGAGTACATTGCTCTAACGAACTTCTCCGAGCTTGAAATTGAAATGATTTTAGCTGGCGGGAAGATCAATCAGATTAAAGGATAAGGGTATAAAGAATATTTTCAATGCGGTTCGTACTTTTGATATTTTCTATCCTCCCCTCCTGATTTTTTGTGAGCCAAAATGTGACGGATCACATTATTGGCTTCAGGAAGCATTAACAAAAAATCCAAGTCGGTTTCGGATGAAACTATTGCAAAGGTACTCAATGCATTGAGAAATATTCAATTATAACCTTTGTTATAAAAAAATAATTATATTGATTTTTTAGAAAACGAGGTAGAAGTATGGACTATAATAAAGCCTTTGAAGCCATTGTTGAGCAGCAGCTTGCAAGAGTGGAAAGAATGAAATCCGATACGGACTTTATCCGGTATCAGGATCTGGATCAAATTATCATCGGTGTGATAGGCGGTGATGGGATCGGTCCTGCCATTACTGCACAGGCTAGAAGAGTTCTGGAGCAGCTGCTGGCTGATGAAATAAAAGCCGGCAAAGTAGTATTTAAAACAATAGACGGCTGTACCATAGAAAACAGAGCTGCCGCCGGGAAGGCTATTCCGGATGACGTTCTGGCAGAAATCAAAACCTGTAATGTCCTGTTAAAAGGACCTACCACCACCCCGCGAAAGGGAGACAAATGGGCAAATGTGGAAAGTGCCAATGTAGCGATGCGTAAGGAGCTTGATCTTTTTGCCAACGTTCGTCCTGTAAAGGTTCCGGAGCTTGGTATAGACTGGACCTTCTTCCGTGAAAACACAGAATGCCTGTATGCCATGGGCAGCCAGGGTTTGAATATCAGCGATGATCTGGCCATCGACTTCAGAGTGATCACCACTCCGGGTACGGAACGTATTGCACGACTTGCTTTTGAATATGCTAAAAACAATAATAAAAAGAGAGTCACCATTGTTACCAAGGCCAATGTTGTGAAAACAACGGACGGTAAATTCCTGGACGTCTGCAAGCAGGTTGCCGGAGATTATCCTGATATCGAGGTAGATGACTGGTATATCGATATTATGACCGCAAAGCTTATCGATGAAAAGAGAAGAGGCCAGTTTGAGGTTCTGATACTTCCGAATTTATATGGCGACATCCTGACTGATGAGGCTGCAGAGTTCCAGGGCGGTGTAGGAACTGCCGGAAGTGCAAATCTTGGCAAGCAGTATTCCATGTTTGAAGCCATTCATGGTTCCGCTCCCCGTATGGTGGAAGAAGGCCGGGATATTTATGCGGATCCTTGCAGTGTGATCCGTGCAGGGGCTATGCTTTTATCTCATATCGGATATCAGGAAAAAGCTGACAGGCTATTTACCGCCTTGGAAGAATGCACAATAAAAGAAAGGAAACTCGTCATTACCGGAAGACCGGATGGAGCTACCGGGGCCGAGTTTGCCGACTATATATTATCAAAGATTTGAGGTTTTATTTATGACGCTGACGTATAAGAATGCTGCCGGGATTAAAGCAACCGGGATGCCTCTTTCCTCAGACCTGTTTACCAATCTCAGAAAAGATATCCTGCAAGGCAAGCTGCGCCAGGGAGAAAAGCTGACAGAGCAGCAGATTTGTGATACCTATCATGTCAGCAGAACACCGGTAAGAGAAGCTTTTAAGCAATTGGAGCTTGAAGGGCTCATCGAGACCATACCCAACCGGGGAGCCTTTGTGATCGGCTTTTCCCCTCAGGATTTCGAGGATATGTATGAACTTAGAAAATCCTATGAGGTGTTGGCCGTAAAATGGGCCATTGAACGAATCACGAAGGAGGAGTTCGAAAAACTGGAAGAGGCATTTGAATTTATGGAATTCTACACGCAAAAAAAAGATGCGGAAAAAATGCTGAATATTAATATGCGTTTTCATGAATTGATTTATGCAGCTTCCCATAATAAAATGCTGCAGCATGTCTTGTCTTCCTACCAAATCTATATCAAGCAAAGCAAAACTGCAAACACCTATGTGGATGAATACCTGGATGATGTTCTGGAAGAACATAGAGAGATCTTCGAGGCGTTTCAAAACAAAGAGGTGGATGCAGGCGTCAAGGCAATTACAAGGCATCTTGATCATGCAAAGCTCCGGGCGAAATAACCCGGAGCTTTTTAATTTTTTATTAAATTTAATTTTTTCTATTTGAATTTCCTATTGTTTAGGGCTCGACTTTGATTGCCTTGGAAAATCCGAAAAGGTATAAATAGGATTCCTTTACCTGTACTTTTCTGATTTTCTCCAAGGCCTCCTTATATAATTCAATTTGAGGCAGATATTTTTCTTTCAGGATTTGAATTTCCGTTTCCGTATCAAAGCCTGTGTAATCATTGGATTTATAATCCAATAAAACGTACTGGCCCTGTTCTTCAAAATAGCAGTCTATGGTTCCCTGAATGATGATAGTCTCTCCGGATACCTGTTTTACAATATTGAAAGAGACTTCTTTCTCAATATTTTTTGCCAGAGATGCTCTTCTGCCTATATCAGACCGAAGAAAACCGAGGATTTTACTGATATCCACCACTGCTGCCTCTTCCTCGGAGAGGATTTCCTTCAAAACCAGGGTATCCACAAAGGCCGCCACAGGGATTTCCCCCTGGCCGACCTTCTCTTCCGATTCCCTAACCTGCATCAACATCTCGGAAAAATCCATCTTTTCCATGACCTTATGCAGAATAGTCCCTTTCTCCGCCTGAGTAAAGGAAACCGTCTTTTGGCCAAGCTTGGGAACCGTTAAGGAGGCAATAGATGCTTTATGCCGGTATCCCTGCTGATCTGCCAACTGGTTTAGCTCTGTCACGGTAAACTTTGACTTTAAATTCAGAGCTGATTGATGCTCATATACATAGCGTAAGCGCCTGTCGATTTCCTCTCTTAGTGATGGGGCTTCGGTAGCTTCCCAACCGAAATCTCCCCTATCTCCCGTTCTGAGAAACAGTTCCTGCACTTTTATCCGGTTTTCATTCTCCGTTTCTTTTTTTCTTTGAATATCCCCGCGATGATGCCCGATACAGGGGATCTTGGATAAAGGCAAAGCCGGTATCAGCATATCGAGATAGGATCTTGCACTGATGAGATCTTGATTCTCCTTACCTTCATAGGACTGCAGACTCTCATCCAGATTATGCAAAGATCCAAGGAGAACCAGCTTATCCATGGCTCTTGTAAAGGCAACATAAAGTATCCTGATTTCTTCTGCCATACTCTCCTTGTATTTTTTCTGCTCTATGGCAGTTTGCATAATGGTTTTTTTATAGCATGCATTTTCCTCATCGATAAATCTCATTCCCAAGCCCAGATCCTTATGAAAGCTAACCCGGTTTGTCGCCTGATCACGATTGAACTTTTTGCCTAAACCGCCTACCAGTACCATGGGAAATTCAAGACCCTTGCTTTTATGAATCGTCATAATTCGGACTACATCATCGTTTTCGCCTAACAGCTTTACCTGTCCCATGGACACTTTTCTTTTTTTAATCGCTTCTATGTAATGAATAAAGCTGAATAATCCCTTCATCTGGGCACTTTGAAACTGAATGGCCTTATCCACCAATGCCCTTAGATTTGCCTGCCGCTGGGTCCCCGCCGGGATGGCCCCGGCATATTCATAATAACCGGTGTCACGTATCAGCTTCCATAAAAAATCCTCCAGTGACATGAATGCGGCTTCTTTTTTCCAGTGGGCGATGGTTTCCAGGGTACTACGGCATTTTGCCCTGAGCAGGTCTTCCGGCCCTTCATTTGCATATTCCTCAAAGATCATATGATAAGCGCCGGACTGATTCCATAAACGGATCAGGATCAATTCTTCTATGGTAAATCCAAAGATGACAGAACGCAAAACACTCAATAACGGAATGTCCTGCTTTTTATTGTCGATCACTCTGAGTAAATTCAGAAAGACCTCAATTTCCACCGTATCAAAATAGCCGTCACTGGTATCGATATAAGCCGGTATTCCTTCCTTTTGCAGCGCCTCGAAATAAATGTCTCCATGCCCTTTTGCACCGCGTAGCAAAATAACCATATCCTTATTCGTCAAGCTTCGGATTTCATTTTTTTTGCAGTCATAAAAAGGTATGCCTCTAGATTTTTTGATAATCTGTGCTGCAACAAAGGCTTCCATTTCCGCCTTTTTCATCTCCCTGATCTCTTCATCAATGGATGAATCATCCAACTGCATATCATCCACAAGATGGAGTTCTACAGGATAATCCAGTTCTCCCTGATAGGAGACCCCTTGGTATAAAGCGGCAGCCTCATCATAATCCAGGCCGGATAAATCTTTTTTCATAATTTGGTGGAAGATATCGTTTACAGCTGTAATAACATTCCCCTTACTTCTGAAATTCTGATTTAAATCCAGTTTTGTATCCCAGGGGCTCGTATTTTCTTTAAATCTTTCGTATTTACTGATAAAAAGTTCAGGTTCCGCAAGTCTGAACTTATAGATACTTTGTTTTACATCTCCAACCATAAATAAATTATTGTGTCTGTTGATTCTGCTGATCAGCGTTTCCTGAACGATGTTGCTGTCCTGATATTCATCAATGAAGATGTACGCAAATTTGTCTCTGTATTCTGCCGCTGCTTCTTCGTGAGACAATATCCGAAGAGCGAAATGTTCTATATCATTAAAGTCGATAAGCCCTTTCTTTTCTTTTTTCAACCGGTAGATCTCATCGAAGGATTCTACCAGATGATAAAGGTAACAGGCACTTTCATGAGTACCATTGAGCTCTTCTACAAAATCATCCAGCGATTTGGCCAAATATTGGCCTGCCGTTTTTTTCAGACAGCCCTTCCCTTTTTCCCGTAATTCCGTTACCTTTTCCTTGATCTCTTCATATTCTTCTTTTTCTGCTTTTGAAACAGAAAAGGTCTGGAATTTTACCTGCTGCAGCAGAGCTGCAAATTCATCAAAGGGTAAGGAATCAAATCCTTGTCTCAGGTTTTCCAAAATTTCCATATCGAGATTCCATTTTGCAATCAGACTCGATATTCCATTTGATTCAAGAATCTCTCCTGCCTTAGTGAAATAATATTTTGACAAATCCAGGGCTTTTAGGATATCTCTTTTCATCTCAGCAAAGGCTTCGCTTTTCAAAAACGTCTCTTTCGAACAAGCGAGAAAATCGGCTTTTTCTCTCAGCCATTGAAAGGAATCCGGAATACTTTGAATAAAAGTATGGGTTTCCAGGATCATTTCTTTCACCGGATCTTCATTTTTTGTAAGTGCATATTTCTTCAAAAAACAAATAAAATCCTGATCGTCGGATTCAAAATGATCGAAAAAAAGCTGCTCCATGGCTTCTGCCTGAAGGATTGTCTTCTGTGCTTCATCACATATTTTAAAATTCGGATCCACATCAATCAAATAGAAATATCTTCTGATGATTTCCATGGCAAAGGCATGGAATGTACTGATATTCGCTTTGTGAATCATAGAAAGCTGATTTCTGAGAAAGGTATTTTTGGCTTTACCGGTACTGTCAAGATCCTCCAGAGTTTCAATCTCCCTGGTTATGGATTCAACAATTTTTTCTCGCATTTCGGATGCAGCCGCATTGCTGAAGGTAACAATCAGCATATGATCCAGCGGAACTTGATCTTTCAAAATGAGTTGTTTGATTCTTTCCACAAGAACCGCTGTTTTACCGGATCCGGCTGCAGCGGATACCAGAATATTTTTATCTCTTATATCGATGGCTTCCTGTTGTTCTTTTGTCCATTTCATAACAATCCTCTGGAAAAGTTTATTTTAGATTCAAATAGGCTATAAGAACGATTAGATAAGCCTTAATTTGCTTAATAAAGCCGCAAGCTTTTCTCCTTTTGGAAGCAGTCTGATTTCATGAGGGCTGATGGATTTTGTCTTAATCAGCATAACTCCGTAGACAGCAGCACCAATACCAATGGAAATTACGGTTGAGAGGCTGTTCCCGATCACGCCTTCCAATACATAATAGCTTACCAGAACACAGATACACATCAGCACACCGGAAAGCAGAGGCTTCCATACTGATATTCCGATATCAAATTTTGTATTGGTCAGTTTCTTCACTGCAACAAAATTAAAGATTCCGATGACACCGTATGCAACGGTGCTCCCGATTGCAGCACCTTGCACGTTAAGAGCGGGTATACCCGTCAGGATATAGGTAGAAATCGCCTTTACCAGTACGCCCAGTCCCAGTCCTGCAACGGCAGTATAGGGTTTTCCCAGGCCTTGAAGGATCCCGGCCATGGTCTGTGCAATGGCAAGAAATATAATTCCAATGGCAAGATAAAACAGACAGGGCGCCGCACTAGATGCACTCTCAGCCTGCATTGGGTAGATCAACAGCATAATCGGCTCAGCAAGGGACATGAGTCCGAAGGTGCAGGGTACACCGATAATCATAGCGGTCCTTAAGCCCAGTTTAATATTTGTATTTAAGAAGTCCAAGTCTCTGGTACTGTTTGCTGCAGCGATTGCAGGCACCATACTTAAGGCTATGCTCAAAGCCAATGCCATAGGGATATTAATAACAGGACCCGCCATACCGGTAAGCTGCCCATAAAACGCATTTGCTTCCTTCAGGCTGTAGCCGACATCCTGCAGTCTTCTCATAACGATGGCCACATCGACCACATTCATGATCGGCAATATGGAAACGCCTATGGTAATTGGCACTGCAATGGCTGCCAGGGTACCGATAATTTTTCCGGCACTTTCTTTTTCAATGATTGTATTTGTTTCGTTTCTACTAATTTCTTTTAATAATTTTCCTTTTTTTAAATAATAAATAATTAAAAGAATAAAAACTCCCGCTATGGGTCCGATGCTTGTTCCGATGGTAGCTCCAGCAGAAGCATATTCAATTCCTTTCGGCACGAGGACAATGGCCAGAGTAAGGCCAACTGCTACTCTAACCGCCTGTTCTGCAAGCTGGGATACCGCCGTAGGCTCCATTTCCTGCAGACCTTGAAAATACCCTCTGAATACTGACATAATGGGTACGAAAAGCAGGGCCGGCGCGATTGCCAGCATGGAGTAGTAGGCTCCTGGATTCTTCAAGAGCGTAACAATCCGTTCGGCTCCGAAGAAAAAGATGGAGGAGGCC
This sequence comes from Sinanaerobacter chloroacetimidivorans, assembly GCF_018128545.1. Taxonomy (GTDB): domain Bacteria; phylum Bacillota; class Clostridia; order Peptostreptococcales; family Anaerovoracaceae; genus Sinanaerobacter; species Sinanaerobacter chloroacetimidivorans. The sequence goes on along the minus strand of NZ_JAGSND010000008.1, from coordinate 173,283 downwards.
ACGATTCCCAAAGCAAACATCAGTACAAAAGATAGCTTAAAGACTCTGTAGGCTTCCGAATGCTGCCCTAAAGCAACTCTTTCCGAAGTCATCTTTGAAATAGCTGCCGGTGCTCCGTTGGTAGAAAATACCAGCAAAAAAACGTAGATAGGATATGCGGTCTGGTAATAGCCCATCCCTTCATCCCCAATGATATTTCCCAGGGGGATTCTGAAAATCGCACCCATTACCTGAACCAATAGTCCTGCAATCCCTAATATTGCAGCTCCCCTTAAAAATGTTTTTTTGCTCATATGATCTCTGTTTCCTCCAACACGCCTTCTAAACTTGATTTAGTTCTATTATACCAAAATTTTTGGCTTGTTCTATATATTTTATTTTTTAATTTTGATATAATAATAAAAATATGATGAGATATAGAGATTTTAAAGGAGCAGTAAAATATGGAAACAAGCAAAAAACCTATGTTATTAATGATCCTGGATGGCTATGGATCAAGCAAGGAATGTACAGGAAATGCCATAGCCAATGCAGATAAAAAAAATATAGATTCTCTATTTCAGCAATATCCAAATACCCTTATCGGCGCCAGCGGATTAGACGTTGGTCTGCCTCAGGGTCAAATGGGAAATTCTGAAGTAGGTCATCTGAATATCGGCGCAGGCCGTATTGTTTATCAGGAGCTCACAAAGATTACCAAAGAAATCCAGGAAGGAACTTTTTATCAGAATAAAGCACTGAATACGGCAATAGATCACGCAGTAAAGAACGACTCCGCCCTGCACCTTATCGGCCTTCTTTCCGACGGCGGCGTACACAGCCATATTACACATCTTTATGCCTTGCTGGAATTGGCAAAGCAAAAAGGCCTGACGAAAGTTTATATCCATACCTTGCTTGACGGCAGAGATGTTCCGCCACAAAGTGCCGGAATCTACTTTACTATGTTGGAAGAAGAGCTTGAAAAAATAGGAGTCGGTCAAATTGCAGTGGTTTCTGGACGGTACTACGCCATGGATCGGGATAATCGCTGGGAAAGAGTGCAAAAGGCTTATGATGCCATGACCTTGGGGATCGGCGAAAGAGCCGCCTCTGCAAAAGAAGCTCTGAAAGCATCCTACGAACAGGGAAACAATGATGAATTTGTTCTTCCTACCTCCATTGCAAATCCGGACGGTTCCGCAGTAACCGTCAACGATCATGACGCGGTTATCATGTTCAACTTCAGACCGGACCGTGCCAGAGAATTGACCCGTTGTTTTGTGGATGAAAACTTCAACGGATTCCGCCGTGAAAAAGTGGTATCGGATCTTTGTTATGTCTGCATGACACAGTATGATGCGGAAATGCCGAATGTACTGGTAGCCTTTCCTCCGCAATCATTAAAAAATACGCTGGGAGAATATTTGTCACAACTTGGATTAAGGCAGCTGAGGATTGCAGAGACTGAAAAATATGCGCACGTAACCTTCTTCTTTAACGGCGGTATTGAGGCTCCGAATAATGGAGAAGATCGTATCCTGGTTCCTTCTCCTAAGGTCGCCACCTATGACCTGCAGCCTGAAATGAGCGCATGCCAGGTGACGGATCGTGTACTGGAGCAAATTCAGGAAGACAAATATGATGTGATCATTCTGAACTATGCAAATCCGGATATGGTAGGACACACAGGAAATATGGAAGCAACCATCGAAGCAATCGAAACTCTGGATAAATGTTTAATCAGGGTCATAGACGCAATTAATGATAAAGGGGGCCAGGTCATCCTCACGGCAGATCATGGAAATGCGGATTGCATGCTGGATGAGCAAGGTCAGGTGATTACCGCCCATTCCGTAAATCCCGTACCGTTCCTGGTGATCGCCAACAAGCCCGTTACCCTTATAGAGGGCGGCGTTCTTGCCGATGTAGCTCCAACCTTGTTGGATTTAATGGGGATTGAAAAGCCTGAAGAAATGACAGGCCATAGTTTGTTGCTGAAATAAAAATAAGGCTATGTCACGACTAATGGCTGATAATTAGGGATCATTCAAAATAATAAACAAAATAAAAGACCGCTATATGATTCATTAAGAACTTCATATAGTGGTTTTTATTTTGTGGACTAATTTTAACTAATTTGCAAGTACATTTTATAAATTTTTTATTGAATAGAAAATTACTTTTTCTTACGCTTTAATGTTGCAAACATCTGAACTGACATCCCACTGCTAGATACGGGAGACACCATTGCTACAAGTTCCCAACCTTCTTCACCTTGTTCGTTTAATTTTTCATCTAGATCAAATTTTGCTTTAAAAAGCCCATTTTTATCAAACACAATTGTTTTGTACTCCCATTTTTCCATATGAATTCCCCCTATAATGCACCGTGCGATAGCGAAGAAAATTTTTTTATTTTAAATTTCAAGCGTAAACATCCCAGAACAAAGGTCTCTTATTCAGCAGTTCTTTAAAAGTTTTGATGATTGCGGGTGTTTCATCGATGAAATAAGGTCTTGCGATATTGCCGTATGCATCCCAGTCGCAGCCGTCCCACCAGATCGCCACTTTAATGTTCTCGTAGCTTTCTATCCTGGAGAACATGTCCTTGATCCACTGATTCTTGTCTCCGCCGATGCTGCTGGATGCAAATTCCGTTATCATCATGGGTTTCTTTCCATAAATCCGCATAGCTTCGGAATAAAGTGGATCATAGAGTTCCTGAAAGGAAGTCCAGTTTTCTCCCGGATAATAAGTGCCGGTATTATAAGCGGTTAATCCCACAATATCCACGTATTCATCTCCGGGATAATACATGACTGCATCATTCCATTCAAAGTCCGGGAAAGATTTTCCGTTCGGATTCCAGACCCAGATCACGTTATCTGCTCCTGCTTCTTCAAAGATTTTGTAAATGTAGCGATAAAACTCTTTGAAAATCAAGGTATCCTTCGATGTATTATAACTGGAATAAGGGCACCAGTCTCCGTTCATCTCATTTCCCAGGCGGAACAATACGGGATGATTGAAATCACTGACTGTTTTTGCGTAATCCTTTATAAATTCATCATACTCGCCGTCTAAAACGTCGTATACCATGTTTCCTTCCCCCGAAGCGGTCCATGAGGTCTGTAGGGTCAGTTCCAGAATCTTATTGTTTTTCTGTGCATTTTCCAGCCGATAAGCCAGATTGGGATGTTTATACTTATTTTCAAAGCTGGTATAGTTTAACAAAAATGGGAACTCGTATTCCATTTCGGTTTCCAGATGGCGTAACTGGGTAAAATCATCGGGAGCGGATGGTTCAAAGATTCCCCATTGCAGACTGCTGTCCCCAGAAAAATATTTCTCAAATACATCTTTTGTTTCCTGATTCCATCCTCTGCCCGCTACAGAAACAGCTTCTGCCTGCTTTTGATAAGCAAATTTGGAAGGGGCAAAGGTTGAAAACTGGTTTACCAGATGGAGATATCCCCCATTCATATAAAATGGCGTATCCGCCTTTACAAATATGGTAATCACGTCTCTGGTTCCGGATAAAATTTCTATCGATGCATAGTAGTTTTTGTCATTGTTCACACGGGCAAGCTTTTCTCTCGACCATTGCAATATATGTACCGTACATCCGTTTATTTTTGTCTTTGTCTCATATTCTTTCGTATGATCCGCCGTGTTGAGGATAAATTGGTTGGAATAATTCATATAGGCTTCCTGACTAACGCCGGAAGGTAACGTCTCCTTATATATTTCGATCCTTTTGTGGTCGTTTTCCAAAACGGTACAGACTTCGGAATTGTTCATATCCACCAGAAGCCCCGAATCAACCATCATAGAATATCCGTCAACATAGTTCTGGAATTTATCATAAACCCCGGCAGGTTCCAGGCTATAAAGGCCGCTTTGCCCGTTCTCAGCTCCATATGCCAATGGAGCAAGTCCGAAAATCAGCGTTATTGCTATCGCATAGCAAAAGAAATACGTAATAATTTTATGTTTCACAGCTGCAGTCCTTTCTAATTTTCTATTCCAACTCTTGAATCAACACCTGAATTGTAATAATGTTTGATTTCCTTCATCTCCGTTACAAGATCTGCTCTTTGTATAATTTCATCAGGAGCATAACGACCCGTCAGGATCACCTCCGTCTTTTCAGGTTTCAAATCCAGGACAGCCAGAACTTCCTCAACGGTTACAAGATGAAAAAACAAGGAAGTATTGATTTCATCAAACACAACGATATCATAATCTCCTGAGGAAAGCACTTCTTTCATTCGATCCAAACCCTTTCTTGCATCAGCATAGTCTTTCTCCGTAGGCTTTCCGTTGATAAAGCAGACGCTGCCGAATTGTTCCATAGCCATACCGGGAAGAAGCTCACAGGCTTTCAACTCACTATAGCACTGACCTTTCATAAACTGCCCGAAGAAAACCTTATTTCCTGCGCAAATGGTCCGTAATGAAATGCCCAATGCAGCCGTTGTTTTCCCCTTACCGTTTCCGGTGTAAACTTGAATGTACCCTTTTTCCAACATGGTTATTACTCCTTTACTCTATCTTTTTCAAAAGCCATATTTTTAATATATTATAGAAACCAATGGGCTTGTTACAATGGTTTTTGATATCTTTTAATAATTTCCTCCGCTAGTCTGATTCCGTCTACTGCTGCGGAGATAATCCCGCCGGCATATCCGGCTCCTTCTCCCCCTGGATAAATGCCCTTTATATTGCTCATCAAGCTTTGATCCCTTACGATACGGACCGGTGAAGAGCTTCTTGTCTCTACTCCTGTAAGTACAGCGTCTCCTCTGTCAAAGCCTTTGAGCTTTTTTCCAAGTGCAGGAATCGCTTCTTTCATGGATTCCACTGCAAATTTCGGAAGACACAGGGATAGATCTGTCCAAACCACTCCTGGAGAATAAGTGGGAATGACAGTTTCCGATAGCGATGTCTCCGGTGCGGAAGTCGCCGGTAATGAAACCTCTGATGCCATGACATCCGTTCTTAAAGTGTTTGCCTCTGTCAGGTTTAAAAAATCCCTGACCTTCTGGGCAGGAGCCTTGTAATTGCCTCCCCCTGCTTCATATGCCAGCCGTTCATATTTTTCCTGAAATGCGATTCCGGAAAGGGGTGATTCATCCTCAAAATCCTCAACCTTTACATCCACCAGCAAACCACTGTTTGAATTTAGACCATCTCTGCTGTGAAAACTCATTCCGTTGGTTACGACACCGCCGCTCTGAGATGCAGCTCCTATTACATGGCCTCCGGGACACATACAAAAGGTATAGACCCCTCTGCCATTGCTGCAATGATAAGACAGCTTATAGTCGGCTGCGCCCAGCTCATAGCTTTCCCATTGCCTTCCATATTGTGCTTCGTTGATCAGTCTTTGGGGATGCTCGATACGAACCCCGATGGAGAAAGGCTTCTGCTTCATTTCAATGCCTTCCCGGTATAAGAAGCGGAAGGTATCCCGGGCGCTATGCCCGATGGCTAGGATCAACTGATCGGCCTTTCTTGTTTCCTTGCCGTTCACTTGGATCCCCGTGAGTTTTTTTATTCCGTTATGCTCATCAATATCAATACCTGTCAGTTTGCTTTGAAATAAAATTTCTCCGCCCTGATGCAATATTTTTTTTCTGATGTTCATTACTACATTTCTGAGTACATCGGTTCCGATATGTGCTTTTTGCTTATAGGCGATTTCTTCAGGCCCGCCGGCAAGAATCAGCTCTTCCAAAACCTTATGAATTCTTGGGTCCTTGATCTGGGTAGTAAGCTTTCCGTCGGAAAAAGTACCTGCACCGCCTTCTCCGAATTGAACATTGGATTCTTCATCCAGAATTCCCTGTTCCCAGAAGGCCCTTACATCCTCGATCCGGTCCTCAACGGTCTTTCCGCGTTCCAGAATAACAGGCCGGTATCCCATTTCGGCAAGGATCAGTCCGGCAAACATTCCGCAAGGTCCAAAGCCGACGATAACCGGCGGATGCTTCATTTCCGCGGTACCCGGAATCGCCCGTTCATAGCTTCTATCCGGTGCTCTTTCCAGTTTTATTTTTAAGCAGCTTTTTAGCAGCTTCTCTTCCAGCTCCTCCGATGTCAGCTTTTCTGAAGCAGGAGTAAAATCAATGGAATAGACCCGTTTGATATCGCTTTTATCTCTTGCGTCAATAGATTCCTTCACAATTCGGTAACCGGCTATTGTAAGATCCGGCCGGTTTAATTTCCGGATGATCTTTAGAGGCAGCAACTCCGTTGTTTCATCTATATTCAGTTTTATCTCATGTATTCTGAGCATGTTCTTCTATCCTTTTCTTTCCGACGCTGCTGTTGCTGCAGCCGACGATGACGCCGATGCTGCTGATGCACCGGCAATATAACCTGAGGTCCATGCCCATTGTAGATTATATCCGCCGCACAAGCCATCCATATCTATGATCTCACCGGCAAAATACAATCCTTTGATTCGTTTTGACTCCATTGTTTCTGCACTGATTTCCAAAATGCAAATACCGCCGGAGGTAACCTGAGCTTCTTTCCAGCCTTTTGTTCCGGATATTTCGACTTCCCATGATTTTAAAAGCATCACAAGTCTCTTTACCTCCTCAGAGGTTATTTCCCTGCAGATGCCTGCAAAATCCCATCCTGCTTCTTTTAATAGCACGGGTGAAAGTCTTTTATTGATCATTCCATTTAAAAATTCTTCCTTTTTTCTGTTTTTTAAATACTCGGTTCTGGAATGCAGCAAATCATGTAATTCTTCCTCGGAGTACTCCGGAAAGAAATCGATCCTGACAGTATAATCATGATAAGCATCTGTCTTTTCGCGCAATCTTAAAAATCTGCTTAAATTTAACACGCAGATGCCGGAAAGGCCTTCGTCAGTAAACTGAATTTCTCCCGTTTCAGCGTGAATTTCTACGGCTCTGTCCTTCCATAGGGTTACCTTTCCCTTGGCTCTTATGCCCTTTAACATTTGAAACCGTTGATCCTCGGATGTAAAAGGCACCAGAGCCGGGATCGGCTTAACGATAGTATGTCCAAAAAATCTTGCCATTTGATAGCTTTCTCCCGTTGAACCGTATTGGGATCCCGCTTTGCCGCCGGCAGCCAGAATCAGGTACCGGGTATATAACAAATCTCCCTTATCCAGAAGAATTTCAAATCCTGGGTTGCCATCCGCCGCTGTCCCCTCCTCGTTATCCAGGAATTTGACAGACTTTACACTGCTGGAATACAGGATTTCTATTCCTAATCCTTCGGCTTCCGCCTTCAAGGATTCCTGAACGGTGCTTGCCTGCTCCGAATAAGGGTAGATTCTGCCTTCTGCTTCTTCTTTCGGAAGAATTCCAATTTCTCTGAAAAATTCGAGTGTATCATCCACATCAAACCGAGAGAGAGTTTCCTTTGCAAAGTTTATGGTATATTCATCCAAAATCCAGCTATAGAAATCGGGAAAGGAACATTTCACATTTGAAAAATTGCACCTGCCATTGCCTGTAGCCAGGAGCTTGCGTCCTACCTTATCATTTTTCTCTATGATGCGCACGCTGTCACCGCCTAATGTTCTGGCAGCGGAAATGGCTGCCATAAGTCCTGAGGCTCCGCCTCCGATCACAGTGATTTCTTTTTTAATTGCTCTATTTTTTGACATAGATGATTTCCTCCATACATAAATGATTATATCACAAGAAAATTCCTTTTGCCAAGGAAAGCTCCTCTTGATATAATGACAAAGTGTGTACATTTTAAAATCAAAACCCTGAGGTGAGTCATGTTTCAATTTATCAAGGCCATTTTCCGCCTGTTTCTATTCATTATTATAGTAACTGGGTTCACAGTTGCTTATGCAAGATATATCGAACCGAATATGCTGAAAGTCAAGGAAGTATCCATTGAGTCGAGTTTCTTTCAAACAGATCAGAAGGAGTTAAAAATCGCTGTTTTTGGCGATACCCACTTTGGAGATTATTATACCCTCGAAGACTTTTCCAAAGTCCTGGAAGCCATTGATAAAATGGAACCGGACCTTGTAGTTTTTGCCGGAGATCTTATCGATCACTACGATTCCTATTCCGGAGATACCGCCGACATATCGGCGAAGCTGTCTGAAATATCGGCTCCTTACGGAAAATTTGCAGTCTTCGGAAATCATGATTATGGCGGAGGTGCCGAATATGTCTACGAATCCATCATGGAAGCCGGAGGCTTTACCGTTTTGAAAAATAAATATTATCCTTTGGATGAGATTGGTGTCGCCGTCATAGGGGTAGACGATGTGCTCATTGGTTACGGAAATCCGGAAATCGTAAGCTGGGGCAGACCTGATTACTATAATATTGTTCTGGCTCATGAACCGGATGTTATGGATGAGGTTCTGGATTACAATGTGGATCTGATGTTGTCCGCTCATACTCACGGCAGACAAATCAATCTAAAATATTTTGACGACTATATTCTTCCTGCTTATGGAAAAAAATATATCAAAGGCTTGTATGATTTTGAAAATGCCCGTGCAAGCCGGCTGTATGTAACCTCCGGTGTAGGAATGACGAAACTGCCGTTCCGCTTCCTGTCTCCGCCGGAGCTGACAAAGATCGTAATCAAAAAATCCAGCTAAAGTACAATCCACATTGATCTGCCGGCTAGCCGGAGGAGGCTTTCTTTTCCTTTAAGTAAAAAATTCTACAAATCCTCTTGTTAAATAATCTGCAATCTCAAGCACGTAATCTTCCAAAGTCTGATAGATTCTAATGGCTTCCTCCTGATTTCCCGCCAGTATATTGATGATTTCCAACACGGTCTCTCTGTAATATTCATAAAACAGACTTCTCAGGTTTACTTCATTCCAATAAGGATTGATGCTTGCTAAATAAGCAGACATATCATCGACATTTTCATACAGTCTTCTTGTAGCAGTATCAGCTGCCTCCTGGTTTCCCATGTTGATTGCATTTGCAATTTCATTTAAAATAGAAGCCTGGACTGTAAAATAATATTCCATACGGTTTGCAAATACGACTCCGAAAAAAGTCTCAAAAACATTGCCAAAATCTTGTGTTACATGATAGAGTTTGTCTTCTATCAGCTGCAAATCTCCGTAACCCGATGCCAGGCTTACCAGATAATCTCTTCTCCACATAGCCAGCTGGCTCCAAAGTCTCCTGAGTCTGTTGTTTAAATTCACCTGCCCGCTGGGGAAAGTGTCCTGGTTATGCCCATTACTATTCATTGAAACAACCCCTTCCTTGCTATTTGAAATATAATATGAATCCTAACCATGATTTGTTCGCTAAAAAAAATATCGTGGAATCCACGATATTTTTAAATACATAATATTTTCACAGTAAATTTTAAATGTATAGGTCAGTACTGATAGCTTTTATGTATGTGCTCCTCATTGGCGCATACAATGGCGTATTCTGCACTTTTGAAGACATGATCCTCACCGATCATATCAATGAGACCGCCTCTCTTCAAAACCTCCAGTACTTTAGGCTGCACACTGGTTAACATAACGGTAGTGCCGGATTCCTGATAATGTGCCGTCAGTTCCGTCAGAGCCTGAAGCCCCGACAGGTCAATGACCGGAACACCTCTCATGGAAAGGATCAAAACCGTGGTGTTTTCCATTTCAGCAAGCTGGCTGGTGAGCTTTTCCACTACCGCAAAGAAGATGGTTCCTGTCAGATAGGCCACCCGGATATGTTCCGGTACTGAGGGAATATTGATTCCTATTTCCTCCAATCGTTCATTTTCCACTTCGCTGATAGTAATATCGATATCGGTTATCCGAACAACGATAAGAAATGCTGAGAAAGCAACCCCAATGATGATGGCCTGGGTTAGATCCAGTACCACGGTGGCACACATCGTGATGAAAAACTTAGCAATTCCCGATTTAAATTTATGATCGAAGATATAATGAATATTCTCCCAATCGTTCATTCTCCAGGCAGTAACGATCAGAACTCCGGCCAATGCCGACAACGGAATGGCAGACATAACCGGAGCCAAAAGAAACATGGAAAGCAGCAGTCCAACTGCATGAAGGATTCCCGTCATTCTCGTTTCTCCGCCGGATTTAATAGCCACGCTTGTTCTTGCAATGGCTGCGGTTGCAGGCACCCCTCCAAACAAAGGAATCAGGATGTTGCCGATTCCCTGTGCCACCAGCTCTCTGTCTCCGTTCAGTTTTTCCTTTTTGAGCTTACCTGCCGATGCACCGCAAAGAAGACTTTCAATCATGGCAAGGGCGGCGATGCTCATGGCCGGGACCAGAAAATCCCAAAACTGGGCTATGGTCAGCGACTGAAAAGATAGCCGATCCTGGAGCAAAATGGTTTTAGGAATCTCCCCTACCATGGCTACATCTAATTTCAGAAAATGGTTTATGATCAATACGATGATTAGCCCTGCCAGAGAAGACGGAAATTTTTCATTCCACTTTTTCGGCCAAATGATCATAGTGACAATAACCGCCAACCCAAGTGCAAAGGTTGGAATATCCAGCGGAAAACCATTGGTAAAATAGGAGTAGACTTTCGTAATGGCTAAACTGCCAGTTGATTTAACTCCAAAGAGATTGTCCAGCTGCCCTAAAGCAATGACGATGGCGATTCCCGAAGTAAATCCTGAAATAACAGAAGACGGGATAAAATAGATAATCCTGCCCAGCTTAAAAAAACCTGCTACTACCAAAATGATTCCTGCCAGAAAGCCTGCTATAAAGATGCCGTTTAGTCCATATTTCTGCACCAGCATAATTAAGATGGCTGTCATTGCCCCGGTAGGGCCGGAAATCTGGAAGGAAGCCCCGGAAAAAGCACCGATGACCAGCCCCGCTATGATTGCGGTAATCAGCCCGGATGCGGCGGTGGCGCCGGATCCTACCCCGAAGGCCAGGGCAAGAGGCAAGGCTACTGCGGTCACCGTCAGGCCGGCCATGACATCCCTGGAAAATTTTTGTTTATTATAACCTGTAAACTCTGATTGTAAATCTGCTATATATTGTTTTAACACTCTTCTTCTCGCTCCTCACTGCTGCCTTTTATTTTTTTCACTTTCACTCTTTCTTTCTTATTGGCTCCTTCAAATTCAACCTGTAAAGCATTCATCAAAAAGATAAAGATGGGCACACCGATCAGAAGGCCCCAAACACCCAGGTAATGTTCACCAACCAACAGGATGATAAACACAAAGCAAACCGGCAATTCTGTCTTATCCGACATCAGCTTCGGATTCAGAATGTAAGCCTCCACCGTGTGAATCAGAACGATCATGATAATGACTGCAATGACCTTGCTGATCCCCCCTATATTGAAGGCGATGATACTTAAGGGTACCAGGGAAATGATCACACCTGCTACCGGAATTAAGCCCAGGAGAAAAATCATAACGCCTAAACTCATGATCTGCGGAAATTGCAGGAAGGTAAGCAAAATCATAGACAGAATAGAATTGATCAGGGCAATGGTGATCTGTACTTTCATGACCTTTCCAAAGGTCTGTACAAAATTCCCTCCGAAAACGATTAAATACTCATAAATGTAGGATACTCTGCTTTGTCCCAAAATCTCACCGAATTTTTTAATCTTGTTTTTTTCCAGTAGAAGGAAAAAACCCAGAATCATAGATAAAAACAGACTGACACCAAAACCGCCTATCTTCGTGATACCGGTAGCCAGCATGACTCCAGCCTCGGTTATATATTTGTTGAAATCAATGTGATCTATTGCTTCTGCAAGTCTGGGATCCAGCGAATCTCTGACGGCATTGATATCAAAACGAATAAAGATGTTCGCAAGATCCGTAAATTGAGTTGCCAGAATCGGCGCAAATTCAATACTGGCAAATGCCAACACCAGAATAAAAAGAATATAAAGGATGCTGAGAACGACTCCGTCGGGAACTCTCAGGCCGGCAAGCCGAGCCTTGTTCTGTATTTTCTTCACCAGATGGTAGAAGATAAAAGTAATAATAAAGGTCAGCAGGACAATGTCCAGCATGTACCCTATCGTAACAAACATTAAAAATAAAACGACAAGAGAAATAATGATCTCCTTCGTTCCCCGTCCTCTTTGATTGTCATTGCAGTCTGTCATTTGATTCACCACTTGCCTTCTTCATTATCATTTACAGCTCCTGAAAGGAGCAAATTACCTCTTCTTTTATCTTATCATATGAAATTTCCCATTTCAAATCAAGAATTTTGGAAGAAAATTCTAGGATTCATTTCTGTTATTAACCCGATATTCCGTATTTACTTTTCCCCACGAAAAAAAGTGATAGCAATAAAACGCTTTACCGCTATCCCTTCTCATCAAGACTGGTCTTACTGAAAAACCGGGATTAATCAGCAGAGCCTAAGATATCATTTCGTTTTTTTAAATCACTGCCATAATGTTCCGCAAAATAAGTAGAAGAATACTTCTCTAATTTCCACTGCGGTATTTTACAATCTTTGCAAGGTCTGCAAATCCATTTGTTTCGAAGCCATCTGGCTGCTCTGGAGCTTCTGGAGTTTCGGATTCTGAATTCCTTTCCGCAATGAGTTGTAATTTCGGCGTAGTCGCCGTTCATTCTGATGCTCCTGATCCCATGCAAAATACCGGTTCGAGAGGGCCACAGCTTGATCTTGTCCAATAACAGAAAAAGCTCGGCATGCTTTCTGTAATATCTTTTCTTTTCTTCTCCCATGTTACTGCTTCCGCTGCTCCTCTTCTTTCTTTGTCCTCATCCTTATATGTACTATATTACTCCGGTTTTTTCCTGAATTCAAGAGAATAGGACAGACCTTTGAAAATTTCTTGCTTTATCCCAGTCAACACAAATCTTATAGATGCAGTTTTCCCTTTAGATTTTTTTCCAGCGCCGAGGTGATAAGACTCAGCAAACGAATCCCTACAGCCGAAATCAGCACAATTTCACTGCCTGTGATCTCCTCTCTCCAGGGAATGATTCGGACATCCTCTCTTACGGCATTGATTTCCATCGGACCTTGATCTGTCATGGAAAACCCCTTGATTCGATAGGTATGTTGAGAAATTTCTTCTAAAAATTCCTTCAGGTTTTTGCAGGAAACGAATTCTTCTGCCTTTAAAACAAAAGTGTTGGGCCTGGATTCATAGGTGTTGGTGGTTTCCTGCCATGCTCTGGGCTTTGCAGAAAGATGTTCCAGCATTTCGGGGATATTCAATCTGCAATAGGAGGTGATGCCGATCTCTGCATCCGGGTTGATTTCCTTGATCGTTTCTTTGATTTGATCAATGGTCTTCTCTTCGATAAGATCCGCTTTGTTGATAACAATCATGTCTCCATATTCTACCTGTCGATGCAGAGCCGGAAGTAAATCCAATAGTTCCAGGAAATGTTCACCGTCGACAATGCAGACGGTTCCTTTCAGAAGATAGGTATTTCCGGTCTTATGTTCAATACCCTGAAGGATTTGGGGCATATTGGAGGGATCTGCCAGCCCGGAAGCCTCCACAAATAAATATTCGATATCCGTATTGGAAAGTGCAATCAGACTGTCAACAAATTTATCCTTAATGCAGGCACAGAAGATGGATCCGTTTGAAAGCTCAGCCATTTGTATTCCCTGACTGTGCAGCAGCCTGCCGTCTACATTGACAGATCCGAATTCATTTACGATAATGCCAATTTTTTGATCCTGATACCCATCTAAAATGTTGTTTAATAAAGTGGTTTTACCTGCTCCCAAGAATCCGGTCAATAAAAGTAATTGTATCATCGTCTTCCCTCCTTAACGGCAGAGGGCGGGCCCCTCTGCATTCCCTCTTTTCATCTGATCGGAAACGATATTGCCTATCAGATGAAAAAAGTAGACTGAACCGCCTACTCTCATCATGAAACATTCTATTTCGCCGCACACTGCCAGCCTAAAATCAAGTATTAAAAAAATATTGGCGAGGAGCCCGAGAGTTTCACTCGGCTGCATAAATTTAGAGTCTATGCGATCCATACGATCCGCCCCCCATGTTGCTGGAAGAGGTTTACCGTTTTTTGATTTGTACTTGACAATAGGCACAGCCTTTATGTTCTGCACGGCAGCTTTTACAGTCGGCAGAAGGTAATTTTGTTTCATCATCCACTGCTATAAAAAATCCCGCACAGGATTTCAGAGGCAGCATCAGGCAGTTATCTCTCACCGTTACATCAATTCTGCCCCCATTCAAAATCTTAAAAAAGCTGCCGATCTGATCTACCTCCATACCGTAATATCCGGGGCCGAAAGAATCCAATACGGCTGATACGGACTGATCGTCTCCCTTTCCTCTGACATCTGCCAGAAGACGGTTTTTCAGTACCTCTAAGCCGGCATCCACGTAAGCGGTTCCCCAGATATCCGCATAAAGCTGCTCTATCATGGGCACTGCCTTGTTACATTCGTAAATACCGGCGGTGAGGATAAAGGCATAAATAGATTGTATACTATCCCTGTTTAATTGTTCGAACGCATTGCACACAAAGGTCACATCTTCAATGACAGCAGTATTTCCTTCTATGATTTCCTTTGAATAAGAGGAAACGATGGCTTGAATTCTGACCCTGTCCTTAATCTTATCCTTGACCTCCATGCCCTGCATTGCCAGCCTTTTATATTTTTCGCCTTCCCGTTGAAAGCCGCAAATACTCAGGAAATATTCGATTGCATAAACATCAGCTTCTTCCATGCTGATCGGGATTATTTGATTTTTCATTCTTATTTAGCATACTTTCTAACTTCTGAAATAAATTCTTCTCTGTCAGGAATAATGGAAACCCATTTGATCTCTCCGTTTACACACATGGTAGGAAGATTAGGTATTCCCATTTTTCTCGTCCTTGCGATGTCCTCTTTTATAGTATACTTGTAAACGGCATAATCTGCAATATCCTTAATCTCATCAAAAGCATCCACTACACTGTTCAGCATGTAGGTGCAGGCTGCGCACTGATCCGGATCCAAAAGGAAAAGCTCGATGAGTACTTTATCCAGATGCTCATAATCAGGAAGGGTTACATCTATGTCATCCACTTTTGACTGATAATTTTCTAAAAGCTTTCTTGCTTTCTCAGGATGCTTTACAGCCTGAGATGCCGCGATTGTATTTTCTATAGGCGTATCATAAGGCATATCGCAGCCGGGGCTGATGACGAGGTTTCTATGAGTGAGACTATCCATCAGATCGATAACAATCTTCATATTATCCTCTTGCGTACCATGAAGCATGGTGGTAGTCAGCGGAATATTTCCTCCGATAGAAATATTATATCGATCCGTAATTTCTTTTGCTTTTACCAGATCTACATTTTCATCTACAGATATACCATCAGGACCCATCTTACACATGACCTCTATCTGATTGGTGGCGTTTCCGCAGACGAAGAAACAGGAGTAGCTTCCCTTTGCTCTGATAAAATCAAATACTGCTTTAAACGCATCTGATAGCATTTTTTCTATATGTCTGGGCGAAATCTGACTGACCAGCGGATCAACTACCGCGATGACATCCATTCCGGCGTCAATGTACATCTCAGCCATTTTGCAGGAAACTTCGGCACAGAATCCTACCAGTTCCTTTACATAATCGGCATTTTTCATCATATCCATAAAGATATTACTGCCTCTTAGATGAGAAGCCAGGGTAAAAGGACCGCAAATAAGTCCGTATAAGGCGACATCCTCTCCAATTTCAGCCTTAACCCTTCTCATGGCGTCCAGAATGATTGGCAGTCTGCCGGATTCCTCTGTTGGGATCTTGCACTTGCATGGCAGTTCATTGGTATCTGCAAAAGGATGAGATTTCACAGAGGGCGGATTGTCCTTCGCCCACAGCAAATCACAGCCCAGAATTTCCGCTTCCACCTGAAGATCAAATAACACCGGCATTCCATCCGGAGTGTAGAGCTTTTTGACCTCTATCAGTGATTCCGCCAATTTATCCGAATCTTTTAAGATTTCTTCCGCCGTGTACCCTTTCAGTTTACCAGCATGAACGCCGGCAAAGGGAACCCAGGGTATTTCATTGGTTTCTTCATGGCGTAATGTTTTGAATATTAATTCTTTCCCCATTTTGCTATTCCTCCTACATTTGATCCTTCGACCGAGCACGTTTACAGCTTTATTATACAAGAAAGCCTTCCAGGGAAACTAGAAGGCTTCTTTGATATTTTTGTATTTAATTTAGGTATTTTAGTGTTTTTATTACATGCATCTTATAATTGCTGGTAAAATTATTATGTATTTGTAAAATCATTAGTTTTATGAAATCAAATCCGGCTTCGTTTTATAAAATCAATCCGAGCATCACTGCAACACCAATCTGCAGATAGTCATGAACCACTCTGTCGGAATGGCAACGATAAGCATCCTGATCCAAAGACAGTGGAATTCCTGGGGACATCAACCATACATCCGGATGAAGCATGGTTCGTTTCAGCCATCCTTCCTGATTCGTTGCATCGATAACATAGCGATAACCACTGATTTCTTCGGGTGCAGAAAGCACACGAACATCTTCTTTTTCCAGATCGGATCTCTTCTCCTGATCTTTATCATAGACACTGACAGAAGCACCTCTTTTCTTTAATGCTTTTAGGAACTCCCGTCCCAGAACACCACATCCAAGCAGCAGGACCTCTTTCCCGGCCAGGGTTCCGCAGGCCCCTTCCAGAGCGGCAATGTAACCCAAAGCAGTGGCATTATTGTTGTCAGCCATCTTCTTTTTGTGAAGGTTCATACTGATAAATCGATTATCGTCAGCGATGAAGACCATATCCGCACCGTTTTGGTATGCTTCATAAATACCGTCTACATCCGTATGTGACGTAACAAAGGTTTGAAAACCCATAACACCCACCACTGCCGCCACCGACTGGGCAAAGGATCCGATCATGCCCAAACCGCTGGTCACTGGAACCACAGCAACTTTAAGGCTCAAAGAAGCCCTTTCAATATCTCCGGCAGAACAGCCGCTTGCTTTGGCAGCCAGCGCTGCGTAATTCAAGCCGGTCTTTGCTTTCAGAATTTGCTGATATTCTTTGATCCCATCCTCAATGTCTGCTAACCAATCTCTTATTAATCTAGTCATACTTTTCTTCTCCAAATCTGATGTAATAAATTTATTAGGGCTTACCCTTCGGTTTTGTTCTGCGGCCCCTATTTATAAGCTCAACGGGGAGCCATCCAGAAACGTGGTACTCCTGCCTACTCTCTTAATCGTCTCATATTGGCCTAATTTCATAGCAATTCGTTCGATACCAAAGCCGATTCCAACCCAAGGTTCAAAAACACCCCATTTACTGTCGAGAAAATGCGGGCCATAAGCACCGGAAGCCAGTTCCAACTCTCCTGATACGATATCCAGGGTCTCTCCATATACTTCCGACTTTTCTGTGACCAATTCATAGTCCTCAATCCCAATGGCTTTCATTGCAGAGATTGCCAGGCTTTTCAGCCGTTCCATCTGGCATCCTTCCCCGACACCGGCAAGCTCCACAAAATTCAGCATGGTAAATTCATTCATATGCTCTGCTCCCTGAGATTCCTTACGGAAGCAGGATCCCCACTCAAAGATTCTCACCGTATCTTTTGAAACCTTATAGAGGTCTCTCATCACCTCATATAAGTTAGGAGCCAGCATAGGCCTCAAACATTTTTTGGAGTCTATCCAGAATACTTGATTTGTAAGCGGATGATCCTTAGTTATGGTCATTTTCTCAAGCATGGAGGAGGAAATCATAGTAGGTGTAACCACCTGGGTAAAGCCTTCTTCAAAAAGCCAGGATTCAAGATTACGAATAATCTGCAAAGATAAAGGCCTTCGATCTTTCTCAAGAAGCTTTTTTATTTTTTCTTTGTGTTCCTTCACCAAAGCTCCCTCTATTATTTTATAATTTCGATTTCTTTCCTCTGTGCTCTCAAATTCCAGTTTTTCTCTATCCTCCCCCGCATTCAGTTCTATCAGCCTCTGAATCTGAGTTGTTGTAAACCTTTCCGACATGACAATCTCCTATCTTCCGCTTCTATTTTTTCAGAAGTTCCAATGCCTTTTTGGCAGCTTCCACCGCATCCTCACTGTAAGCATCTGCGCCGATTCGCTTCGCCCACCGCAGCGTGCACGGGGCCCCGCCTACCATGGTTTTATATTTATTTCTCAGTCCCATTTCCCTTAAAGCATCCTCCAGCTTCTTTTGCTCCTTTAAAGTAGAGGTAAGCAGCGCACTGGTTCCGATGATATCTACACCGTATTCCTCCGCTTTCTCAATAATGGTCTCTACAGGCACCTCTCTTCCAATATCTATCACTTCAATGCCATAGCTTTTCATAGTGGAGGCTACCATACCCTTGCCAATTTCATGAACATCTCCATCTACGGTAGCGATGAGCACCTTTCCTTTCACCTTTTCTTTTCCCATCCCGGTATGGGCTTCCACCAGATCGATGACCTTCTTCATTACTTCAGTAGAAAATATAAGTTCAGGTAAGCTGAGCTGACCATTTTCAAATAGTTCACCAACTTCCCGGTTTCCTTCTGCAAATCCTTCCTGCAGAATTTCAATCAGGTCTAAGCCCTCTTCCAACGCATCTTCGATCACCTGTACTGCTTTTTCCTCGTCCGCATCCATAATCGTATGATGTGCAATTCTAATTAATTCTTCTTTACTCACAAAACGATACCCTCCTTAGAGTCTTAGTCATACCGGGTATTGCCGAGGGAAATACATAGCATTCAGATACTCCTTCTCAAAATTCGGATGAAGCGCAAGCTCCACATGCTCTACTTCCTGAGCCTGCTCAGCTGCCTGCTCTCTTAAATTCTCCGACAATAGTGCCATACAGGCACCTACTCCCGCTGCATTTCCAATATACGTAATCTTCTCTTCTCTAACATTAGGTAACATACCAATGCGTAAAGCACTTTTTTTATCAATATAGCTTCCGAAGGCTCCTGCCAATAATATTTCTTCAAGCTGTGACGGGTCTGTATTCATACATTGCATCAGAATGACAATACCGCCATAAATTGCTCCTTTCGCCAGCTGAACCTCACGAATATCTTTCTGTGTAATGACAATATCCTTTCCCGAGTCCTGCCACACCAAAACAAATTCATTTCCATGGATACCCTTTCGAAGCCTTTCTGCCAAATCGGCATCCATACCGGAAGCCACAGCAGCTTCCTTGGTGACGATATTTCCTTTATAATTCAAGATACCTGCGTCCAGCATTTGCGCAATGGTGTCGATCAAGCCGGAGCCGCAGATCCCGATGGGGGCAGCGCCTTCAATGACTTGAATTTTTACCTCACCATTTTCAATTTTCACACGTTCAATAGATCCTTTTGCCGCACGCATGCCCTGATGAATACAGGCTCCCTCAAAAGCGGGTCCTGCAGCAGTAGAGCATGCCATCAGTCTGCCGTTGAGTGCCAGTACAATTTCTCCGTTGGTTCCCACATCAATAGCAAGGGTCAGACCTTTCCGGCGCCTCATTCCCGATGCAAATAGCACTCCAAGGATATCGGAGCCTACATGACCGGCAATATTAGGGAGAATATGTATTTCAGCGTCCGGATTCATCCGGATTCCCAACTCGGAAGAACGTTTTAACACGGGCCCATAGAAAGCAGGTTCAAAGGGAGCTCTTGCCAGCGAGGAGGCATCGACTCCTAAAAACAGGTGACTCATTGTGGTATTTCCTACCACAGTTGCTCTGATAAAAGAATCCTCCTTCCATTTATGGATGGAAAGAAACTCTTCGATCATCTCATTAAAACAATTTATTATTTTCGCTTGCATGAGATGCCGGCGGTCTTCGCTTTCACTGCTGTAAGTAATCCTGGAAATAACATCCGCACCATAGGTGCTCTGCGGGTTTGTCTTAGCAATGGTATCGATGAGAGTCCGTTCTTTCAGATCCCAGAACATTGCCACAACCGTTGTTGTCCCGATATCAAATGCAATTCCCAATGGTTGGACACCCTCACCAAAGGGTTCAGCATCCGGAACAAAATCATCAGGTAAATAAGTCAGATTTTTTTTCCGCCCGGTGGAATCTTTTAAATTGCATTTTCCGCATTCTTCGCATTTACCGCCGCCAATACAGGTATTATTTTTCATATATTCTCCAATATCCTTCCATATCACCTTTGGTTCGATTCGCCGATAATGAGAGGCTGGAAAGCAGCCTCCAGCTTTCTTTTCGGCTGCTTTCGCCCGGACTTGATCCGGCCTGAACAAACCAATGCATCCATTCGGGGTTTGTTCAGCAGCCTCTAAATATTAGCATTATTATACACGAAATCTTTGTGAATAAATAGTTCTCATTAAAAAAAAGCCAAGAAAGTGACATTCAAATATGTCACTTCCCCGGCTTTAAGGATCTATATAGGGTAGATTGATTTGCCTTTTATGCTGTCCATTATGCGATGAGCTTAGCCTCAGCCGCAGCGTCAGCTTCTCTCTGTCTTAAAATAGCCTGATATTCTTCCTCGCTCATCTTTTCCATTGTGATTCCTGTAAAGCCATAGAAAAGAGAAACCAGCGGATTCATGAGATTGAGGAAACAGTACGGAAGATACGCAACGGTGGCCACACCAAGGGTAGAAGACATAAAGGTGCCGCAGGTAGACCAGGGAACTAAAGCAGAAGTCATGGTTCCTGAATCCTCTAAAATACGGGATAGGTTCTTTCTTTTTAATCTTCTGTCCTCAAAAACTTCTTTATACATTCTGCCCGGCAACACGATGGCGATATACTGATCGGCAGCCAGGATATTGCATCCGATACAAGTGATGATTACGACGAGTACAAGAGAACCTGTATTTTTCGCAACCTTGAGAAGATGTTCACAAACAATCTTCAGAATATCGCTTGCATCCAGAACACCGGCAAGCACCATCGCGCATATTACCAATGAAACAGAATAGAACATGCTGGATAATCCGCCTCTGGATAAGAGGCTGTCTATAAATTCAATTCCTGATTCGGAAACATATCCTTCGTACAGACCAATCCCTGCCAAGGAAGCCCAATCGCCCCCCTGGAAAATGACTGCGCATAAAATTCCCAGAATGACACCGGCAAAGAGTCCCGGTAATGCCGGCACTTTAAATACAACCATAAGAATAATCAGTAATGCCGGAATTAATAAAACCGGAGATATGTAGAAGTTGTCGGAAAGACCGTTCATAAGCTCCGTAACGCTGCTTAGATCCGCATTATTTTTCGAATGGTTGAATCCCATAATGCCAAACAGAATAAGCGCGATGATTAAAGAAGGGGTAACGGTATAAACCATATGCTTGATATGTTCAAACAATACCGTTCCGGCCATAGCCGGAGCCAAATTTGTCGTATCCGAAAGCGGAGACATTTTGTCACCAAAGTAAGCGCCTGATATGATGGCCCCTGCGGTCATTCCCAGAGAAATGCCCAATCCGGAACCAATACCAATCAAGGCGATACCAACGGTTCCCGCTGTTGTCCAGGAACTTCCGGTTGCCAGAGAAACAATACAACAGATGAGGCAGGTGGCAATCAGGAAGATTCCGGGGCTTAAAATCATCAGTCCATAATAGATCATGGACGGAACAATGCCGCCCGCTATCCAGCTTCCGATCAGCATACCTACTGTCAGTAAAATCAATAATGCCTGCATGGCATTGCCGATATTCTTGATAATTCCTTTTTCCAAATAAGACCATTTGAAACCATTTGCAATAGCAATCACTGCTGCGAAAGCACCGCCAGCGAGAAGCGGAATATGAACATAACCTCCAACCTTAAGAATTGTGAACATCAATCCACCGATCAGTACGACAAATACCAATAAGATTTGCCACATAGGAATTCTTTTACCCATTGTTTTCCTCCTTATAAAATAATTAATAAAAATAAAATTTTAGCCAAACCAGGTGGAAATAAATCAATGTTCCTTAGATTAGTCAAAAATAAAAATATGCATGATCAGCAGTGCTCCACACCTATGAAGCACTGCTTTTATCAACGTTATTTCAGCCCCGCTCTTTCTTTAAATCTTTCTACAGAGTTGATCTTGATATCTAAAGCTTCGGCGATCCTAAACTTTGCCTCCATACCTATGGTAGACTCCGCATAAGGTTCGAAGTTTCCAAGACCAAAGCCTCTGTCCTCTCTTACTTCTGCCATGGTCACGACATCACATAGTTCTTCCAATGTAAGACCTAATTTATCTGCTACATACTGTTTTGCTTCATTGATTCTCATTTTGTGAGAAAGCTGCATACGCAGAACCATGTCTCCGGCTGTACGTACGCCGCCCATGCTGGCTGCAATACCGTGTGTAGCTTCGGCACCGAGAGGATCTCCCACGCCAATCTACAATCCGTCGATTTTACAGATTTCTATGAGACACTTATCCGCTCTGGAAACGATATCAGCCGGCAGCGTCTCGCACATAGGGATTGCGCACACTCCCATACCTGCGTTTGCATGTACCGGAATGGAAGCGGCTTCGGAGCAGGCTTTGATAAAGGTACATACTCTTGCAATATTCCATGGGAAGGACATATTGCAGTTCGTATTGACGACGGCACCGAAGATGGATGCTCCGGCCTCTTCCACAAGCTTAACCTGCTGATGAGGGTAAAGGCCTGCCAGCTTCACGCCGTTATATTTCAATCTGCCATGCATTCCCAGTACAAATTCACCGGCCATACCGATTTCAACACCCATATCCGGGAATTTCTCCCTGATGATTTCCGTTGCTTTCAGAGAAACCAGGAAATCTGCATCTCCGGCCGCACCGCTGGTATCCAGCTGGATACCGTCTGCTCCTACATCATACATTTGCTCAGCAACATAGACGATGTCCCTCACAGCATGCTCCACAGCTTCTTCCTGTGCTTCCAATGCTTCTTTGATTTTACCTTCCGGCAATAAAACCGCCCAGTTATCCACCGGACCGTCCGGTTTTGTGTAAAATCCCAAATTGGGCATCGCTCCGTAAAACAGTGGAATGGTTGTTTTGTTCAGCGCATTTTTCAGCACGGCTGCTTCACGCTTGGCAACTCCTTTTACGGTCTTATAATTGTAATCCTCCAGACCGATATCCACGGAATCCGCTCCCAAAACTCTTTCATGGAACATGGCGTTGACGCTTCTTTCCACGGGGATTCCGCATTTTGTGCTGAATTTGTCGGAGCCGGAGTCGTTGGATGTTACAACGGCCAGGGATGGCTCGACTCCAACAACGCCTCCGGGCATGGTCACGATATCATAGATATGCTCCATTTCCGCTTGGGTCAGCGGAGGGATTTTTCCCCTGTCCGCCGCATCCTGTACGCCCTTTTCAATATCAGCACGTATTTCTTCCTCCGTCATATAAACGATGGATCCATCGCCCATACGGGTAAAATACTTTTTTGCTTCCATAATACGATCCTTTCTTCTGGAATTCAGATGGGATCCCGTTACTCTCCCATCTCTCTGGCTTCCTGTTCCCCTTCTTCCACAATGCTTCTGATTTTTCTTTTTACATCCTCGGGAAGCGGAATAGGCTTATAATTTTCAAGGATTTCTATGGCCTGCTCTCTCGCTCGTTCTGCCATATCCTTTGCACCGGCATTTTCCCAGTTGTCCCTCATTTTCCTGTTAATGAGATTGGTTGTGGACAATTCCTGTCTCATGTATTTCAGAGTATGTCTTTCGCCTAAATAATTTCCGGCAGGCCCTACCTTCCGGATTACATCCAAGGCGATGGTTTCCTTATTGACAGGAATTCCCTGCAGGATCCTTCTGATCATGCGTACGATTTCCTGATCAATCAAAAGCTGTTCATAGCTCATGGTCATACCCATTTCCAGCATTCCCATTCCGTAAATAATATTACTTCCTGTCAGTGCCGGTAGCATGGCAGTCATTGTCTTTTCGTGCCCTAATTGTTCATCGAGCACCTTGCTGTCCCCCTAAGTTCCTCCCACATTGGTTGGGATTCCGTAATAATGTCCGATCTGGCCTACCGCTGCTCCGCACATGGCGTGTTCCGGCGCGCCCACCGGTGAGGTAGCGGACTTCATATCCATAATAGTGGTGGAACTGCCGTAAAGAATCGGGTTTCCTTTGTTAAGAATTTGAGATAAAACAATTCCGCCTAAAATCTCTGCATTGGTGGTTACCAGGGTTCCTGCCAGCGTAGCCGGTGTCGTACCTCCGCAAAGCCCCATGGAGAGGATATCAATCGGAAGACCATATTTCGCAGACAGCATGATGATATCCGTTTCATTTTCGTTGATTTCCAGCGGACTGTTGGGACAAGCCCCCATGGTGATGATCGGCCGTTCTCTTAATTTGTCATATCCTCCCTGAATAGCAGCAGCCATATCGATAAACCGCTGGGTATTCTTGATTCCTTCAAGATCATGAGCAAAGTTTTTCGTTAAATTATTGAAAACCACCTCGGCTTCATGAAGGGATTTGACTTTTTGATTGACATCACCTGCTGCAACAGCAATAGAGAAAACGTCAACGGTATCCATAGCGTCAATAAATCTTGCCACATTGCCCAGATCCTCTTTTGTGGAATCCCTCACCTCTCCGCTATAAGGGTCGATCATCAATACTCCGGTTCCAAAATTTTTAAAAGCAACGTTCTTTCCACCTACCAGGGTATCGTTCTTGGGATCTCGTCCGCATAAAGTAAATTCAGCGGGACAGGATTCGATGCTGTCGTTTACCAGATTTCTCGGGAACCTTACCCTGTCAATGGAGCGATCCACATCACATCCGGCGGCACTGTAGATTTCCAATGCTTCGTCCCCGTGGATCTGAAGTCCGTAATCTTCCATCAGATCCAGTGTGGCTTCGTGAAGCGCTTCCAAATCTTCATTTCTTAAAATACAATATCCGTAAATGTCATCTTCATATTTAAATTTACTCACCATTCTCCTCCTTTCTGTTTTTATTCCGTCATAACTTCATAAAAGCTTTAACTTTTTTATAACTTCCGTAACATCTTTTGCTTCTTTTATAAAGTAGTTTTATTATTTTTCCCCAATCCAGTTGAGAATGAAGTTTACCGTATCACTGGCGTCTTCACAGTAAGCATCAGCGCCTATTTTCTCAGCCCACCGTTTTGTAACAGGTGCACCGCCAATCAAAGATTTTACTTTCCCTTTAAGTCCTTCTTTTTCCAACAGCTCTTCGATCTTTTTCTGCTCCGTCATGGTGGTGGTAAGCAATGCACTGCTTCCCACGAAATCAGCATTGTACTCCTTAATTTTCTCTATGAATACTTCCGCAGGAACTTCTCTTCCCAGATCATGAACCTCAATGCCATTGGTTTTAACCAGAGAAGCGACGATTCCTTTTCCAATATCATGAACATCACCGGCGACGGTACCGATAACCATAACCCCTTTGCTCTCTACCTGGGTATGATCCATTTTACTCTCGATTTCAGCCGTTACAACTTTCATTACTTCTGTGGAAAAAATCAGTTCCGGCAGGAA
Source organism: Sinanaerobacter chloroacetimidivorans (assembly GCF_018128545.1). Classification (GTDB taxonomy): domain Bacteria; phylum Bacillota; class Clostridia; order Peptostreptococcales; family Anaerovoracaceae; genus Sinanaerobacter; species Sinanaerobacter chloroacetimidivorans. The sequence continues at coordinate 147,803 of NZ_JAGSND010000008.1, read as the reverse complement.
CACTTCTCCTCTGCCAAAGAGATCTCCCAAATGCTTGATCCCTGCGCTGAACCCTTCGGTCAGCAGCTCTACCGGGTCAATTCCCATCTCTTCTCCGGCTTTTATTACCTCCATGGCTTTGTCTTCATCACAATCCACAATGGAATCAAAAGCATCTTTAAATAATGTTTCCTTCGTCATAGAAACCTCCTTACCAAAATAAAAAAAAACAGCGCTTCATCTTATCCCTATCTTAACGGAATCAGCACTGATATCATAGAAAAGGTTTTTGTTATTTTTGTAGTTTTTATTGTAAAATTATAATTATTTATTGTGGGCGTCCCTGATTTATGGTAATATTTTATAACAATTATCAGGTAAATTATGTTTAAATTTGGAGTGAAAAAACGATGGATCACTTTACCCTGCCCCCTGCATTTAAATCTCCCTCCCCGGAAATTCTGCATAAAATCGAAGAGGCGATTCAGTCCTTTTCTGTCATTACTGACGTTCCGGTCACTTTTTTTAACACCAATGGGGAAATCCAATGGGAATGCCATAGGCAAAGCAAGTTCTGTAATTTTTTTGACGTTTACAAGGACCCTCGGAGTGTTTGTTCCAAAAACCTCGCATCCTCAGCGAAACTGGCAACCCAGTTGGGAGAACCTTATGTGTTCGTCTGCAAAGCAGGACTGGTGAAAATTGCGGTCTCGTTGATCCTGAACGGGCAAGTTGCAGGTTGTTTTATGGCAGGGCCTATTATTATGGGAGGTCTGAAGGAAAGTATCATTACCAATGTTTTTTCTCTGAACAACATTCATTTTGATTCCTATCCGAAAATCATTCTCTTTCTAAGAAGTATGAAGATATTCAAGCCAAAGGAGGTGTCCCACCTGGCTTCCCTGCTTGGAAGCTGTGTTTTAGCTTCCATAACCCATAATGAGGATTATGCAAGCATCAACAGCCAATATAAAGAGCAGAAACGAATCGGGGAGAATCTGCAGAGATACAAGAAAGAGAACAAGACCATGCCCTATCCTTATGAGCTGGAAAATCAGTTGATCGAAAGTGTAAAAGACGGGGATACCAATAAGAGCCTCAGCTTGTTAAAAAAGCTGCTGGGAGAGCTATCACTGATAGAAGTCGGAGATGTTACCTCTATCAAAACGAAAGTGCTTGGGATATGTACCATATTGTCAAGAATTGCAGCTGAAAAAAGCAGCCTGTCTCAGGAACAAACGGAATCCTATTTTTATGATATGAATATGCTGAATCAGGCCGTAAGCTTTCAAGAGCTGTCGATCCTCGCCTCCAATCTCATTGAAAATATAAGCCAGGTCATTGCTTCCAGCAGCTATTCCGGAAAATCTCAGATTATCAAGCAGGCTATTCAAAATATCAATGAGAATTATAAAAACAGAATTTCTTTAAAAACCGTAGCAGATTATTTACATACAAACCCATCCTATTTATCCGTGCTGTTCAAGCAGGAAATGGGAATGACCTTTACGGACTATTTGAATCAAACAAGAATCAATAAGAGCTGTGAGCTTCTTGCCAATACCGGCATCAATCTCATCGACGTATCGATGCAGTCGGGTTTTGATGATCAGAGTTATTTTTCAAAGGTATTTAAAAAAATGAAAGGGATTACTCCAAAGGACTACAGAAAAGTGAATGCAAAATAGAAAAATAAAAAAAGTAAGTAGCTCTACTTACTTTTTTTATTCGCCGGCAGATGTATCCCGGCAATTAATACATTGGCTCCCTGTATGATAAAGATGAACCCGATGATCAGGATTACCGAAAGCGATGCGATAACAGAATTTAGGAAAGCGTAAATCCCTGCAAGAATGGAAATAGCGCCCAATCCCAAGGTCCATTGCCAGGCCCGTTTTCTTTTATTATGTAATCCGAAGGCTTCCGAAATTCTCAAAACTCCGGAGAATATTGCCCACAATCCAAAGAAGACCGGAACTACAGCTTCCGTAATCAGTTGGTTGGACAGCACCAGAGAACCCAGCAGGAAGGTCATAACACCTTCTGTAAAAACCATGTTGGAGAGCTCTCTGTTTTTACGGATAAACAGATAGGCCAATATACCGCTGATGCCGGAAATCAACATAGCACAGCCCAATATAAAGGCTATTGTGAGAAAGGTTGCTCCCTGGTTGGCAAAACAAAAGACTCCTGTCAGAATCAAGATTGCGCCTGCAATAATTTTTAGTAATCTCATGCAAAACCTCCTGTTGAAAAATGGCACGATATGTGTTTGATTGTCGAATACTTAATTATAGTATGATATAGACGCACCGTCAACCGGTAGAGAAGCGGATTGCCGCCGTGCATTAAAATTCATTGCGAAAAATCATTCTTCCAATCCCTCTTCTTCTCTCTGTTCACAAAGATCTATTCCAATATCATTCTTTAATATTCTTGCAAAGGTGATGGCGTGATCGCCGTATTTTGCCCGGATGTGGTCGAGAGTCCTTTCCATTTTCTCTGATTTTTCCCGGTTTTCCTCATTGATTGAGAATAAACTGAGCTGCTGGGACTCCTGCTCATCCGTCAGACCAATTCCGGTTACGGTCAGCATCCTGATGGGATCCTTCAGATTCCATGATTTTCGAATGAGCTCCATGGCCGCATTTCCTATTTCTTCTGCCAGATTTGTAGAAAGCTCCAATTGTTTTTGTCTGGAAATAGTTTTAAAAAGCGGATCCTTAATGTCCACCTTGACTCCCTGGCATTTCATTTCGTATCTTCTTAACCTTCCGGCCACTGTATCTGCCAATGCCAGAATAGCCGTCTTGATATCCTCCGTACCGGCCAGATCCCGTTTAAAGGTCATGCCATTCCCGACGGATTTTATCTTCTGCCTTTCACAGGCAAGAGAAACAGGGCTGTCGTCAATTCCATTAGCATAATCATGAATCACCGCTCCCTGCTTGCCCAGCATGGAAGTAAGAAGAACACGATTAGCTTGTGCCAATTCGCCTATGGTTTTGATCCCTGATTTTATCAGTTTTTCCGCAGTGGCACCGCCGACAAAAAAAAGCTCCCCTACCGGTTGAGTCCAGATAAGCTCTTTATAGTTTTCCCTTGTGATCTCCGTTGTTGCGTCGGGCTTTTTGTACTCACTGCCCATCTTGGCAAAGACTTTATTAAAAGACACCCCTACGGACAACGTCAGTCCCAGCTCTTTCTTTACCGTTTCCCTGATTCTATCCGCAATCACTCTTCCTGAGCCAAAGAGCTTTTGGCTGCCGGTAACATCCAGCCAGGATTCATCAATACTGAAAGGCTCTACCATATCCGTAAATCTTCCATAGATTTCATTGATCTTTTTAGAATAAAGATGATAACGATCATGATGGGGACGTACCAACACCAGATTGGGGCACTTCTTTTTTGCCTGCCAAACCGTTTCAGCCGTTTGAATACCACAGGCTTTTGCTTCTTCATTTTTTGCCAGAATAATGCCATGCCTGTTATCCGGATTGCCGCAAACAGCCACAGGCCGCCCTTTTAGCCCCGGAAGAGACAGCAATTCCACCGAAGCATAGAAGCCATTCATATCACAATGCAGTATCGTTCGATCCATTCCCATACATCCTCCCACCTCATTTTACACTAGCAAATTGCTGTTGACTAGTGTATAATAGAGCTATGATTTAGTATATCTATATAGTTCAAATGAGGTATGGGAATGAAAAATGTAATGGTCTGCGTGACTCAGCAAAAAACCTGCGACAGATTAATCAAATATGGTCACGAATTTCTAGGGGATGAAAAAGGTGAGCTTTTTATTATTCACGTTGCACACTATCAGTTCAATTTTCTCGGGAACTCCAAAGAGGGCGAGGCGTTGGAATATCTCTACGAAAAAGCCCTTGAATACGGGGCAAATCTAACGGTGGTCCGCTCCAATGACGTACTGGATACCCTGACTGATTTAGTGAAAAAGAATAAAATTACACATGTAATATTAGGAGAATCCGGAGAAGGAGAAAACAGCAGCAATTTGGTAAGCCGACTAAAAGGCAAAATTGCCGGCCAAGCTTCTCTGGTGGTGATTCCTTCGTAAAACAATCATAACACATAGTATAAAAGGATAGCTCTCACTATCCTTTTTTCTTTTCATTCTATTTTCTCTTTTCTATTAATTTCTATTTAATTACGAGATATATTGGTCACCAGTTTGGTTATCGGTTGGTTGATTTCTATCAGCTGCTTACCAGTTTTTACCGGGGTTGATTTCTATCAGCTGCTTACCAGTTTTTTACCGGGTTGATTTCTATCAGCTGCTTTTAAATTTCATTACCAACGATGTGTATTCTGAGCATGTTCGTGTTTCCGCCTATACCAACCGGTACACCTGTGGTTATGACGATAAGATCTCCTTTGTTGATATAGCCTTCTGACAAAGCAGTATTGACAGCATGATTAAAAACCTCTTTCTCAGTATAGGCTTCCACAGCAAGAAGCGGCGTAACGCCCCAGGCCAAAGTGAGATGTCTTGCTACTTTTTCAGAAGCGGCAAAGGCAAAAATAGGTGCTTTCGGTCTGAATTTTGATACGCAAAAAGCCGTATATCCGGATTCCGTCGGCGTTAAAATGGCTGTGGCTTTCAGGCCGCAGGCACTATTACAGGTGGCATGACCGATGGCATTGGTTATACTGGTATTTCTCACCTGCCCCTTTTCTTTCAAAAGCATCTCATAGTTCAGGGAATTCTCTGTAGTCAATGCGATCTGAACCATTTGCTTCACTGTTTCAAGGGGATATTTCCCCGATGCGGTTTCACCGGACAGCATGATGACATCTGTACCGTCAAAAATGGCGTTGGCTACATCCGCCACTTCAGCTCTTGTCGGTCTTGGATTTCTGATCATGGAATCCAGCATCTGTGTAGCGGTGATAACCGGCTTGCCTTCCAGATTGCATAATTTGATAATTCTCTTCTGAATAAGCGGTACCTGCTCCGGCGGTATTTCTACCCCGAGGTCTCCTCTGGCAACCATGATGGCATCGGAAACAGCGATAATATCTCTGATGTTGTCTATGCCTTCTTTATTCTCTATTTTCGCGATGATCTTGATATCTTTTCCGCCGTTTTCATTGAGGAACTGTCTGATTTCATCCACATCGGACGATTTTCTGACAAAGGAAGCAGCAATATAATCTACTTCCTGCTCTATTCCAAAAGCGATGTCCGATTTATCCTGCTCTGTAACCGGGGGCAGCTTCACTTGCACTCCCGGCAGGTTCACACTCTTATGATCCTTTATTTCACCGCCGTTTTCAACGGTACAGCGGATATTATTTCCTTCAACCTGGTCTACCGTCAAACCCACCAATCCGTCATCGATCAGTAATTTATCACCGGGCTTCACGTCGTTTATCAGATTTTTATAGGAAACGGAGCAGATTTCATTGGTGCCCAGCACCTCCTCCGTCGTAATGGTAAATTTCTGGCCTTCCACCAGCTTGACCACTTTCTCGGCAAAGGTTCCCGTTCTGATTTCCGGGCCTTTGGTATCAAGAATAATGGAAATATGAATTCCCAGTTCCTTTCGTAGTTCCTTTACCAAATCTATTTTTTTCTTATGCTCTTCATGAGAACCATGGGAAAAGTTCATCCTTGCCGCGTTCATCCCTGCAAGCATCATATTCTTCAGAACCTCTTTGTCCTCACTGGAAGGGCCTATTGTACAGATAATTTTTGTTTTTTTCATTCTTACCTCCCTAGATTAAATTGACAGCATATCAGCCAGCTCCATCAGTGATTTATTATGCTTGCCGGTCATATTAAGGGCGGTTTCCAGATCATAGGAAATGATCTCTGATCCGCATACCCCGATGGCCTTGCTTGTACTGTCTTCCATCAGTAATTCAATGGCTTTGTAACCCATTCTGCTGGCTAAAATCCTGTCACCGGCAGTAGGGGAGCCACCTCGTTGAATATATCCTAAAACCACAACTTTCGTTTCCATGCCGGTCCTGTCAGTAATGACCTGTGCCAGTTCCTGAGAACTGATTTCCACCCCTTCGGCACGAATGATGATATTATGAAGCTTTCCTCGGTTTCTTCCCTGAATGAGTTTTCTGCAGATGGCATTGATATCCACCGGTTCTTCAGGAATCAGAATGCTTTCAGCGCCACCAGTCAATCCGGCATACAATGCAATATCTCCGCAATGTCTGCCCATCACTTCGATTACCGTGCTTCTTTCGTGTGCGGAAGACGTGTCTCTGATATTGCCGATAGCGGATAGCACCGTGTTTACAGCAGTATCAAATCCAATGGTAAAATCGGTGTAAGCAAGGTCATTGTCGATGGTACCCGGAAGCCCCATAACGGTTATCCCTGCTTTGGTCAGTTCCAATCCGCCGCGGAAGGAGCCGTCTCCGCCGATGACAACAAGCCCTTCAATTTCAAAATTTTCAAGCATGTCCATGGCTCTCTGAAAGCCTTCGGGAGTCATAAAACGTTTACTTCTGGCAGTTTTCAGCATGGTGCCTCCACGCTGAAGAATATCGGAAACGGAAGAAACATTCATTTCTTTGATTTCTCCGTTGATTAATCCTTCGTAACCTCTTTCTATTCCGTAGACTTGGATCTTATGATAGAGCGCTCCTCTGACAACAGCGCGGATGGCCGCATTCATTCCCGGAGCATCTCCGCCGCTTGTTAAAACTGCAATTCTTTTCACGATAACTACCTCCTACCGTATTTCAGCTTATTTTTTTGGGTTTTATTTGAATATGTTCGATTTATTATATCATCTAATGTTCTCTTTGCCAATGAAATCTGCCAGTTTCTTTATCAAAATTTCACCAATACTTACCCATAGGTCGGAATTTGTTTTATATTTCCTTTTTGTTGCAGCCACCGTTATCACAACCGGTGTATCACCTTTATGCTCCGTGAGAATGGAACGGATACCCGCAAAAGCTGCTGCTTCCTCCATTTCCGCCGGTATCGTCAGATTTAGAACATTAGCTATAGTTTTCCCAGCAATATCATTGATATGAAAAATTTTATCTGCCAGTACCTTCGGTGTTTCTTCTTCCTTAAAGCTTAAGGTACCCTTGACAACGATGACCGTATCATTCTTCATAAGAGCAAGAGAGCGTTCATAAACATTGGGAAATACGAGAACCTCCACACTTCCGTAAAGATCCTCCACCTGCAGAAAGGCCATCATTTTATTACTTTTTGTGATTAATGTCTTTTTGGAACTAATCATGCCTGCCATAGTAACAGGCATTCCATCCTGAATCTCGTCATGGATCTCAACATGAAGCAAGTCATCTGAAGTTAGGGTTACCAGCTTTTCAATTTTCTCCGCATAATCTGACAAAGGATGTCCTGTAATATAGACTCCCAGCATTTCTTTTTCCATGGCCATAAGCAAATCTTTTGAAAAATTCTCCACATCCGGAAGATTGCCCTCAATGGAAGAACTCTGCATGGCATCGGAGTTCATCTGGAAAAGGGAAATCTGTCCCTCCAGATTTTTTCTGACATTATTCTGTGCGGATTCGATGATACTCTCATACACGGCCAAATGCTTCGCTCTGTTGTCATTGAGACAGTCGAAGGCTCCTGCTTTAATCAGACTTTCGATGGCCTTCTTATTGATCTCATGGATATCCACCTGATTCACGAACTGGAAAATATCCTGCGGTACGCCCTTTTCCTCTCTCATCTTGATAATGGCCTGAATCACACCCTCGCCCACATTTTTCACGCCAAGCAGACCGAATCGGATTTTTCCGTCCTTCACGGTAAATTTTACATGGCTTTCATTGATATCCGGCGGTAGAACCTGAATTTTCATTTCCATGCAGTTTCTAATATATTTGGCGATTTGAGCTGAATCGCCAATAACGCTGGTCATCAGTGCCGCCATAAATTCTACGGGATAATAGGTTTTCAGATAAGCAGTCTGATAGGTCAAAACAGCATAGGCTGCGGCATGGGATTTATTGAAGGCGTACTCTGCAAAGCTGATCATCTGGTTATAGATTTCTCTGGCTGCCTCCTCCGGTATCCCATTTCGGATACAGCCCCTGATCTCCAGATTTCCCTCTTCATCCTCTTTCCCGTAAATGAAGTATTCCTGTTCCTTCAACATAATATCCATTTTCTTCTTTCCCATGGCTCGTCTCACCAAATCACTCCGCCCATAGGTATATCCCGCCAGGTCACGAACGATCTGCATAACCTGCTCCTGATATACAAGGCAGCCATAGGTAACAGACAAAATCGGCTCCAGGCTGGGATGCAGATACTGAACGCGATGGGGATTCTTTTTGTTTTCTATGTATGTAGGGATGGAAGCCATGGGTCCCGGCCGGTAGAGAGCATTTCCCGCAATAATATCTTCTAGGCAGTCCGGCTTCAGGTTTTTCATAAATTGAGTCATTCCTGAGCTTTCAAGCTGAAATACCCCCTGGGTATTTCCGCTGCTGATGAGCTCGTAGGTAGCTTTGTCATTATACTCCATCCTGGACAGATCAAGTTTGACCCCATGATTTTGTTCTATGAGCTCCAGGGCATCTCTTATTACCGTAAGATTCCGCAATCCCAGGAAATCCATTTTCAACAGCCCCAGTTCTTCTATAGTTCCCATAGGGAACTGGGTACTGACTCCTTTATCGGCTAAATACAAAGGGACATATTCATTCAGACTTTTTTTGGAAATCACCACCCCGGCAGCGTGGGTGGAAGCATGTCTCGGCATCCCTTCCAGAGCCCGAGCCGTATCCAGAAGCTCCTTTACCCGTTTGTCCGATTCATAGGATTCCCGCAGCTCCGAATTCCAATCCAAAGCTTTATCGATGGTCATTTTCAAATCAAAAGGAATTGCTTTGGCGATTACATCCACGTCGCTGTAGCTCATATTGATGGCACGCCCTACATCCCTTACTGCTGCCTTAGCCTTCATGGTTCCGAAGGTAATGATCTGGGCAACCTTATCTTCCCCGTATTTTTCGATTACATAATTGATTACCTCCTGCCTTCTTTCATAGCAGAAGTCGATATCGATATCCGGCATACTGATTCGTTCAGGATTTAAAAAGCGTTCAAAGATAAGTCCGTATTTGATAGGATCGATGTCCGTAATTTTTAGTGCGTAAGCCACGATGCTTCCGGCGGCGGAGCCTCTGCCAGGTCCGACCATTATCCCGTTTTGTTTTGCAAAATTGATAAAATCCCAGACGATGAGAAAATACTCCACATAGCCCATATTTTCAATGGTACCAAGCTCATATTCCAACCGCTCGCCCAAATCTTCCGAGATCTCACCATAACGATCTCTCAGGCCTTCATAGCAAAGCGACCTCAGATAATGTCGGTTGTCCTGACCGTCGGGAGCATGAAATTCCGGCAGATGAATTTCCCCAAACCGGAAATCCACATTGCACCTTTGGGCAATCTTTACCGTATTCTCCAAAGCTTCAGGGATATCCGCAAACAAATGCTCCATTTCCTCTTCAGATTTTAAATAAAACTGATCATTGGGAAAGCGCATTCGGTTTTCATCTTCAACGGTTCTGGCAGTCTGAATGCACAAAAGTACATCATGGGGAACAGCGTCCTCCTGTCTCACATAATGAACGTCATTGGTGGCAACAAAGGGAATCTTTGTTTCTTCATGAAGCTGTTTCATTAATGGCAGTATCTTCAGTTCCTCTTCCAGCCCCTGGTCCTGCAGTTCCAGAAAGAAATTACCCTCGCCAAAAATATCCAAAAGCTCCAGCGCTTCCTTTTTTGCCCCTTCGTAATCATTATTCAGCAATTTTTTTTGTATATCTCCGGCAAGACAGGCACTCAAAGCAATAATCCCACCCTTATATTGCCTCAGAACATGATGGTCGATTCTCGGCTTATAATAGAATCCTTCCGTATACCCAGCAGAGACGATCTTCATTAAATTATTATATCCCTGCTGATTTTCAGCAAGTAAAACAAGGTGGCCCTGATGCTTATCCTTCTCTGCGTCCTTGTCCCTCATGGTTCTGGCAGCGGTATAAACCTCACAGCCGATAATAGGCTTGATTCCTTGTTTTTTGGCTTCCTTATAAAAATCTATGACACCAAACATGGCTCCGTGATCCGTAATAGCCACCGAGTCCATGCCGAGCTCCTTGGTTCTCGCAATCAAATCCTTGATCCTCGAAGCACCATCCAGCAAACTATATTCCGTATGTACGTGAAGATGTGTAAAACCCATGTTTATCCCTTTTTTCCTATCAGTATGAAATACTGATTTACTCTCTGCAATAACAGATAACTTCTTATTTTTTGATACTTTATTATACCATAATATAAGATGGTTTAACCATAGGCAACTCCGTTTGCGGCTCTCTTAAAAATTACATTGCAGCTCTTATTAAAATCAAATTTAAAATATACCACAGCTCCATAAAATCTCCATATCGATCTGTTATAAATAAAGCATAGCAATACTGATAAGGAGATGATGGTATGAATTGCTGCAAAAAAAATGAAAATCATAATGATATCGTAAACACGAATCAGGAACATATCCAAACTGACAACCAGAAACACAGCTGCCATAAATCGCATTTGAAAATGATGGCATTATGCTGCGGAATCCCTATCCTGCTGATCCTTTTATTACCGCTTCTTGGTTATAAAGGTTTTCTGCTAGGGATCATTCCTTTCATTTGTCCGATTATGATGGTGCTTATGGTGCCTATGATGATGCTGATGGGAAAAAAAGAGAATTCATCAAAAGGTATGAATCATAACAATAAAGAATAAGATGAAATGAAATACTTTCATTTAGATCCTCCAATTTGATAGATACACAGAAGGGCTGCCCAAAATAGATCTGAGATATATTTGGATGGTCATAATTTGCAGGGTTCGTTTTCGAAATTTATCTTTTTATAAATTTTGTTCCCGACTTTTAGACAGAAAAGCAAACTCGCTTCGCTCAAACAGTGCTTTTCTTCGCATTTCATGCTCGCTAAAAGCCTTGGTTACAAAATTTGAAAAGATAGAAATTCCTCAAAATACCCTGCAAACCATGGTCATTCCAAATGTATATCTTCTTTCTATTTTGGGCAGCCCTTTCACATGTAATATAAATAATCAGATTAGTGCATTTTATAACATAAATAGAGCGGAATAAAGGAGCGCCGAGGACCCCTGAGGAGATCTCCCTCTCATCGGAGCCACCTTCCCAAGCTGTTCCAGATCGATAAGAGCTTCAATTACATCACCTTCTGTTTTATTTAAAGCCGATTTCGCATCCTCATAAGAGATTCTGGCATAATCGCAGAGCTTTTCCACCTGATCATTGGTTACCATATCATTATACCTCCTTTCCCGGCTCGCCTGTTTTCCAGCAGAATAGCGGCGAGCTTATGCGAGAAATCACAAATCTGCCGTTCATTTATGTGATTTCTGCTTACTATAACGATATGATAATGGAAAAACTTTCAAGGCTTCTTAAATAAAGATTAAAATTAGATTAAAAATGAGGATGCAAGGATCGGATATTGCTTCAGAATGCGCAATAAAATATGAAGCCCCTTTTGCATTTGTTCATCATTTTCTACGGAGCCCAGTGAAACTCTTACTGCATTTGGCGGTAATTGGGTTCCAACGTAAAACTTATAAGCAGAAATAACTCTGACATGATTCATTAGCGCTGTGTTTTCAAATTCCGCACAATTCCATCCTTCAGGAAGGTTAAGCCATAGAAAAGGACTTCCTTCAATGGCCTGAAAGGAATAGTCTCTCAATACAGTTTTGGCAAGCTGAATCCGGTTCTCAATGACCAGCTTTTTTTGATTTATCATTTCCGCGGCAGTACCGCTTTCAATGAATTGTGTAACCAGCTCAGAGCTTATCGTGGGAGCCATCCATACAGTATTGGTGACCGCCTGATTAAATTTGTACAGAAATCGTTGGGGAACCGAAGCAAATGCAATTCTGAGTCCGGGAAACAGTGATTTTGAAATACTGCAGATATAAACACCGTTATCAGGGACCAGGGTACTTAGCGCCGTTTTATTTGTCACGTTCATAAAATTATAAATATCATCCTCGATCAATATGAGGCCGTATTTTAGGATGATATCCGCAATTTCTCGTTTTCTTTTCTTTGACATTTCAGTTGCTGTTGGATTTTGCAGATTCGGCATCAGATAAATCCCTTTTATTTGATGCTTTTTACACTGTTCTTCAAGATGCTCGGGAACCATGCCCTCAGAATCCATCACGATGGGTTCAAGCTTCATACGATTCAACTGAGCTGCATTTTTAAACCCGGTGAAGGTTAACATATCCACCGCGATCCTGTCTCCCGGATCAAAAAGTCCGAGAAGGCAGCAGTTGATAGCATGCATGGCCCCCGCACATATTACAATATGCTCACAATCCGCATTCAGCCCGTATTGCTTTATCCAGCCCGCAGCAACCTCTCTGTGTCTGCGGATTCCCTGGCTTGGAACATAGTCAAGAAGTGAGTCCAGAACATGGCCTTTCGCAACAGCTTTCAACTGCTTCGACAAGTCATAACCTTCAATTTTTATAGAACCGACCAGGCCAAGTTCTATGATTTCATCTTCACTCCCGAGAATTTCCGGTAAGATTCTATCTTTTTTATCATCGGAAACATAAGTGCCTCTTCCGATAGTACCTGTGATCAGTCCTCGCTTTTCGGCTTCTTTATATGCTCTTGTAATGGTAGTCAGGTTTACGCCAATTGTTTTCGCAAGTGACCGCTGAGGAGGCATTTTTTCATTTTGTTTCAGAATTCCAAGGCGAATATCTCTTTCAATTGCATCAGCAATTGCGATATATAGTACTTTATCCGTATCGATAATTTTAGGGTTCCACATGAATTTCCACTCCCCTTTATATTGTATGACAAACAATGTTCTATTGACTCTGCCGTAAATGCAGTTATAATAAGGATTAATCAGCATTTTGACTATTTTGGTTGCAAGACTCGCTTGCAAATTGATTGTCATACAATTACTATAACACATTATTTTAAGTCATACAATATAGAAAGGGGCTTTTATTATTATGAAACAATTTTATATCCGTCTGCTGCGATTAATCTGGGGGCTTTTCCTATATGCACTTGGAATCGTATTTACACTGAATGCCCATATAGGCTACGCTCCGTGGGAAGTTTTCCATGTTGGATTTGCAAAAACAGCAGGAATAAGCATCGGAAACGCTTCCATTATTACAGGAGTCGTTATTGGAATCATCGTACTATTGCTGGGCGAGAAACTTGGTCTCGGTACTGTTTTGAATATGGTGCTTATCGGAATGTTTTTGGATCTGATTCTTAGATTAGACATCATACCGGTTGCAAATCATTTTGTGTGGGGAATCATCATGTTGGTTGCAGGATTGTTTATTATTGCCTTAGCCTCCTATTTTTACATTGGTTCTGCCTTTGGAGCAGGCCCGAGGGATAGCTTAATGATTGCACTTACACGAAAGACGAAACTGCCGATCGGTGTCTGCCGCGGCATGATTGAGCTTTTAGCCGTGTTTGTCGGATGGAGGCTTGGCGGTATGCTTGGTATCGGCACAATAATCTCTGCGTTTTTAATCGGATTTTGTGTTCAGACCACCTTTAAGCTGCTTAAGTTTGATTCTACCGCAATAAAGCACGAAACATTGGATCGGACATTTAAAATGTTTTTTAAATATGAAAAAATGCAGGCTGATGAGGAAGATGTTCCTGAAATAAAGTTCAATTCGCCCGATAACCAATCCGCCGAATAAGATTTCATGTCCTATTTTCCTCTCTTCTTTATCACATTTTCGAGCCCCCGCATATACTAAAGTAAAACTTTATCGAGGTGACTTACATGGCTTTTGATCAATTTGATACGCGAGAACTTTTTGCACGATTAATTCAATGTGAGGCAGGCGGCGAAGGAGAAGACGGAATGAGAGCTGTGGCTACGGTGATTATGAACAGGGCTACGGTTCCTTTTGGTGAATTTTCGAGAGTGAGTCAGGGCGGAAATGTTAGAAATATTATTGAACACACGAGACAATTTGTATGTATGCAAACCTCTGTAGGAGGTGTCTATAATCCACAAAACGTGGCAAATATGAACCCTACTGATGAGCATTATGCCATCGTTGACTGGGCTATGGCAGGAAACAAGCTTCAAGGTGTGGATCATTCCCTGTTCTTCTTCAATCCCTACAGCGCCAGTTGCCCGCCTTATTTTCCTACCAACGTAGGGGTCATTCATAACCGGGTAGGGGATCATTGCTTCTATATCCCCACTCAATATTATGCCAATACTTAAAAAGAAAGGATCGTTTACTTATGTTTGATTGTAACCTAATTAAATCCAGGGTACAGAAAATGCAGGAATTAGAGCTGCAGATGCCGTCAGCGCCGGGTTCCCCTAATCTTGGGACTCCCGTACCGCTCTATCCTCAGCTTCCTTCTACATTGCCTGCAACATCTGAGTCTCCCAGTATCAGCGTCCCCAGCAATCCTCTCCTTCCACCTGAACTGAGACAGAAACTCGATTATGAAAGCTTGCAATATATGAATGGCTTCCTGAGAACGCAAATCGGAAAATACGTAGAAGTTGAATTTCTGATAGGCACCAGCAATCGGGTCATGCGAACCGGGCGGCTCATTGGCGTCGGCATCAACTATATCCTGCTGTTGGATGTAGAAACCCAGGATATTATTTCTTGCGATTTCTATAACATAAAATTTGTTAAATTCTATTATCGTTCTACCGGTTCTGTCACCGGCTAATCTTTTGCATCCTTTCTAGTTCTGAAAACAAGCCGTTTCAGTATCTTCCAGTCAAAAGGATAAAGGGGATATAAATAACATACACCTATTATATTCTTTGTTTTCACCAGAGCGATAATATTGATGATGATCCCGGCAACCGCACCATAGACACCGGCTACGGCAACGCCAACCAGAATTAAAATTCGCATGAATTTTATTGCGTAGCCAAGCTCAATGCTTGGCTGCGTAAAGCTCGCAAGAGCCAACACCGCCATGCAGAGAATGGTCTGAGGAATAAACCAGCCGGAATCTATAGAGAATTGACCTAAAATCAAAGCGCCAATAACAGAAAGGGACATGCCCAAAGAACTAGGGGTATTCAGGGAAGCCAGCTTCAAGGCATCAATAGCAAATTCCAGCAGAATAAACTGTGCAAATAAAGGTATCGCATATCCTTCATCCGGGATAAAAAAATCCAGTCTGTCCGGTACAGGAATATGTTCCTCCGCAATCAGCAGATAGGCGGGTGTTAAAAAAATGACAGCAAGCATATTCATGATTCTCAGCATACGGAAATAATTTCCCGTGAGGATCGGGAAATAATAATCATCCGTATCCTGAAGGAAATCAAAAATACTGGTTGGAATCAAAATAACCGTGGGGCTGTTGTCGACCAAAATCGCTACTTTGCCTTCAGTCAAGTGAGCGGCTACAACGTCAGGCCTTTGTGTGTATCTCACCTTTGGAAACGGATTTAACCATTGTGACTTTGCAATGGCTTCTACAAGGCTCTGATCTCCAACCGTAAGAGTGTCCACCCTGATTCCCTTCATTTTATCCCTGATTTTTTCCAACACTTTTTCATCAGCAATTCCCTTCATAAAGGTGACGCAAACATCGGTTTTGGATGCCGACCCAATGGTGTGCATTTCGAAAACCAGCCTGGTATCTCTGATTCTTCTGCGGATCATTTTGGTGTTGAACATCAAAGTTTCCACAAAACCGTCCTTTGGCCCTCTTAAAGATTTTTCTTTCTCCGGTTCTTCTATCCCACGGACCGGATAGGTCCTAAGATCGATTATCATTGCTTCCGAATAACCGTCTACCAGCAAGATGATGAGGCCGGACAGTACCGCCTTTACCATCTTATCCGTATTGCTCTCTAATGTAACCTGAGCATAGGGCAAATGAGATTTGATAAAATCCATTGCCGTAACGGTTTGATCCATATCTTTTTTAGCCACCGAGAAAAAATCTGAGATAATTTCCTGCAGGATATCGCTGATAATAAATCCTTCAATATAGTAAATGCAGCTTTCCTTCCCGCCGATAATGAGCTTTCTTTCACCCACATCAAAGCTTTCGCCGACACCCAGATTCTTTCGAAAAAACGCTATATATTCATTGAATTGATTATTTTCGTGCATAATGAATCTCCCTTTGTTATTCCTATTTAAAACTATTTTTTCCAAAAAGAGATTCGTTATGCTTTTAATCTATCGATTATTTACGCAGTAGGCTTTAAAATACCGGTCCATTCTTTTTCGGATGCTATCCTCGATTTTCATTTCCTGATGTTGATCCAGGTATTGGATGATATCGGTAACGGTAACGATGGAATAGGTCTTGATCCCGAATTCTTCATAGATTTCCTGAACCGCTGTTTTCTCCCCTGTTCCCTTTTCCATTCTGTCAACCGAGATTACGAGACCCTCTACGGAAATTTCACCGGCTGCTTTTAAAATCGGCAGACATTCTCTCACCGCAGTTCCTGCCGTAATGACATCTTCCATAATCAGAACCGAATCTCCGGTCTTCAGCGGATAGCCTACCATTACGCCGCCCTCGCCATGGTCTTTCTTTTCTTTTCGGTTGAAGCAGTAATTGATCTCCTTGCCGTATTTACCGGCGAAAGCGATGGAAGCAGCCACCGCTATGGGAATTCCTTTATAGGCCGGGCCAAACAGTGCCGTTATATCTTCCTTGATCGTTCCCTTTTTCATATTTTCTATCACACAATCACTGTAAAACCCTCCAAGTGCCGAAATCTGACTTCCGGTTCGATAATTGCCGGTATTGATAAAATAAGGGGTCTCCCTCCCGCTCTTGGTAATAAATTGGCCAAAAGTCAGGACTCCGGCACCGATCATAAATTGGATAAATTCGTCCTTATAGCTCATGGTATTCTCCTATCTATCCTGGAAGGAATCTCTGATATCTTTCATTGTCTTGAAATTATTTTTCTTCATATATTCTATAAGCTCTTTCTTAATCCGCACGGGGGCCGCGGGGTCCACCAGCGCTGCCGTACCGACGGATACGGCATCCGCTCCGGCCATGATAAATTCAACAGCATCCTCACCCGACATGATTCCGCCCATTCCGACAATGGGAATGGTTACTGCTCTTCGCACCTGGTAAACCATCCTTACGGCGACAGGCTTCACGGCAGGTCCTGAAAGGCCTCCCATCCGATTAAACAGTACCGGTGTTTTTTTATGTACATCAATCCGCATGCCAAGCAGGGTATTGATCAGTGAAATGCCATCCGCCCCTTCTGATTCAACTGCCCGCGCGATTTCCGCAACGTCTCCCACATTGGGTGTCAGCTTCATAAGAATAGGTTTCTGTGAACGCGTTTTTACCTGCTTCGTTACTTCCGCCGCCATTTTCGGGTCCGTTCCAAAGCTGATCCCGCCTTCTTTGATATTCGGACAGGAAATGTTGATTTCCAGCATATCCGCTTTTGTATCATTCAGCTTTTCCACTACTTCGCAATATTCCTCGACGGTTCTCCCTGCTACATTAACGATAAGAGCCGTATCAAACTGCTCTAAAAAGGGAAGCTCCTCCTTGATGAAAACATCGATACCGGGATTTTGCAGACCGATGGAATTGATCATTCCTCCATATACCTCCGCAATTCTGGGGGTGGGATTTCCGGGCCATGGTATAGTGGACACCCCTTTTGTGATCATGGCTCCAAGCTCATTGATGTTATAAAAGGCACTGCTTTCTCTGGCGGAAAAAGTCCCGGAAGCGGTGGTGATCGGGTTATTCAGCGTGATTCCTGCTATCGTTACTCGTAAATCCAGTCCTTTATTCTTCATCCCAAATCACCTCATCCCCATAAAAAACCGGTCCATCCTTGCAGACCTTCTTTGCTGCAACAGCAATACCTTCATCTGTTTTTTCCTGTGTTTTACAAACACAGCCCACACAGGCGCCGTATCCGCAGCCCATGCGCTCTTCCATGGAAATCTGAACCGGAATCTGCCGCTCTCTGCAATAGGTCGACAGGGCTTTCAGCATTGGCTTTGGACCGCAGGCAAAATAACCATCCGCATGAATTTGGTTTTGACCGATCAAATCCAAAACATTACCGTGGAAGCCAAAGTTCCCCTCATCAGTGGCAATCAACACTTCATCACAGTACTCCTTCAGTTCTTCCTCTAAAAAAGGTTCCCGCTGGAATCCAAGGACTGCTACGGTTTTCAGATTCCGAAACTCCAGATTACTTTTATCGTCATCCGCAGCTTCACGCTGCATTTTTCTGATAGCTTTTGCAAGGCCAAGAAGAGGCGGTACACCGATGCCGCCGCCAACCAATCCGATCACACCGGCTTTTGCTCCGTCTTGCATTGCATGATCTCTTTTCATCTTTTGCAGAAGGCTGCCTATTTGATATCCATTGCCAAGGGGTGTACTGATGCGGATTCTGTCTCCCATATCGTACTGAGCGATCTCCGAAGTACCTTTTCCAACCACTCCGTAAATCAAGGCCATATTTTCACCGTTCGTTTCACTGATGCTGACAGGCCTGGGCAAAAGAAGGCTTTTGTCTTTCAGATATACATTGACAAAACGGCCCGGGACGTAATCTCTTACGGCTTCCGGGGCATTTACAACAAGCCTGTAAACCTTATCTGCAATTTCTATGTTTTCTACAACTCTGCCGTTCAATATTTTTTTCATCATCCTTTATCCTCCAAGTCCTTCTTCATGGTCAGCACCGCCTCACGTGCGGCTTCTGCAAAGTTATGAGCACCATATTTTTTATCCTTCTGATAAGCGGCTATGATACCTCTGGAAGAGTTGACAATACAGCCCCTTCCGTCCCGGTCAAAATATCCTCTGATATCATTTCCGCTAGCCCCTTGGGCCCCATATCCGGGCACAAGAAAAAAGGTGTGGGGCATTTTCTCTCTTAAGCTCTTCCCCTGCTCGCCGTAAGTTGCTCCTACCACAGCTCCTATTTTGCTGTAGCCGTTATCCCCCATAACCAACCTGCCCCATTGGCTTACCAGCCTTGCAGTATGCTCATAGACCGGAACTCCGTCTGCTATCAGGTCCTGGATTTCCCCTCCTGAGGGGTTGCTGGTTTTTACCAGAAGGAAGAGTCCCTTATCAAATTCCGTGCAATAAGGCAGAAAGGGTTCAATGCTGTCAAAGCCCAGATAAGGATTCAAGGTCACCGCATCTTCATTCCAGATATCAAAATGGGTTCCCTCTATGGTAACGCCTCCGAGATGGGAAGCATAGGCCGCGGCAGTAGAGGCAATATCCCCTCTTTTGATATCTCCGATAATGATCAGCCCTTTTTTCTTTGCAGCTACAATGGTTTCCAGATATGCCCGAATCCCTTCCAGCCCATATTGTTCATACATGGCAATCTGCAGCTTTACTGCAGGAACCAGATCACCGACTCCTTCTATAATGGCCTTATTAAAACAAAGGAGCATCTTGGATACCGCTCTTGTGGTTTTTCCGTATTTCTCTATCATTTCCATGCGGATTCCATAGGGTATCATTTCATAGGTAGGATCCAGCCCTACCACAGTGGGATTTCTGCATTGATCTATCTTCTGCATCAGTCTGTCAATCATTTGATTCCTCCTTCCAAAGAATCCTTCCGCCTATGATGGTACAGGCGATTCTTCCAAATACCTTTTTTCCGATAAAAGCTGAATTTCTTCCCTTTGACAGAAAGTCTTCCGGTTTTATTTCATACTCCCTGTTAACGTCAATCATGGCAAGGTCAGCCGCTTTTCCCGGCTGCAAGCTCCCTCTTTCGATCCCGACGATTTCAGCGGGCTTCGTGCTCATCCTTCGCATCAGCTCTAAGGGAGTCAGAATTCCGGATTTGACAAGGGCAGTATAGCTTACTGAAAAACTTGTTTCGAGCCCGACGACTCCAAAAGGGGCTTCTTCAAAGGGAAGCTCTTTTTCTCTGGAGTGGTGGGGAGCATGGTCCGTAGCGATGATATCAAGGGTGCCATCCTTGATTCCTTCCAGGATTGCTGCGACATTTTCCTTTTCTCTCAGGGGTGGGTTCATCTTTTTGTTTGGATCCCTGCCGGTCATACTCTCATCCATGGTAAAATAGTGGGGCGCCGTTTCCGCTGTAATATTCCCATTGCTTTTCTTGGCCTCCCGGATAAGCGCTACACTCTCTTTTTTGCTGATATGGCAAAAGTGAAGTCTACAGCCTGTTTCCGCCGCAAGTTTTAAGTCTCTTTCTACGATTTCAGCCTCCGGTTCCGCGTGGGAAAAGATAGGGAGCCCATATTTTTTCGCTTCCTGCATCGCTTCTCTCATCAGGTCTGCATCCTCTACCGTTTTTCCGTCTTCGCTGAGGGCGCAGATACCCTTGCCGAATAGGGTCGAATCTGTGGTTTTACAATTCAGCATTCCCTCGTAGTCTGCCAGCTCTTTTCCTGCCTGACCTTTCGTTATGGCACCCACACCAAGGATCTGTACGCCATTGGCTCTTTTCGCTCTCTTATACAGGAATTTCACCACTTCTTCCCGATCTATGGCAGGCTTTGTGTTTGGCATACAGCAGAGGGTCGTAATTCCGCCTCTGGCCGCTGACCGGCAGCCGCTTGCAATATCCTCTTTATATTCAAACCCAGGCTCTCTCAGATGAACGTGGAGGTCGATGAGTCCTGGTACCACCCATTTTCCTTCCGCATCAACCCACTGATCAACCTGATGATCAATCTGAAAATTCAGTTCGGACAAGCCTTCCTGCATAAGAATCTCTGAAATGATCCCATCCTCAATGACCAGTGTGCCAATTCCCTGCCGGTTACTTGACGGGTCAACGATGAAGCCATTGCTTATGTATAATTTCATTGTTAAATCCCTCCTTCATGCTGATGATATCGTCACAGTAATCACATTTATATTCTCTGTTTTTCTTATCGATCAGGTGGAAGATATGAGGTGCGTTGACCTCGACGGAGGTAACACAGCGTGGATTTTTACATTTGACAATATTGGTCACCATCTCTGGCAATTTTAGATTGATTTTTTTGCTGATCAAGTGATCCTCGATAATATTTACCGTTGCTTTCGGGTCAATGAGCCCTAATGCGGCAAGATTGATATCCACAACGTTTTCAATCTTGATGACATCCTTTCTGCCGTATTTGCTGCTGGTAGCATTCATAATGAATGCTACGGTATTTTTTGTGGTGTCGATATCGAGAAACTCCAGAATTTTTACACCAAGGCCTGCTGTAATGTGGTCAATTACAATTCCTTTTTCAATGCTGTTGATCACTACCATTTCGTTCCCTCCTTATCCACTCCTAACAGACTCATAATCAATGCCATACGAACAAACATACCGTATTTAGCCTGTTTAAAATACATCGCTCTGGGATCCTGATCCACTTCGGCTGCGATTTCATTGACCCTTGGAAGTGGATGCAGCACCATCATATCCTCCTTGGCCAGTTTCATCTTTGCCATATCCAGAATATATCTGTCCTTCAGTCTGATATAATCTTCCTCATTAAAGAACCGTTCCCTCTGGACTCTGGTCATGTACAGGATATCCAGTTCCGGAAGCACTTCCTGCATGCTCTCGATTTCCTTAAAGGGAATCTTATTTTTCACCAGAATCTCTTTTCTTACGTAATCCGGAATTTTCAGCTCTTCCGGTGAGATTAGAACGAAGGATACATTTTCATATCTCGATAATGCCTTGATTAAAGAATGTACGGTTCTTCCGAATTTCAAATCTCCGCAAATACCGATCTTCAGGTCTTGAAATCCGCCCTTTTCCCGTCTGATGGTCAAGAGGTCTGTTAAGGTTTGGGTAGGATGCTGATGCCCGCCGTCCCCTGCGTTTACCACCGGCATATTCGTGCTCTGGGCTGCAACCTTCGGTGCTCCTTCCTTTGGATGCCGCATTACCGCCATATCCGCATAGCATGCTACCGTTCGGATGGTGTCGGCAATGCTTTCACCCTTTGCAACAGAACTTGAGTTGGGTTCGGAAAATCCGATCACCTGTCCTCCCAGCCTTAGCATAGCTGCTTCAAAACTAAATCGGGTACGGGTGCTGGGCTCGTAAAACAAGGTGGCAAGCAGTTTTCCCTCGCATGATTTTTGAAACTTCTCCGGGGAATCTATAATTTTATCCGCTAATGTAAATAAATACTCCAGCTCTTCTGCTGAAAAATCCATAGGCTCCAACAAGCTTCTTCCTTCTAACATTCCATCTCCTCCTCTGCTTTACCGGGATTAAAATCCCTCAGTTAATGAAAAAACATAAAAAAAAAGCCTTCCAAAAGGAAGACTTTAAAAATACTTTTCAGAAAAAACAGGGAACGCGACACTTAGGGAATAGAAAAGGCAATTCGCCTTACCCTGGGAACGGAAAAGGCAATCCGCCTTATCTTTGGAATAGAAAAGGCAATCCGCACCCGGTGTGCTGAAGGTATCAAGGTATTTTGCCATTACTTTTGCCTTTAGAATCATGTCCCTCATCCTTTCGAAATTTTGCTCAAATCTCCAGTATGTTATCACATGTTAATCTGTTCGTCAAGGCCAAATCAAAAATACCTTCCAATATTTTTTTTATTGATAAAAATTCAAAATTTTATCAACAAGTAATCAAGTAATTTATCTATTATTTTTTCTTTTTCTGATGATTGGTTTGCTGGCTCCTGTTCTTCTTTTGCCCGGACTGATTTTCCGTTACGGATTTTGCTCTGGAATGGAAGATCATTACCAGTCCGATATATGCGATGGTTACCACAATTAAAATCTTAATAATTGCCGCATCATTGTCTGCGATCCCTGCCGTTCTGGCAAATAGAAGTGCGGCAGCCACTGCGATCCAGTAGTACAAAACGACACTGATTTTGCTCATATAGTTTCTCCGTTTCTGCTGTGTTTTTACCTGACGGGTTGAATATGGCACCCGCCTCTTATAGAAGCGGGAGACATCTTTTCATCTCGTTATTTCTTGATATGAACATCCAACTGAGGATAAGGAATGGTGATCCCAGCTTCATCAAATGCCAGCTTCACCTGCTCCTCCAAATAATATTTGATATCCCAGTAATCGCTGTTCTTACACCATACTTTCAGGTCTATGGTAACACTGTTTTGACCATGGCCTGATACTCCTATGAGCGGGGCAGGATCATCAAAGATATCCGGATTTGACTCAGCAACTACGAGAAGAATCTCCTTCGCTTTCGCGATATCGTCATCATACCCGATGGAGAAATTGCAGTCCACACGTCTGTTGTCGGCTCTTGAATAGTTCACAATGGTGGAGTTGGCAAGCTTTCCATTGGGGATTGTGATAATCTTGTTATCAAATGTTTTCAAGGTCGTATATAAAAGGTCTATTTTATCAACTTTCCCCGAGGTTTCATAATCCTCAATAAAATCACCTTTGCTGAAAGGTTTTGTCAGGATGATAAGAATTCCCCCTGCAAAATTGGCCAGGCTGTCTTTTAGCGCAAGGGCTATCGCAACTCCGGCGGCTCCCAGTGCAGCCAGAAAAGCTGAAACAGGGATACCGATGTAGCTCATGGCAGTGATGAGAACAATGATCCATAAAAAAACTTTTAAGCAATTAACAAAAAAAGTATGAAGTGCTTCATCCAGTTTGCTTTTCATCAACGCTTTCCGTAACAGCTTGCAAATTACGGTGATTGCAAGGAATCCTACAACGACGATCAACAGGGCCAAGCCGACATCTATGAATGTAACGGTTTTATCCGGCATGAAATTCCTCCTTATAAAAAAGATGTATTAATTATACACCAGCCTGTCCGGTTGCACAAATGAAAAAAGTGGCTGTCCGCCACTTTTAAGATTCTATTTTTTCAATAATGCTCATTAATTTTTTCTGTTCTTCTTCCGTAAGCTTGCTGTCTTTGGTAAGTGCAGAGACCATCATTGAAACCGAACCATCGAATACCTTTGACAGAAAGCTGTTGATTTCTTTTGTCTTGCACTCCTTTTCCGCTATCGCCGGAGAATAGAGAAAATTG
Source organism: Sinanaerobacter chloroacetimidivorans (assembly GCF_018128545.1). Classification (GTDB taxonomy): domain Bacteria; phylum Bacillota; class Clostridia; order Peptostreptococcales; family Anaerovoracaceae; genus Sinanaerobacter; species Sinanaerobacter chloroacetimidivorans. The sequence continues at coordinate 123,733 of NZ_JAGSND010000008.1, read as the reverse complement.
CTGGAAGTCTTGTCGGCTTTTATGGCACCTTTATCCATCAGTCTGGTAACCAATGTCCGTATCGTGGTATAGCTCCATTTGGTATCTTCCAACTTTGCTGATATTTCTTTCAGTGTCAGGTCCGGTTTTTCCCATAAGACCTTCATGACTTTCCACTCGGAATCGCTGATATGGATATTTCCTTTGCTGTTTTCCATTTCTGATCCCCTTTCTTTCAATTTAATGCTAATTTTCAGCCGCAATGAAATTTCTTATTCATTGATTTGATACACCATATCCTTTTCAGCAGGATAAGATTGGGACTGGGCTAAAAGGCTCAGAAATTCAACAAACTTCTCATAACTTTCTGTGGAGAGTCTTGCATCCTTGGGAAATTTCTCATTCAGAACCGTTCGATCCAGATTGTAAATGTAGGTATAGGGTGCGCCGATATCTGAAATCCCCTGAACTTTCAGAGAAACCCATCCAGCGTTATCGATCAGTGCCAATAGCTTGGCAGCATTCTGATACAGCTGGGCATTCAAATACGGATTGGGATCCCAACCCCTGCTGTCTGTTGGAGCTCTCTCCCCGTCATCGGCAAAGATCTGCCCTCCGAGTTGGGTCATATCGTAATTTACCGTCAAACCGTACGGCTCCTCCTTAGTTTGCAGCTCCAATGCAGAGGCATACCGGGCCAGCGGCATCAATTGAATCAATTGTCCCACCATTACATGATTGCCAATATAAGGAGTTTTATGTTCCAAAAGCAATTTTGCATTTACATCCATTTGAGAATAATTGATGGTATGAATAATTGCCATGGACTCTCCCATTTCCCCGATGTTCTGAGGCCAAACAAATCCAAGGAATCGTGCCTGACCATCGGAACCAGTCTGAAATACCGCCAATTGATTGTAATATATTTTCGTTTTATTTCCTTCTCCTATTTCAAAATCCCCGCCGGCAAAAGTATATTGATCGGGATAAGTGATAGTTAAGGTATAGTCTATCAGAAATACCGCAGCATCAGGGTAGACAACGCTCCAGGAGCCTTCTTTGTCCTCAACGGGTTGAATGTTTGTTATTTCATAGCCGCTGATATCTGAGGCTTTGGTAAGCTCAGCATCCCTGTAATTGTCAAAATACTTGGTCAGAAGGTAATCGGCCGTTTTTGACCAATCCCCCGTAAAATATGTTTCCGGCTGATACATTTGCGGATCAGGCTCTTTTTGGAAGGTCTTAGCGATTTCCAGCAGTTCTTCTGCATCTACCTCACTGCTGTCGGCCCAAAGATCAAATACTCTGCCAAAGTTCTGATCCGGCCATAGGAATATATGATTTTGATTGCTCTTCTTTAATGGAGTCTTATCTCCTAAAGTATTTCGTTCTGCTTCCTGGGCCGCCGTCTCCAGATCCTGATCCAGATTTACCATGATCACCGGAAAGGGTAAAATCCCTTCCATTACTTTACGCTCGAGAATGACGGAATGGTTTGGTGTCGGAAGGTCAATAGTTTCATAATCCACTTGCTCCATATCCCTGATATCAATCCCCAGTGTTTCGATTCCACCGAAAGTATTTCCCTGTCCATCATAAAAGATCGTGTATCCGAGGAAGCTTTCCGGGCCGTCATGAACCTCATTTTTTGCATTCTTTTCCCAGCTTTCGGGTATTTTGAAGTAATATCCTTCTCCCGCATCCTGGATCACCGTGTTACTGAAGCTTCCATTGGTAAGACAAATTGCGGCGATTACAAGAAGAAGAAGGAACGCGGAGATTGTGATCCAACGCTTAGGTTTTTTAGACAGCGCAATAGACCGTATCCGCTTGCTGACCTCTTTTTCCCCATTTTGCATAGATGTGGTTGCAAAGATAAACTGATTTTTTCTTAATGCGGTTCTCAGTAAAACGGTAGCATAGGCCTTTCGTTCTCCGGTAATTTCAATAGCCCGATAATCGCAAAGCATCTCCAGATCTCTGCGTATCACAAAAAAGCAGATCCAAAGAACCGGGTTAAACCAGTAAATGCAAAGGATAATGCAGCATAAAATATTGATCCAGATATCCTTATGTTTGTAATGGCAGAGTTCGTGAAGCAGTATATGTCTTAGTTCCTGATAGGTATAACCCTCCGGGATCAAAATTACAGGTCTTAGAATTCCCTGCAGCATAGGTGTGTTGCTGCCCATTCTCAAAGTAATCCTATCGCTTTGAATACCGGCTTCTCTTTTGCATTCTTCAAAGAGATTGAAAAGCTCTCTGTCACTGCACAACGGAAGTTTTCTTGCCCGCCTTCCGAACACGACAGATACGCCCATAAGGTAAGCGGCCATCACCGTCATGCCAGCGGCCCAACCATAAAGGATCCAGTCTGACAATTGTTTTCTTACCGTAAATTCACCTTTTCTCTCAACTCCTGTAATAGGGGCTTTTACCGTAAAGCGCCCGGCCATCGCTTGCTCATTCACGGTGCTATCCGTCGAATTTTCAATTGTATTTTCTACAATCTGAACATGATCTGCTCTTGGGACGGTGTTGAATATGCTCACATTGCTTTCAGGAAGTCCGGGTATCAGCAGCCGAAGAGCTAAAACCAACCAGATAGCCACGTGCCACTTCGGTGTAAGCTTATTCTTAAAGATTATTTTTATCATTAGAATGACAGATGCCGTCACTGTCCCTGCAATGGTCATATTAATGAGTAATTCCACAATATTTCCCCTTTCACAAAGCATCCCTTCGTTCCAGAAAATTCACCCTGTATCCGAGAACGAAGAAATACCCCTTTTGAAACGCGGACTACAATCGTAGTCACGGTTATAGTTTACACTCGTAGTCACACATTGTCAATAGAGAATTTAAAGAAAAGAAGCGGTTATCTTCCGCTTCTTCTACGTTCTAATTCTTTTAGATATTTTTTTCTTAATCGTATATCGTTAGGGACGATTTCCACCAGCTCATCGTCATTAATGAATTCCAGAGCTTCTTCCAGGGTGAAGATTCTGGCCGGCGAAAGCTTGACTGCTTCATCGCTTCCTGCTGCTCTCATGTTAGTAGTCTTTTTTGCTTTACAGGCATTTACCACCATGTCTTCATTCCTGCTGTTCATTCCTACAATCATACCTTCATAAACCTTTGTCCCAGGTTCGATAAACAGAATTGCACGTTCACTGATATTATCCAGAGCATAGGGCGTAGCCACACCCTCTTCCTGTGCAATGACAGCACCGTTTATTCTTTGTGGTATTTCTCCCTTATATGGTTCAAACTTTTCAAAGCGTCTGACGAAGGTTCCTTCTCCTCTGGTGTCGTTGATAAATTCTGTCCGGTACCCAAGAAGCCCTCTTGTGGGAACCAGATACTCCAGCTTGGAATACCCGTCCTTGCCGGACATGCTGGTCATGATCCCTTTTCGGATATTCAATTTGGAAATCACAGCGCCGGAGTATTCGTCAGGAACGGTGATCACTGCCTGTTCAATGGGTTCCAGCAGCTTCCCCTTTTCATCACGATGCATGATGACTTCAGGTTTGGATACCGCTACTTCATAGCCTTCTCTTCTCATGTTTTCAAGAAGGATGGACAGGTGGAGCTCTCCTCTGCCGGAGACCTTAAACCCATCGGTGGTTTCCAGGGGTTCTACCAAAAGCCCTACGTTGACCTCCAGCTCTTTTTCCAGTCTCTCCTTGATATGTCTGGAAGTTACATATTTTCCCGCTCTGCCGGCAAAGGGCGACTTATTTACCATAAAGTTCATAGATAAGGTAGGCTCCTCGATATGGATCATTTCCATAGCTTCCGGGAATTTTTCATCACAAATGGTTTCCCCGATGGAAATATCGGATATTCCGGAAAGTACCACAATATCCCCGCATTCAGCTTCTTCTACCGGTGTTCTCTTAAGTCCTTTATAAACGAAGACTTGATTGATTTTTCTCTGAACCGTACTGCCGTCGGCCTTGCAGACCGCCACGGTCTGGCCGGTTCTGATCTTTCCCTTATAGATTCTGCCGATTCCAAGTCTGCCGATATAATCATCATAAGCCAAGGTAGATACCTGCATCTGCAGAGGCTCGTCATTATAGTCGGGATAAGGTTCCGCATGATTGATTATGGTATCAAAGAGAGGTGTGATATCGTCACTTTCCTCGTCCAGTTCCGTTTTTGCAATACCATGCTTTGCAATGCCGTAGAGAATCGGAAAATCCAGCTGCTCGTTGGTTGCATCAAGCTCCATAAACAGCTCGTAGACCATGTCTACGACTTCTACGGCCCGTTGATCTTTCTTATCGATTTTATTAATCAGCAAAATAGGATTCAGCCCCATTTCCAGAGATTTTTGCAGCACGAATCTGGTTTGCGGCATAGGCCCTTCACTGGAATCCACCAATAAAATTACCGTATCTACCGTTTTGATAATACGCTCTACCTCGGATGAAAAATCGGCATGCCCCGGCGTGTCTACGATGTTGATCTTAACATCATTATGCATAACGGAACAATTTTTTGAATATATGGTGATTCCCCGTTCTCTCTCTATATCATTGCTGTCCATGATGCAGTCCACGATTTCTTCATTCTCTCTGAATACTCCGCTCTGAGAAAGAAAGGCATCCACCAATGTGGATTTCCCCGCATCAACGTGGGCAATTACAGCAATATTAATTATTTTTTGTTTTTCTTTCATGAGTTATTTCCTGCTTTCTGTTTTTCAACCTTACTATTATAACAGAATTATCAGAAAAACAACAGTTTTTTCTACTTTATCGTAATTTTTATAGTAATTTATTAAATTATTATGTAGCTCCCTCGTAAATCCCAACAGAGGAAAACTACGACGGTACGACAGGTAAAGTACTTTCTTTATTATTTTAAATAAATCACCAGCATGCTTGCTTTCGCATAATATATAGGAAAAAAAGGAGGTATTTTTAGTGCCTAATATATATTTAAGCCCGTCTGTCCAGGATCAGAATTCTTATGTGACAGGCGGGAATGAGGAGTATTACATGAATCTCATTGCAGATGCAATGGTACCCTACTTAAGGGCAAACAATATCATGTTTGCAAGAAATAATCCTGCCGTTTCCTTATCTCAGGTAATCGAACAGTCAAATGCTGACGAATATGATTTACATTTTGCTTTGCACTCCAACTCTTCTCCGGATAATTTGGCCGGGATCCTGCAAGGTCCGGATGTTTACTATTATGCCTACAGTACCGCCGGGAAACAAGCAGCAAAACTCATTGGTGATAACCTGAAAAAAATCTATCCGGATCCTACTCTCGTCACCGTAATTCCAACTACCACTCTTGCCGAACTCAGAAGAACCAAAGCTCCGTCGGTTCTGGTTGAAATTGCTTATCATGATAATTATGATGATGCGCAGTGGATAGAAAACAATATCAATATTATAGCTGGAAATTTGGTACATTCTTTAACGGAATACTTCGAAATTCCTTTTGCCGGAATAGAAGCAGGTAACTGATCAAGGGAATTCTGCCATTCCCTACTCAAGAATATAAAGGAGGTATTTTTTGTGGCAAGAATCTATTTAAGCCCCTCAAGTGCAGAATTTCAGTATTTTATTACAGGAGGAAACGAGGAAGAATACATGAACCAGGTTGCTGACGCCATGGTACCCTATTTGCGCGCTTCGGGAATAGAGTTTACAAGAAGCAGTCCCAATATGACCGAGCAGCAAATCATCGATGAGTCCAATGCTCAATACTATGATTTGCATGTTGCACTCAACACCGATTCAGCACCGGAATTTTCTGTGGGAACGCTTCAGGGGCCCAATGTCATCTATTATACGGGCAGCCCTGGCGGAAGAGTCATTGCAAATATAATGGCAAAAAACCTGAAACAGATTTATCCCAATCCGGACCTTGTTCAGGTAAACTCCAACCGCCTTCTGAGGGAATTGAGGGATACCGATGCAGCGGCAGTGATGCCAATGCTTGGGTACCGGGATAATCTTCTGGATGCTATGTGGATTACGAACAATATCGATCTCATCGCTCAAAATCTGGTAATGTCAATAGCGGAGTATCTCGATGTCCCCTTTGCGGCACCGCAGCAAGCACAACCCGTGACCCCGGCTTTTAAAAAGCGGATAAGGAGGTACTAGTTTTGTGCCCAGAGTTTATTTAAATCCATCCAACCGTGAGATTCCATTGATCAATGGAGGTACAGAAGAATACTATATGAACCTTATTGCTGACGCAATGGTTCCCTATTTGAGAGCTAATGGCATTGAATTCTCAAGAAGCAACCCGGGCGACTCTTTATCCGAGATTATTGAGGATGCCAACGCAGGCTATTATGATCTGTTTCTTGGTTTGAAAACCAATGAAGCACCTGAGGAACTGGCTGGAGAAATACAAGGTCCTGAAATATATTTTTTTGCCTATGATCTTCGCAGTCATACAGCTGCCGAGATTATTGCCAATAATTTAAAAGCGATTTATCCCAGACCCAATCTGGTGCTGACAGTCCCCAGCAAAACCATGATGGAGCTGGTCTATACAGATGCGGTTGCCACCGTTGCTGACTTGGGGTATCGGGATAATGCAGAAGAGGTTCAATGGATCAAAGATAATATTCAGCCCATTGCCCGACAATTAGTTTTATCTTTAACAGAATATTTCAATATTCCATTTACAGAGCTTCCAAATTTCTATAATCCTGTCACAAGAACATAATTTTTGAAGGAGGTTACTTTCGTGCCTACACTATATTTAAGCCCTTCCAGTGATGATTTTGAGTTTATTACCGGAGGAACCGAAGAATATTATATGAACAAAATCGCTGATGCCATGGTGCCTTATTTAATTGGCAGCGGGATCGAGGTGACTCGAAGCGCACCCAATGCAGATCTATCTGAAATTATAGAGGAATCCAATGCCGGTAACTATGACTTGCACTTCTCATTAGGTTCCAGTGTATCACCGGAGTACTTATCAGGAACTTTACAAGGACCTACTTTTTTCTTTTTTGCCGATGACCCGCAAGGACAAATAGCAGCGGAAATCATAGCGGATAATCTGAGAGCGATTTATCCCAGACCCAATCTGGTAACGACAGTACCCAATCGAACCAATGAAGAATTAAGATTAACCAACGCTACTTCCATTCGCGCAAATGTAGGATACAGAGATAATCTTCTTGATGCCCTTTGGATCCAGGATAACCTCAATGCCATAGGAAGAATTCTTGCCCTGGGTGTGTCTCAATATTTCGGCATCCCCTTTGAAAGACCAAGACCTTAAGGATGGAATGGCGGCCCTTGCAAAAATACATAGCCGTCATTCTTTTATTGTTAAAAAAAGATGAAATATGGTAAAATACCAATATGGAAAAGATTATTTTATTATTGAAAGAAATACTATCAAATCAAACCTTAGTAAAGGCGGTCTTCAGCGGATTACGAAACAAGTCCGTACCTTATCAGAAAGCTGTGATAAGGCCGATCCTTCTGAATGGGAGTTATTACTGTCAGATCGAATACCATTATAAAAATAAGGTCACCCATGAAAATCTGTCCCCTGAAAAATGCTTGGAGGTTAGTAAAAACTTAATTCAGGACAGCTTTAAGCAGGTGAATTTATTTAGCTCCGAAGGAGACTATCAGATACTGGCAGCAAAACCACACCTGCCAAGAATCCTAAAAAAGCCTCCTTCAAAAGGACTGCCTTCTTTAGATCATAATCAGGCAAAGCAATATTTGATTCCTGACGACATACCCTGTGATTTTCTCATTCGTCTTGGAGTCATGGATCAGGAAGGACATGTTATACAGAAGCATTATTCAAAATTTCGGCAGATCAATCGATTTTTAGATATTGTTTCTGATGTATTAGCATATTTGCCGGATCCTGCAAAAGATGCCAAAGCAATCAGGATTGTAGATTTCGGCTGCGGCAAAGCTTATCTCACCTTTGCACTTTATTATTATCTGAAAATAATGCTGAACAAAAATGTTGAAATCATTGGGTTGGATTTGAAAGAAGACGTAATCGAATTCTGTAATATCGTTGCAGCTGATTTGAACTATCAGGAACTGAAGTTTTTAAAAGGAGACATCGCTGATTATACCGGTAATGATCCTGCTGACATGGTGGTCACCCTTCATGCCTGTGATACCGCAACTGATTTTGCATTGATGAAGGCTGTCAAATGGAATGCATCTATCATACTATCCGTTCCTTGCTGTCAGCATGAATTATTTCATCAGCTTGAAAACAATTTTCACTTACCGATCATGAAGCACGGTATATTAAAAGAACGGTTTTCCTCTATTCTTACGGATGGCCTTCGCAGCCTGAAGCTGGAGGAAGTAGGCTATGACGTCGCTTTAGTGGAGTTTACCAGCCTGGAACATACCTCAAAAAATATCATGATCCGGGCTGTCAAAACAGGAAAGGAAAAGAAATCCTCAGGAGAGGAATTCCGGCAGCTTTCGGAGTACTGGAACGTCAATCCCACAATAAGTCAACTTAACAAATAGTCGAAAAAAGTGCACCGCGCCGGTATGTTTCCGCGGGAACCGTTGGAGCTTTTCTTTACGTGAAAGCGACCGTGTTCCCAAGGGAATATACCAGGCAGGTGCACTATTATTATTTTTGTCGTTGAATGATCGGCTACCAGCTGCCGCCTCCTCCGCCTCCCATGCCGCCGCCTGAGAAGCCGCCGCCTCCTGAAAAACCACCGCCGGAAAAGCCGCTGCCTCCGCCGGAAGGGGCCGGTGGTATGGCGATGTTGTTTTGCAATGCATTTGTATAATGGTGGAAAGAGTTTATAAAGAGATAGGTGTGAAATACTCCTCCCTGGTAGCCCGCTTGGTACCAGTTGGGCGGCTCTGCAACGATCCCTTCAAATTTCTTGGCCCATTTGTCTGTCAGACCAAAAACATAGGCATAGGGCAGAACATTATAAAAATAATTTGGCGTTTCTTCCACCAGCATTTTGATACGATCCAATTCCGCCGTTCTGATAAATTCCTTAAAGCCGAGGATTCGGCCCAGCTGCATGGTGCTTTTCTTTGTTCTTTGCTTCATCCTCATGGTAAAAGTAAGAGAAATCAACGATGCCAGTACTGCCATCACACCTACTAAAACAGCATCCAGTAAAAAATAACTGTAAACCACTGCCCCGACTCCGGACAGCCCGAAAAGCAGATATCCGAAGAAATACAGTGTGGTACTCTTTCTTCCGGAATTGCTGTCTTTTCTGTCATAGGTCACAATAATGATTGCAAACCCAAGGATAGCAAAGAGCACGACCGGAATGCCAAAAATGAGGAAGAGCGGATCAAATAAGCTGTAACCCCATCCGAGCAGCAATAACGAGAAGGTAGGAACCACCATCAAAAGAATGCCCATTGCTCTGGCGCCCAAAGAACTTTGAGTAAATATCCGGTTTTCTTTTCTCATGGTAAAGTTTGCTTTCAATTGCCCCTTTGCTGCGTCGAAATGACTGTAGAAGTCACCTTTCAGCTCCTCAAGAGTCACTTCGTCACGATCCTGAAATAAACCGCCGAACATGGTATATTCATAAGTCTTGGCATTGATTGGCAGATCCTTTTCTTTTCTTAAAACAAAATGATCTTTTTTTAGTTCTTTAATGGTTATATATCCCTTATTGGCCCAATAAATAATTAGGGAAACCAAATCCTTGCTGTCAACATAGCCATCTATAATATAGCCGATTTCTGCAGGGCTGATATCCCCCGGGGGGTAAAATTCCACAGTCTTGATCAGTTTCGGATCTCTGCCGAAGGCAAACCACAAGAGCAGGCTCAAAACAGGCGCCGCAATCATCAGAATAATCATCAGCCAAAGCATCCAGTCATTGGTTTTCTCTCCGGCAAAATATCCTTCGGGCAGCAGAATATTCAGGGTGACACCCTCCCCAGCCTCCAGGACACGATTGGTAGCTGCCGTAATAACGGTACCTTCTTTTTTCCAATCTACTGAATCAAGATCCGCCATACCATAAAAACCAGCTATAAATTCAACCTTATTTTGATCAAATTCTTTCGGCATCTGAACGGTCATAGCGGCTGATTCTATGGACGAAGGCCATCCACTCTCTGTTTGAGAAGTCCATTCTGCCGGAATCATGTTCCAATAAAAGCTGTCAAATGCTTCATTCCTATCATCATAGAGCGTGCATTGATAGCTGATATGATAGGTCTGCGGGCCGTTTACCAAAATATCTTCACTGCCGATTCGAATCACCAGATTTCCATTCTCCCAATAAGTATCGAAATCGTACCCGTCAACCTGAACATCCGAAATCTTCATCCGGTATCTTTTTTCAACCACCTCTCCGTCTATCTTCCTGGTTGTTACGCCGGTATAGGGGATATAGCGGTAAATTCCGTGCCTCGGCTCCGTGAATTCAACGTTTATAGATTCATTGACACGAAAGGTGTTATTCTCATTCAGATCCACCTGAACATCGAAATTCTTTGTTTCAAAGGACTCTGCACTGGCATAAACGTAGCTGAATCCCGCAAAAATCAAAGTAAAAAACAGGATGGCAATCACTTTCTGATATCTCATCATAGTCTCTAACCACTTTCCTTCTCTTATTTCTTTTATTTAAACAAAATAATGAGGAACGACCATCGGTCGTTCCTGAATTTTTAAAATGCAACTCTTACAGCTTCCCGCTCTCTCTCATCATTTACTTCAAAGAGAGTCTTCCGCCTGAAGTTAAAGATTCCGGCAACGATATTGCTCGGGAACACTTCGGTCTTTGTATTAAATTCCTTCACTATGGCATTATAATACTTTCTGGAATTTGCGATTTCATCCTCGATCCTCTGGAGCTGCGCCTGCAAATCCAGAAAATTGGTGTTTGCTTTCAGATCCGGATAAGCTTCCGCTATGGCAAATAAGCTCTTCAGAGTCCCCTGTAATGCGTTTTCACCCTGAATTTTTCCTTCAATGGTAGTGGCAGACGCCGCCATGTTTCTGGCCTGCACGACCTTTTCCAGAGTACCGGATTCGTGAGCAGCATAACCTTTCACTGTTTCAACCAAATTCGGTATCAAATCATATCTCTTTTTCAGATATACATCCATGGTGGAGAATGCTTCCTCTACCATATTGCGCAAGCGCACAAAACCATTGTAGGCCGCAATCACCCAGATCACCAGAACTGCGATAACAGCAACAATGATTAAAAGAACAATCGATACTGTCCCCATTTTTTAACCTCCTAAACCCTTTTTATTTATAATCAGCTTTTTACCTGTTTGAAATGGCAATCACAACGCCCACAACAATAACCAGGACTACGATGGCTACCATACCTAAAAACATCACGTTCATTCACTTCTCCCTCTTAAACATCCAATTTCCAATTTATACTCTCCCCATACCGTGAAAGGAATTCATTGGTTTTCGAAAAATGCCTGCATCCGAAAAATCCGTTATGTGCGGATAGGGGGCTTGGATGGGCTGCCGTAAGAATCAGGTGATTTTGATTGGTTATCAACCCTGTCTTGGCTTTTGCATTGGCTCCCCATAAGAGAAAAACCATCGGCTTTTCCCGTTGATTCAAGTGTTCAATGACACGATCCGTAAAGATTTCCCAGCCTTTTCCCTTATGGGAATTGGCCTGGCCGTTTCTCACTGTAAGTACCGTGTTGAGAAGTAAAACGCCTTCCTTCGTCCAGTCTTCAAGATTTCCATGATCGGGAGGCTCCATTCCCAAATCTGTTTTCAGCTCTTTAAAGATATTGACAAGAGAAGGGGGTTTTGGAACCCCTCTTTTAACAGAAAAACATAGCCCATGAGCCTGATTAGGTTCGTGATAAGGATCCTGTCCCAGGATTACCGCCTTTACACCATGATAAGGAGTAAATTTCAACGCATTAAAAATATCATACATGGATGGATAAACGATTCGTGTCCTGTATTCACTGACCAGAAATGCTCTAAGACTTTTGTAATATTCTTTTTCAAATTCTCCCTCCAGGATTTGATCCCAGTCATTACCTATATTAACCATATTCTTATATTATAATAAAATTCCAAAAAAAACAAGGCGTTATGGTGTATAATACCCATATGAACATCTATTTATCGGAAGATTCGCATCGAATCGTAAAAACTTATTTGATCAATCAGGGGCACCGCCTTTGCGAAATCAGAAAATGCGGTGTTGTTTATGATGCCATCGCCTCCCATGCTGATATATTTCTGTGTAAAATAGGACAGGAGCTGATGGTTGCCAAGGAGCAGTATCCGATGATCAAAGAAGCGTTATCCCGGGAATCTATGCCCTTTACTCTGTGCAGGGATTCTTTGGGCAGCCGGTATCCTGATAATATCAAGTATAATGCAGTGCAATTAGGCAGTTATTTTATTCATAATACGGCGTTCACCGCATCTGACCTGATGAAAAAGGTTGAACAGACAGGACTGAAGGTGATACCGGTAAAACAGGGGTACACCAAATGCAGCCTTGTAGTGGTGGACGAGCAATCCGTTATCACCTCGGATGAGGGTCTTGCCCGCAGCTTGGAGAAAAATAAGATCGACACCCTGCTGATCTCCCATGGACATGTGGAGCTGCCGGGTTTCCCCTATGGTTTTCTGGGAGGAGCATCCGGCAGAGTTGGAAATGAAATCATCTTTCACGGCGATCTGTCAAGACACCCTGATTTCGAAAGAATAAAAATATTTATTGAAAAACGGAGTTTATCCGTAACCTATTTTAAGGATTTCCCTCTGAAAGATATCGGATCCGTCATAACAGGAGGTACCCTTTGAAAACTCATGCAATTATTCCTATATTCATTCCCCATCTGGGCTGTCCCAATGATTGTGTTTTTTGTAATCAGAAAACCATTACAGCGAAAAACAAGCCTGTGGAAAGAGAAGAGATTATGGATCTCTTGGACCGATATTTGAAAACTATATCCCATCGCGGTATCCGGACTGTAGAGGCGGCTTTTTACGGCGGAAGCTTCACCGGGATTCCTCTTTCCCAGCAAAGGGAATATCTGAGCATTGCCAAAGAATATAAAGACAGAGGTCTGATTCACAAAATCCATCTGTCCACCAGGCCCGATTATATTGATGAAGCCATCCTTACCCATTTGAAAGAGTATGACGTTGATATCATAGAGCTTGGAGTTCAGTCCTTCGACGAAGAAGTATTAAAGCTCTCAAACCGTGGGCATAACCGAGAGATTATTTATCAAAGCTCCAGGCTAATCAAAACCTATGGATTCCAGCTTGGGCATCAGTTAATGATCGGCCTTCCGGGAGACTCTCATGAGAAGTCCGTTGCCTCCGCTTTGGAATCTGTTTCCGTCGGACCCTCTATTGCACGGTTGTATCCAACGATCATCATTCAGAATACGGAATTATATCAGATGTACCGTAAGGGAGCTTATACTCCGCTGACATTGGAGGAAGCGGTAAGAACCACGAAAGACATGTATGTGATTCTGCAGAATGCCGGAATCAATATCATCAGAGTCGGCCTTAAGAGCACCGATTTTATCAGCGAAAACGGAGAAATCACCGGTGGTACCTACCATCCTGCATTCCGACAGCTTGTAGAGGGTGAAATCGCAAAGGAAAAGCTGGAGAAGGAGCTGCAATCATTGATAATCCAAGGATTTTATCATAAGGCGATTACATTTTTCAGCAACAGCACATCCTTTTCCAATATGATCGGTAATAAAAAATGTAATCGATATTACTTTGAAAAAAAATATCCCCAGTACCGGTTTTCCTTTCGTATGAAGGATACCTTGCCTGAGGATACTTATATAGCGGAACCCGCTGATTTTTAATTTTTTAAACTTTGTATCGGTGCCGGGATTCTTCCTCCCCGGCGAATCAATTTTGCAGGGGAATTACGGTTTACCTTCATCACCGGACCATTTCCCAACAGACCGCCGAATTCAAGCTCCTCCCCTTCTCCCTTACCGATGGCAGGAATGACTCTTACCGCTGTCGTCTTGGAATTGATCATGCCGATGGCGGCCTCGTCGGCAATGATGGCAGAAATGATGTCTGCCGAGGTATCGCCGGGAATAACGATCATATCCAATCCTACCGAACAAACAGCCGTCATTGCTTCCAGTTTTTCAATAGAAAGGGCACCGCTGCGGGCAGCATTGATCATGCCGGCATCCTCGGTCACAGGGATAAAGGCTCCCGACAAGCCGCCTACATTGGAAGAAGCCATGACTCCGCCCTTTTTCACCGCATCGTTCAATAGGGCAAGTGCCGCTGTGGTGCCGTGGGCACCGCAGCTCTCAAGACCAATTTCCTCTAAAATATATGCTACCGAATCTCCAATGGCAGGTGTCGGTGCCAGGGAAAGATCTACGATACCAAAAGGCACACCCAGCCGCTTGGAAGCTTCACTTCCTACCAATTGTCCCATACGTGTGATCTTAAAGGCTGTCCTTTTGATGATATCGGCTACCTGTGTCAAATCACAATCATCTCCTGCTTTTGCAAGGGCGGCTCTCACAACACCGGGGCCGGAAACTCCCACATTGATCACGCAATCCGGTTCTCCGGGGCCATGGAAGGCGCCTGCCATAAACGGATTGTCCTCAGGAGCATTGCAGAAAACTACCAGTTTAGCGGCTCCGATGCACTGCTCATGAGCCGTAAGCTCTGCAGCCTCTTTCACTACTTTGCCCATGGTTCTCACTGCATCCATATTGATTCCAGACTTGGTAGATCCAATATTTACAGAAGCACACACGTGTTCCGTGCAAGCCAAAGCACGCGGAATTGCTTCAATCAATTCTCTGTCACCCGGAGAAAAGCCTTTGTGTACAAGGGCGGAAAATCCTCCGATAAAGTTGACCCCTACGTCATTTGCCACCTTCTCCAAGGTTCTTGCATATTTCACAGGGTCTCCGCCGGAAGCCCCCACCAGCATGGCAATCGGTGTCACGGCGATTCTTTTGTTAATAATCGGAATCCCATATTTTTGCTCAATATCACAGCCGGTTTTTACAAGATCCTTGGCACAGCGGTATATTTTTTCATAAACCTTTTCGCAGGACTTGTCGATGTCGCTGTCACAGCAGTCCAACAGGGAGATTCCCATGGTAATGGTTCGTATATCAAGATTTTCATCTTGTATCATGGTTATAGTTTCCATGATATCCGTCATATTCAGCATTTCATACCTCCAACTTCCAGTTTCTAAATGCGGTGCATGGAATTGAAGATATCTTCATGCATCACGTGAATTTTCATTCCGGATACATTGTTCTTCAGCTTTTCCTGAAGCTCACCTAATTCGCAATTCATTTGTGAAATATCGATCAGCATTACCATGGCAAAGAACTCCTGAAGCACGGACTGTGTTACTTCAATGACATTTGCATTGGCTTCTGCACAGGTTGTGCTGACTTTTGCCAGAATACCGACCATATCTCTACCGATTACAGTTACTACTGCTCTCATATAAATTCCTCCGATTTCTATTTTGACTCCAAATAACCTACTCCAAAGTATTCTTAATATTTTATCACAAACTTTATCAAAAATACAGTAGTAATCTATAATCTTCTGACCTTTCTGATCTTTTTCACCATAATTTTTCTTATCACATCTGCTGGCACTACGATGGCAGCTGCTCCAAGGGTGAAAGCCAGTTCTGAAAACGTAAGCCCTATGGTTCTGAATAAACTTCCTCCTAGGTATAACAGCAAAATCTGCACAATGGCTATAAAAGACATGATCAGTATGAAAGCCGGATTTCTTGACAAATAGGCCGTAAGGTTGATCCTGGGTGTTCTGGCGTTAAAGCTGTTAAAAATACCGCAAAAGATAAACAGGGTAAAAAATGCGGAATAGAAGCAAATGGGATTGAGATGATAGTGGAAAAATACCTTTACCCAGCTCATTGTTAAAAACAGCATACAAATAGTAATGGTGACCAAACCCGCAAACATAATCTGATTGACCATGTTTCCGTTTAGAACCGGCTCTTCTCTGGATTTAGGCGATTCCTCCATGTATTCCTCCAATGGCGGCTCTCCTGCAAAGGCAAGCCCTGCAAGGGTATCCATGATAATATTTACCCAAAGCATTTGAATGACCGTAATGGGTGTTTCAAATCCGATAAACGGTCCGATAAGAGAGACACCTACCGCACACAGATTCATAGTAAGCTGAAATATGATAAATTTCTGTATACTCTTGAAAATGGTTCTACCATACAGGATGGCCTTGGCTATGGAAGCAATATTGTTATCAAGAATCACAATATCTCCGGCTTCCTTGGCCACTTCCGTTCCGTCCCCCATGGCAAAGCCTACATCTGCTATCTTTAAAGCCGGTCCGTCATTAATCCCATCCCCTGTCATTCCAGCTACCATACCCATTTCCTGTGCAAGGCTCACAAGCCTGCTTTTATCCGTCGGCAGTGCCCTGGCAACTACACGCAATTGCGGCAAAACAGATTTTAACTGATCATCCGTTAACCGTCCCAGCTCTGTGCTGGTGATCACCTGATTTTTATTGTAAACATCAATGAGTCCGCATCCTCTGGCAATGGCCACTGCGGTTTCCTGATTGTCTCCTGTTACCATAACCACCTGAACACCTGCATTGGTGACCTGCCTTACCGAATCATAGGCCTCCGGTCTCAGCTCGTCCCGTATTCCGACAATACCGATCAGGATCAGATCAGAAAACCTGTCCTTTTGAACAGGCCATTTTTCCGTTGCTGCGATCACCAAAACACGTACTGCATTATCAGAAAGCTTATGCCACAAAGACTCCAGCATGTCCTGATTACAAAGGCGCTGAATCCGCCCTTCTTCGTCAAAGTACCTGGTACAGGCACATAGAAGCTTTTCCGGTGCCCCTTTAATCAGTGACAGATCCGTCGGACCTGATATCCTGGCAGCTGAAAATTTATTGGTGCTGTCAAAGGGAATGGAATCCATTTTCACGTATTCATTCATATCTCCGTGAATAGGCAATACATAATCCAGCAAAGCACGATCTGTCATATTTCCTCCCAGAGGCTCCTCTCCGGAAAGAACACAGCCGGTATTGTAAAATCCTGAGAGAGTCAGTAAATATAGAAGCTTCGAGCCTCTTCTGAGCCGGTCCTTGTTTCTGTATATTTTCCCTTCACCCGTAATCAAATGGCTCACGGACAGCTTTCCTTGGGTAAGGGTTCCCGTTTTATCCGTAAATAGAATATTCAGACTGCCAGCTGTTTCAATCCCCACCAATTTTCTGACGAGAACATTGTCCCTCATCATTCTCATGGTATTAGAGGAAAGCACAACCGTAATCATCATCGGCAGCCCTTCCGGAACAGCAACCACAACGATGGTTATGGCTAAAGTCAGGGCATGAAGAACATGTCCTGTCATGGTATGCAGATTTGTCAGTTCCCGCAGTATCAGTACAGGATTCATGGAATTTTGCAGCACTACATTGCTGCAAAGGTCTGCCAGCGCTACAAGACATGCTGCTATGTATCCAAGACGGCTTATGGTTTTTGCCAATTGGCCCAATCTAAGTTTCAGAGGGCTTTCCCTTGTCTCTTCCTGCATGGCTCCTGCCATATGTCCGTAAAAGGTATCCTTTCCGACCCGGCACACCTCCATGATGCCCTCTCCTTCATCCACCACGCTGCCGCGGAACAATTGATGAGAAGCGAGCAAGTCCCAATTCCGGACAGAATCCGGTATTCCGGGAGAATCGGAGGGGAACTTTGCTGCGGCCTTGCTCTCCCCGTTTAAAGCGGACTGATCGACCTTTAGTATTCCTGAAAGTAAAATGCCGTCTGCAGGTATTTTTTCACCTGCCTGCAGCAAGACGATATCTCCTGTAACAACCTCCGTAATGGGTACGGAAACAGGTTGGCCCGACCGAATAAGCCTGCATTGGATCAGCTGGGCTTCCTCCATTAATTTTGCAAAGGCAGACTCACTTCCATATTCGGACAGTGTCGAAACAAAAGTTGCAAGAAACACCGCAATGGCAATTCCCGCAGATTCCATCCAATTTGCATCCCGAAAAAGGAAAATGATATTGAGAGCCAGTGCAACCAATAGAATTTTGATAATAGGATCGCCGAAGCTGCTCAGATATTGTTTCAAAAATCCCTTCCTCTTCTTCTGAGCAAACACGTTGCCCCCATGAATTTTTCTGGATTCTGCAACCTCGGAAGGGTTTAATCCAATGTGCTTTCGCATATTCATTACTCCTTGTCATACGTTTTCAAAATTTAACCGCTTGTAGATTGTATTCTGAAAAAGTGGACAATATGTATTGAAAATATAAAAGTTGGATTCCTGAAAATTGTTTCATTTCTTGAAAAATGGGAAAAATTAAACTATGATTAACATAAATTTAATGAAATTGGAGGAGCCCACTATGGATAATGAAAAGAAAATGAACGAGATGCTGGAGAAAAAGGTTTGGGCTATCGTCGGCGCCACTCCCAATACGGATAAAACAGCAAACCATATTTACCATACCCTTCGTTCTCACGGGTACAAAGCCTATGCCGTTAACCCGAACTATACGGAAATGGAGGACGGCAGTAAATGTTATGCCTGTCTGGAAGATCTTCCTCAGGTTCCCGATTGTGTAGACTTTGTCGTTCCCCCGAAGGTTACATTAAAAAGCCTTGAAGAAATGGATCCGTCGGTTCATCCTTACATTTGGCTGCAGCCAGGAACCTATGACAAGGAAATCATAGAGTTTGCAGAGAAAAAGGGGTTCAAGGTGGTTCATGAAGGTGCCTGCGCTATGGCCGCCGTCCGCATGAGATAAAAAGAACTGTCTCAAAATAAATAGATATATTTGAGATAGCCATGGTATGAAGGGTATTTTGAGGAATTTCTATCTTTTCAAATTTTACGATCCAGACTTTCAGCGAGCATGCAATGCGAAGAAAAGCACTGTTGGCGTTATCGTTTGCTTTTCTGTCTGAAAGTCAGGAGTAAAATTTATGAAAAGATAAATTCCGAAAACGAACCCTACAAATCATGGCTATCCAATTTTATCTTCTTTCTTTTATAGAGACAGTTCTTTTTTATTTTGAGGTATAGACTGCAATGGCGTCCCTCAGGAACTCCGCTGTTCCAGGCTGTTTTTCGTCATAATAGGCGCGGAATCTTTCGTCATCCACATACATTTGACCCAACCCGGCATGGGCTTCTTTGGAATAGCTGTCCCAATAAAAGCACAGCCATTTTTTATGAAGCTCAACTGCCTTCTGTGCAAGTTCACCGGCAGGATCCCCGGTTTGAAATGCTTCATGCAAAGTCTCCGTAATGTCCTGGGCCAGCTTGGTCACTTCCTCATATTCTTCCTGTGTCATGTTCATCAATTTCTGATTTGATTTATTGACTGTTTCTTTTCCATATTTTTCTCTGATTTCCTGACCATATTTCTTTTCATTTTCTTCTATCATGGTTTTCTTAAAACCTTCAAATTTTTCTTTATTACTCATAACGATTCTCCCTTCTTCTGATGCGATGGTCTTTTCAACCGTTTCAATCAAGGCATCCAATTGTTTTCTCTTCTCAAGAAGTTTTTCATGATGCTCATCCAAAGCCTTTCTCTTGTCAAAGTCTGCGGAGGAAACGATATCTTTGATATCCTCCAGATTGATTCCAAGTTCCCGGTAGAACAGAATTTGCTGCAGCTGATCAATCTCCTTCTGTCCATAAATCCTGTATCCTGATGAATTCACTCTCGCCGGCTTGAGAAGGTTAATTTCATCATAGTAACGTAGGGTTCTTGTACTGATTCCCGCCAGTTTTCCAAGGCTTTTCACTGTATATTCCATGTTTTCACCTCCTGATAAATCTATCATACACATTGACGCAACGGAAAGGTCAATAGAAATTTAAAAAATTTTTCATAAAAATTTCTTTCAATATATTAATGGATTTTATTTTTCGAATTGTCAATTCTGACAATTTTCTGTCAACATTGATTATTATTTTTCTGGGCTTTCCGAATAATGTTTATTCTAACCTGTTGTTACCCTTACAAATCCAATCAAAAAAAGAAAAGGGAGCAAAAAAGAAAAATGGCATTATTTTTGCTACTTTACTCCAATATTACTTCATAATTTTATTACGTGAAATCTTTTGTCAGGAGGAAAATTCAATGTCAGAAAAGAATGTATCCCATTGCCCGCAGGAGGAAAGAACATTGCAGCGTGGAATTCATCCATGGCATGTTTCTTTAATTGCCATTGGCGGCATCATTGGTTCCTGCTATTTTCTCGGTTCCGGTTACACCATCAATGAAATCGGACCCTCCATTGTAGCCGCCTATCTGATTGGCGGTTTAGTCATTTACGCCGTCATGCAGTCCTTTGGAGAGCTGCTGGTAAATGTCCCAAGAAGAGGTTCCTTTGTCTCCTATGCCAAGGAATTTATCGGCGAAAGCTTTGCCTGCGGCGCAGGATGGGCATACTGGATCAACTGGGTAGGCTATGTACCGGCTGAAGCAGTTGCCTGCGGAATCATTATGAATACCTTTATACCCGGAAACATCGTTCTGTATTCCGTCATTGCGCTATTACTGATTACCATCGTAAATCTCTATCACGTTACCTGGTTCGGCCATATCGAGTCCATTTTATCCATTATGAAAATCGCTGCCATTGCCATTTTCTCGGTATGTGCAATACTGATTATATTTGGAGTCATAGGGGGCGAGCCTATTGGACTCTCCATCCTTTATCATCCTGAAGTCGGCTGGTATCGTTCTCTCTTCCCTCATGGTTCCTGGGTCATGATTACTACCATGGTGATGATCCTGGTTAATTTTCAGGGCTCGGAAATCGTCGGTCTTGCCGCATCGGAAACGCAGGATCCGGAAAAGAACATTCCTCTTGCCTGCAGAAGGGTAGCCTATCGAATCATTTTGATTTATATCATACCTCTTGCACTGCTGGTGATGATCCTTCCTTATGAAAAGGCAAATTTAGAGGACTCCGTTTTCAGTATGGCACTGGCTATGTATGGAATGAGATGGGCTGCAGGCTTTTTCTCAGTGATCGTCATGATCGCCGCCTTCAGCTGTGCAAACTCCGGTGTGTACGGAACAGTCAGGGCATTATACGGTTTAGCTTCCGAAGGATTGGCCCCCAAGGCATTTTTAAAACTGAACAAATACAACGTTCCACAAATTGCCACCATCTTTACCATCATCCCCATGTGGCTTTTTATCCCTTGCGCTTATTACTTCGGTGAAGGAGCATTTTATACCATGATCCTTGGGATGGCAGGATTCACCGGCACCGTATGCTGGGGCGGAATCATTGCCGCACAGCTGATTATGCGCAGAAAACTGAAAAAAAGAGGTTATGATCCAAATGAGGTTCTGACTGTGAAAACCCAGCTTCATCCTGTGCTTCCTGCCATAGGGCTCTTTGTCATAGTCGTAGGCTTGCTGTTCATGGCCTTCCAGCCTGATCTGCTCTCCGCCTTTATTTTCTCAGTGGCTTGGACGGCAGGTCCGATGGTGATCTATAAGGTTCTGAAAACCATGGGGAAAACACGATCCGTAAGGACCCTTGCAGCCGACGAGGTAGCCTTCGACGATAAATTCCCTCCTTTAAACGGGAATCTCTAAACGGCAGATAACTGCTTTGTACGATAAAAACTCAATCCTAGCAGAAAAGAAACAATCATTTATATAATAAGTATTCCATAAAAGAAAGCTGTATCAAAAAGATCAAAGATCATCTTTTTGATACAGCCTCTTATCTGACTCCAAGCTCCCTGATTCTTCGATACAGGGTAGACTCACTGACTCCCAGAAGCCTTGCTGCCATGATTTTCCCTTCGGTAGATCTTCCCGTCTTATCCAGACATTCTTCTATCAGCATTCTCTGATAGTCATCCATCTTTTCTTTCAAGCCGGACCGATTGGTCCGCGATTCCATATGCCTTTTGACAATCTTATCCGGTAAATTCTCTAAACGAATTTGATTCCCGGTTTCCATATTCACCGCATATTCCACTACATTTTCCAACTCCCTGACATTCCCCGGCCATACGTATTGCAATAAGGCCTGCAAAGCAGAGGGATCAAAGCTAGTGATACGTTTCCCCAGCAGCTCATTGAATTTTCTGAGAGAGAAGTTCAGTAAAAGCTCCACATCCCCATCCCTTTCTCTAAGCGGAGGGATGTTTAGCGGAATTACGTTTAGTCTGAAAAATAAATCTTCCCGAAATTCCCTTGCCGTAATCATCTGTTCCAGATTTTTATTGGTTGCCGATATGATACGGACATCGATATCGATGGGGCTGATTCCTCCGACCCTTTCAATCTGCCTGTTCTGAATGGCATGAAGCAGTTTCACCTGCAAATGGAGGGGTAAATCACCGATTTCATCCAGAAATAATGTCCCTTTATGTGCGATCTCGAACTTTCCGGGTTTTCCCCTGGAGTCAGCACCGGTGAAGGCTCCTTTTTCATAGCCGAACAGTTCACTTTCCAGCAGCATCTCCGGAATAGCGCCGCAATTGATGGCAATAAAAGGCGAATCTCTTCTGGGGCTTTCCGAATGAATGGCTCTGGCGAACAATTCCTTACCGGTTCCGCTTTCCCCTGTGATCATGACGGTTGAGTCGCTTGACGCAATTTGAAGTGTTCTTCTTTTTACCTGAATCATGGCCTGGCTTTCTCCTATGATGTCGGCAAAGGTTGTCTGCTTGTCATGGACCGTCATTTTATAGATACGTTCTTTCACATCGGAACTGCTTTGAAACAGGATCATGGCGCCCAAAGCAGGAGTTTCCTCATGGTCCCCTTTTCTCAGCTGTAAAGGTATTATGGTACATAAATATCGCTGTTCTCTGTCTTTTTTCCCCTGGTAGAGAACCTCCTTGTCTTTGATGGGAACCCCGGTGCTGATGACTTTTTCCGCATCCCTGATGTCCCAAACATCGGAAAGTAGCTTTCCGACCATATGATTCCGTTTAACACCCAGCAGTTTTTCACATTCGAAATTGCAGGACATAATCCTGCCGTTTTTATCAAGAGCAATAAGTCCTTCATGCATGGACTCCACGATACCCTGAAGCTGATTTCTCTGCTCTGTTTCGGACAGCTTGCTGGCGATCAGCTCTGACATTCTCTCCAGAAAAAGAGTTAAGGTTTCGCTGTTGTCCATAATTTTTTTCCGCTGCTCCTCATTAAATGCTACCAAACCAATGAGACCTATGATTCGGTCTTCCAGTTGAATGGGGCAGCAGATTTCAGCCAGTTCTCCCTCCTGAGGGTCATATTCGGGATCATTTTCCGGGTCCAGACAAATATACGTTTTCCCGGATTTCAACAGCTTTCCATAGATTGCACCGGAATTGATATCCCCGCCCTCTTCATAGGTGCCTATTTTATAACGGTATCTGCCGGTGCCGCCGATGATTTCCAAATGCTCATTGATAATCTCCGTTTCTATTTCCAATGCAGCGGTAATGGCCTCCGCTACATTCATAACGGTATCCCGAATAACTGATAACTCCAGCATAGGACTCTCCTTTCCGAATTCACTTTGAAGCCCTGTGATCTCATTCTACTTAAAAAATCATCTCTTTTGATTTAAAATCAGTATAATATTATTTTTCAATATTGACAATTATTTTTTCATAATTGATAATTAATTGCTGAATTTTATTCATATAGAAAAATTTCAGGCAGGCAACCTCCTCGATGAATCCTAAAGATCCTTTAAAACGACTGCCTTTTCGGATTATTTTCACATTTGATATGAATCTCCTATCCTTGGCATTGCTCTTGCTTATATAAATAGTATCTGTTTCACAATTTGGTGGAATAAAAAATGGAGGAGAAGAAATGATCAATCGAGAAAAGTTGAAAATCCAATATCAAAAAGAAATGGAGCTCTTTGAAGGGACCCATCCGAAATCGAAAGAATTGTTTGAAAGAGCTAAGGGAAGTCTGCTCCAGGGTGTACCCATGAACTGGATGGTGAAATGGGCCGGCAGTTATCCCGTTTTTGTAGCCAATGCCAAGGGTGCGCATTTTCAAGATGTTGATGGGAATGACTACATAGATTTCTGTCTCGGCGATACCGGCTCCATGATCGGTCACGCACCGGAAGCCGCTGTGAAAGCGATTACAGATTACGTGAAGCAAGGTACAACGTTTATGCTGCCAACGGAGGACGCTGCATGGAACGGCGAAGAGCTTTCCAGACGATTTGGAATGAAATACTGGCAGTTTTCTACCAGTGCCACTGATGCCAACAGGTTTGCCCTTCGCCTGGCAAGACAGGTTACAAAAAAGCCTATGATCATTGCCTATAACTGGTGCTATCACGGTACAGTAGACGAAACCGTAGCCATCATGTCAGAAGACGGAAAAACCGTTGCAAAGCCTGGAAATCTGGGACCGCAGGTTGATCCGGGGCTCACGACCCGAATCATTGAATGGAATGATATCCCTGCATTGGAGGCCGCCCTTAAGGTCGGTGATGTGGCAGCAGTTCTTGCCGAACCCGTTATGACAAACTGCGGAATCGTACATCCGGAGCCTGGTTATCATGATGCATTAAGAGAGCTGACGAAGAAATACGGGGCTATTCTCATTATCGACGAGACTCATACCATCTGTACAGGAGTCGGTGGTTATACCAAAGCTTACAATTTAAAACCGGATATCGTCGTGGTAGGCAAGACCATCGCTGCGGGCATTCCGGCTGCCGCTTACGGTTTTTCAGAGGAGCTGGGAGCCAAAGTTGCAGCGGAAATTCCCTATGAACTCTGCGATATCGGCGGAATCGGCGGAACCCTTGCAGCAAACGCTTTAAGCATGCATGCTATGAAAGCAACGTTGAGCGAAATCTTAACCGAAGAATTCTATGCCAGAAATATTCCTTTAGCTACCAGATTCAACGAAGGTGTTCAGAGCGTCATCAATGAATTCAACCTGCCCTGGAACACGACACAGCTTGGCTGCAGGACAGAATACTGGTTCCGGAAGGAGCCTGCCAGAAATGGCGGAGAAGCAGAGGCCGCAGTTGATTTTGAACTGGATCAATATATGCATCTTGCATCTCTCAATCGCGGAATTTTAATGACTCCGTTCCACAACATGGCTTTGATTGCGGCAGCCACAACAGAAGATGACATTGACAAACACACCAGAGTTTTCAGAGAGATTGTTATGAATATTTTAGATTCATTTTAGGATTCATTCTGAAATATAAAATTCCCAGACCTGACCTTAAGTAACCGTAAGGAACATAAGGTCAAAAAAGCTGCAGGCTTCGCTTCCTTTGCCTGCAGCTTTTTATATTTTTATTTTTTAATTTTACATTCTTTATTTTTTTAATTTTACTCTCTCTATTTTGAGGTTTTCATACTATTATTTTCTCAGATATTGCAGCAGAATCCGATACTGTTCCAGCAAACTCTCGTAGGTGTAGTGTCTGCAATTGGCAGGACTTGTAGAGGGAAGATACCGGCTCGGTACTTTTGTCTTCGGATAACAAAGTTTCCGATATAATTCCGTAGCCTTTGTTCCCGTTGTAAAAACCGCTTTGATATCCGCTTGATTCAATACCATACTGATATCATTTTCCACCCCGTTTCTGATGCTGCTGTCGTCAGCACCCTGTATTTCACAGGATTGCAAAACATCCCAAAGAGCGATGCCGTTGGCAAGAAGAAAGGCTTGCTTTTCTTCGTTGGTTCTCGGCAAATCTACCTCCAAAAGATCTGAAAGCAATCTCCAGAATCGATTTTGGGGATGGGAATAATAAAATCCTACTTCCCGGGAAGCCGGAGACGGCATGGTTCCCAATATTAATATTTTTGAGTCCTGATTGTAAACAGGAGAAAAGATATGATAGGCCAAACCTTTTTCTTCCATAATTAGTCCTTTTTCTTCATTGTATAGAATTTATATCCTCCGGAGAGGTTCAATACTTTTTTAAATCCCCTGTTGAGGAGGATATTCTGTGCAGCATTTCCCGTTACCCCTTTATTGCAATAGGTCACCGTAACTGCTTCAGGATCCAGAGCCTCACAGCTGCATCGGATCTTTTCATGGGGAACATTTACGGCCTGCCCGATATGATCTTTTTCATATTGTTCTTGTATTCTGGCATCGATGACATTCACCCGTTCACCGGACTCCAGCAGGTCATTCAGTTGTTCCGCGGTAATCATCCCCCGTCCCCGGTGTATATCATTTTCCATAATCATGCCCGTATACATGACCGGATCCTTGGTTGTTGAAAAAGGAGGTGCGTAGGCCAGATCAAGGTGAAATAAATCCTCCGCTTTCGCACCGAAGGTGATGGCGGTGGCAAATACATCCACTCTCTTGTCGACTCCGTCTTCACCGACGATCTGTACGCCAAGGAGACGGCCGCTGTTCCGGTCCGCGATGCCCTTGATGATGAGTTCTTTTCCTCCTAAGTATTCAGCTCTGCTTATTTTAATATTATGGCTGACAGAAACGTCATAACCGAGTTCTTTTGCTTCCCGTTCGGACAGCCCTGTTTGAGCAACAGCCAAATCAAAGATTTTAAAAATTCCGGTGCCAAGGATCCCTCTGAATTCAATGTCGCCCCCGGTGGCACAATCACCGGCTATTCTACCCGTCTTGTTAGCGGTAGACCCAAGAGGTCTCCAAACCGGCTTTCCGGTTACCAGGTGAAAATGCTCAATGCAATCTCCGCAGGCATAAATATCAGGAAGGCTGGTTTCCATTCTATGATTCACTTGTATAGCGCCGGTAACCCCCAACATCGCACCGGCCGATTTTGCGAGGGACACATTGGGCCGGATTCCTGCCGCCACAATCACAAGTTCGGCGGGTACTTTTTCCTCCGAGGATAATACCACATCCTCTTTCCCGATGGTTTCCACGCCATCGTTTATTTTAACCTGTACGCCATGACCTTCAAGATATTCCTGAACATAGTCTGCCATATCACCATCCAGGCCAGGCGTTACCTGGGGAAGCCGTTCCACCATCGTCACCTGGATTCCTCTGTCTGTAAAGTTCTCAGATAATTCCAGCCCGATAAATCCCGTTCCGATAATCACAGCAGTTTTTGGTTTTCGAGTTTCCAGGAAGGTAAGGATCTGATTCATATCCGTAATGCTTCGCAGCGTAAATACATGATCTTGATCCACACCTTTTATGGGAGGTTTTACAGCATAAGCCCCGGTAGCAATGATTAATTTATCATATTTGTCGGTAAAAAGTTTGCCGGAGGTCAGGTTTTTTACCTGAACTCTCTTATGGATCGGATCAACATCCAAAACTTCATGTCCGGTAAAGACATCAACATCATATTTTTTCTTAAAAAAATCAGCATCTCGAGGCACCAGATCTTCAAATCTATCCACATGCGCTCCGATATAATAAGGCATACCGCATCCGGAATAGGATATGAACGAATCTTTTTCATATATCACGATTTCAGCATCCTCTGAGTTTCGCCTTGCCTTTGCAGCTGCAGAAGTACCTCCTGCCACTGCACCGATTATGATAATCCTCATAGATTGACTCCCCTTTCTTAATTATCCTCCCTTTTTATATACCATCTTCAACAAAAAACTAACATAGTTACCAGTCATAATCTTTTTTTTCCGAGATAAACCAATGTTTTGTACCATTTGCTATTTTAACAAGAATCAACATTACAGGCACTTCAACAAGCACCCCTACAATCGTTGCCAAGGCTACCGGCGATGTTGTTCCAAAAATTGCAATTGCAACCGCTACAGCAAGTTCAAAGAAGTTTGACGCTCCAATCATCCCCGCAGGGGCAGCAATATCGTGCGGCAATTTTAATATTTTGGCAGCAGTATAAGCAATAAAAAATATCAGAAATGTCTGTATGATCAAAGGAACCGCTATCAGTATAATGTGTATTGGATTTCCCAAAATAACATTTCCCTGAAATGAAAAGATGATGATCAACGTCAAAAGCAACCCTATGATTGTAATATGATTGAATTTTGGCAAAAATATTTGATTAAAGTATTCTTCTCCTTTATTCTTAAGTATTGATGTACGAGTAAATATTCCGGCGGTAAGAGGAATTACAACAAACAGGACTACCGATAAAATAAGGGTATCCCAGGGAACAGTAACACCGCTGACACCTAACAGGAAAGCAACAATAGGAGTAAATGCAATCAAAATAATTAAGTCGTTTGTAGCAACCTGTACAACCGTATAAGCAGGATTTCCTTTTGTCAAATGACTCCAGACAAATACCATCGCTGTGCAGGGTGCCGCACCAAGCAAAACCGCACCTGCCAGATAGTCTTTCGCCAAGTCAGGCGATATAAACGATTGAAACGCTATATAAAAGAAAAAAGCTGCAATCCCATACATTGTAAATGGTTTAATAATCCAATTTGTTATCCATGTTACAAAAAGCCCTTTGGGGTTCTTTCCTACATTCTTTATGCTTTGAAAATCTACCTTCATCATCATCGGATAAATCATGATCCAAATTAAAATTGCTATGGGTACAGATACATTTGCATACTCAAATTTTCCTAAAAAATTCGGTATATCGGGTATAAACTTTCCAATAAATACTCCCGCAATCATGCACAGTATAACCCATACCGTCAGATACTTTTCAAAAAACCCGATACCTGATACTTTTTCTTTTACCATAAGAGAACCTCCCTTTTTTGAATTATTATTTCATAATAATTTTTTAATATGAAACTTAAAATATTTTCTTCACAAAAACATATCGACGTTTATCTATATTTTAATTCAAACATAGATAAACGTCAATATAAATATTTTTAACTTATTACTTAATGTATTTTATTGATATCATTATTTTATTTTTCTGCTTCTATTAGGTACGAGGCAACAAAATCCTCCAGATGATTTCCCAAATTCCAATTCCTGATTATTTCTTTACTGTTCAATTTCGGCGTCATTTTAACATGTTGAAATCCGGCCTTATAAAGCATACTTTCGAGATTTTCAACAGATTCTGCTCCACTGATACAGCTTGCTGTCAGCGCAAGATTCTCTTTTACGTTTTGCGGCAATTCCGAAGTAATGACTATATCCGATAACGACATTCTTCCACCGGATTTAAGAACTCTAAAAGCTTCTTTGAATACCTGCTCTTTGTCAAGAGAAAGGTTGATAACACAATTTGAAATAATGACATCAATAGATTCATTTAATACCGGTAAATGTTCGATTTCGCCGAGCCGAAAGTCAATATTGGTGAAACCGCTTTCCTCAGCATTTTTTCGGGCCAAACTGACCATTTCAGGGGTCATGTCAACCCCGATTACATATCCCTGTTCCCCTACTTGCTCCCTTGCAAGAAAGCAATCGAACCCGCCGCCGCTTCCGAGATCAAGAACAGTTTCTCCTTTTTTAAGAGATACTATAGCTAAAGGATTCCCACAGCCTAGACCCATGTTGGCATCGGCAGGTATATTGGAAAGGTTCTCTTCCGTATAACCGATCCTCGCAGATGCCTCATTGATATCAAAAGAATCTCCCCCGCAGCAGCAACCGCCACTGCAGCACCCACCATTTGAGCCTTTTAATGCAACATTCGCATAGTTTTTTCGGATAAAATTCCTGACTTCTTCCTTATTTCCCATTCCATAGCCTCCTATCTTAAATGGTATTGATTTATTGATTACCTAAAGAAAGACGTAAGAAAAATAAAAAAGACGCAAATTTGCGTCTTAAAATTACACCTTATTTAACAAAATTTACAATTACCACATCTGCGTTCATAATCTATTACATTCCCATAATGATCAAATTCCACACGGCAGCAGCATAAAAGGAGTTCTTTCAGTTTAGCGCGTGCTCTTTGAACCCTCGATTTTGCCCCTGATAACGTTAAGCCCAGATGCTCCGCCAATTCTTTCTGTGTCAGGTTTTGGAACTCTGTCAGTAAAAGTGCTTCTTTATACTTTTCAGGCAAATGACAAATTATTAACTTTAAACATTGACCAATTTCTTCATTTACGTTTCCGCCTTCAAAGGTATCACGGTTCATTTCCCGGATGAAATCGTCAGTTATAATTTCTCCTTTTTGAGTTCTATAAAAGTCAATGACAGCGTTTCTGGTGATTTGATAAATCCAAGGGTGAATTTTATTGTAATCCTTTATCGTATGAATATTCTGATGAATTTTTAAAAAAACATTCTGTAGAATATCTTCTGTATCTTGGTCGTTATTTACACGCCTCCTGATAAAGACTTTCAATGGAATTCCTACTTCCTCAAAAATACATTCCAAATTTATCATTTTCACCGTTTCCACTTCCTTTCCTATTTCTTATTATATTATAGGAATTTCGGAATCTTGCAAAAGTTTACTGAACCTTTTCAATAATCTTAACGATGTCTGCCGGCTTTAGCACTTTTCCGAAGGAAACTACCTTGCCATTGATCACCAACCCCGGTGTGGACATAATTCCATAACTTGCTATTTCAGCGAAATCCGTGACTTTATCAACATTGGCCTCCAGTCTCATTTGATTTAATGCCAGCTTTGTATTTTCCATCAACGTTACGCAATTTTTGCAGCCCGGCCCTAGAACTTTAATATTCATCACCCCGTCGGCTCCTTGTAGCAGATCTTTTTTTTCACTCATGAAATAACCCTCCTCATAGAAATAGATTCATATTTTAAATAACACAATTAAGACCATAGTTTACCCTATACGATAAGAAAACTGAATGCATTAAAGAAATAGCCTATGATAATGATCCCTATCGTTACAATTACAACGAAGACTCCAAGCAATTTTGGCTTCACAGCTTTTCTCAGCATGATAACAGAAGGAAGCGATAATGCCGTTACCGCCATCATGAAGGATAGAATAGTGCCAAGTCCTACACCCTTGGAAAACAAGGCCTCCGCGATAGGCAGCGTACCAAAGATATCGGCATACATAGGAATGCCAACAGCAGTAGCAATGAGTACTGAAAACGGATTGTCCCTGCCCAAGATATTTTGGATGACCTCAGCCGGAATCCAGTTATGAATCAATGCTCCAATCCCGACACCGATAAAAACATAAAGATACACCTTCTTTACGGTATTCAGCATTTGCTCCTTCGCGTAAAGGAATCTATCCCGCTTGGTTAGATCCGGAATTTCAATATCTATACTTCCCGCTGCTCGAATGTATTGCTCAACCTGATCATCCATTCTAAGCCTTTCAATAAAGGATCCTCCTAGGATGGCGAGCACAAGGCCTACGATTACATAAGCGAGAGAAATTTTAAATCCAAAGATGCTCATCAGAAGCACAAAGGCGCCCAGGTCAACCAGCGGTGAGGAAATCAGAAAGGAAAAAGTAACGCCTATTGGCAGACCTGCATTGGTAAATCCTATAAAAAGAGGAATTGAAGAACAACTGCAGAAAGGAGTCACCGTTCCTAAAAGCGCTCCCATTGAATTCGCAGTGATACCTTTATACCTCCCCAGTATCTGTTTTGTTCTTTCCGGCGGAAAATAACTTTGGATATAGGAAATGATAAAGATCAGAACCGAAAGTAATATCAGTATTTTAATGATATCATAAATAAGAAACTGCAGACTTCCGCCTATTCTTCCGGTAAGATCCAGTCCCATAGAAGTGAGGATATCTCCAATTAATTCATTTAACCATTTCATCCCCAGTACCTGGTATTGAAAAAAATCCCATACGGTTTGTATAAAAAACATAGATGCGACCTCCAATAATTTAACCATGTTTAAACATAGACAATCATCTATATAACCATTATATGAATCACATAGATAATTGTCAATGTTTTTTACAAAAAAAGAGCGAATGACGAAATCAATGATTTCGATTCGCTCCTGTTGACCATAGGCGTTTTAAAATATTATTTTTTGGAATTGCAAAGGCAATCTTCTTTTTTAGTGGTTATGTGATCAAAGAACTCTTGAAACTCCTTTACTTGTTCCGTGTCCAGAGTATAGTGTGTCCATTTTCCTTCCCGTCTCGACTTAACGAGTCCAACGTCACACAAGATTTTCATATGATGGGAAAGCGTGGGCTGAGTTATACTGAATTCCTCCAGGATCTTGCAGGCACACAGTTCCCCGCAGGAAAGCATATCTAAAATACTGAGTCTGTTTGGATCAGATAACGCTTTAAACAGCTTTGCATTCATCATATATTTTTCATCCATAGTAACACCCCTTGATCCGATGATTTCATATTCCGAGTCTATCGTATAAATCTATGTTAATAGAATATGTGACCTGTCGGTAAATGTCAATTCTTTTGTGTTTGAGCATCGTCTATAACAGCTTCCAGCCATTCTCTACAGCTTCCAATTTTGGAAAATCACTTCTGCTTCTTTTAAAAACTCCTTTGAGATGATAATAGATTCACCGTTTGCTTCTTTCTTATCATCCGGAATCGGTACCGGGTTGCAGCCGCCTCTTGTGAGCGCTACATCGTCCATACCAAAACGGTTGCCGCAGTTCTGGCAGACCAGAGAATCTCCTTCCTGGATATAGTAGCCCCTGCCCGACCCGTAACAAACCTGACAGGTGTTAAAAGCAGTCCGGATGGTTCCATCCGATGCCTTCACAGCGATCACTTCCATTTTGGAGTCCAATTCATCGTATGCATAAAAGGTTGCATCTTCTGTGATATCTGCTATTGGAATTTCCAGATCCCCATTTTCATTGACTGCCGGGATAGCGGCGGACCCTTGCCCTGCATCCCCATCGTTACCTTTAGTAACATACATGGAGAAAGCTGTAATAGATACGATCACCAAAGCAATGACAATCATAATATTTGATTTTTTCATTTTTCCATTTCCTTTCCTTTTGGGAGAATTACCATAAAAGAACTCCCTTCTTCCACCCTGCTCTCTACCTGTATACTTCCACCGTGGGCTTCCACAATGGATTTTACGATAGCAAGACCGATCCCTGAACCCCCGGTCATTCTGTTACGCGATTTATCGGCTCGATAGAATCGCTCAAAGATAAAGGGGATTTCTTCTTCGGGAATTCCTGCCCCGCTGTCTTCGATCTGAAAGATAGCAGCATCCTCTGTTTGAGATATGGTAATTTTGATGTCTCCGCCATCGGGAGTATATTTTACGGCATTCGAGACCAGATTGATCAGAACCTGACTGATGCGATCTCTGTCAGCATAGATTTCCTGACTGTTTCCCAAGATGGAAACCTGCTGATTTTTGGTTTTGGTCTCTTTTTCAAAATTCATTATAACCTTCTTCGTCAGCTCCAGAAGGTCCACCGGAGATTTATTTAATTTTAAATTTTCACTTTCAATTTTAGCAAGCTTTTCCAAGTCCTTGACCAGGTTACTGATTCTGGACATTTCATCATAGCAGCTTTCCAATCTTTCTTTGGTAGGCTCCCAAACCCCTTCAATAATTGCTTCCAAATGAGTCTGAACGGTAGCAAGAGGGGTTCTTAATTCATGCGCAACATCCGCTGTCAGCCGGCGCCGTAATTTTTCCTGATTTTCCAAGGAAGCAGCAAGCTGATTGATGGATTCTGTTAATGCCTCCACTTCTTTTGTATCGGGATCCTCTTGAATTCTAACGGTATAATCACCCGCGGAAATTTGCTTTGCGGCGTCGGCGGTCTTCAGAATCGGCCGGCTTAGCCGTTTTGCCATCAGGATTCCGGCGGCAATGGACAGAATCAGTGAGAGAAAACCTATGGTTATCAAGATTTTATTGAGGGAGTCAATAAAACGAAAATCATTTTCACTTAGAAAGTAGGGGCCGAAATAGCTGATATTTACGGTCCCGATCACTCCGCTGTCTTGATAAACAGGAAAATCTTTCGATGTAAATTCACCGTTCACGTTGGGGTATTCTTCCATCATTCTATGGGTAATATCGTTCATGACATTCGTACATAAGCTCATATCACAGGCTTCCGCATCCCAAACCGTTTGGTTTTCCCTATCGTAAACCTTAACAATATAGCCGTCATACAAGGCATACATGCCGATGGTATGCACAAAATCCACATTCCAGGTATTCGAGCCGGGATCATATTGTCTGCTGATACTGCCAACGATTTCCTGTGCCGTTTTCTGCTGCTGGGTGGCAATATAGTTCTTAAACTGATTTTCAATAAAGTAGTTTGCAAGAAGACTGACCAGTGCCACCGTCAGCAATACAACTACAGCAATCGACAGGGACAGTTTCGTCTTCAAGCTGTACTTCATCTTATTTCCCTCCGAATTTGTATCCAACCCCATGAACTGTGAGGATATACACCGGATTTTTTGAATCCGATTCTATTTTTTGTCTGATATTTTTTATATGGCTGTCGACAGCACGATCGTACCCTTCAAATTCATCTCCAAGGGCAACAGATATCAAATCCTCTCTTGTAAATACCCTGTTCGGATACTTGATCAAAGCTGCAAGCAGTTTAAACTCATTGGGGGTCAAATTGACCTCCATTCCATTTTTCCGAATGCTCCGGCCTTCAAAATCAACCTCAAGTTCGCCTTCCCGAAAAGAATTTCTTTTGTATAACGGGACCAGATCGTTTCCAGAACGCCTTAAAATAGCATCCATCCTTGCTGATAATTCCTTTAGGCTAAAGGGTTTGGTCAGATAATCATCGGCGCCGATTGAAAGTCCCGTCAACATATCCTCTTCGTCTGATTTTGCCGTCAGCATGATAATAGGCACCCTGGATTTCTTGCGAAATTCCATACAGATTTCCTCACCGGACATGTCCGGAAGCATCAAATCCAGAATAACCAGCGCAATGTTTTCCCTGTCAAAGATTTGGAAGGCCTCCCTGCCATTTTCAGCAGAGTAGACGATATATCCTTTAGTTTCAAGAAAAGACTTGACCACATCCAGAATTTTGGCTTCATCGTCTACGATAAGAACCTTCTTCTTCTCTTCTCTCATAGAACATCGTACCCTTCTTCTTCAATGGCATCCTTTACTGCGGAAAGCGATACCTTACCGGCATCATAGGTTACGGTTACGGTTTTTCCTTCGAGATTTACCTCTACTTCGGCTACTCCGTCCAGTGCACCTACTGCATTCTTTACTGCATTCACACAATGAGAGCAAGACATACCTTCTACATTTAAAACTGTTTTTTCCATTTTCTTTTCCTCCGATTTCTTTTCTTTGTTTCTATCAATAGTTTTCTTGATTTTATTTGTTAAATTCATGATTTTATTTATTTAGAATCATGATTTCATTTGTTTAGAATCATGATTTCATTTGTTTAGATTCATGATTTCATTTGTTTAGATTCATGATTTCCTTTGTTATTTTAAGTTGAAAGGTTTCAGGAATTTATCCACCTCGATAGGCTTGCCGTCTTCATCCATTACTTTTACCTTCGCAAATAACCAGCCTTCCACCTTTTCAGGATCCACTCCTGCATCGATAAACATCTGCGGGTTCAGGACAAAGACAATGTCCTTATCATTGGTACCCATATCCTTGGCCCATTCAAACATGTTTCCTTCACCCAGATCCACACCATAATGATCCAGATCCTTATGATATTTAATTTGATCTCTCTTCAGCTCCACGATCTTTTTGTATGATTCCAGCGGAGTCGCGTCCCCCTGATAAGTCAGTTTGTCTTCACCCAGATTGGTTCCTACCATAATCTTGTCACCAAGGAACATTCCGGCAGGGAGCTTGCCTGGATCTAAGCCGGCATCCAGAAATGGCTTGGCATCAAATTCCAACATTACATCATGAGGTGTTCCTGAGCTGAAATCTTTGCTCCAGATGAATCTTTCACTTCCTGTCGGTGAAGTCAGTGACCAGCCCCCATTCTCATCATCAGCCTGAATATTATCCGGGATTGCGTTCAATACGGCTTCAAAGGATGTAATGGAGGTCTCTCCCACTACATCTGTTTCCGTGCAGGCTGCCAGTGCAAGCAGCAGAAGAACGGATACGGACAGGATTGCAAATTTCTTTTTTAAATTCTTTTTCATATTTTTTGTTTCCTTTCGCTTTTATCATTATCTGCGTTTATTTATAGGGTTTAAACCTCTTCAGCCGCAATGCATTGGTTAGCACGGATACCGAGCTTAAGGACATGGCCGCTGCGGCAAAGATGGGATTCAGTAACGGACCGCCAAAGAGATGCAGTAATCCGGCTGCGATGGGGATTCCGATTACATTATAACCAAAGGCCCAAAACAGGTTTTCTTTAATATTTTTAATGGTGCTTTTGCTTAATTGTATTGCTGTCGGAACGTCCATCAGGTCACTTCTCATTAGAACGATGTCGGCTGATTCCATTGCCACATCGGTTCCGGAGCCGATAGCGATTCCAATATCCGCTTGAGCTAAGGCCGGGGCATCATTGATACCGTCGCCTACCATAGCCACCTTTTTATTCGCTGTCTGCAGCTTCTTAACCTCGTTGGATTTATCCTGAGGGAGAACTTCTGCAAGAACCTGTTGAATCCCTACCTGTTTGGCAATGGCTCTGGCTGTTTTCTCATTGTCTCCGGTGATCATCACCACCTCCAGACCCATGGACTGCAATTTTTCAATAGCCTTGGCGCTGCTTTCCTTTACCACATCGGCTACGGCTATGATACCTGCGATCTTATGGTTTATGGCAATATACATAGGGGTTTTCCCTTCGTCGGCAAGCCGGTCGGACTCTGCCTGCAAAGCTTCCAATGAGATGCTGCTTTCGTTCATTAGCTTTTTATTTCCCAGCAATACCACATTGCCTTTGATCTCAACTTCAATTCCGTGTCCCGGAATAGCTTTAAACTGATCCAGATCAGAAAGCTCCAATTCTTCTTTTTCAGCCGCCTTTACAATAGCTTCTCCCAGCGGATGCTCCGATCCCTTCTCTGCGGAAGCGGCGATTTGAATCAGCTGATTTCTTTCAATACCTTCTACGGTGACCACATCCGTCACCTCCGGTTTCCCTGCTGTAATGGTTCCGGTCTTGTCAAAGATAATGGTATTGATTTTGTGGGTGGTTTCCAATGCTTCTCCGCCTTTGATCAGGATACCGTATTCGGCA
This sequence comes from Sinanaerobacter chloroacetimidivorans, assembly GCF_018128545.1. Classification (GTDB taxonomy): domain Bacteria; phylum Bacillota; class Clostridia; order Peptostreptococcales; family Anaerovoracaceae; genus Sinanaerobacter; species Sinanaerobacter chloroacetimidivorans. The sequence continues at coordinate 86,697 of NZ_JAGSND010000008.1, read as the reverse complement.
CCCTTACCGGTACCCACCATAATGGCTGTCGGTGTGGCAAGGCCCAAGGCACAAGGGCATGCAATGACCAGTATAGCAATAAATATGGTAAGGGAGAATACCAGGGATTCTCCGCTGATAAACCAGGCAAGAAACGCAACTACAGCAATGACAAATACAATAGGGACAAAATATCCGGATACAATGTCTGCCATTTGTGCAATAGGGGCTTTGGAACCCTGGGCCTCCTCAACAAGCTTTATGATCTGGGCAAGTGCCGTATCTCCGCCGACTTTCGTAGCTTGAAACTTGATCATGCCGTTCTTGTTGATACTTGCAGCATAAACCGGATCTCCGGCTTTCTTTTCAATGGGAATGCTTTCACCGGTCAGCATGGATTCATCGATAGAAGTATTTCCTTCTAATACAACACCGTCTACAGGAATCTTTTCACCCGGCTTTACAAGAATGACATGGCCGATTTCCACTTCATCAATAGGCACTTCATATTCTTTTCCATCCCGAAGCACCACTGCAGTCTTTGGTGCCAGACCCATGAGCTTCTTGATTGCTTCCGAGGTTCTTCCTTTGGATACTGCTTCCAGAGATTTCCCCAGAAGTATCAGGGTGATAATAACGCCTGCCGTCTCGAAATAGAGACCCTCCACCGCACCGAAATTCCCGATGGAAATCTGATATACGGAATACAGACTGTAGACAATGGCTGCTGTGGTACCCATGGCAATCAGAGAATCCATATTGGGACTCCTGCTGATGATAGCATGGTACCCTACTGTATAAAATCTATATCCTGCTGCAACGATTGGCAGAGTCAATACGATTTGGAGGATTGCATAATTTAATGGAAACTGCATTGGATCCACTATTTCCGGGATCGGGAACCTGAGCCACCAGATCATGGAGCCCATGGCGAAATACAGGAGAGGTACCGCAAATACCGCACTGACAGTAAATTTCGTCCAAAGGGTTTTAATTTCCTTTTCCTTGCGTAATTTATCCTCATCTACAATCTTTTTTTCTTCTATATCCAATGCTCCATAGCCTGCTTTTTCAATTCGGCTCTTGATATCTTCCAATTTCGTGGTCTCAGGATGATAAGTGACAACCGCCTTTTCCGTGGCTAAATTGACTGAAATCTGATCTACTCCTTCTACTTTTCCTACCACCTTTTCTATTCGGGCCGCACAGGCCGCACAGGTCATACCGGTTATTTTTAACGTATCTTTTTTCATACCCTCACCTTTCCTTCTTTATGTGATCTTTAAAGCATCTTTCCTATGGTTACAAGCAATTCATCGATGATCTCATCTTCCCCTGCCTGAATCTTTTTTACCAGACAGCCGCGAATATGATTTTCCAGGACTAATTTACTGACAGAATCCAAAGCTGCCTGGACGGCTGAAATCTGGTTTAAAACATCATTGCAATAAGCATCTTTTTCAATCATGCCTTTTATGCCTCTTATTTGTCCCTCAACACGATTTAATCTTGTTATGAGGTTTGATTGCAGCTTCTGCTCTCTGTGTGTCGTTTTCATATCATTACAATCCAATTGACAATGCTGACATTGGTTATTCTTATCATTTTCTTGCATATTCTTTCAACCTCCTTATCCACTTCTTATATACTATACCCCTGTAGGGTATATTTCAATCAAATAAAAAATGCCAATTTTATTTTTTTTAAAACAAACTTTGATTATCCGGATTTACCTTATAGAATCTAGTCGAATCTGTATGATTTCGATAATCAAAGTTTGCCCATTTTTACCTTTTTTATTTTTGTGGGTTGTTCAGTAGCCCCTAATTACAGCAGCTAGGTAAATTTTGCAGGGAACCTTCCGAAGGTGGTAAAACCGCTTCGGCAGGATCATTCAGATCCTGCGCCACTACGATTTCACTTCTGATCATGCCCATCCAGCAGCTGTAAGGAATCGTACCGCTGTTTGATGGAGTAAACTCAATGATATTGTCACCGGGTTCCAGCTTCTTTTCCAATTGGTACTCCGGTATAATGATTCTGTTATTACAGCCATTGATGGAACCTGCTTCCGCCTGAATATTCCATTGTACCGGAATTCCTGCCTGTACCCGGATAGGCTCATATCTTCCCGATGACAGTGTGGTTGTCACAACCTGAACACCGTCAATGATTTCAGCGGTGGCGATCCCGCCTGCTTTTTCCGTATTGCTTATGCCATCGGAGAATGGCAGGGCATATCCTGACAAAGCCACTCCATTGCTGAACATAAATACGCCAAGGATTACGACCAGCACTGCGCTGACAGTCATCATTCTGTGTGTAAATTTTCGGCTTAAAACGGAGCTTAAAGCACCAAGGCCAAACATAAGGGGTACGGTACCCAGACTGAACAGCATCATGGATAAAGCACCTTTCACAGGATCTCCCGTAGAAAGAGCGTACAACTGCATGGCCTGAAGCGGACCGCAGGGCATCAGACCATTCAGAAGCCCTACATAAAGCGGCCGGTTGCTTTTCTTTTGCTCATAAATTTTAGCGGCGAATATTTTCGGCATTCTGGGATTCAATTTACGCAGCCATGGGAACAGATTCAACATATTCAAGCCCATGATAACCATAAAGATTCCGGCAATCACCGCCACGATTCCTTTTGCAGCTCCTGAGAAGCTGATCACAGATCCTAAAGTGCCTACAATTCCTCCTATGACCGTATAGGAAATCACCCTTCCGGCATTGTAAAGGAGACTTGGGCTTAAACTTGCTAATCTGTGTTTTCCCTCTGTTTTTCCTGATTGATACGGCACGCACTGGGATAAGTTGATCCCGCCGCACATAGCAATACAGTGAGTTGAAGTCAGAAGTCCGATCACAAAGAGCATCCCGTATCCCATTCCTTCCTTCGCTTCCGGGAAAGAATTGAAGATATTAAATCCGCCGAATCGATTGATGATCATATAGAGAGCAAGAATGATCACGATCACTCCAACAATCTGCACACTGGTATTTTCGTTATTATTTGAATGCTGATCCGGTTTTATGACTCGATAGTCAAGTTTTTCTATGATTTTTTCTATCTCCTTGAGACGAATCATCCCGGCATCAAAGGTAACGGTAGCAGTTCCTTTCGAATAATTGACCTTTACACTTATGATCCCCTCTGTATTTTTTAACGTTCTTTCGATTCTATTTTCACAGCTTACACAAGTCATACCATCTATTTTAATTATTTTTGTTATAAAATTAAGCGCCATAAAAAAACCCCTTTCTCATTATGTTGTTGTTTGCGTCATTGGCAGATTTGTTCTATTGGCTTTATCCTAACAAAAGGTTATGTATATTTTATGGAGATGAAAAAAAAAGCCAAATAATCTTGGCTTTTTTTGTTAATCGTAAAATGAGATTAGAATGATGATGATGAATTCTGTGACTTCTATTCTTTTATAAATTCTGGAAAGCCTGTACTCATTGCTGTAGTGCCGTCCTGAAAAATCCATAAGGCTTCCGTATCCGGCATACTTTCAATTAGTTTCTTACCTTGCTCCACAGGCATGTTAAAGATAGCAGTGGATAAGGCATCTGCAAGACCGGAATCATGGGTTACAATGGTAACAGCTGTAAAGTACTGAGCAGGAAATAAGGTTTCGGGATCTATGATATGGTGATAATTCACCCCGTTTACCGAATAATATCGTTCATAGGTGCCGCTGGTAACCAGCGATAAATCCGTTATATTGGCCACATATAAATTGGACTGTTTGCTTTCCTTGTCGGGATTTTGAATTCCTACGTTCCAAAGCGCATCGCTGTCTCCTTTGGTTCCTATGGCTCTGACGTTACCCCCTACACTGAGCAGGCCTGAACGAAATCCCTGCTCCATGGCATATTCACTGACCTGTTCCGTAGCATAACCCTTGGCAACAGCTCCTACGTCAAGGCGCATATCAGGATCCGAAAGGTAAACAGTTGAAGCCTTTTCATCGATAATCATGTTATGAATATCCGTATGCTTCGCCGCTTCCTGTAATTCCTCGGAAGACGGCAGCTTGGCCTTTTCAGGATCCTCGATGCCCTCGGTGCGATAGTCATGCCAAATTTTCAGCACAGAGCCAAAGGCTACATTCACCTTGCCGCCTGTAAGTTCATAGGCTTCCTTTGAGAATAATAAAAGATCAATAATTTTACGGTCTACCTTTACCGGGGAAATGCCCGCATGATCATTGATTGTCTTCACATTATTGATCCCCTCATAATCGTGATAGATATCGTAAAGCTGATGATATTCTTCGAGTTTGTCATGAATGAGCTCCGCATATTTTGTAAATTCATCTTTGCTTTCCGTATAGGCGACGATTCTGGTTACGGTATCAAAAAGCAGGAGAAATTCGGCTTCATAACGCTTTTTTTCGTTTTGCGCTCCACAAGCTGTTATATTCATGATCATGATCAGTGACAGGATGATCCCGATGGCTTTTTTCATTCATTCAATCCTCAAAAGCTGAGAGGTAGAATCTCTACCTCTCAACATCATTTCTTTCTTTTTTTACTTCATACTACGAATCAAGGCTTTTATGCGTTTTTCAGCATCCTCTGATGACTATTATATTCACTATTTAGCAGAATTAAAAGCCTTTTCAATAATCGTAACAAAATCGGTAATATGCACTGTTACGGAAGAAGTTATCTCCGCATCAGTAGCAACGCCTTCTTCATTTACCGCAATACCCTTTATCTCATCAACAGTTTTTCCTACTACGTACTCTGCGAAAGCAGCCGCCTGCTCATTCCATTCTTTTCCGATGGAAGAAGCCTTAGCCATGCCGTACTCAGCACCAAGCTCATTCTTTGTCTTATATGTTCCTGCGATGTCGGATGTAATCTTGCCTTCCTTGGAGAAGGTTACATTGGTCTGAGAAGCATCGATGATACTGCTTGTGATCACGCCGTCCGCATTAAAGGTGACTGCCGTGTAGTTGGAATACACCTGTGCCAATCCATCTTCATCACCGGCATCCTTAGACTTGGCAATCGTAGTGATTACGCCAAGACCGAGTTTGTCATCGGCTGATGCACCCAAATCCTGTGCATTGGCAACCGCCTTTTCAATTGCTTCAACAAATTCAGTGATATGAACGGTTACAGATGATGCTAATTCAGCATCGGTCGGAACACCTTCTTCATTGACGGCGATGCCTTTGATTTCGTCTACTGTCTTTCCGATTACATAATCAGCAAAAGCAGACGCCTGTTCGTTCCATTCTTTCCCGATGGAAGAAGCTTTGCCCATGCCATAGTCAGCACCAAGCTCCTGCTTTGCCAGGAATACGGTGTCTAACGGAGTAACGATCTTACCTTCTTTGGAAAAATTAATCTTTGTCTGTGCCTGATCGATTGCAGCATCCACAATTTTTCCTGCTTCATCAACGGTTACAGCTACCACAACGGAATCCGCCTGGGCAAGTCCGTCTGCGTCTGCAGCATCTGTGGATTTTGCAGTAGATGTAATAACTGCAAGACCTGTTTTTACAACAGCAGCAGAAGGCTCGTCATTACTGACAGGTTCTTCAGTCTTTCCGCCGCAAGCTGCCAGTGCAACCATAATCATGGTCAGACTCAACAATAGTGCTAATCTCTTTTTCATTTCTTTCCTCCAAAATATTTTTTTATTATTATTAAACCAGCCGTTTTAAAGCCGGTAAAATAAACTTCAGTAAAGTTGATGTGACAATTCCGGCCACCAGTCCTGAAATCAAAAGTACTGGAAGGTATGCCCATAGATTCATACCCGTATAAATAAGGATAATAACAAAAAATTGTCCAATGTTATGAAAAACCGCCCCCAAAATGCTGATGATCAGATAAGTAATCTTATCTCGAAAAAGAAACATGAGCAGGATCATAACCGTAATAGACAACAGTCCGCCGCTAAGACTCAGTGCGGCAGCAATGGCTCCCCTAGTGGTAAATACAAAAAAAGCTTTCAGAACAGCGATTAAATAGGCCTGCTTCCTGCCAAGGAAAAAGAGTGCATACATAACCGCAATATTGGACAATCCAAATTTCACTCCTGGTACTGCAAGGGGCAGCGGCGGCAATGTATTCTCCACCACGGCTAAGACCAGAGCAACGGCAAAGATCAAACCGGTAAGCACCATTTGCTGGGTTTTGTTCAGATTTGCTATTCCTTTGTAATCGCTTAACTTTATGTCCATGATGAACCTTTCTGTTTTCTGCTGTCTGATTAACTGTGACTTTTCGATTTCCTAATGAAATATCACAGCAAAATCCTTTTTATTATTTCTTATCAGTTTCCGACGGTGATGTCCACATCCTCCTCATGATGTCCATTTACAGGTACGATCTTCAATATGATTCCATTGGGCAGGCAAGCCGCATATTGTCCGACGGTACCCAGCCTTCCTGCATGAATACAGACTTTGTCAGGACAATCGGATTCTTCAAATCGTATAGTGCCGTCAGCATATAAATGAAATACCACATGTTCATCCTGCGGTATAGAAAAGGTTTTTTCAATTCCTTGATCTAATGCCACCGTCTCCACAAGCTCGGAATAATAATAAATCTCCGCCTCTGCCCGTTCCTGTCCAAAGCTGTGTTGATACGCAAACCAGGCTGCAGCGCTGACTGCTAAAATAACAGAGATGATGATTAAATCCGTTTTCTTAAAAAATTTCATTGTAAACCTCTCTTATCAGGAAAAAAAGCCGCTGATAAACATCAGCAAAGTATTCGCCGTCATAATAATGACATAATTCTTAATTGATAAAATAAAGGTTTTGGATTTTTCCTGTACTTGAAAAAACTTTCTAATGTTCTTTTGAACAATCACAATCGTGAGCAAAGAAAGCAGCATGATAGGGGATACTATTTTAAAAGCCACCATAACCATCGTCGCCAGATACGTACAGTAATAAATTCCCGCAAAAAGAGGCAATGCTTTGTTTCCCAGATAATAGGGAAGGGTATGGCGCTTTACCGCAATATCGCTTTCCAAATCACAGATATTATTGGCCAGCATGATATTTGCAGTGGTGCAAACCGGTGCCACGGAAAGCAGAAGTACCGTGAGGATCGGCAGAATATGCAGGGTAATACTGATGGTTTCCAGACGAATATCCAGGTTGATATAGGTACCTGCAGGCATATTGATATATAACAAAATGAACGGAATCAGCAAACCGTAAAAGATACCTGACAGGACTTCTCCCAATGGCTGCCTCGATATAGGAACCGGACCGTAGGTATAAAATATCCCGCAAAGAAAACAAAGCCCTCCCAAAATCAATACCAGCAGATCTGTCAGATAAACCAGATACAACCCCAGCGCTGTACTGATACCAAGGAGGACCAGTATGATAGCCAGAGCGATGCTTCGTTTAAACTGCAAAACCTGTGCGTTTGTCTTTGTATCAATGTAATTATTAATAGCCGTGGTAGTAAGATCAAATAAAAACATGGAAGCGAAGAAAATAAAGGTCACATTCCATGAAACGGGTTGATCTTTATAAAACAAGTATGCCAATGTCATCAGGAATGCAAAGAGACTTGTTATTTTCGTCCGTATTTCCACATAATTCAGAAACCTGTTTATCACTGTATTCTCCCTGTCGATCAAAAAACACGATATGCTTTATCCAGTATGGATTTTAAGTTTGATTTTTTCCCAGCTGCTGCATCTAAAGACTCAATCAGTTTCAATGTTTTTTCATAATATTTTTTTGCTACCATACGCGTAAATTTTAATCCGCCTGTGGACAGTACCGTATCATTAATTTCGTCACGGGTAATGATTCCGTTTTTTGCTTTTTGTTTAAATTCATCCTTTTCCCGAAAAGCATGAATTAACGGCAGCGTAATCACATTTTGTTCATAGTCCGACTGAACCGGCTTTTTCGCTACCTGCTCCGTAGTCTCAAAATCCATGCAGTCATCGGTCAGTTGAAATATCATACCCACATATTTCCCAATTTTTGCATACTTCTTCAGCATGTCAGGATTCTTTTCACTAAGAAGCGCACCACCATAAAAGGAAGCTTCAAAAAGTGCTGCTGTTTTGCCCGATATAATTTTTAAGTATTGAAGTACGGATAAATCAAAGTTTCCGTTATTAATATGTTGATTCAATTCACCCAGGCAGACCCTGCTCATATAATCAGGCATTTCCAGATCCAGATAATCCTGTTTATTGGGAACGGAAGCTGCCAGGTTTACCGCCATGCACAATAAATAATCTCCGCAAATTACCGCTGTTCTCTTGCCGTATTTTTTCTGCAGAGTAATTTCTCCTCTGCGAAGATCGGCATTATCAATGACATCGTCATGAACCAGGGTAGCCAAATGCAGCAGTTCTATAGCTGCAGCAAACTTTATGGCATCCGGTGGAATCAGCCCGTCTCTGTCCTCGGAGCAGGTGAGCAGGGATACCGCTCTGATAAATTTACCCATGGAAGAGGCCAGATGCTTTGTGTACTTTCTGACGATGTGAGGAGAGGCAGACAGCGCTCTGTCCACCTCATTCTTCACAAGTTCAAATGCCTGATCAAACTTTATTTCTCTTTCTAGGGCTTTTTCTTTTGTTTCATTAATCATGATAAATATACAACTTTCTTACAAAAGATAATTTCTTCCACTGTTTTTTCAAAGCCGGCATTGCATAATAATCCAATCCGAAAGTTCTGCCCGCACCGATCAGTACGGCAATTCCTGCAAAGATCATCCAGAAAGTTCCCAGATAAAGTCCTGTTGTAGCAACAAACATGAACTGAAGGATCAAAGAAAGGGCCGCCGCAGGTGTTGTAAACAGGCCGCCGATCAGCGCAAGGCCGATCAGGATTTCCGCTACAACGATAAATGTCTGCATAGCAACCTGTACCGGATCACTTGCAAGAACAAAAGTATCCACAAACCAGTTCATCAGCGGTATATCCAGCTTAAAGGCATAATCACTGATGGTCGCTTCGGCGAATTCCTTACCGCATACGAAGATAGCCTGGAAAAGTCCAAGGAAATCAAAATTGAAAATCACATGACCCAGCTGGGCAGCAGCTTCACCGGTGCCCGCAGCGCCTCCGCCTGCAGCCTCACCTGTAGCTGCTGTTACCGCATCCGCCACTACTTTTGCGGTTTGGGCAGCTGCCTCACCCGTTGCGCCTGAGGTACCATCCGCACCGTTGACAATACTGTTAAACCATGCAGTGGCACCGCCAAAGAAACCAGTCAGTTTTGCATCGGTAAGCCAGCCCTCGACAATCTTCATAATTCCTTCAAAGAGCCAGACCGCTCCCAGCCAAACTCTTAAAGGCACCAGTAAAAAGCTTGGGGTTCTGTTGGAAAAATGGCCTCCGACAAAGCTTCTGCAATTTCTGATAGTAAAGAATTCATGCCTCATATAGCTGAAAACTTTATTCCATCCCAAAACCTGAACAAAATAAATGATATTGATAAAATGCTTGGAAAACATCGCCAGGAAAGAAGGAAGATTCAACATAAAGTTGGGTAAGCCCACTCTGGCTACTCCGTATCGTCCGCCGATGCAAACCATAAATCCATGGAAGGAAGGTTTATACTCCTCCATCTTCCCCTGTCCGGTAATGGCACAGGCGATATTGTTTGCCGCTGTTGCGGCACTATGTTCACAGTTTTCAACGATTTGAGGAACCGGTCTTTCTTCTCCCTCAGGAATATAAAACATGTTGTCACCGACAACGTATACTTCCTCGTTATCCACCGAGCGCAAATAAGAATCCTGTTTAATTCTGCCTCTCCCTGCAGAAGACAACGTTTTGGCAGCTTCTGCAGCGATATCGGCACTTTCTATCCCTGCAGCCCAAATAACCGTCCTTGTGGCTTCTCTTGTTACGATATCGTTCTGTTTTGTCTCGACAAAATCTTCTCCCACCGCAACAACACCGGTATTCAGCATGATCCTGATGCCCATTTTCTTCATACGGCGTTCCACCTTATCCGACAACTTTTCAGGCAGATTCGGGATGGTTCGGTTTAATACGTCTACGTTGCAGATCGTAACATCATTTTTATCAATTTCGAATTTTTCACACAAAATAGGAGCATATTCTGCCAGTTCGCCAGCCATTTCCGCTCCGGTAAACCCTGCTCCTACTACATAGAAAGTCAATAATTTTTTCTTCTCTTCCCTGTCTGTTTCGCTGGCTGCTTTACGGAACATATTGTGTATGTGATCCTTTAAAATTACGGCATCATCATAGGACCACAGCTTGAAGGTATATTCCTCGGCACCGGGAGTGCCAAAGAATGTGGGTTTTGACCCTGCCGAAAGTACGAGATAATCATAAGCATAGGTCTCTGTATTGCCGAGCACCAATTTTTGCTCAAAATTGATCCGGTTTATGGTATCCAGCTTCACATCCACTTTTCTGCCTGCAAATACTTTATCCAGACTGATCTTGATGCTGTCTTCGTCTACACGGTTTGCGGCAACTTCATGCAGCTCAGTGAGCATAGTATGGAAAGGGTTTTTATCTATAATCGTTATAGAAACTTCGTTATTACGCTTAAATTTCTTTGCCAGTTTTTTCGCGGTCAGTATACCGGAATACCCCGCTCCAACTATTACGATTTTCTTTTCCATTTTACTCTCCTTTGTTTCTCTTTTTTTGAACAATATTATCTAGAACTGCATAATAAAGAGTCCTTTGTCAACAATATTGTTAGGAATTTAACATATAAAAGCACATATAAATACCGCCGAAGAATATTCCGGCGTTATTAATATACCCCCGTAATCTGGGTTTAATCATGAACTTATCGATTATATTATTTATATTTTAAATTGTCCGTTGCATCCTGCAACTTTGAATCAATACTCAGTTCTGAGACCGAATTCCGCAGATTCCACCCAATCATTGGGACGATTCAGAAGTTCTGTCAAATTGTCCAGCAAAGCCACATGATCTTCTTCCTGCTCAATGATATATTGAAACAGTTCTTTGTCGTTGTCATCCGATGCCTTTGCTAAAAAATCACGGTAGAGAGCAATACTTTCTTTCTCCATTTTCAAAGATTTTTGGTAAAGATCTAAAGCGTCTGGGATGTCTTTGATAATGTTTTGATAATCGCCCACTTCCTGAAATAAATTTTTATATTCGGAGTAGGTATTGTATAACACATAGGGTAAATTCTCCGCTTTATTTTTCAGCAGCTCCGCATGATTTTTTTCTTCGGCTGCCAACATTTTAAACACGGTATTGAGACGATTCGATTGATTTTTTTCAGCTTGCTCCAGATAATACTTTTCTCCGTCAAGCTCCATTTTAATTGCAAAATCCAATCCGGTCATAACAGGATACCCCTCCTCTTTATTTATCTCTGCAGGAGATAAACGTTAATTCCTAGTAATATTATATAGATTATTTTATGTATTTCAAGTGGTACTGCATTCCATTTTCCGAACAATATTCAGAATCTTTACAATATACTAATTCCCAGTTTCATGCTCTTTTAAACAAAATTTTTACTTCCAGCAGGAAAGTGCCAAGCCGATTGCATATGCAAAAATGAAAAAAACACCTATAAAGGCGTTCTTTTCATTGTGTGTGTGTGTATAAAATTGTGTGAAGTGTCTAATTTTTATCCGACTTGCCGGAATTCTGCTTTTCCTTTTCCGGTTTGTTTGTTTGCCGGTTTTCATTTTCTACTTTTTCAAATTCTTTCATTTTTTTTTCTTCGAGTTTATCTTTATCGGAATCATCCTCCGTATCCGTATCAGACTCCTCATTTTCTAAAGAGGGCTCATCTTTTAGCGAAGATTTTTCCGTGTTTCTGTCTTTGATTCGAGCATTCGTCTCCTGGCTTTTCCCAGGCTGATCAACTGTATTTTCCTGATCTTCAATCCCTTCAGGATCATCTTTCAGGTCTTTATTTTTGATTTTATTCTCTTTAATTGCTTTATTGATATCCTTGACCGATTTTGTCAGCCACTCATCCATATCGATTTCTGACTGGCCTTCCGCAGAGGCCTTTAACTTTTCAACCAGATTCAATTTACCCGGTGTTACCCCTAAGGCTTTTGCTTCCTGCACTCTGGCCTTTCCTACTGCTTCTGCTTCTATGGTTGCATGGATATCCGCTTTGTCGTCAAGATATCCCTGAATTTTTTCCTTCAGTTCTTCTGCCAGCTTCTCCGCCTCATCCATATCGGAATTCGAAGTGGTAATGACCACACCGCTGTTTTCATCATCCGTCAGATACCCCTCCTCAATGAGAAGATCAATGGTCTTTTTTACGCCTTTCTCAACAGTCATATGTTTCACTTCCAGTTGGGAAAGAATCTTTTCTCCGTCATCATTAACAGCTTCTGCTTTCAGGATTCTGTCAAACCGGTTCAGAGAATATTCTATGGATGGGTTGACATCAAGGCTGACATAGTCCGTCGGCGTAAAATAGGCAAAGGTTCCTATGGTAAACACGGCTACTGCTGCGGCAAAGCTGGCGGCACCAGCCATAAATCTGGAGACCTTTTTTCGCAGTTCGAGAGTGATTTGCTGACCTACCTCATAACGATTATTTTTTACCTTCTGGAAGGTTCCATCTTCAAGAAGAACAACAGCATCTATTTTACTGGCTTCAACAATTATCCCTTTCACTTTTTCAGCTCCTTCCTAACATAGCTTAAGTATTCTGCGAGGACTGGATAATCTCCGGAGATAATTTCTGTCCCTGCTATAATATACTTTCTATGCCTTTCCAGAACTTTTCGGGGTAGCCCGCCATTTTTTTCAAGAACTTTCAGCGGAATTGTCTTATTTTGTTTCATTTCATGGAATAATACCGGATGGTCTATCAGGTAGATGATTGCCTGGGCGCATATTTTCTTTGTTTTTGCAGCTTTTGGCGAAACCTGTGCCAAATCGGAAAAAGAAAATCCATATTCTTTTAAGATATCGGAGATCGCTTCGATTTCCAGTTTCGCTATGTCCTGCTGCACCATGGTGGTTTTCGCCATCACTTCCTGCTTTATGGAAATATCATCAACATCCATATCATTTTCCAAGGAGTAAGAATCAATAAAGATTTCATTGGAATGACGAAGCTGCTTTCTCTTATCATCATAGAGCCTTCTTTTTATAACGATTTCGGCGAAGGATAAGAAGGCTCCTTTGTCCATATCATAGGATAGAATTGCTTCGTGAAAAGCAGATAAGGCAACAGCCCACTGATCATCTCTTTTTGTGATATATTTGCCTGCACTCTTATGTGCCGTATGTAATATAAAAACTTCATATTCTTTTATAAATATTTCTAAATAAGCCGCATCGCTTTGTGCTTTTATTGCATTTTGATCAATTTCTCTCATCGACAACTTACCTCATAATATAACATTCGAGGAGCATAAAATAAAAATTGGGGTCGAAATAAAATTTTAATGTATTTTTAAAAATATTCTACCTAGGATTTATTCCGAAATCAATTTTCAATAGCATCTCAGCCTAAAAATTGAAAAATTTTCCGGATAAAGTTCCTGTAAATGTAGAGAATATATTATACCATAAATCGTGAAACGCTGCATCTCATTGGCTTGCGTTCATAGATATCTTATTTCGTAAAGATTGGGAGAAATAAAATGAAATTAGAAGAAATCAAAAATTTTAAAAGTTTACCCGAATCCTATTGGTTAGCATCGGCAGACGGCGACAATTATCCTAAACTTGAGGAAGAACGAAAAATACAAACCGTAATTATAGGCGGCGGTATCGCCGGAATTACCTGCGGCTATCTTCTGGCTCAGGCAGGCGTGGATACGATGATCCTGGAAGCCGGCCGTATAGCCGGAAATACCACTGGCCATACCACGGCAAAGATAACATCCCAGCACGAATTGATTTATCATAAAATAAAAAATCAGATGAGTCAGGAACTGGCGCAGCAATACGCGGATGCAAATGAAACCGCGATAAAAGAAATAAAAAAAGTCATCGATAAGCTGCAGATTGATTGCGACTATATCCCGCAATCTGCTTTTGCCTATACACAAAGAGACGAGAACATCAGAGATGTTATGGAGGAGGTTTCCGTCGCTTCCAGTCTCGGAATAAAAGCTGCCTATGTTGATGAGCTCCCATTCCCATTTCCGGTAAAGGCTGCCGTCCGGTTTGATGATCAGGCCCAATTTCATCCGTTGAAATATGTTTTCCCGCTGGCCGAAGAATACGTCAAACTGGGGGGTAAAATTCATGAGCATACCAGAGTTGTCGATATTGAAGAGGGTGAGAATTTCATCCTTACAACGGAAAACGGCATAAAAGTAACGGCTGAAAAGGTGATTATAGCAACTCACTATCCCATCTACAATAAGCACGGTATGTATTTTACCAGGATCTATCAGGAAAAGTCCTATGTCATCGGAATCCAAGCCAGGGAAAAATACCCCGGAGGCATGTATATCAACGTGGAAGAACCGGCGCGATCTTTTCGGAGTCAGCCCTATAACAACGGAGAATTAATCCTTGTGGGAGGAGACGAACACAAATGCGGGCAGGATGGAAATACCACAAAACATTATCATGCCCTAATTGACTATGCAAACACCTACTTTACCATAGAAAACATGCCTTATCGATGGTCTACTCAGGATTGCATGACGTTGGACGGACTGCCTTATGTCGGCCAGTTCACATCGAAAACGCCGAATCTATATATCATTACAGGATTCAAAAAATGGGGAATGACAAACAGTATGGCTTCTTCCATGCTGATAAGAGATCTCATTGTAAAAGGCGACAGTCCTTGGAAGGATGTCTATAATCCATCCAGGCAGACCATGGCGGCATCTGCTATCAATTTTGTAGTAGAAAATTTCAATGTAGCAGAGAAACTTATCGGCGGAAAAATAAAATCCAATCCGAAAGATGACGTGGATATTCAGCCGGGTGAAGGAAAGGTCATTGAACTTTACGGAAAAAGAGCCGGTGCCTACCGTGACGAAGATGGTATTCTGTATGTTGTCAATACCACCTGTACTCATATGGGATGTGAATTGAATTGGAATGATGCGGAAAGAACCTGGGATTGTCCCTGCCATGGATCCAGATTCACATACGAAGGAAAGGTCATCGAGGGTCCTGCGGTGAAGCCGCTGACAATGGAAGAAGATGTGAATACAATAGGAAAATTGCTAACCGAAGACTTTTAGCTTCTTCAGACCCAGTTTATCTCCATCCATAGCAATGATATAGGTGTTCTCCTGATGAAATTTATCGACCAGAAGTTGTCTGCCATTTGAGGGATGCTGCGGGATTTCTTCCGCAAAGGTCTTATAGTTTAACCGGTGAATCAATTCAAACTCTTCCTGATGTTCTGCAATTTTAATCCTATACTGACAGTCGATATATGTTTATTTCCTCTTTTTTGATTTGTTACCGGTTTTTTTACCGGTGCTTCCCACCCACAGGATAACAAAGAACCCCAGCAAAAACGTAGCGATACATGGGATGATTTCATTTCTGTCGGGAATCCCAGGGAAGACTTCAATCAGAGAACCGATCATAAATCCGATGATCAGCATGAAAGTGAATTGAGGATGCCGTTTCATCTCCCGTTCCAATATGCCGGCGCAAAGATAGGTACCGGCCATAAGTCCGAGTGCCACAGGAAGCAGATAGGACAGGTTCCATTCCCTGATGGCCAGTAAGGTGATATCATACATCCCCAGCATCAGCAGAATATAGGAGGCGCTGATTCCCGGCAGCACCAGCGCCACCGCAATAATGATCCCAGCCATAGTAAGAGCTAGAAAATTCGTCAAATGGAAGCCTTCACTAAATTGAAATAAGTCCTTGGGGAGCAGCATGGTCAGTACACCCAACAGAGCTCCGATACCGCATACGGCGATATTAACGGGCCTTATTCTTGATACTCTTACTCTTCTATAGAGAGGGGGAATACTTGCAATAATCGCTCCCATAAACAGAAACATCATAGGCTTATTCCACAAGTTCAGTGCCGTCAGCATAGGTCCTGACAGCAATACAATTCCCAGGATGCCTGCGGCAACATATTGCCCAAGAATCACTACATTGAATTTTAGATTTCTGCCTAAAGAACTGACAGCATGGATCAATTCATCATAGATTCCCAGAATCACTGCCATAGTACCGCCGCTCGCTCCCGGAACCAGCATGGATGCCCCTATAATAAATCCTTTTATAAATCTGATAAAAACCGGATCTTTCCCCTTATTCACGAATATAATCTCCAATGGTATTTAATATTGACTGTATATTTTTTTCATCGGTAAAGTCAACAGGATGAGAATATGCTGCAAGCATCCCCCTTTCATCCGCTGACGGTTTTTCTTTTCTCTTTAACTTGAATTTAAGAATGTTCATCAAAACTTTATCCACCAGACCTAATTTTTTATAATCAAAGCCCCCTCGCAGCATATAAAAAGCGATCCTTTCCTGCTGTTCAGACGTAAAGTTTTTCTTTTTTACCTCATCTCTTATTTCAGGCCGAACCGGAGTAGCACCCTGACAAAAAACAATGATATGTTTATCCCGAAGCAGCTCGTCATGATCGGTAATTAATTTCAGACCATAAATTCCGCCTACATAAAGGCCTCCTCCATAGACGATAATGTCATAGGGCACCAGATCTTCCGGCTTGATCTTACTGCCTTCCATCAGGTCGGCTCCAGTAGATCCGGCAATCCATTTCGCATATTTTTCTGTAAAACCGGATTTGGAACGATACACAACCGCAATTTTTTTCATGGGCTTCTAACTCCTTTTTGTATCAAACCGCATATATTAAATTAACAACGAATGGAGGTTAGCGCAATGTATTGTATTCTCCCATTGCTGTTAGGTTTCGTTGCAGGCAGCAGTTGCAACAGACGTCATGATTGTTTCAACAGACATGATTGTTGCAGACGACGGTCATGTGACTGTAATATCATCAACTGTTGGCCTAAACGTTAATAATAGTATAAAATAGCGCTTGCCTTTCAGCAAGCGCTTTTCATCATTATCCGGTTTCAATTTCCATCATTGAATTTGGTATGCCGCCAGTTTTTTATCTGAATTCCACCGCATTCTCAAAGTCAACAGTTACGGATTGGTCTTCTTTCATGGATAAATGGCCTGATTCATATGGTTTTTTGTCTATGGTAATGATCACTTCCTCTGCATTGTAGTAATGTCCAAATGTATTGGCAATACTTTGCAGGATCATGGATTCATAGCCGCCTCCTGCATTGATAGCCTGCACAAAACCAGTGCTTAAATCAATCCTTACTTTATTATTCTCGTCAAGATAAAGCTCATTGATCCTGGTCTCTTCGGGAATTACCACCCCCAGCGTCTGATCTACAGATTCCTTGTATTCTTTTTCCAGTACATCGCTTGTAACATCATTGGTTTTAAAAGAAACCTCTTTATTAATATAATATATTTTATCTTCCTCTATATTGGGATAATAGAAGGATACCATTTCCACCCGGTCCGTATCGGCTTCCATTTCTTTCAATGAAGAACTGATTTCTACTCCGTTGGATGCAAAAACGGATTTTACCAGACCAACACCCTTTGCATAATAATCCGTGGTGGTGGAATCTTTACTCTCCGTAATCACTTCAATGGCCTTATAGGATCCGGACGGTGTCTCAACTTTTGAATCCAGACTGGTAATGGTTCTTTCCCTGCCATCCTTCAGAGACCAGGTCGTACCTACCTCCAGCGGCTCCATCAACAGAACTTCTTCCATGTCTCCCTTTTCCAGCATATTCTCACGATAATAGGTTTCACCCCTTGCAAGCAATCTGGTAACTTTCTCTTCCGTAACCTGATAGACTTGATTTACCACAGTTCCGCCATTCTCCACTCGTTGCTGCATTTTATCCCCGAAAGTATATTCCGTATAGGTTTCATAAGTGGCGTATTCATTGCCTTTTCCTTCATAAACATATCGGACATTTTCCAGCATGGGAAAATAATCCTGAATCGAAGCCTTTTCCTCCGGCAACGGATCCGGATCGTTGCTGTTGCTGCCGGAACAGCCAAACAGCATACCAGGCAACGTCAGTATTCCAATGCAGATCATAATACGCCTGCCGAATTTCTTTTTCATTCTCAACTTCACTTTTGTAACCCCGCTTTCTCTTTCTATTTTTCAGATTCGCTCACGATATCGTATTTCTTTTTTCGTCTTTCATCATATTTTCCGTCTTATCCAGCTTGACCGCCGTGACCTGAACCTCTTCTCTAGTTTTACCCATCATAACGTAAATTCATTCCCAAATGCAGCTGGGATTTTTGTTTGATTGTTATGTTTGTATGGTATAATGAACAAAGCCGTTAAAATCCAGCATTGCTGTATTACTCATTAGACTTTATGGAACAAAATATTGTTCCATAAGAAAGGAGCGGATATGGAAGATTACTATTGCCCAAAATGTTTTGACAAACTGGAGCGTCTTTCGGGCTGCGGTGCGGTAGGATATATGTGCAACACCTGCAAAAGGCTTGTCTCCAGAAAGAATATCCTTTCCTATCAGGAAAGGATGGCGAAGATAAAACAGAAAGAAAATCCCGAAGAATAGATCCAGCTTCGGGATTTTTACTTTAGGGTAATAAGGGACCTACTTGAGCCTCGCAGGGATAGAAGGTTCCGCATGCGATCGGGGCTCCTGAGTCGCCTGTTGGCTGGGTATGATAATCATCCGGCCATTCGTGGATAATCATTGCACGGCCGATGACTTCATCCGGAACGAACCGGTCGGAATATACCACCATAAAAGCATGACCGTTGTAAGCCATAAGTACTGGAAGGTCACCTGCATGGTAGGGATGAGGCTGCTCCGTAGGGCTATAGTGGCCGCCTACATCATGATATCCGGTATACCCTTCCCCCATTACACAAGGCCCATGCTGATGAATATGAAAACCATAAAAACCTGAAAAAGGGATCCCGGCAACATCAGCCACCACTAACGTTCCTTCCAAAAACGGATAAAGAAATACGTTACCCGTCAGATCTGGAAGTTCTGAGCTTCCGGTTATATTTGCACAGGCAGCAGGCTGCTGGGACAGTGTTTCTCCCATTAGTTGCACCGTTTCTTGAATCATGGAAATTTTCCTCCTTTTTGTCAATTTCCCGATGTGCTATAGTTTATGCTTCCGGCGGCAAGAATGATACTTGAAGTCCTTTCAGCAGGCAGGAGGAATCATTTGCCGTTTCTTTTCTTATAGAATCCATACAGCAGGACAGAGGCGGCAAATGACATTGCTGCACCAAAATAAAAGGGAGCGGAATTATTGATATGGTCATATAAAAATCCGGCTATCAGACTGGCAGGCAATAAGGTGAAGCCTAAAATACAATTATAGAGACCCAATCCGGTTCCTCTTTTATTCTCCGGAATCAAGTCGGAAACCAATGCCTTTTGGACGCCGTCGGTAGCGGCACTGTAAAGTCCATAAAATGCAAAGAGAAGGATCACTACGGAAGGGCTGCTTGTTTTGCCAAATCCAAGATAAATTGCTGAATATAGCAGAAATCCGAAAATGATGATCCTTTCCCGTCCGATTTTATCTGAAAGCATGCCTGCCGGAACAGAGCATAAAACAGACACCGAATTGAAAACCAGGTACAGGACAGGGATAAACGTCTCCTCTATTCCGATGTCGCAGGCTTTTACAAGAAGCAATGCATCCGTTGAATTCCCAAGTGTAAACAGAAACACGATTCCGAGAAAGAGATAGTAATCCTTATGAAAATCACTTACCTTGATCCTCTCCAGCTTGTCTTTTTTTTCTTTCTTTGCTTCTTTTACAAATACGATTAGCGTCAATAGGCCCAGCAAACTGGGAATTGCCGCAATGAAAAATACTTTGGAATAAGCTTTCGGAAACAGCATTAAAATACCAAAGGCTGCCAGAGGGCCCAGGATGGCCCCGCTGTTATCCATAGCCTTGTGAAATCCGAAGCTTTTCCCCCTGCCGCCTGTTTCAGCAGAACCTGCAATAAGACTGTCTCTAGGCGCGGTACGAATCCCTTTTCCCACTCTTTCGGTAAACCTTATGAGGAGAACCTGCAATGGAGTTGCGGTGAAAGCAAACAATGGCGACAACAGCGCGGTAAATGCATAACCCAGTATCATAAAGGGTTTATTTTTCCCGATTTTATCGCTCCACCACCCGGATAATGCCTTCAGCAGGGATGCCGAACTTTCAGCTATGCCCTCGATCAGGGAAAGTTCCGTTTTCGAAGCTCCAAGGCTCATTAAAAACAGAGGCATTACGGCATATATCATTTTTGTAGTCGTGTCTGTCAAAAAACTGGTTATACCTATAAAAAAGATATTCTTTTCGATTCCCAGAATTCTGCTACTGTTTTGTTTCCTGTCGAACATATCTTCCTCCGAATCAATTGGATTCTTTGCTGTTGTGCTGGTAAACCAGCGTGCTGTATTCATCAAAAGCCTGTTTGATCTCCAGCAGCTTCTCCTTAGCCGAATCAGACTCCGGGGCACCGAACAAATCCCTTTCAGCAATTTTATCATACCAGGCCAGGAGCTTCGTCAGCTCCTCCTCTTCTTCCTCCAATTCGGCAAAGGTAAACTTTTCAATACTAATTTCCTTTTCCAATTCTTTTAAGTACTTGACACATTCATTGATCAATTCCTGATATTCTTCATCCCGTACCGCATGAAAAAGCGAAATCACCCGATCCTCATGTTTTTTCTCAAAGAAAACACAATCCAATAATAACGCTTCTCCCCGATTATTTTCAATATCCGATGCTATTTTCTCCAGAGAGGAATAGTTCTTTTCATTATAGGCCAATACCCACATGGATTGCTGTACATTAACGGCACCCAGCTTTTTCAAGGCTCTCCAAGCGGCCACCCGATGCCTTGAAGGTTCTGTAGGCAGGTTATAATTCATGGTGATCCATCTTCTTTTTTCCATCTTATTACCTCGTTCATTCTATTTGTAATATCCGTTACATTAATATCATTATAATGTAACGTTCGTTACAATACAAGTATAAAACCAAATAAAAAATGCACCTCCAAATGCGTCTAACATTTGGGGTGCACTTCAGATTGCATGATTTTTTTATACATTATTCATTATGTAAGCGATTAGTGAGTGTAATCGATAATTGTAATGTCTTCTCCCACTTTTCTCTTGATTGCAGCTTTCATCTGTTCAGCATGGGGGCAAGCAAATCCAATTGGCGTACCTTTTGTTATACAGGAAGCTAATACGATTGTGTCTGCTCCTCGTTTTACCATTTCTTCAGCTCTAGTTGCTGCTTTTTTACCCGGACAACCTCCGCAAGTATTAACTCCAACTACTTCAATATCCTCTTCAATACCCTCAAAAGCGAGTTTCTTCGTACTCATTACCTTTAAACATGTAGTTGCAGGGCACATATCCTCTGTCTGTAAACATCTTATTAAACCTGCCTTCATTTTTTCATTACTCCTTTACTTTTTCATTTTTTAAATACCAAACCAAAATGATATGGCGGAAGTTCTAATTGCTGCTCCAATGTAAATCCTGCTTGTAAAGCCCAATGAATAATCATTTCAGGCTTTGGTCTGATTTCTATGGAAGGACCTCTTGGTGTTTCTTCGCTTTTCCAATGTATAACTCCAATTTTGCCTTTATCATTTAAAATTTCATATCCCTTTTTTAGAAGTAATAACGGTTCCTCACAATGTAAAATATTAAACAGGGAAATATAATCTATTTTACCGATATAATCACTTAAAAAATTCATAGTCTCATCGGTCATTATGTCACCATAAATTAATTCCACAAAAGGAACGTTATAATCTTGTATTTTATCTTTACAAGCTTTGATCATGTCATCATCTATATCTATGCCTATTACTTTTCCGCCAACAAGTTCTGCAGCCGGAATTAAGAAAGTACCATATCCGCAGCCAACATCTACCAAAGTATTTATTTTCTCATCAACACCTAGTTTTTCAAGTATCTCAGCCGGTGTAAAAAATGTATCCCACAGGTCTTCCGGTGGCATACCCGATTCTCTATATTTCATTTATTTCCTCCGTAAATTCACTTACCAATCCTATATTTTTTTTCATTTCCTCAATCATCGCTTCTCTCATAATGTTACAAGCTTTAAGGGTTTTAGGATTTGATAAGCTGTAATACATTCTGTTACCTTCACGTCTAACTTTTACGATGCCTTTTTCTCTCATTATCGCCAGATGTTGCGATACATTGGGTAATTTCGCATCCATTGCTGAAGCTAGATCCTCAACGCACATCTCTTTATTGCCTAAAAGAAAAAGAATTTCTATTCTTAGTGCATTACTCATAAATTTACAGAAATCCGCGTGCATCTGATATAGAATTTTTTGATTATTCATATATATACCTTTACTATCTTTTTACTTTACTATTTGCATATATTCGCAATTATTTAAAGGAATTATACTATGAGAAGCTTATTTCGTCAATAAAGAAATTCGCTTAAAGAATGGTCATTTATAATTAAAAAGTTCAAATATAAAAAATATCGTGTCATTTGGCACGATATTTTTTATGAAAACTTGTTGTATTCGTGTAGCTTGCTCCTCTAAACGGAAGCCCTGATTCTAAACATTGATATTTTTCAAATACTTTTTTATTCCTAGGAAAAAAAGTTTAGTCTTTCCTGGCCTTCTAACATTACCTCCAAGAATTTCAGCGACACTGTGCTCTGCTTTTAAGGGGAGAACTTGCAGCAATTTTGCTGCAGATTCAGCCTTTCCAGGAGTAAAAATACTGGCAGGCATCAGAAGCATACGTTCATAAAAAGTAATGCAGCCCTTTTCTTCCAGGGTCTTTATGCAATTTGCCCTGCCGGCTGTATTCAGCCAAATTTGTCCTGCTACGGAAACGGTGATCACCGCCGTAGGGATTTCCTTATTTCCTTTCAAGCCGGAAATCCAGCTGCACATAGTAGACGGGGCATCAAATGCATGAAAGGGACTGATCAAAACTAAAAGTCCTACGGTATGCTCTATTGTGGGTTTTTCCTGATATTCGCAGCTTTGTTGATCTAATGGAAGGATGAAGACTTCATATCCCTTTTGTGAAAAAGAACAGGCAAATGCAGAAGCAACTCTGACCGAGCCTCCGGCTCCTGTGAAATATACGATTTGTATCTTTTCATCAGAGCGTAGAATGGAATCCATTTCGCTCACCAAACCGGTATTTGAAACCTACAACCGATCCGTATATTCCGTCAGTTTGCTGGGGCCGGCAATTACCTCTTTACCGATATACAAAGTCCCGTCCGCCTTCGTTTTAATTCCCCATTTTACCAACAGAATGCTGCCGTTAACAATTTCAATGGCTGTAATAAACTGAGGGTGAACACAACTCCCATCATTAAAGTAAGGCGCATCCTTTTGCCCGGCGAATTTAGGGCGATGATTATGACCTGCTACCATGCCATGCTTTTCTTTGCTTACCCATTCCGAAAGTTTCCTGCTCACCGTTTCTTTCTTTTCCTGGTTTTCCGCAGGACTTGTAGGATTTTGAATTCCAAAGAGCTCCAAGGGTCTCCATAGATATCGGACTAAAAAACGGCTTAGCCTCCACAATTCATTGTTTAGAAAATCTACCTGATGTCCGTGAATTAGCAAAATTTTATTATCCGTGTCCTTATATCTTAGAACCAACCCTTCATGGATCGTAATATTTTCAAACAATGGCTGAAATTCTTTTTCCCGTTTATCAAAATATCGGTATAAATTGGTTTTTACATAATTTACATTTTTCTTAACGATATCATGATTCCCAAAAATAAAATAAAGCCGCTTATCCCGGTAGAATTTCAGGAGGAGCTTGAATACGTCCCTATGGGCATTTATGATATCGTTTATTCTTTTATTTTCCCAGAGTTCATCTCCGTCGCCAAGCTCTATATAGGTGTAATCTTCATTATAATAGTGAGACAATGCACCGTAATAGATATTCTCATTTTTTGAAAAATCGTCTGCACCGCTGCCATCCCCCCGGTGACAGTCGCTCATAAGAACGATTCTGGATGAATCGTCTATAGGGATCTCCAGCGCCGAATCAAAGACATGGGAAAGATGTTTGAATGCTCTCATCTTTTGCTTCACTCCAGTTCGTTTATTTTCATGTCCGCTGTTCCAAGCAGAAACTTGCAACGACAGATATAATTTATAATATTCCTGGAGCAAAGATTATGTTAAACAGCCGTTACGGACAGTGTCACTTGAAAATTCTATCTATACCGAATTTCCTGAAAACCTGCCCGGAACGGCTGCTATAAGTTCTTTTGTATAGGGATTCTATCAGATGATTAAATCACAGATTGCATTGGAAAAGGCAACAGGATCCTCTATAGGAACTCCTTCGATCAGCAGAGCCTGGTTATAGAGCAGTTCAGTGTATTTTCCCGCTTTTTCTTTATCGCTTTCATATGCCTTTTTCAGTGCTTGTAAAACCTGATGGCCTGCGTTGATCTCGAGCACCTTTTCAGCCTTTACTTTTTCGTCATTGGGCATGGCATTCAGAATCTTTTCCATTTCAATGGACAGACCGCCGCTGCTGGCCAGGCAGACAGGATGCGTCTTTAATCTTTGGGACAGTCTTACTTCGCTTACCTTATCCCCAAGGGTTTCCTTCATAAAAGCAAACATATCCTGATAGTCCTCCGCTTCCTTCCGGGCGGCTTCTTTATCCGTTTCGCTCTCTTCAAATCCAAGATCATCGCTGGATACGGACCGGAATTCTTTTCCGTCGAACTCATGCAGCATCCGGATTGCAAATTCATCGATATCATCAGTGAAATAGAGGATTTCGAATCCCTTATCCTTCAGCATCTCTGTCTGAGGAAGCCTCTCGATCCTTTCCACAGAATCCCCGCAGGCATAGTAAATATATTTTTGATCCAGCTTCATACGAGAAACATATTCCGATAGCGTCACCGGTTTATTCTCGGTAGAAGAATAGAACAGAACCAAATCCTGAAGCATTTCCTTATTCGCCCCAAATCTGTCGTAAAGGCCGTATTTCAGCTGAAGGCCAAAATTTTTGAAGAAATCCTCATATTTTTCTCGTTCCGTCTTCTGCATTTCCAGCAGCTCACTTTTGATTTTTTTCTCCAGCCTGGATGCAATGGCTTTCAATTGCCTGTCATGCTGCAGCATTTCCCTGGAAATGTTCAGGGATAAATCCTGCGAATCCACAAGTCCCTTCACAAAGCTGAAATAATCAGGCAAGAGATCCGCACACTTATCCATGATCAATACACCGCTGGAATAGAGCTGCAGGCCCTTTTCATATTCTTTTGTATAGTAATTATAAGGCGCTTTCCCCGGAATATAAAGCAGCGCATTGTAAGTGGATACCCCTTCCACATTGGTGTGAATCACTTTGGCGGGATCGGAAAAGTCATAAAATTTTTCCTGATAGAAGTGATGATATTCCTCTGTGCTAATTTCGTTTTTATTTTTCCGCCAGATGGGAACCATGCTGTTTAAGGTCTGATCTTCTATAACAGTCTCATACTCATCTTCCGTACCTTCTTTCAGCTTTCGCTGCTGGGTATTCATTTTAATCGGATAGCGGATATAATCGGAATACTTCTTAACAAGACCTCTTATTTTATATTCCTGTAAAAATTCATCATAATTTTCATCTTCATGATTCTCTTTTATTTTTAAGATAATCTCGGTTCCATAATTGGGCTTGTCACATTCCGTAAGGGTATATCCATCCGAACCCGTTGATTCCCACATGTAAGCTTGTTCTTCCCCATAGGCCTTACTGATTACGGTAACGTTGCTGCTCACCATAAATGAGGAATAAAAGCCAACCCCGAACTGGCCGATAATATCAATCTCATCCTTGGCTTCCTTTTCCTTCTTAAATGCAAGAGATCCGCTCCTTGCAATGGTTCCCAGGTTGGATTCCAATTCTTCCCTGGTCATGCCGATGCCGTTATCCGAAATGGTTAAGATTCTCTCTTCCGAATTGATATCAAGCCGGATCTCAAAGTCCTCTCTGGAAAGGCCTGTATTATTTTCGGTCAGACTGCGATAATAAAGCTTGTCTATAGCATCACTTGCATTGGAGATCAACTCTCTTAAAAAAATCTCCTTATGGGTGTAAATAGAGTGAATCATCAGATCCAGCAACCTCTTTGACTCTGCTTTAAATTGCTTTTTTGCCATGTTATCTCCCTCCCTTGAAATTTTCTGCTGTATACGAATCAAAATCTAGGCATTAGCACTCATCTGACAAGAGTGCTAACACCTCTACTATAAATCAAACCCAACTTGAAAGCAAGAGGGTTTTTACGTTTTCCTCACAAAATAACGGAACTATTTGATTAATAGATGTGCAAAAGGGTAATTAATTAGTACAAAAGGGTTGTTATTTGTTACGTAATCGTGATCAGTTGAGCAAGATAGGATAAGATAATAGAAGGTGAAAGGAGATCAATTTATGAAAGCTGTAAAACTAGCTGTTATTTATTACAGTATGACCGGGATCAACCATCAGTTAGCAGAATGGGCGGCTAATGCCGGAAAATCCGTCGGAGCAGAAGTAAGACTTCTAAAGGTTAAGGAACTGGCACCGGAATCTGTAATCGAAAAAAATCCGGCTTGGAAAGCAAATACAGAGTCCACCAAAGACGTTCAGGAGGCCGGATCTGAAGATCTCGAATGGGCTGATGCCATCATTTTCAGCGTGCCGACACGTTTTGGAAATGTTGCTTCACAAATGAAACAATTTATTGATTTGCAAGGAGGTTTATGGGCCAAAGGAAAATTGATGAACAAAGTGGTAAGTGCCATGTCCTCAGCCCAAAATCCACATGGAGGACAGGAGGCAACCATTCACTCTCTCTACACTTCCATGATGCATTGGGGTGCCATTATTGTACCCCCCGGTTATACAGATGCATCTATATTCAAGGGTGGCGGCAATCCATACGGGACATCCGTTACGCAGGGCCAAGACGGAAGAATGGTGGAGGATGTGAAGGAGGCAGTACATCACCAGGCAAAGAGAACGGTACAAGTTGCCCAGTGGATCATAAACGGGCAGAATCCGGAATAACTCTCTCAAACCCTGCTTATAAAACCCTATAGGTTTCATGCTTTACTGTCAGAAAAGGTCTTATCCTTTCCTGACAGTTTTATATTATTCTGTCATTTCCACTTTTTTATTTTTTCATGCTGCTGTTTCTCCGGGGTCCCGGTTGACAAGTGCAAACTTGATACATATACTACATGGAGAAGATTTTTATTGTTTATTTGCAGTTATAGATGTAAGGTGATAGAATCATGAAAATTAGCTTATCTAATATAGATATCTTTAAAGTTTTGGATGAAAACAACGAGAACGCCTACTATGGATGCAATCAGGAATGGTACACCTCTGAATGGCAGCGCCGTTCCGGCTGCGGGCCATCCGTAGCCTGCAATATAATCACTTACTTGCATTCCGAAAAACCGGATCTTGTCCATGATATCAGTTCTAAATCAAAATGTCTGTCCTTCATGGAAGAAATTTGGGAGTATGTAACGCCCACAGAAATGGGAATTCCTACCACAAAGCTATTTTACGATCGGGTTTTGGCATATGCTGAAGCGAAAGAATTCCCCATAGGCTACGAGTTTTGTGATATCCCTGAAGAAAAAACATTGCGCCCGCCCCTTCAAGAGATGATTGATTTTATTGAAAAAGCTCTGATAAAAAATATCCCGGTGGCTTTTCTGAATCTTTGCAATGGATGTGAAGAAAATTTAGATCGCTGGCACTGGGTTACCGTCATTTCCATAGATTCAACCGGAGATGAAAAGAATGCGGTGATTGAGATTTTAGATGAAGGGAAAATCAAAAAAATAGACCTTGCATTGTGGTATCACACCACAACACAAGGCGGGGGCTTTGTCTGTTTTATTTAGCCATCTTATAGATTTGAAGAACGTCCTGCCAATAAAGCTTTTTTAAGCCGCCAATGGGTCGTTCGGGACCTCTGTCAAACCAGGTGGCCTTTTTTGCCATTCGCTCATAATCTTTTTCCTCAATTCCAAGTTCTGTCAGCGTAACAGGAAGACCCAGGTCAGCAAAAAATTGTTCCAATCTTCTGATGCCTTCCAGTACAGCTGCATCCGGATCTCTGAAAGAGGCTTCCACGCCCATCACATTTACGGCAAACTGCAGAAACATGCCTATGTTTTCCTGATACACAGATCTCATCCAGGAGGGTGTTACTGCCGCTAATCCTGCTCCGTGAGCGACATCATAAATAGCACTGAGCTCATGTTCCATTTTGTGGCAAGCCCAATCCTGCATTCTCCCCAGACCCAGAAGTCCATTATGGGCAATGGATCCTGCAAAGGACACTTCCGCCCAGGCGTCATAATTCTGCATATCATCTTTCAGAATCAGGGCATTTTTCATAATCGCTTTGAGAGTGCTTTCACAGAGCCCGTCCGTTACATCGGTATGAAGAGTATTGGTAAAATAGCGTTCCATGATATGGCTCATCATATCACAGGCACCATTAGCCATCTGGTGTTTCGGCAAGGTAAAGAACAGTTCCGGATTCATAACGCTGAACAACGGCCTGATTTTATCGCTTCCATATCCCAGCTTCAGCTGAGCCTCTTCATTGGTAATTACCGAACTGTCACTGGACTCACTTCCGGTGGCCGGCAAAGTCAGGATGGTGGCTACATCAAGAACTTTATCGGCTTCTTTCCGGGTCAGATAATAATCCCATACATCTCCGTCATAAGGAACTCCCAGCGCAATAGCCTTTGAGGAGTCCAACACACTGCCGCCGCCCACTGCGAGAATAAATTCAATCCCGTTTTCCCTGCATAGCCGAATTCCTTCATAGACAAGGGAAAGCCTTGGATTCGGCTGAACGCCTGGCAGCTCAACAAACTCTATATTTTCACGATTCAGAGAATCGACCACTTCCTGATAGAGTCCGCTTTTTTTAATACTCTGACCTCCATAGTGAAAAAGCACTTTGTTCGCATAGGGCTTTATGAATGCACCAATTTCCTTCTGCTTGTCCTTCCCAAAAATAATCCGTGTTCTGTTCTGATAATCAAAATTCAGCATTATCTTACCTCTCTTTCTGATAGCATACTGATGGCTTTTTCAATCCTTGACAATCTTGTTTCAACTTTTTTTGCTGAAGTAATCCAATCTGTATATTTTCTTTGATTGGAAAAAGATAGTGTAGTCCAAAATTCAAAGGCTCCTGAGTTTTTCAGAAGTTCTGAGCGGAAATCCTCAGGCAGATCGGCCTTTCTTTCCGATTCATCCTTTTCTATGGTAACAAAAACTTCATTTCCAAAGGTTTTGTTGATTTCTTTTCTGATCTGTTGTGTCATTCCAATCAGAAAGCAGCCTCCCATTGACACGATTGAGCCTTGATATTCATAGCCGTCAAAGGTTGCAATCACTTTTACTCTTTTTGCACCAAATACAGCCGGGACATCAAAAGGAATTTCAACATAGGCGCCATTGATTCCTTCATGCTGTTTTATGACCGCTGTAAATTCTTGTTTCATCGATTTTATTTTCCCTTCCGATATTATAAAAGGAATGATATCCCTATCACAATCAAAATGATACCCAGTAAAACGAAGGTAATTACAGAACCTGTCAGCAGCAGTTTTACAATAACTCTGGAGTTCTTGCACTTTTCTGCTCTCCTTGCATGACTACTGCCGCTTTTTTTCTTATTTTTACTTCCATTCTTTTTATTTTCTCTGATACTGATCACTTTTGGATTCAAATGAACCAGTTCTTTTCTTAAAAAAATGATCTGAAAAAATACAGCCAAAAGCATGGTAACTTCCAAAATCACTTCATTCCCGACATTGATTTTATAATAGGGAACCGGAAATACTTCAAGCAGAAACAACCAGGGAGCCAGTACTATTATAAAACAAAAAAAATAGAGCAGCATCTTTTTTTCGACCATTTTTTTACCTCTTTGATTATCTGTTTTCCCGTGTGATTTATATATTATAAATCTGCATTCTTAGTATGTTCTGCTTTTAAGATTCTAAAAGCGAATTACGCCAAGATGTTCAAAAAGTATTTTAATTCCCATGATGATCAGAATGATGCCTCCAGCCAGTTCTGCATTTGATTTCAAACGGTAACCAAAGATATTCCCTATTTTAACACCAATAAAAGAGAAAATAAAGGTTGTGATACCGATAATGGTAATGCCTTCTGCAATATGAACCTGCAAAAAAGCAAAGGTTACACCAATGGCCAGCGCATCCATGCTGGTTGCCAGTGATAGAATGGTCATGTCCTTTACATTCAGTGATTCATCTGTTTTTGGATGAACATTATCGGATTCTCGTACCATATTCATTCCGATGACAGATAACAGGATGAAAGCAATCCAATGATCAATGGAGGTCAGGGAATCTTTAAACTGCGTACCCAGGAGATACCCCAACAGCGGCATAAAGGCCTGGAATCCTCCGAAATAGCAGCCTGTGATGACTGCGTAACGATATTTCATATGCTTTAAGGACAGACCTTTGCTGACGGCTACTGCAAAAGCGTCCATGGAAAGCCCAAGTGCTATCACGATTAATTCTAATTTCCCCATGCCAGAATCTCCCCAGTACGAAAATAGGTATACACCTATATAACCTATGTACCTTGTATCCTGTTTATTAAACATATTTTATCAAATAGGTTTTATCTAATAAGCTGCAATCATTCCTGACAGAAAAAAAGAAACGGCCGAGCCATAGATAAAGTATTTATCCATTTTTCGACCATTCCTTTTCTTCGTCAGCCGAGCCTCTTCCATTTCACTTATTTATTCGGCTGATTTTTTTCAGTTACATAAATTTCATAAGCTTCATCAACAGTTGCCTGATTATGTACAATAGCGCCTATCGCTTTTGCCATACCCACAGGCGAATCGCTTTGGAAGATGTTCCTTCCCATATCGAGCCCTCTGGCTCCGCCCTGCATGCTGAGATAGGCCATGGTCAACGCTTCCTTTTCAGCAACTTTTTTACCTCCTGCCACAACGATAGGAACCGGACAGGCTGCCGTTATCTCTTCAAAATCGTCACAGTAGTAAGTCTTTATAATCTGAGCACCAAATTCCGCAAGCATGCGGGTTGCCAGTTTAAAGAAACCTGGTGTGCGTTCCATATTCTTTCCTACCGCCACAACCCCCAGCGTAGGTATCCCATACCGATTTCCGGCATCGATGGTCTTGCAGAGATTATCTATACTGGATTTTTCGCCTGGTGCTCCAATGAAGGTTTGAATGGCCATGCAGGAAGCATTCATCCTGATAGCATCTTCAATATTCACCGCGATTACTTCATGGGACAAATCTTCATCCATCATGGAGGAACCGGCACTGCAGCGAAGGGCGATTCCCTTGTTAAACTCCGGTGGGATGCAGGTTCTTAATGCACCTCTGGTTGCCATAAGCACATCCACGTAAGGAATCAGCGGTGGCATCGCAATATCCAGCCGCTCAAGTCCGGCTGTGGAGCCCATAAAATAACCGTGGTCAAAAGCCAGCATTACCGTATTTCCGCTGACAGGGCTGAAAATTTTCGCCAAACGAGTCTTCATCCCCCAATCAACGTCTTCCATACCCTTTACATAAAATCCGCCTTTTCTTGCAAAATCAACATCTGTCTGATAATTCTTTGCAATTTTATTTCCGTCTTTATCCGCCATAAATAACCTCCTTCTTTCATCAATTAGCAGGATAGCTGTGGGATTAAGACCACAGCTATACCCGTTATATTTTTATTAGATATTGAACCAGATAAATAGTTTAGAAATTATAGTCATCTATATTGTCTTTGGTAAAGATTGTTCTTTCCGGCAGCAATACGACTCCGGAGTCATCTGCCGTATAGGCTTTTGGATCCAGCACGGTATTGGGCAGCACTTCAACTTCACCAATGGTGGGGATATCTATTGTATCTCCAACTTTGAATTCATTACCTGCAGCGAGCCAGTAGGCAAGATAAGCGCCCATCGCTCCCTGAACCTTGCAATCCCAAAGTCCGAATACAGGAACCGTACCATTTTTGCAGAAATCTCTCATGCCGTTTGGTGTGCAGAAACCAGTGATAATCACATCTTTACCGGATAATCCAAGGTTCTCGGCGGCCTGAGCCTGGCCCGGAAGAGCGGTTGAATCATTACAGATGATGGCATCGATATCCGGATAGGTTTTCAGGATGGATTCTCCCACGGAAACTGCCTTTTCTGCATCCTGACCGCTGTAATAATTATCAGGAGCTACATTTACCCAGCCCGGATAGGTTTCTTTTATGTACTTCTCACCGGCTACCTGCCAGGAATTCTGATCCGTAACAGTGGCAGAGGAATAGTGCCAGCAATATTTCGCACTTTGTTTTTGTTCATCGGTCATCTGCATGGCGGCCATCTCTACCAGCATCTCACCCAGCTGCTCCGGAGTGCCTTGAGCTACATGAAGGGAACGCATATCGTTCTGCACGTCGGAATCCCAACATACAATTTTCAGTCCGGCTTCCTTGGCAGCCTTTAATGCATTGTTGAGTCCATCCGGTGTTACGGATGAAATAGCGAGGGCACTGAATCCCTGCTGTACTGCGGAGTTGATTACCTGAACCTGGTTTGCAACGGAAGCTTCCGGATTTCCTGTGTAAGCACACTCAAAGCCTACTTCTTCCGCTATGTCCTGAGCCCCAAGATTCGCTGATTCAAAGAATGAGTTTCCGGTCAATTTAGGGATGAAAGCTACAGAAATATCTGATGGTTCTGCAGTGCCTTCATCTGATACTTCATCGGTGCCGCCACCGCATCCGAACATGGAAAATACCATGGACAGGGTAAGAAGTATAACTAAAAATTTACGCATTAAAATCTCTCCTTTCAGTTCTTTCTCCTCAATTATTTTTATTAAATATTATCTGGCCGATAATTTTAATAACAAGGGTATTAAGTTTCCGTTTGGCAGCTTTTTTCTTTTTTACTGCTGTATTGAATCCTGTGCATATAAACGCCGGCTCCTCTGGCTGCCACTGCAACAATCAGCAGCAAGCCTACCGGTATATCAAGATACTGGGTACTCATCCCTGACATTTGAAGTCCAAACCGCAATAATCCGATGACGATGGCTGCAAGTGCGGTTCCTGCGATGCTTCCCTTTCCGCCTGTAATGGCGGTACCTCCTAATACAACGGCCGTGACGATTGGCATGGTAAGTCCGCTTCCCAGGTCTGCCCTGCAGGAGCCTAAATAACTGGTAAGAACCACTCCCGCTACAGAAGCGGCTAATCCGGAAAAAATGTAAGTAAACATGGCTACTAATTTATAATTAATTCCGGAAAACCCGGCTGCATTCGGATTCACTCCCACCAGGAAAACGTATCTTCCGAAACGTGATTTATGAAGTAAAATATAAGCAATAACAGTAAGTATTATAAAAATGACAAATGGATTTGGTACGATACCGAAAACCTTGCCTCCGGCAATCCTTATAAACGCTTCGGGAAAACCGCTGATACCTTCATAAGCACTGGATACGGAAAGAGTGGATAGCACTACTGCCAATCCGGAGTATAAGAACAAGCCTCCCAAGGTGACGACCATGGCCTGCACGCCCACATAGGAAACCAGAAAGCCGTTCAGCGCTCCGCAAAGAATACCGGTAACCAGGCATAATCCCATAGCAGCCCATATATTCAGGCCAGCGTCCTGCCAGAGCAGGCCCAGCACCATAGAGGTAAGACCTACAATGGCACCGCCCGAAATATCGATTCCTCCGGTTATCATGACGATGGTGGCAAACAAGGCGATAATGCAAATGCTGATATAATCATTGATACTGCCAAGCAATACCGGAACTTTCAGAAAGCGGGGATTGATGGATCCAAAGATGATGATTTCCAATACGAGTATCAGGATCAACGCCGCTTCCCATCTAAGGATTCCTTTTTTCCAGTCCAGGCTTTTTAAAGTACTCATCCTGCAAGAACCTCCTTCTCCTCAAAATGACTCTGCGCTTTCAAATCTCTTGCGGCCAGCCGTTCTTTCCGGGCTTTTTCTTTCAGATGTGTCTGGATCAATGCGTCTGCAACGACTATAATGATCAGCAGGATACCTGTAATGGTATCATCCCAGTTGGATGAAAATTGCAGAAAGACCAGGATTCTGCTGATAGAGGACATGATGACCGCTCCAAACATAGCACCGATAACAGAACCCACTCCTCCGGTAAGGCTAACGCCTCCAAGGACACAAGCCGCAATTGCTTTCATCTCATATCCATTGCCTGCAGTAGGCGTTACAAATCCTACTTTGCTGGCGAATACCACACCGGCTATGGCAGCAAAGACTCCGGAAAGCACGAATGCTGTGATCCTGACCCGGTCCACCGGTATTCCGATCAACGTAGCCCCGCCGATATTGTCCCCGATGGCAGCGAAATATTTTCCTTTCCTTGCTCTATGAAGATAAAGATAAGTTCCGACTACGATAAGTACGGTACCCAGCAGGAATAAATTTACGAAACCGAATAATGAGATTTGGCCATAACTTTTAAATACAGCCGGCAGATTTTCTACCCATTTCCCCTGCGTATATACATAGATGGAACCCCTAACGACTCCATTGATTCCCAATGTCATAATAATTGCCGGTATCCGAAGCTTCGTCACTCCCAATCCATTGATCAACCCGATGACAGCCCCGATTGCTACGGCAGATACCACTGCTGTCATCAGAGAACTGCCGTCTCGTATCAAGGTTGCACAGACCGCAGCGGTAAAACCCATGGTTGCTCCTACAGAAACATCGATGTCACCGGTTGTAATGACAAAGGATACACCGATGGCCAATAATATGTAAATAACACTGCCATTAAAACAAAGCAATAAATTATCTCCGGCCAGGAAGCTGGGATTGATCAGTCCGGTGATCAGAAACAGCAGCAGCATGAAAGCTACGGTAAACAGCTCACGGGTTTTGGCCATTTTTTCTGCAATTATTTTCATGCGGTCTCCTCCTTTTGATATACACCGAAGGATGCGGACATAAGATTGTCAACGGTAATCTCGTTTTCTTCAAAAGTATGATTGATTCTGCCCTGGTACATGGCTGCCACACGATCAGACAGCTCTATAACTTCTTCGATATCGGAAGAGATAAGCAGTACGGCCACTCCCTGCTGCTTCAGTTCGTGGATGATTCGATAGACATCTCCTCTGGCTCCGGCGTCGATTCCTCTGGTAGGTTCATCCAGAATAACAACTTTCGGATTTGTGGCCAGGGCTTTTGCCAACACCACTTTCTGCTGGTTTCCGCCGGATAAAGATCCGGTAATTTGGTCCCTTCCCGTCACTTTGATTCTAAAGTCTTTGATATACCGGTCCGTAAGCTCACGAGATTTCTTTCTATCTATAAAATACTTGTTTAAATGTCCTAGGACTCCCGAAGTTACGTTTTCCTCCACATCCCTCATCGAATAGATTCCGTTGAGATGCCGGTCCTCGGGGACGTAAATAAGTCCTTTCTCTATAATCTGTTTGGATTTTCTTCCTGTGATCTCTTCCCCGTCTAAAATCACGGCACCCTGTTTCACCAGATCCTTTCCGAAAATGGTAACCGCCAGCTCCGTACGTCCGGCACCTACAACTCCGGCCAATCCCAGAATCTCCCCGGGATAAACCTCCAGATTGACATTGGAAAATCCATATCCGCCGAAATCCTTAATTTCCAGCATTGGTTTTTTTGATTTTCTCTTTTTGTCAGATACCGCTTCTTCTTTTCGAATAGCTGCTCGTTCGTAATTTGTCGGCAGCAAACCTTGTATCAGCATTTCCTGATTGAATTGGCCCACGGAACCCTCCATGGTAATCTGTCCGTCACGCAATACAACGACTCTGGTGGCGATGTCGAAAACTTCCGTAAGCCGATGGGTAATATAAAAGATACTGATACCGTTGCTATGTAAATCCGTTATGATTCTAAAGAGTGATTCTATTTCATGAAAAGTCAGTGCTGATGTGGGCTCATCCAAAATCAATATTTTAGAGTTTCGAAGCAGCCCTCTCAAAATTTCCACAAGCTGCTGCTCAGCAATGGACAAGCTTTCAGCCTTTCGATCAAGTTTCAGATCCCATCCAAGATTTTCAATTAAAGCTTCCAAACGCAATCGCAGTTCTGCCCTTTTTTCCTGAAATCCAAGAACAATATTTTCTTCTACCGTCATATTCGGGAATAACATCGGTTCCTGAGGTACAAGATAAATACCGTTAGACAATGCGGCAGAAGGAGAACAAAGATTCACTTTTTTACCTGAAATATGGATTTCTCCTCCATCCGGCTGATAAATGCCCATCAATATTTTCATTAAGGTACTTTTCCCCGCTCCATTACCTCCAATCAATGCTACGACTTCACCTTGGTATACATCCAGATTTATTTTGCGAAGTACGACGTTGGTAGCAAATGACTTGCTGATGCCATTTATGCTGATAGCGGGAGTTTGCGTTCTGTCATCATTGCTTAATCCCATAACTGAATCCTCCATAACAAGTCGAAATACTCGATTTAAAAATCAAACATTAGTTTTTGTATGAATATTTTGTTTCAACCTACTTGAATCATAATGCTTTTTTATAGTAATGTCAATATGGCTTCCCAGAAAAAATAATTTTGCATTATTATTCTGGCGCGACTCCTCATTTTTCTGTAATTTTCGATATTTTTATAACATTTTACAGTAACTATTGCTGTTTATTTATTAATTACTCGCTTTATTATTCCTTACATTAATTTCAAACAAAGAGGTTGACACTGTTTTCTTTAAGTTTTATAATTGAGTTAAATTTAAACTTTTGATTTTAATCGAAACATTTGTAACGAATCCACTTTTCATTATTTAATGAGTAAAAACAGGAGATAAATTTATGAGTATGGATTATGAACATTCCTTAATGATCAAAGCGGTCTGGTGTTATTACATTGAAGATATGACACAGCAAGCCATTGCGGATCGATTGGGGATCTCCCGCATGAGAGTCATCAAACTGCTGGAAAAAGGCAGAGCAAAAAAATTGATACAATTTAAAATAAGAGCTGACGCTTATCAGCAAACGGAAATCAACAACCGGCTCCAGGAACGTTATTCTTTAAAGGAAGTCGTTCTGGTTCCTTCTATTTCTTATAATATAAACGAAACGGTTGCCAGAGCGGCAGCCATGTATCTGAGCGACCATATCACCGAGGGGGCTTTTATTAATGTAGGATTTGGAGACACCACGTCCCGGACACTTCAAAATCTCGAACTTCCCGAGGATTCCAAAATTTCTTTCGTATCTCTCACAGGCGGAGTCAAACATTATACGGTAAATTCTTTATGCGGCACTTCTGTTGCAGCACGGTATATCGTTCCAGCCCCGCTGCTTGCCTCAACTTCAGAAATGGCTGCGGCCATCCGGCAGGAACCTTCCGTAAAAGATGTATTAGGTTTATCCAATCTTGCCAGCTTTACCATTGTGGGCATCGGTGCCGTCAGTGAGCAGGCTACCGTAGTAAAGGAAGGGAACCTGACAGCCAATGAGCTTTTAAGATTGCAGGCGGAAAGTGCAGTGGGTGATGTTCTGGGTTATTTTGTCAATAAAGACGGTGAAGTTCTAAACCTTGCAATCCACGATAAGCTGATCAGCACTCCTCCGGAGGTTTTGAGCACATTCCCCAACGTCATTGCAGTGGCAGGGGGAATCGATAAAGCGCAAGCCATTGACGCAGTTTTGAAAACAGGTTGTATAAACATTTTAATAACAGATGAAGAAACAGCCAAAGCGGTCTTGGAAATCTAAATCATTTTAGGAGGTAGGATAATATGGCACAATATTTGATGGCTATTGATGCAGGTACAGGCAGCGTCAGGGCGGTACTGTTTGATACAGAAGGCAATCAACTGTATGTTGCCCAACGCGAATGGGAACACAAAGAAGATCCCAGATATCCGGGATCCATGGACTTTGACTGGGTACATAACTGGAATCTGGCCTCAAAATGCCTAAAGGAGGCCATACGGGAAAGCGGCATTCATCCCGAAGAAATTGCCGGCATTGCCACCACCAGTATGCGGGAGGGAATCGTTCTTTACGACGAAGCCGGCCGGGAGATCTGGGCTTGCGCCAATGTAGACGCCAGATCCAACGAAGAAGTGATTCAACTGAAAAAAATATCGGAGCAATTGGAAAAGGAAATTTACCTTCCCTCAGGGCAGACTTTCGCCTTAGGCGCTTTGCCCAGGCTGCTCTGGGTAAAAAATCACTTGCCTGATATTTACGAAAAAACTACCACCATTACCATGTTCAATGACTGGCTCATAGCCAAACTTACGGGCCTTCTTACCTCCGAACCATCCAACAGCTGTACAGCAGGAATTTTTGATCTGAAAACAAGAGCGTGGCTTCCTGAGATTGCACAAAAATGCGAATTAAAAACAGACATTTTTCCTCCTGTCTATGAGAGTGGAACCCGGGTAGGCGAGGTCTCTGCCAAATGCGCGGAAGAAACCGGTCTCGCTGCCGGTACGCCGGTGGTCACCGGCGGCGGAGATGCACAGCTCGGATGTGTTGGTGTGGGCTTGGTAGAACCAAACCAGGGAGCTATTTTCGGTGGAAGTTTCTGGCAGTTTGAATTTAATACAAACGAAGTAAAGACCGATGCCGACTGCAGAGTTCGGGTGAACTGTCATGCAGTCCCAGGGCTTTGGCAATATGAAGCACTGGCATTTTATCCCGGCCTGATCATGCGTTGGTATCGGGATGCTTTCTGTCAAATGGAAGTAAAAGAGGCTGTCGAAACCCATCAGGATCCTTACGATCTCATGAATCGGGAAGCGGCCAAAATTCCTCCCGGAAGCTATGGAATGCAATGCATTTTTTCCGATGTCATGAATTTTATTCATTGGAAACACGCATCTCCCGCTTTTATTAATTTCTCACTGAATGCGGAGAAATTCAATCGATACACATTTTATCGGGCACTTATGGAAAATGCAGCGCTGGTGACGAAAGGAAATGTAGACCTGGTTTACGAAGTCACAGGAAACCGGCCCGATCAGGTGATATTTGCAAGCGGCGCTTCCAAGAGCCCTATCTGGTGCCAGATATTATCCGATGTTTTGGGAATACCGGTTAAGGTTCCTAAAGTAAAAGAAGCAACCGCTCTGGGGGCGGCGATCGTCGCCGGTGCAGGAGTCGGCATTTACGAGAGTGCATCCATAGCAGCAAAAACATTGGTCCAATGGGAAGCCGAATACCGTCCAGACTTTGAAAACCATAAAATCTATCATCAACTTTATGAGTCATGGAAGCAAATCTATAAAGAAAGTTTTAAAATGAGCGATCAAAAACTAACCACCCCTATGTGGGCAGCACCCGGCTTATAAACAGAAAGGAGAATAAAACTATGTACATAATAGACGAGAAGGATCTGGAATATCGGCATGGCGACAGCGGCCCCAAATATTTAATGAAAGGCCCGCGCATGAATTTCGCCATTGTACAGTTTCCTCCCGGTTCGGATTTTAAAAGTCATTATCACAATGTTATGGAAGAAAACTTCTATGTTATGGAGGGAGAGATCGATATCATTGTAGACGGCAAAACCTTTACCCTTACCAAGGGCCAGTTTATCCACGTAGAACCGGAAGAAACACATTATCTCATAAATCATTCCGACAAAGTTGCCCGTTTGGTAGCCACATTGGCGCCTTACCAGGAGTCGGATAAAGTAGAGGTCGATTCATGATCTTGTTCAATCTTTTTTATTACTCCTCCTCACTCAGAAAATGAAAAGGCCCGTCACATTGACCGGGCTTTTTCATTATGATAATAAAAATTTCTCCATTTTTCTTTTCAGCGAAAATCTGCTGATCCCCAGCATCGCTGCGGCCCTCGTCTGATTCCACCCAGATTTTTCAAGAGCTTCCAGCAAATATTCCTTTTCGATCCCATCCATTTTTTCATCCAGAGAAAAATGTTCGTCCTCAATATGATGGGATTCCTGTATGCTTTCCGTGTTTCTCTGATCCCCTTTAAAGTTTTGAATTTCGACAGGCAGATTTTGAACCGATATCCAGGCGTCGTTATGCAGGATCACGATTCTTTCTATCATGTTTTTCAATTCTCTGATATTTCCCGGCCAGGAATAAGACATCAATTTGGTCTTCGCATCCATATCGAATCCCTGAATGGACTTCTTAAAGGAACGATTGAACTTCTCAAGAAAATAATCGGCAATGAGCAGAATGTCCTTTCCCCTTTCCCGCAGAGGAGGAACCTCAACAGGAATGACGTTCAGCCTGTAATAGAGATCTTCACGGAACGTCTTCTCCTTTACCGCCTGTTCCAAATTTTTATTGGTGGCTGCAATGATCCTGATATCAACTTCGATATCTTCCAGACCTCCGATTCTCCGGAACTTTCTTTCCTCTAAAAACCGCAGCAGCTTTGCCTGCATTTCCAACGGAATTTCTCCCAGTTCATCCAGAAATACCGTTCCGCCGTTGGCGATTTCAAGCAGTCCTTTCTTTCTGGAGTCTGCACCGGTAAAAGCATTTCTTTCAAAGCCGAAAAGCTCGCTCTCCACCAATTGGGCCGGAATGGTGCTGCAATTTATTTTCAGTATCGGGGAATCCTTTCGGATACTTTTATTGTGAATAGCGTCAGCTACCAGCTCTTTCCCCGTACCCGTCTCGCCTCGAATCAATACGGTTACATTGTCATTTTCGGATAAAATGTTAATCTTATTAAAAACATCTTTCATTTTATCACTTTGTCCGATCATATTTTCGATGAAAAATTGATTTTGTTTTTCTAAAATCAACAGCTTGTTTTTCATTTTATAATTTTGATAGGCCCGTTCCAATATTAATTTGATTTCTTCCAATTCAAAAGGTTTATTGATATAATCAAAAGCACCTTTTTTAATAGCAAGAACGGCACTGGCGATATCACTGTAGGCAGTCATGACGATAACCTCGATATCAGCGTCGATTTTTTTGATATCGTCAATTAAATCAATGCCATTTTCGGTGCCCAGCCTCATGTCGGTAAGGACGATCTGTGGTTTACAGGAAGTAACGGCTTTCAATGCACTCTGACTGTTCTGAGCCGTTGTCACATCATAACCCATATCCGAAAGACCTGCTTCCAAAGATTTACATATCATCAGCTCGTCATCAATGATCAATACTTTTATCTTCATTTTCAAACCCCCAGTATTCCGGCAAATATACCTTTATTTTTGTTCCGACAGAAAGCTTGCTTTCAATTTCTATCTTTCCGTTGTTCTCCTCTACCAGTTTCGATACCACTACCACTACCAGTCCCAGGCCTGTACCTTTTGCCTTTGTGGTAAAAAACGGATCAAAGATCTTGTCCAGAATGGCATCCTCAATTCCGCTGCCGTTATCTTTAAAATTAATCTGAATATAAGGGATTTTTTCCAGGATAACGGACTTTACCTTGATTTTCAGATGTCCTCCCGGCTCCATTGCTTCAATGGCATTATTGATAATGTTCAAAAATATCTGCTCCGTTTGACTTTTGTCTACGTAGGCATAGAGTGTGGCATCGTCAATCTCCAGCGCTACGGCAATATTCTTTGTTTTGATGCCGTCCTTTGAGAGATCCAAAGATTTTTTAATCAGTTCTTTCACCTTTACTTTTTCCCGAACCGTTAGCTTTGGCTTGGAGAAGTCAAGCAAGTCCGAAACCAGATTGTTAATACGGTCAATTTCGTAGGTAAGTCCATCCAGAAGCTCCACATTGGATTGATCGTTCTGATGAATCTCTCTGTTCTTGATCACCTGAATACCCGTTTTTAATCCGGTAAGAGGATTCCTGATCTCATGTGCCAGTCCGGCAGCAAATTGCCCTACCGATGCCAGTCGGTCTACCCGAACCAGATTGTTTTCCAATACCTTTCTTGCCGTAATGTCGTTGAAGCTGCAGATAGCGCCGTAGGTGTTTCCGTCTTCCTTTTTTAAAAGAGATGTGCTGACATCAATATAAATGCTTTTTCCCATAGCGGTACTGATCGACATGACCTTATTGATTTTCCTTTTATGCTGAATTGTTTTAAGCGTCTGCTGGATCAGTTCATCAAGGATACTGACATCACTGTACTTTTTTAAGATTTCTCTCCCCGACTTATTGATGGATAACAGCCTTCCTCCGTTATCCGTGGTCATAATACCGATGTCGATATTCTTTAAGATATCCTCATTGAACTTTGTCATTTCTATGAGTTTTTCCGTACTGCTGTTGATCTGGTCGAGCATATTGTCAAAGGACTTCGAAAGCACACCGATTTCATCTCGCCGTTGAATATTCACCTTTTCCTTTAAATTGCCCTTTTCTATCCTTTTGCATACTTCGGCAAAATACTTGATGGGTTTCGAAATATGGTGTGCGATGAAAATAATCGACTGCATGGAAAGCACCAGAAAAATAATGGTAAGCAGCAAGGTATATTTTTGTATTTCGATCAATTCTTCCAGAAAAAAGGATTTCTCAATGCCGAAGATAACGGTCCATCCCCAGCGGGGATAGTCGGCAAAGATATATCTCATCTTTTTCCTGTCGAGGATTTTTCTGTCACTGTTTTCCACCTTCGCTTTCAGTTCATCGGTAAAAAACGAAGAATTTCCGATAATATATCCCTGAGAATCAAAAATAGCCATGTTATTGCGTTTTGTACCGGAAAAATACGTCTCTGCTCTTTTTTTCCCTTCTTCCAGAGAAATTCGATCCTCTTGGACTTCCTGATCCAGCATTTCAATATATTGCAGCGATTCATTCAGCAGCATTTCCTGTGTTTTCACCCTGTCATTGAATAACAGCTGATACCCGTTCCAATAGGATACGATACCCAGTATGGTTATAGGCAGGATCGTAAGAATCATAAAGGGAATCAATATTTTATTTTCAATATCCAACCTTAATTTAAATCTCATGATGCCGCTTCCTCTTTATATGTCATTCTGCTCACGATATAAAATATGATAAAGGAAATGAGAATACTTGGCAATACAGGGTGAAGTTCTGTTTTTACGACATCAAAATGGGTTATGAGATACACAACCGCAACGGTGATCATACCTCCGACGGAAGAAAATAAAGCGCCCTCTTTTGTGGCCTTTTTCCAATACAGGCCTCCGTAAAGAGGGCACATAAAGGTCACGGCCACAATACTCCAGATATAGCTTCCGTAGATCAGCAGGGTTTCCATTGGCTGCATGGAAAGAAGCAGCGAGGTGGTCCCGGCAATAAAAATGATAATACGATTCAAATTTAAAAATTTCTCATTTGAAATCGTTTTATGAAACAAATTTAAATAAATATCGTAAGTAAAACTGCTGGATAACAGCAAAAGCTGGGAATTGGCAGTGGATATGGCAGCTGCAATGATGCTGATGAACATGACTCCGCTGATGTAAGAGTAAATTTTTGCGTTCACGATATAAGCAAGGGCTTCATCCACAGAATGAATGGCATCCGCTGCAGGGACCATAACCCGAAAACCCAGGCCGATGATCATTAATCCGAGATATAGCAGGCTCAAAATAAAGGTTGATATGCAGATCATTTTGATTCCTGTAGACTTGTCCTTGGCCGATGTAATTCGGATAATATACTGGGGATTTGCCGCAGTTCCCAAGCCCCAGGCCAGACTGGTGGTAATGATCATCAACGGGCTGAAAAAGCCGTTGGTTGTGGCATCAAGCAAAGCGCCGTCAGAAATTTTCGCCGCTTGACTGTGGATCGCAGTAATGCCCCCCAGATCCAGGAGAACAGTTGCTGCAACCAGCATAATTCCCAAAGACACCAGCATAAAATTTAAGGCATCCGTCTTCGCAACAGAAAACAAACCGCCAAAGCCGGTATAGACAATGAACAGGTAAATTAAAGCAACAGCAATATTATAATTGATATCCAACAGCTCCGAGACCACAATCCCAAAGCCTTTGATCTGAATGATAATATAAAGAATATAGCAGATTACCGTTATAGCTCCGGTAAAAGCCTGATAGTTTCTGCTTTTATATCGAATTCTAAAGTAATCGGATACCGTTACGATGTCGAATTCCTTTATTTTATTTGCTATAAAGATCAGGCAGGAGGCTCCCAGCAGCCAGCCAATGACGGAATACAGGATGGTAGAATAGCCGAATTGATAGACTGATCCGGTTACGCTCTGCATGGATACCGCACTGAAAAGGGTGACGGAGAAGGTGGATACACTGATAAACAGACCCAGGCTGTTGCTTGCAACACAGAAATCTTTAATGTTGTTGGTCTTTTTAAAGCCGCTTTTCCCCCAGAACAAAAGCACGATGGTATAAACGGTGAAGTAAAGCATATAGATAATAACCCTACTCATTTTTTCCCTTCCTCCTTCTGTTTAAAACGAATGCGACAAAGGTCGGAAGAAACGTAGCAATGATATATAAGCCGCCAACGATAATCCAGGTGTCTAAAGGAAGTCCCAAAATCAAAAATTCCTCTTTCATATCATAATCCCTTCTCATTTGTTCCCAAAACAGTATTTTTATCTATTATTAACAGTTAGAACCATTATAATATATAAGAGCGATTTTGAACAGTTGTAATGAAACTGTTCTTTTTTTATGTGCGATTATGCACTCACCGAGAAACAATAGACAAAAACCTTTGAAATTTCAGTAAATTTTACTTTGGCATTGTTCTTGCTGATATCTACTTGTGTGAAACTC
This sequence comes from Sinanaerobacter chloroacetimidivorans, assembly GCF_018128545.1. GTDB lineage: Bacteria > Bacillota > Clostridia > Peptostreptococcales > Anaerovoracaceae > Sinanaerobacter > Sinanaerobacter chloroacetimidivorans. Next base: position 41,871 of record NZ_JAGSND010000008.1, on the reverse strand, counting down.
ACGCAATTATAAGTAATTTTAAAGGAGGAGATTATTTTATGTCAATCAAGAGAGAATATGGTCAGGAACAGCCGCATATCCCCGCAGGACCTTTTAAGATCAGAGTACCTTTTGTCCACTATCGTTTCGAGTTAGCGGACTATTTCCAGGGTCTTCTGATGTGCGCAGTTTGTCTCAGCGCCATTCCCATGCTTCAGGAATATCTGGGCATGCCTTTCGAGGTAGCACTGGCAGTTGTAGCGCTCAATGGAGTATTATATTGTTTGCATGTATTTTTAGGGGATCCGGTGGTACCTGGCTGGGTTACGCCCGCTATTCCTCTGCTTATGCTCTATGTAAGTAATTTTGAGATGGGAGCGGAAAGAGTTCAGGCTCTCATTGCCTTCGAACTGACACTGGGAATTCTTGCAATTCTCTTAGGAATCACCGGTCTCGGAAAGAAAATTATCGCTCTGGTACCCAACGCAATGCAGGCCGGATTGATTCTAGGTTCCGGTTTTGCCGCTGTTATGGTTATTTTTAAAGAGGGTCAGCGTTTTGATACTTTCCCGTTAACCATCTCCATTTGTATCGGTATCGGATTCTACCTCTTATTTTCCAATCATTTTAAAAGTATCGCACAAAGAAACATATTGACAAAGACACTGTCCAACTTGGGAATCCTTCCCGTTATGGTTCTTGCCGTTATCGTTGGTCCTCTGGTTGGCGAAGTGCCCTGGCCTACCATTGAATGGGGAATTTCAGTTCCTGCTTTCGGAACCTTATTCCGAGAATGGACTTTCTTTGGGGTAGGCTTCCCTCCGCTCAGCATGTTCATCAGCGGACTGCCAATGGTTTTCTCATCCTACATTATCCTCTTCGGCGATATGATACAATCTCAGGCTCTGCTGGAAGATGCGGGAAGATACAGACCGGATGAAAAAATCGATTACAATCCAAACAGATCCCATATCATCTTTGGGCTGCGTAATACCATCATGTCAGTACTCGGTCCGGATATCACCATGTGCGGTCCTCTTTGGGCTGCGATGCAGGTAGTTGTCTGCGAACGCTACAAGCACGGTCCGAAAGCTATGGAATCCATCAGCTCCGGTGCCGGTTCCTTCCGATTCGGGACTTTGACCGGTTACTTTATTCTTCCTATCGTAACACTGGTGAAACCGATCCTGGGTGTTGCCCTGGCTTCCACCATGCTGATTCAGGGATATGTATCCGTACGTGTTGGCGTTATGAAGGCGAAGACCTTTAATGACCTTGGAATTGCCGGTGTCATGGGTGCGGTGCTCGCCACCCGCGGTGCTGCCTGGGGCCTTGCAGTAGGTATCATCCTTTGCTTACTGATCCAGTTAGGCAACAAAAAGCAGTATGAAGACTACATCTATGAGAAGCCTTCTGAAAAAACATCCAAGGCTGTTGAAGAAGATGTAGAAGCCACTGCTTAAGAAAATGATAAACGTAGATTCCAATGTAAAAGAATATCTGGAGAAAGCAGGTTCCGACAGTCTGGTCATTGAAATGCTTCCGGATAAAACGAGCGCAGGCTGCGGCTGTGGAAAAACAAAAAAGTTTTATACTCCCTACATAAGACCTGCAAAGCCAAAGGAACAATTTGGCAGAGAATATGAAAAAATAAGTCAGAATGGGTTACGGATTTTTATCAGCAAAATGGCATTAACTGCTGCAGAAGAGATGGTAATGATTTCCATCGAAAAAACTTTGTTTATAAAAAAATTAACCGTTACAGGTATTCCCATCGTCTTTGACTAAAAAACAGCCTCCTGATTTTAAGAATGCAGCAGCAAACTGAGATCAGGAGGTTGTTTTATTACGATCGTGTATTAGGAATTTATGTTATTCTCATTTTAAAATTCCTTACCCAATACTTTTTCTACAAAGATTTTTGCTATTTCAATGTCAAACTGAGATCCGGCATGCTTCCGGATTTCATTCAAGGCCTCTTTCTCGCTCAAATCATTCCTGTAGGTTCGATAGCTTGTCATAGCGTCGAACGCATCGGCAATGCTGATAATTTTCGATTGCAGCGGAATACTGTCGCCCGTCAGCTTTCTCGGATATCCCTTCCCGTCCATCCTCTCGTGATGATACAGCACATACTCGGCTATGGGTGCAAATTCATTTACCGACCTTAAAATATGATATCCGATCTCCGGATGCCGTTTCATGTCAATCCATTCGGCATCAGTTAATTTCCCGTGTTTGTTCAGAAGCTTTTCATCAATTCCAATCTTACCGATATCATGAAGCAATCCTGCTGTTTTCAATTCATTGACGCTATCCTTGCTCATCCCCATCGCCTGGCCGATGGCCTTGCAAATCTCACCTACACGTTCACAATGCAGCTGTTCTCTTTCATTCTTCTGATAGAGCGTCTTTGTGATCACTTTAATGGTCTCATTTCTCATGCTGGTGCTTTCCGACAGCTTATGTCGGTACATGCGGTCCTCAGCATGCATATAGACCTTCCTGATGTCTTCATGAGCTTCTTTTTTTGTCTCCCATCCAAAGGATACGGAGCAGATTCCATGATTCATTTTTTCATTTGCAACAGCATGGTTAATACGCTGTATGATCAGTTCCGCTTCCCAGGAATCTGTCTTTGGAAGCAGAAGCACAAACTCGTCACCGCCGATTCTGGCGATGATATCATCAGACCGGCATTCTCTCTTAATAATTTCGGCTACCCTTTTCAGAAGTTTGTCTCCTGCAAGGTGGCCGAAGGCATCATTGGTCAGCTTCAGCCCGTTTACATCCGCCATAATCAACGTAATCGGCAAATTTCGTTCCTTATCAAGCCTTTTTAGCTCCTCTTCATAAAATCTGCGATTATATAAGCCGGTAAGCTGATCATAATAGCTGAGATATAGAATTTCCTCTTCCGCCTTTTTTCTCGAAGTAATATCTTCTATCATGCATAAATGCCTGGAATAAACAGTTCCTTCCGGCTGAAAAGGAGCAATCGTCATATTCACCCATACAATGGAGCCATCCGCTTTCATATAACGCTTATTCATGGCGAAACTTTCGATCTGCCCTTCTTTTAGCAATTCCAGGCGATAAAGATTTTCCTCGATGTCATCGGGATGGGAATAGGAAATCCAATCCATATTCAGAATTTCTTCCTTCGATCTCCCCAGGATCTCTGCAAAACGGTTATTTAACTGGTAGGCAACCCCGTTATTGGAATCAAAAATTGCGATTCCAAGAGGCGCTTGCTCGAAAATGGTCCGAAACCGTTCCTCACTCTGCTGCAAAGCCTTTTCGGCTAATTTTCTCTCTGTGACATCGGTGATGAAACCTTCGCTGGCAACCAGTACTCCGTCGGCATCCGGAACCCCTTGAGACTGTTCCCAAACCCATTTCCTTTCTCCTGTGGCCGTTATGATCGGATATTCGTCTGTAGATACCAGATCCTGTTCAATATCAGATTTCCATTTATCAAATAATCGACTTCGATACTCCGGTTCAATCAGATCATAATAAGACGGATTCTTATTTAACAGCTCGGGGACCGTATAGCCGGTCAGTTCAAAACACCCTTCCGAAAGAAAAGTCATGGTCCAATCTTCGTCGTTGTAGCAGCGATAGGCCACACCGGGCAGGTTGGAGAGGAGAACGGCTTTGGTTCGTTCACTCTCTACCAGGGCATCATGGGTTTTTTTAAATTTTGTTATATCTCTAGAAAAACCGGTGACTCCGATAATGTTACCATCATTGTCAAATACCGGTTTTTTACATTCTTCTTTATACTTCCCCTTTGGATATTCCGATTCATAATAGCCCAGCGCTCTTCCTGCAATTGAAGCAAAATCACTGGCAACATAGATATCTGCCTCCTCTTTGGGATAGAGATCGTAATCATTCTTGCCGATAATCTCTTCTTTCGGCTTCCCTGTGTAGATCTCAAAATTTTGATTAACGACAAGATAATTGCCGTCTATGTCCTTGTACCAGGTATCAAAGGGCAAATTATTAATTAATGTCTCCAGGCGTGATATGTAAAGGAGTAAATCTTCTTGTTTTGTTTTTTTCATTGCAATCTCCTCAATCGCAGATTTCTTACCCATGTGTTAATCAAAGCTCAGACAACTTATTTAGGGCTTACTACGTCACCTGCCGTTCAGTATCCCCTATTTATTCTTTTACGTATTGGAAAAGGGAGTCCCCAAAATGCGTCAGAACTCCCTACTCATGATATATTCAAATGTATAACGAAGGCTCTTGTTTGTCAATTGCTAATTATTCCATACCTCAAAAAAAAGCATGCATACAATCCAATAAAAAGAAACCAAATGGCCTGTCCCGATAAAGGAACTACGAAATTACTTTCAGCAAAACCCAGATTACCATGGGAACCGTAAGGATAGACAATAAATTGGATAGAATCACCCCTTTGTTAGCCAAAACCGAATCTCCGCCGTAAACGCCTGCGAAGGCTCCGGCAGTCAGTGCGACAGGGGTTGCCATAATGATCACCGGTATCGCCACCTGATATTGATTGAGTCCCATCAGAGGCAACGAAAACAGCAGTACTGCCGGGAAAAGCAGCAGCCTTGCAAAGGATGTCATCCAGATGTCCCTTGGCCTTATGAGATCAGTGAGCTTCGTTCTGCTCAAAGAGCTCCCTACAAGAAGAAGAGCCAGAGGAATGGTAATATTTCCGATCATTTTCAACGGCTGCAAGATAATATAAGGAGGTTCTACATTAAAAAGGAAAAGAATGAATCCCAGTATTGTGGCAAGAAATCCAGGGTTCATCAAAGTTTTCCAGACTGAGAATTTGTTTCCCCTTTTTAATAAGATCACACCATAGGAAAATACCAGTAAATTATAAAACATGTTAAAGGAGGCGGCATAAAAAACTCCAATGCTGCCATAGACGGCGTTCACTACCGGAAATCCCATAAAAGCGGCGTTTCCGAAAATAATCATTAACTGCAGAGTTCCCAATTCACTGTTAGATTTTTTAGAAAGCTTCCGCCATATCTCCAGAGCAAGAATAATCAACCCGTAAATGATACCGGATAGTATGATCAAGGCTATGCTGTTTCGAAACAGTTCCATAGTAAAGGTTTGCATCATAGAAGTGACGATGAGAGCAGGAAAAGCAATTTTAATTGCTATAGATGAAATGACATCCTCTCCGTTAGCCGTTATCACATTGCTGCGGCCGCAAATCCAGCCGATCAGCATCACAACAAATAATGTACCGATTTCAATAAAGATGTTTAAAAAGTTCATGCTGCATACGTTGCTCCTTATGTTATTTATTTAGTATCATATCACGACTTCTTAATAAATCAAAGAAAAACCCAAATAAACCGGGTTTTTCTTTGATGCAATATAGTATCATATCAATACTTTGGGTATTGATATTGGACGAAGGAATCCGGGTTAAGATGATCCTTCCAGTTTTACGATGGTAAAATTATCTGCGAGCAACGCCCAGTTTTCCGGGAAATTATAACCAAGTGCCCAGTAACTGATACCGCCAAGTCCGTATTCTTTTACGACGGCAAATTTAGCCTGTGCACTTCTGGCATCTTCAAACCAAACCTCATGCCACCTTGCCTGATCGTCCTGATAATAATAGAATGGAGATTGTGATGTTTCATCAAACTGGATATTCGCTCCAAACCGGACTGCTCTCAGGATCGCCTCTTCCGCACTGAAGGTTTCCGCTGCCTGACCCTCTACATGGGGCAGCATCCAATCCCGCGCATAAATCTCGAATCCCAAGAAGATTTTCTCTCTCGGAATGACGGTAACAGCATAATCCAAAACCAGTCTAATCTGGTCAATGGGAGAAATGGCCCTTGGGGGGCCCAAACGATAACCCCATTCATAGGTCATGAGGATGACAAAGTCCATAATTCTGCCCTGTGCTTCATAATCATGAGCTTCGTATAAAAGCCCCGGCTGCCCCGCATAGGTTTTCGGAGCAAGGGCACTGGATATGAAGTATCCTTCCGCATGGAGACGGTCTGCAAGGATCTGGCAAAACCGATTAAAGGCTTCCCGATCCTCGGGCAAAACGGCTTCAAAGTCTACATTCAGACCTTGATATCCTTTTTCTCTCATGATGGTCAATACATTGTTAACCAGATTCTCCGTCAGCTGCGGATCATTCATTACGACATTGGCCGAATTGCTTCTGCCGAAGGTTTCCGATGTGAAATTGGTGATGCACATCATAGGGACGATGTCATTGTTGATTGCCGCTTCAATTGCTGCTTCGTCGTCTATCGGGGTGAGATCCCCATTATCCTGCATGACATAAGCAAAGGGAGTTAAATAGGTAAGATACCGTCCAACTCTGTCTACAATAGAAGCAGCAAGTCGCCCCAATCTATAAATATACGCGTTTACCCTGATCTCCGGTCTCTCTTTTGGAGGAATATTCAGCATTGTTCCCGGATAAATGGCCTGCCCTGCAGTCATATCATTTGCTTCCAAAAGGGCCTGTAAGGTCACCCCATACCGCTGGGCGATCATATAAAGGGCTTCGCCTTCCAAAACAATATGTACTGCCGGATTTGAAGGGATTACAATAGACTGACCTATGGTCAGCTGGTAGGGGTTCGGCACGGTGCTGATCTCAACAATGTCATCCGGATTCACTTGATAATAGGTGCCTAGCTGCCAAAGGGTCTGCCCTGGCTTCACAATATGAATGAACATAATATTACCTCTTTTCACTATTTATAATATTTTATTCCATGGAAGTCAGAGGGTTACAAAATAGTTTCCATGGCAGACAGAGGTCTACAGAATATTTTATTCAATAGCAACGAGAGGGTTACAAATATTATGGAAGAAAATAAATTCAATTTTTAACAAAACAATAGATTCAGATAATATTTTTAATAAGAATCCTTTCTTGAGAAACAATAATTCTATATATATTATGAAAGGAGTATTTAAGACATGAGAAAAAATTCAAGCATTGGATGTTCTGTATCTGAATGTAAATTTCATTCTAAAGATGAAAATTTTTGTACTTTAGATAAAATTGAAGTTGTTAAGCATTCACAAAAAGCGGATACCGTTGAGCACACTGATTGCGGAAGCTTTAAAAGAGACTAAACTGATCAAGGATATTTCTGAAACAAAAAATTGTACCGCATAAGGGTACAATTTTTTTTCAATATAATGAAAAGTTCTTCCGTTAAATAGTCTCAACAAACTGGATTTTAACTCCGCTTGGATCTAAGATGAAGAAAAATTTTGTATGAGGATTCGGCTGGAAAGGACCGCTGTGCAATGCAATCTGCTGTTCTTTCAAAAATTGTATTTTTTCATCAATGGACGGTACCTCAAAGCCTAAGGATATATCTTGTCCGATCTGAGGTTTCTTACCATTGCAAATAAGTTCAATCTTCGTCTCTTTATCTCCCAGGAAAGAAATCTGAACTTCAGGCCCGGCCTGAAAGCTTTGAATGAATGGAAGCCCAATAATATTTTGATAAAAATTCAGAGATTCCTCCATATCATTTACCGTTATTGTAACCCAGCATAATTTCATAATATCATCTCTCCTTTATAGTTTATTCTGTTCTTTTTTCTCTGTTGGATAGTGTTTCGTTTTCGCAATTTTCTTCAGTCCCGCCAACATTTCCGTTAATTCAAAGACATTTCGGAACATTTGCGTTTGATTGCTGACAACTACGATTGTCAGTGAAATTAATGGAAACTGTTCTATTTCATTCCTCCTGTTCGTCGTTGATATAAAACCATTTTCCCGGTCTGTCTGATTGTAATAGTTCAGGACTTCATTTTCAAACTTCAGAATCATATCCTTGAAAAAATCTTCATTAACATGATCATTTAAGACAACAACAAAGTCATCTCCGCCTACATGCCCCACGAACTGCTCTGTGTTCAAAGAACTTCTTAAGATATCAGCCAAAAGCTTAATAATCAAGTCCCCTTTTTCAAAACCATAGACGTCATTATAAGCTTTAAAATTATCGATGTCAAGATAGGCAACACTGTACTTCGAAGAACAATTCAAGCATTGGTTTAGTTTTTGTTCGATAATTAAATTACCAGGCAAACCGGATAGCGGATTCTGATGTTTTGCTGCGGAGATTTCAATTTCCGTAGTTTTTTGCAGCAAGTCTTTAATGGTAACAACCCCCATGTAATGATCCTTCTCCGTTATAACAATAAAATCATACAATTTATCATTTGATCTTGCCATGGCAGCTGAAGATACTATACTTACCGGCGTTTTATAATCAACTGACAAAAAATTTTTATCCATCAGATGGGAAATGGGTTTATTCTGATGCAGGGCAAAACCATAATATCCGCTTAGTTTTAGAGCAAGCTTTTCCTGGTTTATGATTCCTACCGGAACATCGTGATCCACTACACAAAGACCTGCGCAGTTGGGATTTTGTTTGAAAACTTCGTATACGTTGGGAACCGTTTCGTTAGGAGATATGGTACCTGCATAGGTACAAAGATTGGATATGTAGATATTGGAAATATAGCTCTGAGTGGTATGATTTTTCTTGAAATTGATTTTGTATAGGGTCTGGAGGACATCCTGGCTAAGATCATGAATTTCTGCATCCGGCTCCTGAATAAAATATCCCTGCCCAAACTGGACTCCAAGATTGATAAGAGTTTCCATCTCCTCAAAGGTTTCGATACCTTCCGCGATAAGAGATATGTTTGATACTTTGGAAAACTCCACCATGCCCTTTACCAAAGCAAATTTCAAGCTGTCTTTATCAATATTGGAAATCAACTTTCGATCCAGCTTGATATAATTTGGATTCACATCACTGATCAGGTTCAAACCGGAATAGCCCGCACCTGCATCATCGATGGCAATTTTGTAATCCTGCCCTTTATAATGATTGATGGTAGCTCTGAATCCGGTCATATCGGTAATGACATTTCGTTCCGTTATTTCAAAAATAACATTGTTGGGTACTATTTCATACTGAAGAAGAAAGCTCTTTGTGAATCCTTTTTTAAAGTTCTCATCATGCATCGTGTTAGGATTTACATTGATGAACAGTTTTTTACTATAAGGCGGTATCATAAATTTATAGGCAGCTTCCAGCGCGGTAGTTCTGCAGAGCAGTTCCAAATCCCACAATCGGTTATATTCCGATGCCGCTGCAAACAGCATGTCCGGATTTTTTATTTCACAGTCGCAGGTGATTCGGCTCAGGGCCTCATGTCCTAAAACGCTTCCATCCCGTAATGAGATAATAGGCTGAAAAACAGTTCTGATCTGCTTCTGTTCAATAATGAAATCCAATGCTTCTTTTTTTCCATCTGTCATAATGATCACCTATATTTCTATCATGATTTCTATCTTTTCTACTCTTTCTGGCTACAGTATATACAAGCTTTGTAAAGAATGGGTTACTTCCTTGTAAATTCCAGGTTAAGTTCTATTTCTGTAATCACAACAGGCACCTGTCAGGAAATCTTTTTACACAGGTTTTACATAAGCTTAATCCAATCAATATATTTCAAAGCTATAATGAAATTGTAAAAATCAAAAGGAGGAAAAAAAATGAAAAAATTAAATTTGTGTATCGACATTGACGGTACCGTAACAGAACCCTATTACTGGCTGGCCCGCGTAAATGATTACTTTAAAGCCAAGCTTGAGCCAAAGGATGTCACCCTTTATGAAATCCATTCGCTTTTGGGGATTGAAGAAAAAGAGTATGACGAATTTTATCAGCAATATGGTGAACTGCTCCATAAAGAAGCAAAGATAAGAAATGGTGCACAAAAAGTAATCAGCAGATTATTCGATCATCACGAAATCCATTTTGTAACAGCCAGGGAAGAAAAAATGAAAGAGGTCAGTTTGGAGTGGTTTGTCGGCTACAAAGTTCCAATGGATTCTATTTCACTGCTTGGGACTCATAATAAAGTCGCTAAAGCCGAAGAACTGAATTGTGACATTTTTATTGAGGATCGATATGAAAACGCCATTCAATTGGCCGAAGCAGGTTTTTATGTGCTTCTTGTTGACTGCAGCTATAACAAAGGCATCCTGCCCTTTAACGTGATACGGGTAAAGCATTGGCTGGAAATTGAAAAGCTGGTCCAGAAACGAGCCTTTCATCTTACTGAGGAGAAACCGGCTTAAAGTCTGAGCCTGTACCCGCTTCCCCTCAATCAAATCGTATGCCATTTTCGTTTTAAGATCTTTTCTACAAAAATTCTTGCTATTTCCGGGTCGAACTGCCTATTGACATTGGCTCTCAGCTCTTTGATTGCCTCACGGTCACTTAATTTGGGTTTATACGGATGTGTATTGGTCATCGTATCATAAGATTCCGCAATGGTTAAAATTCTGGTCTGCAGCGGAATTTGACCTTCCTTCAGCTTTCGAGGGTAACCGTTGCCGTCTAATCTTTCATGATGAGAAAGGACGTATTCCGAAATGGGAACAAATTCATTGGTTGATCTTAAAATTTGATATCCGATCTCCGGATGTCTCTTCATTTCAGCCCATTCCAGATTGGAAAGCTTTTCAGACTTATTCAGAATTCTTTCGCTGATTCCGATCTTGCCGATATCGTGGAATAAGCCCAGAAGACTCAATTCATCCACAGCATCAGTATGAAGCCCCAATACCATGCCCATATCTCTGCATAATTTGCTCACTCTCTCACAATGCCCCTGCTCTGCAGCATGCTTTTCATATAAGCTCTTCGTAATTAACTGGATCGTCTTGCTTTTCATGCTTGAGCTTTCCAGAAGTTTCTTTCGATACATGAAATCTTCTGCCTGAACAAAGACCTTATTAAAATCTTCTTCCGGCTTCATTTTGCTGGCCCATCCAAAGGACACCGACAAGACAACTTTCTCGGACTTTTTGGAATAAAGGGATGCCTGAATGCGGTTTACAATTTTCTCGGCATGTACGGAATCTGTCTGGGGAAGCAAAATAATAAATTCATCTCCTCCGATTCTGGCAATGATATCGTCAGCTCTGGAATTGCTTTTTAATATTTCAGCAAAATCCTGAAGTAGTCTGTCCCCCTCCAGATGTCCAAAAGCATCATTGGTCAGCTTCAATCCATTTACATCTGCAAGAACCAGCGTCATCGGTAGGTTTCGTTCCGTATCCAGCCGCTTTAATTCCTCTTCATAAAATCTCCGGTTATAAAGCCCCGTCAGCTGATCATGATAGCTTAAATAGATAACTTCCCTCTCCGATTTTTTTCTTTCTTCAATATTCCTGCTGACCCCTACCACTTCAATTTCACCTTCGGGATTATATCTGAATTTCATCGAAACTTCAACCCAGATCACACCGCCTTTTTTACTAGGCTGTTGGATTTCATGAATCGAGTATTTCTGTGTTTCGGGGTCTCTGATAAATCCTTCCTTGTTTCTTGCAATGGCCTCCTGTATCACAAGCAAAGAATTCGGAGTCATAGACTTTTCCAGTGTTTCGCCCATTGCCTCTTCCGCGGTAATACCTCTTAAGCTGTAAACAGAGGGACTGATATAAGTGAACTTTTCCGTGCTGACATTGAAAACCCAGATAACATCGGAAGCATTTTCCGTCAATAACCGATACTTCTCTTCACTGGTTTTTAAAGCATCCTCCACTCTTTTCCGATCCGTAATATCCACCAAAAAGTTTAAGGATGCAACTTCTCCTTCCCAATCTATTTTTATGGAGTTCATCTCAACCCAGCGGACGCTCTCGTCTTTTCTGATTAATTTAAAGGTGTTAATAGAAGGAACAGGCTCTCCGTTCAGCCTTAATCTATAGTTGAACAAGATCTGCTGCCTGTCTTCAGGATGAACAAAATGCAGGAAGGGAGTCGTTAAAATTTCATCCATCGGATATCCCGATAAGATTTCAGCCATAGGATTGCATATTTTTACATGCTCATTCTGTACGACTAAAATAGTTTCAACGGCATTCTCGAATAAAAGCCGGTATTGTTCCTCGCTTTTTCTTAATAATTCTTCGGTTTCCTTTATGGTTTCTTTTGTTATATCAATAAAATATGTAATAAAATAATATTTTTCCGGGGAGTAAACTTTAATCTTATACCAGCGTTTTAAGGTAGGTGAATATTCTTCAAAGAATTTACTTCCTCCGTAAATTGCGATTTCTCCGCAGGATTTTATCCAATTCCTTTCTTTCTCCCCTATGTTTGGAAGCAGCTCGGAAATTCTTTTTCCTGGAACATCCCGTAACCCGGTAAGAAGTTCAAAGGCCGGATTGATTTCGATAAACTCATAATCATAGGGGTGACCGCTGTCATCACACAGAATCTTATGATAGGCATATCCCGCCGGAGATTCTATCATTATAGATTGATAAAAAGTCTCTTTCATCACAATCTAACCCTTCCTACTCTACCTTCCTGACTGCTTGTTTCAAAATTTAATCTGATATTAGGAATTATATCAGCTTTTCTTTATTTGTATACCCTTAATTTATACATGAAAAAGCCACTTTAGAACAAAGGTCCCAAATTTATTCTTTATAAACCTGGGAAAAACTTCATAAGTGACTTTTCTATTTATGACTCCTATAGCTTCTATATAATTGTCTTTGCCTTGCACTTTGCTTCCACTAATAATAAATTACCCTGAAGACGTTTATCCTCCGGATGGTAAGCCAATGCAGCCTTTGCGTGCTGAAAGGACCGTTCATACATGCCGAGGTAGTAGCTGCTGATGGATGCCAGATCATCCGGTGTATGATCCCAGCAATACCCCATATTTACATACACCAGGGACTTTTCCTTTATATTCAGAGCCTGGTCTGTCATAAAAAATACCATTTCCCAATTTTTTAGCTGATATGCCATCTTCGCACATTCAATATAAGGCTCCCTCATATGCGGGCATTCCGCTATGGCTTTATAGTACCAGCATTGTGCCTCCGTATGATTGGAGAGGGAGAAGTAAGATTTTGCAATCCATCTCATGGACGCACACCTTTCTTCTTTCCATGTGCAGGATTTTAAATTAAGATGTTTTTTTAAAGTATCGATACACTTTTGCCACATCCCTTTGTACATATATTCCCGTCCCAGATAATATACAGCCCTGTCATCTTCCGGATACTCTTCCGCACCCATCTCTAACAGGGGCAGATAAGACCCCCTGGATTTCGACGCATCAGGAAAATGGTTCAGAACCATCCCTGTAGCATATACAATTTTTTCAGGAGTTTCACCTACATAGCGAAGGCACTCATGTACGGGATATCTCCATACGTAGCCTTTACGGGCATGTGCTTTAAAATAATTAAATTGGATATCAGGAGTTCCGTCTTCCTTCAAACTCCAGTTATATAAATATTTGGCCATTTTGGTGTTGGGCTGCCATGCATCTTCAAGGCATTTTCTCCAGCCCGGCTGGAATACTTCATCCAGATCTGTGCATACACAGATATCTACGTCAAGAGGTACATGATCCAGCGAAATATTTCTCGCTTTATCAAATCTCCATGGTTTGACTTCATCAACATATACGACAGCTCCTTTTTCCCGAAGTCTTTCCACCGTCCCATCATCGGAGCCGGTATCCGTAACCACAATGAGATCTGCCTCCCTCATAGATTCCATCCATCGATCTACAAAGCCCAATTCATTTTTACAAATGGCATAGACACAAACTTTATATCCAGACAAATCATCACCCCATATTTTCCTTCAACTTTAAGCTAATAAGATGAAGATTATTCTTCAACCTCTCATCATTCGGCGCAATTTCACAAGCTTTTTGAGCAAATTCATAGGATCTTTGATATAACCCCAAACGATAATGACTAATGGCAGCAAGATCATAGAGGGTATAATCCCAGGACTTTGGATCTGTCAGATAGCTGCCCGTTTTTGTATTGATTTTCAGTGCTTCACCGGTCATGAGAAAGACAAGAGGCCAGTCGTTTTCCAAATATCCCAGCTGGGCCATGTTCAGATAGGGCTCTCTGATAGAGGGACATTCTGCAATGGCCTTATAAAGCCAGCTTCTTGCCTCTTTTTGATTTCCTTTTTTTTCATAGCATTTTGAGATAAATCTCATAGCCGCACATCGTTCCTCTTTCCATAGCGCAGTGGGCATTTCCAGGTATTTCATCAGTGTTGAGATGCTTTTATCATGCTCATTATAATACATATATTCTCTGCCCAGCCAAAACATCCCCCTGTCATCATCAGGATTTTCCTGAGCTGACAATTCCAATAAAGGAAGATACTGACTTCTTGGTTTTGAGAGATCAGGATAGTGATTCAATACCATACCGGGAACCCAAACCGTATGGTCGTGAAGTTCTCCATTGTAAGATAACACTTCATGAACCGGGTGCACCCAGCGAAATCCATTTCGGCAGTGAATTTTCTCCATTGGGTATTGTTTATTGGGCGTACCATCCTCATGATAACTCCAGGTAAAAAGGTATCTGGCACGGGTACATTGCGTTGTCCAAACTGTTTCCAATTTTTCTCTCCATCCTGCTTCAAATACCTCATCCAAATCATTGGAAACACAAATATCCATAGCTTCGGGAATATGATCCATTGCCCGATTCCTTGCTTCATCAAAGCGCCAGGGTTTTATGGTTTCCTCATATACGACAGCGCCTCGGTCGCGCAGTTTCTTAACAGTAGAATCCGTTGATCCTGTGTCGGTAACCACCACCATATCTGCTTCACTTACAGCATCCATCCATCGATCAACAAATTGTTCTTCATTTTTGCATATAGCATAAACGCATATTTTAAACTTATTCAAGTACATTCTCCTTTGTCATGTTTATAATTACCCTCATACCAATATATGTACTGTCTGAAGACCTTGATACTTCCTAATTTTGATCCACCAGTCAGAGGTTTTCCTATACAAAATAAAAGCGCCCGTTATCCTGTTAGAGATAACGGGCTTGTGCCTGTAAAAGATGATTCTTAGCTTAAAGATTGCTCACTAACCAAGTTCAATTAAATTGATCTGTGCTCCGACTCCGGGATCTAAATCCATGACAAATGGGGTTGCGGAATTGTTTCTTAAAGAGATGGTGACTCCTGCAGTGAGAGACAGAATTGCCGTTCCAGAGACTTCACCGGTTGTTGTCAAAACGTTAATATTCGTGGAGGGCTCTACGGTATCTCCCACAGCAAGAGCAATGGCAGAACCCACACCTGCTGTAATATTAATACCATAGTCAATTTGATAGTCGGCAGTACTGGGAACGGTAATCGCTGCATCTCCGGCAGTATGAGTTACCCCGCTCAGCGGACCGTTGTCGCTGAAAAGCACATCACCACCGCCGGCTACCGTTTCGTTTCCTGCTCCATCGGACAAATGGTATACATATCCGAAGGTTGTTACCCCTGCTCCTGCCGGTCCGGTATCTCCGGTAGGACCAGTCGGGCCGGTATCTCCTGTTGGGCCGGTAGGACCGGTATCTCCGGTAGGACCAGTCGGGCCGGTATCTCCAGTTGGACCGGTAGGGCCAGTATCTCCTGTTGGGCCGGTAGGGCCGGTATCTCCTGTTGGACCGGTAGGGCCGGTATCTCCGGTAGGACCGGTAGGGCCGGTATCTCCTGTTGGGCCAGTCGGGCCGGTATCTCCTGTTGGGCCGGTAGGACCGGTATCTCCTGTTGGACCGGTAGGACCGGTATCTCCTGTTGGACCGGTAGGGCCTGTGTCGCCTGTCGGACCGGTGTCCCCTGTTGGGCCGGTAGGACCGGTATCTCCTGTTGGACCGGTAGGGCCTGTGTCGCCTGTCGGACCGGTGTCCCCAGTAGGACCAGTATCTCCAGTAGGACCAGTATCTCCAGTTGGGCCAGTATCTCCAGTAGGACCGGTATCTCCTGTTGGACCCGTGTCTCCAGTAGGACCAGTATCTCCTGTTGGACCCGTGTCTCCGGTTGGACCCGTGTCACCCGTCGGTCCCGTGTCTCCGGTAGGACCAGTGTCTCCTGTTGGACCTATATCTCCGGTAGGACCGGTGTCCCCAGTAGGACCAGTATCTCCTGTAGGACCGGTGTCTCCAGTAGGACCAGTATCTCCAGTAGGACCGGTGTCTCCAGTAGGACCAGTATCTCCTGTTGGGCCTGTGTCTCCTGTTGGACCTATATCTCCGGTAGGACCAGTGTCTCCTGTTGGACCTATATCTCCGGTAGGACCAGTATCTCCTGTCGGGCCGGTATCGCCGGCAGGACCGGTATCTCCTGTTGGGCCTGTGTCTCCCGTCGGACCCGTTGGGCCTGTTGGTCCGATTTCTGGGACATCATCCTCAACCACCACAAGGGTGGCAGTCAATGGCACAATTGGAGAATAAAATACCGTAGCGGTACTTGCGTTAACTAATGATACCGTGACTGGGGCTGCAACAACATCAATGATCCCGATTCCTGTTACTTCACTTGTTTTAACAGGTGAATTGCCTAACAGGAAATCCCCCTGAGAGGAGGACAATGCAAATACGGCTCCATTTGTCGAAAATGATGATTGGGTTGCAACCCACCAATTGATAACATATCTTCCTGCTTCATTGAAAGTAATTACTCCAGTTACATTATTGTAGCTGATATTTCCAGCTGAAAAAACCGTTTGTTCAAATATTACATTTGCACCGACAGCTACTGATCCAGCACTGATACGTTCAATTTGAAGCGCTATATCACTCATAATAATTCTCCTAACTCGTTTTTGAGAGCGGTACAGAACCGCTTTTTCACTGGTACATCCTAGTATTGCATCTTGTTTTGTTTTAGCTATGCCTTAAGAGCATGCATCATAATATAATATGTATCTTCATATTTGTTGTTACCGCCGTTATACTTTATAAGGGATATCTGAAAAAAGCTTAATGCCTTCCCTAAAGAAATTGAAGCTGAAGATGGAGAAGGCATTAGACTTATCATTCATTTACTTTATTAAATCTAGCTGATTCGATTCATTGACCATACGATACCAGGTGCTCCGGTACCCCCCAAGTCAAGCGGTACCGTTAAGGTATCCGCTTCATAGAAGAGGCCGATGACATCTCCTGCAGTCAATTCAACCTCTCCCGTCAATGTTACGGTACCATTTCCAAGTATTGTTCTAAGAGTTAATACCAATGCTACATTTACATTTAAGATTGGAAACAGCCCACTGATCAAATCTGTAACAACGGGAGCCGTTCTTCTAACCACAAAAGCTGGATTTATTCCTGCTCCAAGGGTAACAGTTATTGCTGCAGTGGTAGAATAATTGACTGTTGCCTGAATCGAGTACACACCCGTTTCGGGAACGGTATAGTTTCCAGTTACCTCATCAAAGGTAGGACTATCAAAGTAAGGCGAGGTAACAGTCCATCCGGTTAGTTGTGTGGCGGCGGCAGTTGAAAGTGCAGGAATAAAGGCTGAAAAGCCCTCTCCCGTTATCGCTATGCCAGACGGTCCGGTATCTCCTGTTGGACCCGTTGGCCCGGTATCACCTGTTGGTCCGGTAGGACCTGTGTCGCCGGTCGGTCCGGTATCTCCTGTTGGACCCGTCGGCCCGGTATCTCCTGTTGGCCCGGTAGGACCTGTATCGCCGGTCGGTCCGGTATCTCCTGTTGGACCCGTTGGTCCGGTATCTCCTGTTGGTCCTGTAGGACCTGTGTCCCCCGTTGGCCCGGTTGGTCCAGTGTCTCCCGCTGGGCCCGTCGGACCTGTCGGTCCCGTATCACCTGTTAGGCCTGTAGGGCCTGTCGGACCTGTCGGTCCAATCTCCGGTACATCATCTTCGACAATTACTAGTGTCGCTTTTAAAGGAACTGTCGAAGCGTAGAATACAGTATCATTGCTTGCATTGATTAATGATACCGTGACTGGAGCTGCCGCAACATCAATAATTCCAATCCCAGTGACTTCACCCGTTTTTATCGGGGAATTCCCTTCAAGAAAATCTCCCTGAGAAGAGGATAACGCAAAAACGGCACCGATAGTAGAAAAGGATGACAGTGTAGCAACCCACCAGTTAATAACATATCTTCCTGCTTCGTTGAAAGTAATTATTCCAGTTACATTATCGTAGCTGATATTTCCGGCTGAAAATACTGATGTTTCAAATATAACATTTGAACCAACAGTTACTGATCCAGCACTGCTACGTTCAATCTGAAGCGCTATATCACTCATAATAATTCTCCTATTCGTTTTTTAGCGGTTTATTCAACCGCCTTTTCACTGGTAGATCCAGTTAATATCTGCTGGCATTGCAGAACTAAGCAGTACCTTAAAGGTATGCTCACAATATAATATGTATTGTCATATCAGTTGTTTCCAAGCAACAAATAGAGTTTGGGTTATATAACTTTTTTATTTTTTTAATTGTGAAAAATTGTGGAGTTGTTAGATAATCAATAACACTTTGTTTACCAACGCATAGAATAATAATGGATAACATTATCCGACATTATATTAAGGAGTTTATTTAATATGAGATATAACGGCTGTGATTACCCTAAACCAACAAATTGTCATATACCTTGTCCGCCACCGTATCCGCCACCCTTTCCACGGCCATGTCCTCCGCCATGTCCTCCGCCACAATGTTGTATAATAGCACCAACTGGCCCTACTGGTCCTACCGGCCCTACCGGTCCTACGGGTCCTGCGGGTGCTACCGGCCCAACTGGCCCAACCGGTCCTACGGGTCCTACTGGTGCAGCGGGTGCAACTGGCCCAACTGGTCCTACTGGTGCAGCGGGTGCAACTGGCCCTACAGGCCCAACCGGTCCTACGGGTCCTACTGGTCCTACGGGTCCTGCGGGTGCAACTGGCCCAACTGGCCCAACTGGTCCTACGGGTCCAACCGGTCCTACGGGAACATTTGATGTAGGTCAAACGTTATTTAATGTAATTGGCCCAACTGGTGCTGCAACAGTTGGTTTTGGAGATAATTTAATTTTCCAGACCTCTACTCTAGATATTACAGTTACAGAGGGTTCTGCTATTGTAACGATTGATGATTTCGGTGAAACTGGCCCAACCGGTCCTACGGGTCCAACCGGTCCTGCGGGTGCTACCGGCCCAACTGGTCCTACGGGTCCAACCGGTCCTACCGGTCCAACCGGCCCTACCGGTCCTGCGGGTGCTACCGGCCCAACTGGTTCTACCGGCCCAACCGGTCCTGTCGGTGCCACCGGTCCTACCGGACCTGCTGGCGATACCGGCCCAACAGGAGACACTGGAGATACTGGCCCTATCGGCCCAACCGGTCCTACTGGTGCAACGGGTGCTACTGGCCCAACGGGTGCTACTGGCCCAACCGGCCCTATCGGCCCAACTGGTCCTACCGGCCCAACCGGTCCTATTGGTGCCACCGGTCCTACCGGTCCAACCGGGGATACTGGTCCTACTGGCCCTGCCGGCGATACCGGCCCAACTGGGGACACCGGCCCGACAGGCGATACTGGTCCTACTGGAGACACCGGTCCTACTGGAGATACTGGTCCTACTGGAGACACCGGTCCGACAGGCGACACTGGTCCGACAGGTGACACTGGTCCAACTGGTCCTACCGGTCCGACAGGCGGCACTGGTCCTACCGGAGATACTGGTCCTACCGGTCCTACTGGTGACACAGGTCCTACCGGTCCTACTGGCGATACTGGTCCTACCGGTCCTACTGGTGATACTGGTCCTACCGGTCCTACTGGCGACACCGGTCCTACCGGTCCTACTGGAGACACCGGCCCGACTGGTGACACTGGTCCTACCGGTCCTACTGGTGACACCGGTCCTACTGGTCCTACTGGCGACACCGGCCCGACTGGTGACACTGGTCCTACCGGTCCTACTGGCGACACCGGTCCTACCGGTCCTACTGGAGACACCGGCCCGACTGGTGACACTGGTCCTACCGGTCCTACTGGTGACACCGGTCCTACTGGTCCTACTGGCGACACCGGCCCGACTGGTGACACTGGTCCTACCGGTCCTACTGGCGACACCGGTCCTACCGGTCCTACTGGAGACACCGGCCCGACTGGTGACACTGGTCCTACCGGTCCTACTGGTGACACGGGTCCTACCGGTCCTACTGGCGACACCGGCCCGACTGGTGATACTGGTCCGACTGGTCCTACTGGCGACACCGGTCCGACAGGTCCTACTGGCGACACCGGCCCGACTGGTGACACTGGTCCGACTGGTCCGACGGGAGACACCGGTCCTACTGGTCCTACTGGCGACACGGGTCCGACGGGAGATACCGGTCCTACTGGTCCGACAGGTCCGACAGGTCCTGCAGCAGTATTGGCTGGAATCCAAGTAGCGCTTGCAGAAAGTCCTGGCGGTACTGTAGATGACACTGACCCTGTAATCTTTGATACTGTATTAAACAGTCAAAGCACAAACATCAGTTACAATGTTGCAACAGGAGAATTTACAATTACTGCATTAGGAAACTATTATGCAACATGGTGGGTTTCCACAGATGGAGCGGGTGCAGCAACGTCAATATCCTTTGGAGCATCTTTAGATGCCGGTGCTCCGATTTTAGGTGTATCACCACTCATAACAGGTCAAGTAATCGGCAGTGCACTTATTACGGTAGGTGCAGTCCCTGCAATTGTCACGCTGGTTAATGCTACCGGTGATACTGTTGGATTTGGTTTGACCTCAGTACAGGCAAATATGCTGATTACCGAAGTCACTGTTTAAAAAGTAGTCACACAATAACGATTTCAGGCATCTAAAGGTCCCCTTTAGATGCCTATACAACAAAAAACAGCTTATCTTGAACCGACCCCCAAAAGTTAGACCAAAACTACTACGCTATAAAGTCTAACTTATTAGGGTCGCATCACTGCAAGCTGTTTTTTGTTATTCATTTTATAATAATTATAATTTTTATTTATCTTAATTTTAGATTTAGAGTGTGCTATTGCAAATTCTTCTTCCATTTTAAAAGTAATGCAGAATTGATAATAACAGCCACCGAACCTACATTATGTACCAAAGCGCCTGATACAGGAGTCAATATTCCTGTCATAGCAAGAATAATGGCAGCAAAATTTAAA
Source organism: Sinanaerobacter chloroacetimidivorans (assembly GCF_018128545.1). GTDB lineage: Bacteria > Bacillota > Clostridia > Peptostreptococcales > Anaerovoracaceae > Sinanaerobacter > Sinanaerobacter chloroacetimidivorans. The sequence continues at coordinate 20,834 of NZ_JAGSND010000008.1, read as the reverse complement.
ACCATGGATAGGGTTAGATTAATTTTGATAGTGCTTATGGTCTTTTTGGCCAGTTGAATTAAATGTGGAAGATATTTTATTTCATCCCCTACCAAAGCAATATCTGCCGCATCCACTGCAATATCGCTGCCGATTCCGCCAAGTGCTACACCTACATAGGCTTTCTTTAATGCAGGAGCATCATTGATGCCGTCCCCAACCATGCAAACCATTTCCCCTTTTGTTTGATAAGAATCTATAATAGACATTTTATTTTCCGGCAAGCAGTCGGAATGAATGGTATTAATTCCTGCTTCGCGGGCAATCTGATCAGCGGCTTGTGCATGATCCCCTGTGATAAGTACACTTTTTACACCGGTCCTGTGAATATTTCGGATCATCCCTCTAACATCGGACCGGAGAATATCTGACAACGCGATAATCCCTGCAGGCATCCTGTCAACCGCAATATAGATTACGGTACATCCTTTCTGGCTGTATTCTGCTGCTTTCAGCAAGATCTCTTCCGTTATTGATATGGAATGATCCCGCAAGAGCTCTGCATTTCCCGCTAAAACATCATGCCCGTTCACTTTTGCCCTGACCCCTCTTCCAGGTATCAGTAGAAATGATTCAGGATCTGCGGGTGCTTTTTTAACTGTCATTTTATAATGGTTTGCAATTGCTCTTCCCAGAGGATGCTCGGATCGGAGTTCTGCTGATGCCGTAAGTGCAAGAAGATCTCCTGCAGATTGATCCCTTCGGAAGTCTTCAGCTTCTATTACAGTGGGTTTTCCATAAGTAAGGGTTCCTGTTTTATCAAAGGCGATATTTTTTACCTTGGCAAGCTTCTCTAAAGCATCTCCTTCTCGAATTAAAATTCCGAACTGTGCCGCATTGCCGATTCCAGCCATAATAGCCGTTGGTGTGGCAAGTACCAAGGCACAGGGGCAGAATACGACCAGAATGGTTACGGATCGGATGATTTCTCCTGTAACAAACCATGTGACTAAGGCTGCAGCCAAGGCGATTACAACAATCCAGGTCGCCCACCTGTCTGCAATACCGACGATCTTCGCTTTTCCTGCATCAGCGGATTCTACCAGCCGGATCATTCTCTGCAGCGAGCTGTCCTCCCCTACCTTAACAGCTTTCATTTCAAAGGTGCCGAACTGATTCACCGTGCCGCTAAAGACTTCATCACCCGGACCTTTATCAACCGGAAGAGATTCTCCGGTCATCACCGACTGATCAATGGAGGTTTGACCGTTAAGAATCACGCCGTCTACTGCAATGCTTTCTCCCGCAAGAACTCGAAGGAGATCACCCATCTTTACCATTTCAGCAGGGATTATCCGCTCTCCTTCCGCTTCGATCCTTCGAGCCGTTCTGGGAGTGAGATGAACCAGCTTTTCTATCCCTGCACGGGCTTTTGCAACGGTCCGTTCTTCCAGAAGCGCACCGATTGCCATAATAAATGCCACTTCTCCGGCGGCAAAAATTTCTCCTATGATTACAGAAGCAATTAAAGCTAAGGACACCAGGACATCCGCCTTTATGTCAAATTCCCGCAGTAAGCCTTCCAAAGCACCTTTTATAATCGGAATCCCACAGAGTAAAATCGCAAGCCAAGCAGGGTCTATCGGAAAGTCCCATATCTGTATAAAACTCATTATTAAGGATATTCCCGACAACGACAGGAATAGGATCGTACGCTTTTCTTCATTAGAAAAGAACTCTTTCAATTTTATCATCAATTCACCTTTTAACCCATTCTGGAAAAATGCTCTACAGCTTTCGCAAATTCAGCGATGGTCTTATCCGGGTCTCCATGCTCAATACCATCCCGGACACAATGCTGCAAATGCCCCTCCAGGACGACCTGGCCTACCTTATGCATCGCACTTTTTGCGGCATTGATTTGGATCAGTATATCCTCACAGGGAACGTCCTTTTCCACCATTTCCGAAATTGCACGCAGCTGACCTTCTATTTTTTTAATTCTAGCCTGTACCTTCGGCACATCCATACATTGTCGCATCAGTAACCTCCTGTTTCATCGATTATATATACCCATAGGGGTATATGTATAAGTTAGCATAATCAAACCTTTCTGTCAACCGGAAAAGTATCAAAAGGAATTCTCTCCGCATATAGTGAAACAGCAGGATTTGTATGTTTCCTGCTGTTACTGGCATTAGAAAACAAATACAGACATATTAATAGAAAGCAGGTACTACTATGAAAACGGTCATACTTTGCGGGGGCAAAGGAACACGTATGAGAGAAGAAACCGAGTTCAGACCAAAGCCTTTGGTCCGTATCGGAGAAAAGCCGATTATTTGGCATATTATGAAAATTTATTCCCATTTTGGATTTAATGATTTTGTTTTATGTGTAGGCTACAAGGGAGATATGATCAAGCGGTATTTTATGGAAATGTATTGCCTGAATAACGATTTCACCATATCCACAGGCAGACATTCCGATATCTGTTTTCATACGCAAAATGATGAAAATTGGAACGTTACCATCGTGGATACCGGTCTTGAATCTCAAACCGGCAAGCGCATCAAGCAAATTAAAAAATATATTGATACAGACGAATTTATGTTAACCTACGGCGATGGCCTCAGCGATGTAGATATCAAAGAACTCATTGCAAGTCATCGAAAATCCGGCAAGATCGCCACACTTACCGGTGTCAATCCAAATTCCCCTTTCGGAGTCTTTCAAATTGAAGATGGCATCGTGACTTCCTTTAAAGAAAAACCCATCTTGGATGATGTTATAAACGGAGGATACATGGTTCTCAATAAAGAAGTTTTTGACTATATACCGGATCAGGACTGCGCTTTCGAGCAGGAACCGCTTCATCATCTGGCTAAGGATTCGGAATTGTCGATCTATAAGCATAACGGATTTTGGACTGCCATAGATACCTATAAGGATATTGAAAGAGTTAATGAACTTTGGAACGGAGGAGAAGCGCCATGGAAGCTCTGGGACTAGATTTTACCAAGCTTTTTAACGGCAGGTTCTTCGGAAAAAAAGTTCTTGTGACGGGCCATACGGGATTTAAGGGATCCTGGCTCACCCTCTGGCTCACCCTCATGGGTGCAGAAGTCATCGGTTATGCACTTCCGCCTAATTCATCATCTGATCATTTTATCGTATGCGGGCTAAAAGATCGGATCACGGATATTCATGGGGATGTCCGGGATAAAGATCATCTGCATGAGGTGTTTACAAGACACAATCCGGAAATTGTATTTCATCTCGCAGCCCAGCCTATCGTCAGGCTATCCTATGAGATTCCCGTTGAAACTCTGGAAACCAACATCATGGGAACCGTGAATGTCCTGGAAGAAATACGGATTTCCGATTCCGTCCAGGCAGGTATTGTCATTACTTCGGACAAATGCTATGAAAACAAAGAGCAGATTTGGGGTTACCGGGAGGCAGATTCTTTAGGAGGATATGATCCCTACAGTGCCAGCAAAGGATGCGCTGAGCTGGTTACAGCAGCCTATCGAAATTCTTTTTTTCATTCGGATCAAAACTCCTCATCATTAAAAGGGGTGTCTTCCGTAAGAGCCGGCAATGTTATCGGAGGCGGCGACTGGTCTTTGGACCGAATCATCCCGGACTGCGTCAGAGCTTTACGCAAAGGAGAAACCATAGAAGTGAGAAATCCCAATGCGGTACGACCATGGCAATTTGTACTGGAACCGTTATACGGTTATCTTCTTCTTGCTTCCCGTATGCTTGAAAATCCGGCAAAATACAGCGGCCCATGGAATTTCGGACCTGATTTTTCCGCTGTTGTTCCAGTCATGGAAATGGTTAAAATTGCGGTAGCGCTTTGGGGGGCGGGAGAATGGTCCCATCATACAGAAAGAACATCCCTCCATGAAACCAGCCTTTTAAATCTTGACTGTACCAAGGCAAAGGCATTTCTTGGCTGGCACCCAACCCTTGATCTGAAAGAGACACTGGAGTATACCCTTCAATGGTATCAGGTCTTTGATAAGACCGATATCTATACTTTCAGCAAAGATCAGATTCGAAGTTATTGTCTCAAAGCCGGAGCATAGGGAGGTAGGAAGATGGCTAGAACAAAGGAAAGGTTGGATCTCTAACCATGAAAGTATCAGATTATATTGCAAATTTTTTAGTCAGCCACGGCTGTTCTCATGTTTTTGGTTATCAGGGCGGTGCCGTAACCCATTTGATTGATTCCTTTTATCGATGCGACGATCTCACTTTCATCGGTACCTATCATGAGCAGGCTGCCGCATTTGCAGCCGAGGGATATGCCAGAATGAGGAATACCATCGGAGTTGCCACAGCTACCAGCGGACCCGGGGCTACGAATTTGATTACGGGTATCGGCAGCGCTTATTTCGATTCCATCCCCTGCCTTTATCTTACCGGACAGGTAAATACCTACGAATATAAAGGGGATTGGAAGGTACGGCAGCTGGGCTTTCAGGAAACGGACATCGTCAGCATCGTGAAGCCCATTACCAAGTATGCAAAACGAGTTACCAATGCATCAGGAATCCGGTATGAACTGGAAAAAGCTCTTGCTATTGCTGCTTCCGGCAGAAAGGGCCCTGTATTGCTGGATATTCCCATGGACATTCAACGAGCGGAAATTCAGGAAGAATGGCTGCCTGAATATCGGAATTCTCCGATAGAAAAAAAAGCTTTCGATATTGATTCAATCGTAAGTCTTATTGAGAAAAGCAAGAGGCCTGTCATTTTAGCCGGAGGGGGTGTGCGGCTTGCCAACGCGGCCGATATGCTGAAGGTTCTCTGTGAAGGCTTACGAATCCCTGTGGTCACTTCCCTTATGGGAAGAGATGCGGTAGACAACAGTGCGGAATATTATATGGGCATGATCGGTGCTTACGGGAACCGCTATGCAAACCTTACCATAGCAAACAGCGACCTCATTATTGCACTGGGCACCAGGCTTGACACCAGACAGACAGGAACCCGACCGGAAAGCTTTGCACGAGAAGCAAAGCTCATACGAGTGGATCTGGATCCCAATGAATTGGAGCGGAAAGTAAAAGCGGATGAATATGGCATAGAAGCAGACATATCGGAGTTTCTAACCACTCTGACAGCGAAAAAGCCCAAGATTTCCGCTGATACTTCATCATGGCTGGACAAAGCGAAAGATTACAAAAACCGCTATCCAACGAAAATGGAAGACAGCCTTCGTGATCCCAATAAGCTCATTTCCGAGATTTCGAAGCTTCTGGAACCCGAAGATGTAATCTGCCTGGACGTGGGCCAGAACCAGATGTGGGGCGCCCAATCTCTGAATTTGACAGGAAATCAACGATTGCTTACCTCAGGAGGAATGGGTTCCATGGGATTTTCCCTCCCCTGTGCAATCGGTGCCTATTACAGCGGAGTAAAGGGAACCATTTTCGCTTTCACCGGAGACGGCGGAATGCAGATGAATCTCCAGGAATTGGAGCTGGTAAAAAGAAATCGAATTCCGATTAAAATCATAGTCCTCAACAATCAAAGCTTAGGTATGATCAGACATTTCCAGGAAATGTATTTCGAGAGCCGCTACAACGGAACTCTAATTGATTATCAGGCACCGGACTTCTGCAGACTGGCAGAGGCCTACGGCATCCATCATTTAAAAATAGAAGGCGATATGGAGCTTCAGCCTCTAAAGGAAGTATTCAGAACGGAAGAACCGGCGGTAATCGAAATTATGCTTCCGGAAATGACCTATGTTTATCCGAAACTTTCAGTAAATCATCCTATAGAGGATCAGGATCCTCTGCTAAGCCGGGAGGAATTCTCAGCGCAGATGATTGTCAAACCTTATGATCTGCAGGAATCAAACGGTGAAACCGCCGCAAAGGAGGAGTTGTAAAATGGATGCGTTCCAAAACAGAGTAAAAGAAGTCTTTGACAATATGAAACGACAAAGGAAAGAGGATTTATTAACACTGATACCGCTTTATCACCATGACGACCTCTATGGTTTTTTAAGGCCTATTACGAAGGATTATCGAATCACGATCCCGGACTGCGGAAGTCTTTTGGCCAAATGGCGAAACGAAAATCCCACCATGTCGGCACAGGCCTTTCTGGCTACAGCAGAGGGGACGGAAAGATGGCTGGATAACCAGGTTATAGAGAGGGAGGATCGCATTTTGTTTCTCGTTCTTGGATTAGACGGTGCAAAAATCGGTCATATCGGTTTCTCCAGTTTCAATTTTGAAGACAAATCCTGTGAGGTGGACGCGGTATTAAGGGGAGACAAATCCGCTGCTCCAGGCATGATGTCCTTTGCCCTTGCCGGACTCATCGATTGGGGTCTGAGGGAATTAAAGCTGAAAAAAATAACACTTCGGGTCTTTGATGATAACCACCATGCCATTAGATTCTATCAACGGAATCACTTTATCTTAATGAATCAGGAAAAGAATCACGAACCTGTTCATCACGAATCGGAAAAACAGTATGCTTCCATGTATCTGGACATCCAAGGCTGGAAGGCCGCCCAATGGATATAGGGAAGATTCCAAGAAAAAATAGGAGGAAAAACATTGGAAACCATCTTAAGCAAAAGAATACAAAGTCTGACCCAGTCAGAAATCAGAATTATGTCCATTGAATGCGAGAAGAGAAACGGAATCAATTTATCCCAAGGAATTTGTGATCTCCCCCTTCCCCCGGTGCTGGCCGAAGAGGCAAAGTCCGCTATTGACCACGGGGAGAATCATTATACTCGATATGATGGAATCAATGAGCTTCGTTCTGCTGTGGCAGATAAGCTTTTTCAATATAACAGGATGACCGTAGATCCCGACAGTGAAGTGATTATTACTTCCGGCTCAACCGGTGCATTTTACTGTGCCTGTCTTGCACTTTTAAATCCAGGGGATGAGGTCATCATCTTCGAGCCTTTTTACGGCTATCACGAATACACTTTGCTGGCCCTTGATCTGGTTCCGGTTTATGCAAAGCTCAGCCCTCCTTCCTGGAGCTTTTCCCCGGAAGAAGTGGAAAGCCTGATTACGGAAAAAACCAAAGGAATCATGATCAACACGCCGGCAAATCCCTCCGGTAAAGTGTTCAGCCATCAGGAGCTTGATCAGCTGGCTGACATTTGTGTCAGTCACAATCTGCTGATATTTACCGATGAGATTTATGAGTATATTGTCTATGATGGTTTATCTCATATCAGCCCGGGCTCTCTCCCGGCTATCCGTGACAGAGTTATCACCATTTCAGGATATTCCAAAACCTTCAGTATTACCGGATGGCGCATCGGCTACTGCGCCTGCAGGGAAGGCTTAGCCCGGCCTATCGGGTGTGCCAGTGACCTGGTCTATGTTTGTGCTCCCTCACCGCTACAGGCAGGGGCAAGTAAAGCCATTTCCACCTTGCAGGATGATTTTTACAAAGCTTTATGCGATAAATATGAGAAAAAACGAAATCTGATTTGTGATGCTATGAAAGAAGCATCTCTGCTCCCCTATGTCCCCCAGGGGGCCTATTATGTGCTGGCAGAGGCCGGACAGATACCCGGGGATACCAGCAAGGAAAAGGCCATGCATATTCTTGAAAAAACAGGTCTTGCATTGGTGCCTGGAAGTGCTTTTTATCATGGCAGCGGAGGGGAAAACCTCATGAGACTCTGCTTTGCAAAGGAAGATCAGGTTTTGGAGGAGGCCTGTGAAAGACTTCAGGCTTTAAAGCCAAAAACCTATATTAACACGTAAGGAGTGATTCCATTGAATAAAAGAATTAGTTTTGCCGGACCATCCATAACAGATAAGGAGATTTCCTATGTTCTGGATGCCGTTCAGTTTGGATGGTACGAAAATTATGACAACTATACAAAAAAGTTGGAAAAAGCGGTTTCTGAATATATTGGCGTAAACTTTGCCATAGCAACCCATTGCTGTACACAGGCCTTACACCTGGCGGCAGCGGCACTCCCCCTTGGGGAAGACGATGAAGTTATCGTCGCCGATTTCAGCTGGGTGGCAACAGCCTATGCGGTAGCCTACACCGGTGCAACGTGTGTCTTTGCCGACATCGATCCGGATACCTGGACCATTGATCCGGAAAGCATCAGAAAAGCAATTACCCCGAAAACGAAAGCAATTATGCTGGTTCATACCTTCGGACACCCGGCAGAAATGGATGAGATCATGGCGATTGCCAAAGAACACGATCTTTTTGTGATAGAAGATGCAGCGCCCGCCCTGGGAGCCGAGTATAAAGGGAAAAAAACAGGTTCCTTCGGGAACAGCTCCTGCTTCAGCTTTCAGGGAGCGAAAATGGCGGTAAGCGGCGAAGGCGGAATATTTCTGACAAATGACGAAGAATATTACAACCGGGCCCTTCTGCTGGCAAATATGGGGAGGACCGATAGCAAAGCAGTGTTCTGGTCCGATTCTCTTGGATACCAATATACCATCGGGAATCTGACGGCGGCTTTAGCCCTCGCCCAGCTGGAACGTGCAGAAGATCTGATGAAAAAGAAAAGAGAGCTTTTCCAAAGGTATTATGATCACTTAAAAGATATCAAGGATATCAAAATAGTCAAAGAAAAAGAAGACTGCAAAAGTAATTACTGCTATCCCTCCATATTGCTTCCCAAACATTCCAGGGAACAAAGAGATCATATCCTTTATCAGTTAAAACAATCGAATATCCATGCCAGACCGGCGTTCCCAAGAATGAGCTGTTTCCCGGAATTCGAAGCCAGATTCGACAATCCGGTTGCTACCATGGTGGAAGAAAAAGGAATCTCACTGCCTTCCGCTGCAAATATGACACAGGAGGACGTTGATTTAGTATGTCAAAAACTCATAACACTCTTATAACGAATACGGAACAGCAACTGCGGGAAGAAATTCTGGAAAAAACGAAACAGCTTTATGACCTCAGGAAAAACGGAGAGACCTTTGAGCCTGGAGTCTCCAGGGTACACTATGCAGGCAGGGTCTTTGACGAGAAGGAAATGCAGGCAATGGTGGACAGTGTCCTGGATTTCTGGCTTACTCTGGGAAAACGGGGGAACCGGTTTATTTCAGACTTTTTATCCCTTATGGGTATGCGCTTCGGACTTGTTGTAAACTCTGGGTCCTCTGCCAATTTGGTTGCGGTAAGCGCGCTATGCTCTCCGGCCTTATCAAATCCGATGAAACCCGGAGATGAGGTGATCACTACAGCACTTACTTTTCCTACCACCCTGAACCCGATCCTTCAAAATGGCTTGATACCCGTATTCGTAGATGTGGAAGAAGGAACCTATAATATTGACGCATCAAAAATTGAGGAAGCAATCACTGAGAAAACGAGAGCCATTATGTTTGCCCATACTCTCGGCAATCCGGCAGAGATGGATGCCATAACGGAGCTTGCCAATAAGTATAACCTTTATGTTATTGAGGATACCTGTGATGCCCTTGATTCCCTTTACGACGGAAAGCGCTGCGGTACCTTCGGTGATATCTCCACCTTCAGCTTTTATGCGGCGCATCATATCACTATGGGAGAAGGCGGCGCTCTATTAACAAACAATTTAAACCTTTACAGGCAAGCCCTTTCCATCCGAGACTGGGGCAGAGCATGCTACTGTCAGACGGGAGAGGAAAATCCCATGGGAGCCTGCGGCAACCGTTTCGGCCATGTGATTGAAGGACTTCCGGAGGGATATGATCATAAATATGTTTACAGCAACATTGGTTATAATCTGAAGCCTCTTGACATTCAATGCGCTATGGGAATTGAGCAGTTAAAAAAGCTGGCTCTGTTCAGTGAAAAAAGAAAGGCAAATTTTACCGGCTTATATGATCGGTTGAAAAAACATGAGTCCTTTTTCATTCTTCCCAGATCACTTCCCAAAGCTGAACCATCCTGGTTTTCCATGCCCCTTACCTTGCGGGACAGCAGTGTAATAACGCGCCGAGAACTAGTTCAGTATCTGGAAGATCACCGAATTGAGACAAGAATGCTTTTTGCCGGAAACATTATAAAGCAGCCGGCTTATAAAAATATATCCTATCGCATCAGCGGGAATTTAAACCACACTGAAAAGGTGCTGAATGACACCTTTTTTATCGGCGTCTATCCCGGCATCACTCCGGAAATGATTTCTTACGTGTCGGATCAGATTGATGCGTTTCTGGAAGCCTACTGAGCTGCACCGAGATAGAAGGAGGTCATCTCATGACTATTTTCAGAAGAAACGGCAAGGAAGAAACACCGCCGCCCCTTGTAAGCGTAGTGGTGCTTGCTTATAACCATATTGATTACACCAGGCAGTGCATAGAAAGTTTATATAAGTACACCACGGATGTGGATTTCGAGCTGATCACCATCAATAACGGTTCCACGGATGAAACAGAGCAGTTCTTCAACAGCCTGCCCAATGAAAAAAAAATCAGCTTTCCCGAAAATATCGGTGTTGATAAAGCCATCAATCATGGCTTTCGGATTGCCGAGGGGAAATATACGTTAAACCTCAGCAATGACATCATCGTCACCCGCAATTGGTTAAGCAACCTTGTCACCTGTATGGAATCCGATGAAAAAATTGCAATGGTAGTGCCGGTTTGCGGGTTTTCCTCCAATTACCAGCAGGTGAATCTTAAATATGACTCTCTTGATGAAATGCAGATTCTAATGAAGACCTATAACACCAGCAATCCCAGCCTATGGGAAGAACGGATGCGATTGGTAACCTATACCTGCCTGTTTCGTACCGATGTTCAAAGATCAATCGGAGGATTTGATGAAGACTTCAACCCCGGTGCATATGATGACGATGCTATTAGCTTTACCATCCGGCGGGGGGGCTATAAGCTCATGCTTGCCAGGGACACCTATGTGCATCATTTCGGTTCGGTAACGTTTAGCGCAGAGTATGCAAAGAATAATATTGCCGTAAGAAACAGAATTCTTTTTATGCAGAAATTCGGTATCGATTCCTGGTCCGCGAGCCTTATCGATTTCAATATCGTAGACATTACCGACGTTCCTGAAAAAGGGCCTGTGTCCATTCTTGGAATCGGAAGTTCGTGCGGAGCCAGTATTCTGCAAGTGAAAAACAAACTCAGAGAAAAAGGAATTCTCGATGTCTCATTAGACTATTACTCGCAACTCCCCTCCTGCATGACGGATCTTGCTACGATTTGCAGAAAGTGTGTCATGGGCTTTCCAAAGGACGTAAAACAGCATTTTTCGGAACCTTACGATTTGATCATCGTAGAAGCGGAAACCGATAAGCTGGAAAACCTGGAGTCCTTTTATACCGATCTTTGCAGTATGTTAAAAGAAGACGGACAGCTGATCACCACCGCTGCAAATCAGGAGTTATATGGAAAGATAGAAAAAATACTTGAGGAGAAAAAGCTTAAAAACAAAAAATCTATAAAAGATTATTACTATCGGTTTCAAAAATCAATTCATTAAATTTAATTTTATTAAAAAATGAAATAGCAGTTACCACCGGAAATATTTCGAGTTTCAGTCAAATCCGTTTTTGTAAGCAACAGCTATTTCATTTATTATTATCATTTATTTGATTTCTTCCCTAGTCCTCCCCGTAGATAATAGTACCCTCTCAGCAGCCCTACGGCAGGCTTAAAATATAGTTTCTCCATCTCTTTGGAAACGTCTTTCAGATGCCTTCGGATCGGCAGATGCTGCGGACAGTGCTTCTCACATTTTCCGCAATTTAAGCATAGGGATGCATAGGAGGGTTTTCCGCCGTCTGCTCCTGAAAGCATACCCATGTAGAAAGTTCTTGCCGAGGAGTCATTATAAATGTACTTGTCATTATAGTATCCGAAACATACCGGAATATTAACTCCTGCCGGACAGGGGAGGCAATAACCGCATCCGGTGCATTTCACCTGCACCTTCTTTGTCAGGATCTCTTTTGCCTGCTGTATGGTTTCCAGTTCTTCCTCCGTCATAGACCCGGGATAACAGCTATCGGCGATTCGAATGTTTTCCTCTATCTGGGATTCTTCATTCATGCCGGAGAGCAAAAGAGAGACTTCCGGATGATTCCACACCCATCGTAAAGCCCACTCAGCGGGGGTTCTTTCTTTTCCGTGTTCTTCCAGCACTTTCTGAACCTCTTCTGGCATTTTTCTGGCCAGCAAGCCTCCTCTCAACGGCTCCATAATGGAAATCCCCAGCCCTTTTGAAGCAGCGTAGGAGAGTCCCTCCTTACCCGCCTGATTCTGTTCATCCATGTAATTATATTGTATCTGACAGAACTCCCAGGGGTAGTCATCCACAATATTTTTGAATTGATGCTTCTCACCATGATATGAAAATCCAATTCGATTGATTTTTCCCGCTTCCTTCGCTTTCAAAAGAAATTCCTCGACGCCAAGTTCCTTGATTCTCTGCCACCCCGCCATGCTGTTTATGGAATGCATCAGATAATAATCAATATGATCCGTCTGCAGCCTTTTTAATTGAGTATCCAGTGTTGCTTCCATATCCTTTGCAGAATGGATCATAAACAAAGGCATCTTTGTAGCGATCAATACTTTGTCACGATATCCTTTTGATAATATCTTTCCCAAGGTTACTTCACTCCCCGGGTAAACGTATGCCGTGTCAAAATAATTGACCCCTTGCTCAATGGCAGTAATGATCTGAGCTTCCGTTCGCTTTTCATCTATCCTTCGGTCCGCCCTGGGGAAACGCATGCATCCGTAACCTAAAATAGAAACCTGATCTCCGGTCTTACCCATTTCTCGATATAACACAGTTTTCACTCCTTTTCTTATCGAATGACTATTCATTTTATATTAATTAAATTAGTGATCTATTCTCCATTCTATAAATCTATAAGTTTCTTATACATTTATAAGTAAATCATCTCTTATTTTTTTATCATATCCCATATGGCATCCAGCTCCGCATCCAGGGCAGCTTCGTCCAAAGGGATTTTGCCGTTCAAATAAAATTTCACGAGAGAAATCAACGCACCTTGGATCAATGTATACAGGATTTCATAAGGTAAATCTTTGAGGAGATCTTCTTCCGCCGCTCGTTGAAAAAGTTCTTTGATCGGCGCCGTCATCTTGTGAATCTTTTCTTTTGTTTCTCCAGTAATCAAAGGTGAATTTTCATACTGCTCTGCAAAAGAAATCTCGGAGGGATTCTGCAAGGAATAGCGTACAAGACCTCCCATCATCAATTTAAATGCCTTTCTCACCGGCATTTCAGCGTTATAGTTTTGCAGGATATTTCGGGATAGATTGGTTTTGATATCAATATATAATTCATTCAGAAGTTCGTCTTTGCCGGAAAAATAGTGATAGATGATTCCGATGCTCACGTTTGCACGTTTTGCAATCTGGGACATGGGGGTAGCATGAAACCCCTGCTCGGAAATGAGTTCCAGAGCTGCTTTTAAGGTAGCAGACCGTTTGTCTGCAATCTCTTCTTTCATAATACCTCCTAATACGCCTTTTTGGACTTTTTATGATTACATTGAATGGTTTGATAGAACCATTCAGAGTATAGAATGAACATTCGATTTATATTCATTATAAAAAAGGGGTTCCTATTTGTCAAATCATTTCTTCAAAAAAGTTATCTGCTTCTCACTGCTCTGGGGCTCATACCCTTGTTTTCGGTAATAATGGATTTTGCAGGAATCCACTCCATATTTAAAGGCCTCGCTCATCTAAGAATTTGATAAACTTTTTTTCGGAATAGATCTCATTGGTAATGAATTCTCCATTATAAAAAAGGCTGTAGGTAGTAAGGGGAACCGGTGCGTTTTGCGCCTGCTCTTTTGTTTTTAACTGAATCAAAGTGAAGTCGACACCACGCCGTGCTGCAGTCTCAGCGATAAGCGGCACATATTTTGCCGTATGAGGACATTGATTGGAGTAATAGAGAACGATCCCGGGTTGTTCGATTCTTCCCTGACGGCAGCAGTCTCTAAACTGCGGCTTTTGTGCATCTTTCTTTAGAGGATAATAAAGCAGCTCAAAATACGGCCGGGAAGTATCGCAGACTTCAAATCCTTTATATTTTAAATAATCCGGGTCGGAAAGAAAGGGTTTCTTGCTTTTGGAGGACACCGCTGCAATTCCGGACTTAGCTTGATTTTCAGCGTCTTGTATGCATTGGTCCAGAAGTCGATTTGCATATCCCTTTCCTTTATATTGTCCCGATACCCAAAAACAATTTATAAAAAAAGTGTTCTCCGCTGATACCGGGCACCAAGCGTTTTCACCAGGCAGATATTCAATAAATACCTTGCCTCTGACGTCAAGTTTTTGAAAAACAAGTCCATCCGGAAAACGGGCCTGCATCCAATCTTTTTTGGACGAAACACAGGGTTCTCCTTTTTTGTCGGATATGGCACAGCAGATGTGCTCTTTATCCAGATTCTTTTCATTTACCGTAATAAAATTCATCGACTTCCCTCTTTTCTGTTTGATGATAAGAGTTTAGCATAGTATAGTTGACAAGCCATGTCATATTATATTTCATTTTATGAATGATATTTCTTTAAACTTTCTTCCAGCTTCCTTTTCATGGTATCTCGCATCGATTCCGGCAGTAAAACTTCTGCATAGTTTCCAAAGGATAAAATGTATCCGTAAAGCCATTCATCCTCGGGCAAAACAAAAGTAACGGTAAAGCTGCCGTTCTTATTTTTCTGAATGCTTTCCTGTTCGAATTCATCATAGACCCGATAAGCCATCTCCTCCTCAACATTCATTACGATGGTTGTCATCCTATTTTTGATATCTGCTGAATACTCAGGTTCGTCAATGGGGATATCGGGAATTTCTCTGCGAAAAGTTTCGCCCAAAATTTCCGGATTTTTTATTCGATTCACTTTAAATAAGCGAAATTCTTTTTTCGTTCTGCAATAACCCGAAATATACCATCCTTGTCCTTTAAAAAGAAGTTTGACCGGTTCTACGGTTCTTCTGGACTCAGTGCCTTTCGTGTTAAAATAGTCAAAGGTTACAGGATTTTTATTCAGAATGGCGGTTTTAAACAGCTGAAAATGCTCCTGTTCCCTACGGCTGCTGCCCCAACGGGAAAAGTCCGCATCAATCCAGCTGGTACCTTGCTTTTGAAAGATCGCGCTCATTTTTTCCAGAACCGGATCAAGATCAGGAAAATTCACGGCTCGCAGGCTTTGCAGACTCAAAAGAATCTCATTTTGTTCCTGCTCTGTAAGAATGGATTTATTTAATACAAAAGTATCCATCAAAGAGATTCCTCCGCCTTTTCCCTTGCAGGTAAAAATGGGAATCCCTGCCGCCGAAAGGGTATCGACATCTCTGTAGATGGTTCGGGTGGAAACCTCGAACCTCCTGGAAAACTCCTTCGCGGTTACGGTTTTTTTATCCAATAGGATATATACGATTTCAAAGAGTCTATGAACCTGCATCTTTTATCACCCTGTCCCAGTATACCATATAATCGGTCATTAAAATGTCATATTTTACAAATCCAGGGTATGAGGCTGCAGGAAAGATTACAATAACAGATCCTCTTCTAATTCATCCGCATAGGCGGCAAGCAGCAGGTCTACCATGATACCATAGCTTTTCGTACCGGCAGCCTGGGCATTTGCCATCAGGTATTTATCATTTGCCGCTTTGGCTACGGATGTGATAGGAGCTGTATGCTCCTTCCAATACAACCGGCTTTGCTGCAGCTCCATTCTGGCCTGTGATGGTATCTCACTGTAAATGGCCTTAAATTCATCGATGCTGACATTGGCATAGAGAGCATTCAAAGAGAATACCAGCGCATTCAGTGCACCGCTGTATTGAAATACTTTGGAGTCCGAATTCCTGCTGGCCTCATAGGCAATGAAACCAGCTTCGTCCTCCTTCATATAGCCTTTCAAATGAGCCAATTCATGACATGTGGTATAAGGAATTATATAAGGTGAAATATTGTCGTTGTAGTTTGCTTCCATCGTAAAGGGTGAATAGATACCGGTAATGCCCAGATAGGACATCCCTTTTGAAAACAATACCGGCTTTGGTTTCGGATAATATCCTGACAAGGTCGGATACCGCTGCCCGATTTTCTCCATAGATGCTCTCGCATCCTCTCCAATATTTACCTTTTCCAAAGAAAGAATCCCATTCTCATCAAACTCCAGCTGCGGCGTCAGTTCCTTTAAATCTTGAATTAGAATCAGGCAAAGCTTTTTCAAATCCTCATTGGTAGAATTATGAACCGGCAGCCCGTAGCTTTCTGCAAAGGTATCTCTGCTGTAATTGACGGCACAGGTCAGGGTAAAAAGCAAAAACAAGCTGCTTACAGTACAAAGAGAGATGCGCCCGAGCCGTGATAATCGATTCTGCCAATTGATTGGTTTTTTCAGAATGAAATAAAACACGAATACAAATGCGGAAAATCCTGAGATCAGGAGTAAATAGAGGCCCATCTCAAAGCCGGAAAAAGGAACCGGTGAGAAGAGTCTCCCAAGGGTATTCGGCATCTGCGGGAATATATACGTGGCATACCATTGGGCAAAGCCATTCACATTCCTGGAGAGAAACAGTAAAACAGCAGAAAATAGCAAAGATATACCGAAATAGGTATAAGCTTTGCTATGTTGTTTTTTCTTTCCGGGAACTAAAAATACCATATGGATTACCCCCTCCAGCTGATACATTACCTAATACTATTATAGTAGGAAGAAGTAGAAAAAGCATTATACAAAGTTTGGATTATTTAGAATACTCAGGAGAGAGTCCTTAATATCTTTCTGATAAATTCCTCCATGGTAGCAGATGATCACCATGAAATCGGCGGGCCTGGAGGCTATGCCTATACCAGAAATGGAATAAACATCTTCGTTCTTTGTTTATATTCCCTGTACTCTTTGCCAAATTCCATCAACATATCTGCTTCCTCACGCTTGGCCAGACGAACATACAGAACGACCATGACAGGAAACAGTATCAGCAGCGGCAAAGTAGCCCATTCTGCCATCATGCCAAAGGATAACAGCAGTAATCCGGTATATTGAGGATGCCTCACATATCGGTAAATACCGGTTTTTACCACCACCCCTTTCCCTGTTTCTTTAGACCAATAATTCTTATGAATGTGGTACCAGCCGTTAAGAATAAGAATGAAAGCAATGACAGCGCAAGTGATGTTGATATACATTCCCCAGTAGCCAATGGTGTGAAACAAGGTATGCCCCCATAAAATACCTTCCGGTAGGTTTCTGCCAATAAGCCATGAAATCACATACATACTGAAGGGAATGCCATGCATCTCTACGGCAAAAGCAATGATAAAAGCAATATAAACACCGGCGGGCTTTTTATCCATCTTTTTGTAGAACGGGATAAAAAACAGAACGACACCATAAATAATGATAAAAAACAATACCCCGAATAAATTATAAAAATGACTTTCCAACGTTTCCATATGAACTCTCCTTATATCTTATAGATTGTATATAACAATACGATAACAGAGAGCCCTTAAACCAGTCTTTTGGAAAGCTTAAATCAAGCTTAAAATTTAGGGAGGCGGATCAGAAATTCACATCCGCTGTTCGATTCAGTCACCAAGCCGATCGTCCCTCCGTGCTTTATGACAATTTTTTCAGCTATAGCCAGTCCAAGGCCGGTTCCTGCTGAAACCGTATCCTCTTCAGGGACGGGAACTCTGACGAAAGGCTGAAAAATTTCTTTGGCTTCTTTTTCAGGGATGCCAACACCATCATCCTGAAACTTGATAAGGATCTCATTTCCCTTATCTTTTAATGTGATAGCGATCTTTGTTCCGGGAGGATTGTATCGAATTGCGTTGTTGACAAGGTTCTGAAGAACTCTGTCAAATTGAGCGGCATCCATTTCAATAAATATTTCTTCTTCCGGTATTTCAAATTCATAGGAAAATCCATGCCCCTCGAAAAGGAGGATATATTCCGCTATTCTTTCTCTCAGATATTCACAAAGATCTATTCTGCTTTTATTGATGGCATACGCCGGGCTTTCAATTTTAGAAAGTTCAAAAAGCTCCGTCATTAACAGATTTGCCCGTTGACTGTTATGGAAGATAATTCTTAAATAGTCCTGTATCTTTTCTATGGTAAGATTGGGCTCATTCATACAGAGCTCAGCATAGCCCATCATACCGGCAAGAGGATTTTTTAAGTCATGCGATAGATCAAGAATCAGCTTTTTACGCCTTTCTTCAGATTCTTTTCGAAGGAATATTTCCTGTTCAATCTGTTCTGCCATGGCATTGAAGGTATCCTGAAGTTCGCCAAATTCATTTTTCAGGTTCAGATTCACCCTGGCTGAATAATCGCCGTCCTTCAGCCGTTGGGTACTTCTCAGCAGCTTTCTCAGAGGATTTACAATGGCAAATGATGATAATTTGGAGTAAATCAGAGTACTTATCGTTAACAGAATGAAATAAAAGATGAAAACTGCAGTAATTGCGCCTGCGGTTTCCTTCATATCTACAGATCGATACTCTTTATTATGAACAATGGAAAAGTCAACCCTGACGGAGGTAGGAAAAGTCACCACCAACCAAAACTCTTTGGCAGAATGATAAGCAATACTGTAGCTGTAGGGTATTCCTACGCTTTTGCTTTTCGTCAGAAAGTCGGTGAACTCAGACACGGAGAGCCGATCTTTCGGAAAGGTGTTAATCCCTTGGGAAAATACGACTTCATAATCCTTATTTATGACCTGGACGCCGCCGCCGTTCTTGATTACTTCAGCGGTATCAATCCTAGAATAATCGTCTTCCATTAACATGTCCGCGGTATAGTTATTTTTCGCCAGCGTTTTTGACAGGACATGGGAAGCAAAGTCAGTCAGGATAAATGCCGAAGCACCGATGAGCGTAGAGATAATGAACATCAGAACGTAATTTACAAAGAAACGGCTTTCAATCTTACGGTTCATCCTTCCCTCCGCCCTTCGCTCTGAAATTTGTAACCGATATTCCTGATGGTCTTAATATATTCCGGATTTTTAGGGTCATCTTCGATTTTATTTCTAATTCGGCTGATATGAACCATAATGGTATTGTCGTCGTAGTAATAATCTTCTTCCCAAACATGTTTGTACAGCTGTTTCTTTGTATAGACTCTGTTGGGATTTTCCATAAGATGTTTGAGGAGCAGATATTCCTTGGCGTTTAGCTCCACAGGTTCATTATTTTTATAAATACAGCAGGCTTCTCTATCAAGAGATATGTTTCCGAAGCTGATTTTTGAAACTTCTTTCTTTTGCTGCGTCATATATTCCCTGTTTCTCCTGAGCTGGGCCCCCACTCTGGCTATCAGCTCACCCATTGAAAAAGGCTTTACCAGATAATCATCTGCACCAAGGCCCAAGCCCAGTATTTTATCCATCTCTTCCCCTCTTGCAGTAAGAAAAATCACCGGAAGATGGTGGGTCTCACGAATCTTTCGGAGCAGATTGAATCCATCTAGGCGCGGCATTATGACATCAAAAATAGCAAGATCAAATTTTTGTTTCTCCAACCATTCCAAAGCCTCAAAGCCGTCACTTGCTTCCGTTACCGAATAGCCTTCTTTCTCAAGCCCGATTTTTATCAGATGTCTGATATCTTTTTCATCTTCTGCGATTAAGATATTCAAGGCCGACCCTCCTTTACTCTTTCTTTGCCGGATACCTGTCTTCTTGAAACTCCGCCTGGAAGGAATCAATCCAATCTAAAAGAGAACGCAAAACCTCTATCTGCTGTATCATAATGGTTCGCCCGACCAGTGGAATCTCTGATCTGTGAGGCAGCACGCCCTCCATATATTTTTTGCTTTCCGTCATGCCTGTACGAATGTTATCAATAAGCTCCATTGCATCCTCTTTCGGTATTTTATTCAAATTTGCAATGACCGCATTGAAATCAAACAGTACCTGTACGGTATCGGCAGCATGGAATTTCATCAACTTCAGAAAATATTCCCTGCCGCAAGGAGTTATCGAATACACGATCTTTTCCGGCATCTTCCCTTCCCGGACGGCTTCACCGGTGAGATATCCCTTTTCCTCCAGCTGTATCAGTTTTTTATAAACAGAGGGGGAACTGATTTTTACCCAGCGGGATAAATTTCTGAATTCCACCTGCTTCTGCATCTCATAGGCACTACGGGGTGTCTCCTGAACAAGTCCCAGAAGAACCAGATCTACTGCAGACATTGTCTTATTCTCTTTATTCCTGGTCATAGCTCTCCAACGCAATTGCAAGTGCTTCTGTTACGGCTAACCCAACTGCCGGCATCCCCACTAATACCGCACTTTTGATTTCTTCCCTGGTGGCCCCGGATTTCTTTGCGGAAATAACATGGAAAGGAAGACCTCCTGTCATTCTAACGGCAGAAAGGACTGCAATATAGGCTAATTCTGCGGTTTTCGGATTCAATGCACTGTCCTGTGACATTTTCATCACCGCTTCCATAAAAGCTGCTCCCGTATTTCCCGATTCCTTCATAAATATTTGAAAACTGTTGCTTACGTGTTCCATAATTTTACTCCTTTTTTTATTTTACATTACTATACTTTATACTAGTTGTCAATATAGTAATAACAGAAACATCCTGTCCATTATCAAAGTTGCAGCCACAGATCTTTCCATATTGATGTTATTCGCTGTTGTCACGGTATATATGGAAATTATGATCCAAAGCCAAAACAGAAGAAGGTTAAACGGGACCTATCATGTTTGAAAACAAAAGAACCTCTTACGCACCAGGTTTGAAGTGCACCCCAAATGTTGGATGAAAAATCTAGCTTTTGGAGGTGTACTTTTTTATGACTAAATTCAGTAAAGAA
>NZ_JAGSND010000062.1 GCF_018128545.1 Sinanaerobacter chloroacetimidivorans | reverse complement strand
CCCATCTCGGTGATGATCATGTCCACCACTCCCACTGCCGTATAAGGCAGGGTGCATTCTTTCAGAATCTTATGCTTTCCTTTGTTGGTATGCTGCATGGCGATGATCACCTTCTTGGCTCCCACTACCAGGTCCATGGCTCCTCCCATTCCGGGTACCATCTTTCCCGGTACGATCCAGTTGGCCAGATTTCCGTGTTCATCTACTTCCAGGGAACCCAGAATCGTCGCATCCACGTGTCCGCCACGGATGATTCCAAAGGAAGTGGCGCTGTCAAAGAAGCAGGCTCCCTGCTTTACCGTTACATACTGCGCTCCCGCATTCACAAGGTCGATGTCTTCCTCTCCCTGTGCAGGCGCCGGGCCGAGTCCTAAAAAGCCGTTTTCCGACTGCAGCGTGATATCCACTCCTTCCGGTATGAAGTTGGCTACCATGGTGGGAAGTCCGATGCCCAGGTTGACCACGTCTCCGTCCTTCAATTCCTTTGCAACTCTTGCTGCTATGATTTCCTTTACATCTGCCATGGTTTTTCACCTCCTACGATTGCATCCACGAAGATCCCCGAGGTTACCACGTGATTGGGGTCCAGTTCTCCCACTTTGACGATTTCACAGGCGCCTACGATGACATGCTCTGCTGCGGTGGCCATCATGGGATTGAAGTTTCTCGTTGCCTCGTTGTACAGGGTATTGCCGAATTCGTCGGTGACGGAACCTCTGATGAGTGCAAAGTCTGCCTTCAA
>NZ_JAGSND010000061.1 GCF_018128545.1 Sinanaerobacter chloroacetimidivorans | reverse complement strand
GGAAATATGACAGAGGGTGTTGATAACCGGACCATTGACGGTTTTAAATATGAAATGATTGATACTCTGATTGAAAAGCTAAAAACTGAACAGTATTATCCCAAACCCGTTAGAAGAACCTATATTCCGAAAAAGAATGGTAAGACAAGGCCGCTTGGAATACCGTCTTTTGAGGACAAACTGTTGCAGGAAGTCATTAGGCAACTCCTGGAATCAATCTATGAACCGATTTTTAGCGACAATTCACACGGGTTCAGACCGGACAGAAGTTGTCATACCGCATTGTGTCAAATAAAAAACACAATGAGAGGTGCAAATTGGGTCATAGAGGGAGACGTTACAGGGTGCTTTGATAACATTGACCATACGATCTTACTGAATATTTTATCTCAGAAGATAGAAGATGGCCGATTTATTGAGTTAATCAGACGATTTTTAAAAGCAGGATACCTTGAATTTAAGCAAATGCACAGGTCCTTATCAGGCTGTCCCCAGGGTGGAATTATTAGTCCCATTTTATCAAATATCTATCTAAACGAATTTGATAAATACATGGACGAAATCATCAATAAAAATACCAAGGGGAAGAAAAGAAAAAGTAATCCTGAATATCAAAGACTGCGCGGCAAAAGATATACGGCAATAAAAAAAGGGAATCTTGAAGAAATCAAAAGATTGACAAAGGTGATACAGAGCATACCGTCATTAGACCCCATGGACAGTAACTTTACGAGGGTAAAGTATGTGCGTTACGCCGATGACT
>NZ_JAGSND010000060.1 GCF_018128545.1 Sinanaerobacter chloroacetimidivorans | reverse complement strand
GGAAATATGACAGAGGGTGTTGATAACCGGACCATTGACGGTTTTAAATATGAAATGATTGATACTCTGATTGAAAAACTAAAAACTGAACAGTATTACCCCAAACCCGTTAGAAGAACCTATATTCCGAAAAAGAATGGTAAGACAAGGCCGCTTGGTATACCGTGCTTTGAGGACAAACTGTTGCAGGAAGTCATTAGGCAACTCCTGGAATCAATCTATGAACCGATTTTTAGTGACAATTCACACGGGTTCAGACCGGACAGAAGCTGTCATACCGCCTTGTGTCAAATAAAAAACACAATGAGAGGTGCAAACTGGGTCATAGAGGGAGACATTACAGGGTGCTTTGATAACATTGACCACACTATCTTACTAAATATTTTATCTCAGAAGATAGAAGATGGCCGATTTATTGAGTTAATCAGACGGTTTTTAAAAGCAGGATACCTCGAATTTAAGCAAATGCACAGGTCTTTGTCAGGCTGTCCCCAGGGTGGAATTATTAGTCCCATTTTATCGAATATCTATCTAAACGAATTTGATAGATATATGGACGAAATCATTAATAAAAATACCAAGGGAAAGAAAAGAAGAAGTAATCCTGAATATCAAAGACTACGCGGCAAAAGATATACGGCAATAAAAAAAGGGAATCTTGAAGAAATCAAAAGATTTGACAAAGGAGATACAGAGCATACCGTCATTAGACCCCATGGACAGTAACTTTACGAGGGTAAAGTATGTGCGTTACGCCGATGACT
>NZ_JAGSND010000059.1 GCF_018128545.1 Sinanaerobacter chloroacetimidivorans | reverse complement strand
TATTTATTAGTTAGTTAGATTTAATTTCTACTTAGCTGAAGCATCATAAGTTTCCAGATCAAACCAAATGAGTTCTGACAATCCAAATGTCTGACTTTGTATCACGAAAATACTCACAGGTTTCTAATGATATGGTCTCGATTCGTTATTTTTAACCCCAAAAACAAACGGTATTCCTGATCGGTGTTTTTGGGCTATGGCAAAACTTGAATGCCATCATTAAAAATAACATCATCTTCATCCTACATCATTGACGAAACCTGTTCGGATATTTTCTTAAATCCAAAGCTCAGCCATTGCGGCTTGGTAAAAAACTGGTAAAATCTAAACCTAGTAGTTCAATCGTGCAATAATCCAATAATCTTATTTGACTAACTGGGTGGGTTAGCTAAGAAGCAAATTTTCTAATAACTTAACTTAATAAAATTTGCTTACCGCCAGTACGGGCTAAATGCCATTGTTTGTGAACTATGTTAAATAATTTGTCTGAATAGCAGATGGGCTGGCACAATACGTTGGAATGATTTTGCTTTGGTCTTATCCGAAGTGGTCATAATCTTTATGGGATATAAGCAAAGCCTTGAGCAGGTTTGACATATTTTCAACCGAATCGAGTGAGATTTTTCGTAGATTCAACAATCCCAGCAAATAATGTGACTGGTCACATTTTTGCGCACGAAAAATCATGAGATAAGGTTATGAAAATATCAAAACTGCGAACCAGCTTTGCGTTATCACATAAAATTAGACCTTTTGATGATCAGACAAAATTGTAACTTAGTTTCACAAACTA
>NZ_JAGSND010000058.1 GCF_018128545.1 Sinanaerobacter chloroacetimidivorans | reverse complement strand
TTTTCAATCAGAGTATCAATCATTTCATATTTAAAACCGTCAATGGTCCGGTTATCAACACCCTCTGTCATATTTCCTTCTTTGGATTGGATTCTGGCATAGGCATTGACATAAAATTCCCGGTTGTACAAATTCCTATATATTCTTTGGAATACATAGTGTTCATCATTCTGCGATTTCTGATTTAGCATTGATAAAATCGTGTTAGCGTTCTGCATTTCGCATACCTCCATTCTTTATCAATAAAACAATCTGCTTTCCTTCGCCATGTACAAGGCTTTCCCTTGCTCAGACTACTATGAAAGCTCCGTTGCCATATTAGATATTCAATGTCATCTCTCTTGGTTTTATCCTTGAGATTTATCACCATAAAGGCATTACATATAGCCGTTTTGACGGCATTCTAACTTAGGCAATCTCCGTTTAAACTCCATAATACTTTTTGGCGCAACTTAGGCTTCCTTTTCGTTTCTTTTGCGTACTTATCGTACACCGAGATAAATCAAAGAGTATGAAGACAATGTACAGATATCTTCATAGATTTATCCTCAAACACATAAGTCAGAGTGTGTTTGCCCAACGTGTTAAAGCGAAGAAACTGGGATTGAAGCAGTATAGCTTTAGCCATATCACGCTGTGGTCTTGCATATCTTGCTTCTTTCTGACTTCAAAACAAATATGCTTTTCCGACGTGCTTTGTTCCCATTGACCTTTCGGCTACTGGTAAGTCGGCTGACCAATTAGATTTCTCTTTAATCTAATGCTCACACACGAGCGATACTATAGAGTCCTTGCGGACGCAC
>NZ_JAGSND010000007.1 GCF_018128545.1 Sinanaerobacter chloroacetimidivorans | reverse complement strand
TAGGTACCAAATCCAATTGCAGGGATTTTTAGACCATTGCTTAAAGTATAATAAATACTCATATGATTGATCTCCTTCTATTTTCTAATAAAATTTGTCCGCCTTTATTTTGATTTCTCCGGCCATATTTTTGCGTCTTTTTCTAAAAGCCAGGTGTAACGCGGATCATTATCTCTTGAAGTCCACGGATTATTCTTTAAATGTCTGATCATCCAGGTATAATACAGGGCAAATCCAGGAGCTGCAACCTGCGGATGAGTCGGGCCGCCTGGAATGTAAAATGCGCTGTTATTCCGAATCTTGAATGCTTCATCACCCAAAAATGCTGCACCAAAACCTTCCGGTCTGTTAAAACGGTAGAAATAAACCTCAGGCTGTGGATGCCCGTGAGGAATGTAGCTTGACCATCTTCCCGGATAATTGATTAACTCTCCCAGAACCATATTGGAATAAGGTGCATTGTTATAATCAAAAACAGTTCTGCAGGCTCTGCGTGCCGTATTATCCCAGACATCTTCTCCGAAAATTTCTGTACCTACATCAGCTTGGGAATAAAGCTTGGAAGCAAAGCTTCTTTCATTTGTAGTCTTTTGAATCAGCAGTTCCGCCTTTCCTTTTGCTGTAATTGTGATTTCAACACCGCGTGCTGCATGAAGAGCCGTCGGTTCTTCGTCGAAAATTGATTTTCTTGCCGCATCCGCTGATTGCCCTTCCCATTGAAAAGTCACTTCACCGTCCAAAAGTAAAACCGCAGTCTCTTTTTCTTCCTCTAAAATATTCAGGGGCTCACCCGCATCCATTACCTGGATGCCAATATCCATAAGCATGTCCGGATGATTGTCCTTCATATTGCAGATTTCATTATAGCCTTTTTCCATTTCGCCATAAACTGTAACCATCGTTTTCTCTCCTTAACATTCTGTCCAGCTCTTTAGTAGTTTATCTCCTCTTCCATTGATTGATTAGAATTTGATCATAAACTTTCTGATAATCTTAACCAGATCATCATATCCGCCTGCAAACTGATCCAGAGTTTTGTTGACCGGCCCGAAAGTATCGAATTCTTCTACGCTCATTTCATCATATGCTTTTACGAAATCGGGAAGCTTTCTTAACTCTTTGATGTAGTAAGGATCTACTTCATGATCCATTCTTGCTTTGATTTCAAAATCGGATCCGTTGAAAGGAACCTGATTCTTATAAGGAATGGTCATAATCATGTCTCCGCCGATAAACTCAAGCCACTGTAACGGTGTTCTGTAAGCTGCAGAAAGCATTTTGGTCTTGTAGCCTCTTTCGTTGTAAATCTTGTACGCTCTCTTTACGCAGGCGATTCCCGCATAATGCAACGCACAAGGGTCTACGCTGATATTCTTTTTTTCAGCTGCTTCTCTCAGCCAGTCATCCAGTCTTCCGACCATGATGGTGCAGACAGGGTTAATTTCAGAATTGTCAAGTCCTTCCGCTTCTCTTCGCTTTAATCCTCTTTCAACAGCTTCTCCGACTGCGATTGCCTGTGTTGCGGAGAAGGAAACCGTTGCGTTGATACTGACGCCGCGATAGGTCATTTCTTCGAAGGCTTTGATTCCGGCAGAGGTTGTTGGTGCCTTAACCTGCATATTTGGAGCAAGTGTGTTGAAATATACTGCCTGCTCGATTAGCTTTTCAGCATTGTTAAAATATTTTGTATTCGTCTGGATGGAAATTCTCCCAGTTCCGATTGTGGGATCGAATATAGGCTCCAGCAGCTTCGCTCCGTCAACCGCCATTTTTTCAATCACCATCCAGGCAATACCATCCTCAGACTCGGTAGGATTATCCTTTATAAGCTGAGTAATGTAATCTTTATAGCTATCCAGTTCCTTTTCCAGTACTCCCTTAACGATAACAGGATTTGTTGTTGCACCTACGGCTCCTCTTTCAAGCGCATAAGTTAGTTCCTTAATGGAGCAAGAGTCATTCCAATATCTTGTCATCGGGAATTTCTGAGTCATTTCTAATAATTTATCCATGTTAATACCTCCTGGAATTGTTTACTTTTTCTAGTTCTTTGCAATAGAGAGCGGGCTGTGACATTCTTACTGCCACAGCCCTTCTCTCATCGGATTAATTAATAAATCAATCTATCAATGAATAGTCACTAATGATGAGGAGATCGTTAGTGATCGTTTATCTTCCTAACAGTTCCTTCTCAATGCGTTCCCTTGCCTCTACGGCCTGAACCGCCATCTTTTCAGGGAATCCGAACATCGATACACAAGCGATGTTATCACCGCCTACCTTCGATGCATCCGGCTTAAGCTGCTTGTTTACAAAGTCCATTTCACGCAGCGTTTCAAAGATTCCCGGAAAGTCCACGTCGCCCTCACCCATGGCCAAATGCTGATGGATTGTGATATCCGCTTTCCCTTGGCTGTTGAGCCATGGCGGATTGGCAATATAGCGGCAATCTAACGTTTGATTGAAAGTATCGGCAAACAAGACGTGTGTCAGATCCTCACCGGCATATTTCAGCATAGAACGAACGTCACCCTTGCCCTGATCATAGAAGAAACCATGAGGGGCAGAGTACACATAGCCTAAGTTCTTCGAGCGGAAAGATTTTACCATATCACAGGTCTCGTTGTTCAGCTCGCAGAAGTCATAGGGATGGGACTGAATTTCAACACGGATTCCCTCTTTTTCAAAAAGCGGGAGAAGCTCTTCCATAGATTTAAACCACATGCCGTTACAAATTTCCTGCTGGTTCGGGTCTCCCGACAGCTCGGTATTGATAACCGAAACTCCCATATTGACCGCGATCTCCACGATCTTACGCCAATTTTTAACGGCGTGCTGACGCTGTTCCTCTGTAGGGCCTGACCAACGGTAAACCACGATGAACGAGGATATCTCTACGCCGGTTTCCTTCAGAGCTTTCCGGTATTCCGCTTCACATTCCTTAGAGAACAGCGGATGCTTATAAAATGGATTGATGCGAGGATGGGGTGATTGCTCAATATACTTATATCCCCAATCCGCCACCTGATGCACCATGTCATTGATACTCATTTGCTTTGCAAGCACATCTACGTCAAATGCAATTTTCATAGGATGCTCCTTTCTTTTCTAACATTCTGTCCAGTTCTTTGCCTTTTTGCCCCTAGCTTGCCTTTTTGCCCCAAGCTTGCTTGGCTGGCAAAACAGACAGCACGAGCGAAGCGAGTCGGAGTCCGTTTACGGTCGTTAGAACCGCTGACAGAATTTAGGCTGGAAAATCACGAATCTATAATTCGTAGATTTTCATCGTCTTTTATAAGAAATATTTTTTACCTAAAACAACTTAACAATATTTAGCTATGTGCTGGCGGGTAACTTCAGCGGCCGTCTTTACGTTTTCTTCCTGCGAAAGTTCGTAGTAAGCGGGACGGAATACTTCGATTGTGCAAACATCACCCTCAAAACCGATTTTTTTCAAGATATCTGCATAACGCTTGTGATCCAGACAGTCACCCGGCTCCTCTGGCCACAGTCGCTTCTCGTCGTTATTGTAAGCAGCGCCGCATGGCATATTCTCCATGCCGTTAAGATGCCAGACAAAGATCTTTTTCCCGTCGGTTTTTTCCAGGAATTCAAAACTAGAGGCCATCGCATGGAAATGATACTGATCCAGCGTGATGCCGACCAGCGGATGATCAACTGCCTGTGCGATTGCATAAGCGTCTTCAAAACGGTTGATTGACATAGTTGGCACACCGCAAAATTCGAGGGACAGTTTGATGCCGTGCGGTTCTACTTTTTTAACCATATCTTTCAGCACTGCAACAGCATCTTCTTTGATGTCGTCCAGCGTTGCATGAACGGGCAGGTCCATGGACGGTACAACCACAATCATTTTACAGTCGAGCATATTGCAGCGATAGATAATCTCGTCAAGCTCTGCCATTACAGCATCCTTTTCCTCCTGTGTCTGCTTCATGTTGAAAAAGATCAGTGCGTTATAGGACAACATCTTAAGCTTATGGCTGGGATCTTTGAACCATGCACTCAAATCCTCAAGGGTATACTTGCCGGCGGCAAGGTCTCGGTTGAGGCATTCTGACTGAATATCAATGTAATCAAAGCCATACTTTTCACACAGCTCTAAATCCTTTAGGACTGAATGGTCCTTGCAAAAACGGTTGCAGCCTTCGTTAAAACCAATTTTCATGAAAATACTCCTTTTTAACATTCTGCCCGACGCTTTAGTGTCGCATGGCAGAATTTATGCTGGAAAATCACAACGTTCCTTTCAGGAACTCCGGCACAAGCTTCGCTTGAGCTTCTGTCCGTTTTGCCTAACCAAGCAAGCTTGGGCAAAAAGGCAAATCTTTACGTTGTAGATTTTCGTCGTATTTATTATATTTATTATTTATAGAAAGCAGGTGTTTCACCTAATTCAATCTTTTCGATTTTTCCGGAGGCCTGTGCTTCTACCAGTGCATCCGCAGTAACCTCTGCAATGTAGCCGTCCCAAGCGTTCGGCCCTGCTACCTCAAACTTGACAGCATGATCGATCCAATCCTGCAGCTCGATGTCATAGGAATCAATAAAACGATTGATCCAGTTGGTTTCGATATCGGTTGATAATTTGCCTGCCTTGCGAACGGTCGGGAAGGATGGAGCAGGCATATGAATAACACCATCTTCACAAACTACTTCGCAATTAATGTCATAGCCGAATTTGCAGTTAACAAATACTTCCAGTACTACTGTAACGCCTTTTTTACTCTGCATGATCATGACCTGAGGATCACGCAGGGCAGGATGTGCAAACTTAGTATTTGCACCCATGATGACCTGAACGGATTCCCAATCATCATCAAGCAGCCAGTGCAGGCAGTCGATTTCGTGGATCGCCGTGTCGGTAACCGCCATTTCGGTCGAATAGGAACTGTCTACTTCAATAGCACGGTGGGTGCACTTGACCACAAGAGGCTTGCCAAATTCACCGGAATCAAGAAGATCTTTGACTTGATTGTAACCCTTGTCATAGCGGCGCATGAAGCCTACTTGAACCAGATGCTTGCCGCCTACTATTTCCGCTTCTACAATTTCCTTACAATCTGCAGCAGTGGTACACAGCGGCTTTTCGCAGAATACGGGCTTTCCTGCCTTGACAGCGGCCAAAACCGGTTCTTTATGTGCAAATCCCGGCGAGGTAACGACCAAAGCATCGACATTTGGATCGTTTACAATCGCTTGAACGTCAGTATAAATTTTTACTTCGCTGCCAGAAACCAAAGCGGCCGCTTCTTTGGCACTATTTTCATACATATCGCAGACTGCTGTAACCATAGAACCCTGAAGTTTTCCTGAAAGTCTCTTGATATGCTCACGACCGATGGCGCCGCATCCGATTACACCTACTTTTAACATTAAGATCGTCCTCCTATACATGTTTTTTACGATATTTTGTTGAGTGTTATAAAAAGTTGAGTTCTCGTGAACGCATAAGATCTTTTTAAAGGTGAGTGCAGTTTCAATTGCATTCACCCTAAAAAAACCACATTAATTAAGTAAATTTTAGTAAAATAGTTCTCTAATTAGTTCTCTGATATGTTTCTTTCATAGAATCATTCTTATGCGTTCTTTGGATTTCATTATAGTATTGTGTTCTCGTGAACGCAAATATTTTTTTTTGCCAATTTTAAAATTCTATTTTTATTAATGAAAAACCCGTTAAAACTAATTAACGGGTTTGTTCAGAAAGGAAATTGCTTACAAATTATACTTTGTTTTAATCACAATATCAGTGTACAGGAATTCCTGCTCAAGCTTTGTTCCGTTTATCAAATAATTATATAGCAGTATCGGCGGCTGATACCCCTGGAGTAACGCACCTTGTCCGATTAAGATGTCAATATGACCGTCCTGCAGAAGTTTACAGTTTTGCGGTGTAAGATCGTAAGCAATCAGACAAATTTGTGACTTTTTCTTAGCGTCAATAAGAGCCTGACATGCACCGCTTTGCCCGTTTGCGGTAACAAAGATGCCTGATAGATCAGGATACTCCTGTAAGGCATGCATCGTCAGTTCATAGGCATAATGATCTTGATCAAAGCAACACTGTAAAGGAAGCAGCTCTATCCCTGAGTTCTGTTCGCATACATTGGAGAAGCCAAGAAATCGCTGCTGATGGGAAACATTGGTTAGATGTCCGGTGAGCGGAAACACCTTGCCGGTACCGCGCAGAGCAAGAGACATCAGATAAGCACAAGTCTGCCCGCTTTGAAAAGAATTCTGACCAACATAACACAGCCTTTTTGTACCCAAAATATCTGAATTGAAGGTGATAATCGGGATGTTCTTATCTTCAGATAGAAAATTGATATGTTCCCGAAGGTTATCATCGTCAACTGCAGTCAATGCAAGAGCTTGCGCACCCTTATCGATGAGACGGTCCATTGCCGCAATCGTATTCTGCGGATTCACCGATTCCAAGAATTCTGTCAGAATTACCGCACCAACGTCGTGAAGCTCTGCAGAAGCTTTTTGAATCCCCTCGATAACCAGATTCATAAAAGGTGTTCCGTATGACTGAACAATAACACCGATATGTATCGATTTCCGTGTTAAAGCAAGTGCTCGGCCCATGCGATTCGGACGATATCCCAATTCATTGGCAATATTTAGAATTAGTTTGGCAGTCTCCGGATTCACTCTGCCGCGTCCATGTAAGGCGCGGTCAACAGTACCTCTTGATACACCGGCGATTTCAGCGATTTGTTTTAATGTTACACCCATTATTTGACTCCGTTTTTCTAATAATTTATGGAATTAGATATGTCCTATTTCCAAATAATACATAAATACATATCATGTACATTTACAATAAATTAACATATAAAATTTGATAAATCAACTGAATATTCAACAATGCACACATTTTATCATACATCATTTTTCCCTATCTACATATTTTTGCCAAAAAATTAACGATATATAGATAGAAATATACTAATAAATGTTGCAATTTAAAGCTTTGTGCATTGCACACATGAAAAAATAGAAATAAAAAAAAAATTATGTTGATTTCGTTAAATTGACGTGATATTCTATGTCCATGCTAAGCTTGTGCTCGAGAACGCAAAAGCAATGGCATAACGATAATACTACTAGTGTGCGTAGCACGCAAATAAAAAGTGGAGTAAAGGAGAGATACACATGAAATCAAAACGAATCATGGCCTTAGCACTCGCAGGTATACTGGCTGTAACTATGCTGGGAGGCTGCGGCGGCGGTGATAGTGCAAATGGTAATTCTGACAAAGGTTCTTCCGAAGGAAAGAAACTAACAATCGTCATGTCACAGCGTGACGAATGGCTGAGTACATTAGACGCTGCAGCAAAAGCAGCTGCATCAGAAATGGGCTATAGTTTAAACTCTTTGGATTCTCAGTCCGATGCAAACAAGCAGATTCAATTCGTAGAAACAGCCCGTAACAACGGTGAAAAGGCGATTATTGTAAATCTTGTCGATCCCAATACCGCTAAAGATATCGTTGAGGCAGCAGGTGATATGAAAGTTGTGTTCGTAAATCGTCCGCCTGCAGACACCAGCATTCTCAACGAAAATGTAGTTTATGTAGGCTCTGATGAAATGACTTCGGGAAAATTCCAGGGCGAATGGCTTGCAGAGCACTTTAAGGCACAAGGCAAGACGGAAATCAAATACATCTTGCTTAACGGTATTTTGGGTCAGGTTTCTACAACAAACCGTACCAAGTCCGTACTTCAAGCGCTGAAAGACAATGGAATTACTGCAGTTGAAGCTTCCGCTCCGCTGGCATGCGACTATGACCGTGCGAAAGCAATGAACCAAATCGGGCCGTTACTCAGCACCGGCACCAAGTTTGACTGTATTATCGCAAACAATGATGCAATGGCACTTGGCGCAATCGAAGCTCTGGAACAGCAGAACATAGATCCTTCTACAATTCCAATTGTTGGTATTGACGCAACGGCTGACGCATGTGCTGCAATACAATCCGGCAAACTGGCCATGTCCGTATTCCAGGATCCGAAAGGACAAGGAACAGGTGCGATACTGGCAGCAATTAACCTGATTGAAGGTAAACCTATTAACGAGGGCATCGATTATCAGCTGGATACCGCCAATCCGAACATTGAATGGGTTCCCTTTGAACCTGTAACAGCTGACAATGTAGCAGACTATCTAAACAGGTAAATAATAATAATAATAGATTAGACTGAAAAAAGTGGCGGTGCATTTGTCGGCTGGCAATGCACCGCCGTGTGCTAAAAAGCAGTGTTATATTTTGCGGTGGACCTCCGGTCCATATACCTTAGTAGGAGTGATTATCAGTGAGCGAAGAATACATTCTTGAAATGCATGATATCGTTAAAGAATTTCCCGGTGTAAAAGCATTAAAGGGCGTTCAGTTAAAAGTACGCCCAGGTACGGTACATGCGCTCATGGGAGAGAACGGTGCCGGAAAATCCACATTGATGAAATGCTTAATCGGTATCTATAAACCAACCTCAGGAAAAATAATTTATAAGGGACAAGAGGTTTCCTTTTCCAATACTCTCAGCGCGATGAAAATGGGAATTTCCATGATCCATCAGGAACTCAATCCGGTTCTTGAAAGAAGTGTGTGCGAAAATGTCTGGATGGGACGTGAGCCACGCAAAGGAATCATAGTTGATTATAAAAAAATGCGCCAGGATTGCTTAGAGCTTTTTAAAAGATTAAATCTTGATCTGGATCCGGATGAAAAGATGGGCAACTTAACTGTAGCTAAGATGCAAATGGTCGAGATTGCAAAGGCAATATCGTTTAACTCTTCCGTTGTCATTATGGATGAACCTACTTCAGCCTTGACAGAGTCAGAGGTAGAGCATCTTTTTCATATTATTGAGGATTTAAAATCCAAAAATGTAGCGATTATTTATATATCTCACAAAATGGATGAAATATTCCGAATCAGTGATGAGATTACAGTTTATCGTGACGGTGAATATATTGCCAGTGACCGGGCAGAAAACTTGGACATTGACAAATTAATTACGCTCATGGTTGGACGTACCATGGATAAAATGTTTCCTAAAGTCGAGTGCCCCATCGGTGAAACCGTCCTGAAGGTAGAGGGGTTAAGCTCGGGGCGTGCGTTCCAAAATGTGTCGTTTGAGCTAAGGCGCGGAGAAATTCTTGGTTTTGCAGGACTGGTTGGTGCCGGACGTACCGAAATTGTCGAAACAATTTTTGGCATGCGCACACGTACCGCCGGTAAAATCTACAAAGAAAGCAAAGAGCTTAACATCAAGTGTCCCGAAGACGCCATTTCCAATAAAATCGGTTTGCTGACCGAGGACAGACGAGGAAATGGTATCGTTAGCCTGCTCAGCGTAGCTGAAAATACTGTACTTGCTAATTTGAAAAAATATGGCTTTCCGCTGAAGCATTCAAAAATCCGTGCTGACGCACATGATTTTGTAAACAAACTGAACGTTAAAACCCCCGATCTCGATACGCCGATTGCAAATCTTTCCGGCGGCAACCAGCAAAAGACATTGGTAGGACGCTGGCTTCTGACAGATCCGGATATTTTGATTGTCGACGAACCTACCCGAGGCATTGACGTCGGTGCTAAGGCTGAAATACACTCTCTGATTACCAAACTTGCAGGAGAAGGAAAAGCAATTATCATGATCTCCTCCGAGTTGCCGGAAGTACTGGGAATGGCGGATCGCGTGCTGGTGATGCATGAAGGCACCATGACCGGTATCATTGACCGAAAAGACGCAACATCAGAGATAATAATGAAATACGCAACCGGCGAAGCAGCGCCGCAGAGTGAGTAACGTGTAAAGGAGAGCTTACCATGAGTAATACACTAGCAATCAAAAGAAATTTTGATGTTAAAAAATTTATTTCACAGAATTCTATTTGGCTCGTTTTGGTTATTATGGTTGTTGGCTTACAGATAGTCAGTCCTGTGTTTCTGTCAACCAACAACTTGAGAACGATGCTGGAAGGTGAATCAATTAAAGGAATAATCGCTTTCGGTATCATGTGGACCATTTTGTCCAAAGGTATCGATTTGGGAGCCGGCTCCATTGTTGCACTTGTTTCTGTTATTACCGCATCCCTTGTTCAACCGATTGGTGCGGCAAACAAATTATTTCCGGAATTGGCGGCACTTCCGGGCTGGGCTGCTGCTCTTGTGGGCATTGCCATTGGTGCAGCTATCGGTGCAATTGTCGGTGCCATTATCGCTTATACGAAAATACCTCCGTTTATCGCAACCCTGGGTACTCAATTGATTTGCCGTGCACTGGCTAAAATGTATTCGACTCAGCCGGTATCAAATTTATCCGATGATTTTCGAATCTTTGCAAAGGGCAAGTTATTCGGTGTCATTCCTTCAATTGTTATTATATTCCTGATTGTCTTTGCAATTTCAGGCTTCTTGCTGACACAGACTCGATTCGGCAAGAATATATTTGCCATCGGCGGCAATGATCATGCCGCGCGTGTTGCCGGTATCAATGTCGAAAGGAATTTGATC
Organism: Sinanaerobacter chloroacetimidivorans; assembly: GCF_018128545.1. Classification (GTDB taxonomy): domain Bacteria; phylum Bacillota; class Clostridia; order Peptostreptococcales; family Anaerovoracaceae; genus Sinanaerobacter; species Sinanaerobacter chloroacetimidivorans. The sequence goes on along the minus strand of NZ_JAGSND010000007.1, from coordinate 214,462 downwards.
AAAGTATATATATGGAGCGCTGTCTGCGCAGCAATAGGCGGCGTGCTTCTTGCAGCACGTACCGGTTCTGCAGATCCGTCTACATACGGTCTGAACTATGAACTGGATGCCATTGCTGCTGCTACAATCGGCGGTACTTCTCATACAGGCGGTGTATGCCGTGTCAGCGGTGTCCTTGCAGGTATTCTGGTTCTAGGCGTAATCAATAACGGTCTCGTTCTTTTAAGCGTAGACGATAATATGTCTAACGTCATCAAGGGTCTGATTATCGTCGGTGCGGTAATTATCGACATGCGCAAGAACGCCAGAAAAAAATAAAGCATTACCCTCTTCAATTCTAATAAAGGAGAGATCCTGTTTTAACGGCAGGGTCTCTCCTTTTTATCCGTTGTTTTACAGTCAAAACGGATACAGCACGACTTCCAGGGCTTCGCCTTTACGCATGGCTTCCAAGCCTTCTCCAAATCGTTTCAGCGGTAATTTATGTGTAATCATGGACTTAAAATCAACCTTTTGACTCTCCAGCAGGTTCGCCACATTACGGAGAGTATTCAGGCCAATGAAGTTGCCATAGATCGTAATGCCCCGTGCGGTAATGTCATTTTGACTGATGGTTTGCTCCGCCTGAGCGTTCATACCGAATAACAGAATGGAACCGCCGTTCTTCACGGTCTTCAGCGCTTCAGGAAGAAGTACGCCTACGGCGTCGATTACAATATCCGCTCCCTCCCCTTTTGTCTCGTCCAAAACGCTCTGAGTCAGGTCTTCTTTCTGCGGGTTGATTACGCGGTATGCACCGTTCTTCATTGCATGTTCAGAACGGAACGCTGATACTTCGGACACTAGGACCTTTCCGGCACCGCAAGCTTTCATCAGTGTGGTGAAATATAATCCAATAGGACCGCCGCCAAGAACGAGAACCGTATCACCGGGCATCACCTTGAGCTTTTTTACCGCACCCATCACGCAGTTCAGCGGTTCTGCAAAGATTGCATCATCGATAGAGACATCCTTGGATAATTTGACAGCCGCGCTTTCCGGAAATACTGCATACTGGGCGAAAACACCGTCGATGTGCACACCCATGGAAGAAATATGTATGCAAAGGTTGCTGCTTCCTTCCATACATGCCGGGCAAATGCCGCATGGCAGATTGTTATCCAGGATAACATGGTCGCCAGGCTGAAAAGCGGTAACGCGGGCTCCGACCTCCACGATCTCTGCAATGCACTCATGTCCAAGGATAATACCGGGATTTGCAATCACTCCGGGAGGATTCCCGAGGATGTGTACATCTGTACCGCAGATGCTTGCGGCTAGTATCTTTGCCAGAACCTGATTATCGTGATTGACAACAGGCTTGGGACGCTTTGTAATTTCATATTTTCCGATTTCAGTAAAAACAACCGCATCCATCATTTCTTGAGTCATAATTGATTCCTCCTATTTTTTGCCTGCTAAATATGCATCATGCAGTTTTAAACAAAATTCCAAACTGCCCGTACCGTCCTTTGCCGTAATTTCCGGCTGACGATTTTCCAGAATGCAATTTGTAAAATTCTCCATTTCGTTGTAAAATGCTGTTCCCCAACGCTCCAGAAAGCTTTCCTGACACTCTTCCAAAACGCCTTTCCCGGTAAACTGGGAAATATAGTTTTTGCGAGGTACACTGTTGATTCGTAAAGTTCCGCAGGTTCCTACAATTTCAGATTCCACATGGCTGCAAGTACCGGTTCTGCCTACCTGAATGTATGCGGTAGTTTGATTGTCAAACTTAGTCAGTGAAAAACCATTGTCATAATCATCATAATCAGCCAGTCCCTTGCAGACATAAGCGCCGCCGGTTGCAAAACATTCTACGGGTTCACCTCTCAGAAACCAACGGGCCAAGTCTGTATCATGGCTGCCCATTTCGATAAACCACGGTACATAAATGCCTTTTTTCACGCCTTCAAGGTGAGCATCCAGCACCGAAGCAGGATCCAAGCTAACACCGCGAAACAGAATCGGAGCACCGATTTCGCCTGCACGGATTTTACGCATTGCTTCTGCATAGGATGGGTCAAAACGGCGCATAAAGCCCACCGTAAACAGTTTCCCTTCATTTTTAGCAACCTCTGCCTCAATTTCTTTGCAATCTTCCACTGACTTTGCCAGAGGTTTTTCACAGAAAATGTGCTTATTTGCCTGACTAGCCTTGATACACTGCTCCTTGTGTGCGTCTGCACCGGTTGCAATGACGATGGCATCAATATCCGGATTTTTCAGCATTTCATCATAATCCGTATATCCATGCGGAATACCGAATTTTTCTTGAACCTCCTTCACTCGGGACAGAGTTCTTGCACACACCGCAATTACCTCCGCGTTTGGCACACGGCACTGCAAATTTGTAATATGCATCGTTCCCATGCTGCCAATTCCGACAACTCCAAAACGTACTTTTTTCATTTCAAAAGCTCCTTTCATAACAACTGTTCAGATACCGGCGGTTTCTCGGATATATTTGCGTGACATGAGCGCATATTCAAAGGGATTCGCCAGATTCGGATCCTGCTCTGCTTCAACGATGAACCAGCCTTCATACCCCACTCTATCGAGTGCCTTGAATACTCTGGAAAAATCGATACAACCGTCTCCCGGAACCGTAAAGCAGCCTTCTAAAACAGCTTTACGAAATTTAAAGCCGTCTTTGTATGCCTGCTCCATCTTTTCCGGACGAATATCCTTCAGATGTACATGACCGATGCGCGGAGCAAACAGATTTGCGGCTTCCACTGCATCTTCCTTTGAGAATGTAAAGTGTCCTGTATCATAGCAAAGATAGACATACCGCGGATCAGTATGGTCCATCAGGCGCTTTGTCTCGGCCAGTGTCTGGACAACCGTCGCCATATGATGGTGGAAGCAAAGCTTGAAGCCCCGACCGGATGCGATTTTACCCAGACGGTTCAGGCCGTCACACAGCTTCTCCCACTCCCCGTCCGTGGCAATAGGCTTGTTATCTCCAAACATGGAACACTCTTCTGCAAACAGACATCTGGTCAGCTCGCAGACATTGATGCGGGTTGCTCCCAATGCCTCCAGAAAATCCAGCTGAGCGATAAAGGCTTTCTCATTTTCTTCATATGGGTCAGAGCATAAGAAAGAGGAAAACCATTGGCTGGTGATTGCGATGCCACGCAGATCCAGCGCTTTTTTCAGTACTTTCGGATCGGTGGGGAATTTCCCTCCCACTTCGGTTCCCTGGAATCCGGCAAGTGCGGCTTCCGAAATCATTTGTTCAAAGGTCAAATCACCGCCAAGCTGCGGCATATCATCATTGGTCCAACCGATGGGCGCAATGCCTAGTTTTACATGCTGAAACATTTGTCATTCCTCCCTTTCCTAGCATTTTTCCCACTGACGGGTTTGAAGCGATCTGACCACTGCACCGATGATACCATCAACCTTCGCCCCCATTTCAAAGTCACATATGTATTCTTTTCCGTTCATAGCCTGCATTAAAGCATGAGCCTGCAGCGTTTTCATATCGTCAAAGGCAATGGCAATCCCCCCTGCCGGTTGGAACCATTTGAAACCCTCGTGCTGAGGGTTGAGCAGTACGGTACGGAAGCCGCAGTCACGCCCACTGTCCTTGTCTGCATCTTCTTTAAAGTATACCTGAACCTCACACATGCGCTCCAAATTGTAAACAACAGAGCCTTCCGTACCCTGAATTTCATAATAGAAGTAGTTCTTTCGTCCGGTTGACACACGGGAAGAGGAGAAATCTCCGATGGCGCCGTTCTTATACTTGACAAGGAACGTAATGACATCGTCATTTTCTACCTTTTGAAGCTCATCAGATCCAGCAAACTTCGGCCGTTCCGGAATGACGATAGAAGAAACCGCGTTAACTTCCTCCATATCACCGCAGATCATCTGGGATACGGATAGTAAGTGAGAACACAGATCTCCCAGCGCACCGGAACCTGCCAGCTTATTGATGTGGCGCCAGGTGATAGGAAGGCTGGGATCCAACAACATATCCTGGTCGTATGTAGCATGAACCCGCATAATCCTGCCCAGCTTGCCGGTTGCAACCAAATCACGGACATAAGCGTTCGCCGGGTTCATAATGTTGGAGAATCCGCAGTAATTGACGACGCCCTTTGCCGCCGCAAGATCAGCCAGCTCACGGGATTGCTCTGCGGAAATGGACAGAGGTTTTTCGCAGAAAACATGCTTGCCGTTTTCCAGTGCGTATTTTACCATTTCATAGTGCATGCAGTTCGGTGTTGCAACATCCACTAAATCAACGTTCGGATCAGCGCAGACCTCTTTCCAGTCTGTTGTGTATCGGTTATAGCCTAACACCTCTTGCATTGTTTTGGCCTGCTCCTCGTTATTGTCCGCAATCACCTCAAAGATGGGGACATCATCGCCGAAAATCATTTTTGCGTTGTGAAATGCGGTAGTGTGCGCTTTTCCCATCCACCCTGCTCCAATTAATCCGATTCGTACATTATTCATTTTTTTTGCCTCCATTTTTTAAATTTTATGTATTTTGTGGGATTTTCCCCGCTTTCATGCAGTATTGCTTTTTGTTATATTCGTATTGTATACTTCTATATATCACGTGTCACTGCCGAGTCTTGCGGAAAAATATACATTTCTTGCTATGTTTTAAAGGAAGTAAGCAGGAAGGAGCAGCATTATGGAAAATTACCAAAAAGGAATCATAACCCACAAAGAACCTGGGATTCTAAGAAAAGACGGCATCTATTTTTATAATCCCTCTGATTTCGCCCAGGAGCATTTGTTCTATCCTCATTGGGGTGCCGAATACGTATGTACCAAGCCCTACTGCGTTGACCGCAGTGAGCAGGAAGTGTTTGATACCTTTATTTTATTCTATATCGTTAAAGGCGAGCTTCTTTTCCGCTACCGAGGAAAAGAGTTTACCGCCGTCGGCGGCGATATTGTGCTGCTGGACTGCAAGTACCCCAATTATTATCGTGCTGAATCGGAGGTGCAGTTCCGCTGGATCCACTTTACAGGCAATGCCTCACAGGCCTATTGCGACTTACTGTATGCCAGACAGCAGGGGCACTTGCCCTGTCACCCGGACTTGGGCGTTTATTTTGCCAATTTGCTGCGCAGCATTAGAGCCAAGAATTTCAATGAACACTACTTTTCGCTCCAATTGCACACCATTTTAAGCGGCCTTGCCTCTCAAACAAACACAAGTCCCCTGATGCACTCTGCTGTGCTTTCGGCTAAGAATTATATGGAGCTGCATTTTGCCGAACCAATGACAATTGCGGATATCTCTGCTGTCGTTAATCTGAGCCAGTATCATTTTTCTCGCCTGTTTAAAGCCGAGACAGGGCGTTCTGTCCATGGATTTCTGTCGGATATCCGGATGAATCATGCAAAAAAACTGCTTTCGGAAACGAATACGTCAATAGATGAGGTGGCGCAGCAATGCGGTTTTTCATCTACCTCCCATTTCATCCGTGCGTTCAAACACGAGATGAATATTACGCCTGCGAGGTTTAGAGGATTGTTTCGATAGCTTGAGTCAGGCATATAAATCAGCAGATGCCATGCAGTCAAAGCTAAAAAAATTTGCAAAAAATTAAATAGTGGGGTGCAAAACCCCACTATTCATCTTTAGTATGTTATTAACCGATAAAGTCTTTTACTTCCTTGTTAAATTTGGCGGCATCTTCAAGCTGAAGGCCATGTCCGCAATTTGGGAATCCGACGAGTTTGGAACCCTTTATCATTTTATTCAGATACTCGCTGTTTTCCCTGTTATAAAGGCAGCTTTCCTCACCAAACGTAATCATTGTAGGAACCGTAATCTTCGGTAATAACTCCCTGTAATCCCGTGAGCTCATGGAAACCCACATACGGGTCATTACGGTAGCGGAATTCTTGTAGGCTTCCTCATAGTTCCACTGGAGGTCTTCTTTATTTTTGCAGCCTGATTTAGCGTATATAGCCGGAACAAATGCATCCGCAAATCCCTTCCAGTCCTCATTCATTGCTACCATTGTAGCCAGATTGTCTTCCATGGTGAATTTACCGTAAAGTCCAAATTTATATTCATCATCGGTGATCAGCTTTGACGTCATGTCGATGATGATCATTTTTTCGATACCGTCAAATCCAAACTGCTGCACGTAATCAAACATAACGTAAGTACCCATAGACCAGCCGACTAACGATACATTCTTTAAGCCGAGAAAATCAATAAGGTTTTTCAAATCCTGCGCATACCTCGAAATCGTATATCCATAGTCGGGCGTCTCTGATAATCCATGACCCCTGAGGTCATAGCAGACAACTCTGTAATCTTTAGATAATTCAGGTATTTGTTTCTTGTAAAATAAATGGTGGGCCGACCAGCCATGGATAAGAATAATTGTCTTTTCCCCTTCTCCCTGTACTTCATAGAACAGCTTTACATTGTCATCAGTTAAAAAATACGCCATAATAATAACACCTCCTGATTTAAAACATACTTATATTTAATGGTAAACAATTTTAATTCTAAAATTCTTAATTGCAAGTATCGTTCCACTTTTATCCGATTCTTATTAAGCCCTCCTTTCCAATAATTTTCCATTGGTCTTATGGAAAAATTTTTTAAACAAGTCAATTCGGACGTAAAAAAACACGGAATTTGTAAAGCATTCCGTGCATAATTATAAATCGATCTCGAAGTTATGTTCGCTATTGTTTACGATTTTATGAAATATCATAAATAAATGTAAAATTTTCCGGATTTTTGTCCGATTTTAGACTCCATGTTTCATACAGAAAAGTTTAATAAAGTAAAAAAGCTTCCCCATAAAACTTTCTGCATGTTTTTTTTGCTTTACAGAGAATGCAGTTTCGGGATAATTTATCAGCTCTATAGAGAATATCTGCTAAAAGTGTGGTGCCGCTCTTCTTCCTATGTTCTTCAATAGCAGTTAGTACTTCCTTTATCTCTATTTCTGTAAAGTCACATTTTTGAAGAATTCCTGCAGCAAGCTCTCTACTTGCGATAGCATGGTCGATACCATTTTCATATTCCATCCATCTGCCAATGTCATGAAGGAGCCCCATTGCATATAGGATCTCTTTATCGATATGAAGCTTCTCCTCAAGAGATAGGATATAAGCAATTCTTGAAACATCAAGAAAATGCGTCATGTCATGACGGCAGTAGATCCTGTCAGCTTCTGCTTCTTGAATTTTATTTAAGTAATCCAGATATTCAGTGTCATTAAGAATAGAATCAATTCTTTGCATTTTAATCCCTTTTGTTTCTAACGCTTAAATTTTCGGCTGTGAAAAATTCTCTTGCATCTATACGATTTACAAGGCGGGTTCATGACTGCCTTGTTATTTTCTCTCCTTTAAAACTTTCCATGATCTCTTTTATACTTTTACCGGAAACGATAAGATCCGATGCGATTTCATAAAGCGGAACCATGACAAAAGCTCTTTGCTGCATCCTTGGGTGAGGAATGATAAGATTTTCCGTTTCAATTTCCTGATCATCATATAAAAGGATGTCTATGTCGATAATTCTGGGGCCGTTTACAATTGTCTTAACCCTCTTCATTTTACTTTCAATATTTTTTGCAAAGTAAAGAAGATCTCCGGAGGATAAGTCCGTTTCCCCTTCAATAACCATGTTTAAAAACCATGGCTGATCCTTAAATCCAACAGGTTCCGTTTCATAAAAGGATGATTTTTTCAGTATGATAACTTTTTCTGAAAGTAAATGAAGGGCATATTCAAGATTACTTTTCTTATCTCCAAGGTTCGTCCCAAGACTCAAATATATTTTACTCATGCTTCCCTTTCCCTTTCTATTTCTACCCCAAAATAGTCAAAGATTCCGGGAACCGGAGCCTCAGGCTTTTTAACCCTTATTCGCAGCTTTTGAACCATCGGATAAGACGAAAATATCTCACTGCAGATCCTTTCTGCCAAACCCTCAAGGAGGTTAAACTTTTCATTCGTGACAATTTCCCTTATCTTCTCATATGCTTCTCCGTAGTTTACAGAAAAGTTCAGGTCATCAGTTTCCCCAGCTTTCTTCAAGGAAAAAGAAAGGTAAGCATCTACCAAAAACTTCTGTCCAAGGTTTTTTTCAGCTTGCAAAACGCCATGGTAGCCATAGAACGCCATATTCTCCATAATAATTTTATCCATTCATTTCACTCCTGATAATCGCATCCGTGACCTTTGCAGCACGCATGTTTGCTAAAACATTATGCACTCTTACAATATCCATTCCCTGAACGATTCCTAGAACAGTGGTGGCGATCGTCCCCTCATCTCGATCCTTTGGAGGAACATCCAGTATTTTTCCAATCATGGATTTTCTCGATGCTCCAAGAAGTACCGGATAACCGAGGGATTTAATCTCTCCTAACCGGCTCATTACCCTTAAATTTTGCTCGGGAGTTTTTCCAAATCCCAATCCGGGATCTAAAATGATCTTGTCATCCTTAACACCTGCTTCCGCCGCAATCCTTACAGATTCCATAAGAAACCTCTTTATTTCCTCGATCATATCTCCTTCATATTCGGTGCCGTTTTGATTATGCATCAGAACCACAGGTGTACCGTATTTTGCAGCAACAGATGCCAATCCCTTGTCTTCTTGAAATCCCCAAATATCGTTGATCATGTGGATTCCATTTCTTACTGCTTCTTCTGCAACTTCAGCTCTTATGGTATCTAATGACAGTATTGCACTTGTTTCCCGCTTAAGCCTTTTAATAACCGGAATCACCCTTCTAAGTTCTTCTTCGGCAGTAATCCTTACATGGCCCGGTCTTGATGACTCTCCGCCGATATCTATGATATCGGCTCCGTCTCTCAGCATTTTCTTTGCATGCTCTACAGCCTTATCCACTGAGACGTAATCTCCGCCATCAGAAAATGAGTCGGGAGTGAGATTCAAAATACCCATAATGAAAGTTTTTTTTCCAAATTCAAGCTCATGACCGAAAAAGCTCATCTTCCTTTTTTGAGAAATAAATCGAATATTTTTATCCATCGCCTCTCCTGGTTTTTTATTTGCTGATCATTGACATGACCTCTGCTCTTGCCTTTGAATCCGTTTTAAACAATCCTCTGACAGCGGATGTTACTGTCTTGGAACCGGGTTTCTTAACTCCCCGCATGGTCATGCACATGTGCTCAGCTTCAATAACAACAATGACTCCATAAGGTTCTAATTTCTTCATAATGGTATCTGCAACAGTGGCGGTGATCCGCTCTTGAAGCTGAGGCCTCTTTGCGACAGTCTCTACAACCCTTGCAAGTTTGCTTAAACCTGTAAGCTTCCCGTTTTTGGGGAGATATGCCACATGGGCTTTCCCAAAGAATGGTACGAGATGGTGCTCGCACATTGAATAAAAGGGAATATCCTTTACCAGAACCAGTTCCTCGTACTTTTCATCCTGAAAATATATTTCAAGACCCTTTTCCGGATCCTCATAGAGTCCTGAGAAGATTTCCTCATACATTTTTGCCAATCTCTTTGGGGTATCAGCTAGCCCCTCCCTGTCCGGGTTTTCTCCTATCGCAAAAAGAATTTCCCGTACAGCCCTTTCTATTCTTTCCTTATCCATGAAAAATGCTCCTTTTATCAATTTTCAGTAAAGTATTTTCTTATTTCACCTATATAATATAAGGAACCAAAGGCACAGATAATCTCATCGGGCAATGCAAATTTTAGGCACATGCGAATTGCCTCTTCTGTACTTTCACATGCCAGTGCATTCAAAGAATGAGATTCGAGAAACAATTTCAGATCTTGAGCTTTCAAGGCACGTGAGTTATTCGGTGTTACAGTAATAAAGCTTTTAGCAATCGGAGAAATCACTCTTATCATTGCCTTATAATCTTTATCCGAAAGCACTCCTATCATAAAGGTTACTTTTTTACCTGGAAATAACTTTTTTAAATTATCATTCAGTGTTAATACACCTTGAACATTATGTGCCCCATCGACAAGAAAGACAGGCGATTGATTCACCATTTCAAATCTTCCGGGCCACTTGGCTTTTGAAAGACCTTTCCTTATTATTTGTTCATTAACTCTATAACCTTTTCCTTGCAGAACTTCTATTGTCTTAATCGCTATTGCGGCGTTCTTGATCTGATGATCTCCCAACAAGGAAGTTTCAAGGGAAGTATACGCTTCATAGTCAAACTTCTGTTTTTGAAAATTAAAAGATTTTATTTGCAGACTCGAAAAATCCACTTTGTGAAGCTTTGCTCCCTGCCGTTCACATACCTGATCCACTACGGTCTGCACATCCTCTTCCTGCGGGTATAACACAACATCACATTCTTCTTTAATGATACCCGCTTTTTCACTTGCAATTTCAGTCAATGTATCTCCAAGAACATCCATGTGATCGTAATTGATTGTTGTAATTACTGCCACTTCAGGCTTACCGATAATATTTGTCGAATCAAGGCGTCCCCCAAGTCCTGCTTCCAACACCACAAGGTCACATCCTTGTTCAGCGAAATATTGAAAAGCCAGCGCTGTGATTATTTCAAACTCAGTGGGACTGCTTCCCCCAGAACGTAGTATCAGCTCTATTTTTTCTTTCATACTGCTTATGATCCGTGCAATATCGCATTCTGGTATTTCAGTATGATTTACACGGATCTTTTCACTGAAGCGTTGAATACTTGGCGAGGTAAATATTCCGACTTTATATCCGGCTTCGATTAGAACACTGCTGATAAAGCTTACCGTTGAACCTTTTCCATTTGTTCCTGCAACATGTACGTATTTTAGCATCTTTTGCGGATTTCCCATAAAATTAAGGAGCATTTCTATAGCTTCCAATCCAGGTCTGATGCCAAACTTTTGGGTCTTATTTATATACTCAATCGCTTCTTTATAATTCATTACTGTTATTTCCTGTTGTTGCATTTATTATTTATTGCTTTTCTTCCAAATCTTCATTTTTTCCGCTTCTTTTATTAATTCTTCTCTAAAATCAGGATGGGCGACAGATATGATTGCTTCGCATCTCTGCCAGGTTGATAATCCTTTTAAATTGACTTTCCCATATTCTGTAACAAAATAGTGGATGTTCGTCCTGGTATCTGTTACAATAGATCCTTGATTTAAGGTTGGTAAAATGCGGGATTTCATATCTCCGTCTCTTGTTTTATAGGTTGAAGAGCAACAGACAAAGCTCTTGCCACCATTAGAAAGATAGGCTCCTAATACAAAGTCTAATTGCCCCCCGGCGCCGCTAATGTGTCTGATACCGGAAGATTCAGAATTAACTTGTCCAAATAAGTCCACTTCAACACAATTATTAATGGATATAAAGTTATCTAGGGAGGAAATGGATCGGATATCATTCGTATAATTAACCGGGGCACTCATACACTCGGAATTATGATCAAGGAAATCATATAGCTTTTTCGTTCCGGCAGCGAAAGCGTAGGTCTGACGGAATCGGTCTTTACTCTTTTGGGACCCATTGATTTTGCCTGCCTCCGATATATCCACAAAAGCATCGACATACATCTCGGTATGCACTCCCAAATTTTTCAGATCAGATTTTGCAATCAATGTACCGACCGCATTGGTCATTCCTCCGATTCCCAATTGTAAGCAGGCTCCATTTGGAATTTCCTCCAAAATCAGTTCGGCAACAGCCTCATCAACGGGGGTAATCGGACTTACCCCCAGTTCACCAATAGCGGGATTTGAACCTTCTACGATCCTATCTACATCTGAAATGTGAACGCAATTTTCAAAACCGCCAAGACAATTCGGCATATTATGATTTACTTCAACAATTACTTTTTTCGAGGTTTCACAAACTGCAGTCAAATGGGATGCATTCGGACCGAAATTAAAATATCCGTGCTTATCCATAGGAGCAACCTGGAATATGGCAACGTCATTTGGACATATGGAGTCTCTATAGTATCTCGGTAGTTCCGAATATCGAATCGGACTGTAATAGGCGATTCCCGATTCAACAGCTTTTCTTTCTATCCCGGACATATGCCATGAATTCCAAGTAAAATGCTCCTTTGCATCTTTAATTTTGAAAATTTCCGGCATCCATAACAAAATTCCGCCTCTAAATTTAATGTCATTCAGTTCTTCTAAACGTGCTGCCAAGGCTTTATCTGAATCAACCGGTGTGCCTGATGCCCAGCCATAATCAACCCAGTCCCCAGATTTTATGATCTTAACAGCTTCATCAGCACGAACTAATTTTTGCTTGTATTCATTTAAGTACTTCATTTCTATCGCCCTTTACGTATTCATTTATCTTCCGGGTTGAAACGTTCATATTCGATTACACCGTCAATCATAGTCATATCAACCTTTACGTCTCTGATTTTGTCTTTCCGGCATGACAAGATATCTTCAGATAAAACAATCAAGTCTGCATATTTACCGGTTTCTATGCTTCCTTTCACGTCTTCTTCATAGCTGGAATAAGCACCATTGTATGTATAAAGTCTGATTGCCTCAAGAATGCTGATTGCCTGGGTTTGATCCACCGGCTCATCGGTAACCCGGTCGCAGCGGTTTACACAGGAATCAAGCAGTGTCATGGATTCCATCGGACCGGAAGGAGCGTCACTGGCAAGGGATACTTTAATGCCGGCATCGATCATGCTCCGGAGCGCCATGAAAAACTTCATTCTGTCTCCATAAAACTTGGTATAATTTCTTCCGTTCCACGATAGAAATCCTGGATTGCAGGACGGACAGATATTCAGCTTTGCCATTCGGTCAATCAGATCCTGATCAACAATAGCACAGTGTTCTATCCGGTGTCTGGCCTCCGGTCTTGGATTGGTCAGAAATGCTTTTTCATAACCTTCTACCATGAATTCAATGGCCAGGTCTCCGACGGCATGGGCTGATATCTGACAGCCAGCATCATTCAGCTTTTTAATATATTCTGCGGTCTCTTCCCTTTCCCATCCCAGGATGCCCGGCATATCCGGATCATGGCTGTATGGCTCTCTTGTTGCACAGGAAGGTCCGCTGGTTCCGCCGTCAATCATAAACTTGCATGTGCCGATTTTGAAATGTGCATCTCCGATTCCGCTTTGCAGTCCCAAGGCCAGAAAATGGTCATTATCCGTCAAGGATACAGGTTTGCCGAAAATGCTGTGCAGCATCATATATTCCCTAGGCTTAAATTTTCTTTCCCGGCAGAGTCTTTGCATGATTTTATAGGACGGAGCATCGCATTCCCCTGCGTCATGCACCGAAGTGATCCCATTTTCGAGAAGGAGCTGATTTGACTTCATTGCAGCTTTGATTTGCTGCTCCTCCGTATAAACCACCTTACTCCAAAGATAAAAATGGGTGTGATCTTTTACCATTCCGGTTAGTTTTCCATGCTCAACTACAATTTCATCTTTTGCATACTTTAATGCATCCGCCGCTTCCTTCACACCAATTGCTTCCAGCGCCTTGGAATTATAAATGCAAACATGCCCGCATGTCCTCATACATTGAACAGGATGATCCGGTGCCGCTTCATCCAGTTCTTGGATGGTGATATGTCTTTTCTCTTCAATCCGGTTCTGGTCATAGCCCATCATGGAAATCCATTGTCCCGCCGGTCTTTTGGCAGCTGCTTTTTTTATTAAAGCTAAAATATCTTTAATAGATTTGCAATTTGCATAACCGGTGTTGATAATTGCGGCATCCTCATTATTTCCAAAAAAACCGTTTAAAATGGGATGGTAATGCGTATCGATGAATCCGGGACTAAGAGTTCTACCACCAAGATCAATGATTCTGGTGGTATCATCAACTATTTTTTCCAAATCTTCGTTTGATCCAACAAAGACAATTCGATTCCCTTTGATTCCGACCGCTTGTTCTATATCGTCATTCCCGTTTATCGTAATAACCTTTCCATTTTTAAATGCAATATCCACGTATGAAAAATCAAAATTCATAAAACAAGCTCCTAACGTTAATCTTTACTCTAAGCAAACTCTGATTTAAAGGAAGGTGCGCATCTGGACGGCCATCTGCGCACCTCAAAATAGATCAGTGTTTTCCTAATTCTTTTCACTGAAAAACAGTTCCAACGTTTCATCGCTGGTCTTCTTTCCGATCAAGCTCCCAACGATAAATGCAATGATCGCGATTGCAATCGTAGGCACAATATTATGCATACCAAAGAAGCTTAGTTTAAAGTATCCGCAATACAGGAAGAATCCGACACCGCAGATAAAGGATAGAATTGCGCCTGTGGCATTTGCTCTTTTCCAATACATTCCGAAGATGATCGGGCAAAGAAATGCTGCTTCCAGGCCTCCGAAAGCAAACAGATTGATCCAGACAATCAAATCCGGCGGTACAACGGCCATTGCAAATACAATCAGACCAATAACTGCAGTACCCCATGTACTCATCTTGCCAATCTTCGCATTGAATTTTGCATCTTCGGCCTCAGTGTGATTCTTAATGATATAATTCAGATAAATATCTTTGATAATTGCAGCGGACGCCAGGATAAGCAAAGAGGATACCGTTGACATTACAGCAGCCAACGGTGCTGCCAGGAACAGCCCTGCCACAACCGGATGCATTACCTGCATTACCACAGTTGGAATCACCAAATCGGTAGAAGCAAGATCAGCCGGAATAAGCACTTTTGCGAATACACCGGAAATGTGCATCCCAAGCATTAAAAAGCCTATTACGATGGTTCCGTAGATCATTGCATTATGTAATGATTTGGTATTCTTGAATCCCATGCCTCTGACCGCAGTCTGCGGAAGCCCAAGCACACCGAGACCAACCAGTATCCAGAACGACAAAACATAAACCTTCGCTGAGCCGTTTCCTGTCGGAGAACTCCATTCCGGATTGATTTCGTTTAATTTTACAACGATTGTATCGACACCGCCTCCGGCATGAATGATGGAGTATAAAATGAGAATGGTACCGAATACCATAACTAACCCTTGAATGGTATCGGTAATAACTACCGCTTTAAATCCTCCGATGGTAGTATAGATTACTACAATCAGGGCAAACAGAGTGAGGCCGACAATATAAGAATACCCTGTTACGGTTTGGAATAATACTGCACCGCCGATAAATTGACCGATCATCATAGCAATAAAGAATAATACCAAAGCAATGGAAGATAAGATAACTACTGCAGGTGATTCATATCTTGCACGAAGATAATCCGTAACGGTAACTGCATTGATTTTTCTGGATATTACAGCAAACTTTTTACCCAGCACACCCAAAATCAGAAATGCTGTTGGTACCTGAATCATGGAAAGGAATACCCAGGAAAGTCCTTTTGCGGAAGCAACTCCCGGACCCCCGATAAAGCTGCTGGCACTTGTAAAGGTAGCAATCAGAGTCATGGCAAGAACCAATCCGCCCATGGATCTTCCTCCGATAAAATACTGATTGATAAATCCGCTTTTGTTTGCGGCTGCCTGTTCTTTGCTTGCCCAAATACCTACTGCCAGATTAATGACAAGGTATAACGCGATTGGAATTACGATTAACATCTTATCCATATTATCATTTACCTTCCCTTCTAATTCACTTCTGAGTTGTTATCATTGCTTTCCAGATCAAAGTCCTTAAAGACAAATTTAACCAGGATCACAACTGCAACTGAGGTCAGGATCCATCCGACAACACAGCTTAGGAAAAACCACAATGGAAGCCCAAATACGAATGTATACTCCGATGGGGGTGTGGCTTCACCGATACCATAACCGGTGAAATACCACCAGAGAAAGAACAAAGCGTATAAAGCTACTGACCACAAGGCTTCTTTTTTCATCTGATGATTCCTATCTTTTTCCGATAATCTCATACTTTTTTCCTCCTTTAAAATAAAGAATTAGAATTAACGGTTATTATGCCTTCCATGCTGTCAATGCTTGCTTATTCAAAGGTAACAGCTTTGCTTTGTTACCAGTAAATAACTTTTCCATTACTTTTTCGATACTTTCCAGCTTTACGATTCCCGTTTTATTTACAATCGCACCCAATACAACCATATTGGAGACCTTATCATTATGCAGACTGACTGCAATTTCATTGGCATCGATAGAATAAATTTCCACATCATTTCTTGCAGGCTGCTCTTTGATCAAGGAGGTGTTGACAAAAAGCATACCCTCCGGCTTAACGATCGGTTCAAATTTAACAAGAGAAGGCAGATTCATCGCTACAACAGCGGTTGCCTCCGTTACCACCGGCGAACTGATTTTTTTGTCTGATACAATTACAGTACAATTGGCAGTTCCTCCGCGCATTTCGGGTCCGTAAGCCGGCATCCATGTAACTTCCTTGCCTTCCAGCATTCCTGCATAGGCAATCATTTGTCCAATCAGCATAACACCCTGACCGCCAAAACCTGCGATTACTAATTTATGAGTCGCCATTTATTTCACCTCCTCAGGACATTTTAAATTGCCAAGGGGATAATATGGGATCATATTTTCCCTGAGCCATTCCAATGCCTTTACCGGATTGTAACCCCAGTTGGTCGGACAAGTGGATAATATCTCCACGAAGCTGAATCCAAGTCCCTTCTGCTGGACTTCGACGGCTTTCTGAATCGCCTTTTTTGCTTTTCTGACGTTTGCAGGAGAATCCAGAGATACTCTTTCTACAAAAACTGCTCCGTCCAAGGTCGCAAGGAGCTCTGCCATCCGGATCGGATTCCCGGATACTTCTGTCTTCCTTCCTTCTACCGTTGTGGTGGTTTTTTGCCCGGCCAGGCTGGTTGGAGCCATTTGCCCGCCTGTCATACCGTAAATTGCGTTATTGATAAAAAATGTGGTAAATTTTTCACCGCGGCAGGCTGCCTGTACAATTTCGCCGGTCCCAATAGAAGCAAGGTCTCCGTCTCCCTGGTAGGTAAATACGATTTTGTCGGGCTGAGCTCTCCGAATCCCGGTTGCGATGGCAGGTGCTCTGCCATGGGTGGATTCACACATATCTACATTCATGTAGTGATGCGCCAGAATGCTGCATCCGATAGGAGCAACCCCGATCGTTTCCCCAAGCAGCCCCTTCTCTTCAAGAACTTCCATGATAAGGCGATGTGAGATTCCATGGGTACAGCCCGGGCAATAGGTCGTTTCTTCCGGAAGCATTCCTTTTGTAAATTCAAAGACAGTTTTCATTTTGCCACCCCCAGTGCTTTCTTCGCATCCGCTGCAATTTCAGGTGGGGTAATCAAAATCCCCCCGACTCTGCTGGACAGAGAAACCGGAAATCTTCCATTGGTTCCGATTTTCACATCATCTATCATCTGTCCTCTGCTTAATTCTACCGATATTACGGCTTTCGTATTATTCGGAATTTGGTCAAACGCTTCATAAGGGAACGGCCACAGACTGATCGGCCTGATCAATCCGGCTTTGATTCCTTCTTCTGAAAGCAAATCTATGGCTTCTTCTGTAATTCTTGCAGTGGAGCCGTATGCAACAAAAACCACATCTGCATCTTCTAATCCAATTGTTTCATACCTGACCAGTTCCTTTTTCGCCTTCTGATATTTCTGGTCAATTTCCATAATTCTGTCTTCCAGCTCTTCCGGTTTTAAATATAAGGATCTAATTACATTGTGGGGTCTTTCTCCCTTTGTTCCAGTCAATGCCCAGGGTTTTATTTTTGAAATATCCTCAGTAGTTGCTGCTGGAAGCGGATCCGGCAGAGCGACAGGTTCCATCATCTGTCCCAGTACTCCATCCGCTAAGATCATGACAGGATTTCTGTATTCTTCTGAAATCTGAAATGCCTTAGCCATCATGTCCACCGCTTCCTGAATGGAGGACGGAGCAAACACAAATAGGTGATAATCTCCGTTTCCGCCGCCCCGGGTAGCTTGATAATAATCGGCCTGACCTGGCTGAATACTTCCAACTCCCGGGCCCCCTCTAGATACATTTAAAATTACTACGGGAATCTCTGTTGAACAAATAAAGGAAAAGCCCTCTTGCATTAAAGCGATTCCCGGAGATGATGAGGAAATGAAAACTCTTCCTCCGGCTACTGCGCCGCCATAAGCCATACTGACAGCTGCAAGTTCACTTTCTGCCTGAACAAAGGAACCACCGGCCTTGCCCAGTTCTCTTGACATATATTCTGTTACTTCATTTTGAGGGGTGATCGGATAGCCAAAATAATATCTGCAGCCGCTTCGGATGGCAGCTTCTGCAAAAGCTTCATTTCCCTTCATCAGAACCTTTTCACTCATTTTTTTCACTCTCCTTAGTCTTCCCTATAAACACTGATGGCACCATCCGGGCACATAACAGCACAGCTGGCGCAGCCGGTGCACTTACTTTCATCTGTTATGCATGCAGGACGATAACCTTTTAAATTGATTCTTGTTTCATGAAGTTTCAGTATTTTTACAGGACAAACGGAGATGCACAGCTCACAGCCCTTGCATCGTTCGTCGTCAAATTTTACTAGACTTTTCTTCATATAAATTCTTCCCTTCTTCTCCCTAGTACTCTGTTGCAACAATTTTCCTCACCGAGTAATGCAACTTTAAGTGCAACAGAGTACTTGCAATGCTTTATTGCTATCGATCCAGCCAATTATCCCGCATATACAGTTTTATCGGGAATATTTTAAAGTCCTGAATTCCACTGGTCTTTGCTTTTAGATCACCCATTAGACCTTCCACACAGCAGTTGTACTTTAAAGGTATGTGAAGTATGGAGGACAGCTCTTTGCATATGTAATAGCCCTTTACCATATCCTCAGCACTTGTTTCCATCAACTTGTGCGTATTGTTGATTAATCCGGTGACCTTCAGATTTGTTTCGCTTTCAATCCTTTTGATATGACCTAGTGCACCTTCTACAGTGCTGGTTTCCGGCCTGTTCACGTTGACTACACAGAGTAAATCGCAGTCAGTGCCTTTCAAGTATTTATCAAATTGGATCAGGATTCTAGCACCCAAATCATCCCCGCCGGCGTCAACCACCGTCTGACAGGAGGCATCCTCAAGAGGCGCTTTAATTTTTGCTGTAATAGCGGGAAGATCAGCCGTGATGTCGTATCCAAAAGTATTACTGTATACTTTGATTCCTTTTCCCTCGAGCAGCTGCTGCCGTTCTCTGCTTCTGAAATATGGGTTTGCAATATCAAGATCTGCAAGTGCTGTCTTCTGCCCTTGCTCTGCTAGCTGCAATGCATAGTTTACAGAGAACTCTGTCTTTCCGCTCCCATAATGTCCGACAATCACTCTGATTCTTTTTTCATTTAAAGCTGGCATAACTCACCTATTTTTGTATATACTTTATCAAATTTGTCAGTACCAAATTAACCGGAGTGGCAATTCCTGCCTTCGCACCTTCTTGAACAATGGCTCCATTAATCATTTCAATTTCTGTCTGTTTATGATTGAGAACATCCTGCAGCATGGAAGATTTATTAGCAGCAGTAGCAGCGCATACTGCTTTTGTATGGCTGATCGGGTCATCATAGCTTAGGGTAATGCCTTTCACTTTCGCAACAGCATGTGCTTCCGAAACCGCCGCTTCCAACAGTTCCTCAATTTCCGGATGATCCAGCAGTTCTCCGTTTTTGAGTTTTGTAATCCCTGTGAGAGCGTTTATTCCAACGTTTATAAGCAGTTTGTCCCAAACGAGTCCAAGAACATTATTGGAAATATCCGTTTCCAGATCCGCTGTTCTCAGGACTTCGGCGACTCTTTCAATACGATCAGTCTGATTTCCGTTTAATTCTCCAATTATGGTTTTGCCCTTTCCGGCATGGCGTATTTTCCCCGGACCCAGCATGGTTGCTCCATGCGCTGTAGTACCGGCGATCACATTGTTATCTCCGATCTCAGCACGGATTAAATCAATATTTCCGAGTCCGTTTTGAAGGGTCAATGCAATGGTATCTGGCCCGAAAACTGCTTTGTTCGTTTTTACTGCAGCGCTGGTCAAGGTTGATTTTACAAATACAATAACAAGATCACAAATTCCGGCCTGATTTGCATCCAAAACTCCTTTTACTGCCCGATATGGGATTAGTTCACCATTTTCTTCCATCACGAGGCCGTTTTCATTGATGGATTCAATGTGTTCCTTCCAAACGTCGATCAGATAGACTTCATTCGTTGGAACTGCAGACAGCTTTGCTCCGTACAGGCAGCCCATTGCGCCTGCGCCGACAATTGCAATTTTCATTTTTTACTCCTTGTCAATGAGATTTTAATATAATTTCGGGATATCAACTTCTTTGTTGAAGCAGTACTCTGGTGTAGGGAATTGACCATCCAGTGTTTCCTGATGGAATTCGTTCAGTGCATCTACCATTACTTTTCTCAGCTGAGCATACTGCTTTACAAACTTAGGTTTGAAATCACCGTACATTCCCAGCATGTCCTGAGTTACCAGCACCTGACAATCTACATGCAGTCCAGCTCCAATTCCCAGAATAGGAACACTAACCGCTTCAGTAACGGCTTTACCAACAACAGATGGAACACATTCCAGTACGATTGCAAAGCAGCCGGCCTTTTCAAGAGCAATTGCATCTTCGATCAATTTTTTTGCACTTTCTGGTGTCCCTCCCTGAACCTTGAATCCGCCAAGAGCAGATGCTGTCTGAGGGGTAAGACCAATATGACCCATAACATTGATGCCTGCTTTTGCGATCGCTTGGATTCTGGAAAGCATTTCAATACCACCTTCGAGCTTGATGCAGTCACAGTTTGTTTCCTTGATCAGTCTGTTTGCATTTCTGACGGCTTCTTCGTCGCTGACATTATAGGAACCAAACGGCATATCTCCGATGATCCATGTATCAGGGGCTCCTTTCACAACCGGTCTGATATGATGAACCATATCGTCCATTGTAACGGACTCAGTCCCTTTGTATCCCAGCATGATCATTCCTAAAGAATCACCTACCAAAATGATTTCTACTTCACTATCATTTACGATTGACGCCGTTGTGTAATCGTAGGCGGTTACAAAGCTGAACTTTTTACCTTCCTGCTTGAACTTTTTAAAGTCCGAAATCGTCATTTTTTTCTTGTCACCCATTTTGTTTTTCCTCCATTTCATTTCACGCAGCAAGTTGGCTGCGAAGTAAATATATATTTAATAAATCTTTTTATAGGTATACCAGTACGCTATCCCGACAAAAATTCCGCCGCCCACAATATTTCCAAGCGTTACAGGAATTAGGTTATGTATCAGAAAGCTGCTCCACGTCAATGAATCCAATACTTCCTGAGATAAATGGGATAGCTCTGCAAAGGACATATTTGTTTTTGCCATGATTCCCGCAGGTATGTAATACATGTTTGCCACACTATGCTCAAATCCTGATGTGATGAACAGCCAAATCGGAAAAAAGATTGATAAGATTTTTCCGGCCATTGTATCCGCTCCGTATGAGATCCATACTGCCAGACAAACAAGCCAGTTACACATAATGCCAAGGTAGAATGCTTTTGAAAAATCCAAATTAACTTTATAAGCTGCAATTTTTACGGTGACTGCTCCGAGCATATCGGCTCCGCTTGCAAATAAACCGGAATGAACCATCATATATGCAATCAGCACAGAACCGATAAAATTACCGATATAAACAATCACCCAATTTCTAAGCATTCTGTTTATGGTAACTTTTCTATCACAGACTGCCGCAAGAATCATAGTATTCCCGGTAAACAGCTCTCCTCCTGCAAGAACCACCAGCATCAATCCCGTTCCGAATATCGCCCCCGCCAATGCCTTTCCCAGACCATAGGTAGTCGGCTCTGCAAAGAGATTAAAGGCAGCCATATTGGAGCCTTCCGCAGCAAATGCGATAAATGCTCCTGCCAATATGCCTAAAATCAATAGTTTTTGAAAGCTGCCCCCTGCTTTATCCTCTGCCATGCGAATGGTATAGTCTGTAATTTCAGCAGGTTTTAAAGGTCTCTTCTCCATTTGCGTATCCTTTACTCCATTATTTGTTATTTGTTTTGCTGTAGTTTCATCGCTTTGATTACATGACTTAGTAAAATCATTGAGGTTACTGTGCCCACACCGCCAGGAACCGGTGAAATGGACGAAACGCATTCTGAAACTTCATCAAAATCCACATCCCCGCAAAGTTTATTGTCATCGTCAAGGTTGATTCCTACATCTACGATTACAGAATTTTCGCTAAAAAACTCCTTACCGAAAAATTTCGCTTTTCCAACTCCGGTGACCACAATGTCTGCTATTGAAGTTACCTCAGGCAAATTCTTAGTCTTTGAATGACACATGGTGACCGTGGAATTTTCATTCAGGAACAGCATCGCAAGTGGTTTTCCGAGCACCATACTTCGGTTTACAATTGCAATGTTTTTTCCGCTTAGTTCATATTTATAATATTTTAGAATTTCAATAACAGCCTCGGGAGTACACGGAGCGATACCGCTCTTGTCACCGATAAAAACCTTTTCCGTATTGACCGGGCTCATGCAATCGATATCCTTTTCCGGTTTAATGCTGCGGCTGATGACTTCCGCGTCAAGCTGGTCCGGCAAGGGTCTGAAAATCAGGATTCCATGGATTTTCGGTTCTTCGTTCAGCTGATCCAGCACGTTCATGAAGTCAGCCATACTTATGTTATTTTCAACCTCTTTCACTTCCGCTTCAATTCCAAGTTCCGCGCAATTTTTCAGCACTCTTGATTCATAAGCAATGTCATCCTGTCTTGTTCCCACGCGAAGAATTGCTATTTTGGGCAGGCTTTGACCAGATGCTTTACATTCATTTACAGCTTCTAAAATTTCATTTCTAATTTTATCTGCAACCGGCTTTCCTTTTAACAACATAGTTGTTCCTCCACATATTCATAAATCTGATCTGCCAGTTTTAATCCTTCGTCTTCAATCACTGCCATTCTGTCACTGAATTTTTTCTTTAATTCTTCATCTTTCATTAGTTTCAAATTGATCAGTATATTCAATTTTGCTCCCTGTAATGCAGCTTTGCAGAAGATGGCTCCTACTCCTGCATCGCTGACAACAAGCCTGCTTCCCTTTTTCGCATATTGCTCCATAAGATGAATTGCAGCCAAGCTGCATTCCGCAATCTCTAGTGGAACCTTGGTGGCTTTTACCAGTGCCAATTGTAAAACTTTCTCCTTTTCCAGTCGTTCAGCTTCCGTATCGCTTGGAAGTCCGTAAGCTTTAGAAAGAGGCTCAAAGACTGCAGCATCCTCCTGTACCAACTGATTAAACTTCCGAATTAATGCTTCCGACTTTTTCAGAAGCACCTGAATGTCTTCCTCTACATCTGCATATTTCTTCTTACCGGTAGTCAGATTTCCCACCATGCTTCCCAGTGCCATTCCGATAGAACCCACCAGTGCGGAGGCACCCCCTCCGCCTGGCACTGGTGACTTTGATGCCAACATTTCAATAAATTCCAAACAACTTTGATTCAGCATCATTTCCTCCTAAAACAATCCGGAAATCTTGCCTGTTTTATCTACATCAATCATTTCTGCTGATGGTACTTTGGGCAATCCAGGCATGGTCATGATGTCTCCGGTAATTGCTACGATAAAGCCGGCACCCACAGATGGCTTGATATTTCTAACTGTAATTCTGAATCCGGACGGTCTGCCCAGTTTTTTCATGTCGTCAGAGAGAGAATATTGGGTTTTTGCCATACAGATCGGTAGATTACCGTAGCCTAACGCTTCAATTTCTTCGATCTGCTTTAAGGAGTTGCCTATATAGTCAACACCATCTGCTCCATATATTCTTGTAGCGATGGCATGGATTTTTTCTTTGATTGAAAGGTTTTCATCATAGGAGAATTTAAAATCGCTTTCCTGCTTGTCGATTACTCTGACTACTTCCTTTGCCAGTGCGATTCCGCCTTCTCCGCCCTTTGCCCAGACTTCGGACAATATAACATTTACGCCGAGAGCTTTACATCTTTCCTCGATGTATTGTAATTCTGCTGCCGTATCGGTTGGGAAACGGTTGATTGCAACAACAGCAGGCAATCCGAATACTCCGGTAATGTTTTCAACATGCTTTAATAAATTCTCAATACCTTTTTCCAAAGCAGCTACATTTTCATTGTTAAGATCGGCCTTCAAAACACCTCCGTGCAGCTTCAAGGCTCTGGCTGTTGCAACAATTACTACTGCATCCGGCCTCAGACCGCTTAGACGGCACTTTATATCAAGGAATTTTTCCGCACCAAGGTCAGCTCCGAAGCCAGCTTCCGTTACAACATACTCTCCCAACTTCAGTGCAATTTTTGTAGCCATGACACTATTACAGCCGTGAGCAATATTGGCAAAAGGCCCGCCATGGATGAAAGCAGGTGTATGTTCCAACGTTTGAACAAGATTCGGTTTTAACGCATCCTTCAATAATGCGGCGACTGCGCCTTGCGCTTTTATGTCACCAACAGTGACTGGTTTTCCTTCAAAATTGTATGCCAGGATAATCTTGGAGACCTTTTCCTTTAAATCTTCCAAATCGTTGGAAAGACAAAGCACTGCCATAATTTCAGAAGCAACGGAAATATCAAATCCGTCTTCTCTTGGTGTTCCGTTTGCTTTGCCGCCAAGACCATTCACCATAAATCTTAACTGTCTATCATTCATGTCCAGACATCGTTTCCATATAATCCTTCTTACATCAATTCCTAAGCTGTTTCCCTGCTGGATATGATTATCGAGCAATGCAGCAATCAGATTGTTTGCAGTTGTAACCGCATGAATGTCCCCTGTAAAATGAAGGTTGATATCTTCCATAGGGATGACCTGTGCATAACCGCCGCCAGCAGCTCCGCCTTTTACACCAAAAACCGGACCTAAGGATGGTTCTCTTAACGCAATTACCGTCTTTTTTCCTATTTTGCTAAGTGCATCACCAAGACCTACAGTCGTCGTTGTTTTCCCTTCGCCAGCCGGAGTTGGATTGATTGCTGTCACTAAAATCAGTTTTCCGTTTTCTTTATCCCGATATTGATCCAAAATATTGTAATCAATCTTACCCTTGTACTTTCCATAGCATTCTAAATATTCATCCTCAATAGAAAGTTTATTTGATATCTCCTGTATCAGTTTGGGTGTTGCCTCCTGTGCTATCTCGATATCGCTTTTAAATTCCATTTTTTCCTCCTATTATTTTTCCTGTTTTTGCTTATCCTTCATTTTTAGTGTATTTCGCATTGTGAAACGTCGTTTCATAATTTTATTAATCGCATTATATCAAATGATTAAATTTTTAAAAGGCGATTTGCAAAGTTAACAATAATTAATGCAAAATTGTCAAAAAATTAAAAAAAGTGGAAATTAAGGTGCTTTCTTTAATATTCCGTCAATATCACTTCCAGTGATATTTCCCACAAAATAAAAAAAGTGGCTGAGCCACTTCCGCTAGGGAACCCTATGGTTCCCTTCGGCGGCCGCAAAGCGGCCTGAGCACCCTCCTTAACGGCAGAGGGCGGGCCCCTCTGCACTCCCTCTTTTTATCGAATAGGAAACGATATTTCCGATTCGATAAAAAAAGAGCGAATTATGAAATCAATGATTTCTATTCGCTCATGTTCCCTTTTTGCCCCAAGCTTGCAATGTTAATTTTTCTTATCTGCTAATTTTATTATCGCATTCAACTCAAATATTTCGTCTTTTTCTTTAATCTCTAACATACCTCCGCTTTGCTCTGCGATTTGTTTCATAATTTTCAATCCATAACCATGATTACTCTTATCTAATTTGGAAGTTATATATTGACCCGAATCTTTTATCACTTTATTTCCTTTACTGTTCGAACAATGGATATATAAATAGGGTTCAACTATTTTCATAGTTAACCGAATAAACCGTTTCTCTTCTTCAACGATTCTGCAGCAGGATTCAATCGCGTTGTCCAGAAGATTCATCAGAAAACTATTTAATTTTTTCTCCGAAAAATGTATCTCTGAAGGCAAAACTATATCATAATAAAAACGAATGTTACTTTTGTCCATCCTCATAGCTGCACTGCCTATAATTCCATCCACCAGATA
The DNA here is from genome assembly GCF_018128545.1 of Sinanaerobacter chloroacetimidivorans. Lineage (GTDB taxonomy): Bacteria > Bacillota > Clostridia > Peptostreptococcales > Anaerovoracaceae > Sinanaerobacter > Sinanaerobacter chloroacetimidivorans. The sequence continues at coordinate 188,395 of NZ_JAGSND010000007.1, read as the reverse complement.
ATTTTCCGAATACAAGATCGTTTTATAACATTCTTCTTCTTGAGCAAGCTCACGAATATAATCCTTCGCCTTCTCTATGTTTCCTTGATCTAATATAATTCTAAGCATTATGAGATGGTTTTTTATTTCATGTTTCACTTGCTTCAGTTGTTCCATATAAGTTTTTGCATTTTCATAGCGTTCCAGGGCCATTTGATTTCTTAGTGCAATTCTGTGTATTTCTGTTTTCTCATAAACAATCTTTTTAATATACCCTGCTACACTGTTTGCAAAAACCAGTATAGTCAAAATAGATATAACGATATAGCTGATACGAATGTCCGGCAGCCCTACTTTCTTAAATAAACCAAAAACATCAAAAATGTATGCGATTGTTGTGCTGCTGATCCAAACGAACAACCAAATTGCAAAACGATTTCCTCTTTTATATTCTATTAAAGTGCTTACACAATAAAAGGTACTATAGCTAAGTACAAGAATTTGCCTCAAAGGAAGAAATTCTGGTAACATTTTTATACCAATCAGCTGCGCCCCGCTTGTTATAATTACAAAAATAATGACTGCTGCTAATATAATTCTGTTTATTATTGTAAAATGCATTGATTTAATGGTAATCATTGTAATATTAGGTATTAACATAAAGTAAAAAAGAAACAAGCTGACGTTCCCCAGTGTCTTTGGCGTAAAAAGCGCACATAATAAATGATCCGGATTTGCTTCATGGACTAATATAAAAAGAAAATACGTAATTGTAAATATTCCAAAAAACATGAGCGACAAATCGGAGCTATAAGAAATCCTTGCGGAAATTGAAATAATGATAAAAAAAATTCCGATTAAAACTCCTGCAGTGGTAAAAGACACTCGATATAAGCTTTGAAATAATAGATAATTATTAATTTCTTGTTGTGAAACCAAATAGGATTTTAAACCCATCCCCTCATATATCGCATAGGGTGACATGACCTCAAAACGAATCGTTACATCACCTTCGGGCAAGGGAATCATAGCTTCCCAAAGTCCGAGGTTTTCTCCAGTGCTTCTGTCTCCCGGGTAATCACCTACAAAGGATCCGTTAACCCAGATTGAGGCGAATTGAAACTTGCCCTGACAGTATAAGATCTGATCCTTCGGATTTTTTGAAATGTGAATTTGATAAATGGTAACTCGTTCTCCATTCTCTGTTTCTTTTACTAAACTCTCTTCCCACTGAAAATCTTTTTCCCATGAGCTTATTTCTTTCGCAACACCGACTACTTTTACAAGCATGGCAATGAGGCATAAACTAATAATAATAATGATTATTATTAAAAAAATTTCATTTGAAATTATAATCCTTTTTTTCATCGTAGTAAGCTTCCTATCTAGTAGAAACATTTTTTAAAAAAGCAGTCTTTACACTTTCCCAATATTTTCTGCTCAGCGGAATCATTTCTTCATTTGTTAAAAACAATTTATATCTTTGAATTTCAACCGCATATTTAAAATTAACAATATAACTTTGATGACATTGTATAAATTGTTCTTTATCTAATTGTTTTGATATTTCACTTAATTTTTCATTTAATATAATTTTTCCGTTCGTTGTATGTATCGCTGTTTTCCTTCCTGATATTTCAAAATACAAAATGTTATCTGTTGAAATCCTTCTAAATCCTGTCCCATCCTTGAAGAAAAACCATTTTCCTTTATTCTTTTCAGATATAATTTGATCCATTATGATTTCAAGCTGCTTTCGCTCGTTCGATTCATTAAAGGATTTCATCAAATATTGATAGGCTTGGACTTCATATCCTTTTAAAGCAAATTCTATAGATGATGTCAGAAAAACAATTTTAACATTTTTATCTTTCTTACGGATATTAGCGGCCACAGTTATTCCATCAATTTGATCCATTAAAATATCCAAAAAAATAATATCGTACCAAATACTATTTCCATGTTTCGCAATCAAATCGTGACCATTTGAAAACAAATGAACCGAAAATGCTTCTTCCTTTTTAAAGTGTTCTTTAAGAATATTATTGCATATAGCTGCTATATGTTCTGCAAAAATCACTTCATCATCACACACTGCAACGCTAAACATAATATGGCTCTCCTTTCCGAATACTTCTATGGGGCTCTATTCCTATTCCTGCGTATCGTAATTTTTCTTTATAGCATTCGTCACCGCTTCTTCATCCTTACTTACAATAGCTTTATATATTTGGGTGTGCATTTCTCTCATCCTTCCCTCATGATGATATAAGCTTGTACGAATTTCCTGCTTGATAATTTTATCTAATAATTCCCATATTGACTTATGCATCATTTTCATAAATTCATTATGAGTAGATTCCGCAATGATTTCATGAAAATTTTTATCCTTTGCATAGATTTCATCAAGATCATAATCTTTTTTATCCAATGTTTCCATTAAATTCTCGTATGCTTGCGTTAATTTTTCTAAATCTTGTTCCGTATATCTCTGAATACACATTCTTGACATTGCCTTATCTATAGCAATTTGAAATTCAATCATCTCCTCATTTAAATTTCCGCTGCTTAAAATAATTCCATAAATCAATGGGTTAATCATATTTTGTGAAATAGTTTTACATACAAAGGTTCCTTCTGCGCGCCGAATTTCTAAAATACCAAATGCTACTAATATTTTAATCGCTTCTCTAACGGAATTTCTTCCGACATTTAAGCTTTTAGCCAAGTCTTGTTCTGTAGGTATTCGGTCTCCAGGTTTATATTTTCCTTCTGCAATTGCTTTACAAATTTGATCTACAATTTGTTGTGCAATATTTTTATATTCAATATTTTTAAATCCGAAATTATCCATTATAATTTTCCTTTAATTATTTATTAATCCTATGTTTATAAACATGGGATGTTTATTATTTTATACTTATATAAACCAAAAAACAATTGGTTTCACCAAAAATATAAAAATGCCATTCGTTTGAACGGCATCTTATTTTTTGTCAGTTGGTCACAATAAAAATTAATTCTTAGAAATCTACTTCTGTTCCATAGTATGTACATGCAAACAGTTTTTCCATTTCTGCCGGAGTAATCGATCTTGGATTTGAACCTGTGCAAGCATCAGCAACCGCCAATTCAGCAATTTTTCCGATTTTTTCTTTGAATTCATCTTCCAAAATGCCAAATTCTTTCAGACTCTTTGGAATTCCAAGAGAACCATTGTATGCATCAATTTTTTCGCAGAGCTGTTTTACGCATTCTGCATTTGTTCCTGTGATTCCTACGCTTCTTGCAATATCAGCATATCTGTCTTCCGCATTTTTCGCATTGAACTTGATGACATATGGCAGGTAGATTGCATTTGCGCATCCGTGAGGAATGTGTCCGGTCGAGAATGCTGCACCGGTCTTATGCGCCATGGAGTGGACAATACCCAGTAAAGCATTGGTAAATGCCTGACCTGCCATGCACTGTGCATAGTGCATTTGTTCTCTTGCAGCCATATCACCATTGAATGAAGCCGGAAGATAATCAAATACCATCTGAATCGCCTTGATTGCCAGCGGATCAGTAAAAGGGGAATTTAAGGTGGACACGTATGCTTCCACTGCATGAGTCAGTGCGTCCATCCCGGTATGGGCTGTCAACGTAGGAGGCATTGTTTCAGCAAGATCCGGGTCAACAATTGCAATGTCAGGAGTGATATTATAGTCAGCCAGCGGATATTTGACACCTTTTGCATAGTCTGTGATAACGGAAAATGCTGTTACTTCTGTTGCCGTACCTGATGTGGACGGAATGGCAATGAACTGTGCTTTCTGTCTTAATGTTGGGAAGGAGAATGGCTGAATAATATCTTCAAAAGAAGTTTCCGGATACTCATAAAATACCCACATTGCTTTTGCTGCGTCAATGGGAGAACCTCCGCCCATGGAAATGATCCAGTCCGGTTCGAATTCTCTCATCATTTCAGCGCCCTTCATAACGGTTTCCACCGATGGGTCCGGCTCAACATTTTCAAACAATATGGTTTCAATTCCGGCTTCCTTCAAGTATGCAACCGCACGGTCCACAAAACCGAACTTTTTCATGGAGCCGCCGCCAAGAACCAGGATGGCCTTTTTGCCCTTTAAATTTTTCAGTTGTTCCAAGGAACCTTTTCCATAATACATATCTCGCGGTAATGTAAATCTTAACATAATAAACCCTCTTTCTTTACATTGTTAAAAATTTATTTTATTCAATATGCATTATATGATTTGCAATTGTTATGCCAAGTCGCGTTCCTCATAAAAACGTTGATTTTCGGAACTTTATTTTTTATCCAAGACAAAAACACAAAAAGTGTTGTAAATAACAACACTTTTTATAAAATTTCAGTTGCATTTTCCAACACTGTTGTTTTTTCGTTCAGTCGAAGATCTCATTCCATTGGCAATATATTAACACTTCCGCCGATCTGCATCAAAAATTATTTAAACGCTTTTTTCCTGCTTGTATTTATTGATTTTTGCATGAAGTGTGCTTCTGTTTACTCCCAATACCTGTGCTGCCCTTGTTATATTTCCATTACATTTCTCAACGCACGCCAGGATTGCCTTTTTCTCCCACTCCTCTAAAGAACACATATCATAAGAAAGTCTCTCCGCTGCCGGTTCCGCCGGTCGTTCCGTTTCCCAAGCTTCAAATCCAAAGGAGGTGTTTCCGTCCATATTCACAATGTTCTCGATGCAGTTTTCCATTTCTCTAATGTTCCCCGGCCAGCGATACCGAATCAGCTTTTCGTAAATGTCCGGCTGTACCTTCGGTATTGGTTTTCCAAGCTTCACCGCTTTGACTTTCAAAAAGTGCTTTATCAACAGCTCCACGTCACCTTCTCTTTCCCGAAGGGGCGGTACGTAAATTGGGATCACACTTAACCGATAGTAGAGATCTTCACGGAAAGTGCCGCGTTCGATTTCTTTTTTGAGGTCCTTATTTGTGGCCGCAATAATTCTCACATCCGTGATGGTGCATTTATTTCCGCCCAGTCTGTTTACACAGCCTTCCTGCAATACCCGCAAAAGGCTCACTTGCATATCCAGCGGCATTTCGCCTATTTCATCCAAAAATAGCGTTCCCCCGTTGGCCAATTCAAACTTCCCCGGATGACCTCCTCTTTTTGCTCCAGTGAATGCCCCTTCTTCGTATCCGAAGAGTTCACTTTCAATCAGGCTTTTCGGGATTGCCCCGCAGTTGATTGCTACGAAACTGCCGTTTCTCCTGCTGCTGTTATTATGAATAGATTGGGCAATCAGCTCTTTCCCCGTGCCGCTTTCCCCTTGGATCAAAACGGTGGAAGGGCTGTCGGAAATGCTCTTTGCTTGTGCCTTCAGCTTCATAACGCTCTTACTTTCTCCGATGATATCATCAAACGTATAAGCAGCAGACATTCCCGTATACTTGTTGACCATATTGTAAACCTTTTGTATGTCTTTAAAAATTGCCACGGCCCCGGTCATCTTATCATTTTCATTCTTAATTGGAAAAACACTTAAATCGAACCGGTTTTTCTTCTGATTTCCAAAGTAGATGATTTCCCTGTTTTCAAAAGTATTCTTCTCCCGGAGTTGTTCCAGAATCGACTCCCAGTTTTCCAGTATCTGGTTGGCTTTCTTATGAAGAATCCCTTCTTTTTCTATTTCCAGCATACTGCACAGGCTATTGTTTACAGCCTTGATGACGCCATTGGTATCAGCCGCAAAAAATCCGGAGTTCATGGAATCCAGCACTGTGTTCAGGTATTCGTATGCCTCCCGTAATTTTGTTTCCGTTTTCTCAGCTGTCAGTTGATGCTCGATTGACTTTACTGCTGCTACGACCAGGCCAAGAGTATGGGGATGGGCAGATTGACGCCGTCCGGTCAGGTTCAGGCATCCGAGGATTGATCCGTTTTCATTGTGAATGATCGCTGCCGAACAGGTCCAGATATAAAAGGCTGTGATAAAATGATCCTCTCCCGAGGTTTGGATAGAGCAATCCTCATGCAGCGCGGCACCCATGGAATTTGTCCCGGAGCTCTTTTCACTCATATCAGAACCTACAACAATTCCCACTTTCGTTTGGGCCTCAAGAATGTCATCATCCCCGATAATCGTCAGCACCACTCCGAATCGATCCGTAAGATAGATAGAAAAGCCGGACCCCCTCAGCATATCATACAGGATTTCCATAAAAGGTTTGGCAATCTGAATCAACGCTTCATTTTCTTCCAGAACATCCGCCAGTTCGTTTCCTTTCAATATCCGCTTGGGACCCGGTCTGTCTTTTTCGACGCCGTATTGAATTGACCGCTCATGCGACCGTTTGATGATCTCTTTATAATTTCCTGTTCCGTTCATGGTGATTCACCTCACTGGATAGTTCCATTACGTGTTCCAAGCCTTCTCCATTGTTGAATTATGTGATTTATTTATGTATGTTTAAGTTTGTTTTACGTTTGCCTGTCAGACGATCAATCGATATTTTTACAATCATTGCTTTTGGTCCGGCACTTTGTATATACTTTTCACCTTCGGTCAGAAACCCTTCAGAATATTTCTTGAGAAACTCTCTGAAAGCCAACATTCTCTCTTCTTCATCATTTACAATATCAGCCTCTCCAAATGCAATAGCACTTTCAAATAACGTTCCGAATTTGTCCGGCAGAACTTGGGTATTCCCAACAACAGTAAAGCTAACTTTGTTATTGTTTAAGATATTGCCATGCTTATAACCACCTGCATTGGTACTATGATAATAGATACTGTTATCTATTACTACGTAACTTAATGGTACTCCGTATGGTTGTCCATCATCATCTACAGTGGCAAGAATTCCATATTCACCTTCCATCAAAATTTTTAATGCTTCTTCCTCATTAATTTTCCTGTCAGTTCTTCGCATTTCTCTCATTCCATTTTCTCCTATTAATTATTAATCTCCTATAGCTTGTTTCTAATTTATTATACATCTGCTTAGATATAAGGTATATCAGTATATCATAAAACGAAAGGAAAACTTTATCTGTTGATGCGGGTTAGGGACAAAAAAGGCGGGTGACCCCCGCCTTTTTCGTTAGACCATATAAGTATGACTCTTGTCAACTTCGTTTATTTTAGCGAAATTATGCTTTGCCTTTCATTATAAGATTGAATTGACAGACGTTATAAATTGCTGCAGGTCACTGTATTCCTTACCTGCAAGCTTGTCAAGTTTCGCCTTCTGGTCTTCCATGCCGGCTTTCAATACTGCGATATCGTCGGTAAAGTCCTTGGTACCTGCATCCCTCTTTGCTGTTAACGATTGAATGACATCATACAAGTCCAAATTGCCGTTCTTTATCATGTTCGCACCCCATGCCAATCTGTCAGTAGGCTGGTTCATCACTTGATCAATAAAATATTGATAAGTCTCCTTGCTCATTCCATATGCAGTCCAATTATCATCAATCTGCCATAAATATTCGTCTAAGGCTGTCTCGGCATCACCGCTTTCCAGCGCTTTGACCGCATCTGCTAAAACTGCCAGATTTCCGATAGGAGCTTCTGTCGGGAAAATGATGTTATCGCCCCAGTTAAGGCTTGTAAAGTCAAGGAAGGTCTCTTTATTCATTGCCGCCAGTTTCAGATTAAAGACCTTTGCTTCAGCTCTGATACTTTCAATTTTCGCTGCATCTCCGGCAGTGACTGCTGCCGAATACCGGGTATTGATCGAATCGATCTTCTGGTTCAGCTTTCCTCCGGCGGCAATCGCCTGATCCAATAATGCGTTCATAGCCTCCACATTCGGATAAAAATCAGGATCGATTGTCTCTTTCAATGCCTTGAATCTTGTTGTGTAGTCCAGAGGCTTCACTGCCATCTGATCAAAATCGAAGAGGATTTTTCCAAAGATCTTATGTGAGTAAGCGTAATTTTCCGGACTCCACGCATCGGCCTTCACGTCGTAATTCGTATGATATGACTTTTCGGAAAAGTTTCTGTTATGCCGCTGATAGACCATTGTCGGGATACCAGTCAATGAATAAGAGAAATCCTCCGCCCATGTCGAGGTGGGCGATTTCACTTCGATCTTCCCGTTAGCAGGCGCAGGACCGGTATAGCCAATAGCGCTTTCTCTGACAGCATTCTGTATTTCATGGGTTGACTTGATCAGGTATTCGTCGTCGTCATTTCTTGCAACGCCGCTTTCAAGATTGATCACGGCAAAACCCTTAGTCTGCCATTCAGGATGATTTACCATGATCTGTTTAAATGAGCCGATTGCCCAGTCATAATGGCTGTCTGTCAATCCCCATTCTTCCGCGCCATGGCCTATGACCACGATCGTTTTATCCGGCTGATAACCGGTAGTGATTACTGATTTTGCAATGCTCGCAGCAAGGGCAATACCGGAAGCGTTATCATGCCATGCATGATAGTATCCGTCATAATGTCCGATCAGGAAAATGATCTCATCCGGGTTCTTTCCCGGGATCTCTCCGACAACATTATAGGATGTCCCGTCTCTTTTTACCTGTGAATCGGCAGATAGTCTTACTTTGACGGAGCCTGCAGAAGATTTGCTGATTAAATCCTTCAAAGCATTTGCATCTTTAACGGAAATGGCGAATACAGGCGCGTCTGCCGGGCCGCAGATATCCTGTGATGACAGCGTGTCATCGGAATGTTGTCCGTAACCTCCTACCGGTACTGCCAGTACGGCTTTCGCACCTCGCAGATGAGCCTCGTAGGCAGGTTTTGAAATCCAGTAGTCATTATACTGGTCCACTTCGATGATGACCAACTTTCCTTTTGGGTCCAATCCCTGATAATCTTCAGTCCTGCCGGTTCCCGCATAGATTACGTCGACCGCTTCGTTATCTGCAACCAGGGTTGTCTGGTAGCCTCCAAGGAGGATTTTTTGTTCTGTGCCTTTGCCGTCGGTATAATAAATCTCTCCTTTTTTATACTCCCAGGTATCTACTTTTACAGCTTCTTTTCTGACATTTGTCAATCCGATGCTCTTGAATTCATTGTACAGGTAATCCGCAGCCGCATATTCACCTGTTGAACCGGCCTGTCTGAATCCTAGATCCGGGTTGGAGCCGCAGGAAGCTATTTTCGTTGCTACGCCGGCAGCATAATTGACGTCGATATCGCCGACAAATTTTTCAAAAGCAGTTGCCTCCGAAGCAGCAGGTGCAGGCGGGGCAGCGGGCGTCTGAGAACCTGTATCTGGGCTCGTTTTACCGTCCGGAATGCGGATGGTCTGATTCGGGTAAATCAAATTGGGATCTGCAATCTTGTTATATTCGGCCAGATTTTGATATGTCGTATTGTACTTCTCGGCGATCTTCCATAGAACATCTCCGTTTTTTACAACATATTCCGTGTCGGCGAACACAAACCCCGCACTTGAAATTACCAGTACTGAAATGAACAATAGAGCGATAATTTTTTTAGCCATAATAAATCCTTCCTTTCTTTTTATTGATCCGATAATTGCTTATCAGAACAGCACGAACAGTAAATAAAACATAAAAAAAACCAATACAAAAGCATATACTTTTGCATTGGTCCTAATAAAAGCGAACGGTTGTTTTCTTTTTAAACTTCCAATGTTACATATTCTATTCCAGAATTACTTTAATTTTATCCATCCCACGCTCTGCATTCACCACGATTTGTTGAATTTCAGCCCGTTTCCCAATGGTATCATAAAGCAATTCACATATTTCTTTGTCTTTAATCAAATAGAAGTATTTTCTATTGTTTTCAATTATAGCATAGTTCCTGCCGTTCTCAATCATCTTTCTCTCCATCAGGGTCAAGGTATCTATCGCTGTAATATCGACGATATTCCCTGTAATGAAAATGCTGACATCCTTCGGGCCTTTTCCGGTATTATCTTTCAAGAACTTGGTCATCGTTTTCTTGATTTCATTTTCAATTTTTCTCTTATTGTCACCTTCAATAACAGCACTCAGGTTTTTCTCTTTTACTTTCTTCAAGGCCGCTTTATTCAGTTCATCCAGAAGTGTATCAATATTAATTGGCTTGATGATATATTTATCAATTCCAAGATCGACTGCCTTTAAAATCATATCCACATCGCTCAGCGCAGTCGTAATGATAACATGGCATTGCTCCTTTGCCTCCCGCAGTTTTTTAATCATTTCAAGTCCTCCCATTTTAGGCATGAGAAGATCCACAATGATGATATCGGGATGATGGGCATAATATTTTTCCAAACCTTCCGTTCCGTCGCGTGCGGTAAAGAATTTTCCGGCATGCCTTTTCAGAAGGTTTGTCATTTCCTGCAACGTTCCGGCATCGTCCTCAACATACAAAATCTGCATGAAATTTAAACTATTACTCACTTCGTTCATTGCGATCCGTTCCTCCGATATCATTCAGCGATATTTTACAGCAAACTCCGCTTTCTATATTATAGACCGATATCTGTCCTGATAGATTCTGTTCGATAATACTTTTCGCGATGCTCAGGCCGATTCCGGTTCCTGTTTTCTTCGTGGTGTAGAATGGTTTGAACATGTTGTTCAGAGTTTCCTGGTCCAATCGTTTTCCATAATTGGTAATTTCTATTATTCCGGTTCCCGGTTGTTCATTTTTGAATAGTTCGATATCGATCAGTCTTTTTTCGGTTTCTTCGGCTGCTGCATCGATGGCGTTATTCAGAATATTGAAGATTGCATTGGAGAATTCATTGCTGAACCCGTATATGTAAAAATCATCGATCATTTTAAAATGAATATCGATTTGTTTTGACTTTATACTCTCTTCCGATAAGTCAACAGCCAGTTCCAGTGATTCCTTTGCTGAAAACCATGAAATATTTTTATTTGGCTTGCTGAAACTCAAAAAATTCTCCATGGTTGCAGACATATTTACAATCAATGCCCGGACCTTTGCAAGGGAATCGTCAATATACTCCTGTGTCAGTTCATTATAATGATATGCCTGATTGATATTCGCTAAAATCAAATTGATATTGTTAAGCGGCTGTTTCCATTGATGAGCGATACTTCCCACCATTTCGCCCATCTTTGCCAGGCGGGACTGCTCTACCAGCAGTACGTCCTTTTCCCTGTTTTCCTCAGTTTTCTTTTCGATCAGGCCCTTTATATTTTCAGCGTATTTCGCGACATCACCGAACTCGTCCTCTCTTTCCAGAAGCTCCTTGGGCAACGTCTTAGTGAAGTCTTCCAATCCGATCGACTTCAATTCATCCGCCACTTTTCTGATCGGACTTGAGAATTTATTTGAAAAAATATAAGAAATAATAAAAGTCAGCATGACACTCAGGAGCGTCAAAACCACCATTAATACAGTCAACTCTCTTGCAGGCTTAAAAACCTCATCAGTGGGAGGCATTACGGCGATCGTCCAGCCATTGGTCATTCTGCTGTAACCGACGATATGATAGTCTCCGTTTTTATCTTCATACTTAACGACACCGCTTTTATTCTCCTTCATGGCCTTGACGGCCGGCTCGAATATCCCGCCTTCTACTTCAGAAAGGTTTTCATTTTTCGTATAGCGTTGATGGATCATAAACTTATACTGATCGTTCAGCAGAAAAGCATATCCGGTATCGTACACCTTCATCTCTTCTATTAAATCGATCGTATTTGCCGTTTCCAAGTCGCAGCCTGCAACACCGATCAATTGACCATCTACATATACCGCTTCCGAGTAAGATATAATATTTGTATTCAAATCAGGGTCTTCCACGGGTTCCGTCCATCCAGGTTTTCCGTTCTGAATCGGCTGAAAATAATACAGCATATTTTCTTCAACCGTGCCTTCAAATGCATCCAGAAAATGTCCGTCTGCGGTTGCGTCCAAAGATTTTACCGTTCCGTCCTCATCCCAGTAATACCATATTTCATCGGCGCCTTTCGTCAGCGACGGATCGAACGTAAAATAGGCTCCGGATATTCTCTTGGTTCTTTGCGTCATGTCGGCAATGATCGGGTCCAGATAATCCTTATACCATTCGTGATATTCCTCCGGATTCTTGCTGAATTCATCTAGATCAAAGGAATTATTTATGGTTACGCTCAAAGCGGTAACAAGACCCTGGATATTTTCAAAAATCGCGCTTGTTTCATTGGCGTATTTGTCCGCCAACCCCTGCACCCGTTCCGTAGCCTCGCTTTCCAATAGCTTTTTACTGAGCGTCAGGCTTACCCAGCCAACCAGAAGTGACGTAATCAGCGAGCATGCTATCACAGTGAATATGATTCTAGAGCTTATCTTCTTCAAGGTACATCCTCCGTCTTATTCCGTTCTGATACATATTCTACAAGCTTTTTAAGTTACATCCACTATAACATATTTCCATTTACATTAGGTTTATTTCAGCCTTCTCTGTAAAATAGATATCAATTGGTGGTCATCCCCAAATATCAGGTCGGGCTTCGCCATGTTCATGTTCTTCACTTAATCTTTTCAACATTGATTTGATTCGTGGTCTTATTATAATAACAGATGTTGTCCCCTTCAATAGAAACAGAATTAAGCCTGATGTCGCCTTCCCTCTCCATAATCAGCTTGCCGTCTTTGTCATAGACCCACATCCATAGGCTTCCGATACCGTCATCTTTCATAGGACTCTTTCCGATATCGCATATAAGGTATTGTTCCCCCTTGTCACCTCTCAGCGCCATATCAGAGCAAGTGATAATATGGTTTCCGTCCTCAAGAGGAGATGCGTTCACTTCACCGCCCGCCTTAATGAAAAACCCGTTTCTGTCTGCGATATACAGATTACCGTTTAGCACCGCAAAATCAGAAGCAAAATTAGTTGCCGAGCCGTTAAAGTTATACATGGAAATTTCCGTGCCGTCTTCGAGGTTTCTTTTCCGAATTTCCTTTCCCGTATTGTAATACAGGTAATTTCCCTCGATTTGAACTCCATATGCCTCACCTGTTATGCGCACAGCCTCGTCCGTCTTTATATTTACCCTGTACACGGCTTTTCCCGCATCCCCGGCAAAGGGCTCCGCCAGAAGATAAAGATCATCTCCGATGAGATATACGCCCCGTCTGCCGTTGAATCCATTCATTTCGGTTCTGTACTCATACCTGTTTTCGCTCCCGCCCAGTTTGACATAGGCGCCTTCTTCATTTTTCATTTCCAGACGATCCGGTCCGAATTTCAGTTCTGTGAATGCAAAGGTCTTTCCTCCCGTGGAATAAATCTCTGCCGGGTATTCTCTGCGGCCGTTCAGCTCAGTCATGCTTCCGTCTGCGTTTAAAGCAAATTGATGAGGGGTTCCCAGGGATGCGCCCTCCGTATGATAGTAAAGCCTTGGCACCCCATTTTCATCGTTAAAAAGATGGATGACCCACCCTGGGCAGTGATAAACCTTTTTCGATTTCGTCAGATCGGAAAAGGTGGTCTGCATGATGTCGTTATTCTCTCCCAGATAATAGATATAGCCGTGGTTTACGATCACCCCAGGTTCATCTTCTTCCTTGCACTGATACTGAGGAATCTCAAACTGGCCTACAGGCGTAATCGCAGGCGACAAAGGCATATCCTGATTTTTTTGGATACTAACAGTCTTGGACGCCCTATCCCAGGAAACAGTATACCCCAGTACTTCAAACACCGCTCGTATCGGCATATATGTTCTGCCTCCCATGATTAGGGGAGGAGCATCAAGCAGGTAGAATGTGTCCGTATTCACTCTCATGATCGGATCCCCGGCGGTAAGCCTGATGACGCTCCCGTCTTTTGATATAATAATGTTTCTTTCGCCTGAGCCCGCATCCGTTTCAAATAATACTGTCGCTCCGATTTTCTCGAGAGCCTTTTTTACCGGTACCTGTGCCTTGCCCGCGCTGTCGATAAAGGGGATTCCCATCCCGTCATCCTGAGAGAAAGCCAGCTTTGTCCCATCGATGATAATGTTGATTTCCTTCTTTTCTTCTGCATAAACCCCGCCGTCTTTCAGGCAGACTCCCGCCTGAAAGGACAATACTATAAGCACTGCCATGAACATAGCAGCAATGCGCTTTTTCATTTTGAAACACCTCACTTTTGATCTCCTAATTTTTTGTCCATCCTTCAATACAACACGAATAAGTTCGGCACTTCCTCCATCGTTCCTGAAGAGCCGTTATCAGCCTCCGTTTTACCGCAGCCTTATCCCTTCTGCAAAGATACCTAGATTATATCAAAAGATCGAATAGAAGCAAAGCAGTTCAACTCTATCCCATTTATATTCTAAAAAAATCAAAAACCGTTCAAATTTGGAACGGTTTTCTGATTTTTTGTATAAAGGAACAATAGAGATGCCCCGTACATAACTTTGGGTTCAGCGAACGTAAAAGTCCTGTTGAGCGGAGTCTTATCTTACCTCAAGCAGCAGCTCTTTGAACTTGGGTAAAGCTGCCATAATGGCATCGTAAGAGACGCAATAAGCGATCCTTACATAACCGGGGCATCCGAAAGCAGATCCCGGTACCAGGATGAGCTGATGCTGCTTTGCCATCTGGCAAAACTCCTTGTCGCTTTCTATGGGAGATTTTACAAAGAGATAGAACGCTCCCTGCGGTTTGACGCATTCATATCCCGCCTCAATCAAGCCCTGATAGAGCGCTTCTCTGTTCTTGTTATAGCCGTCTGTATCCGCTTCCATATCCAAACATTTTGCAACAACCCGCTGCATCAGGGAAGGCGCATTTACAAAACCCAGAATCCGGTTTGCCGTACCGGCGCCGCTGACCACAGCTTCAAAGTCGGCAACTTCATCGGGAATGACAAGATAGCCGATCCGCTCCCCGGGCAGAGACAGAGACTTGCTGTAAGAATAAGCAACGATGGTATTTTCATAATACTGCGGTATATATGGTACAAAAACACCGTCGTATACAAGCTCCCGGTAAGGCTCATCCGCAATGAGATAAATATCGGTATGAAATTCTTTCTGTGCTTCTCTTAATATCTCCGCCAGTTTTGTGACGGTTTCTTCCGAATAGACGACTCCGGTAGGATTATTGGGAGAATTAACGATCACCGCTTTCGTCCTGTTTGTGAGTTTCTCTTTAAACTTCTCCAGATTCGGCTGAAAGTCCGCCGTATCAGGCGGCACAACGACAAGCCTTCCGCCGTAATTCTCTGCGTAAGCACGATATTCACTGAAAAAAGGCGCAAAGACTACGACCTCATCCTCCGGGTCCATCAATGTTTTCAAAATCACATTGAGCCCTCCTGCTGCGCCTGTTGTCATCAGGATATTTTGCACTGCGAAGTTGGTGTTAAATTTCTTGTTGATAGATTCCGCAATGGCGCTGCGCACATCCTCATATCCGGCATTGTTCATATATCCGTGGATAAAGGTCGGCTTTTCGTTCTGTAAAATATCAAGGATGATCTGGTTTATCTCCCGCGGCGGCGGAGTATTCGGATTTCCGAGGCTGAAATCATATACGTTTTCCGCACCGTACAATTCCTTCATCTTTTTTCCGTCTTCAAACATGGCTCGGATCATAGAACTGTTCTCTATAGATTCCTTCATTTTTTTTGATATCATCTTTTCTTCCTCTCCTTTCTGATTGGCTGGTATTCCCTTGCCGTCTCTTCGCCTCTCAGGATTCGGAGAGCTCCGAATGCCAGGGCTTCCATTTCGTCTTCTCCCGGTAAGATTTCGATAGGGGCAATGAAATTGACCCGTTCTGCGATCATATTGGTCAGCATCTTGGAATAAGCCAGTCCCCCCGTCAGGATAATATAATCGATCTCGCCTCTTAAGACAGGGGCCATTTCTCCGATCCCCTTGGCAATTTGATATGCCATGGCTTCATACACCAGCCTTGCCCGTTCATTGCCTTCCACGATCATCTTCTCGATTTCTTTGCAGTCGGAGGTTCCGAAATACGCCTTTAAACCGCCCTGTCCCCGGACCTTTCGGGCCATTTCCTTCTTGTTGTATTTACCGGAATAACACATGTCGATGACATAGAAAAGCGGTACGCTTCCCGAACGCTCCGGAGCGAAGGGACCTGCATCGTCCCCGATCGCATCAATGATCTTACCGTCTTCATGAATTGCGATGGATATCCCTCCCCCCAGATGAGCCACAATCAGACGCAGGTCTTCGTATTGCCTGCCATGCTTTGCCGCTGCTTTACGTGCCGTAGCTTTCATATTCAGCACATGGCACATGCTGTGCCTCCGCACATCCGGCATCCCTGTCGTGGCTGCGATTTCCGGAAATTCATCCGCCGTAACCGCGTCATAAATATAGGCGTTTATACCAAGAGGCATCGCGATTTCCGAAGCCAGCAGCGCACCTAAATTGGAAGCATGCGGAGAAGCTTCCTCATTATAAATCGCATCGATCATGGTTTCCGTTACAAGATACCCGCCCCCGAGCATGTTGGGCAGAAGGCCTCCCCGGCCTGCCACCGCCGACAATTCCGAAAGCTCTACCTTATGTTTTGACAAAATAGAATAGACGGCCATCGTTCGGAAACCCATCTGATCCAAGATATCTAAGCTGTTGAGTTCTTCGGCGGTATGCTCGATGCATTCGGAAAAAATCCTGTTTTCATTTTCATACAGGGCTACTTTTGTTGAAGTAGAACCCGGATTGATCGCAAGAACTTTATAATTCATTCCATTACTCCCTTCCTGTTAATATTAGCAAATCGGGCTTCTGAACGAGCCTCCTCCTTTTTTCCTGGATCTTTCTGAAAATCCCTGCATCCTGTAATTACTCAATCGGAGCTAAGCTGGCCTGAAAATGTCGTAGAATCGGCGGCTCCCAGGTAATCTTGTAGCCGTGATTGATGCTTTCACGGCGTTTCCAGACCTCATGAATCGCCTCAATAACCATATCATAATGACTTTGGGTATAGACACGGCGCGGTATTGCAAGCCGTGTAAACTCGTTTATCGACTTGAGCTGCTCTCCAGTGTCGGGATCATTGCCGATCATGTAGGAGCCGATATCGCAGGAACGCAAGCCGCATTCCTTGTACAATTCCACAGCCAGTACCTGCCCGGGGAATTCATGGTATGGCAGCTGGGGATAGAATTTTGCAGCATCAAGGAAAATTCCATGGCCGCCTGGCGGGCTTTGATAAGGAATTTCCAGTTCATCCAACCGTTCACCAAAATACTCCATTGTACCAATACGGTAGCGCAGCCAGCTTTCGTCAAGTCCCTCATAGAGACCAACTGCAAGGCACTCAAGATCACGGCCGTTAAGACCGCCATAGGAATAAAAGCCCTCATAGCTGATACAGTTCGCTTTGATGTTCAAGATGTAAGGTGCGTTCTCATCCTTGACGCCGATTAAACCGCCCATATTGACAATGGTATCTTTCTTTGCGGACATTGTGAAAGTATCTGCCAAATCGAAGAAGGCATGGATAATCTCTTTAATGGACATATCCTTACATTCCGGCTCACGCATTTTAACGAACATTGCATTTTCTGCATAACGTGCCGCATCAATATTGAGATGAATCTGATATTTTTGGCAAACCGACGCAACCTCGCGCATATTTTTCAAGGAAACCGGCTGACCGCCGGCAGAATTGTTGGTAATCGTCATAACGACCATGCCGATATTTTCAGGACCCTTTTCCTTGATCATCTCCTCCATTTTTGCCACATCCATGTTTCCCTTAAATGGAGCACGCAGCTGACTATCCGCAGCCTCGGGGTTACAGCACTCAAGGCAGCGGGCACCGGCTAACTCAACATGTGCACGTGTTGTATCGAAAAATAGGTTTGCGATCGCATATTTCCCTTTTTCCAGGAAACTGGGAAACAAGACTTTTTCTGCAGCACGCCCTTGATGGACAGGCTGAATATAGCCATACCCAAAGACATCCTTTGCTGCTTCAACCAATTTAAAATAGCTTTTCCCACCTGCATAAGCCTCATCACCAAGCATCAGTGCCGCCCATTGTGCGTCGCTCATCGCGTTGGTACCGGAATCGGTCAGAGTATCGACGTACACGTCCTCGCCGCGCAGGCGAAAAAGGTTGTACTCCGCCTCTCTGATGTACTGCTCCCGCTGCTCGCGAGTCGTCATTTTGATAGGTTCCACCATCTTAATACGGTATGGTTCTGGAATAAAATGTGCCATAATACTACCTCCATTTTTTAAATTATATAGAGCCCCGGTCCCCGTCGCTCTGGCAGGTAGCGGACAGCACTTGAACAATATTTAGTTTTTTCTGGAAATCCCCAGGATAGCTCCCAGGCAAATAGAAAGCATAGCCGCCATAAGCACGCGGTATTCCGGCGGCAGCATGAAGGTTACGGTATGCGCCGGGATCCAGAAGACCGGAATCGTCCTGCAGACTACAAAGGTGACAAAGCCTTTTAAATCGGCGGCGTCCAGCACCTCGTTCAAGGTTAGCTTCCTCATCTGAAACATTTTGCCCTGGCCCAAGTCGATCCATGTATCGGTAATGCGATGGAATAACATAAACGACGGCCCAAAAAACAGATTCGTTATGGCGCTGATAAAAAAGGCTGTCACAAGAATTGGAAAGAAGCCTTCCCCTTCGATAAAAGGCAGATATCCCCTCTCCATACAGCTTCGGACCCCCGCGTCAAACAATACGAACATCAGTGTGACCATGATTCCGATGATGCCCCAGACGATCACGCGCCATAAGATGCCGTTCGGCTTCTTCCAGTTTCCCGTCACGATCCGGATCGCCAGCAGCTCACCCATGGTGGCTAGAACAGCAAACTTTATAAATCCCATAAGATATGGGGAAGTTTTTGAAGCTGTTATAAACATGGTATGGGTCCCAGGTGTGATCAGAAAAGCGATCACACCGAGCAATACTGCCCCCCACAGAATATCTCCCTTCTTCATTGATACCCCACAAATCTAATCAATCTTCTGCTTATTCGCCGATGCCGCGGATAATACCAGTGAAAGGTATTTTTCCTCAGCCGTGGCGCCTCTTGATACCAAAACGATCGGGGCGCCGGCGCCTGCGATCATGCCTGCCATCTTCGCGCCCGCGGTGAACTGGAAGGCTTTAGCCAGCAGATTACCGCTGGTCATGTTGGGCATGAGGAGGATATCCGTATCCCCCGTAACAGGACTAGAATATCCCTTGATTTCGGCAGCCTCGGGACTCATGGCCAGATCATAGGATATGGGGCCTTCCACGATGCAGCCGGGAAGTTTCCCTTCTCTGTTCATCGTTTTCAGCAGATCTCCGTCGACGGATTCCTGCATTTTCGGGTTTACCAGCTCTGCCGCCGCCAAAACGGCTACTTTGGGATTTTCATAGCCCAAACCATTGAGGACTTTTACTGCGTTCATGAGGATCTGCGCCTTTTCGCCGGTATCGGGATACGGCAGCATCCCGCCATCGGTCAATACCAGAAGCTTATGATAGCCCGGCACTTCAAAGATACCGAAGTGGGACATCAGTCCCCCCTTCTGCAGACCCCGTTCCTTGTTTACCACTTCTTTGAGGAGATCCGCCGTCTGAAGCTTTCCTTTCATGAGAAAATCCGCTTCTCCTTCACGCACCATCCGAACTGCCCTGCGGGCCGCCGCAGCATCGTCGCCGATATTGACAACCTCTGCTTCCGGAAAGGAAAACCCTTCTTTTTTCATAATGCTTTCTATTTTGGCTTGATCCCCGATTAAAATCGGCACCGCAATCCCGTTTTCATAAGCCCTGTGAATTCCCTCCAGTGTATGCTCATCATGGGCTGCGGCAACAGCCACTTTTTTCTTTTGAGGATTTTTTTGGACAAATTGAATCAGTTCTTCAAAATTTTTCATCATTCACTCCACAAATAGTGTGCCGCTTTTCTTACACCTAGTGTACTGTCACGTTGAAATTTGGAATTACTGCGCCGAATAAATTTTCAGTCTGCTAGACGGAGGAGGAAGGCGTAGCCGCAGCTACGGCGACCGACGACAACAACGCAGATGGAACTTTAGACAACGGCCTACGGCCTCCGACTCGCTCCGCTCGTATGCTGTCCGTTTTGCCGAACCAAGCAAGCTTGGGGCAAAAAGGCAAGCAGTAAACCTAATTCTCAGCGTGTCAGTACACTAGTTTGGCACGGTGCTCTTTTTTCTGTAAAAAACGATATAAGCAAATACCAGAACAATCGCTGCTGCGACGATCATTGCCGTCACAGAATGGAATTTATCCCAATATCCTTTAAAGAAGATGACCAGGACGATCAGGGGCAGGATATAGGATACATAGGCTCTGACGGCAGCCGGGAACTTTCGGCCTTCCCCTGCATTGGCCTCATTGAAAAAGCCTTGCCAGCCCCAGCCGTATCGATAGGTACAGAACATCAGGTAAACCAACGAGCCTAAAGGCAAGACGTTGTTGGACACAATAAAGTCTTCCAGATCCAGGACGACTGTGCCTTCACCGAGAGGCTCGAATCCGCTCCAGAGGTTGAACCCTAAAATACAGGGCATCGATAAAAGAATAACTGCGACGATATTGACCATGACCGCCTTTTTTCTTTCCCAGTTCCATAAATCAATGGCAAAGGAAATAATATTCTCAAATACGGCGACAATCGTCGTCAAAGCCGCAAAGGACAGGAACAGGAAGAAGAGGGCGCCCCAGATAATTCCGCCGGTCATATGATTGAAAATATTCGGCAGTGTGATGAAAATCAGACCCGGTCCCGCACCGGGCTCTACGCTGAAGGCAAAGCATGCCGGAATAATAATAAGACCAGCCATCAGAGCAACCAGTGTGTCCAGCACCGTAATGCTGACGGCCTCTCCCGTAAGTGAACGGGATTTATCCAGATAGCTTCCGAATATAGCCATAGAGCCCATACCAAGGGACAAGGTGAAAAATGCCTGGCCCATTGCCGCGAATATGACATTACCGAGTCCCTGTTCCATCGCCCTTCCAAAATCGGGCTTCAGGTAAAAGCTCAGGCCTGCTCCTGCGCCTTCCAGTGTAATAGAACGGACAACCAGCACGGCCATCAGTGCGAGCAGGCAAATCATCATAATCTTTGTGATCTTTTCGACCCCGTTTCTTAAACCCATGGAACAGATTCCGAAAGAAATTAAAATTGCGATCACCGCCCATAACGTAAGCGTTCCCGGTGAACCGAGCATTTCGCCAAAATTGCCGGCGACCTGATCCGGAGTCAGTCCCGAAAAATCGCCTCTTACAGATTTAAAGCAGTAATAAAGCATCCAGCCGCCTACCATGGTGTAGAACATCATCAGCAGATAATTGCCCGCCATTGCGATATAACCGAATAAATGCCATTTGGTTCCCTCCGGCTGCAGTACCCGAAAGGAAGAAGCCGCGCTTTTCTGGCTTCCCCGGCCTACCGAGAATTCCATGATCATGATCGGGAGACCCAGTATTACAAGAAATAATAAATAGATAAGAATGAATGCCGCTCCGCCGTAAAGGCCTGTAACGTAAGGAAATCTCCACACATTTCCAAGGCCGACGGCGCAGCCGGCGGAGACCAGGATGAAGCCCAGTCTTGAAGCAAATTGTTCTCTTTCTTTCATAGTGATCCCTCCTAAATTTTATAACGCTTAAGTTGAAAAATTTCGAATGTAGAAATTTTTCTTACATCTGTGCGTTTCAACGTCCCTTCCAGGGACTCCGACTCGCTTTGCTCGCTGCTGTCCATTTTGCCAGCCAAGCGAGCTTGGGGCAAAAGGGCAACGAGGCGGGGAATATGCCCACCGCCTGTGAAATTAAGTTGAACCCGCCACCTAAAAGGTGGGGGACAGCTTCGCCTCGTTATATCCTGCGCTAAACGCATTCCAGTTAATTTCTTCGAAGCCCTTTTTTACATTTTTTCTGATCAATGATTCCCAATCGATCTCATGTAAGTTCATCGCCTTCGCCAACGCTCCGAGCAATACCACGTTCATGATCTTAGTATTTCCCAGATTCCGGGCAATGTCTCCCGCTTTTATCACAACGGTGTCGGCTGCCGCCTGTAATGTTCCTATGACGTCATCCGGATATTGTTCCGCTCCGATTTGAATCGGTACCGTGGGCATCTCAAAATCATTGACCACTAACTCACCTCCCGGTTTCAGATATTCGATCCATCTTAACGCTTCCATTTTTTCAAAAGCCACGATCACATCAGCTTCACCCTTTCCCATGATTGGGGAATGGACCTTATCCCCAAAACGGATCTGAGTGCTTACGTTACCTCCTCTCTGCGACATGCCGTGGATCTCCGACATTTTCACGTCATAACCCGCTTGCAGCAAGCCCTCGGTTAAAATCTTACTGGCAAGTATGGTTCCCTGCCCACCGACGCCGACCAACAGAATATTTTTTACGCCGCTCATTTCACTACCTCCTCGATTGCATCAAACCTGCAGACCTGTCTGCAGACGCCGCATCCCGTACAGGATTCTGCGCTGATCCGCACCGTCTCATCCGAGAGGATAGCGGGGCATCCGGTTTTCACGCATAGTTTGCACTTGGTGCATTTTTCCTGATCGATCACGCATTTCTTCGGACGAAGATCAAATTCCCTGTTGTCCTGATCGGTAAACTTTTTCAGGATGCAAGGCCATTTCGCGATGATAACGGCTGGCTCATCCTTATTCAGAGCGCCATCGAGCGCTTCTTCCGCTTCCGAGAGCATGAGGGGATTCAGAACAGTAATATTCTCTTCCTTTACACCAATCGCTCTGCAGATTGCCGGAATATCAGCCTCAATGGCAGGCTCGCCCATAAGCGTGTACCCGGTTCCGGGATTTTCCTGATGGCCTGTCATAGCGGTGATGCGATTGTCTAAAATGATCGTTACGCTGTTTCCTCTGTTATAAACGACGTCCATAAGGCTTGTTATCCCTGAGTGGAAGAAGGTCGAATCGCCGATGACGGATACGATCTTCAGATCAGACCCCGCCTTTTTCAAAACGGTGGATGCGCCGTGCCCTGTACTGATGCTTCCGCCCATGCAGAAACAGGTATGCATCGCGGAAAGCGGCGGCGCCGAACCTAATGTATAGCATCCGATATCTCCGGTAACGATGAGCTTCTTCTGTTTTTTGCTCAAGGTATAGAATATCCCTCTGTGGGGACAGCCTGCACAGAGAGCCGGAGGTCTGGCGGTGGCTTTTTTATCGACCTTTAATGCTTCCGTTTCTATCCCCATGACGGCCTTTCTGACGATATCGGGATTCAGTTCATCCATTTTCGGGATGATTTCTTTTCCGATGCACGAAATACCCGCCATTTTCAGGTGGTTCTCAATATATGGGTCCATTTCCTCCAAGACATACAGCTTCTTTATTCTGGCCGCAAATTTTTTTATTTTCTCCATCGGCATAGGGAAAGTCATCCCCAGCTTTAAATATGAAGCGTCTTTTCCGAATACTTCCTTCGCGTACTGATACGCCACGCCCGAACTGATGACGCCGACTTCGGTTCCGTTGTATTCCTCGCAGTTTATTTCCGCCGTATTGGAATAGTCCTCCATAGCCTTCAGACGTTCCTCCAGCTTTCTTCTCAGCACTTTCCCGTTTGCCGGAGTGGCTACAAACTTGGCGATGTTATGATGGTACGGGATCACTTCCTTTTCCGCTCTGTCCTCAAGCTCCACCAGACTTTTGCTGTGACATACTCTGGTCGTCATGCGCAGCAAAACAGGAGTGTCAAACCGTTCGCTCAGTTCAAGCCCCAATTTGGTAAAATCCTTGGCTTCCTGACTGTCCGAGGGCTCTAGCATCAGGACCCTGGCTGCTGCGGCATAATTCCGGTTGTCCTGTTCATTCTGGGAGCTATGCATTCCCGGATCATCAGCTGAGACAATAACACAGCCTCCGGTAACGCCGGTATACGCAAAAGTGAACAGGGGGTCAGCCGCCACATTGAGGCCTACATGCTTCATGGCTGCCAGAGAGCGGGCCCCCGCCACGGAGGCGCCGATTGCCGCTTCCAGTGCCACTTTTTCATTCGGAGCCCACTCACAGTAAATGTCGGCTTTGTACCTTACCATGTTTTCAAGGATCTCAGTGCTGGGAGTTCCCGGATAAGCAGAAGCAAACCAAAGACCGCCTTCATACGCGCCCCGTGCTACCGCTTCATTTCCGGTGAGAATGTTTTTCATGATTCACCTCCAAAATAAATTCAAAATTCAAAATATTTGATTAAATTTCAGAGCAAGTCTCATGCCAGTCATTATCTGGATATTGTTTATAAGCATAAGTAGAAAAGTTTCGACTGTAGAAAATTTTCTTACATCTGCGCGTTTCAACGAGGCGTGGGACATTAACGCCTCGTTATTTTAGTACAGATTTATAGAATCGGCTTATTTTCCCCGCCTGCTTCTATAGATCAGTTTTTTGAAACAAAACAAATGCGGGTTTTACGGGTTTTATGGGTTTTTCTATAAATACCAAACCGCCCCATAAATTCCATAGAGGTCTCGAAGGCCGCTTCCTGTGTTTTTCGGCAAACGCTATGCCAGATCTTACTTCGCTATATCTCTAAGAATAAAAAATACGGGGTTTGGGGGACGTTCACGAAGTTACCGTTAAATCCCATAAATCCCGTATTCTCTTGTCTTATTCAGAAAGTCATGATTTCCTGTTGGATAAAAAAGCCATGCCTCTTGATGTGATTACCGTACCGGCTTTTGTTTGATTAATTACCACCAATCCTTGTTTTTCGAGCGTTTTTAATATTCTGCGAATTTCCTGCTCTCCCAAAAAAACTCCCTGATCCTTTGCCAGGAGGCTGATGCTTCTTCGTCCTAGTCTATGCCGTTTTTCCAGTCCTTCTTTCAATAACCTCAAAACAAAAATACTTTGATCATCCGTTTGTTCAGGGTTCACAGCGTTAACCGGACGTTCCTGTTCGGAGATATTTTCGGGTCGATCCACTGTAAAAGATGCGTACAGGGGAACAATTTGAGAAAGCTCGTTAATACCGATAACCGAATGAGTAAGATTCGCGAAATATTCCATATAATTGCGCAGCTCCCGGACATTACCCGGCCAGCTGTACCGTTCCAATTCTCGCCATGCTACTTCAGTAAGATCAAACTTTTTGCCCAGCTCATTCCGAAAAGCTGCCGCCAAAATCCTAATATCCTCCGTACGCTCACGCAAAGCAGGGACCTTCAAAGGCAATACGCTCAGACGATAGTATAAGTCTTCTCTGAAAGCTCCGGTTCTGGTCAAAGCCCTCAGGTCCCGATTGGTTGCGGCAATAACCCTCGCATCCACATGAATAACGGAGCTTCCTCCAAGTCGGGTTACCTCTCTTTCCTGCAGAACTCGAAGCAGACGTTTTTGCAGGGAGGTTGACATTTCCGAGATCTCGTCCAAAAACAAAGTTCCCTTATGAGCCAATTCGAAGAATCCCAGCTTGCCTCCTTTGCGTGCTCCTGTAAAAGCGCCCTCTTCATATCCAAATAATTCACTCTCAAGAAGGCTTTCAGGAATAGCCCCGCAGTTAAGGGCAACGAACTGATACGGTTTTCGTTCAGAGGCGTTATGAATGGCCTGGGCAAACATCTCTTTTCCCGTGCCGGTTTCTCCTGTGATCAAAATCGAGGAGTTGGAAGCAGCCATACGCTGCGCGATATTTTTGCACTGCGTCATCGCTCTGCTTTCCCCTATGATATCGTCAAAACTGTACTTTGCGCGGTACCCCTTTCCCATCAGAAGCGTTCTCAGCTTATGCTGCCGGACCTCCTCGTCGTGGAACCGTTTGATTACGGCAATCGCGCCATAATGTTTCCCGGAATTGAAAATGGGCTTTACCGTCACCACCATGTTTTCTCCATTAATCTTTTTTAGAGATTCGATCACAGGGGATTTCCCGTTGATTACTTCCCGAAACGGTATTTCAGGGAAAAGCGTAACTCCGCTTTTTCCGAGTGCTTCCCCTTGCTTTATGCCGAAAATGGATTCTATCCGGTCATTGCAATTTCGAACGAGGCCGGTTTGGTCAACACTGATCACGGTGCCGTCGATCACCTCTAATAAAATTTTGACCGAACTGTTGAGGCTGTTGGCGTGCTCCAGGCTCCAGGCAGTCCCCTTATTCGGAGACTGAAATTCAATAAAATCTTTCCTGATATTTTTGCTGACGAGAATGTCCTCTCTTTCCAGTCTGACCCCCATATCAAGGATTGTAACAGTATCAAGCACCGGTTCACGTATATTGATTACCATCCTGGCATCAGGTATTTCTTCTCTGGGAATTCCTGAAGTAATTACGGTTTTATCCCGGAAAACTTCCATATCAGACAGGTCTGCAGGCTGCATATTAAAATGATTAGCTCCTGACTCCATAAGGGCTTTTAACAGCTCAAGAGCGGTTTCCATACTGTCTCCGGCTACGATAACCGGACAGCCCCTCTCTAATTTTCCGATTGGTCCCAATCCTGCCGTCTGCAATGCCGTCCTGATAAAAATGATGTTGTCCTCATTGGCGATATTGGCACGGATCTCATTAAAAATATCATAAGACTGTACCATCACAATACTGTCCTTCCCAAACTTTTCAGGAACGGGAGTACCTGTGACAACCAGCTTAATGTCAATATCAGATCCAAATATGCTTTGAAGTTGATCTGAAAAAACCTGGATCACCTGTCTGCGGTACCCTGCAATAATAATATTTTTCGCCATTCTATCCTCCAATGTTTTAATCACACTATCTTTAAATTGGGGAGAAAAGGGGGTATATCCTTAGCAGTATTTAGGTATTTTAATAGACTCTATATTAATGATTTTATCATAAAATGAAATACCAGTCAAAATGCTCAACTCCATCCACCTTGCTTTTTTACAAATCTTTTTTTACAAATAATTCTCTAAGACAAAAAAGTTGTCAATTAAGATAATGGAGGGAATCAAGGCATAAAAGCCTTATTTTTTTATCTGAATCTCATTGGCAAAACGAAAAAACGCTGAAGTTTCAACAATTCAGCGTTTTCATTCTGCCCTTTTCGGACACTTTGTGGTGAAGGTGGTGAGAGTTACACAGATTTGTTTTTAGCCATTTAGACAAATCTGCCGTCCTCGCCCAAGCACAGGGCTCGGACCAGCTCAGGGAAAAACCTCACCGATTTCTTTTCCTTCGCTGCTCTTTCGAGTTCGACTCTTCTCATCATAATTAGCGTTACACCCGTCGAACTCGCGTCCAGCTTGCTGACGCAAGGGCTTGCCCAATTTGTAACATATAAGAATATCCTCGCTATAGAAAAATAAATATAATTGGACTTAAAACCGCTATCGTTAAAGCAGGCGGATCAATAAATGTATCTGAATTTTTATTAAATAAACTGCCTACTAAATTCCCAAGCAAGAGCGCCAAAATCCCAAAAATGCCTCCAATAATTAAACTGCCGGTAGCCTTTGCAGCGTATGCCGCACATATGGCAACATGATGTGTAACTGGAAACTCGTCATGAAACAGCATTAGCAAGGATAATGCGCTGATCCCGTATCCAATGGGTACAAATCCTGTAAGCTGTGTTGCGAAAGAGGATACTAAGCCTAGGGAAAAACCAAGTAGTGAACTAAACAGTAAGGTTTGAACCCCTGGGTTTATCTTGATTTCTTTCGGTGTTCGCCCTAAAAAACCGGATTTTCCAAAAACCAGTCTTACAAGGACATTAGAAATTACAACTGTGAATGCGATAGTATCAATTTGAATACCACTTACAGCCAACAGCTCATTACAAAGATAACCGAGAACTCCAAATAAGCCTCCAATCAACAGCACATCAAATCTTTTAAGCTTGTTCAAAGGAACAAGAATGTTAGCACCGTCGATCAGTTGTTTTCTACCTGCATATGCTGCCGCAGCCACTGCTCCAGCATAAGAAATATGCGGTCCAAAATATGGCCCAAAAGCAATCAAATTAAGAATGTTGTTGTCACCTGTTGTAACAGCCGCCGCAATCCCTACTAAGATCAGCGCTCCACATAGGCTGAATGAGCCGATTACGCCAAGAGCCGCGGCGAACACCCCGCCTCCAAAGGACGCTAAGATTAAATCAATATTGATACTCATGCTCTCCACTCCATTTCTTTTTTTCCTGAAAAGGGCTGCTGAATTTGAAAAATTTCAACAGCCCTTTTCAATAAAAGCTTCTTAAATACTTGTCATTAACCTCCGGCAATGATTGGAATAATCTCTACTTCATCATCTTCATCCATCTTGTCATTCATATCCACCGTTTGACCGTTTCTTAACACAAGCTTGATCTGTTCTGCCGGTACATTTAAACTGTCAAGGACATCCGCTATTTTTGCATTTTCATCAACACTTAATATATGTATCTTTTTTCTGTCCTCGGGATACCACATCAAATGACCTTTTAAAATAAAGGTGACATTGATTTGTGTCATTGATTCACCACACCGCTTAGATCCAATTGCTCTAACTTGGTTTCTGTGGGGATTCCTTCATTGCTCCAGCCTCTGTATTCATAATAATCTTGCATAATTCTTGGGTAATTAGGAACGCTTCCCGCAGCGGCACCGCTCTTCTTTTCATGTATCATCAGTCTGGGCGGAATTGTATCATCTTTTCTGCTTATTCCAAGCTTGACATTATACATTCTCTTTAGATTGAAAAGCCTTTCCCCAATTTTTTTCACATCTTCTGTCGTTAAATCCCAACCAGTTGCAGCGTTAATCCAATCCTTCATATGGTCATGGGTTATATGACCTAACATGATAAATTTACACAAGCCTAGTGCATCGAAGAGGTTCATTAAATCCTGAAGAAGTGCCGCGTATTCAGCTTTACCTTCTTGACCCAGCGGTTCGAATTTCTTGGTAAATCCCACACACTTTGCAGGATAAGCACCGCCCTCAGAAAAATAGCCTAACGATTCAAGGTGTGATCCCCCTTTATTACCGGTTGCATAGGTAGCCACCATGGTTGTATAAGCTCTAGGGTCGTGCATCGCATAAGAAAGCCCTTTCGTTTCTACAGCAAATTCCTTGGCGGGCTCACCTATTTCCCGAGCAGCATCTCTTACACCTTTCCCTAATAGTTCACCGATACCTTTCTCTTTAAGGGCTATCTTTTTTACAAGCGGCAGTAATCCTTCCGCCATTCCCCATTTCAGTTCTATTCCGTCCGTATCTTCAAGTGTCAAAAGGCCGTTCTCAAAGCACTCAATGGCTAAAGCTACGGCGTTTCCGGTTTCTATCGTGTCTATTCCATACCTGTTGCACAAGTCATTGACAGCACAGATATAGTCTAGATTGTCATTTAGTATATTAGAACCAAAAGCAGCAGCTGTTTCATATTCCGGTCCGTGTCCCACCGTGCCTTTATGCGGGCCTACCCTTACTTCTGCATTTTTCCCGCATCGAACGGGACAAGCCGCGCAGGAATAATGACCCTTTACACAAGTCTCATCCAAATACTGTCCGCTCGTTTTCCAAGCACCATCTTCCCAAGAACCTAATTGCCAATTTTTAATAGGCAGGTCACCTTCCGATTCCACTCCTTGAATTGTTCCCAACGTACCGTAATCATGAAGTATTTTTGCATTCGTGGTGAGGACTTTATTAAATTCTTTTACGCTAGCGCCAAGCTTTTCCCTGTCAAAAATAGGTACTTTCTTTGTTCCATGTACGACTAGCGCCTTCAAATTTTTATAGCCCATTAAAGCACCAAATCCGCACCTTCCGGCCGCTCTGGTTTCATGTCCTCCTACCATGATCGATGAAAGGGGAACCAGTCTCTCACCAGCAGGCCCGATACATGCAGTCTGCGCTTTCACACCGACCTGCTCTTGAAGTATTTTGTCGGACTCATATACATCTTTGCCCCACACATTTCCAGCATCTAAAAATTGAACCTCTCCGTCATTGATAAAAACCGAAACAGGCTTTTCTGACTTTCCAGTAAAAATGATCCCATCATAACCAGCCTTTTTAATCTCCGCTCCAAGAAATCCGCCGACGATGGATTCTCCCCAAATTCCTGTGAGTGGAGATTTTCCGACAACCGTCATCTTTGAAGCAGAGGGAGCCGGCAGACCAATTAATAAGCCAACTAAAAACATTAATGGGTTTTCGGGCGAAAGAGCCGGTATATTATGATCATAGTTACTATACAAAAGCTTCGCACCAAGCCCGCTTCCAACCAGATACTTTTTTAAATCTTCTTCTTCAAGAAGAGTCTCCTTAAAGCTTCTTGAAGTGAGATCAATTTCCAGTAATTTGCCACAATATCCATACGCCATAAAACATCTCTCCTTTTACATGCCATAGATCATATCTTTTTTACTCTTTTTAAATTACATCGCAGCTTCAAATATTTTTATAATATCTTTTTCCGTTCCTTTTATTGGATTGCTCCCTGCATTTCCATCCTTTAAGGCATATTGAGCCATTTTTTCAAAGCTATCAGGGTTCACTTTAAACTGAGCCAGTCCGCTTGGAATTCCAACATCCTGTGACAATTGAGCGATTGCGTCGATTGCTTTTACAGATGCGTCTCTTAATGATAGACCCTGTATATTTTCACCCATGAACTCTGCTATATTTGCAAATTTTTCCAAGTTTGATATCATATTGTACCGCTCAACATGAGGAAGCAAAATAGCGTTTGCGACACCGTGAGCCATATCATAGAATCCACCTAATTGGTGAGCCATAGCATGCACATATCCCAAGCCGCCATTGTTAAATGCCATTCCTGCCAGCAATGAAGCGTACGCCATATTCTCCCTGGCCTCGAGATTTTCTCCATTGGCTACCGCCAATCTTAAGTATTTTGAGATTAACTTTATTGACTGGATAGCGCATGCATCTGTTACTGGATTTGCTCCCAGGGAAACATAGCATTCCACAGCGTGGGTCAGCGCATCCATGCCTGTGGCGGCTGTTAACCCTGCCGGTTTTTTCACCATAAGCTCTGGATCGTTAATGGAAAGGCTTGGCGTATTTTTACTGCTTACAACAACAAACTTCACATTTAAGTCCGTATTTGTCACAACACAATGGCGCGTTACTTCACTGGCCGTTCCGGCCGTTGTATTGACGCAGACTACAGGAGGAAGATCATTTGTAAGCGTTTCGATTCCAGCGTAATCATAAATGTTGCCTGGATGTGATCCCATGATTCCAATTCCTTTTCCGCAGTCATGGGCGCTCCCTCCTCCTACGGTTACAATCATGTCACATTTTTCCTCTTTATACACCTTCAATCCAGCCGCTATATTTTTGTCTTTGGGATTGGGTTCGACTCCGTCAAACAACACTGTTTTCAATCCAGCTTCTTCCAGATATCCTTTTACGATATCCAGTATGCCACATTGCACCATACCAGGATCGGTAACCAAAAGCACCTTTTTTCCACCTAGCATCTTGCTCCGCTCACCCACTACCTTAACTGAACCTGCGCCCATAAAATTGACTGATGGCATTAAAAAATCGTACATTGAAAAATCCTCCTCATTTTTGAATTTTATTAAAGACATTAAAAATAACGATTCAGTATCAACTTTTAGATTTAAAGTACACCTCCTTTTTCTGATTTAGATCAAAACATAAGTATGTTTTACATTCACAACATTTCAAAAGCAAGAAGTGTACCAACCCTTAAAGGCTACAAATACACGACCTCGAAAACCCAAGTTGTTACTTTTAGATACACTTTCAACATGAAGAAAGTATAAACCTTCATTATGCAAGGGTAACCACACGGTGTTACTTTTTGATATGCTGTATTGCTTCCGCGACAGTTCTGTCTTTACCGCAATGTCATTCAGTGAAGACATTGGGCAAGAGAAGCAACGCAAAAAGAACAGAGTACAATTTCTACATACTCTGTTCTCTAATTCACTGCAATTTCTTAACTTTACGGCATTGGTTCTTAGCCACCGTAGATATTATATTTTTTCATCTTTTTATACAGGTTTGCCCTATTAATTCCAAGGGCTTTTGAAGTTTTGCTCTTATTCCAGCCATAAGTCTCCAGCGCTTTGAAAATGATCTGCTTTTCATATCCTTCTAACATGATCCCTAAATGCCCAATCGGAATATCAGGGTTATCTTTGACCATTTTCTTCGGCAGATGTTCTTTTTTTATAATGTTGTCATTTGCATAAGCGAATGCTCTTTCAATGGTATTCTCAAGCTCACGAACATTGCCCGGCCATTTATATTTCTCTAAGCAATCTAAGACCTCTTCATCAATTTTTTCGATATCGGTACCGAACTTTTCATTATACTTTTTCAGGAAAAAATAACATAGCTGGCGAACATCATCAGACCTTTCCCTCAGCGGAGGAATTTCAAAAGCTAGCACATTCAATCGGTAATACAGGTCTTCCCTAAATTTCCCCTCGATTATTTTCTCAAACAAATTTTGATTCGTCGCCGCTATGATTCTCACATCTATCTTTTTCCTTCCATTCCCTCCAACCCTTTCAATTTCTTTTTCTTGTAAGACACGCAATATCTTTGATTGCGTCGTAAAACTCATATCCCCAATTTCATCCAAAAAGATAGTACCTCTATGCGCCAACTCAAACTTTCCAATTTTGCCTCCATGCTTTGCCCCCGTAAAAGCACCCTCCTCATATCCAAATAATTCCGCTTCCAATATGTTTTCAGGAATTGCGGCGCAGTTTATTTTTACGAAATTCTGACCCTTACGCTTACTTAATTCATGTATGGCATTGGCGAAACCCTCTTTGCCGGTACCGCTCTCTCCTGTTATCAATACGGTGGAATCAAACTGTGCAACTCTTAACGCTGTGGCTTTTAATTCAACCATTTTATAATTGTCTCCGATTATATCCTTCAGCGTAAAGCTATTTTCTTTACCTTGCTCTTTATGATAATTGAGTTCTGCTCTTAATGTTTCCAGCTTTTTATACATTGTATTGACTTCTTGCATATCCTTAAAAATTACTTTCCCGATAGCACCGATCACTTTTCCATCTTCTATAATCGGAATCCTGTCGGTTATCGCATCATGACCCCTTAGACGCTGTATTTGTCCAATCTCCGGCTTCCCTGTCTGAAGGATAATGTGCAATCTGGTGTTATCAATAACCTTTGTTACGTCCTTTCCAATAACTTCTTCCCGTTCAACGCCTAGAAAATCAGCATACGCTTTATTCACCATTCTGATATTCCCAAATTTATTTACAATCACAATGCATACCGAAACATCATCAAAAATGCATTTAAACGTATGGTTCTGCAAACTAATACTCTCAATATTTTCCTCTCCGAAAATCATCTTATTCGAATCCCAAATAACATCACACATAACATCCACCCCTATATTATTCGTATTCAACTTTTCTCTAATTTAGGTTGCAATATAAATACATCTCAATTTAAAAGCAAGAAATGTGTCCGCTAATGTCTTAGAAATTCCCCTTGGCAGTCTCAAACACCTTATAATAATGTAAGACACATGATTTGATTCCTTCTATAGCGGAAAAATAATCTTTGTAATAGTCACCGCCAACACTTTCAATTCTCTTCTTTGCGGCCACCTTCGTATCAGTAAAGATATTGACCTTAACAATCCCAGTGCGAACACACTTGTTGAGGTTTTCATCGCCGGAGCCTGAGCCGCCATGCAGCACCAAAGGAATGCTTACATTGGCAGCAATATTATGCAAACGATTGAAATCCAATTCAGGGACGCCTGCATAAGCGCCATGTGCTGTACCGATAGAAACAGCAAGAGAATCAAGACCGGTTTCCAACGCAAAAGAAACGGCATCTTCCACCGTCGTCAGCTGTGAATCGTCTTTCTCCGGATCCAAATACGATTCACCTTCCCCAACATGGCCGATTTCCCCCTCCACGCTAACATTTTTCATATGAGCATATGCTACTATTTCTCGGCAAACCTTGACATTTTCTTCATAGCCCAAACTGGATCCGTCAATCATTACAGATGTAAACCCTGCATCAATTGCTCTTTTTATGTATGCAGGCGTAAGCCCATGGTCAAAATGCAACGCGATTTTCTGTGGGACTCTTTCGGCGTAATACCGAAAGATATAAGCGATTTCTTCGATCTCCATTGCTTCAATATGCACTTCGGCCAGACTGACAATTAAAGGACAATTCGACGCCTCAGCTGCAGCAATAGCACCTTTAATACCAGCCAAGTTAAATACGTTTATTGCCGGAATTGCACACTTGCTACGCTTTGCCTCCCTTAAAAGCTCTATGGTATTAACCAACATCGCCTTCTCCTCCTTTTGCTCATTTTTGCTAATTTTTAAAAAAATTTTACCATAAATTAGCAAAATAGTCAATGCGATTAACTAATTTTACGCACAAAAACTAGCGTCTTGAGTAAATTACTAAAAATGGACTGATTTTTTGATTGGAATTTTCCAAATGTGCATTATTAAAATAAATATAGAAGGACACTATTGCATTTTTGAGCGTTTTTAAAGTATAATAGAGAAGTTAACATATGCCCATTAGAACGAAAAAAGGAGAGTCGCATAGGAAGCTACCAGCCCCCTTTGCTGCATGATCATAATGTTTCAAGAAGAAAGAAAAATACAAATATTAAACATCCTCAATGACAGTAAAAGTACCTCAATTGAACATTTGGCCAAATATCTCAAAGTTTCTCCTTCCACGATTCGCAGGGATCTGACATTGATGGAGAAAGCCGAACTTATAAAAAGAAGCCACGGCGGAGCGATTTTAACACAATATCTGCAGCACGATTACGATTTCAATCAGAAAAAAACAAAAAACTATGAACTTAAAAAGGCTATCGGAAAGCATGCCGCTACTTTAGTGGAAGACGGAGATGTTATTGCATTGAATTCCAGTACCATTACCACATTAATGGCGGAATATCTTACAGTAGAAACATTAACGGTGGTCACCAATTCCATTAATATTTTGAATATCATCATAAGGCAGCACAGCTCTTATCAGATTATTGTGTTGGGCGGGGTATATATAGTCAACGCTCAAACAGTGGAAGGGCCAACAACAATCGAACAAATCAGCCGTCTTCATTTTGACAAGGTTTTCTTTGGTGTAAATGGAATCAATGCTCAATTCGGCTTGTGTACCACCAGCGAATTGGAGGCCAAAGGCAAGATCGCTATGTTAGCGCAAACAAATAAGTCTTATTGTCTTGCAGAAAATGCGAAGTTCGGTCGTTCAGCATTATATCCTGTCGCGCCTCTTTCTGCTGTGGATTCCATCATCACCGACTGGCAGCTGGATCCGCATGTATACGAGGAGTATTCAAAGTATACCGACATACAGATTGCACATGAGCACAACGAAAAAGCTTAATAGATGCCATAAAGGCTCGTAAGATATGCAGAAGGTGGACTTTCCGCATTGAATTTTCCTTCGGCTATGGTCCTTCTAAATGCTCATGTGGAAACGTAAAGGTTCTATCATCCATAGCGATTTGTCTTTCCTTCTTATAAACTAAGACTACCTTATTTCCCCGCTGCTTGCATATATTTCCTGCTAAAATGACAAATTTATACCACCTTCCTATGTTTGAGACTTCGCACGTTCATTTTTGATCTGCTGCACCCTTTCAAAGTCCCGAATCGAAATAATCGCCTCATGGTGGTTTCTGATTAGTGCCTGTTCTAACTCTCCGTTGCTTTTAAACTGTACACCACCAAAGCTCATTGTTTTCTGCAGTAAAACGGAACCGGTATATTTTTCATTTGAGAGCAGTTTGGAAATTGCTTCACTATTCCATTTTGCTTTTCCTGTTGGCGAGGAGATACCCTGCTTTTCTAATCCGGAAGTGATTTTGCCAAAGCTGTCACCTTCAAGGTAACGATTGAAAATCCAGCGAATCACCCTGGCTTCTTCTCTATTGATTATAAGTTCACTATCAGCCTGGGCATTGTATCCACAGCATACTCTATTTGCCATTTTACATTCTGTGCTTTGAAAAGACTTGCGCAACCCTTGGTAATTTTATTTGTCATTTCATTAAATTTAAATAAGAAAAAAGGCGATAGCTTTTTATCACCATCGTACTGATACTTTTTTATTCTGTTTTGATGTGAGTTCGACTCACCTTTTCCTGTGGTAATTTTGCTCTCCAAAATCCTCAGAAGCCGCATGAATAAAAGAAAATTGACAAGCTTTCTTATTGAAAACTTGTCAACCTATCTTGTCAAGTGCACGAGATTTGAATGTCATGTCTGAAAACTCGGGGGAGTCGAACTCTTACTCATATATCTGTTGATAGCTGTAAGTGACAATTAAGATTCCTTTGCAAAGTATTATCTGACTATTACCAATGAATATGGATAGCTCTACTCTGCGGTTTGATATCTACAGAAACTTCAACCCAATCTTGCAAGTTTTTAATTTCATTGCAATATCTATTAAAGTCGAGCGAGCAATTGTTAATTTGAATATCAATAGTATTATTTGAAACATGCAAATTAATACTTTCAAGTATCATCTGTATATTAGAAAAAACAGAACCTCGACAAAATACTTTTATAGGATCAATTGTGTCCGCAATCGCAAGAACGAATAGTAATGGATTATTAAGATTGACTTTCGGATATGCCTTTCCAATTAACAAGTCCAGCCCATATTCTTTGTATGTGTTTACACGCGTAAGGTTTTCACCTGGCTCCCATAAGTTATGCGATATAATACAATCCGCAATATAGGCAAATATAGGTATCTGTTCGCCGCAAAACAGAAGGCCGTTATGTACAAAATTACTAAACTGGCTGTTTCTATTTTCTTGGAATTCACTCTGAAACGCTTTTATGTAGTTTTTAGTTATGCAATCAAAAAAAAGAAACCCGCCTACAATTCCATGATCGCATTTACCATCCAGTGTTAATCTTAAATCAAAGTATCTTGAAATTGTTTTGCTTGGAAATGAAGGGACTTTTATTTCTTGTCCGTTTGCAGCCTTAATTTGAATTGTGTTTGGGATATAGAATTTACGTAAGGTACGAGCTAATTCCTGGTTAGATGGAAAATTATCAGCATCAGTACCCATGTTCACATTTCTACCAAAATGACCCGCATAAGGGCCAAACCAAATTGAGCTATTAATATCCAAAAGGTGCCGCATAGCCCTCATCCTGTAATATGATTGCTTTTCTTCTGGGCTTTTATTTGCTTTATACATGTACCATTCCGGCATATCTAACGCTAATAATTCTTCGGCTAATTGCTTATTACTTTCTATACCATAGCCTTGGTCATGAAATAGGCAAACCAAATTCCATAGATAATAAAAGCTTAAATTTAAATGAGGATAATTAATTTCAAAATCACCTATTCTTTGTATATTTCGCGCGAGTAAAATTCCTATAAAATATGCCGATACAGAATGACTTGCTCTAAAATATTTATGCGTTCCATTATACTCTGGACCTTGATTAATAATTAGCATTTGCTTTTGAGCAGTACGAAATAGATCATCAATAAAACCTTCTGGAGATGTAAAAGGAAATTGTTTTATTGTCTGTCTGGAGTAGTAATACCAATCGACTTGATTTGTTGGAGTTAGTAATGCATCTATATCCTCTTTAATAGACATTTTTATATCATCCTCCTGGTGTTTTACGCTGAAATTTGGTAGGCGTAGTATCATCTATAATGGTTGGTCTAACAATCTGATATCCTACCCCTAAATCATTTAAATGAACAATTGGTTCTTCCATTGTTTCTAAATTCTCAAACTGATTTAGCATAAAATTCCATAATTCTTCACCAGTATTTAAAGGATTAACACTTCTAGCATACATGTCCTTATCTTTATTATAATTCCAAACGGGTACTATCCGTTGGGCTAGGATAGTTTTAAGATCATCAAAACATACCACCGGAAAATAAAAGTCCGAGAATGAAGATTTTAATTCCTTGTACCCTGAAAATTTACGATGGTTTAGAAGAATGAACGGAGCTAAATTGAGGTTTTCAATATCAATGCCTGACTTCTGTTCAATATAAGCCTTGGCATCAGGGTTTTCCAATATTAGAAACATACGACAATCAATCTGCTCTCTGGCCTTTAGTAATGTATCCTTTAGGAAATTATAAGTATCAATAGCCGAATTCGGAAGGATTGAAGCTTTCGCTTCATATATGAAGACGTAATTATCAAAAACAAACATTCCATCGATTTCTGGAACACCTCTATTTTTGTTCTGAGGGACTCTTCCAAATTTTAACCCCATAGACTTAAAAAAATTTTCCAGGTTATCTTCAAATACAAATCCTTTTTGTTCACTCTTATTTTCTCTTTTAAAATTAACTGCAACTTGATTTGTTAATATCTTGTCAAGCATTCTCTCTATTGCAATTTCGTTAATCCTTGATGGAAGAATAAAAAATAAGTTATCACTTTTTAATAACACTTTGTCATGTACTAAATAATGTTTGTTTACATCATTATTTAAATCATATGACAAAAGGTCTAATAAATTGCCTTCCTTCGCATTATCTAATCCAATTGCTCTTAGTAGCGCTTTTCTACCCATGAGACACAAAAACGCTGATTTAATATTTCTCTTATCTTCATTTTGTTCAGTAATATACGCGTATACTGCTTTTATTAGGCAAAGCAGATCATTAACAGAATAATTCCTATCACGATATGTAAATTCTGTATCTGGATCACCATAAATATCTATTAATTTTTTATAATTTTGGTGAATTTGCATTGCTACCGCAAATTCACTGGCTTTTGCAAAATCAATCCTTACAACTTCATTGTCCCCATGTATTTTTAAGGCTCCAACGTTCTGCATAAGATCTACTTCCTCATCAAGTGTTTTATCTATTTCCTCTTGATAAATATCGTTTAGATCCCTATATTTCTCCATCTTAGCCCAATATTCAGGGTTTCTGTTTAAAATCCAGTAATCATCTAATAGGTACGGAATGTAACTTCGATAGGAATGCTCTTCCAACAAATCTCGGAATGATTTTAGATATGACGTTAATAAAAAAAATTGATCACAGATATTTTGGAATTTTGATTTCAATGGAGTTTTATACGAAAATGGCAAAGAATTTTTAATGATGTATTCGACAACTACATCAAAACTTTCCTGTAGATGTTCTAATTGTGAAGAGGAGATTTTTTTATTGTTGGGTTGGCCAAGGAAAGGTTTACCCCCTTCTATAAGTTTGACTGTATACTCTAAGTGAAACAAAATATCCTCAATACACAATTTGTATTCTGGATTTATTAGCAGATCTTTAATTTGTTTATCGCATATCATTTGTCGATTACGAACAAATAGTATAAAGTTAAGGTCATTTCGTGCTGTAGTTCTAATTTTTTCAGGCACGGCTTCAAGCCTTAGGTATAATTCTTTTATATTATCTAAAGAAATTTCAAAAAGAATTTTACTCCTTAATACAATATTATGAAACTCAAGACCCTTATCAAGGTATCTTACAATAAAATACGTCACAAGTTTTTCAACGTCGCTTTCATAAATTGATATTTCATCAATAAAGTTCTTACAAGTTTTCGGATCAATAGGTATCACATTCTTGCCCCCATGGTTTATTTCAAACTAACAACCTATTCTGATTGAATCAACAATTTCTTTAAGATGATCATCGGCCTTATTTAACTGGCACTCCCATATCGTTATTACACTCCATCCAAGTTCAATTAACTTCTGAATATTATATGCGTCTCTTATCTTATTCGCTGAAATCTTACTTGCCCACCATTCTGTTCTTGTTTTGGGGAGTTGAGCTCGCTTACAATTCTCATGGCCATGCCAAAAGCAGCCATGAACAAAGATAATCGTTTTATATTTGGGAAGGACAATGTCCGGTTTTCCCGGTAAAGTAGTAACATTAATCCTAAACCTTAGCCCTAAAGAAAAGAGATATTTTCTAACAAGAACTTCTGGTTTTGTGTTTTTACTCTTTATCCTTGACATATTAAAGCTTCTAGTTTCCTTGGAATGAATGTCCATAATATCACCATTTATGCTTACATTATCATATCGATAAGCATATCGCCGAAACTTACATTTTTGTCCTTTATAAAAAGCTCGTCCACCCCATTACGTAAAAAATAACTAATAAATTTAGATTGGATTTGTTTGGTATATTCATACCTCATATTATAATATCTCTTATATCTCTTTACTCTTTCTTTGTCCTCTTTCGACTTAAGATTAAACATATGTACACTATAAAAATCCCACTCAACAGGAACTATATGCTCTCCTTTCTTATTACAGCAAGGAAGGAGACTTACATATTGTTTATATTTATTGTTATTTTCAATATGCTTTTTATAATCTCTCCATGATATCACATGCCCGGGTATAAATGTTACTCTTTCGTTGATACTACTGCTAAGTCGTAAAGTATCACATTCAGGAGTAATGCATAAGAGATATTCGTAATAGTCTCTTTTTCTATCTTTTAATTCAAAGACATCACCTATTGAAAACAAATTATCTAGTTCAATACCACCTTTATCCAAACGTTCTTCAAAAACCTCATCTTCACTATATTTGTCATATTTAGTAAACTCAAGTAATTTGAGTAGGGCCTCTCCATAATGCTTTTTCAAATCTATCATGGTATCATTTGGCTTTAATGATCCCAGGATGATACAATCCAATAAATTGGGGTACACACTATTCTTAAAGCTCATATTTGTTAACAAATCTGCTGTAAATTGGATCGGGGGTTTATCAAGAGCTGAAAAATTCATATTATTGAAATACTCAAACAACTTATCGATTTCACTGTCTTTAAGAATGTCTGACAACATATCATCAGTATATGAAGTTATAAATTTAGGCTTGGTTTCTTTTCCTTGATAGCATTCACAACAGTCTTTAATAACTGTCATTTTTTTTGTGTATTCCTTAATGTGATTAATAATATTTTCTTTAATGTATTCCGTTGTTTCGACGGGTAATGATGCAAATGCTAAAATATTTTCAGATATGACTTTGTTTAGCTCTTTATTAAATCCTTCTTGAGTTGTATCGTTTTTTAACACTTGCATAAGGGCTAGTATTTTAAAAGGATTTGTTGTTTTCATTAATACTTCCGATGATTTCTCTTCAATGACCTGGGAATATTGTAAAATTGCTAAAAAAAGCTCTCCGAAATTGTCCAACATAGTTAGTGAAAAAGTATCCAGTAGTTTTGATAATTCACATTCGGTTTTTTGCTGAAGGAAAATAATTATGCTTCCAATTTGGTATAGTGAATTCTCCTCACTTATAGAATCTAAATTAAAATTGAATTCTTTCGCTATTTTAAAAATCGATTCCTTAATAGGATTTAAATCATCACTATCAGTGTAGATTGTAATAAACCTTAATCTCTTGTCGCTTCCAAATGTTTTTATTACTTCATTGTATATTTGGGTTTGATCTGGTATATTCCAATCAAGAATTATCCAGGTGAACTTTTTCGCGAAGTTGATAAATTTATATACATCAAAGCTTTCTGAGTCTTTAAACTCATACGGGAAAAGATTCATATTTCTTTCACGACAGTAATATAAAACATTGGAAATTGATTCGTCTTTAATTGGTTCTTCTTTAATTAGCTCCTCAACAATTAAATTGTTTTCAATATCACCTACAACATCCATTGCTGCAGGATCAACATCCTCATGCGATAGTTCAAATTTTGCAATACCATCATTCTGACTGATTGAATTGCCCAAAACAAATCTGAAATCATCATCCAGCATTATAATGTTGTTAAAGTAATTTTTAAGAACATTTTG
Source organism: Sinanaerobacter chloroacetimidivorans (assembly GCF_018128545.1). Taxonomy (GTDB): domain Bacteria; phylum Bacillota; class Clostridia; order Peptostreptococcales; family Anaerovoracaceae; genus Sinanaerobacter; species Sinanaerobacter chloroacetimidivorans. Next base: position 146,678 of record NZ_JAGSND010000007.1, on the reverse strand, counting down.
GCATTGCAACTGATTACTACTACTCATTTTCAACCCTTCCCCCAAAAGTTATCTCAAAACAAGCTCCGTCTCCTATCCTACCATTGACTAAAGAAATTCCAAAGCCATCCATATTCAACAATTTCTTCGATATATAAAGGCCAATACCCCGGCCCGAATTATTTGGCTTTGTTGTAAAGAACAGTTCAAAAATCTTTTCTCTTAAATAATTCGGAATTCCTGGTCCTGTATCTTCAATATACAAAGCGTTTTTTGTGACATCAAAGTACCATATAATTTTTTTCTTTTTAGCACTTTGTAACCAATAAATTGAGTTATCAATTAAATTTGATAAAATCGGCTGTAGCTTTGATGGTGATGTGTATATTGCTATTTCTCCATCAACTTCATTAATCACTGAAATATTATTTCTGTCCAAACGAATTCTAAAAAAGTCCGTTAAATCATCAATTGTCTTTCTTATTAAGACATCGCGTTTCCAAAGATTTTTACTACGATATGTAGGTGAAAGCTGCGAGTGTCTATTAGATATTGCGTTAAATCCTACATATATTTGATTTAACCAATACTTCTGATTATTGTCCTTTATTGAAGTACTAAGATTATTAATCGCATATTTGACGTTAGTAAAATACTGATTAAATTCGTGATCGACAACTTCAGCAGCTAAGCCTACATTCGCTAACTCTGATAGAATTGTATTTTCTTGGCGGAGTGAATTATTAACAGCTATCAGTCCTTCAAGATAATCGCCGGCTGGCATATCACTCTCAAATAATGAATTTAATGTTTGTAAATACTCATATTGGCTATCAACCATTTCATATTTATTAAGTTTAGAAGAAATGGTATTATCTAGAATATCCTCTAAATCAGATAAGTTATTAATAATAGCAAACAATTCTTCTGTATTGTAAATATTGTTACTAACATTTGATTTTGTCTGATTCAGTATTGATAATTTCTGATTCAATATACTAGCGGTATTGTTATTAATTTCATTTAACTCCTGTTCTATCTCAATTTTAGTTTTATTATAATAGCCTAATAATTTATTAATATGCTCTTTAGCAATACTGCGGGAGATACTATCCTTTTTTTCTTTTTGAATAATTTCTATTAAATCGTTACATTTATTTTGTATTAAAGATATGTACTCATTAGATTGTGATTTTGTTTTTTCAAAGGCACTCCTTATTTCATTTAAATTATTTTGAAATTGCCGCAGCATCGTGGAATAACGACTACAATATTCTTTTAATTTTTCGTTGACGCTATAAATTGAAATTACTAATTCATTATCTAGTACAGGTGCAAATTTTTTATCAATTGATATCACTTCTGATGTAATGCAATTTATATCATTTTTTGCTCTAATTATAGCATCATTAATTACATCAAGTTGAAATAAAACTTTAGTATCTTGATTATTATTTAGATTAGAAAGTGCGTCCTCAATTATTCTAAAGGTTTCCTTTAAATGATCGTTTTTTATTTTTTTATTTAATAATCCTAATCTTTCTTTGATTTCTTTAATATAAGCTTTATTAAGGCGCTCTTGCTCCTTTGCAATTCTGTCATTAAGTTCAGCAGCTTTCTTGGTCTCATCATTAAATCTAGTGTAGGATTCTCTTAAGCCTAGCCCGTTAATAATATCTGTGGCAAGAAATATCAATAATTTTTGCAATGTAGATACAAAATAAAAATATGCTCTGTTTTCAATTAATCCCTCTCTGTTGGATTTATCCTCCAGTAGTGGATTGTTTTCACGAGAGATGTCAATTCGCCCATACATTCTTCTGTGGGAGAAAACATAATATCCAGCACCCCTAGTTCTACGTTCTTCAATGCCAAGGAAATCATTTCGAGGCTCTCCATAAGGTAATATCCTAACATCGTCTCGGTATACGGAGATACCGCCATATAAAGCTAATTTGCTGACTTGTGCCTGCCAAATATCCGCATTCAGCGAAGATAATGCTTCGGTACCTTCTATTTGCATAAATTCAATAAAAAATTCTCCACAATCAGTAGTCTCTTCAATATCTGAAGGTGAGACATTTAATCCATTTTGGAGTATTTTATTTGCCTCATTTAATTTTTCTTCATTAGCATTTATTGCTTTTATTTCTCCGGTGAAAATACCCTTAGATATCTTCCCCTTTACTTTTAAATCGAAATTATTATAGTCTTCATCTGTGAATCCATATGAAAATTCCTTTATCTCATCCCTACACCAGACTATTATTTCGAAATCTTTGGTACTATTATTTGTATTAAAAATAAATGTATTTAACCTATTATAATTTGACCAGGAATACTCATTACTAGCTATTTCTTTTCTCGATTCCTTTGCAGATCCAAGTATTTTATACCACTCGTCATTAATATTTGTAATATAGAGGAGTGTCCCGCTACCTGCCTTCTCAATTAACTGCATCTGATTATATAATTTAACATAATCGACCTCATAGTCATTTAGCTCTTTTTTTATTGTAGAATATAGCTCCTCAAGCTCCCCTTTTAATTGAATATTATTTTTGTCATCATCAAACCAAAAGCTCTTTTTTAGATTCTCTTTGACTGGTATTAATAATTCATTGATATATGTGCTTATATCCTTTGCCTCTTTTATTGCACAATTTGAAAGGTGCCCAACACTGATTTGATCTAATGATGCAAATTTATTATTGAATGTATTCCAATCAATTAATATAATTTCCCATCCATTTGAATCAGTAGCTTTTGTAATCATTAGTAATTGATTCCCAAGGGTCGAAGCAGCTAGTCTTCCAATTCCTTTTTCGCCCATCATTACACGTCCGCTTGGCGTTTCTCGTTTTTTCTGAAACTTTGAATCAGTTCCGATTACCAGCCATTTTTCTAGAATGTCTTTCTTTGTCATACCACAACCAGTATCTGAGATTAATATATAATTACTATTTTTATAGTCATTAAATATTACACGACAGGTTTTAGCATCAGCATCATAAGCATTTTTTATTAATTCTGTTAACGCTGTGACACCGTCTCTTATTTGTTTTTTACCAAGTAATTCAATCGTTCGGGATTTGGTAGTAAAGTTACTCATATTAACCCCTCCTTAATAATTATTGCTAATCCTTTTCATACACTCTTTGATAATGTGATTACCTAAAGTCTCTATTAATAATACAGGGACTGCATTCCCAATATGCTTTGCAATTATTCCCATAGACCCTTGGAATGTATAATCCATCGGAAATGTTTGTAAAAGCGCGCCTTCACGCAATGATAAGGCGCGGTTTTGTTCCGGATGACCAAATCGACCATTTGATAAACTGAAGAACTTAGTGGTAATCGTCGGAGCCGGCCTATCCCAATATACTCGGCCGTAGACATCCGTATATACGTTTTCATTGTCAACATAACACGGAAGGGGTTTAACTTTCATCCATTCACTTCTATTCCCACCGTCATGTTTTGTATTTGCAATGCGTAGCAAATTATTCTTACTTAAATTAGCTGCTCTATGTAGGGGGTCATTAGAGCATGTTTCGCCTGCTTTAATCGCAGGTAGTTTATACTTACTTAACCATTTTTTTACTGAAACAATATCTTCCAAGTTCTTACCATGTGTTTGTTTCGGGAAATCTATTCCATCATGTTTGGATGCAATCAGTATGCGTCTATTGCGATTTTGCGGAACTCCGTAATACTTTGCATTAATATTCGAATCCTTGTAATGATATCCATATGTCGATATTTTTTCTTTGAACTGGTTAAGTATTCCTCCGTATTTCGGAGAATCAATGCCGGGGACATTCTCTATTAATAGATAGTCTGGTTTAAAATGTTTAACGAAATCTGCAAAACGAATTAAGCACTGCCGGTCCTTCTCTCTCTTAACTTTAATTGTTGAAAGGTTTGTAAAGGGTTGGCACGGCGCACAAGCAACAAATAGTAAAGCGTCATATTTATATTGTGTTAGAATCTCTTGGATGGTTTTAAATTCTAATTTATTAATATCAATATTAATAAATTTGACAGGGTTTCCCTCTGAGTTTTTATTATTAGTCGTATAAGTAATTTCTGCAGTACTATCTAAATCAATCCCACAGACAACTTCAATTCCTGAGTTGAGTAATCCACGAGTCACTCCCCCTGCGCCACAAAAGAAATCGACTGCAATTATTCGTTTTTCCTTATTATTTTCCACTAAGCACTCTCCGAATGTATTCAACGTAATTAATGTTCAAGTATAAAAGATGATAATAACTCCATTTTATTCTTTTCAAAAATATTATAGCTGATTTTTCCTTATTTTCAAAGAAAAAGTATGTAAAATTTATTAATTCCAGAGGCAGGCCGTCCATTGATTATTTTAATAATCGACGTTTCTGCCTGTCACCCCCTGAAGCGGTGGTTCGAATATTAACTATTTTATGTTATGCTATGATAAATCGACTCAAAAATAAAAATGGAAGTTTTATATTTGTAAAACGCTATATATGAAGAAGAAAGAGCGCATATATCTGAGTTATATCGAAATGGCACCACCGCTCTGGAATTATGTGCAAAATACGATATGGTTCGAAGCAGCTTATACAAATGGAAAAGCCGCCTTCACCAGTTCCAATTACAACAAAAACTGCCAGGGAGCTCTATATGTTCGAAAAAGTAGTTACTCTGCTACGTATCACCAATGAGATACTATTGAATTACGGATGCATGACCTCAGCTACATTACAAGAGAAATTTCCAGAAATCGAGCAAAGGAAAGGCACTTGGTCTATCGTTGTCTAATTGTACCAAACATTATTGAAACCTTAATTAAATATAATTTCTAGCAATGTAATATAGAGACTTCTCTGCTCTCCGTTACACACTTGATGGTTTCATTCCCCACCTATACAATTTTAAGCAAATCTATATTTTTTCCCAAATGAAGGAGGAATTGAATCATGAAACTAAGCAAAGAAGAAAAGTATCAGTTAGTCCTAAGATATCTTAACGGTGAATCGGCAACGGATATTTGTTTGGAGGCGGGAATCGCCAGAAGCACATTTTACGATTGGATAAGACCATACAAAGTAGATGAGGCTGATTCTGAATATGCCGTAAGCGCAAGCGAATTTGCTAAAATGAAGCAGTATATAACAAAGCTCGAGCAAAAGATAGAGGTGCTGCAAAAAGTAAATTGTACTGCGTCCACTCCATTGAAAGAAAAGCTGCACGAGCTGGCTCTGCTTTATGGTCAATACAGCGTTCATACGCTCTGTGAAGCCCTGAATGTGGATAGAGGCACCTATTACAATCATATCTTTCGGAGCAAAAAAGATAATAACAGTTACCAATTTCGCAGAAATCAGTTAAGCGAATTGATTCGTCAGGTATATGAAGAGAATGATCAAATCTACGGAGCAAAAAAAATTAGAGCGGTTTTGTCAGAAAGAGGCGTAGCAGTGAGTGACAAAATGGTCGCCAAATTAATGCAGGAAATGAATCTGCACAGTATTCGGAATTACGTAAAACAGGATTACTTACAGTTCAAAGAGAAAAAAAAGACTGATCATCTGAAAATGCGATTTTCTGTCCATGCTCCCAATCAGGTTTGGGTCAGCGATGTAACTTACTTTAAGCATGAATCAAGATTTCAATACATCTGTGCCATCATCGATCTATATTCAAGAAAGGTCGTTGCCCATAAGATTTCACAAAACACAGCACTCAGCTCATCACAGCTACGTTTAAGCAGGCTTACTCCTCTCGCAGACCTGAAGCCGGATTGATTTTTCATAGCGATCGCGGTGCTCAATATACGTCGCATGCATTTCAGAATCTGCTCAAAAACTGTGGTGTAAAGCAATCCTTTTCTCCATCGGGAAGACCACAGCACAATGCGGTCATGGAGTCATTTTTTTCAACGATGAAGAGAGAAGAGCTTTATAGAACCAACTATCATTCATTAAACGAATTGAAAGAACGGGTAGAGCGGTTTATCAACCGTTATAATAACGAACGTCCGCATATAACTTTGAATTATAAAACGCCAAATGCGCATGAACGCTTGTTTTTCAAGAAGCAGGACAAACAATAAAATTGGACAAAGGTGTTCAAAAGTCGTATTTTTTGGTTTTTAAATTCTGAAATTTTACTGTTTTCTCAAAACGAGCTCAGACGATTCAAACTATACAAAAAGCTCAAACCCTTTTTTTATAAGCATTTGAGCATAAGAAAAACGGTATGATTCTGGACATTCCGAAAATCCGAAAAAAAGTTCAAATTTCATACCACGTTTAATTTGAGGCAATTTCTTATTTATATCTGAAGGTGGCGAGAGTTACACAGATTTGCGATACCCTCTCTATTTCGCAAATCTGCCGTCCTGCACCTGTGCGACAGGCTTGGACCGTTCACCTAAAAACAGTCCACGACTGTTTTCTTAACGTCGAACGCTCTTTCGAGTTCGACTCTCCCGATCTTTAGACAAAAAATAAAAATGCCACCTTATTCAGGTGACATTTTATTTTTTGTATTGTACATGGAAAATAGATATCATATTATTTTTGAAGGTGAGTCGAACTCTTACCATATCTATTGATATCGGTGCCGGGCAGTAAAGATACTCTTATCGATCACCGTCGAGTAGGTGCCGTATTACAAGACACTATATCGTAATCGAAATTTCATTTTCATAGTTCATCCACGATCCTGCCTCCTGCTTGGCTGCTGCGACACTGATATTCAACAATTCCGCCACCTTGTTTATACTGATTTTATCTCTCAGGTATAATGATTTAATAAGAAATAGGTACTTTTCGTACATTTTCAGCTTCAGATTTTCGCATGGATCTGGTTCAGTTTTAACAAAGCCTTTACTTGTAAGCATTAAGAATATTTTATTTTTTACATCATCATTGATATATCCATATTTATTCAATGCCATGACTAGCGACATCAGACTTACCTGAAATTCCTTTTTTATATAGATAAGGTCACTTATTGAAAATGTGCTATTAAAGTATTTTTCATATCTTCTGATTAAATGCCTGGGCAAAAGGAAATACCCTGCAAAGGCATCCGCCATGGCTTCCTGAATGGTTTTTTTGTTGCCGTAAAATACATTATCTCTTAATTCCTGATAGTATTGACGATGCAAAATCAGATGTCCATATTCATGAGCAATTGTAAATAATTTCCGTTCTTCGGTAATATTTTCACTATTGTTGATGAAAATAAAACATCCTTTTTCAGGGTGGAATGCAGAAATACCAAATATGTTTTCATTGTCGACGGCCTTCATGATGATTCGTATCCCGGCTTCATCTAGGCACTTAACCAAATTGGCGCCAACTTCCTCTTCAGCGCCCATCTTTTTCCGCTGTTCATACGCGATTCTTTCAATTATCTGGTCTAATTCTTTTGGTAGCTTATATTTAAAAAGGCTAAAATCCAATTCTGGGTCATCAACTGAAATATTTTTCGAATTATATTTAATTGTTAAATTGTATTGTTCAGGGATATAGACCAACTGTTCACCCGAAAGATTAATAAGCTCAAAATAATCGTTCATGTCGTTCTCGATCTGAGTCTTAAAAGCATTATCTACATTTTCTTTCGGGTTAGATGCTCTAAACATAAAGCACATTTTATTATGCTCTTCCTCTAAAAAATATTCTAAGGGTTTTTTAAAATATCTTGAAAGTATTGACAGTTTTTCGCTGTCTATTATGCTTTCGCCATTTAGATAATTGGCAAAGGTTTGTCTGGTAACTCCTATCATTTTGGCTAAATCAACGAGTGTATCCGAATTTTCCGCCATAAGAGAATTAATATTCCGGCCAATAATCTCGGACATATTCATATTTAACACCTCCTGTTAATTATATTTTACTCTATGCCATGGTGATATGCAATATAATTGTAATAAATATTTTTAACATTCATATTGACTTTTTGGAATTTCAGTGTAAAAATAAATTAACAATAGATTGTCCAAATAATGGAAAGGAGGGAATGTCTCAAATAATAATATGCTTTCGTCGGGGTATCTCAATATGTAATGTGATTGGAGGTTAAATCATGGAAAATAGTGAAAAAATGATTCAAAACGAACAGAACGATAAAGACAATAAGGATAACGCTAACAATAGTAAAATCCACCTCATCGTGAAGTATGTCGCAGGTGACTACCGTGACAGCTTCAATATTCATCAGAAAATTGAACACGTCTTTGACAAAGCGGTGCAGCACTTTCAAATAGACCGGACTTCTACAGATAAATACGGCTTATTTTATAACGGAGCCTTACTGGAGAATGCGCAGACCATTGGACATTATTCCCTGGCCGATGAGACGAAGTTAATACTCAGTGTCATCCAGTCCGGGGATATTGACGGGTGAAACAGATGCACAAAGATCTGAGCGCCGAGTATTTTAAAAATCAGATGGAACATTTACTGGCAGACGATGAACTGAAGAACGGGGGGATTACCCTCGTCCTTCAGGAAACAGATTTCGCCGTAATTATAATCCCTGTAGGCAAGACTGGCAGGAATATCCACCTGAAAATTGAAAATATTAACTTCGATCTCGATCCGCTTCACTTTTACTTTGTGGATCCAGTTAATTTTAAGAATTTGCCGCCCGAGTTATATCCAGTTGGTAGCGGAATAGCCGACGGCCACGATATGCTTCCTAATCCGGTCATCTGTATTAGCAGCACATATTCTTATCATACCCATCCAAGCCATCGAAATAGCCCATTTGACAAATACCGGAATAACTTTATATTAGCTGGCCAGATAAAGAACATCAAACAACATATCGATAATGTCTGGACGATCCCGGAAGGGGGATGTTTATCATGATGGCCGGATCATTGTTCTTCCGAGAAATCAGCGTTCCAAGAAGAATCACAACCGCAACGGAAGAGTTCTCTAGAAAAAAAGGAAAAGAAGGCTTCGAAGCAAGGGTCTATTGGATTGGAACCAGACAATTTAATAACACGGCTTCCATTACAAGAGTTTTCATGCCAAGGCAGCTGGCTAGAAAAACCATCTTCGGCGTGTCGGTGGAAATACCAGAAGAAGGCAATCTTGAACTTATTGAAAGCCTTAAAAAAGGTGAACTCGCATTGGTCAAGCTCCATACCCATCCAAGGGAGGCATACTTATCAGAAACCGATATAGCGAATCCCTTTTTCCGGCATGAAGGTGCGATTTCAATCGTCGTTCCGAATTTTTGCCGGAACCCTCTATCGGATCTAACTGGATGCAGTGTCAATGTTTTCAATAACGGCCAATGGTGTTCGCTCAGTAAAAAGCAAATAATAACGTTGTTTCGGGTCGGGGGGTGAGTTTTCATGGACGAGAAGCATAATTTTTTCGAGAAATTGAATGTTGGGAACAACATTGCAACTATAATTGATGATGTCAGAGTCGGCATTCAGATGGATGACAACTTAGCAGAAAACCATTACGGGCAGATCTTGCTAGTGGTTGCCACTAACCTGCTTGCAAGGATTTATACAAACATCGCGCTCTCACTCCCCGAAAAAACCGTCGTCATGCAATACAGCGGAGAAACTGTACAACTGGACTCCTATATAAGGAGCATCGCTATAGATTCAAGAGAGGGCGGCGAGGATAAAATTATGCTCTCGAATGATCTGACAGGATGCGCGGCAGTCATATCTATCGGAAACATTGATGTACCGGTCTATTCGGCAGCAATGGTATATATTGCTGCCAACGGCTGGCTTGCGGGCATTTCTCCAACGCCGCTAGAGATGGGCGACATAGGCGATAAAAATCCCTGCGGGGCTGTGGCTGCCGCTTGTTTGGGAGTAGCGGAAATAGTCAAGTTGACTTTTGATGGAAAGCTTTCAAAGCCTGTCAGAATGCTTGACGGTCCGCTGGTGTTCTCGACGCTGGATTATAGAAACAACACCCCGAACCCGCTAAATCCATCTATTGACAGCTTAAATATCGAAAGCACAGTATTATTTGGATCCGGTTCGGTGGGGTCGTCACTGCTGTATACAATGAGTTTTTTACATGATGTTACAGGAACTCTCCATATCGTTGATACTGATATGGAGGTCGAATCAAGAAATCTGCTGCGTTATGGCTATCTGACAGTCAGTGATATCGCCAAGTTCAAAGGAAAAGATAAGGTGACATGGGCGCAAGAAAAACTTGCAAAAGACTGTCCGACCCTCGTGGTCAAACCATTCCTGAGTAGTGTAAAAGACTATACAAATCAATTCGGACCTTACAATCCAACGAAACTTGCTATATCAACGGTCGATAGTGTCCCTGCAAGAAGAGACATTACCGATTTTCTGGCCAGAAGGACAATTAATGCGGGTACCGGGGATGTAAGATTCACAATTTCAAGACATGGTTTTCACGATGGACAGGCCTGCCTTTATTGCCTGTACCTTGATCTTGCAAATCCTCCTGCGAATAAATATACGCAATATGCGGAAATGACCAAACTTCAAGTTTTCCGGATTTATGAACTTCTCGAGGATAATGGGGTATTGACGGAAAATGACTTTGAGCTTATGCTCAGAAATAATATCGTCTTGCCGGGCATGAAAGAAAAAATAATAGGGAAACCACTTCTGTCGTTCATTCACGAAAGGTTCTATGGTGAAATGCAAATCAAACAAGCAAACGGTGCTAGCGAAAGAATGATCACTCTCGCATATATAACTGTTATGACAGGTTGCCTTCTTTTTGCAGAGATGATAAAGGAACTTTCAGGACTGAGCTCCGCTTGGGTAGGCACATTGTATGAACAGGATATGCTTATGCTTCCAAACGAAATGACACAGCACAGGGATCCAAATGAGAACGGACTATGCCTCTGTCAAAACACATTTCGAAGAATGGTATATCAGGAGAAATATTCAAAGCTACAATAGATATCGTCAGAACAAATCTTTAAAAGCTCAAATGTGAGTGGGTGCTTCCTTCAGTCTATTGGGATTAACGGCGAATCCAATCTTTGTTGGCGCATTTTTGCTTTTTCCTGCAAAATAGTAAAAGGTAGGTTTAAACCTACCTTTTACCTACCCGAATGGGTATAGCATTTTTTATTTGACCCGCTAGGGGTATAGTTATTATTTGACGGCTTACCACATTTTATGCACTAACATAATTAATTGAACATAAAAATAAAAAATATTCTTTCTTTAGTAAGCTTAATCATAGTATCATATCCACAGTTTATTGTCAAACACTATTTCGCAAATGTGAATAGCTGTTTTAGCTTATTATCTAATTCCGTCAATTGTTCCGCATTAATTTTCGCAATACTATCACTTTTTATTTTTGGTTTAATAATTCGTAATTTCGAGATTGCTCGGATTTGTAGCGGCATTGCATATGATTCCTTTTGCTCCCAAGGTATAATTTTACCTAAGTAAACTTCTGAATGATGCAAACTTTCTTTTGTCTTTCCATGGCTTAAAGATGATAGTGGCATAATAACAATTGTTTTAGATTCAGGATTATTATTGTTTTCCATCACAATGCAATAATGAGATCCGCCTATTTCACTGCCAACATTGAACCCAAAATGCACATGTAATATTGTTCCCCTCTTATACGGAATCAATCTTTGAGGTGAAAAGCTCTGCTCAAACCTAAGGTATTTAGACCAAACGGCTAACCATTCCGACATTATTGACGTTACCTTAACTCCTCTATTCCTGATTATGGACTCAAATGTCATAAGGCTTTTTTTGAATTCACTCATATCATTTACCACCTCAATTACTTTTTAATCTAATCGTCACTATGGGTGGCACCGAGCTCACATCCTTCCTTTTTCATTATAAGCCATAATATTCCATCATTCAACAAAAATGGTCAACGCATCCGAGAATAAAAAGTAACCATAAAGTAATATCTCATTTGAAAATTTGCATACTATTCGCTTAGGTACCGATTTGCTTCCACCACTTTTTGCAAAGGTCACATTGCCATTCTCCTTGTCATGGCTTCTGTGAACATAGCCAGCTTCAATCTTACTCATAACCGTGTAGTTCTTTGGATTATTGCTCCAAAACGGTTTTTTCTTATGTCCAAGTCCGGATAAACAAGGAGGTAGATCCGCATTCAGCCTTCGATTTATTTCAGAAAAAGACAATGTTATGATTTTTTCCTTTATATTTGCTAGATATTTATATAGTGGTTCATACTATAGCCTTGCACGCGTCCACCTCCGCTTCGTTTTAATTTTCGATCATATCTTTCAGGGGTCTATTTTAACGACTCGAGAAACTGCAATTGATGACATTATACGCCCTTGATGACTTCATTTCCTATCCATACAATTCTAATTATATCTATATTTTTTTAAATGAAGGAGGAATTGAATCATGAAACTTAGCAAAGAAGAAAAGTATCAATTGGTCCAAAGATATCTCAACGGTGGGTTGGCAACGGATATTTGTATGGAAGCAGGAATTGCCAGAAGCACATTCTATGATTGGATTAGACCATACAAAGTAGCAAACTCCGACGTTGAATATGCTGTAAGTGCAAGCGAATCTGCTAAAATGAAGCAGTATATAACAAAGCTCGAGCAAAAGATAGAGGTGCTGCAAAAAGTAAATTGTACTGTGTCCGCTCCATTGAAAGAGAAACTGCACGCGCTGGCTCAGCTTCATGGTCAATACCGTGTCCATGTACTTTGTGAAGCACTGAATGTGGACAGAGGCACCTTTTACAATCATATCTTTCGGAGCAAAAAAGATAATAACAGTTACCAATTTCGCAGAAATCAGTTAAGCGAATTGATTCGTCAGGTATATGAAGAGAATGATCAAATCTACGGAGCAAAAAAAATTAGAGCAGTTTTGTCGGAACGAGGCGTAGCAGTGAGTGACAAAATGGTCGCCGAATTAATGCAGGAAATGAATCTGCACAGTATTCGGAATTACGCAAAACAGGATTACTTACAATTCAAAGAGAAAAAAAAGACTGATCATCTGAAAATGCGGTTTTCTGTCCATGCTCCCAATCAGGTTTGGGTCAGCGATGTTACTTACTATAAGCATGAATCAAGATTTCAATACATCTGTGCCATCATAGATTTATATGCAAGAAAGGTCGTTGCCCATAAGATTTCGCAGAAACACAGCTCGCAGCTCATCACAGCTACGTTTAAGCAAGCTTACTCTTCTCGCAGACCTGAAGCCGGATTGATTTTTCATAGCGATCGCGGTGTTCAATATACGTCACATGCATTTCAAAATTTGCTCAAAAACTGTGGTGTAATACAATCCTTTTCTCCATCAGGGAGGCCGCAGCACAATGCGGTCATGGAGTCATTTTTTTCAACGATGAAGAGAGAAGAGCTTTACAGAACCAACTATCATTCATTAAACGAATTGAAAGAACGGGTTGAGCGGTTTATCAACCGTTATAATAACGAACGTCCGCATATAACTTTGAATTATAAAACGCCAAATGCGCATGAACGCTTGTTTTTCAAGAAGCAGGAGAAACAATAAAATTGGACACAGGTGTTCAAAAGTCGTATTTTTTGGTTTTTAAGTTCTGAAATTTTACTGCTTTCTCAAAATGAGCTCGGACGGTTCAAACTATGCAAAATGCTCAAACCCTTTGTTTATAAGGATTTGAGCATAAGAAAAACGGTATGATTCTGGACATTCCGAAAAAAATGTTCAGATTACATACCGTCGTTCATATTCCATCTAAAATATCTTTGATATATTGGGAAACAGCCACATAGTCCTCAATTATTCTCTTAAGAAGAAAAATCGGATGATGTTTTAAGTTCAAATCATAATCACTCATTACAGCAACATTCGGAGAATTTCTATGCGTCATTTGATTGCGAAGAACATTGCAAAAATTGTGATTGCCTTTCCATTCACCCTCGCAATCGATATCATTAACCTGTCCTAAATATTCGTATATTTCTGTTGCTTTCGTTTTAAATTTATCACAATGTTTTAATTTAGGATCAAATATCTGCTTGTAATACACCTTTTCTTTTGGAAGGTCAATGTTGTAAAAGAGTCTATACAACTGTGCCAACATATCCCATAAGCTTAAAGTTCTAAATAATGCATTCTCAATATAGTAAAAAGCAAGTATCTCCTTATCTGATTCTGTTTTTATCAAGCTAAAATCTTTTTGTATCGACTCGGCATATGCGTACTTTATAGCTTTATTAAAAGACAGTTTAGTTTTCCAGTCTAGGTCCCTCAAGGTATCATAAATTGTTTTATACTGCATCAACTTTCCGAAAGGAGCTTCACAATCATTCGCAGAAATAACGCCAAATAAAAATTTGTCTTCACCAATCATCAACTGAAAGCGACTAGGATTGTAGTTTACTTTTGATAATTGACTTTTGAAATAGTTTTTTTCCTTCTTGCTGGTAACATTCATTTCTGTCCCCTCAATAGTTAATTTTATTTAATTAAATCTTCCCATTATTACTATAGCACCAAACCGCTGGCGCAGTGGTTTTCACAAGTAAATACATTTTTCTAAATCTGCTGGAAATACGGCAGATTTTGACTTTCTCCGCTACAATGGAATTATCATTTTCAAAGGATATGATTCCATGACAAATGAAGAAGTTATTTAAGCGAGCTAATGAGGAGTTCGCATTGCGAGTTCTATCCCCATATACTGCGCATGAGTACATCAGCGCGTTTCGCCTCTTTCACCGCCATTATGAAAACCGTCCCATTGAGATCATGGGCGAAGCGGAGATCTGCGATTTTTTGCTCTACCAGATCAGCCTTGTCGCGTTTATCAATGGAAGATACATTGCCAAGGTTATCAATGTATTCAGGTGCTCTCGAAGTTACCTAAGCCATTCGCCCAAACAATTTTTGCTTCACAATCACCGTTGGAAAACGCGCTTACTTTTACTTCTGCTTGGATTCTAACAGTTCTTGCTCATCCCTTATTCGGTTGATTTATATTAGTAACCAAAGCATTTTCAGCCTTTTCATTAATACAAATCCCCCAAGGATAAGCACACCTTTCGTAATGATAAACAACTAATACCGGGTCATGCTGCGCACTAAAGGCTTGTCCTAAGAAGAATGTAAATGCAACAGATGATGATATAGCAATATGAATTTTCTTAATTCCGTATTTTTTAACGCAGTTTCTTATTCCAAGCATGATAGTATTCCTAAAGTTCTCAGCTTGAAAGTAACTTGTAATACTATCAAAGGATAAAATACTGCTTTCAAAAGTAATAACATGTCTATTTCCAGGGTTAAGCGAAGTCAAATCACTATCTTTAATCTCAAGTGAAGTCGAAATAGCTACAACCAATTCCGCCGACTGTACGGATTCATTCTTTTCTACAACTCTAATTGTTGAGTATGTATTGTCATGGTTCCACTCATCGAACAATGAGTCATTTGAACGTATCTTATGAAGTAACATTATATTGTTCTGATCACCCATCTGGAAACCTAACCTGAAAATTAGAGGCGTATGCGCAATTCCATAATAGCATAGTTTCGATGAATTTCTTTTTTTCATGATTTCTGCAGCAATTTGATCCTGAAAATTAATAGCATTTACATATGAATTTGGTTCTTTCATTGTTTCACATAGATTGATGTCCATCTTCTTAACATAATACTTTTTTAAAACATCTTCGTTGACCAAAGCAATATCCGGTACAAATGAGCGGTGTTTGACTAGAATAAGCTTAGGCCGGTAAAATAATAACACAATAGCTAACAAAGTTAAAATTATAAATATATATCGGTATTCCTTCGCAACTACTGAAACAGTGGGAAAGAAAGTAACCAAAGTGTTATAAGCCGCCGCCACGTCATATATTTCAATTTTCTCAAGCTGCGAAGCTAAATTCATACCGATTAAATCAATTAGTAAAAGAATCATTACTAATGCTATCTTAATTGATTTGGGTATTTTTATTATAATTTCACGTATTCTATCCATAAATTCACCCCCGTGGTATTAAGGTTGTATTTGCGCCATTCTAACAATTTTATCATCGAATACTGTCCATACTCCTAATTGCTCAGTACCGACGATAAGGAAGAATAGCCATTCCGAATTATGATTTCTTTTCGATATTCTTATCCAGTTTTGTGCATCAATATTAGAAGGTTGTGGTGATCGTTGGTTATGCGTATGCCACTCGCCAAGATAGGTTTTAGTATACTGAGACTCTTCCCAAAGCCTATCCATTATTTCTTGATGACCATACGCCGCACGTTTATAAAAACAAGGCAAACATATATCTCTCTTTTGAGGTTCAGTAAAATCAGTTAGCGTTATTTGGGTTCTGGCAGGCTCAATGATGCCAGCGATAATCCCTCCACGTTCGATTCTAAAGGTATGCTTTTCTTTATATGAAGCCAGCGCCTCATAAACATCAGAATTTATTGAGAAAACAATCAAGTCGTTATAATGATAATCCATATATTTATTTCCCATCATTTTGACTACAAATCTTACAATGCGGATTTGTAGCTGCGTCCATGTTAATAAAACCCTTTTCTTTGTTCAGCATGTAC
Source organism: Sinanaerobacter chloroacetimidivorans (assembly GCF_018128545.1). GTDB lineage: Bacteria > Bacillota > Clostridia > Peptostreptococcales > Anaerovoracaceae > Sinanaerobacter > Sinanaerobacter chloroacetimidivorans. Next base: position 130,129 of record NZ_JAGSND010000007.1, on the reverse strand, counting down.
CAATTAGATAATAAAAATCCATTTGATACCAACTTTTCCGATGACCCAATCCAAGATGACAAAGTATTCTTTGTCAGGTCACCATTCAAAATATCAATCGCCTTTCTTACCGCCAATAGAGCTGTCTGTTGAGAATCAAGACAATTATATGGAACAAAGGCACTACTGCATCCAGACAGATTTTTTTTAAAACTTTGTCCAGGAGCAACAAAACTTCCGCGAAAGTGTACGATATCACTTGATATTTGATCGGTATAGAAACATTGTAAACAAGAATTCCTTTCTAGATTGATCGAAACAACATGTCCGCCTATACCATAAGGCTCATTGAAACAACATATACAGGGGACCTCCAACGCGTTTTCTTCTATTATTCTATTAATTTCTAGATTAATAGTCGGTTCTCCAAGTGCAGATATTATCAAATCATAATCCTTCAACCTGCTTATATCAGAAATAAAAGTTAACGCATTCCTATCGACATAGTTTAACGAATCGACATCGGCATATGGATATTTCTCTTCTAGGTAGGCTTTAACTAGATCCGCTTTATATCTATATTTTGAGGGATTTATTGAATCGAAACCAAGCAGGTGCCTATGGATGTTCTCAGGTTTCAATATGTCATTGTCTAATATGTCAATGTTCATGATACCGGCTTGACAGAGATTACTTGCAATATAGCCTCCAACCGAGCCACACCCAAGCAGTAGAATTTTTTTATCTCTTAAAGTGGCCGTCGCGCCACTGCGCATTGTTAAATATGTGTAATCAATTCGCTCAATATACGCGTTCTCAACCTTAGATGCTATTGAGTTTTCAATTTTATTATATTTTGAGTTATTAAATTCAACCCGAAATCCAAATAATATATCTCCTTCTGTAGCCGGATAGATTAATAAGACATACCTCACAGAATGTTTGACTTTTTTTTCAAGAAATTTTCGGAACTGATTTTTGACTGATGAAGTAGTGTTATTAATGATATATCTTCTGATAATATTCCACTTAAACTGTTTGGATAGAGGTATCATACTGCTACCATTTCTTATCCGTACCATAATGCAGGTTCTCTCAAATGTTTCCTTATCAATTGCTAATCCAAAAATATTGGAAATTATCCTTTCAGCTTCTAACTTCGTGTCCGCAATCACGCTTACACCATTTGAAATAACCATTGGGCATTCTCTGTACTTAATTCCATATGTATCAAGACATGAATATGCCTTTTTTTGACGAACAGAAAGCCAGTAGGAGTCAAATTCTCTGCAAACTTCGCTGTTATATTCTTTACTCCCCGGTCGAATGTTTAATATTTTGATTGCTTGATCAAAACAATCAATTAATAACTGATCGGCCATTCCTTTTTTTATTAATATTGCACTTGTATCAAAGAGACATACTTTTCCGTCAGAACCAACATGTGCTCGATAGCGGTTGTTGTCCTTAATAAAGAAATCCGGTAAAATTAAAGGAAAGTGAGGAGGGAACCCAATTGATATTTCTATCCTTTCGGTACCCCCCAGTAATATACTACCTGTAAATAGCGCTATATACTTTTCCTCAATGATTGTAATATCTGAAAAGATAACGCCGCGCTTTTCATTAAGATTTTGAACAATCGATATTATTTCATCTTTTATCATGCTCATTTTATCGCGGATTCAGATGTTCCGACCATGCTTTTATCTACCGTTACCGGGAAATCCTCACCAAAGACATCAACTAATATGGTGCAGGCATCTACTCGTTTTTCTTTTGTTTTAACTTCATTCAGTTTAGACAACATAGTATTAAGCTTTTGATAGAAGCTCTCCATTTGTTTTTCTGTCATTTTTTCAAAGAGATTATTGTAAGGTTCAACTGGAAGGCTTGTTGAAATAGTATGATACCATGCATTTTCTTCGCTATTCCATGTTAGAGAAAAAGCATTTTTTACTGAGGATACAAAGTTATATAACGCGTCAAAATCGTCGTATGTATATTTTTGTGTTGACCAATCATATGTTTTACTTACAGGGAACAGATTATATGCAAGTATCGTGAGGCTTATTCCTGTTGGAGCTCCGTTGCCATTTGACGAAAATTGATGTGTTCTCCATTTTTTGATGTAACGTATTACTCGGCGGAACTGCGCTGCATCATCCCCACTGAATTTCCCTTTAATGATATCAATAAGCCCTTGTGGATCGGACAGTTCCCATTTTTTGTTTTCGCTACTTGAAAATTCTTTCCCTTTAGCAATATATAACTTGCCATCGTCATTATTTGCAGCATAAATTGCAAAATCAACATGGAACAATGACTCACCATTATTTTGATATGCAACAGTTATGCATGAACGGCGAATTTCTACACTTTTTGTATGCCCGTCAAGAGCATCACGTACCCATTTTTTTGGTACAATAGGATCAGTATAATCGTTTTTATTAATACTAAATTTTAGACCAACATCGATATCATAATCCTCATTTTCAGGAACGATACCTGTACCCATTGCATAACTTCCTTGGTTGAATGTCGAATACGTAGCTGCATCATCAGAGATGTTATCTTTCAGCTTTTTCAGAAGAATATCTCTTTTTTCACGAAGAGTAACGTTTTCATCTTCTAACTTGATTTTGTCATGAAAGTCCAAAAATTCTTTCTGTAAATTAATCACCTTTTCCCACCTCACTTAATTATTAAAAATTGAATTAACTAAAAATATACTATATCGGAACATTTGTTCTGATGCAATTTATTTTCAAAAACACGGTTACTGCTGCCTGCTTTTAATAGTATATAGTTTTTACAAAATAACTTTGGGAATTAAAAAAATCATTGGAACATCAACCCATTTCCTTTTAAATTCATCGTAAGTAAGTGGACTGAGCATTCTTTCCCAGTACTATTTCTCTGCAATCATAATGAACAAATGTGACAAATTGCGTTTCTCCAACTGATTTGATAAAGGGCTGTATATAGAAAACAGCGGCTGATATTTGCACACTCAAATAAGTTCATAATATCAACCACTGTTCGGGTCACTTTTCTTTCCTGATTCCTTTAAAAGGTGTCCCACTCTGTTTAACATCCATAAACTTTCCAGTGTTAGCGTCTCGCTTGACCCATTGCTCAGTGCGTGGGTTATAGGTCTGAGATCGATCCCTTACAGCACCTTTTCGGGCATTGTCGCCGGTTGGAGGATTTGTCGCCATTACCTCGCCTCCTTTCATTTTTATTTTTTAACATTCTTATCTATTATTTATTTCTCTTTATAATTAAAGGACTTATATCTATAATCTTACTCGGTGTTAGTGTGCCTCTGGGAAGATTTAGTAGATATTCAATCTCTTCCGGTTCAATGCTAAGCTCATACTCCGATGACAATTCGTCCATAAAATCCTTTGGAGTAAATACATCTTCTTGTAGTAGCATTAATACCGATGATTTCAAGAGAGAAGGGCTTGCTGTCATAAGGACATCATCCAATGGTTCCTCTTTTCGTTGACCTCTCCGCTGCATAATTCGTATAAGTGTCTGATATTCATCCATTGTAATGATCCCCAACTTCTGAGATCGTCTTATCATTGCTGCAATAGAAACTTTCCACTTCTTCTTGAGTTGCTTGTAATATGCTATTGTTTGAGGGCCTCTTAGTGCATCTTGTTTAAAAGGCTCTGCGGGCAATAAGAAAGCGGCGGCAAATTCATTTGCTTCGCGTTCTCTTTCTTTAAAATCTTCTTTTGAAATATCTTCTATCTCCTCACTCCATTCGTGCAAACAGATATGTCCAAGCTCGTGAGCAATATCAAAATGAACCCTAGCAGCCGATGTTTTATTATTAGAATATGCGATTAAATATGTCGTTTTTTCATTACACTCAACTAATTCGCTAAAAGCATCAACATCATCTGTACTTGTACTAAAGGTCGTGACTAAAATACCGTGTTGCTCAACTACGTTTACTAGATTATCGATGGGAGCTTGGCCAATGTTCCAAGCTTCTCTGAGAGCCTTAGCCGTTTCTTCAGGCGAAATGGTTGCTGACAGATTTAGCGGTTCATATTCAGGAAATTCAACATAATCATGAAGTAACGCGAACACCTGAGATAAGAACTCCATCTTTACCATTTGTTCACTACGATATTTTTTATTTGTGGTCAATAAAGACCTGAAATATATTGTCCCGGATATAGGGGAAGTAGCATGTTCATAAAAGTACTTTGCGGGGAACGCTAATTCATGAGCTAAACGCTTTACGACGTCATCATCCGCTGGCTGGCTCTTACCAATTTCATACATTGAAAGAGTTTGGCGCTGGCAATCAACCTTTTCTGCCAACTCAGCAACGGTTAATCCCCTATAAATACGAGCTTTCTTAAGCCGATCTCCATTAAATAGTAAACTCATATATGTTGCTCCTTTACTCATTCTGAATATTAGATTTCTTTTTTATCTAATTTTTCGTCCATTTTTCGTTGAGGTTTATTCTTTTTCCGCTCTGTCGCTTTGGATTTCAGTTTTAATCCTCTGTTTGGATTGTTTGCAGGATCTTCAGGGTTCTCAACCTTTTCTACGATTGAACTCTCACTAACTGTAATATACGTTGACCAGTCCTGTTCACACCCTTGAGCAATATCAAGATTTGGGGTCACTTTAACAGCCTTGATATGTGTTAATTGATATCCCATGGTATCAAAGAGAACCAAAACATGATTCCTAACAATAGCAGCATCGCTTCCTAAATCATGTAGCATGTCTTGTACCAATTCCGCAAGTTTTTCTTCATCAGTGAAATGATGGGGAATAAAAGTAAGTTGCTGCTTATCCGCTAACAGAGCTTTATTAAACTGCGTTGCCAACATGTCAACATAGTGCATATGTAGCCGACTGCGCTGCTTTCTCTGGAGTTCTGAGAAGCGTTTTTCACGCATAAATGTGAAAATGCACCCGGTAGTTTTTTCGAATATTATCAGCATTTGCCACGGGCCTCGATGAGCAGTCGCAATTGTGCATTCCTCGGTCTTCAATGTCTTATAGAGTTTCGTATTTAATAAGTCCCAAATTCGTGAAGGGACACTGTTCATCGTTCGGAGGTCATTGCTTTGAATATCCTCACGAATATCGTCTCCAACAGCGTCTTCGACGCAACGAACCATCTTACGGATCAGACCCAAAGGAAAATTCATGTCATTTGTATGCATTCTACACCTCCCAAAATACTTATGACATAATAATAGGCTTTTCGCATAATTTTGTCAAGCATGTTTTTTTACAATTATTATAAAAGCGGTCTCAATTGTACTTACTGCAAATATTCCTTGCATAAGGAAACACAAAAAATTTAATGACGGTATATGTTTAAGTATCCTATTCAATCAGATTGCTTCATTTTATATATATGTATCCGGCAGGGATCTGCCGATGAAAAACATCAGCCATCAGTAGCTTTGCTTCATCTCAAAGCTACCGCTTTGTTCTTGGGCATCTTTTGCAGATGTGATATTGACATACTCACCTATGATGCAGAGCGCCTCACCATAGCTGCTGCATGACGTGATGCGATCCCGCATTTCCGTTGCCTGCTCAGCAAGACCGTTTTCTTTCAATGTTCGGGAAGCAATACCCATCAGGTTAAAAATATTGCCGTCCTGTCCAATCAGCGGACAGTCAGGCTTTTCCTTCTGTATCAGCTTCTCATCCATATTCACACCCAATTGATTGGGAAGATAATCGCTGAGCCACGTGCTGCCGAATTGACAGTGAGAGGCAAGGCGCCACATCGCCAGCTTGCCCATATCCAGGTCCACTCCATCCATATGAAACAGCAGATTCGTGCGGCCGTCATGCTCGGACACTGAAACATTCTGGAAGGCAGATCCATTTCGCAGGATGCCCTGTTCGGTAAGCAGACCGTTAATGCCGTCGACCCACTCATTCAAATCACCTCCGCAGCCCTGAATGACCAAGCCTTCTATATCCTTCATTGTGCGGAGTTCCTCCGCCGTTATTTTTTTCATAGCAGCACCTCCATTCGTTTTAATACATCCGTGGATCTTACTCATTGCGGCTCCGTTCCGGTTTTTCGTCCCCATTTTTGATTGCCAGCCGTTGCCGAATTCGTTTCATCAGGTACAGCCTACCTTTGGGTGTAAAGAGCATATAAACGCCGCCGTGTTTGCCGTTTGTATATTCCTTCAACTCCGCGTATCCCGAATTGACCATGAATGCATAGGGAATTAAGAGCTTTTTGTGCGTCCGGTAAGCAAACTTCATTTCCACCAACAGATAAGTAAACAGTTTTTCGGGTAGATTCAGTTCCTTGGCGGTCTGCCGGATGTTGGTAAGGACAGCGGTATCAACTAAGGCGTTAAAATAATCCGCCTTGGGCTGCATTTCCGCGAGCCGATCCTCAACCTGCCTGATCTGGTGGAATAGCTTGGCGGCGCTATCTGGATTGCTAAGGATGTCATTCAGTGTTTGCAGCGCAATGTATGCGCCGTGCTTACGTATGGCGGGCAGAACGATTTCAACCACCCACTTTTCAAAGCGTTCGGCGGACGGCAACTTGCTCCGTAAAATGAGTCGGTACAGGTTGCCCTCGGTAATAAATTTTGTCCGCTGTTTTCTCCCCAAGCTGTCGGTGAGGTGGTAAAACGCCACCCCATCTTTTTTGCAATGCTGTTTCAGCGCATTGGTTGCGTCGGAATATCCCAATGCCTTTGCCGCGTCGTTTCCGCAGAACATGATTTTCTCATTCGGATCAATCATCGTTCGGATTTTCCCGAACTCCTGGTTTTTAAATATTTGCAGTTCCATATTCCTCCCTCTTCTCTACGGAACAAAAAACAGAACCGTACTGGTTCTGCCTTCTGATTACTTTTTTTAGCTGGTTGATTGCTTTTCTGGTTATTTCCCCCTATGCCGCCCGTTTCAGCTTGCGCACTTTTGTATCAATGATTTGTCTGTACTCCTGCCCCCATTTGAATGTGATAAGGAGAGTATTTTCATCCATGACCTGAATGGTGTCGATAAGCTGGCGGACAAGGATGTCGTCATACTCGCTTTTCTCCGGTTCCTGAAGGAGTAGCTCTGTGATTTCATCCACCCTGTGTTGGATTGAGTCTTCTGTACTGTTGGTCTGCCTGTATTGCACCAGCATTTCGTGAAGATCTTTGATTTCATCCGACATTGCCTTCAGACGTGCCTCGTTTTGGCCTACCGTGTTGCTGCTGACGCTTTCCGAAATCAGTTCCATCGTAGCGGCTTTCAACTCTGCAATACGCTGTTCGATCTGTTCCACATTAATAGTTCCGCTTGCCTTTTCCCGCATGGTACGTTCCAAGTGTGAGGTTAGCACGGGGATCAGCATCTGACGGTCATTGCGGGTGGATGTGATCGCCTTCATAATTGCGGCGCGAAGGCTTTCCTCATCCACAGTGACCGAGTCCTTGCAGTATTTGGTTCCGTAATCTAAGCGGCTAAGGCACCGCCATACGGCTTGTTTCTCACCATTTCTTTTGGTCCAGACGACACGGCGATATGGAGTTTTGCATTCTCCGCAGATCAGGATTTCGCTGAGCGCGTTGCCGCTGTACTTACCCTGCTCGGTGATGCTGTTTTTGGATACTTTCTTCTTGCAGGACCGCCTTGACTGCTCCTGTTGTGCGCGTTCATAGATTTCGCGGCTGACAATAGAAGTATGGTTATTTTTGATGTAAACCTTGGGAAGCTCACCGTTGTTTTTCTTGACCTTTTTGCTGATGGGGTCGGTGACATAGGTCTTTTGCAGGATCACATCACCGCAGTAACGCTCATTTTGAAGAATTCCCCTAAGAGTTCCATCCGTCCATGCACTTTTTTTCGTCTGAGTCGGGACGCCTTCATCATTGAGCTCCTCGGCGATCTTCTGCACGCTTTTGCCTGCAAGGTAGCCCGTGAAAATCCGTTTGACGATTTCCGCTTCTTCGGGGATGACCTCAGGCTGATCGTCAGCTCCCCGCCGGTAAGCATAGATCCTTTTATATTGAAAAGATACCTTCCCCTCCTGCATCGCCATACGCTTTCCCATCTTGACATTTCCGGAGAGGGAGTTGAGCTCCTCCTGGGCGAGGCTGGCGAGGATGGTCAACACCACCTCGCTGTTTTCCTCCAGGGTGTTGATATTTTCTTTCTCAAATAAGACACCGATACCCATTGCCTTAAGCTTTCTCACATAACCGATGCTGTCCAGGGTATTTCTCGCAAAGCGGCTGATGGACTTGGTGATGATCAAGTCGATTTTGCCCATTTTGCAGTGGCGGTACATCCGCATAAAATCAGGGCGTTTCTCTGCCGACGCTCCGCTTAGCCCCTCGTCGGCGTATGTACCCGCTAATGTCCACTCCGGTGTGCGCATGATGAGGTCAGTATAGTAAGCTTTCTGTGCACGGAAGCTTGTAAGCTGTTCTTCGAAGTCGGTGGATACGCGGCTGTAAGATGCGACCCGAAGCTGCCTGTTTCTTTTTCCAAGCATGGACGAGGACGTTTTGGGCGGTATAATAATGATTTCACGATTCGCTACGCTCATTGCCGTTCACTCCTTTCGCTATGACTTTTCCGTTTTTGAGTATCAGAGCCTCCGCTTCGCAGTATGAGACCTTGATTTCCGCTGCTATTTCAAGAATCAGCTTGATATTGAATCCTTGGGGCGCTTGCCGGAGTCTTCGCATCAGTTCCCTATTATTGTGCCAAGGTGTGTCGAAGGAAGCGTACCGCAGGGAGGCAAGCTCCAGAATTTTGGCTTTGAGTTCATCCTCTTTGATTTTTTCCGCTTTCAGCATTTGGTCGATTTCATTTTTCAGCCGGATGGTTTCGAGGGAGATTGGGTTGTCCTCACCGGCATTGTCACCGACATCCGCAAACTGGAGATTTCCTATGAGGTGGCGCCAGAGGACTTCGATGCTCTCCATCAGGATCTCGTCGGTGATGGTCATGCCGATGTGCTTTAAACCCTCTTCGCAGTACCAGCGTTCCTCCCCGTTTTTTTTGACTCTGCGTCTTACGGGTTTCCCGCAAACTGAGCACACCAGCAAGGGCTTGATGGCTTTGATATCCTTTGATTCCGTGTGGGTGTAGGGCTTCTGAACCATTTTTGCCGCCTGGCAGAGTTCCTCCTCTACGATCAGGGGATATTTCCCCACCCCGAGATAATTCTGATTCTGCAGGATCCTCGCCACCATGTTTTTGTTCCATGCGGGTTTTTCTGGGATATACCGGATGCCCTCCTCGGTCAGGCTTTCGGCGATTGCCTTGTAGGACAGCCCTTCGGCGTAGCTCCGGTAGATGCGGCGGATCACTTCGGTCTCCGCATCATTCGTCATAACCCTGCCGTCTTCTATCTTGTAGCCGTAGGGTAAGGTTCTGTTTTGCGGCATAAATTCACAACCTTTCTGTCAGCCGAAGACCACCCAGTAAAATAAAATCAATGGTATCGCTGTTACTGTCACCGACGATGATACTTTCCACCATGTCGCCCAGCAGGACCGCGTCCATTTCGGTGATATGGTCGGGGCTGCTTTCTATGATATCAATTAGTTCCTCTGTTTTATCGATCAAGTCTCCCGTTTCATCATCCTCCAGCAGACGGGCCTTGGCGAGTTTGAGGCTGCGGATCTTGCGGTTTAGCTCATCGGATTGAGATATAAAAAGAGCAGAATCGAGGATGCCTTTGGACAGTAGTCCGTTCATCACATGATTCTGCTCTGAGAGCTCCGCTATTTGTTTGTTGATGGTGCTGATTTCGAGATTCCCTCTAGCTTTCATTTCCCTCAGCTTTTCGAGTTGAGAGCGCATCGGCAGGAGGATGTCTGTGTAATTTCGTTTCAGCTTGTTATACAGTCTTATAAAGGCGCTGTATATCACTTCCTCGTTGATTTGTTTTGAAGAGCACAGGTTTTTATCCTGATCATGAACTCTGCATGACCAATAAGTTTTTCCTCTGGTGACCATGCGCCGGTAGGTTGCTCCGCACTCTCCGCACTTGATTTTCAGGCTGAGTGGATATTGGCCGTATCGGATGGCATTGTGCTCCCCGGTACGTTCCCGAAGCAGTATGTTTGCCAGTTCAAACTGGATGGGGCTGACGATTGGCTCATGGCAATTCTTTACATAGTATTGCGGCAGCTCGCCGTTGTTTTTACATTCGCGGTACGGAAGAGCATCTTCGTTGTACTTCTTTTGCAGGAGCATGTCTCCGATGTACCGCTCGTTTTTAATTATGATGGAGATTGCCTGATGCCGCCACTTTGCTTTGCCGTCCTTGCGGGGAATGCCGCCTGCGGTAAGCCCATTGGCAATTTCTGAGAGGCCGCGCCCGGCAATATATTCCGAGAAAATTCTCTGGACTGTTCGGGCTTCCGGCTCGTATGCTTCAAGCTGCTTATCCACCATGCGGTAGCCGTATGCCGGATTGGCTGATACATAGTTGCCGCTGCGCATTCGCATGCGTACGCCCTTTTTACAGTTTTTCGAGATACTCAGCGATTCTTCCTGCGCAAACAGGGCGTAGAGGGTAAGTAAGTTTTCGCTGGTAATATTTGCGGTGTCGATGTTCTCCTTTTCAAAAAAGACCGTCACGCCGATTTCCTTGAGCTCCCGGATGACGCGGATGGTATCCATTGTATTGCGGGCAAACCGGCTGGTTGATTTGGTGATGATACGGTCAATTTTTCCCCGGTGGCAGTCCTGGATCATGCGGTTGAAGTCTTCCCGTTTTTCGATGGATACCCCAGTCGTACCCTCGTCGGCATAAACCTCTATAAACTGCCAGCTTTCGTTTTTCTCGATCAGCTTGGTGTAATACCGTACTTGCGCGGAAAATGAATTGAGCTGATCGTCGGAGTCGCTGCTTACGCGGGCATACCCTGCTACGTTCAGTTTGGCGGGTTCCATCGCAGCAGTGGCCTTGATCCTGATAATTTCACGCTGCGGGTGGCCTAGTGCGCTCGAGCCCACAGTTTCCAACGTGTTCATAGTTTCCGCCTCCTTTCTTAGCACAACACCTTACCACAATGAGAGTTCAAAAGCTATCCCCAATATTACCAAAGATAAATTGGCTGGATCCCATATTCTGAGGCGATGCGCTGTGTGCTGATATCCGCCTCTTCCCTGCTGATTTTTCCGGCGTCCAACAGAAATTTCACCATCTCTAATATCTGTGAAAACTGATTGAAAGTCAGGCTTTCCTGTGCTGCTGTCTTCTGCATCTTTTTCCCTCCGCTTCAAGTTAATAAAGCACCGGTTCAAGCCCGACGCTGATTGCTAACGCTTCATTTATTTCTGCCATTTTCCGTTCATTGATTTTGCCGGCATAATTCAGCAGACGTTCCCGGTCAAGAGTGCGGATCTGCTCCAGCAGGGCATAGGAACTCTTGTAAAGGCCACTCCCACAACCGATGAACACGTGGGTGGGAAGCAGTTTCTTGGGCCTGCCGGTAATGGCGGCGGCGATAACGGTGGGGCTGTAGCGGTTGCCGATGTTGTTTTGCAAAATGAGCACCGGACGGACGCCGCCCTGTTCAGAGCCAATTACAGGATTCAAATCGGCATAATAAACATCGCCGCGGCAGATGGATCGGGTTTCTCTGTACATATTCGCACCTCCTTTGATTGTTTGCTTAATGACACAAAAATGGGGACCGTCCTGCTATGGTTTGATTTGTCCCTTTGGGCAGAACGATCCCCGTGGCTTCTGACATTAAGTTTTTTCTTCTGTGCTTTATTCGACACTACTCCCCAAGCACAAAGAGCCGCAGGTTTACCGGGCTCACAGGGCAGCGACGTGAACAGCGGCTAGCTTAACCGCTTCATGGGAATCTCACCCCCGCCAGGATCTCTGGCGGCTGCCCTCATTGCGTGTTCCCCCTGCCGAGGGGGGCTGTGACTGGACAGAAGTATCAATATAGGCTGACGGGGTCGTTGCGAGACAGGCTGGCCACAGTATGTTTTTCGGGCGGATGGGGGCCGCTTTGCACCTTGTTTGGCCGTCTTTTATAAAAGATTGGAGAGAAGGAACAAACAATTTCCAATGGCTTCGTATTTCTTCCGTTCTTTTACAGGTGGTCCTGGCGCATCCTCCGATGTCGCTTTCCGTTTTAGGGTCCGTCAGCTAACGTATTCAGGTCGCTGGATATGAAGTTATCAAGGAGCGCGAGGGGGAAATGAAAAACCCCCTCACTTAATTAGCCGTTGAGTGAGGGGGCTGCACGGAAAAATTTCTACTTTTCCATAAGTTTTTTTAACTTGCCAAGGATTTTGACCTTTCTGTCATGAAGAGTCATATTGGGAATCCCTGTTTCCGCCGACAGCTCGCGCTCGCTCTTGCCTTTGAAAAACAATTCGGCGATCAGCTCCTGATCTTCCAGATCAAGTAGTTTTATGCAATATAGCATTTTCTCAATCATTACGGCCTTGGCGACAACGTCCTCAACGCTTTCGGCTTCGTCGGCAAATTGCTTATTTTCCTCTATAAGCCGTTCATATGAATCTTCTCTGCTGGGCAGATATGTAACGGTTCCTTTGACGTAGTCAAACTGACATTTCCCAACCTTTAAATCATATTGCTGATATCTTATCTTCCGGTCGCTCTGCAGCAAAAAATCTACAATTTCTTTGCTTAAGCCAGGGTATTCTTCCTGATAATTTGTCTTTTTATAAAACTTAGCCATAAGCTTGTCCTCCATTTCGTGATTTTTGAAATCTGAAAATGAAGGACAAGCGGAGGAGCACGGCAGCCCGTTGAGTCAGAATTTTTATTTTGGGGACATAAAAAGCCCGTAATTTTCCAATAGGAAATTACGGGCTTTATAATGTCCGAATCGTTAATGGATTGATTTATACGATTAATGCAATGACGATTATGTGGAACGCCTTTATTTCAAGCCTCTTCCAGCCGCCTCTACTCTAAACCCCATTATGCCCTCTCTTATACCGGCAAAAACGCAAGAGACATCTGGATCAATAAACGGCTTTATAGCTATGAATTGAGCTATAAAACTGCCTTACAGGCAGGAATATTGAAAATTGAATCCGGTTCGGCAGCCAGGCTATCATAGTACTGCAACCAGCAATACCTTAGATCCTATAGCTTTGCGCCGCTGTCTTTTGACAGTTTTGCCTTTATCGCGCGTTATTTATATTTGTATTCTCCGGTCAAGCTATTGAATGAGCGCCTCACCACCTCCCGAAATTCCGACATAAATAATATTTAAGTTTGATGTTATCCCATTATATTTTTTTAATTTGCTTGTTATTGTCATATTGTGTCGCAATGTTGATAATTAAGGCATTGTTGTAATAATTCACTATATTCTGACGCTCCTTTTGCTGCATAATCAAAAATCAAAAGTCGTAATCATACTTACAAAATAATAACCGAGCATATTCCTCGTACCCGGTTAAATTACATAATTGTATATCGTTTTTTTGTTCTTTTCTGAGGATAAAATCTCTTAAGGTAAGAGTTTATCCTTCAAGGTTCATGGCCCCTCCCATGGTTCAGGAAAAGGGCATGCCTAATTCCTGGCGGGAGGATAATTTAGCAAAGGCTCAGTCGGAATCATTTCTAAGTCAAATAAAACATGTTACTTCTCTTACCCCCGTTTTCCAGCCATCTTTGTTCCTTTCGCAGCCGACCGCTTTTTTCAAGATCAGCAAGAGCGCGTTTAACAGTACTTCGGGACAGCTTCAGATCTCTGGCAATGGTACCTATCGCCGGATAGCATTTACCGTCCATATCTGCGTGAAAATAATTAGATTTTTGTTGAAAAAAAATAAAACGGCCGCAATTTGTTCATAGCAAATTGCGGCCTTACTGCCGGTAATGATTATTAAATAATATGAAAGAAAAGCATTCGAATGCTTTTCTTTATTTTAATCCTATTAGGTTAATATTTCGCTAAATTCGGAATGCCAGGTAATAAGATACGGAATACCCTGTAGGGGATCTAAAAGAAACCGAGCCCTATGAGGCGATCGGTGTATTGGTGTTTGCCATGGGGGCACTGCGTTCTGAATTTGAAGATTAATATATTTATTTTACAATATATACGGAGCACGACGCCACTCGCACTATTAAACCCATTTATAAAATCTGTTTTTCTATTATCTTTTGTCTCAATTCTTTTATTTTTAATTCAATTATTGCTATGACCTTCCTAAATTCCTCATCACTTTTCCCAGTCGGATCATCCAGTCCCCAATCCTCCCGGTATCTGCTGGGCAGCCAGGGGCACTCCACATTACACCCCATAGTGATTACGACATCAACTTCAGGGATGTCTGTTATGAGTTTCGAATATTGTGTCTTCTCCATATCGATCCCGTATATATCTTTAATCAACCTTACTGCATCCTGATTGATCTGAGGCTTGGTCTCTGTCCCTGCAGAATAGCTTTCAAACACATCGGAAGTAAAGTGCTTTCCGAGGGCTTCCGCTATCTGACTTCTACAAGAATTATGAACACATATAAAGGCTACTTTAGGTTTATTCTCACTCATATTAATCCTCCTCTTAATTGCGCGTTTCGGCACTGGTATCTAAATCTTTGAATTCATTTATCAGTGAAACTACTAGATCTTTTATCTTATCTCTTAATGCTCTGATTTGGATAAGTTTTTCCTCATCCGTTCCGACAAACTCACTTGGATCAGGCAGATTCCAATTTAATACCCGAAGAGTCAACGGGAAAATAGGGCATTTTTGTCCACTTTCCGTATCACATACCTTAACAATCATATTATATTTTCTACCCTCTTTATAGAAGTCAAAAACAGAGTTTGTTTCATTTCCGGAAATATCATATCCGATTTCACTCATAGCCTTGGCAACTAATTCGTTTAAAGGCGCCGGTTCAAGCCCGGCACTCTCAGCCAGGAAATCCCCTTGCCCCTGTTTATTTAAAAACGCTTCCGCCATTTGGCTTCTTGCCGAATTGTGAACACAAACAAACAAAACTTTAATCATCATTTTTCCCCCAATCCAAATCTATTTTTCAATCTAATTATATAAGGATTTAAGGGCTAGTATATAAAGCGTTTGTTAATTCATTGTTAAAACAATGTTAAGAATCTCATATTCCACCATCGGTTTACCTAATCTAACACTATTCCCTTGTATACATCCGCAGTCTGCGAAGTATAACGTAATTTGCCAACGAATATATTCCGCCAATGCAGACAAAAATGCTGGAATGGAAAGCATTAAATAATATTGTCGATCTATCTGCCCCCATAAATAACGATGTCCAGAATATAGGACAAAAGACACCTATTAATGCAATATTTCGACCAGTTTTTATTTTCCCCCAATAATAAGCTTCATCATTTCTCGGAAGATCTATTTTCTTAACCGTTGGTTTTTTAGTAATTTTATTAACAACCTGCCTTCCAGCTATACAATAGGGGCAATAGCCAAATACGCTCCTGATAAAATTAAATATTTTATGAATATACATATAGCAAACTCTACCTCCCTTTTGAGCATTGAGAAATAGCAAATTCACTTTCCTTACTAATCTTTTGTTTCACTCTTTACTTCATCCCACACATTACTTTCAGCTCCCACAACGCACTTACCATCAACTCTCATGGCTAATCGCTTCTGACAACGGGACACTTCATCTGACATTAGTTCTATTGGGATTGTCAATACAGTCTGGCGGACCTCCAAATCGAATGCATCATTTCTGCTTCTATAATGATAGAAGGTCCATCTGCCGTCTTTTTTCTCATAGATCAAACCAGCATTCTTAAGTATTTTCAAATGTTTTGATACATTGTATTGATTTTCTCCCAAAACATCTATGATTTCAGATACACTTATTTTGGAATCGATAGAAAGCAGCAGCCACATTATTTTAAGTCTAGTTATATCTGAAAGCGCCTTATATACCACTGTATAACGCTCCCAAGGATTTATTTCGTAATCTTCCATGATAATCCCCCCATATGCTCCTATATGCCCTATAATGCATATGTCAAGTATATGATGACAGCAAAAACTTGTCAATAATACCGGCCGTTTAAGTCACTAAGGAGAATAGCTTGCCGAATCGTACTGAGCCGTTGAATAATCATATAATTAGCATAAAAAGTATACCGCCTGTTGTTGCAAGAGTAAAAATCGTTAAGGCAAATGCAATTACCCCTTTTGGCTTTAGCATAGAAGATAAAATAGCGAGCTCTGGCAAACTTGCTCCTGTACCACCAATAAGCAGTGCCATAGCTGCTCCCATACTCATACCTTTTGCAAGTAAAGTCCCTAGCAATGGAATCGCCATTTCAATTCGCAGGTATAGCGGTACTCCTATGGCCGCTGCGATTGGGATTGCATACCAGGATCCGTTTCCTACATAGGTTTCTACAATTGTACTTGGAACAAACGCAAGGGTTATCCCACTAATTGCCGCACCCAGAATAGCATACGGTGTAATTTGTTTAAATAGCGCGGATGCAAATCGGAAAGCATTTCGAGCCTTTTCCCCATGATCCCCAGATGAAACAGCCGGTGCAGAGCAGCTGTTCGCTGAAGCAGCAGGCGCAGAGCAACCGCTCACTGCGACTACCTGTTTAGAGCAACACTTGACTTCATTTGGCTCTTCATTCTCTGTGCAAGCAATTGAAACTGATTCACTACAAGTTATTGGCTGTGTTTGATTGCAGCTACCGATAGTAATCACTTCCCGCCCGGAGCAACTCAGGGGCTCCTCCGTTGCCTCTTTTACACCACACGGAATGATAATTGGTTCGCTGCAAATCATTCTCTCAACTTTAGTAGAGCATGGAGATACCGTATTCTGGTTCGATCCACATCCACAACTGCTCTTGCTTCCCTTTCTTTTTTCTTCAGCAATTTCAGCCAGGTTTTTAACTTGATACTTGATTCTGCTGCGACCAATTGTCAGACCAGCTGTTATTGCACCGCCAAATACCCAAAGGAAATAAATCACGGCTATTTTCCAGCCAAAAGTACCAAATATAACTCCCACCACTACAAAGTTAGTAAGGGGCGCGGATATCAGAAATGGAAGTACCGTTGTAAATGGCGCCGACATCTCAATCATACCCATAGCCACTGGAACCATCGAAGCACTGCAAAAAGGAGTGAGAATTCCTAGCATTGCTCCCATGATTGCGCCGCTTACCGTATTTTGATTCTTTAATTTTTGTTGAAATTTTTCCTGTGGGATGTACTCTCTTACAAAACCAGTAAGTACAGAAATACCTGCAATAAGAACCACAAGGATCCATCCAACATGCCAGAATTCCGCGAGAGCAAGTTTCATCTGCTGTTCTAACATAATTACCTCCAATTTAAATGCTTATATGCCCTAATGCGCATATAAGCATTATATTGAATATGTTGATTTTTGTCAAGCTTTAACAAAAACAAATGAGTGTGGTTCAAGCGCCTGTTTATGGCTCACACTCATTTCAGATATAATTAAGCGATTTAATAGATAGTGGTCACGCCATATAAATTAACTTTTGGTAATTCCAGAAAATAGTCTTAACGCCGATTCAATTTCATTAATAGTACCGGGTTCCAGATTCCTGAGGATAGCTTCAATATGATTAATATATTGTCCTATAATTCTAGACATCACTTCTGTCCCTTTAACCGTTATGCAGACACAGCACACTCGTCCGTCGGCAGGGGAGGTCTTTCTAGTTGCATAACCCTTTTGCTCCAACCGATTTATAATTTTCGTGGCTCCACTCTTTGTAATGTTTAAGTAGTTCCCCACTTCCTGTACTGATATTTCTGCATTTTCGCTGATTTTCTTCAAAGCCATAAATTCTATAAAGGACAGGTCTTCGCAGCATTCACCATTCATACCGCGGCTGCCAAAGTCCCATGCAATTTCTTGAAGCGAATTATAAATCCCTAAAATCTGCTTATCCATACCAGTCTCCTTAAATTTAGTTTACTATGTCAACTAAATTATATTACATATTGTATCAATCATCAACGTTTAATTCGAAGTTTATAAAAGAAGATCGGCTTCGGATCTATTACAACCCTACTGTCATTTTCAGATTGCTTTCAGTAGAGGCTATATCTGGCATAGTAATGCGAACAAGTCCTCCCCCCAGCTTCGTTGTTTTATACCACAATGCGAAATCAACATTATGAATTTGCCCTCCGTCGACAATTTCAACATATACCTTTCCAAAATCCTCGCTGTATTCAAGGGCAACAATGGTGGTCCAATGCCATCGGTCGAGATTTTTCACTTCGCCATTGCACAAGTTTAGGAATGCCACCGGGGTATTGCAAATTAAAGCTTTCTCAATGAAATCCAATATTGTCCCAAAATCAGGGCGAGAATATCCATCCTTAGGAATATCCATATGTTCACAAACAAGATTTAGTCCTTTTCGTTTTGAATAGGTATGTATATATTTGCAAAACTTTATCGTTGAGGTTATTCCGTTTTGGGCAGGTGTTACATACTTCCATGCTTCTTCCATAAGAGATAACCCGAACTGCTTACTTTTATCTGTTTTACCCTGTGAAGCCTCGCTTGTCAGCTTAAGGTAAAAGAGTATGTTGCACGCTGTTGTCGGGCCGCAGCCAGTTTCCCTTTGTTCTTTTTCCGGATACCACTCTTGATTACATCCATAATAGGTGCAATCCTGATTTTCATCGATCAACTTAAATATATCCAAATTCGCAATTGATCTTGCAACCATATTCCCACACTCCCTTATATAGCTTTCCTTTCTCACCTTTGGTATCATTCAAAATCCAAGAGATATAGGCGTCTTTGATTATTGCACGTAAACTCAGCCGCCATTCATCTTGTGATATACGTGCATTTCATCATCATCATGAGCTTGATCAATCAAGACTCTTTTCTTATTAAGCGCAACGAAACCTGGGTATTACTTTATAGTTGATACCTCTGTGTTCTTAAAGCTTCATCACAGGTCGCTCCCTTACTTTCGCTGCAAAAAAATGTTATTGTTTGCCCTTTTGCTATTTCTCTGCAATTTTTAAATAGTAAATAAACAAAAAATAAATTTCATTTCACCGAACCAAAAAGCGTTAATCTTATGCCGAAGGATCAATGTCCTTCAGCAACAGCTATTTTTTTCGTCTGGCATACTGCTGTCATTTTTGTCACCATCTTTTTCTTCCGGGATTTCCTCAATCTCTACATTGCAGCAGCACGAGCTTTTGCTCTTTTTATTTCCGCCCAGTCGACCAAAGATACCTTTTTTCTCATTTTCATTACTCATAATTAAATCCCCTCTCATTGTTTTTTTATATCATTTATATGCTAACAGGAAGCAAGTTAAAAATCAGTCCGGATACTACTGCTGAAATAAAGACGATAATGATAAACGCTATGATAATTTTCTTCTTGAAGATGCTGGCAAGCATCGTTAATTCAGGAATCGCAATACCAGCTCCACTGATAATCAAAGCTATAACTGCACCCATACTAGCGCCTTTTTGTAACAAGGCCAATCCGATCGGGATCGCTGCTTCAACACGAATGTACAAAGGCATTCCGATTAAAGCAACAACGATAACTGAAAACGGATTATCGCGACCTGCTACTTTCGCCAAAAGGTCTGTGGGTAAATAGCCATAGATTGCCGCACCAATCGCAACCCCTATAATCATGTATATAAATACCCCTTTGAAATCACTCAAGGCTCTATAAAAAGCTGCTTTCAGCCTGTTTTTAACCCCAACAGGCAATTCCTCACCCTGGCCATGCAATCCGCCCTTTATACGTACGTTCTTAACTTGATTGGACCATCCCATCTTCTCAAAGACAACTCCGAATATAACAGCAAAAGCGGAAGTTAAAATCAGAAAACCGATTGCAACTTTCCAACCTAAAAACGTGCCAAGTAAAATGAATACCAACGGATCCATCAGCGGCGACGCGATAACAAATGACATAACTGTACCGAAGTTAACTCCCGCTTCTAAAAGTCCAAGCGTCATCGGAACCGTGGAACACGCACAAAATGGTGTTACCGCTCCAAATAGTACCGCCATTATATTTCCGAAGATGCCCTTGCCAGATAACCAGTTTTTTATTTTGTCCTGCGGTATATACATCAATACGAATGCAATTATCGTACTGATTCCAATAAACAAAACTACCAGTTCCGCCATTATCGTTATAAAATATTGAATTGTAACCATTAAACTGTTCATCCGTGTTTGCCTCCCTTAGATATTATTTCCTCATTTTGGTTTCCTATGTCAACTATTATATTTCATTTGGTTTCCACTGTCAACCATTTTCATTCTAATATTCTATGCTTTCCTCATGCATTTGCTACTTTATTTGCAAACAAAAAATCAACAGCAAGAATCGCCATCGATTTTTTGCGAGGAGTTAATGAAAAGCTGGGAGTTTATTCATTACAGATATTACGGACATCTGGCGAAACCCTCTGCCCAAAGGCACCCGCCACAAGTCGGAAATTGATTGCCGTAACAATCTTCGCTGTTATCATCTACATAATTGCAATGACCGCAAATCGTGCAAGGTGAAAAGTCAAATTTTCTTACCCTGCTCCTAAAATCAAAGTAATCCTTGTTATTCCATATGTCAGTAATCTTACTTTCTTTGGCATTTCCAAATGAACAGTGCTCGATTCTTCTTTCGGTATCTGACAGATATGTAATGTTATTATGAAGAAGGGCCATGCACGGGCTGAATTCTCCATCCCACCGGATGAACAGGCAGTTATCATTAATAAAATTGCAATGTCCGGATTTTCGGACTATGCTATTTTCTCCGATTCTTAGCAAGCTGGCATTTTGAAATACTTCACCAAGAATCCCTTTCACTTGCGGCTTCTCAAAATCCATGATAGGGAGACTAATGATCGGCTGGAATGTACTCCTCACATCAAACAGATCTTCCGACTTATTGCCGCATACCAAAGAATTGGAATATAGAACCTCATCCCTCATATTCTTATCGAACGGTATCACGTTGGAAATTTTTAATTCACTGGCGTGTAAGGAGTTCGTCAATTTTATTAACTCCGGTATTTGATGGACGTTGCTTTTCATAGCAACAAAAGCAATCCCAAGTTTGGTCTTCCCGCCGAACCTGTACTTTAGTTGATTAAACAGTTTCAGGCTATCTATGACCTCATTGTAATTTGATCCGGATCTAATTTCTTCATAGCTTTCTTGACTTGCACCGTCTAAAGAAACCCAAAGCGTATCAATATTCATAGATAAAAGCTTTTTAATCAACGTCTCATCTAAGAATGTCCCATTTGTTATTACTTCAACTTTCTTATTGGTATTAACTGCGGCTTTCAGCATTGTCAAGATATTGGGGTTCGAAAACGGTTCCGCTATCCCCCCGAAAAAAATAGTTTCTACGCTATCAATCTCTTCAATTTCCTTTATAATTTTTCTATACAGGTCTGGATCCATATCTCCGAAAATTTCGTCAAACCACGTATTACTTATTATTCAATAATTTGTCAATTACTTCTTGCACTAAGTTTACCTCTTCGTCAATATTTAATAGCACTTCATATTTTTCATTATTCCTGGGATCAAAATCCTTTGTAATGGTGATGACTTCATCAGGTTTCATTCTGGCCATCTCAAATTCCTTTAAGGAACATTCGGATGGGCAACCATTTAAGGAAATATACTTCTCTTCAACACCCTTTTCGTTCTCAATCAAATATAAATTAGGCAGGACACGTATTGTTTCATCATCCACGAAAAACTCAGCTACCGTTTTGGTCATCATACTGACATTGCAACGACCTGGGCAAGGTAAAATTCCAATCTTCATAATGCTCTATTCCTTTCTCTGCGCTCACACACAATCTGAAACATACGAAACACGTGATTAGAGCGTTATTTTGTAACTGTATTTCAATTCAATACTGCCAGATTATATTGAGATGTAGGATCTATGTATACCTTTTTTATATGATCCGGTTTGATTTCATGTTCAGTATTAAATTCCGTCTCGTATTTTATTAGCATAATTCTTCCTCTTTGCTATAGTAATTGCCCCAGTATGTTCTAGGGCAATTACTATATTTTATCATTTAATAATTCAATCGTTTACTTTTTATGTTTCGGAAGCCCGTTTTCATCATAGTATTTATTTTTAAACAGCAATGCTACATTTACAAGTCCGATCATTACCGGCACTTCAACGAGTGGCCCGATTACGGCCGCGAAAGCCTGGCCGCTGCTGATGCCGAAGATGGATACTGCAACTGCGATTGCAAGCTCGAAATTATTGCTTGCCGCGGTAAATGCCAATGTTACAGTCTGACCATATTCAAATCCGCTCCTCATTGACATAAAGAAGCTGACGAAGAACATGATTGCAAAGTAGATCAGAAGCGGAATAGCGATTCTAACAACATCCATCGGTAGCTGTACAATATACTGACCTTTAAGCGTAAACATGATTACAATCGTATACAACAATGCAATCAGTGCGACCGGCGAGATCTTAGGAATGAATACCTTTTCATACCATTCCTTTCCTCTAGTCGAAATCAGTGAGAATCTGGTGATCAATCCTGCTGCAAAAGGAATTCCAAGGTAAACCAGTACGCTCTTTGCAACATCACCCATACTGATATCTACCGCAACTCCTCCAAAGCCCAAACCAAGTAGTTTTGGGACTAAAGTAACGAAGAAGTATATATAGACGGAATATAATAAGATCTGGAAAATAGAATTCAGTGCTACCAAAGCGGCACAATATTCGTTGTCGCCCTTGGCAAGTGTATTCCACACAATAACCATAGCGATACAACGAGCCAAACCGATGATAATCAATCCAACAGCATAATCCGCCATATCCGGAAGGAAAATAGCAGCCAGGACAAACATTAAAATCGGTCCAATGATCCAGTTCTGCAGAAGCGAGAATCCGAATACTTTTTTATTTTCAGTTACTTTACCGATTTCTTCATACTTTACCTTGGCAAGGGGAGGATACATCATTATGATAAGTCCAATGGCGATTGGCCATGAAGTCGTTCCGGTGCTCATCCCCTCTAATGTAGTGGCAAGCGAAGGGACGGTATACCCTGCAAATACTCCAATTGCCATGGCAATAAAAATCCATAATGTCAGATACCTATCAAGAAACGATAGCCTTTCATGTTTTTCAATACTCATACAAACCTCCTTAACAATCAATGTATTTCTTTTTGAACCACACAGCAAGGTTACTCAAATCCATTTTATAAATTTCGTTGTTTCTAAGGTTTTTTAATATTAAATCGTTTATGAATTCCGTATCCGGGTTTTTTGCGATAGAGTAATACACCCACTGCGCTTTTTTTCTACTTTCTATCAAACCGGCTTTTTTTAAATAGCCGAGATGTCTGGATACTTTCGTTTGCAGAATACCCAATGATTCTTCAAGATCACAGACACATAACTCTTTTTCATAAAGCAAGTTCAATATTCTTAACCGTGTTTCATCTGATAATGCTTTTAGGACATTAACAATATCCAGTGTAACAACCCCCTAACCAAGTATTATATTTACAAATATATATATTCGTTTACACGAATATACTACCACTATCCAAATAAATTGTCCATCGATAATCAATGATTCAACAAAGAGTTATAAACATTTTCCTTTTATATCAGATAGAAATTCCATTAATATATTTATTTTCTCTTTGATAATGCTATAATTCATCAGTGCCCCTTCCCGTTTGGAATCAACTAATCCACACTCGGTTAATATTTTCATATGATAAGAAAGTGTAGGTTGAGTTATATTAAAGGATTCAAGTATTTTACAGGCACACATTTCTTTACTACAGAGCATTTCAACAATTCTTAATCTTGTTTCATCGGATAATGCTTTAAACATCAAAGAATAATCCTTATATAAATTCTCACTCATATCTCACCCTCCGCTTATTCAATAACATACTTCAGATTACAGACTAATTGGATCAATCCAGACAAGGAATTAAAGTGTAACAAGAGGTACTATCTTTTAAAAACTTAGTTGAATCTGTCAACCATATTATAGATTTAAGTAGTTGATGATGTCAACCTTTTGGTTTTTTAATTCTACGCAAAGCGGCTACCGAACATCAGCAGCCGCCTTGCATAACACTATTTGCGTTTTATTATAAGCAATATATATTTTACTTTTTATCCATCGCTTCATAGAATTTCTTCAGGTTATTCGGCAGGGTATATTCCGGTTCTACCCTCCCGTTTTCGCTCCCGCCATACACTTCTTTTAGTATCGCTTCTATAATCATTGCTTTTGGAGCAACTGTATACTCTTTTCCTTGGTATACCCAAACCCGGCAGTCTACTTCATCCCCACATAAATCGCCACAGGACTCGCATAAGCTTTCTTTGACATCAATCTGTATATCTCGTCCGTTCACGCGGATCGTAGGGGAGCTGATAAACTTATGCTGCACAGCAAGCTCTTCACTGACAACATTTATTTTATTTACCTCCACTTCAACACCTGTAGCCTTCAGAACCGTCGATACTTCCAAAAGAGCCTCATCAAGGCTTGTATCTGTTCCCTGACAGCGCGCGCAAACGTTCAAATCAAGGAACAGAAAGTCAATGATTATCCGCTTTTCCTCCATTTCGTTTTTCGCAGGTTCTTCACAGCAGCCAGAACCGCAAGAACAGCACCCTGCCGAATTCATTCTTTTAACCATTTAAAAAATCTCCTTTCTATAGGTCGTCACTTCGACTTAACATATATAAAGACATGGCAAAAAGAAAAAGGACGCAGGTTTTCAAAACTTTCTATTAACAAAATTTACAATCATCGCTTTTATGTTTATAGTCAACAACATTTCCACGGCGATCAAATTCAAGCTGGCAGCAACACAAAAGCATTTCCTTCAGCTTTCCTCTTGCCCGTTGAACCCTTGACTTAGCTCCGGAAGCAGATAAACCGGTCCTCTCGCCCAGTTCCTTCTGGGTTAGATTGTGATATTCTGTTAAAAGAATAGCTTCTTTGTATTTTTCCGGCAGGTACATGATCATAGATTTTAAGCATTGTGCAATCTCTTCGTTTGCAGTTGATTCATCATCAGTCACGCTAGCTAATTCCTCTGGCGTTTCGAAGACCTCCGTTTCAAATTTTTTTATCCGATAGAAATCCGCGATAGAATTTTTTGCAATTGTATAGATCCAGGAGTTCAATTTGTCAACGTCTCTTAAGCCACCAATGTTCGTTTGTATTTTATAAAACACGTTCTGCAGAATATCCTCTGCATCTTGATCGCTTTTCACACGTAATTTAATAAACCTCTTAAGGGGTTTGCTTAACTCTTCCCACATTTTTTCAATCTGTGCCGCATCTGATTTTTCCTGCATCATCCACCTCATCTGAATAATACTCTCATATCTTTTTAGAATCCCATATAAAACATATAAAACGCAATCAATAGTATTACTGTTCCCATCGCATATTTAAGCAATTTGCTGAAGGCACCATATTTTCTGCTGGAAGTTACCTTGTTTACGAATCCAATTGATGTTCCCGCAATCAATACCAGCGTGCTATGGCCAATTGAGTAAAGTAAGAGAAGAACAACGCCCCATAATATATTGCCACTTCGGGCAACGATACCCAGCAAAACAACTAAAACCGGGGTAGCGCAAGGTGAGGAGAACATCCCGCCTAATATTCCTGCAATGAATGCCCCTATATAACCTTTTTTTGTTGTTTTGCTTGTAAGGTATGTTGGGGGGATAAAATAGTATATTTCCCATGTTTGCAGTGCCATTAACAGCATCAAGATACCAAGAGCAATATACCACCACCTGCTGGAAGTCCCCATTAGATTGCCTAGCAACGAAGCAGCTGTACCAAGAGCAGTGAATGTGGCTGCCATACCAAGAGCAAACGTAGCTGATAATCTAAATGCTTTTTTCGGATCGTTGTTGCCGGTACCCCCGACATATCCTATCACGAGAGGGACACTCGACAGTGCGCACGGAGTAACGGAAGTTAGCACTCCTGCAAGCAGTGCCAATAGCGGTGCCAGCCAAAAACTCTCAGCTATGAGTGCCGACAACATTTCAAGAAATTGATTGATCATTCCTCCAGCCCCATCTCCGCAAGAACCCCGCGCATCATATCCTCCGTCATGCCACCTTCATGAGTTGTAAATATATGCTCGTTGGTATCCTGAGAAGTATACAACGTCATTCCAGATGCCTGGGGATCAGATGGTGTATATGGGTTGCCGTCCTTATCAAAAAGCATTTGAGTTGGTATTACGCTAAGCGGATAGTCTTGTGCCAAGTCCGGATACTTCCATACATCTACAAACCGAATAATGGCCTTACCTTGCAGCTCAGCATTGAGTTTCTCTAAAACTGGCGCCATTTCCTTGCAAGGGATACACGAATCGGAACCAAAATCGATTATGATTGGCACTCCGTAGGATTTAAGTTTTTCAAGATCCAGTGCCTCTGTTACATTAAGTGCAAAATCAGGATTAATATCTTTGGTTTCTGTTATACTGCCTGAATCTATATTATTGTCAGCGCCTTTCTCAACATCCGCGTTTTTAACGAACCATAACGTAACAAGGACTGCAATTATAATGATTATGATTACAATTTTTATTACCAAGCTTTTCGGCGTGCTTACGTTTTGATTGTTTGCCATTGTATGTAATCCTCCAAATTTAATATGTTTAACAACACGAACCGCAGCAGTCTTTGCCGCATTTTTTATGACATAAAACTACTACAGCAACGGTTACCAAAGCAAGCGGTAACAATACAAACTTAAAATTAGACTTTTTCACTTGTTCCATTAGCAATTTCCTCCGCAACCACAACCAGAACCGCAGCCGCAATCCACATTATCGGAACTTTTTCCATTTGGCGGCGTCCAACCAGTATTATCACCAACATAAGTAATTGCACCTACCGGGCATCGGTTGCCGCATCCATGGCATTTGTAAATGCATTTTTCCGGTTTAATTACAACTGGAGTTGGTGCTTTTTCTTTCGCATAAACACCATGAGGACATTTCTCCACACAAGTTCCGCACTCCGTACATTTTACAAAATCAATAACAGGATACCATTTTTTAAACATTATTTCCTAACCTCCTCAATATTTAACTACTAAAAAAGCAGCTTAACAAACTCATTATTATCTAGTGAAAGGATATAATCAGAAATACTAATATTACACAAGATAGCTTCTAATTCAGACTTATCATATCGCTTATTTATAAATTGTTGTTCGAGTTCTTCGATAGGCTTGACTTCAAAAAAATCTCCATATAGTTTGCAGTGTTCAATCTTCCCACCCTTGATATTCAATGCCAAGGTTACATTTCCAGCATTAAACCAGATTTCTTTTTCATAATTCATCGACGGCGACTGTCCAAAGTTCCACTCCCAGGTGCTGTACTTTTTATTTTTAAGCAGTGTGATTGCCGAAATATCTTCATCAGACAGTTTATAGTTTTGGATGTTTTTTTCGTTTTCACCAAACATACTGATGATTAGGGCTTCACGAAAATCAGGCAGTGAAACTGTTTCCTCAACATACTCACTGATATTGGTCACTCTGCTTTTAACAGACTGGATTCCTTTTGATTCAATCTTTTCTTTTTTTACGTTCAGTGCCAATGATAAAATGTTTAAATCACTTGAAAACAGGAGTGTACCATGATGGAGAACCTTTTCCTTGTAAAAATACTGCGCATTCCCCGAAATCTTTTTACCGTCTATCAAAATATCATTCCTGCCATTGAAGGTTGCCTCTATACCAAACTTCTCTAAGCACGATATAACCGGCAAAGCAAAAAAAGAAAAATCATTTTTGTGCTGGCCATCATTCTTGATAATAGTGTAATTAAGGTTTCCCAGATCGTGGTAAACAGCACCGCCTCCAGACATACGTCTGACAATATTTATATTATTCTTCTTTACATAATCGAGATCTATTTCCTCATATGTATTCTGATTCTTTCCAACCACGATCGTCGGCTCATTTTGCCAGAGGATTAAGATGTCTTCATTTAAGTCCCTATATTTTACAAAATACTCTTCCAGTGCTAGATTGAAATACGGATCCGTGGAATCATTGATGATATTAATCAAGCCCTTACCCCCTGCGTTACAGCCTGCTTATGCATCTGCCAGAAGATCTTTGATTGCGGTGATAACTTTTTCCAACTCCTCCGGGCTGTAATTAATACTGTTTTCCCGTTCGATGCCAAGGCTTGTAACTAAAAAATGCTTTTGTACACTTATACCCGAATCATCGAGGATCTTTTTACCACAACCTTTGTCACATCCTTCGATCAAGATCCATTCACTGGCAAATTCATTTGCCTCAGCCAGCCTCTGCTTGTCTTTTTCCGGGGCCTTTTCACCTGCTAGTCGAATGAACTTTCCATTTCCATCCTTTGTTAATACACTTACCGCTTTATACGCCATCAATGAGACATTCGATCCTCCTGGGCAGGTGGTAAAGCATTGAACGCGATCATCGTTATCCATTAATTGAATCCTCCCTTATTACCTTAAGGATTTATTATAAGGCATCAATAATTTATTTGACGTTATGTTAATTTACTCAGCTAATACTTCATCTACCTTTTTGCATATTTCTTTTGCTATGTTATTCGCCATATGGTAGTGTTCTTCTTTTAAATCCCTGGCAGAAACTACTTTGGAAAGGGCAATATCTTCTCCAAGTAATTCTGAAAGAACAAGAGCATCCTTTACCTCACCGCTGTACTTCAATGTAGCTCTTTTCGCACAGCACTTGTCACAACCGTCTACAGCGATAACAGGATACTCTTTGGCAAATTCACGTTCCTCATCACCGCCGGCAATGTAAAGAGGCAGACAGAGTGACACTACTTTTCCTTTCCGCAGCGTTTCCATAACCTTTCTTGTTGCCAATCTGGAAAGTGTCCCACCTAGGCACTCCTCTCCGCTGCATGATATTACTCCAACTTGGATATCAGACATTTACCTTTTCCTCCTCTATCAGTTCTGCAACTTTTGCAGAGATTTTTTCCGCAAGCTCATCAACAATCTTCCAGCCATCTTCAGTCAATGCTGTACCTGTTCCTGCATTGACGCCCTTGTGATTACGCATTTCATCAACTACGCGATATTTTGCCTTTACGATCCCTCCTGATTGCTCCACGCTTTTAGCAGAGCAAAGAGCAGGGCATCCGTCTACTGTAACGCACGTGCATCCCTCAACCTTTTCCCTGGCAGAGTCATCACCTGTTACAATATACGCAAGACATACCGTCTCAGCTGTATCCGGAGACAGATTGTTAGTAACTTGCAGCACGGCCTCCCTTGACATTAATCCAAATACCTTACCAATGCCGCTGCAAGGAATTATTTTAACTTTAGACATGAAATTCATCTACCTTTCGTTTAAGCACTGGATAGTATCCATCGAAATCATGGAGCAAATCCTTATCGCTTTCAAAATCTGACAGTTCCAACTCTGCGATCCATCCCTCCTCATAGGGATTTTGATTGATCAGTTCCGGCGCCTCTATCAGTTTTTCGTTGATTGCAGTAATTTTTCCTCCTACTGGAGACACGATTTCAAAAACTGCTTTGCCGGATTCAATGGAACCGGCTTCTTCAAACTGCTCAATTTCATTACCGATGGAAGCCGGAGTAAAAAACATGATATCGGACAGGCTTTTTTGCACGTAGTCCGTGACGCCAATACGTGCCCTATTTCCCACGACATAAGCCCACACATCATTTTCATTAAAAAAGAAACCAGGTTCTTTCGGCACACGGAAAACAAATTTGTCTTTTTTATAAGAATCATAGGTAAGGTTTGCAGGGAAGGAAATTGAATCCTCAGAACTGGCTATAGCGTCCTGTTCGGTTGTAAGTTTTTCAGAAATCACTTTTATAAGCTTTAATTCATTCTCACCGATATGCAGATTATTGCTTAAAGTTATACCGTTGTCTTTTGCTTCCTCTGTAACATTTATTTTCTCAGCTATTTTTAAGTTTTTCTCTGCGGCAAGCTTGCTTGCGCAGCGCGTTGAGCAGCCATCAATAACAAGCAAAGGTTTCTCCTGCGCCAGTTTGTTATATTTCGCATCTGCCACCCGGTAGAAAACAGGGCAGATGATTTCACTTTCAGTGTTTTCTAAAAGCGTGATGGCAACTTCTTTCGAGACACATCCCGCACATTTATCCAACCCATTACAGGGAAGTATGGCGTATGATTTACTCATTTTCCTCCGCTTCCTTTCTGATCTTTTTTATATAAGTTGTGGTTTCATTTTTGTTTGGAAAATCGATCGCATCCAATCCGCAGGTCTTCCCGCAAGCACGGCAGAACACGACACAGTTATCAGGATTTTTAACAGTAAACTTTTGCTCTTCGTTCTCATGAACTTCGAATACATTGTGAGGGCAAAATTCAACACACTCCATGCAGTAATTGCATTTATTAAAGTCAATGCGGGGACTCCAGTCGATTTTATCTCTTGGAACACCCATAAAGGTTGATTCACTCATTACTCTACCTCCTCAAATCCCAATTCTTTTACCGCGTTCTTCACGATTTCAAAGGCTTTTTCGTTGGTCATATCTCTGATATCCAGCATGACCGCATCCTTCTCCACATCAAGCCCTGCATCCTTGAACGCCTGTTTAAACATCTTTTTCTGCATATTAGGCGCACAAGCTCCGATAATAACCTTTCTATGCGCTTTTAAGTAATCGGCAAGAAACCGGTCTCCATCCTCTTCGCAAAGCTGCGGATGAATGAATCCGTATTCAACCGGCAATTCAACTCTTACCTGATTGATAAAATCCCAAATGTCCATTGCTTGAAATCCAGGGCACTTCCCTGTGCAAACACACATAATAAATCCATACTTATCTTTTTCTTCCATGACGTATACCTCCTGATTATAAATTATTATCTAATATCCATGCGGGATTTCCCTGTACCACTGTTTTTAACCATTAATATCTCGGCCAATATTGAAAACGCAACCTCCTCGGGAGACATATCGCAGATATCCAGCCCAACGGGACAATGGATCTGCTCAATCAGTTCCCGGCCAATGCCTTCTGCCTCTAGCTGACGGTACATTTCTGTGGTCTTTCTCATACTGCCAAGCATACCTAAATAAGCAAAACGCTTTTGCAGGATACCCTTAAGGGCTGATTTATCCTGAGTATGCGTTGATGCGCAACATATGTAGTAAGCCCCATCGCGGATATTTCCATTTAAAATTCCCGCCTCATAAGCCTCACATGGGATAAAACGCTCCGCAAGTTCTATCTGATCTTGAATCTGGTCTATTGCGCGGTTATCAATTAATATAGTTTCAAAATGCAGATTTTTAGCCAGACGCAGCACAGCACTTCCTACGTGCCCACCTCCACAGATCACAAGCTGCAACAAAGGGCGAACCACTTCTACAAGTATGCTTACTTTAAAGCTACACCCCAAACCTGGTTCTTCATAAGTAGGCTTATGATCGTAATGCTTAAAGAAACTCTGTCCGTCTTTAATTGCTTTTGCAGAATCTTCAAGCGCTTGCCGCTCAAGTTCGCCGCCTCCAATCGTACCAAAAGTTGCTCCATCCTCAAGCAGGAGCATCTTCTTCCCGAGCTTGCAAGGTGTGGTACCCTCTGACTCCGCCACTGTTAACATTGCATATGAGATGCCTGCCTTTTTTGCTCTTAATTGTTCTTGCAGGATTTCCATAATAATCCCCCTATTTATGAATTGCTCTGCCAGCAACATCCGCACAAGCTTCCCATATTGCTTCACTTAAGCTTGGGTGAGGATGTATCATATCTGCCAGAGTGTCTGCTCTTGCTTTCAGTGTGATTGCAAGGGTAAGCTCTGAAATCATTTCCGAAGCATCGGCACCCAGTATCTGCCCTCCGATAATTGTATTCTCCTGATCTGCAACTACCTTAACAAAACCTTCGCGCTCTCCTAATGTTAAAGCGCGACCGTTATTTCTGAAATTAAATCTGCCGACTTTTACAGAAATACCAGCCTGCTTCGCTTCCTCTTCGGTGAGGCCAACCGATGCTACCTCCGGATTCGTGTAGATGCAAGAAGGAACGGCGTTATAGTTAACTTTGCTACTCATTCCCAAAGCATTTTCCGCTGCTGTCTTTCCCTCCATAAAGGCAAGATGGGCAAGCAGCTTGCCTCCGGTAAGGTCACCCGCTGCATATACTCCTTTGATATTTGTCTCCATATTTTCATCAACAACGATCGCACCCTTTTTTATATGCAAAGGCAGGTTCTGAAATATGTCTGAATTCAACTTTCTGCCTACAGCAACCAGAACTTTTTCACAGACCTGAATTGATGATTTGCCGCCCACGGAGTAAACCACGGCAAGACCATTCTCTGTTTTTTGAATTTCTGACACCAATGCAGATAGTTTGAAGGCAATTCCCTGACGTTTCATGATTTTAAGTAATTCCGTTACGATTTCTTTATCCTCAAACGGAAGTATGGTATCCTGCTGTTCGATAATAGTAGTTTTAACTCCTAATGAGTTTAGCAAGGATGCGAACTCGATTCCAATAACACCGCCGCCGATTATAACGATGCTTTCAGGTAATGAATCAAGATCCAACGCCTCATTGCTTGTGATAACGCCATCTAAATCGATCCCGTCGATCGGTGGTTTCATTGGAACTGCGCCTGTTGTCAGTATCATCTTTTTGCAGTTGACTTCAATGATTTCATCTATTGTCTGGACAAAAATCGTATTAATGGTTATAACGGTTCCCCTGCCCTTTATAATCCGAACACCCCGTGTATCGAGCAATTGCCCCAGACCTGTGTTCAGGCTTTTTACCACTCGATCTTTCCGGGCAACCGCAAGATCCCAGTTAGCGTTCTCCATCTTGCCATTAATACCAAATTCCTTTGCTCCCTTAATGGTCGCAGCTGTTTCTGCAGTTTTCAGCAAAGCCTTTGTTGGGATACAGCCGCTGTTCAGACATACACCACCCAGTTCCGATTCCTCAATAAGGACTACCTCAGCACCCAGCTGTGCAGCGCGTATCGCTGCCACATATCCCGCAGGACCTCCTCCTAAAACGGCTATGGAGCAATCAATTTTTTTTACCACTTTGAATACCTCACAAGAATCATCGATTTCAAAAAATGATAGGGGTTACACCTTTCATCTTGCGTTCCTTTAATTCATCTTCTTTTAAGAGCAAATGTTGAAACGGGGTAAGTGGTTCATCTTCTTCACTTCTTGTCTCAATGTAATAAAGGCAACCTTCCTTATCCTCTTCTGGTTGTTTCAACGTTTTGTCTTTGAAACAACTTATAAGCCCATTATTTTCTTTTGTACCTAAACCACAGTTCTTACAGGATTTCATACTAACCTCCCAAATAACTCATTTAAAGTTGTAATAACTTACTATTTACTAGTTGTAATTTCAACTAATAGTTTTTTTGCTGTTTCACAGCCCTGTTTATCTAGTGAATAATGCATCCATTTTCCATCCCGATGACTGCTGACAAGTCCCGATTCACATAGTATCTTCATATGATGCGACAAAGTGGACTGCCCAATATTAAGCTCTTCCAAGATTTTGCAGGCACATTTTTCGCCATTCTGCAGCATTTCAATAATCATCAGCCGGTTTGGATCGCAAAGAGCTTTAAAGACCTTTGCATTATTCTCATATCGATTTCCCAATCGCTTCACCTCATATCTATATCTGTCGATATGTTATATACTATGCTTCATATCGATAATTGTCAATCTGTTATCATGTTTTAATTTCCTTTTTATTCGCGTTTACAAATATTATTGCTGGACAGCTTATGTCAAGAGGTGCTTTCTAAATTCTGTGGTCTGTAAGAAGTGAAGTAAAGATTGGGAGATTCCTTCCATCAGCAAAGCCTTTCAGTCCAACGCTTTTCATTTAATCAAGCCTAAAAATACTTTTTAATATCATCAACAGATGGAACTCTTCCAACTACTTTAAGCTGCTCATCGACAACCAGTGCCGGTGTACTCATAATTCCATAGGCCATAATATCCTGAACATTTTCAACCTTTTCAATACTTGCTTCGATGCCTAGCTCCTTAACGGCTTCTCTCGTATTTGCTTCTAACTTCTTGCATTTGGAACAACCTGTTCCTAAAATTTTAATAATCATCTTTATTGCACTCCTCTCGTTTATTTCATTTAAACTTTACTGATCAAATTTTTCTGCATTTTGATATATTTTCTTGACTTCCTCTTTCGAAACCAACTTCGCTAAAATAGCTGCTATAATTATAATTCCCGGGATATCTATCAGTAATCTGGTTACGGTGAATTTCATCCCAAGGGATGTTACCTCAAAGAGTAGCATTGGGATCTTTGTTGTTGACCAGGCACCGATAAAAATCAAGATATTACTGAACTTGACTCCCTTTTTCATAAATACGGCTGCAACAGGAAATGCGCCATAAAGGGGGCCGGCCGCGGCAGATCCAATAAAAATGGATAACAGTATTCCTTTCAAGCCTGAACCCTCTCCCATATATTTTATCATTATTTCTCTGGGCACCCAAATATCAAGAAGTCCTAAGAGAACAAAGACAGGCGGAATTACAAGGATCATTTCCTTAAAGGAATAGGCTGTTATATTTAACGCCTTCATCCCAAGTTCAAAATTAAAAATCGTGAGTATCAAAATAGCAACGGCTACGATTATAAAAGCCCTGTATCTTTTTAAAATTGTTTTCATATGCCAGTCACCACCAAACCAATAATATACGCAACAACAAAAGAGAAGAGAAATGCCAGAATGTTTCTATATATGGTTATTTTTTGTCCAAAGTATTTGATTTCAACCGGCATTGTAATGACACCAACCATCATAAGTGTAGAAACAAAAGCTCCAATCTGCATATACCCCGCACCGCCCTGCAAAAGCATTGCAGCGGTCGGGAAAGCAACAAATCCCGGTATCAAGGTGATAGATCCAACAATCGCCGCCAGTATTACGCCTACCCACCCCGAATCAGATCCAATAATTTTTGATATAACATCAGGATTTACTACAGCAAGCAGAACGCCAACCAGTAAAATCACAACCAAGAATTCCGGTAATATGTTTTCAAAAGCCTTCCAAGCTTTTTTCAAAGACATTTTTGTCTTCTTTTTATCTTTATAGTATGAAATAATTAGCAATACTACGGTAACAACGTATAAAGCAGTATTCAAAATTTTCCACCAACTTTCTGTCTTTCTACAATTAAACTAAATCTTAAAAATATTCTTATCGCTGCATTTATCAACTTCCGCTTGTAGCGTTATATGGCTGATTCCATAATGCTCTTTCAGGAAATGTTCAATTGTATCGTAAATTTTTTCCGCTTCTGACAGCGGCATATCTTCCATATCAATATGAGCCTCAAAATAGATGGTTTTTTCATTGATCATCCACGAATGAACGTGATGGATGTTTTTTACCCTGTCAATTTTTTCAATATCATTTTTTATTCCATTATAGTCCAGCGTTGCCGAGGACTGCATTAATATATCAACAGTGGTTCTTATAACCTGCCAGGTTTCCTTTAAAATATATAGCGAGATCAGCACAGTGACTAATGGATCTATCCATACAATGTCCCATAATTTTATCGCCACACCACCCACTAAAACTCCAATTGATGAAACAGTATCGCTTATCAGATGCAAATAGCTTGATTTAATATTCAGGTTTTCACGCGAGTCTTTCTCCAGCAAAAATACAGAAACAAAATTAGAGATAAGTCCGATGGATGCTACTACTATCATCAAAGTTCCGTTAATGCTTTCAGGTGACATAAACCTTTTAAATGCTTCAAATATTAAAACGATTGATATCGCTAATAACACAATAGAATTGATAAGTGCCGAAAGGATCTCCGCTCTTTTATATCCGTATGTCCTTTTGGCATCTTTTGGTTTTTGTGCTATCCTATTTGCAAAGTAGGATAGCGCAATCGCAGCTGTATCACTTAGGTTGTGGACAGCATCGGACAATAATGCCAAACTCCCCGAAAATATTCCTCCAACAATTTCAGCAACCGTTATCGTTGCATTCAGCAGAGTCACCCAGAATATTTTTTTGCCCGATAAGCTTGAAATATCATGAGAATGTCCTGCTTCGGCATGGTTGTGATCATGATTGTGTTCTGGCATCACTCTTCACCACGATTGGTTAAAAGCCACTCCATGGCCGAAGCAAAGCCTGAAATAGAAGAAGCTGATTTTGAAAACTTTGCTACTGAATATGCTTCCATGATTTCCGCAGTCGAAGCGCCGTTTTTCTTAGCGGCCTTCACATTGTTCATGATGCAGCTCTGCGAATCCGTTGCGATTCCCACAGCCAATGCAATAAGTGATTTTGTCTTCTTATCAAGACTTTCACCCGCATACGCATTTCTCTTTGCTTCAAGATGTCCCATTAAAATGTTCATATCAAGAGAAGCAAGGTTTTCAAGCGGTTTAGGCACTTCCCCCATCTCTTTTTTTATTTGTTCGAAAACTTTCTCTTTTTCCATAATTTTATCCTCCTCAGTTATGCTATTTTATCAAATGTTTATTTTACAGTTGTTTTTTACGGCAATGTACTAATTGTTAGTTTATCTATCCCAAAAATCCTCTTAAAACAGTATCCTCAGCCTCTTTCTCTGTCAGTCCCAATGTCATCAGCTTCGTAAGCTGATCGGATGCGATCTTTCCGATCGCTGCCTCATGAATCAGTTGAGCATCGGAATGAAAGGCTGAAATCTCGGGAATAGATGATACCTGGGCATTGTCCATTATGATTGAATCGCATTGAATATGTCCACGGCATTTTGCGTGCCCGCGCAGGTTTAAATGAAAAATCTGTTTTGAATCATCCTGTGCTACGGAACGCGAGATGATTTGGGCGCTTGAGTCCTCCCCTACTAGCTCCACAGTGATGTTGGATTCTGCATTTTGATCCAGATAGGTGAGTAATCTCTCCGTTACAATTAAACGGGCATTTTTATGAAGAACTACTTCGGTGTCTCTTATCGTTTTATCCACGCCTTTGATTTGAATCATTTCAAGTTCTGCCACGCCATCCTCTTCTACTTCAATAATGGTTTTAGGGTTTAAAACCCTCTCACCGGTGCCATCACCTTCTCCATAATGCTTTTCTATATATTTCATATGAGCGCCCTTGCGCACGAAAAATTCATGGATACCATCATGCTGTGCTTTTTCGCTACCCGAATTGTGAATTCCGCATCCTGCCACGATTAGAACATCCGAATCCTCCCCTACTTCAAAAGTATTATAGACTGTATCATTCAGCCCTTCTTTTGAAATAATAACCGGAATATGTACACTTTCGCCCTTTGTTTTTGGCTTTATAATAATGTTGATGCCCGGCTTGTCCTGTTTTGTTACAATATCAATATTCGCCGTGGTATTTCGGCTGATTCCTTCACCATTTTTTCGAATATTATATGCCCCCTGAGGCACATCATGTAAATCGGCCACTTCTTCCAATAGTTTTTTATCTACCGCATTCAGCACCTTGAGTACCTCCTTTAATACAGTCATTTCTGCAATTACAATCTGAATCAAGATGAGCTATTTCTTTTAAAAATTCTTCGTGACTTGTTATTTTGCCGACAGTCCCATCCTCTATTAAAATCACCTCATCAGCCAGCTTTAAAATACGTTCTTGATGGGAGATGATAACTATAGTTGTATCGTATTTTTGATGCATTTTTTCAAACGTCTCAGTCAATCTGTGAAAGCTCCACAAATCGATTCCTGCCTCCGGTTCATCGAATACAGCAACTTTTAATTTTCTGGCAAGAATGCTAGCGATTTCGATTCGTTTTAATTCGCCGCCCGAAAAAGTCGAATCGATTTCACGATCAAGATAGTCCTGCGCGCACAAACCAACATCATATAGAATCTGACAGTTGTCTACCTTATTTTCCCCTGCTGCCAAATCCAACATCTCTTTCACTTTTAAACCTTTGAATCTGGCAGGTGTTTGAAAGGCGTAACCAATACCTAATTGAGCTCGCTCTGTAATATTTTTGTCAGTAATATCAGTGTCATCAAGAATGATTTGTCCACCATTTATCGGAATGATCCCCATGATAGATTTTGCAATCGTAGATTTTCCACCGCCGTTAGGGCCAGTGATTACATAAATTTTATTATTTTCTAATGTCAAGCTTATTTCTTTTAATATTTCTGCCTTATCATTGTTTCCGGTTAAGGTAACATTGACATTCATCATTTTTAACATGCTTCATCTCCAATCTAAAAGTCTAACTTTTATTTTATATTTTTTGTTGGATGCTTATTTTAAAGCTGCTCTTCACAATTAGTACACTAATTGTCACTAGTAAAAGCCCTACACCATAAATCGCATATAAGTTTTCAAAACTTGATGCGGCAACAATCCTGCCGCCAATTGCAGTTCCAATACCGCCGCCGCCCATGAAGCAGAATGCAACAAGCGACATAGCAAAACTTCTTCCTTTCGCAGCAAATTCTGTTGCGATCGTAAGGAATGTAGAATGTGCCATCATAAAACCAAATCCCATCAAGCCAACTGCAATTATGACAATTGGTAAAAAGTTTCCAATTGTGACTAACAGTATATCTGCAATAAATGCAAAGCTAAGACCTATTACTGCTGTTTTCTTGCGACCTATCTTGCCAGCTATCTTTCCTGCTCTTCTTCCTGCTAACAAGGCCATTATTCCAAAAGCGGTCATAACCATTCCAATCACAAAGTTATTCATATCAAATTCCTGTTTTATAAAACCACCAAGAAATGAAAACGAACCAATTAGAAAGATTCCTTCAAAGACAACTAATGCATAGATAATTGCGCTGGAACGGTTTTTCAATATATTGATATAAGGCATTAATGCTTTCGTATCCTTATTTTTTGTTGAAGGTATATTTTTGCCGATGGTGAACAACAGGATAGAAGAAAGAACTGCTAGCCCCGCGTAAACACCGAAAACACCTCTCCAATTCAGGAAATACGCAATTGAACCGCCAATCGCCATGCTTAATCCCTGTCCAAGGAAAGACATTCCCATAAAGGAACCAATTGCCGTTTGCCTTTCTTCTACTGGAAATACGTCGCCAATCAAGGCAAGCGAAACCGGCATTATTGCAGCCGCGAACATTCCTGTTAGTGCTCTATACGCTGCAAGATCAGGAATTGCAACGGCAAAAGCGCAAAGCGCAGTGGCAATTGTAAACATCGAAATGGCAAAGGTAATCACCTGCCTTTTCCCAAATCGTTCTGCCAGATATCCATACAACAACTGGAACAGACCAAATGGCAGCATATATGCTGTAATGACAATAGAAGCTGACGCAATATCTACGTTCAAATTCTGAGCAATCGAAGGCAGAATTGGTGATACCACCCAGTTATCAGCCATTGCGACAAAACCTGCAAACCCGAGAATGGGTATTATTTTTTTCTTATCCATAATAATAAAACTCCTTAGATGACTTTATATTTTTTGAAAGATTGTATGTGAAGTGTTTTTTGGCCGGTTCAAGAGATCTTTATAATGTTACATCAGTAGGTATCCAAAAATATTGAAAGCGTATCCGATGATAATGATTCCAATCGTTACAACACTGAAAAATACTGCGAGCAGCTTTGTTTTAACTACTTGCTTCAGCATGATCAGCGACGGAAGAGACAACGCCGTAACGCCCATCATGAATGACAATACGGTCCCAAGTCCAACGCCTTTGAAAACCAATGCCTCAGCAATCGGGAGCGTTCCGAATATGTCAGCATACATCGGCACTCCAACGAAAGTTGCGACAAGTACAGAAAACCACTTGTCCTGGCCCAGCACTGCGGAGATAATATCTTCCGGTATCCAATTATGAATCGCCGCTCCGATGCCAACTCCTATCAGAATATAAATCCAGACTTTTTTTACAATATCCTTAAGCTGATCTTTCGCAAAATTTATCCGGTCCGCTCTGGTTAATTCTTCTTGCCCCACGTCTATTATCTTGTTACCGTAGACAAAAGGCTCCACATAATTCTCCAGCTTCGCCTTGCTAATTATTGTGCCTCCAACTACTGCAAGCACAAGTCCTACCAATACATAAGCAATTGCTACTTTCCAGTTAAATATGCTGGCAAGAAGAATAACTGACGCCAGATCGACAAGCGGAGAGGATATCAAGAAGGAAAAAGTAACTCCTAGCGGAAGTCCCGCGCTGGTAAATCCAATAAACAGGGGGATTGAAGAACAGGAGCAAAACGGCGTTATGGTCCCTAACAAAGCTCCAAGTATATTTGCCGAAATGCCGTTATACCTTCCAAGTATTTGTTTTGTTCTCTCTGGTGGGAAAAAACTTTGTACATAAGATATTGTAAAGATCAACACTGATAGCAATATAAATATTTTTACAACATCATAAAGGAAAAACTGGATACTGCCCCCTAACCTTTCCTGAACGCTTAGTCCAAAAACCTTCTCGACTAATAGCGTGACAAGATTAGAAAGCCACTCCATTTTAAGTAATTGGTCATTTAACCATCCGAATATCATCATAAAATCGTCTCCCTGGATCAAATCATTTCAACTTCGTCTTCTATTGATCAATACAACATTGATTTAAATATTTTTCCTTATCAATAAGCCTGTTCTTATCCAATGCCAGTTGAGGATATTTTTCTAAATCGTTTAAAATATTATCTATAGTATTTGTTAAAACTGCATTATCAGTCTTGAGTTTGTAATAAACAAACTTTTCTTTTCTTTCGTCAATAACCAGGTTCATATCTCTTAATTTTGATAGGTTTTTTGATACTTTGGGTTGAGATACATCAAGAATACCGCAAAGCTGGCAAACACAAAGTTCCTGCTGCGCTAAGAGAACTACGATTCTAAGCCTTGTTTCATCCGATAATATTTTAAAAACATTTATTAATTGATTCATTGTGAGCTCCTTTCCGATTAAACAATTTACGTTGCATACTCATATGCTTATATGGGAATATGTATATATTAATACTCATCTATGTGTTTGTCAATACTTAGAATTAAAAATATTTATTATCGAGCAATCTCTTGCCCTTGACTAAGGACCACGAGGTTTTTCGTATAAAAAAAGCCAGTTAAGAATTTCACCTTAAATGGCTTCCGTTTATACCGATCTGCTTAAGCTTTCTATTTTCTTCATCTACTGTATAAGACGTTAAGCGGGATTAACTCTTCAATGCTTCGATATATTTTTCTGCCTGTACCGCTGCAATCGCTCCGTCCGCAACCGCCGTTACAACCTGCCTTAAGCTCTTTTTCCTGATATCTCCTGCCGCAAAAACTCCTGGAATATTCGTGCGCATATTTTCATCCGTTATAATATAGCCGTTCTCCATATGGAGTTTACCGGAATATAGATCAGACTTTGGCTTATAACCAACAAAACCAAAGACTCCAAAAGTCCCATCGTTTGGATCTGCCTTTATCTCTGTAATCTTGCCATCCTTAACATTTTCCAGCGTCATGCCTTCAATTACGTCGCTGCCATGAATCTCTTTGATAACGGTATCAAGCATGAAGTCGATTTTCTCATTTCTAAATGCCTTCTCTTGGATTGATTTAGCTGCTCTCAATTCTTGACGCCTATGAATAACTGTAACTTTTTTAGCAAACTTGGTAAGATATAATGCTTCCTGGATCGCCGAATCACCGCCGCCGACCACATAAACATTCAAACCTCTGAAAAATGGGCCGTCACAAGTCGCACAATATGAGAGGCCCCTGCCTCTGAACTTTTCCTCCCCTTCAACTCCAATCGGAACAGCGGAAGCTCCTCCGGCTATAACGATTGTCTTTGCATGATAGGTTTCTTTATCACACTTTACAGCTTTTATTTCTCCATCAAGAGCAACATCAACTACAGTATCTCTTACTTTATCAACACCAAACTTCTTAACTTGCTCAATCATTCGGTCAATGAGCGTCGGGCCGCTTTCGATGTCAAGTGAACCAGGATAGTTTTCTATCTCAGATGTCTGCAGAATCTGACCACCCTCTAAGTCTTTCTCTATAATTAATGTGTCCAGCATCGCTCTTCCAGCGTAAATTCCAGCTGACAGCCCAGCAGGGCCTGCTCCGATTATGATTAAGTCATATATTTTCATTTTCTATTTGCTCCATTCTCAAAAACTATACAGTAGAAATTATCGCCCAGGGCAAATTCCATTGAGTTGAAAAATCCCGTTTCATCCATTGCCTTTATAACTTCCTCTCTGGAAATCCTATGCGATACAGGCGGTCCAAACGGAGTTTCATGTTTATAGAATTCAATCAGCACGATCTTTCCGTCTGTTTTCAAAATTCGTTTAATCTCACTTAGAAAGACGGATCGATTCTCTATCTCATGCAGTACGGTTGCCATTAATACAACATCGACCGTCTTATCACTGATTTGAATATTATCGCCTTCTACTTGAATCAGATCGATATTCGCCAGTCCCTCGCTTTTAGCCTTCTTTTTAATGATTTCCAGCATCTCGTGATCCGTTTCAAGGGCATATACCCGATTTCCCGTTGATTTTGCTGCTGGTATTGTAAAAATGCCGCTTCCTGCACCCACATCACATATAACATCATTTGAATCAACGTTGATTCTTTTTAAAGTCCCGTATGGATCTAGTTCGATAACTCTTATCGGATTCTCCAGTCTCAACTGCTTTGAATGTTTCATTTTGTACTCCCTGATTTCAGATAAAATTTCATTATACAGTCAACTTATCAACAATCCCATCACTGCTCCATATAAAATTGAGTTCAAGGGTTTTGACGTGATTGGACAGGTCCCCGATGAACACCCAACGAACTTATAATACGCAAAGCCTAAGGCTCCTCCGATTGCTGCTCCGATTATCATTCTTAGCATATATAACCTCCTCCTATGTTATCTATTTCTTTGCACAAATCGCAATTTAGTTTATCATAAATCCTTTTCCCATTATTAACAGTGACTACATCACCAAACTTACCAGATATTAATAAAAGCGGCCGTGATGACCGCTTTTGGCTGTTGGCAAATATAATACCTTCTCTTTATTTGTAATCGGCTTTCCATAGACCATGAAGATTGCAGTATTCAAACACCGCAATGATTTTGTCGTCATCACAGATTTTAAAACAGGTCTCTGCTTTATCCTTTGTATCAACGCAATTCAGCTGCTCTCCCTTTTCTGTCTGAAGATAGATCCATACAATTCTGTGCTCTTCTGTCATCGGATGTGGTGTGCTCCCAACCTTAACAGAAACCTTATCCCCCTCCACAGTTACAACCGGAACATGCTTTTCCTGCGCAGCATCCGTCGTATTGGCTTTAATTTCTTCCATCTGCTCGCCGCAGCAGATTGTCGGCACACCTGTATCTCGGAACAGGCTTACAACCTTACCGCAATGCTTACACTTATAAAATTTAGGTTCTTTACACATATAACATACCTCCTATTGGATTATTATATACTTCTGATACCATTATGTTC
This sequence comes from Sinanaerobacter chloroacetimidivorans, assembly GCF_018128545.1. Lineage (GTDB taxonomy): Bacteria > Bacillota > Clostridia > Peptostreptococcales > Anaerovoracaceae > Sinanaerobacter > Sinanaerobacter chloroacetimidivorans. The sequence goes on along the minus strand of NZ_JAGSND010000007.1, from coordinate 86,542 downwards.
GCAAAACCATGCTATTTACCAACCGCCAGAAAGCCGCCCGTTCATGGCGGCTTTGATTTATATAATCGACTATTTTAATGAAACGAGATATTTTTCTGCCATAATGGCAGCAATTGCTCCATCGGATGTAGCTGTTGCGACTTGACGCACAGATTTAGTCCTAACATCTCCCGCCGCAAAGACACCCGGCACATTTGTCTTTGTGTCCTCCGATGCTATAATATACCCCATTTCATCCAAATTAACCTGGTCTTTGAACATCTGCGTCTGTGGATCATTCCCGACATAGACGAAAGCTCCTGCTGCCTTTAGGATCTCTTCTTTGCCTGTTTTTACATCCTTCAATACAACTTCTTTCAAAACGAATTCTCCTCCAACGACTTCCTTAACGACTTTATTGGTCAATATTGTGATTTTGTCATTTTCACGGGCTTCATCCAGCTCAATCTGAGCCGCGCGGAATCCGTCTCTTCGATGAACAATCGTTACATGATCTGCAAATCTTGTGAGAAATACCGCTTCTTCGATTGCCGCGCTGCCGCCTCCTATTACAATAACATCGGCACCTTCATACATTGCTCCGTCACAGGTTGCACAGTAATGTACTCCTCTGCCTTTCCGTTCCTCCGCGCCGGCTGCTTCAAGAGCTCTCGGTCTTGAGCCTGTTGCTAAAATGATTGCTTTCGCATAATATTCGGTATCTTCCGTTCGTATATATTTTTCCGTTCCCTCCAGTTTCACTTCGAATATTTCCTTTAAATCGTCGATCCTTACACCGAAAGATAATGCCTGGTTTTTCATATTCTCAGTTAAAACTTTTCCGTTAATAGCGCCTTCTGTCCCAGGGTAATTGGCGATATGATTTGTAGAAGCCGCCTGTCCGCCACAAATGCTTTCTTCAACAATTACTGTGTTTAGTTTCGCTCTCCCGGCATATAACCCCGCGGTCAAACCAGCCGGGCCACCGCCCAGGATTAAAAGATCACAGTCAATTCTTTGTATAGGTGAAGGGGGTATTACATCTCCCAAAATTTCTTCAATTGCTTTCCTGACTTGTGGTTTTGTCATAAAACCGCTAAGCCTGCTCCCAATCTCTTCGCCATTTTTAAAGAAAAGAACCGTGGGGCTTCCCGTAACTCCAAATCTCAATGCAAGTTCACGATTATCCTGACGCATGATCTTTGCAAAACTTATATAATCGCCATACTTTTCAGCCATTTTTTCATAGATCGGTGCCAGAACATCACATGGCGGGCAGTCATCGGAGAAAAAGTCCAAAATGATAGGTTTATCGCTGTTTTTAAGTAATTCCTCGAATTCTGCCGTGTTCATATACTGGATTTTTTTACTCATGATATCACTCCTTTAATTATTACTTATTACTAATCGGAAAATATGGGCATTTAAGTCCTAGACAATCCGGGTTAAATATATAGTGTCTGCAGGAATATTGATAATGATCCGCACCTTTATAGCGGTCGCTCATATTCATGTATGTTTTGATCGATGTAATGCTGTCCCGTTTACAGCAAAGAGGTCCGGCTAATTCACTGACTGCCAATAATGCTTTACTAGTCGCCAGCATTGCCCTGCCTCTTTCGTCTTTCGATTTTGGGGTTGCGCCAAGGTATATTGATTCGGCAATCCCGGTTCCTACGCAGGCTCCGCAGTTCCCGTGAAATCCGCAGCTTCCTCCCTTGATGTCTTTTCCTCTTTTGATTGCTTCCTGTATTTTACTTGTGTCTCGGATTCCTAAAATATTTTGGTGAGCCGTCTCAAGCACTGCCGGCACCATGCTGTGATGCTCCGGCCCATGCATCTTCATTGTTGGCATATCGAAAACCATTTCGGCAAGACGAACAGGATTTTTCTCAGCAGACTTGATCAGCAAGTCCACCATATGATCCAGAACATCGCCGTTGTGGCATCGGTCACATACATAGTGTCCTTGGATACATCTGATATTGGAAGAATAAGTTTTTCCACAGATACTACATACATGGTCCTCTGCGTGCTCGCTGTAAACCAGGGAGCTCCCGCAAATAATACAGCCGGCCTTAGCTTTTGTTTTTTCTTCAGCGGTTGGCTTAACGGCTGCTTCAGTATCTTCATAAATTTTGATATCATCCCGATAAAAATTAAGTCCTATATCGTAAAGCTCCTGGATCGGCCGGCAGTCCGGCGATAGAATCTCTCCATTATTCTTGTTTGCAGCAACAACTCCGCACCCCCCGCCGCAGATCACATCGTATTTGCAGCTCTTGCATTTTTCAATATTAGCAACATCCCGCTTCTTCCAGTTTTGTATCGCTGTTTCATTTTTCTGCACAGAAGGCCAATATGTTCCCAATTTAAAATCTTCTCTGCCGCAGCTTGCCGTACAACCGTAAATGTCACCATAAAGATCAAAAACCCACTCTGTTTTAGCTGCCGGGCAGGTGTCGAAGCTTGCCAGATACATTTCTCCGGTATCGACCAAATATCGCAGTCCCATGAAATCGGGACGGTGAAATTTCTTCACAACCGGATATTGTTCCGCCAGCCGGGATACATACCCCCATAATTCAGCCTGGGAGAAAAGATGTTCCGGCTTTTCATAGCATTCGAAGAGTTCATAGTTTCTCCCGACTTGTGTTTTGAACAGTTCCGGGGGCAAATTGAGCCAACCTTTTTGATCAAGTAATTCCGCGAGATTCACAAGATCATCAATATTATGCTTATCCGTTACGGTTCTCAGATTCACCGGCATACCATATAAGACAGCCTTCTCAATCCCCGCCAGAACTTTATCGAAGGAACCCTTATGATTTGCCGTCATTCTCCTTTGATCATGAACGGATTGAGTTCCGTCCAGTGTAAACTGGATTTCTTTAATTTTAGCTCTTTTCAGCATATCTGCATATTCAGCAAAGTCATAACCATTCGTTACAGCAGAAAGTTCGTAATCCAGTTCGACACATTGCTCGACGATATACTCAATGATCTCTCTTTGTGCCTTTGAATTAATAAGGGGCTCACCGCCAAACAATGTTATAAACGGTTTTATCTTTGCATCTGCAAACTCTTTCTGTATATAATCAAAAAAACCATCGATGGCTTCTCTGGTTATTAACGATGGTCTTCCGTCAATGCCATGCTGAAAACAGTATGTACACGCCAAATTGCAGGAATAAGTCGGAATAAGCATCAATTGAATCTGGGAATCCCTTATTTCTTTATGGAACTCGTCATAAGCTTCATTCCATGACCTCTCATAATCCCGCTGCTCTTTGAACAAATATCCCCTTTCAATGAGATACTCTGTCATTTCAGGAGTTATATCTTTTCCGGATTCCAGTTCACAATACTGCTTGTATTCCAACTCGCTCATAATATCAAAACTGCCGGAAATCGGGTTCAGAATTGCATATTCAACAGGTTCGCGCTTATCCAATGTTACGATTATATTATTCTTAGGTATGATCATTTCATCCTCCGAGAGTTATTTGGGAAATTGAGGCAGCATGGAAGCTGCCTCACGTCGTTAATTGTGACAGCCGGCTACCACCTTTGATGCTTTTGAGCAGCATTGTGCTGTTGTAAAGTTCGCACAACAAGTAGCTTTCGCAGTCTTCGTCGTAACTTTCTTCATTCACATCACCTCCTTGAGTGCATTTATTTCACAGCTTTTATTGTTAAACTGATGAAATCATATCCGTTTTTTATATATTCACGCCTGCTCAGTATTTCAACTTTTCTAAAACCCGCCTCTAAAATACTGTCAAGATATTCTTCTTCGGTGATTGCACCGCCGAAGCATTGAGCCCAAGCCTCAGGATCATCTTTCACTTCTGCAGGTAGCGGATATTTTGACATTGCATCCGCTACTACAAACCGGCCGTTCGGTATCAATACTCGGTGAATCTCACGATAGGCTTTACTCTTGTCCTGCGCATGATTGATGACACAATTACTCATTACGGCATCAAAGGAATTCTCAGGAAAGGGTAGACTTTCAATTTTCCCCTTGGTAAAAACGGCGTTTGTAACCTTTTTATTTGTGGCACGGGAAATCGCCTCAATTATCATAGCTTCTGAAAGATCTAGACCAATAGCCATACCTTCCGGTCCGACCATTATAGCGGCTTCAATTGTGTCTTCTCCTCTGCCGCACCCCAGATCAAGAATTATTTCACCAAATTTAATGTCTAATTCCTGTAATGTGTTTCCGCAGCTTAGAACACAATCCTGCGAGCTTTCTCCCTCATATCTGATTTTGATCCTGTCTTGCAGTTCGTTTTCGCTTATCATTGTTTACTCCATAGTTATACTGATACGGCAATTTTTAAATTTATATGCCATTTATACCCTGTTTTTTTATTAAGCTAAAACAAATTATAGTATTTTCTGCGATATTTCTCCGTAACATTGTCACAAATTTCATTGAAATTATCACAGGTCCGTTTTTTTGAATTTAAACTCGTTAAGTAGATTGAGCTGATCATTTAGATATGCTTCTATATTATCCCGAATAGATCCTACTGATGCCTTGTAGATCAAAACTTCTGCTTTTCTCAGGAGTTTTTCTGCGTTTTCTCCACACTGCTGCGCGATAATCACCTTTATCCCTTGATCAACCAGGACCTGCGCCGCCCTGATTCCGCCTGCTCCCTGAGCAACCACTGCTCTATGATCCAAATATTCTATATCCTTCGAAATGGTATTGTAAATTACGAAGTACGGAGCTCTGCCAAAAGAATCATAGATATCAGATTCGATCGATTTTTCACTAACAGGAAATGCAATTTTCATTTTCAAACCTCCCTATTGACTTTTCTCTTTAATTACAGTATAAATAATTATGGGCATATGTCAATTACTAATTTAAATATTTAATCGCCATACAATTAAAGCCTGACAAATTGAATCATTGACATATTTTGTTTATGCCGATAAACTGTTATCGTAAAGTGGATTTTTAATAATGGAGTTGATAAGCAATGGCAAGACCAACAAAATGGAGAAAAATTGAAAACATTCCCACCGTACCTTACTTCATTCCATCCGACAAGGATATCCCGGAAGTGGACAAGAATATTTTAAAGCTGGAGGAACTTGAGGCAATCAGGCTAAAAGACCTTGAAGGCATGGAACAGGAGGAATGCGCTGCAAAGATGGAGGTTTCCAGACCAACATTTCAGCGTATCCTTATTTCTGCCAGAGAGAAAATCGCGGACAGCTTGATCAACGGAAAATCCATACTCATCGAAGGCGGCAACTTTACATTGAATATTTGTCCTGTAAAGTGCTCCCATTGCGGGAAGGAATGGATGGAAAGCTACGAAAACCTTGATGCAATCAAGCGTGGGGAGTATGTGTGCCCAAGCTGCGGCTCAAGCGAAGTCTCCTGCGGACAGAACTGCAAGGGGAAAGCTTGCCGGAAAAACTGCTGCTGGCGTCACCATTCAATCGATTAGTTATTTGAAAGCAAAGGACAAGGAATACCATGTTGCTTTGCTTTTATTATATGGTGCAAAAATTACAATTTGAAAGGATTCAATATGAATACAGGGTATATCTACTCAATTTCTATCAGTCCGGAAAGAGGCCAGCTTAAGAAGGAAATCGCTGAAGCGAATATTATTGATGGCTTTGGAATCGAAGGCGATGGTCATGGAGGCGATTGGGGCCGTCAGATTACCTGTCTCAGCTGGGACAGCGTCTATAAAACAAACGAAATCTATCATCTGAATGCCGGCCCAGGTGATTTCGCTGAAAACCTGTTAATCGGCGGTCTTGATTTATCCTCCGCAAAAGTCGGCAGTAAAATCCACATCTCGGATAATGTCATTCTTGAAGTGACTCAAATCGGAAAAGAAGATCATCCCAGCATCGTAAGCCAAACATTCGGCGTAAGTCTTCTCCCAAAAGAAGGTTTATTCTGCCGCGTCATCCGGGGAGGTAAAATAAAGAAAGGGGATTTCGTCAATCTTGTTATTTGATTGAACTTCTGCCTAGCATATTCTGGGCAGTCCCTCACCATACAACATATCCACAGCTCGACTTCCGCCAAGGTGTGTTTTCATGATCACACCTTTTCCTTGTCGAACCTTCGCAATAATTGATGCATCTTTCCCCATTTCTGTTTGTTTTATAATATGTAATGCCTTGTCGGCATCCTCATTACTAACAACGAAAATCATCTTCCCTTCATTTGCCATATATAAAGGATCCAAGCCTAAAATATCACTGAATCCTCTCACTTCCTGGCTGACAGGAATAGAATCCTCTTCTATCTCTATGCTGCATCCGGAAGCTTCCGCAAATTCATTTAATACCGTTCCAAGTCCACCTCTTGTTACATCTCTCATCGCTTTAACCTTAATTTCGTTTTCAAATAATGCGTGCGTAATCGGTTCAAGAATTCCGCAATCACTATGAATATGATTTTCAATACCGATTCTGGCGCTTAAAATGCACGCATGGTGTTCACCGAGATTTCCAGATACGATAATAACGTCGCCCTCGCTTAAATTCGCAGAGCTGATATCCCGGCCATCCGGGATGAGACCAATTCCAGAAGTGTTGATGTATAAGCCACCGATTCCTTCTATTACTTTAGTGTCTCCAGCTACAATGTAGACTCCTGCTTCAGATGCTGTTTTGGCCATTGATGCGACAATGGTCTCCAATTCATTGGTATCAAGACCTTCTTCTAAAATAAATCCAGCTGTAAGATATCTGGGTTCTGCCCCCATCATCAATAAATCATTGACCGTACCGCAAACGGACAGTTTCCCTATGTCCCCACCTTTAAAAAATATGGGATTCACAACAAAAGTATCTGTGCTGAATGCAATTTTTCCATTGATTTGAAGGACCGCAGCATCTTCCATTCTAGAAAGTACATCATTGTTAAAATATTTGCCGAAGATGTCCTTCATCAATTCTGCAGAAGCTTTTCCGCCGCTTCCGTGAGCCATATTAATCTTCATTTTTTATCCCCATTTGAACCATTCGTATTGCCAAATAATCTGTTTTTATAATAACTATCACATAAATAGAGTGCTCCTAGTGGATTATGAGCCAGGACTCGATCTTTAACTGCAAATACAGTTACTGGCGCCTCGGAATACTTAATGAACAAAGAATCGTGTCCTACACAAAGCCCCAGAATTATATTTAGTTCCGTCTCTGCCTTATTTAACAACTTTGCCTGACCAATTGGATTACACATAGGTTCATATGTATTAGGTCTCAATTTTTGTTCTTGGCTTATATTTAAGAATTCCTTTGGGATGCTCCCGTTTTTACAAATAACAGACACTACCTCAAACGAGTTATGCCGTAAGATCTTGCAAAGTGTATTGGCCTCCTTGCTTAATCCCAAGCAAAAGGCTATACCCAACCTGCTAAACCCACATTTTTTTGCAAAATCCATGATTTCTTCAAGCCGCGTTTTATTGCCATAACCTTCTGCTTCTGTCAATGCGGAGTGATATGCCAAATTAAAGTTTTCTTCTTCTTGATATAATTCTTTTATGCTTTCAATATCATCATCATTGCAAGGACAGTTTAAAGTAGTTTTTTCTACTTCGCCCGATCTGCAATAATGATCGGTACACAAAGCGCAATAATACTTATTCATGTTTGAAGCCTTTCCATTTTCTAATCTTGATACATCAGGCATTTTTTAAAGTCACTTATTCTGTCGTAGTAATTCTGAATCGCATTCTTCAAGGCAGTCGGTCCAAGTAAAGAGCAGTGCAATTTGTTCTCGGGAAGTCCCCCCAAAGCGTTTGCCACATCATCATCGGTGATATTAAGCGCCTCAGTTAAAGTTTTACCTTTAGCAAGCTCGGTAGTCATACTTGTTGTTGCGATAGCTGCTGCACAGCCATATACGAGAAACCGTATGTCCTCAATCCTCTGATTCCTGACTTTGATTGAAATGACGATATGATCGCCGCACTCCGGATCGCCGGTTTTTCCTTCACCGTCTGCATCAACGAGATGCCCTGAATTTCTTGGGTTCTGGAAATGATCCATTACATCATTCGTGTAGCCACTCCCACAAGTTTCGCAATACATAAAATCCTCCTCAATTCAATATTCAAAAATATGCGAGTATTTAATTAACAGACTTGGGTTGAGTCTTCATTTTATTTACTCTCTCCATACTATAAAAATACAATTGCCACTCTAATGGTAATCCAATTATGAGCATACGTCAATAAGAGGCGATGCTATTCTTCAATTGGATTTGCAAAATATATCTGCTATTTTCCTTCTCATTCTTGACATACGTTCATAATATGATGTAAGCTGAACGTAAATTTTACTAATTACGTGTTTTAATATTATCAAGGCGGTCGCATACAAACATTCAAAAAATTTAGGTAGGTGAAAGATGAAGCAGATTGAAACTAAATTTAATGTCAGGTATTCGGAAACTGATCAGATGAAAATCGTACACCATTCAAACTACACAATTTGGTTTGAATCAGGCAGATCCGACTTCTTAAAAAGTGTCGGAATCTCTGTTTCCTATATTGAAAACGAGGGCATTTTACTACCACTTTATGAAATGAATTGTAAGTTTAAAAAACCCGCAAGATTTGAAGACGAAATATTGGTACTTACAGGGTTAAAAAGACTTTCCTGTGCTCGGGTTATCTTTACATACAAAGTATTTCAGGCGAATACAAACGTACTTTTAGCTACCGGAGAGACAATGCATGCTTGGACAAATAAATCCTTTGAGCCGGTCAATGCAATGAAGAAAATTCCAGAGGTTTACGATATCTTAGCTGGTTTGTTAGGAGCGAATTCTGAACAATGAAAAGATAATTTTCATCAGATTTATTATTGACATATGTTCAATATTGGTTATACTATAACTGTAATGGGCATATGCCAACAAATATGCATCACAATTCACTGAGGAGGTCTTTCGAATGAAAATTGCTATACCCGTAGATGATGTTTCGATGGATACAAATATCTGTATTTCTTTTGGCCGAACACCGTATTTTTTAATTTACGACACCGAGACAAAAGACGCCGTATTTCTGGATAACAGTGCGGCAGCCAGTCAGGGCGGCGCTGGGATTAAGGCTGCCCAGACAATTGTTGACAGCAAAGCAGAAGCATTAATAACGCCCCGATGCGGAGAAAATGCGGCTGAGGTCTTTCATGCGGCGGATATCAAGCTCTATCAGGCAAAGGGTGCTATGCTGAAGCATAATCTCCAAGCCTTTGAGGCCGGTGAATTGGAGCTTTTGAATGAAATTCATCCCGGTTTTCATGGGGGAAAATAAAATGAGAATAGCTGTCTTAAGCGGCAAGGGCGGCACGGGTAAAACATTTGTGTCCGTTAATATGGCATCCGTAGCTAAAGATTCTGTTTATGTCGATTGTGACGTAGAAGAACCAAACGGCCACCTCTTTTTCAAACCCATAGATATAAAATCGGAAAAAGTATCCGTTTGGATCCCTTTTGCAGAAGATAACAAGTGCGTCGGTTGCAGGAAATGTGTGGACTTTTGTAAGTTTAATGCTTTAGCATATATCAAGGATTCCTTATTTGTTTTCGAAGAGATTTGTCATTCCTGTGGCGGCTGCATCTTATTCTGCCCACAGGGAGCTCTTTCCGAAAGGCAAAAGGCGGTCGGTGAAATTCAGTCGGGAAAATCCGGCGATACTGCAGTGCTGACGGGTATTTTAAATATCGGCGAAGCGTCAGGCATTCCGGTTATCAAATCACTGTTGCACAATTCGAAAATGAATGGCAGCCTAGTTATCAACGATTGTCCTCCTGGTAGTTCCTGTGCTGTGATGGAAAGCATCAAGGATGCCGATTATTGCGTTCTGGTGGCCGAGCCTACCGTTTTCGGAGCTCATGATCTTGCAATGGTATATGAGCTTGTAACGCTCTTTGGAAAGCCACACGGCGTTGTACTCAATAAATGCTTAGAAAGTGAAAACCCGGCTGAAGAATACTGCAATAAAATGGGAATCAAAGTTTTATCGAGGATTCCCTTTGACTCAGAACTTGGCTTAATCAACTCCAATGCTTCTATAGCCGCAAAGGAACTGAAGCCATACCGGGAATTATTTTCCGGCTTGCTTGAAACAATCTCATTGGAGGTTCGTCATGAAACAACTTCTCATTCTTAGCGGAAAAGGAGGAACCGGCAAGACTACGATTGCCGGTGCTTTCATTAAGCTTTCAAGGGTTAAGGCATACGCAGACTGCGATGTTGATGCTCCGAATCTTCATCTGATCATAAAGAAAACAGCAGACGTTATCAAGACAGATTACTTCGGAATGCCAAAGGCTGTCATTGATCCCGATTTGTGCAGGAACTGCGGTGTATGCAAATCGAATTGCCGATTTGACTCGATCCTTTCTTCACACGGATATACCATTGACCAAAACTTATGTGAAGGCTGCGGAGTATGCGTCGAGCTTTGCCCTACACGGGCGATAAGCCTGGTACCATATAAAGCTGGCGAACTGCTGCTTTATCAGAATAACGACGGCAGTATCTTTTCCACAGCAACGCTAAAAATGGGAAGCGGTACTACCGGTAAGCTGGTTACGGAAGTGAAAAAAAAGCTGATATCGTCAGCCGGTAAGGCTGATCTTTTAATAATCGATGGATCGCCAGGAATTGGTTGCCCGGTGATCGCATCCTTAAGCGGAGTTGATATGGTCCTTATCGTAGCCGAGCCAACGCTTTCCGGAATGAGTGATATGGAACGGATCCTTGAGACAGCCTATAAATTTAAAGTAAAAACAGCAGTTTGTATCAACAAATACAATATCAACATCAAAAACGCGGAATCGATAATTGCTTATTGTCAGAAGAATCATATCCCCTATGTCGGCAAAATCCCCTTTGACAAACGAGCGGTCGAAGCGATGAACAGCGGACTGACGATTGTGGATGTCCAGTGTAATGCAGGAGACGCCTTACAACCTGTCTATGCGAAAACAATGGCTCAGCTATACGGCAATTAGGAGCGGATTATGAAAATAATGGTTTTGGCGGAGGATACCTCCAGTACCCCTGCTTACCGGAGTGAACACGGATTAAGCCTCTATATCGAAACAAAAAATAGCAAGATCCTGTTCGATACGGGAGCAAGCAACTTGTTCCTTGAAAATGCGAAAAGGTTAGGTGTGAATATTGATAAGATCGACCTGGCTGTCATTTCTCACGGTCACTACGACCACGGGGGCGGCTTGCAGGCATTTCTTGAAGAAAACTCGAAAGCTAAGGTTTATATTCATGAAAAGGCTTTCGAGAATCACTATTCAAAGAAATCGGACCGAATCGTTAATATCGGATTGGATAAAAATCTATTGAAAGATGATCGAATCATCTTGACCAGTGATATCTTCCCGATCAGCCATGATCTTCTCTTGTTTTCAAGAGTTGTAGGAAGTGAGTTTTTATCCTCCTGCAACAGCTCATTATGCACTGCAAAAGGAGATTCCATTGTTCAGGATGAATTTGAGCACGAACAGAGTTTATTAATCAAAGACGGCGATCATTTTGTTCTCATTGCAGGATGTGCTCACCGAGGGATTGTCAACATCCTGAAAAGCTCTGTTTTTCTGACGTGCAAACCACCTAGCTGTATAATAGGCGGTTTTCATCTATACAATTATAGCGCAGGCATCAGCGAAGAACCTGCGAAAGTAATTCAAATAGCGGAATTCTTAAAAGGAACAGGTTCCATGTATTACACCGGACATTGTACCGGTATAGATTCCTACAATATCCTTAAAGGAATCATGGATAATCAGATTCAGTATTTATCTACTGGTACTGTAGTAGAAATATAAAACAATCAACAAAGGAGAACTGAAATGAGTGAGAATTGTAACAAAAGCTGCAGCTCCTGCAGCGAGGAATGCAGCGAACGAACACAGCCGAAAAGCCTTCTGGAGCAGCCACATGAGTGCAGCGATATAAAAAAAGTGATCGCTGTCGTCAGCGGCAAAGGCGGAGTCGGAAAATCATTGGTAACTTCTATGCTTGCCGTGTCCATGAACAGAAAAGGATATCAGACCGCAGTTCTGGACGCAGATGTAACCGGCCCTTCCGTTCCGAAAGAATTCGGAATCAAAGAAAAAGCTTATGCGGATGAACTTGGGATCATCCCGATCAAAACAAAAACCGGGATCGACATTATGTCTGTGAATTTGATTCTGGAAAACGATACCGATCCGGTCATTTGGCGCGGACCGATTATCTCCGGAATGGTAAAACAGTTCTGGACCGATGTTATCTGGGAAGATGTAGACTATATGTTCATCGATATGCCGCCTGGTACTGGCGACGTCCCGCTGACCGTATTCCAGTCCCTTCCTGTTGACGGCATCGTTATTGTCACATCGCCTCAGGAGCTGGTTTCCATGATCGTATCAAAGGCGGTTAAAATGGCCGAAATGATGAATATTCCTGTTATAGGAATCGTTGAAAATATGTCTTATCTGGAATGTCCGGACTGCCACAGTCATATCAATATTTTCGGAGAAAGTCATATCGAAAAGACAGTGAAAAAGCATCAAATCAAAACCATTTCAAAGCTGCCGCTCAATCCGTCGATTGCAGAATTGTGCGACAAGGGCATGGTAGAAATGGTCGATACTTACTATCTCGATGATATTGTAAATGAAATTGAAAAAATGGAGGCCGAAAAATGAAAATTGCAGTTGCGAGCGAAGGTAATATGGTGACCGAACACTTTGGTCACTGCGAAAGCTTCATAGTCTTTGAAGCAGAAGATAATTGTATCTTTCATACAGAAGTAGTCCCTAATCCAGGTCATAAACCGGGGTTTCTTCCAAATTATCTCGATGATCTGGGCGTCAATGTAATCATTTCCGGCGGAATGGGAAGCGGCGCAATAGAAATCTTTAACGAGAAAAATATCGAAGTGATCGTTGGTGCAACAGGTTATGCTCAGGTAGCAGCCGAGCAATACCTGAACGGAGAATTAAAGTCCACCGGATCCGTTTGCCATGAACATCAGCATATCGGTGAATGCGGTAATTAGAACGACTCCTTTCACTAACCTTCTTCTCATACTGTAGGAAGTCTTTTGGTTATTTATCAGAAGGCTTCTTGCATTATTGACATATGCCAATTACCAGTTATAATATTATTAAAGAAATAATCAAATAATAAATAAAACAACATGACCGGAGGGAATTATTATGAAAATAGCATTACCAACTCATCAAAACCAAATCGACAGTCACTTTGGACACTGTGAATACTTTACCGTCTTCAGTGTTGATGATAGTAAAAAAATAATCAGCCAAGAAACAATCGCCTCACCGGAAGGCTGTGGATGCAAGTCAAATATTGCTTTTATCCTTGCTGATATGGGCGTTACCGTGATGCTGGCAGGCAACATGGGAGACGGCGCAGTCAATGTTTTGAACAATGCCGGCATTGAAGTATTAAGAGGCTGTTCAGGAGATGTTAAAGAAGTCGCTACCGCTTGGCTCAACGGAACGCTTGTGGATTCCGGTGAAAGCTGCCACGCGCATGATCATGAATGCAGCCATTAATCTGAAAGGCTCGCAAGTTTCAATTAGTCCAAAACTGTAACTCAATTTGATGTAGTATTATAAGCCTTCTGGTTGCATTTGTCGGCCCGGAAGGTTTTATAATATTAGCGGAGATTTTAATAAACGATGAAGATTAAACGAAAAAGAAAAAAATTGATAGCTCTTCTCATATTTATTCTGCTTACAGCAACGCTTGTTCTTTCAATGACTTATATTGTCCTGGAAGCGGATCATGACTGTGCCGGCACCAATTGCTCTGTCTGTAATCATATTCATATACTTGAGAGGTTCATCGGTTCCCTCGGAATAACGCTGGCCATCCTTTTTCGCATTTCCTTAGCATTTGAGGCATATAGTAAATCCCTGCTCCATAATACACCATTAAACATTGCCTTAACCCCCGTCGCGCGGAATATCAGAATGAATAATTGATTAAACCTTCGTTTTAATGCTCCAAGGAATTATTATGTTTTCTTGGTATCATTTTGATCAATTCAAATGGAGGTTTAAATCAATGAGACGTACCCTATCCTTATTTCTGATTATTATTTTAATCATTGCCGCCTGCAGCGGATGTGAGTCAAATAGCAAGACGGCTTCCGAACAAACCGCTTCAGATAGTAAGATAGACATTGTAACCACAATATTCCCTCCGTATGATTTTACGCGTCAAATCGTTGGAGATAAAGCCAATGTTACAATGCTGCTGGCGCCTGGGGCTGAGAGCCATTCCTATGAACCGACGCCGCAGGATATAATTAAAATTCAGAACTGTGACCTATTCATCTACGTCGGTGGAGAAAACGATGAATGGGTAAATAGTATTCTGGATTCGATGAATAAAGATAAAATACAGACGATCGCACTTCTTGACTGTGTTAAACCAATAAGGGAGGAGTTAAAAGAAGGAATGGAGTCGGAGGAAGAGAATCCCAGCAGTAGTACAGATGGAGTCGAATACGACGAACACGTTTGGACCTCTCCCCAGAATGCAATTCTGATCACCAACTTTATAAGAGATGTCCTTTGCCATATTGATCGTAACAATGCCGAAACCTACCAGTCAAACGCAGAGAGCTATACAGAAAGGCTATATCAACTGGATAAGGAATTTCAGGATATAGTAAAAAATGCGAAGCGAAACACCATTGTCTTTGGAGATCGATTTCCCCTAAGGTATTTCACAGAGGCATACGGTTTAAACTATTGGGCGGCTTTTCCAGGCTGTTCTGCCGAAACAGAGCCAAGCGCAGCTACTGTTGCGTTTTTGACGGATAAAGTCAAAGCGGGAAAAATCCCAGTCGTATTCAAGATCGAACTAAGTAACGGAAATGTCGCGCAATCAATAGCCGATTCAGCAGGAGCGAAAGTTATAACATTTTACTCCTGCCATAATCTTTCCAAATCAGACTTTGATCGCGGAGCCACATACCTGGATTTGATGGGAAAAAACGTAGAGTCCCTAAAGAAAGCACTCAATTAGCTGTAAGCATATCGGAAGATATTGACATATCGATGTTGGGGTAATAAGATAATATTACAATATAGTATAGCAAGGTGCCGCTAACGGTATAATAGAGAACCGGGTGAGAATCCCGGACGGTCACGCCGCTGTAATGGAGGAATCACATCTTAAGATGTCACTGGGAAACTGGGAAGGCAAGATGTGGTGATGATGCCTGAGTCAGAAGAACTGCCTGCTGTAACGACTACACATAGTTACGAACGATGACTAGGTGTCAGGATTTTTCCTATGTAGTTTCTGCAGAAGGTCTATTCTTACACCTATCAAACGATAGGTGTTTTTCTATGGGCGGGAAACCTTGCATTCTTAAGGAGGTTTATAAGATGAACAAAAAAGAGAGAAAAGCAATTACTTTTATCAGTGTTATGGCGATATTTTTCAGTATCGCCCCAACTGCCAACGCTATGCACATTATGGAGGGTTATCTGCCGCCTGGCTTTTGTGTACTGTGGGGAGCCCTTTGCATCCCATTTTTAGCAGCGGGGCTTTATTCTATTAATAAATCCATGAATAAAGATCGAAAAGCCCTAATCCTGTTGGCGATGTCCGGGGCATATATCTTTGTCATATCTTCGCTGAAAATCCCCTCCGTTACTGGAAGCTGCTCTCATATGACAGGCACCGGCCTTGGTGCCATTCTGTTCGGGCCGGCAGCCGTCAGTGTTCTGGGTTTGATCGTTCTGATCTTCCAGGCTCTCCTGTTGGCTCACGGAGGATTAACAACCCTTGGAGCAAATACCTTCTCCATGGCGATCGCCGGACCGCTACTGTCTTATGGGATTTATCAATTGTGCAAGAAATTAAACTTCAGTAGAAAAATTTCCGTCTTCTTGGCCGCGACACTAGGCGATCTTTTTACTTACTGCGTTACAAGCATCCAACTCGCTTTGGCTTATCCTTCTCCTCAAGGCGGCGTTTTCGTTTCTGCGGTAAAGTTCTTAAGTGTCTTTGCTCCTACGCAGCTACCTCTTGCGATTATCGAAGGGATTCTTACTGTTATCGTTGTTATGGGAATGGAGTCATATGCCAAGAACGAATTGACTGCTGTTGGATTCATTAAGGAGGTATAAGACCATGAGTAAAAACAAGAAAATAGTAATAATATTATTGATCCTCGTTGTTGCAATCGCAGTTATCCCTTTGTTCGCACTGAAGGGAGCTGAATTCGGAGGATCAGACGACGCAGGCAGCGTCATGATAGAAAAGATTCAGGGCGAATATACCCCATGGTTTACCCCCGTGTTGGAAACTATGCTCGGCGGTGAACTTCCCGGAGAAGTGGAAAGCCTGATTTTCTGTATCCAAACCGGGATCGGAGTTGGAATCTTCGCATTCATTATGGGGCGGCTTTATGAAAGGAAGAAGCTTGGAAAAGAAAAACAGGATCTTTAAGCGATGCCCCATCTTCAATCAAATGAAGATGGGGCATTTTCAGTAAGGATAGATGTAGTTATTATCCGGCTTTTCGGCCGGCTGAACGTTATCGACTTTTATATACGGAATTGTGTCCCCGCTGAATTCCGTCTTGTCAATTGTTCCATCAACTTTTACCCACGTGTCTGCTTTAAGCGTACCGGTCTTGTCATACCTGCATAAGAAACCTACCGGCTGCATATCTGCAGCACAGCAGACCATCATCAGCCTAGCTGTTACAAATTCATCGGCTTTAAACTGATTCTCATCACGGTAGACAAAACCGACAGCTTCTATCGGCATACCAATATAACTGTCTATGTCTTCATAAACATCGTTCATGCAATCCACGAAATTATCGGTATCCATATAGAGCATGGATTTTGTACCGCCAGGATTTTCTTCAGGCGTTGTATTAGTTCCCGTATCCGCATCTGCCAAACCGGACATTTCATTCTGCGAATTCTTATGCCGTGTTTCCCGAAGAGAAAACAGATTGCTGCTTCCGTATGTTCCGCTTTTTAATTGAATCTCTCCGATTGTAGCTGTATTTGAATCGAAAGATTGCGGCGGAATCGTGAAAGCCATAATCGCCGGTATTGCGTAAAAAAGCAAGGGCAGCAAGCTTACCTTCTCTCCCCTCCCCCGGACAATGCTTCCTAGCAACAAAACAGCAATCACAAGCATTGCAGCAGCAGCAAATATCAAAAATGGAATGATCCTTGGATGTACATACATACTGACCGTACCGTTCCATATCGATTTGAGAAAGAAAGCCGCATAGCCCAGTAAAATTGCTATTTGAAATACTATTTTAAAATTCATGTTTTTCATTCTCATAGCTGTAGCCTTTATAAAAGCAGTCTGCTTAAAACACTGAGCATAATAAGGTTGATAAGGAAAACAAGTACACAAAGGAATATGACAAATGATTTTTTAAAACTTCCAAAAAGCATCAGCATATTCTTGATATCCATCATCGGTCCAAATACCAGAAAACCCATGATAGAACCGATGGTAAACCGGTCAGAAAAACTCCTGGCAATGAAGGCATCCGAGGTTGAGCAGGCAGAAAATAGAAAGGCTGCCGTCATCATAACGAGAAGGGCCAGAGTGTTTCTCGACAGTAAATTTTCAAATACCGATCTTGGTACGAAAGTCTGAACCAAGGCTGTTATGAAAGCACCTAGGATAAGATATTTTCCAACATCGAAGAATTCCTCACCGGAATGTAAAAATAACCTCTTTATTTTTGACACAACCGGATCGTTTTTAATATGCTCTTCATGGCAGCCGCAATCACATCCGTGGTGGTTCTCATGTGGAAGCAGAGGCATCCGGATACCGAGAGCCATGACAATCAATCCAATCACAATAGCAATAAGCAGTCCGAAGCATACCCTTATGAGAGCCACTTCGGGATGCCCCGGGAAAGCATATAATGTGGATATGATCACGATCGGGTTGATGATCGGCGCCGAAAACATAAATGTCAGAGCGATGGGAAGGGAAACGCCCTTTTTTACGAGTCCGGTTGTGACCGGAACAATTGCGCATTCACATACAGGGAAAAAGATCCCGCCCAGCATAGCGGTTAAAAAACCAATCCCGTATTTCGTCGGGAAAATTCTAATCAGAAATTCATCCGATAAAAAAACATGCATGGCAGATGAAACAAAGGCCCCGACCAACATAAAAGGCAGCGCCTGCATTAATATACTGATAAATACTGTATTGAAGACTCGAAGGGCTGACAAATCAATGTTCCATGCCGCTCTGAACAGGGAAAATATGAAGTAGCCAGCAGAAAGTCCTATAACCCAAAGGGATATGCCTAACGATTTCTTATCTTGCATTTCACTGTTGCTCCTGCAACCAATTTATCGTTTCAGTTCGCCCAGAAGTTCATTGATCAGTGACAGATCCGGAACGCTTCCGTTGTATTTAATCTCACCATCGATAACCAGCGCCGGCGTCATCAGGATGCCGACGGCTTTTGCCCGGTTCTCAAAATTCCTCAACCAGTTATCTAAAATATATACCTCTCGAAAAAGACTCTCAAATTGCATCATCTCTGGCTCCAGATTCTTGATATAATCCAACTCTGACAGTTCGGAAGCCTTTGGCATTTTCTCAAGGCTTATGTCTTGCCCGATTATCTTTGCGACGTCCTTTGCCGTTCCGGGTTTCAGCCCAGCTCTCTCAGCCAGTTCTGCCGCTTCTTCACTTGTATAGGAAATATGTTGGATATTTACAATCAATTCAAGCTTCTTCGCCTTTTCCGTCACGACATCTGTAAGCAGTTTGCATCTTGGACAAGGCGGAACGGTTCCAATAATTATGATTTCATGCATAACAAACCTCCCTATGTACTATTAATGGGTGTAATCTAAAATAACGATATCCTTACCGACTTTTTCTATAATAGCCGCCTTCATCTTCTCAGCATGAGGGCAAGCAAAACCGATCGGATTCCCTTTCGTGATACACGAGGCAAATGCGATCGTATCAACTCCTCTTTTTACCATTTCTGCGGCTCTGGTTACCGCTTTCTTTCCCGGGCATCCTCCGCAGGAAATAAAGCCTACAATTTCAATTTCATCCTGAACGCCCTCGAAAGCAAGTTTCTTTTCTTTAATAATCTTAAAATCCGTCGTTCCTGGGCACATATCTTCCGTCTGCATACACCTGATAACTCCAACTTTCATCTTATTCTACCAGTCCTTTCTCCTCAAGAAATTCCGCAAGCATTTTACTTGTATTCCCGGTAATTTTCAGGCAATTAGTCAAGTGTTCTTTTGTCTCAAATGGGTACGGGTTTAATGCACGGCAGCAGGTTACACCATATTTTTCGGTGAATTTATCAGTAAACTCCCTAGCCAGTTGATAGGCTTCATCCCTTGATGTCTGATTTGTCGATCTTCCTTTGATCAGATTCAGCGCAGTGATCGATCCGGTCAATGCGCCGCACATACAGCCGCTTTCTCCCAGACCGCCTCCGAATCCGGTCATCAGACGGACCAAAGAAGGATCCAACTCGGGCGCCAATAATTCGCGATAAGTTAAAAATACCGCTTCAGCACAATTATATCCTTTCTTAAAATAATTCCCCGCTTTGTTTCTCATTTCAATTGCCATTTCTTCACTCATGGTTGTTCTCCTTCTTTTTAATGCTTATGATAGTGATCATCGCAGTTACTCGTTCCTTCCAGATTGCGGATCATATTTAATTCACGTTTCTCCATCTTTTCCAATGCAATAGATGCTTGAAGCCCTGTTCCATGGTATCTTGTGATACAAGAATCTGCAATCAATTCAAATTCTGATGGTTGCAGAACACCTGTAATTACCGCTTCACAGTTATGATGCACTAATTCCAGCGCCAGATTGAATTCAGGATTATCATTTTCATTTTCAATCACTATTGTTCTAATAATTTCAGACGGTTCCCCAAATAAGTGGTCATTAACCGTAACAACCAATAAATAATTACACCCGCAAAATTCCTCTGACACCATGCTGTTTAAGCTTTTGCCGTCAACCGCTATTCCAATATTCATTCTTCCTCCAGTTTGTTATCTTTTATAAATATTTTAATCCAATAATGAGCATACGTCAATTTCCATCTTCTTCACGGGTGCTTTCCAGATCAGAATATTGAAGTGCCTGAATGATATTCTTTATCTCAAATAATTTCCCCCAGGTCGGGTTTTCATAATTTAGTTGGCTGCGGATGATGCCATTCGAATCAATGATCACCACAGACTCAATAGCTTTCTCTTCAGAAATCAAGAAAAACTCTCTGGCTATTGATTTATCGACATCTTCAACAATAGGCAAATAATCAGCATAGCGTTTCATTCTTCCGTCTAGTTGCTTGTAGCTGTCAAAACAATAAATGTATTTGTATATTGAGTCAATGCAAAATCCAACTAGCGCTGTATTCATATTTTCAAACTCATCTAAAATTAAAGTTAAGCCATTTGATTCTTGGATTATGCTTGGTGTAAGATCTTTTGGGAGATTAAATAATACAACCCATTTCCCCGAAAAATCCTCTGGATACCTAATCAAATTTCCATAGGCGGACGCTATAAAGTTTGGCGCCTTTTGTCCTATCAGCATTGAGTTGGCTACATTTATTTGTTTCATGATCGGGACTCCCCTTTTATAATCGATCCATTTTCTTTATGAATTATCAATGACTATTTCAGCTTACTGAAATAAGTAACAGGGATAAACCCTGTTACTTATTCACCGCCTTGAAACTTATCCAGTTGTTTATTGACCGAGTTTAGCCTTCTCTCAAGAATGTCTTTTTGGGCAGTAAGCAGTTCTTTTTCATCCACTTCAAATGGATCGTACAATCCGCCTCTCCCGCATCTTAATCCCGAACCTAAGCCTCTGCATAAAAATGGGCCTGCTGCGCCGGTTCCAAGTGGACCTGTTCCATCCCTATTGGGCATTTCAATCACCTCCCGATTGTTTTGGGCATATGCTACTTTACCTACTTTTATTATATTACATTATGGTCATATGTCAATTATTTTTTCGTTTCCTATTGCTATTAAAATGAGAAGTGTTATAATATATTCAATAATTCATATATATTAAATCTCGAATATATGCGCTAGGAGAATAGCAAATGAATCATGTATATCGTACAGATCCGGAATCTTTTACTGAGGTCGCTGAGATTTTAAAGGCTCTGGCTCATCCGCAAAGGCTTTGTATTGTAAAAACTCTATGTGAAAAGGATCATGTGAACGTCGGTGATATGCAGCATTGTCTCGATGAAGCTCAGGCAACGGTATCACAGCATCTTTCCAAGTTAAAGGCCAGTAAAATAATCGTAGGAAGGCGTGAAGGGACTAATATTTATTATTCTATCAGCGACGAAAAAGTGAAAAATTTAGTTCAAGCAGTTATCAATGAGTTTTTCTCCGATCAGGAATAACTCATGTAAATAATTAAGGAGGATAATTTAATGAAATCAACTGATTTATTGGTTATAGGCGGAAGCGCCGGCGGTATTCTGAGTGCCACCACCGCAAGAAAAGCATACGGAAATATTGATATTACCGTAATCAGGAATACCGAAAAGGTCATGGTCCCTTGCGGTATACCGTATATCTATGGCACGTTACATAGTACGGATAAGAATGTGATTCCTGATGCCGGTTTATTGGACGCCAATATCCATTTAAGTATTGATCAGGTTACAAAAATTGATCCGGAGACGAAAACAGTTGCAACCGAAGGCAATGAAATTTATCAATACAAAAAACTGGTCATTGCGACAGGATCTCTTCCGATTATCCCGAAATTCATTCCAGGTCATGACTTGGAAAATGTTATTCCTATCCTAAAGAATCAAAACTATCTTAATACTGTTTTGGAAAAAGTCAATGCTGCGGAAAATGCTGTCGTTATTGGCGGAGGATTTATCGGAGTCGAATTCGCCGAACAAATCAAATTGCTTGGCAAAAATGTTACGCTGGTTGAATTGGCAGATGCTTGCCTATGGCAGGCTTTTGACCGCAGTTTCACCGATGAAATTGAGAATTCCATGAAAGAAAACGGTGTCTCTGTTCTTACAGAAACAAAAGTTAAAGCAATAATTGGAACGGAAAAGGTTGAGGCAGTAGAATTAGAAAATGGCGATAAAATTAAAGCCGACCTTGTTATACTTGCACTGGGAGTCAAGCCAAATGCAGTATTGGCCGAAGCTGCCGGAATCAAGTTAAATGAGCGAGGAGCAATTATCGTTGATCAATATACACGAACCAGCGATCCTGACGTATTTGCAGTAGGAGATTGTGCAGAAAAGAAGTGTTTCTTTACCGGGAAAGACGCTCCTGTTTTGCTTGCCTCAACCGCTGCAATGGAAGCGAAGATTGCAGGATGCAACGCTTTTCAATTAAGGCAGGTCCGCGAAAACAAAGGGACAATCAGCGCGTTCTCAACGAAAGTATTCGGCAGAACTTATGCCGCTGCCGGCTTAACTGAGTCAAAAGCCGACGAGGAAGGGTTCAGTATTATTAAGGGCGAATTTACGACAATGGATCGCCATCCAGGTTCCCTTCCTGGAATGCAGAAAATAAGTATTAAGTTGATGTTTGCAAAATGTTCAGGAGTTCTTCTCGGCGCTCAAATATCCGGTGGAGATTCAGTAGGAGAAATAATCAATATTTTGAGTCTGGCGATACAAAAGGGAGCTACAGCAGGTGAATTGAATACCTTCCAGGTGGCTACCCATCCGCTGATTACTGCCTCGCCGATCGCATATCCAATCAATGCTGCAGCGATGAATGCGATTGCTGCTAACTGCTCTGCTTTAAACGAAGGTTTAAAAATTTAGTTGTTTCACATCTCACTAAACATAAACTCACAACTCCTATCACAACAAAAGAGCTCATTATGGAGCTCTTTTGTTATATAAAAATTATCAGTCAACGATTTTAACAGAGACCTTCTGTCCGTGCTTAATGAGCTGCCGCATCCCAGCGCATTGGCTGATACCGGTGAGTATTCGGTTACTGTTTTCAGGCGGCCATATTGTCCCTGATAACACCGTTACCCCTGTTCCCTTAAAAGCTTCCGGGTATAGCGGCGTACTGGAGCCAACCATCACGACTTCCCGTGCATTCTTGCAATAAGAAAGCAGTTTCTCCAGAGTGTCATTAATAAGCGTCGAACTTGTAATAAATACAACTTGGCATTTTGGAAGAAATTCTGATTGTGATTTTTCAGGGTAGGTATTGTCGCCCTCACCCTGATCACGTTCGAAAATCAATAATTGATTCTTTTTTCCCTGGAGCCTGGAGATAACGGGACCAATATATCCTACAATCCCAATTGTGTCTTCTGGCTGAATACTGACCGCCATGGTTGCGTCAGAGTCTAGCATACTCTCAGATGAATTTAATTGATCGATTTCAGCAACCGAGTTGCTTACGGCTAAGCCCAACGACCGGCTTATTACGTCTTCACCGATGACGCTCCATTTCGCAAGGTCCACTGCATTCATTCCAATCAGACTTCCGGCGTTGGAAAAAGTTTGGCAGGTATGCCCGATTTCATTCTTTAATACATAAGTAACCCCTACTTGACCATTATCGAGTTCAATAGCCAATAATTCCAAACCGATTCTAACATCTCTTATCGTTCTGCCTAGAAGTCTGGGCATAGCATAAGCATAAATGCGTTCTAAGATCATACATTTCCCTCCTCAAGATAAATGTTGATTTCAATATTGATTTTATCCCTGTTATGGTCATATGTCAATATTGTTTGCATTTTCACTTGACACCGGGTAGATAAGGAATATAATTTATACTGTTTAAAACAGTATAATGTCATTTACAGTATATCCCCGTGAAAGAAGGTGCGCAATATGGCGAAACGATATAGCCGACATACCCCAGCTTTTTTGCTGCTTCATTTGTCAGACGGACCAGCCTATGGCCGTATGTTGGTTAAAAAAATGGATGAAGAACTCCCTTTCTGCTTTTCGGATAGTGCAATCATATATCGCAGCTTAAAAGATATGGAAAGCAATGGGCTGGTTAAAACAAGCTGGGAAATCAAAGAAACCGGCAATCCGGTCAAGTGGTATTCAATCACTCCGAAAGGCTTGGAAATGCTGGATGTTTTGTCGGATGACATTCAAAAATGTCATGCGAACTTAGAATTCTTTCTGTCAAAGTACCCTTCCAAAAAAACAAACTCAGAGAAATGAAACGGAGACTTAAAATGAACACCGCTAAAATACAATATTCCAAAATAGGAATCATCTCAATCGCACATATGCTGAATGATCTCTATAGCAACTATCTGCCTCAGATGCTTCCATTTCTGGTCGTACTCTATCAGGGATTTACTGCCACACGAGCCGCGATCGTCGTATCAGCCTTTTCCATCACGTCCTCCTTTACTCAGCCGCTCTTCGGTTATTTTATGGATCGGCAGGGGAAACGCTGGCTGGCATATATCGGAACGTTATGGATGGCGACCATGTTGAGCCTTACAGGTCTTGTCCAAAACTATTTTCTTCTTGTTGTTCTCGCTGCTTTAGCAGGACTAGGCACTGCAGTCTTTCATCCACAGGCTTCCGCAATGGTCAACCGGTTAAGCATGGACCGGAAGGCAGTGATACTTTCTGTTTTTGTCGCTTTTGGCAATTTCGGTTTTGCGCTTGGACCTCTTTTATTGGTTCCTCTTTTTCAGACTTTTGGATTAAGTGCGACTGTGGTTACAATTATTCCGGGCATTATCGTTGCACTTTTATTATTCCTTTTCTCACCGCAAGATCAGACATCGGCAAATGTACCTCCAACACTTGGCGTTGTTTTTAAAACCCTCAGGGCGTCGGCAAAAGAATTGACAGCGATCGTTGGAGTTATAGCAGTCCGCTCCCTGGCTTATACCGGCCTGCTGACGATATTGCCGCTATACTTCAAGTATAAAAGCTTATCCAATATTCAAGCAAGCCATCTTGTTACGATCATGCTTGCCGCAGGTGCCATCGGAGGTGTTATTGGAGGCTTTATATCCGATTACTTTGGCAGGAAGCAGCTCATTATCGGATCGCTCATACTCTCAACGCCTCTGTTTTTTGCCTTCCTACTGACGAATGGCATTTTAAGCACAGTTTTTCTGGCATTGGCCGGCGCCGCGCTCCTGTCAAGTTTTTCCGTTACGGTAGTCGCTGCACAGGAAGCAATACCGGATAACAAAGCTTTGGCGGCAGGCATCACAATGGGGTTTGCCGGCGGCTTAGGCAGTTTAGCTGTGGTTATAATCGGACGCATAGGCGACGTATTCGGTTTACCTGCTGCAGTTGCAGTGCTTTTCGGATTGCCAATCATTGCTGGTTTTTTAGGCTTTTTTATGAAGAATCGTCAGCCAGCAAGACTGCAGCGTCAAACAGGATAAAAATCATAAATAAAGTCAAAAGACTAAGGTGGTCATGCTTTTTCAGATCGAATCTATATAGTATCAAAAATTGCACAGAATAAAACTAATGGCAGATAGGAGGTGCTCTCATGTATGAAATTATTATATTTGTCGTTGTAGGGTTATTAGCCGGAATATTAAGCGGTTTTCTTGGGATTGGCGGTGGAATTATTATTATACCCGCTCTGGTATATATTTGCGGATTCACACAGTTAAAAGCGCAAGGAACTTCCCTTGCGGTACTGCTTCCGCCTGTTGGGATCATGGCATTTCTAGAATATTATAAGCATGGGAACGTTAATCTAAAGGCCGGTTTGATTATTGCCGCTTCCCTCATCATCGGTTCTGCTATCGCGAGCAAATTCGCTCAGGATATACCCCCGAACATTCTGCAAAAGGCTTTTGCAATCTTTTTAATAATAATTTCAATAAAAATGCTGGTCAGCAATAAATGACCAGCATTTTTTACAGCTTGGAAATTGCGAGCTACCTCTATTAACTAAAGATGAAAAAACACAAATCTTTTCATTCCGGCATATTATAAATTGATACTAAAATTTGGAGGTGTTTATGATCGATAACAGCAACACTGCCGTTCCAAACCGCTGCCTGGCGCCTGGCAATATGTACGTTATAGAGCAATTTCAAAGACATATCCTGGATTTAGCTGTCTGGAGCAGAGCTTTTATCATTGCATTGAAATTCAATCTGCCCAATATAGGAGATATCTATCAAAGACTTCTAAACGAACCTAATGATACACATGAAATTATGTCAACCTTCTTCGGTGAGGATAATGCTAATAAATATGAAAATCTTTTAATTCGACTGATCAATTGTTTTGTTCTGTTAGCAGAAGCAATGCATATAAATAATGTTCAGCAGGCAAACGAAAACTATCAGTGTTTGATAAAATTTACCGATGACATATCTACTTTTTTCTATGAATTAAATCCCCTTACGAATTTAGATGATTGGCGTGAGCTTTTTCGTGAATATGTAGATATGCTTTACAGGGAAATCTATACGATTATTTCCGGTAACTTTATTGGGGATATCGAATTATTTGATAGTATCATGGAGCTGTCTTATCGGATCGCGAATCATATTTCTCAAACCGCCATATCAAGCATTCAAACTCCTGCAATCAAGCCGGCGACGTCAGTTTGATCCCATTGTTTTGCCGCTTCTTTTGAAACGTGAATCGAAGATTAATTATTAATCAAAAGTACGCCACTTAGGCAAGACCTTAAATGGCGTACTTTTTAATTTTATGACATCATTTTGTAAGGCACTGTTAGATGAAAATGTTGCCTACAATACCTATAAAAATAAGTGGCCACAATTCAACCGAGTATTGCCACTTATTTGATTTCCTAGTTTAAATTTGGTCAAGAGATACAGTCACTTCGCATTTTATGAAAGCTACGAATTAGTCCCACCAAAAATCCAATATATTTTTATCCCACACTTTAAGCTCTTCACCGTTACTTTCATTAAGATCATGCTCTTTTATTTCTTTATTATAAGTTTTTAAAATTTCTTCTCGCTTTTTAATATCTTGAGGAAGTTCTACAAGTAGTGATGAAGCATAAGGCCCTCCCTCTTCTTCTACTCTTTCTGGTTCATCCCATATGCCAATTACACTTACTTTAACAGCACCAAGTTTATATAACCGCTCCACAAATTTGATAGCATTAACAGTTTTACCAAATCTATTGCTTGCTAAAGCCGAAAGGTTTTTATTATTCTTGAGCCATTCTAAAGCCTCAAATTTTTTTAATTCTTCTTCCAAAGTATCACACCCTTTATGCCTTTTACTATATTTTATCCATATTGCATACAATTATAATTCGTAATATCTTATAATTGTGGATGGTCACTACATTTAGAATAGGAGATTGCAATAAATAATTTAATCAACTAATGAAGACTAAGTTGCCATATTCTTACGTGAAAACAATTCCACGTCGTTGAAAGTTTTGTATCTTTGTATCCACAATTTGTAAACATGTTATTCCAGCGAATCCACAATCCTCATAAGCATGCTTGCCGCTTCAGCTCTCGATACTTGTTTGTCAGGATTGAAGTTCCCGTCAGAACCTTCGACAATACCAAGTATCCGCAGGGAATTAATATAGCCCAAATCATCTGCCGGTATATTCCCCTGATCCAGGAAAATCACATTTTCTCCTGAATTTAGCGTCGGTTCAAGCTTTAAGGCTTTCGCCAGCATCACAGCAAATTGAAGACGATTTAACTGTTCTTCACCGTAAAGCTGACTTTGGGCTGCAATTCTTGATGCTGTCTGCTCCTGGATCATTTCTCTGGCCCAAACAGGTACTGCATTTAAATCAATTTCCGTGTCGTTGGCAGTTGTATCTTCTGTATTATTCGTGCAGTTTATCATCCGGCTCACCATTATGATCCCTTCCGAACCTGAAATATCTCCGTCTGGTTTAAAGGTCCCATCCTGGTATCCGTTTATAAACCCCCAACTATAAGCGGAAGCGATTTGCTCACTTGCCCAATGCTGCTTCGCATCTGAAAAACTGCCTGCTTTTGCCTGTTCCTGTGTACTCTGGCGTTCCTGTTGCTGTATTTTCGCCGCTTCTGAGATTCGAAGTCTTTCTCTCAGTTGCAATCTTGCTTGATCCCGTACCGCCTGATCAACCGAGGTCTGTTTTTGATCCTGCAGCCTAGTCTGATCCTGATCCTGGGCCTGATCTTGCAGCCTAGTTTGATCCTGATCCTGTGTCTGATCCTGCAGCATGGTTTGATCCTGAATTTGGTCCTGTTCCTGCGACTTAGCCTGTGTCTGGCTCTGATCCCCTGAACCCGACGCTCCTGCCCATACAGGCATACTTAACAGCATAACGAAAACGATGACTAATATACTGGTTCTATTTTTCATAATATTACCTCCCGATTCAATCCTATAGTGTACGCTAAATTCTAATTTGGTTTTTGTTTATTATCCTGATTTCCTCCAGTTTCTCCGGAGGATTGTCCGGAGCTTGTTGTCTTTTCCTGTCCGCTACCTGAATTAACATCTTGTTGATTTGACTGCCCTTGACCTTCAGTTGGCTGGCTGGTCATTTGATTTTGATTATAAGTCTGCTCCTGTCCGACTCCTGAAGAACTGGTTGCCTGATTCTGGCTTTGGTCTTGATTTGCTCCCGGCTCTTGTTCTATATTTACAGAACCGTTATTTTGGTCTATTGCATTTGGCTGCCTGATATAACCATTTTGATTTTGATTTTGCTCCTGATCCTGCTCAACAGCAGAAGGGCTCGAACTGCGGTTTTGATTCTGTTCCGTATTCTGTTCTCTGATAATATTCCCGTTGATTCCCCAAATCTGTTCCGCAGCTTCTTTGATCATTTCATAGTTCCATTCATACCGGCCGGATCCCGTATTGTCATTCTGCTGTAATAATTCATTTGCTTTTACAAGAATGTCCGTTATCCTTGTGTTCCGATATTGGTCTATTTCTACACCTGAATCCAGTGACTGCAATAGTAATATCAATTTGTATTTGCCAGGCGAGAGTCCAAATCCCCGCGCTTCTGTTCGAAGCAGCAGATCGGCGCTGTCTGTGTAGACGATGGCATTCAGCGTTCCCTTTGAAATCATGGTTCGAAGAGTCTTATCGGCCTGATCCCTTATTTTTGCCGCTTCGTTATACTGTTTTGATAGAGCAGTAACTGCAATAACCGTTGATCCGTCATCCCGAATATATCCCTTTTCTTCTGCTTTCAAGGATAATTCTTCAATTGCATCGTCAGCAGACATATTCAAGATTTTGGTTCCATTTAAAAGGCTGTTTCCATCTGCGTTAATTGCTTCTGTTTCAATTACCCGACCGAAGCGGTTCAGCCCCAGTTCCACGCTGGGATTGATATCTAAGCTGATGTAATTTATCGGGGTTTTATAATACGCGTATCCGCCAATCATAATGATCAGGCAGGCTGCGATCGACAAAGCTGCAAGAGACCATCTTCTCAACGTATATTTTCTTTTTTTTGAAGAATACGGATTTGATGTCAAGCTATCATTCTTCTCATTTTCGGCGGCAATTCTTTCTCTGATATAAGACTTTGTCTTCTCCTTCAGTTCTTCATCTGCTTTTATCTGATCAAAATATCTTATTATCCGTTCCATTCAATCACCCCTTCGTTCACTTTCAGCTTCTCCTTCGCTCGTCTCAACCGGGAATAGATCGTATTTGTATTCTGGCTCATTATTTTGGCAATTTCCGGAATTGACCGGCCTTCATAATAATGCAGATAGACAACATCCTTATATTTGGAGGGCAATTGAAGCAGAGCTATAATGATTTCACTTTGTTCTTCATTCTCAAAAGGGATCTCCATTTCATCAAGGCTAACCACTTTTTTTCTCCAAAAGCTTTTATTAAGGTCTTTGCATTTATTGAAAGTCACCCTGCAGAGCCAAGCCTTTTCATGTTGTTCATTTTGGAGTTTGCTGAAATTCAGGTAATATTGGAGGAAAACTTCCTGGAAAACATCTTCTACATCCGAACGGTTACTAAGATGCAGAAAGCAGATACGTCGAACCATATCGGCATATTGATCGATTGCGGCCGCAACCATATCTTCAGCGCTGAAGGACTGCGAATTCAATTGTCTCACCTCCATTCTGCAATAAATACGATTCTAAAAAGGAAATCCGTTCATCTTTTAGAAAGTTTTTTATAAAATCTCTGATAGGGCCTAGTTAATATATTGATTTATAGAAAATACCCATATTTTTATTATAATAATAAAACAAAAATATAAAAATGGTAACTGATGACTGTTTTTTTATATTAAAAAAGCCACGTTAATGCGCAGCTTTTAATGCAGTATATTTATGGGATTATCCATCAATTATTTTTTCGGGGCAGACACATACTGACCGATTCCATCAGCAAAATATTTCCCAATTTCCAAAGCGTCCAGTAACAGTTTGTCAAATATATCCAAGTCATTATTAAAACCCATTACTTTTTGTGATTCTATATCGTCAATTAAATCTTTATTATAATTATATAGCAAAACCTTCCATTGATTTTCATTCCAATACGGATTAATTTGTGATAGATATTTAGCTAGATAATCAGTGTTTTGATATAGTGATTTGATATTTTCATTCGCTAAGCCGGTATCATTCGATGAAACTGCATTGACTAAATTTTGTAAGTAAATTAGGTTCACAGACAATAGTCTTATTATCTCATCACCTACTGTTCTTCCAAAGGCCGTTTCAATATTAAACTTCATATTTGACGGGAGGTTAAACAATTTCAAAGCAATGGCTGACGGATCACCTAAGCCTGTAAGCACCGATGAAATGTATGCTCTGGATAAAATGGCAAACCTCGTCATTATTAGTCTGAAATTATTCTCTAAACTCCTTTGCTCATTTGTAATGCATTGTTCTTGCTGTTGATTCGTCCATATCATAATCAGAATCTCCTTATATCATTCCATAATTATTTCTTTTGGGCGGCAGAATATTGATTGATCCCTTCGGCAAGGTAATCCGCTATTGCCAAGGCGTCCTGCAATAGTTTATCAAACATATCCAACTCATCCTTAAAGCTTCTCGATATAATTGCGTTTGTATCATTAATCAGATCTTCGTTATAAATGTAAAGTAACTTCTTCCATTGAGATTCATCCCAATACGGATTAATCTGAGCAAAATATTTAGCCAATGCATCAGCATTATGGTAAAAATATTTAATACTATCGTACATAAAACTAAAATGGCCAAACAACATCGCATTCACGATATCTTCCAAATAACTGACGTTTTTTAATAATAAATTTATTAATTCATCTCCCGTTGATGCCCCAAAGATCATATCAACTAAGGCTTTGATTTTCAACGGAATATTATGTAGTTTGTTGGCAATGGCTGCTGAGTCGCCAAGGTTATAAATAATCGATTTAATATAATCTCTTGTCAAATAAGCAAATTGCGTCATTAAGAATCTTAAATCTTTTATTAAACTCATTTGTTCGTGAGAAATACCTTGTTCTTGCTGTTGATTTATCCATATCATATTCCGGTCTCCTTATTTTTTTATATTATATGAACAGCAAGACTCAGTTGTTATTGAAAACTTTAAAGCATTTGCAGTTGAGTCTAAATAATTATGAAGAGCTATAATCCCTCTTGTTAGTCATCGTGCATATAATGGAAATATTAATGAAAAAGGAAGGTTTATCATATGGAAAAATTATATGAACGGCCTATGCTATGTCCGCTTGACCTTAATTATCTATGCCCATTGTCCATTCAAAGACTCCAGAGCCAAATTGGCAAAGATTCAGAAACCGATTCTTTGGGGAAGAAAGCTCTAATCAGCCAGTTGCCGCATGATATCAATCAAATCATGGCAGTAATCAATAGAGACGTGCCTGAATATTATGAGTGGCTGCAAGGATATAAAGTACCGAGAAACATCATTGATTGGTTATTCATCAGTCTTATTACTTATGTGCTAAATAATGCAGCGAATTACACGGGAACCATCAAACAGAAAACCGATCGACTCTTCGAAGGCTTGCATCAGGAAGCCGCATTGCTGCTCAACACCTTAAAGGGATATAACGTACCCGACAATTTAATTGATATTATCTTTCCCGATCTCATTGAAATCTCCTTAAGAGAGATGTCTGGTGCATCTCAAGGGCCTGCTCCTAGGCCCGCCTGGAGTGACTGGGAGGATTTGGGTGGTCACCTGACTTCTGCTCCGGCCGTTGCATCATG
Source organism: Sinanaerobacter chloroacetimidivorans (assembly GCF_018128545.1). Lineage (GTDB taxonomy): Bacteria > Bacillota > Clostridia > Peptostreptococcales > Anaerovoracaceae > Sinanaerobacter > Sinanaerobacter chloroacetimidivorans. The sequence goes on along the minus strand of NZ_JAGSND010000007.1, from coordinate 54,290 downwards.
GGGAACAAACCGACTTGATGTATTTGGAAAAAGTCAGGACGGTTCACTCTTGCATAAATGGTGGGACGGAATGGAATGGAGTGAATGGGAAGATTTGGGCGGAGATTTAACTTCAGCGCCGGGAGCTGTATCATGGGGCCCTGATCGGATCGACGTTTTCGCTGTCGGTCAGAATCAGGCACTTTGGCATGTATGGTGGAACGGTTCAAACTGGAGCGAATGGGAAGACCTGGGAGGGATTCTGATTTCCGCACCGGCTGCCGCTTCCTGGGGACAAAATCGGATTGATGTTTTCGGAAGCAGCCCGAATCTATCGCTATGGCATAAATGGTGGGACGGCTCCCAGTGGAGTCAATGGGAGGATCTTGGAGGAACTCTGTCCTCCGCGCCGGCAGCGGTTTCCAGAGGGCCGAACCAGATCGATGTCTTCGCAAGAGGTCAAAACGGCTCGCTCTGGTATAAAGGATGGGATGGCTCACGCTGGAGTGTGTGGATAGACACTGGCGATGGTTCCATTAATTCTGGTCCGACAGCAGCTTCGACCGGAACTTATCGCCTTGAGCTCTTCGCGCTGGGGGATCAGAACCAATTGCTGTTCAGAACCTGGCATGGCCGCAGATGGAGTAACTGGCATTCTTTGGGCGGAAAAATCATATCCGAGCCAGCGGCAGTATCCTGGGGTGATATGCGTATTGACGTATTTGCACAAGGACCAGATAATCATCTCTGGCATATTTGGAGGGAATAAATACCCCGAAGTTATAAAAGCCCCGCACATATGAATATTTTCCCCGTCTGCTTGACGGGGAGCACACCAATACACGGGGCTTTTAATAGATTTCTAAAACAATTCTATTTTCTATAACTCTTTCTATTTAAAATGAGATATGCTATCCAAATAGCGACTCCAATCAAACTTACTAATTGTGCAATCCTAAACGGGCCGAGCATTAAACTGTCAGTCCTTAATCCCTCAATCAGAAATCTTCCAGCTGAATACAGTCCTAGATAAGTAAAGAATACAAGGCCGTTATTTCTGCTTCTTCTCAGGGTAATCATAAGAATAATAAAAACCGCGAAATTCCAGGTCGATTCATATAAAAATGTCGGCTGGTAGTACACGCCGTCAATCAGCATTCCATTTTGGATAAAGCTTGGAAAGTGCTGAATGAAGCCATACGATACCGGGCCGCCATGCGCCTCGCCGTTGAAGAAATTCCCCCATCTTCCCAGGGATTGTGCTATGACAATTGACGGTGCAGTTGCATCCGCCATTTTTAAGAAGCTTAGCTTTTTATGCCGCGTAACAAAATATGCGGCAAGCACTGCAAACAAGATTCCGCCGTGGATAGCCAATCCGCCTTGCCGGATATTCAATATGCTTATCAGGTTATCCTTATAGTCATTAAATTGAAACACCACATAATACAGTCTGGCGCCAATAATACCCATAGGCAATGATATCAGCACCACATCAAGGACACTGTCAAAATCAATGTTCCGATACTTGCAGTTATATTTTGCTATGATGATCCCTATTAGCATACCGGTTGAAATAAAAATAGCATACCACCTTATGCTAATTCCAAATATATAAAATGCAATAGGATTCATAAATCAACTCCTCATTTCTGCGCATCGGCAGGAATCATCATAGATATCTAAGATCAGTCGAAACGTCTTCCTGCGGGACACCTTGAAAACTCATAGTAACACAACTGAATCAATATTTAAAGTATTCCCAGATATTAATCATTCGTTCCGCTATTAATTGATTTTATTCCATCAAGCAGCGTTTCCTTATCAATCGCTCCCTGATAGCCTGTAACGATATTCCCGTCTTTATCAATAAAAACGGTTGTAGGTATGGAAGATATCCCATATGTGGCCGCTGCCTGCTGCTGATTGTAAAAATAGACCGGAAGATCAAAGCCCTGGTCGCCGACATACTGCTGTCCCTTTTTTTGTGTTTCACGCTGACCATCAACCATATCTACCATTATGAAGACAACATTGTCCTTCTCATCGGCATATACTTCATTAAAATGCGGCATTTCCCCCTTGCACGGAGGACACCAGGAAGCCCAGAAGTTGAGTACGACCGGTTTTCCTTTAAAATCGGACAATCTGACTTCGTTACCCTGGGCATCATATACCGTAAAATCCGGAGCAGCCTGTTTAGTGGCATTCTGCGAAGATGAAGTATCCGGCAAGGTTTCTTTTTTATTGTAATTATCCGACAAAGTCGTATACGCAAAATATGCAAATACAAGAAATACGATGAAGGCAACTGCGCCAATTATTGTTTTACTTTTACTATTCATAATTCCTCCTAAAATGTCAGGATCGACAGAAAATATCCCATCATGCCTGTTGCCATCATGAAACCGACTATAACGAGCAATCCTCCAGAGATCAAATTGATTCTCCGGTAGTTTTTCTTGATAATTTCAAATGTATATTTTAACCGTTCAATTAAAACGGCGCTTACAAGGAATGGTATTCCAAGACCGAGGGAGAAGCTCAAAAGCATCAAAATTCCGTGAATGCTGTCTCCGGTGGATGCCGCAAGCATCAATGCAGAACCTAAAAATGCACTGACACATGGTGTCCAGCTGATTGAAAAAATGATGCCAAATACAACTGATGATAAAAATCCCGTTTTAACCGCCTTCGAACTGAATTGCCTGTGCGAATTGATTAACGGGAGTTTGATGATATCCATAAAATTCAATCCAAAAAGGACGACGATACTTCCTGCGATGACATTAACGATTGTGCTATGCTCTTTCAAGATGCCCCCAATTGTACCCGCAAAGGCACCCAGCATTATAAACACAAGTGAAAACCCAAGTACAAATCCCATGGCATTTTTGATTGTAGATCTATTTTGTCCGTCTGTGTTCTGTCCCGCAAAATAAGAAACATAGATCGGCAACATTGGCAGAAGGCATGGTGAAATAAATGTAACGGTACCTTCCAAAAACGATATCAGATAGTCCATTGATTCTCCCTTTCTTCATAGCCTCTATTAATATATATGTCCGCATCCCAGTGTTTTCATCGGTACATATTTACTTTATTGTACCAAATCGAAGAATTTTAACCGTGATTAAATCACATTTTTCAAACACCTGCGAATACGAGAAGAGGATGAGCCCTTTCTGTCAGAAACCCATCCCCTTCGTTTGTTTCGCAATATTTATTGGTTTAAAAAGTTGTTGCGTATTGCTATTGTGCCTGGCAGAATCCGCCGCCCTGGCCGAAGCCACGCATACCTTGGCCATTTCCCTGCCCGTATCCTTGTCCGCCGTTCATGCTGCCAAACCCGGCACCCATTCTTTGTCCTGTTCTAAGTGATCCTGTGCCATCACAAGCGGATTGATTATTCTCTATCGCTGCGATGATTTCATCGGCCCTTTCTTGTGTCATCAAACCGGCCTCCACTCTGTCTGCCAGAATATCTTTCTTGATCTGAAGCATTTCAGTCTGGAATTCTTCCAGCTTTCCAGCGTCGTTTGCAATGGTTCCATATGTTTTTCCGGTTTCATATCTTTCTGCCGTTACATCCTCTACTGTTTTACCGGTCAAACCAGCTACGGCTTCGGCAGGCGTGCTGTATGAGGAAGCTGCAAAAGCAGTGACCGATGCGGCACCAATCATTGTCACCATAGCTCCCACCATGATAAGTTTTTTGAAATTTTTCATTTTAATTACCTCCTGTTTCCATGAAACTGTTTTTAGCTTTATCTGCTATGATGATAGATTACTCATAAAATGTGGCAAAATTATGTTTTTAAATTTCTAAAAATAAGGTATTTCAATTATAAAAGACAAACTTTTGTCATAACTCTAAATTTACGATATGGTATAATAAAACAACATACAATATGGGGTGAGATATTATGACAACGATTCTGATTGCGGATGATAACAAGCAAATTACTTCAATCTTAGAGGAATATGCAAAGAAAGAGGGTTTTGTAACAAGCGTTGCGTATGACGGACTAGCAGCGCTGGATCTGTTTCAGAAGATTAAACCGGACGTCGTTTTGCTCGATGTTATGATGCCTCAAATGGATGGCTTTGAAGTATGCCGTGAAATTAGAAAAGATTATAGTGTTCCGATCATCATGATCACTGCCAGAGGTGAAGATTTCGAAAAAATTATGGGATTGGACATAGGCGCTGACGACTACATTGACAAGCCTTTCTCCCCCGGAGAAGTCATGGCAAGAGTCCGCGCTATTTTACGCCGGATTTCCCGCACAGAGGATCAGCCGCAGCAGAAATTCAGTTACAGTAATCTAATCATTAATCTCGATGATTACACAGCTGCAATTGATGATATCAATATCCCATTGACAAAAAAGGAGATCGAGTTGCTATGGACCTTGGCAACAAATAAAAATAAAGTTTTTTCCCGCGACAACCTGTTGAACAGTTTATGGGGGTATGACTATTTTGGCGACAGCCGCACGGTAGACTCTCACGTCAAACGCCTGCGAGCCAAGTTGGAAGCTATACCGCACGAAGAATGGGATATAAAAACCATTTGGGGCGTCGGTTACAAATTCGAGGGAAAAAATTATGAGAAATAAAATTGCTTATCGGCTGATTGCTTATTTTTCCATTACGCTGCTTCTGTTTTCCATTATCATCGGCAGCGTCTTTATGATGCTTTTCAAAGCGCATACCGTTGACTTGCAAAAGTCAGAACTTGAAAGCCGCGCAATTGCAATGGCTGACACCTTATCCGGCCTGATTGGAGAAACTCATTTCAGCCCCGGCTCAAGAACGGGAATGGCGGGTGGAGGCCAGGGAGGATACATGGCTTACCTTCGCTTTTTAGACGATATCGCAGGTGCAGATGTCTGGATCGTAGACGAAAACCTCGAATTGATTACAATAGGGCCTATGAGTAACCAGTCTTTTAATTATGCAGATCTGCCGAAAGATGCCGATACCGTTGTAAAGGAAGTTTTCCAAGGCAATACAACGTTCAGCGAAGGCTTCAGTGATTTGTTGAAATCACCCACCTTAACAGTCGGAATCCCCATTCAGAAAGATGGCAAAGTAGTCGGAGCCTTACTGCTCCATTCTCCGGTAAAAGGTATTGATGACGCGGTTGGACAGGGTTTTGGGATTCTCACGGTCAGTGTTTTCATTGCACTTGCGCTGTCGATCATCTTATCGGTTATATTGGCAATTTCCTTTACAAAGCCTCTGAAGAAAATGAAAAGTTCGGCGGTTCAGCTGGCAGGCGGCGACTATTCTGTTAAAACTGGAGTTGATGCCAAGGATGAAATCGGTGAGCTTGCTTCAGCAATTGATATTCTAAGCGAACGGCTGGCTCTCGCAAGCCGAGAAAGTGAAAAGCTGGCGCAGCTCCGCCGTGATTTCGTAGCTAATATTTCCCATGAACTTCGCACTCCGGTGACCGTCATCCGGGGTTCCTTGGAGGCTCTTCACGATGGCGTTGTTACCGATCCTGATCAAATAAAGGATTATTACCTTCAGATGCTGAACGAAAGTGTCTTCTTGCAAAGACTTGTTGACGATCTGCTGGAGCTATCCAGACTGCAGAATGTTGACTTTAAAATAGAGATGCGGGATCTGAGCCTGTGCGACGTTTTGAATGATGTAATACGAAGCGCAAGAAATGCGGCTTCCGGAAAGCATATTGCAATTCAATATGAGCATCAAAGCAGTTCACTATGCAATATCACAGGCGACTATGGACGTATCCGCCAGATGATCATGATCATCATAGACAATGCAGTTAAATTTTCTCCCGAATTCAGCGTCGTATCCGTATCCCTCAAAGACAGAGTTGTATCAATCTATGATCAAGGTGCCGGCATTCCACAAGAAGACTTGCCTCATATCTTTGAACGGTTTTACAAATCGAAATCCGAGCAAAATAAAAACGGAACCGGACTTGGTCTTGCCATTGCAAAGCAGATTGCGGAACGGCACGGAATCCAGATATCGGTAACCAGCAGTCCATCGGGGGGGACGGAATTTCTATTACATTTTTAATTTAGTTTTGTGATAAACTCACTGAGATCTTCTATTTTCTCTGATATGATAACTTCAAAAGTACGTATTAATAGTGACGTGTCTTAGCGAAGGTATATCTATCGGAGGTTTCAATGAAAAAAGCAAAGTATAATGAATCGAAATGTGACCAGTCCCCATTTTGCCCTGTGACAAGAGTTTGTCCTGCAGGGGCTGTCACTCGTATAAAAGAAGGATTTTTTAAAAGCCGAATATCGTATGATGCATCGAAATGCATCGGTTGCGGGAAATGTACCAAAGTTTGTCCCCATGCTGCGTTTGCAATGAAATAAGATAACTCTCCATCATATTTATAAAGATAGAAACCAGGCTCAACACTCTGCAAGCCTGGTTTTTATTGTTCATCATTCGATCGTACTTATTAAATAATCTAATGTTTTGATTATATTGGAGAAAACTTCTTGGTGAGTCAAAATGTGAATAAGTTTAATTTTCTATACCACTTATTTTACTATAATAAACAATGCTCTCTTTTTTAGTGAGAGCATTGCTGTTTATAGAAGGAATTTTTATTTATTCAGTCTTCATATCCGGCAGGATCTTCACTGTCATTTTCGTGCTCTACATTGTCATTATCCTGGGATTCTTTCTCTATTTTGCCTTTCTCGCCGTTTTCATTATCCTGTTCGGATTTCACGATAGAGCAGGTATTGGCATCGACTTTTACATCATAAGTTGAGTTTCCGGATTTAATTTCAACGCCGTACACGACGACGCCGTCTTCATCTTCCAGCTGAATCGATTGAACTGTTCCGTCCTTGATCGAAGCCAATGCTGTCTGTTTTGCCTGATCCTCTGTGATCGCCGTCTTTGTGTTTGCAGCTGTCAGTTCCTGATCATCATTTGATTCTTTGTTCTGATCCTCTTGATCTTTTGATTGGTCTTCCGATACTGCCTGGGGCGAAGAATTCGGCGCTGTACTTACCGCATTATTTGTAGTCGCATAGGCAACGACCGTGCCCCCGAGAGCCATTACGCCTACCAATACTAATGTTATAACTTTTTTGTTCATTTTTTCATCTCCTTTTTACTACCTTTTGGTTGATTCATATAATTCTCTTTGCTGTTTAGCTTGATCTACCTCCTATATTTACATCATAAATACCGAAGATGAGATTAAAATAAAATGAATCTGAGAATTGACTGAAAAAATCATGAGAGATGATTATCTGATCCAACAGGCAGTTCTATGACAATTTTAGTTCCATCGCCCGGCTTACTTTCCGCGTGTATCGTTCCCTGATGAACATCAACGATCCATTTTACGATAGACAGTCCGAGGCCGGCGCCTCCTATTGATCGAGATCTCGCTTTGTCCGCCCTGTAGAAGCGGTCAAATATATGAGGAAGATCCGCTTCAGGGATTCCAATACCGTTATCTGAAACAGAAATAGCTGCATTCCTTCCAGTTATCCTGTAATCGATGTCAATTATTCCATTGTCGGAAGAGTATTTGATACTGTTGTCCACAATAGCTCTGATCATTTGTTTAATCAGGCGGCGATCACCTTCTATTTTTACTTCTCTGTCATTGTCCCCCGTAACAAAAATAGAATGCTTTTCATCAACAAATCCAGTTTCTTTCACTATCTCATCGACCAAGTCATTTAGCGAAAATCTGGCTTTTTCCAAATGGTAGATCTCATTATCACATTTGGAGAGAAAAAGCAGCGTATCCAGCAGGCTGGTCATATTTGACAATTCAACTTTCACTGATTCTATGCCCTCCGCCAGAACGGCCTTGTCGTCCTTGCCCCACCGGTCAAGGATGTCAATGTATCCTTTGATGACGGCCAGTGGAGTGGCCAGTTCATGAGAAGCATCCAATGTAAATCGGTTTTGCTTATCATAAGCAATTTGGATTCTGGAAATGAATTCGTTAAAGGTATCAGAAAGACGCTTTAGTTCGTCGTCCGGGCCGTTGATCTCGATTCTTGTGCCAAGATTGCTCGCACCGATCTTTTTTGCCTGATTTGTTATCTTATCGATTGGGCTTAATGCGTTTCTGCTGACGATATATCCTACTATTATTGAAAGAATCAAACTTACTGCATCAATCATAAGCATAATGCCGGAAAGCGCATGGAGATAGTTTTGTTCATTGTCCATATCCTTTATGATCTGGACGCCGACTTTTTCTCCGTCCTGCAAGGTAAAAGTGTCGTTCAAATACATGATTTTGGTTTCGCCTGATTTGGAAACCACAGTTTTATTGTCTGGATTGAGCGGCAGATCATATTTTTCGCCGGAGTTATAGATCACCCTGTCATGGTATATCAGATTGATATCCACATTATTGATCATCTTTGAAATGTTTTTTATATCGATATTTGGAATATTCTCCAGGGTTTTTACTTCATTAATGATCGCTTGATTTACAAGCCCAAGCTGCTCTTCTGATGTTTGGTTGATATAATAATTGATACTGATCAGTGTTGCGGCATTCACAAGGGCGATCGCAACAAAAAAAAGCAGCGCATAAATCATCGTCAGCCTATGTGAGATCTTACTCAATTTAAACTGTTTCATCTTTCCGTTTGCTCCTTCATTGTATAGCCAACACCCCTGACCGTATGGATCAGTTTCACATCATAGGGGTAATCGATTTTGTTTCTTAAATATCGGATATATACATCCAGTACGTTGTCGTCCCCGACAAAATCATAGCCCCAAACATGTTCAAGGATCTGATCTCGCGTTAAAACACGCCCCTTATTGGTAAATAAGTATTCCAGAAGATCATATTCCGTCTTTGTAAGATCGATCGGATCCCCATGCTTGATCACCTCTCTGGTCTTGACATTCAGGCTCAGGTCCGCCAGCTCCAGGAGCTTCATTTCATCAGTCCTGGCGTTTCCCCTTCTGATACCGGCTCTGATCCTTGCCAACAGCTCCTCCATTTCAAACGGCTTTGTTACATAATCATCCGCACCAAGGTCCAATCCGATCACCTTATCGGTAATATCTCTTCTGGCTGTCAGCATAATGATCGGAACATTTGATACTTTGCGTATTTTTCTGCAAACCTCCAGACCACTGATTTCCGGCAGCATCAAGTCAAGCAAAATCACTCCGTATTGGCCGCTTTGAAATTTATCCAGCCCGTCCTTGCCGTCCAGCGCAACGTCATACGTATAGCCTTCATGCTTGAACTCCAGCTCCAGAATCCTTACGATTGCTTTATCGTCTTCAATGATCAAGATATCTTTGTTCCTCAAATTCATCAACTCCTTGGTAAGGGAATTAGAGCATGCACGCTCTAATTCCCAGTTTCAACTCCAGTAATGATCTAATCACTTATATCTTATACCCGCTGATATAAAATTCAATTGTTTTAATCCGCCACTTCAGCGGTTCCCTTCGACTTTTCTACCGTGAATCCCATCGGCTTGAAGCCTGCGGCATGAAGCTGGATGTCAAAGGTCAATCCATTTGAGGACGTCCCGTAAAGGCCGTTCATATTTCCGTAGTAATGCCCCGCTTCCGACACCTGGTTATCGAAGTGAATGGTCTTTGTCTCACCGGCTGCAAGTGTTAATCCTCCCAGCGTCTGGTAATAGGATTCCTGCGTATTGTTGGCCTTATCCGTTATTGTATAGTAGATATCAAAGTTTGCCAAGTCTGTCTTGCCTGTGTTTGTCATCGTGATTTCGAGATGATCGGCTGTGGCGTTGTCCTCCACCCTTGCATCCTTGATCGTTACCTCGAGCGGAGCAGTGCTTGTTTCCTTGATCAGATTCTCTGTATTTACCGGATCTTTATCAACCTTATCGTTTACCCCGTCACCATCCGTATCTGCGATATAAGGATTCGTGCCGTATGTTTTCTCGACATCGTTCGGTATGCCGTCCCCGTCTGTATCCGTTGAGCCGCCGCCTGTATTATTCGTCACTGCAGGCTGGGTACTGTTTGTGTTTGATCCGGAATCTGCCGTTTGATTTGAGCCGGAACCGCATCCCACTAGGCCGAGACTCATAACGGATAGGATCAGAAGTACCGTTACCACGGTCTTCACGGTTATGTTTGTTTTTAAATTTTTCATTGTGTTTTCCTCCATTTTTATTAGTTTGTTTGATATATATTTTCACGCTTTAAAAAAGCAATATAGGATAACAGCCATAGGCCCACGCTTGGAATAATCAATCCCAGAAAATCGATCCACTTCAGCCCGACTACTTCCCACGGTGTATTTGCCTCAAATCCGGGCTTGACATTCAGCAGAGCAAAGCTGATTCGTTCATAATGCTTTGTCGGTGATATTTCCTCAATTCCGTTTCTCACAGTTTCATAGAATTTGAATTGCTGGAGCACCTGATGTTCCTGATCTCTGGTCATTCCCATTGAGCTGAAGAAACCGCCCGGGATCTGGTTATCCATATCCATGGTGTCTCCGATCTGCGGGAATACGAAGGACAGAACCAGCCATACGATCACAGTGATAAGCAATGCGCGACTTCCTTTCGATGAGATTGTGGCAACTCCCATGCTTAAAACCATGAAAAAGGCCATGTAGAGAAACGACATCAGGAAGAACAGCAGAAGCCGGACAACATCATTTGACGAAAGTGTAACACCGCTGATGGCCGCCAAAGAAACAAAGGTTATCGCTCCGGTCACAACTGTTATCCCTGCCAGAACGATCAAATTCCCGAGCAGCTTTCCATTCATAAAGGTATCCCTGAAAACGCTTCTTGTTAAAATCAGTCTTAAGGTTCCATTCCTGTGTTCTTTTGAAATTGCCGTATTGCCCAGTACGATCGCCATCAACGCGCCTACCATTCCGATATAGTTAACAAATCCCTTTGACGCCGAGATCGGATTCAGATTCGGCGCCGGCGGCAGCTCTGCTTTTCCGAGAGATTTCAGGAAGCTGATCGAGTTGTTGTAATTGTCCACTGAAATTTTTACCTGATAGGAGCCGAGCACGATCGAGACAATTGTCAGGACGAGCAGCATCACCAATATAGCTAAGAAAAGCTTGTTTCTGAAAATATCCTTGATTTCTTTTTTTGCGATTTCAATCATCATTTTCCATTACCTCCTTCCGTGTCTTTTAAACTGAACTGCAGTAAATACTGCAATCACAAGCAGTGCGCCGATCATCCAATATGCGATATTGGAGCTGGTTTTGACCGTGACCGGGATACTGATCTGATCGCTTTTGGTTTCATTGCTCGTTGCAGCAAACTTTGCCGTAAAATTACCTGCAGTCTGCGAACTTGGGACATCGATATTCATCTTCAGCGTTCCGGTTTCACCAGGCTTTAAATTGATACCCGTGTCTGAACTCTGCCCGGCGATCCATTTGTATGGAAGCTCCGGCTCCAACTTCACAGAACTTAATTCTTTTGTACCGTTATTTGTTACTGAAAAAGTTACTTCTGTCGATTTGCCGCTGAGCGTATCAATTTTATTCAGCATATTGCTTATGGAAAGTGCGTAATCCTTGTTGACCGCGACGGTCAGATTCACAGAACTTTCTTTACCGTCATCCCTGATTGTTGTAACCGTGAGTTGATCCGTATCAGCAGAAGGAGTCCCCTTCATACTGATATTCAAATCAATTTCAGCGTTCGTTCCCGGCTGGACCTCTATCGCTTTGGCGGGAGCTCCTCCGGAGGCAAAATACAGCTCATAGTTATTCGTCATTCCCCCGGCCGTCACATTATAGCTATGCGTTCCCGAATCATTATTCTGAATGAAAAGCGGTACCGATGTGGTTTTACCCGGAGAAAGCGTACATCCCGAGGAAAGAGTCGTATTGCCGGGTTCTGCGGCAAACACGAAAGACATCGACGTAGCAAGAAGTATGACTGTCATGTTTAGAACCAGAAGTATTTTTTTAAATCTTTTCATATGACTTCCTCCTTTTGCGCTGCTTTGAATGACAACAGCAGCAGGATCAACCCCGGCACCAGGATCTCAGCGACCGCACCGATCTGTTTCTGCAGGATACTCACGAGCCCTGCATTTGCCGTATCCGGCACGACCTGAAGCAGATCTTTCCCGATGTTTTGAAATTGCGCCGCGGGCGAAAAGAATTCGATCGTTTTTGATACTACGGTATCCGAAGGAACTTGTGTCACAGTCTGAGCTGTCGCGCTGAGCGCATAAGCAAAGCTTCTCTGGCTGTCAGCGAGCTGCGGCAGCACAAAGGATATCGTGATCCATATGATCATCATCAACAGGAATCCAAATGCGCTGTCATTCGTTTTGATCGATACATAAACAGTTGCAATATAAAAGAGCATCAGATACGTAAAGGCAATGATGAAAAATACCAGCAGCCTTGCCATCTCGCTGCCATTGGGGATCACTCCGGATATTGCGGCAAACAGGGCGATATTGAAGATCAGAATGATGCCGAGCAGTAATCCGATCACGGCCCCGCCTCCAATAAGCTTCCCAGTCACAATTTGGTCTCTAAATACCGGTCTGACCGCGATCAGCTTCAGCATTCCGTTGGCTCTTTCGCCGCTGAAGGTTTCAAATCCAAGGAAGATCGCTACTACTGCGCCGATCATGCTGACATAGCTGATGATATTGCTCAATACGGATAAGGGGAAAATCTCCGGCGGCGCCGGGAAGCTTGCGGCACCCTGGGACTTCAGCAACTGCACGATATCCTGATATGCCTGCATTTCTGCATTCTTCGTGCTTGATCCGATATATACCGAAATCACAGACAACGCCACAAACAGACCTGTTATGATCAGGAATATATTGTCTCTGAAAGCTGCTTTCACTTCCTTGCCTGCCAGTGTCAGAACGCCGTTCATTTTTTCGCCCCCTCTATCTTAAAGTAGATTTCCTCAAGGGATTTCTCACCCGGGAATTCCTTCTCAATGTTCTTCAGTGAGTCTGCTGCCAGAAGCCTGCCGTTGCTTATAATGCCGATATCCGTGCAAAGCTTTGTCACCTCTGACAGCAGGTGTGTGTTCATGAAAATCGTGGTTCCCCATTCTGTATTGAGTTTTGAAAGAATATCTCTCATTGCCTTTGTTCCCTGTGGATCAAGTCCGGAAGTCGGCTCATCCAGGAAAAGGATTTTCGGTTTATGCAGGATCGCCTGAGCGATACCGATCCTCTGCCTCATTCCTTTAGAATAGGTTTTGATCTTCTTGTTTTTCCACTCTGTAAAATCAAGCAGTTCCAGTATCTCTTCGATTCTTGGCTCGATATCCCTGATCCCTGATAGTCTGCCGAAAAATCTGAGATTTTCTACGGCAGTCAAATCCCCGTACAAGGAGACGTTCTCAGGAAGATATCCAAGCATATTTCTGACTTTAAGGTTGTCCTTAACTACATCGCAGCCGCCGATATATGCTTTTCCCGATGTAGGGAGGATCAGTGTCGTGAGCATCGATATCGTCGTTGTCTTTCCTGCCCCGTTGTGTCCGAGGAATCCAAATATCGAGCCCTCCTTCACCTCTAAAGATAAGTTCTCTACTGCTGTAAAGTCATCGTATTTTTTCCCTAGGTTTTCTGTTACCAGCATTTTCACACCTCATTTCAAAGTTTGTATTCTAAATTTCTTTTTCCTTGACTGTTCTTTACAATAATGATAATAAAGGTGAAATCTGAGATTCCAATAAACTCAATCTGAAAATTTTCTCAGATTACGGGGAATAAATAAAAAAGATAAATAAAGTCGCGCCGATAAGATTTACAAGCATTGGGTTTCGGTATATCATTTTTAGATTAGAAGTTTAGAGAGGTTGGCAAAATGAAAAAGCTGAGAAGATTGACGGGTTTTCTCCTAATAATACTTTTAATATCTGCTGCGACTGTCAGCATTGATATACTTCCCGCCACCACAAAATTCCCAATATCAACAGCTTCGCAAAGCACATCGATCAGTGTCGTGAATAATTTTGGCGAAGATCCGCAAACAGAGCGGAATTTCACCTGGGAAACATCTTCGGAAATGAATACTGGGTTTATTGAATACTGTCCAAAAAACGAATTTAAAAGCTTTACCGGGGAGAATATCCTGATTTCCACTGCGAAAAGCTACGAATCCAGTAAAGGCGCAGGCACTAGGACAATTCATAAGGCATCATTGAAAAATCTTAAGCCGGGGACCGTATATGTGTACCGGGTGGGAAACGGTACAGATTTAATCAGTACACAGGGAACGTTCAAAACTGCTGAGAAAAAACCAAATCAGTTCACGTTTGTGCAAATCACAGACACGCAGGGCGCCAACAGCAAGGATTACGCTGTTTGGGAACATACTTTGGACATTGCTCTGAAAGCATTTCCGGATGCAAGGTTTTTGCTGCATACGGGAGATATGGTTGACAACGGGGAGGAAATAGCGCAATGGGATCTTTTCACCGGGGCTGTTAAATCCGAATTGATGAATCTTCCGATCGAACCAGCCGTTGGTAATCATGAAGCGATTAACCGGAACGGGACAAACCCTGATGAGAAAAATTATATTGACAGCTTCGATCTTCCTGCCGCCATGGGTACCGGTGCTCCCGCAGGTACGGTATATTCCTTCGATTATGGCTATGCACATATTGCCATATTAAATACCGAATGCAGCAGCGACAATCTGAAAAAGGAAGGCAACTGGCTGAAAGCGGATATGCAAAGATCAGACAAGCCGTGGAAAATCGTTGCGTTGCACAGAGGACCTTATGGCGCGACTTATGACTCCGCCGAAGTGAGGGATGCTCTGACACCATATTTTGATGAAGCTGGAATTGATCTGGTTCTTCAAGGTCATGACCATAATTATGTCAGAACATATCCTATGTATAATAAGGCAAAAGCAACTGCCGGAAACGGAACCGTCTATATCACTGCAAACTCCGGCGGAGTGAAGTTCTATCCGGGGAAATTGCGTTCCTGGCAGGCCGTTGATTTACAGCCTTACACACAGATGTTCGTTGCGGTTACTGTTAACAAAAACACTTTAAAGATACAGGCTTATGATGTTAATAACACGTTAAACGATGCTATAACTTTGAATCAGTAAAGTAACAGTTTTTAAAGAACACAGAAATAGAGCACCGATATTATCTGGAGCTCTATGTATGCTTAGCTTAAAATAAATTCTAGCCGATAACTATATTTTTTGTTTTTTCCTCATCTCTTGTTTTTATTAATTCTTTGTGTGCCGCCACAGTCAATAACAGACTTCCTACAGCCACAATAAAATTTCCGTAAACATTTAACTCATCGATATCCTTGTCATCAGAAATTACAAATGTTAGCAACATTCCGATAATTACAAGCTTAAAAGGACTTACCTTTGCCAAATCCACATTAACCACCGCCCACAGTATTATATGACGTTTAACTGAATTATGGCATTCCTTTAATATCGGAACTATTTTCATTAAATCTCATATTATATTAGGAAATTACATAAAAGAGGTGTTCTTATGAACCTAGATGAAGTGAATAATCGCGCTTACAGAATTGCAATGTTGATCGCTGCTTATTCAAACGATAAAGATGAGATTAATCAGCTGGCAGTAATGTTTAAGTTACTTGGGAATGCTTTAACAGAAAAAGCGGTTTTACAGACACAGCTGAATAGTGATGATCTGACCGACTGCCAAAAAAAGCACCAGATTTGAAATCCGGCGCTTTGGCAAATTTTCCGCTATTTATTTGCTTCAGTTAAAACTACAAGTGAATTATTTAATACCGATTTGCATTTGCTGGCATCCGGATTTTGTGATCGGACTGCCAACAATACCTCGTCAAGGGTTCCGTCAATTTTCGTCCAAGTCGTTTTATCGATACTTTTTAATTGCGCCGCTGAATTGTCCCAGCCATGTTCCAGATCATCTGCTCCGGTTTTCGCTGATGCAAAGTCGTTTGAGTTAACTGAGTTGAGCATATCAGTTTCTATGTTAATGAAATCTGTCAATTGACCTTGTAATGTGGCCGAGGCAGCTTCCTGCGCAATACTGTTGCTGCACCATACATAATCACCTACTCCCACAGACAGAAAAATAACCAATACTGCAACGGTCTGCGCTAATACGACCTTATGGCTCAATTTCGTGTGCTTCAATACCGCTGAGTCTGCATTTGATACGGTATCACATTTTGTAACGGCAAGATATACAACAATCGCGAGTATGGCCGCAAGGAAGATAACGCTGGTAATGGTAGCTCCTAAGCCCAATCCCCCATATTTAGGTGACTGTGACAGATAATCTCCAAGGGATGCTCCAAGCGGCCGTGTAAAAATGTATGCAACCCAGAATGCTAATACAGAATCTAGCTTCAGGAATTTATGCGCCAGATATACTAAACCAATGATAGCGGCAACGATGATACCCGTACGGAGATACCCAAGACCGAGCTCTTCGGAATACAAGTCGCCGACCGCTGTCCCGAGGGCGAAGGTGAAGAGAATCGTCAGCCAATAGAAGGCTTCTCTTTTTCTTGTGAAAATCGAGTGAATCGAGAGCGTCTTTTCACTGAAATACCAAAGGAGGAACGTAAGTCCCAGCAACGCGCTGAAAACGATTGTACTGTACTCAAGAGGCACACCGAGACCGTCAGTCAGGTTATCAGTCACTAGCGTTCCGAATACGCTAATCAGCACGACTGTGAGCCAGTAAGTTCCGGGGACATACTTGTTCGATCTGAACTGGAGATACAATACCGCGAAAAATGCGATCCCCATAATAACGGTAGTAAGGATCAAGCCCAATCCAAGGTTTACATTTATGAAATCAGAAAAGGTTTCTCCGACCGTCGTACATAAAACTTTGATGATCCAGAAGAAAACAGTTACTTCCGGCACTTTACTCAGGATAATTTGTGATTTGTTTTGTTCCGCTATGTTCATATAATTTTATTCTTTCATTTCAATTCTTTTTAATACTCTTTTTTCTCGAAAGCCCAAGCGCCGGCCGCATAGAAAATCAATGTATATGCAGCAAGTAACGATGTTGCGCTTAAAATGTGTGTGATCGGCATAGCCGCTCCGATAAACAGTTTGTACCAGCCGGTATATGAGGTAAAGACAATCGGTGAAATGCCTGACATCAAAATACCCACACCTGTGATGGCAATATATCCGAATACCGAGAGCATAACGGTGCTGGAGCTGTTCCTGCACAGCTGCGATATCATGACTGCAAATAGCACGTATGGAAGCATAGGAATGATCGATACAGTATACGATATGACCGCTTCTATGACCGACATTAAGCTGGTGCCGTTGACCAGCACGCTCCAAGCAGAACTAATTATCAGACACAACAACAGCGCCAGCATAACGTACAACACGATCGTCAATATTTTAGACGTATAGATATTGATTCGGCTTACAGGTCTTGTAATTATAGCCTTGACCGAACCATTTTCCTGCTCTGCCGTAAACAAATCAGCCGCCGCTAAAGAAATGATAAGCGGAAGTAGAAATCCTGTTATTACGGGTAAAACGGCAAGCGGTGTATTCGAAAGTGACAGTCCAATGAAACCCTTCGCTAAATGCCCTGCCAAACCGGTGCCGATGCAGAAAAGACTGAGCAGAACAAGCAACGCCTTATATTTTTTTAAATACAGCAGTTTTACAAACTCGTTTCTGACTCCAGCATAGATCATATTCACTGTGCCACCTCCTTTTCGCTTCTAATCGTTTGCAAAAAGAAGTTTTCAAGATTTCCGCCTTGTGTCATTGCTTCTTCCATCGTGGCTGTTGCCAGAAGACTTCCATCTTTCATGACAGCGATCTTGTTACAGATCATTTCCAGTTCATGCGCCAAATGGCTCGAAATCAGAAATGTTATGCCGTTATTTTTAGCCTGCTTCAGTATTATTTCACGAATGTCGACCATTCCTTCAATGTCCAGGCCGTTTGCCGGTTCATCCAATATGACCAGCTTCGGGTTTGACAATAAGGCCAGCCCCAGCCCCAGCCTCTGCTTCATCCCTAAAGAGAACTCCCTGACCTTATCGTTCTGATAATCGAGCAGCCCGGTTTGCTTTAAAATATCTTCTATTCTCGGTGCTTTGATATTAGGGTAATATGCAGCCGCTATTTCAAGATTTCTCCTAGCGCTTAAATATTCAAAAACAGCAGGGGCTTCGATCAGGCAGCCCACCTGCTCCATGGAATTTTCTCCGCCGTCTTTCACAGCCTTTCCGAGTATCTGAACATCGCCCTTGTCGGCTCTCGACAGGCCCGTAATAATTTTCATGGTAGTGGTTTTCCCGGAACCGTTCGGCCCGAGCAGTCCATAAATATCACCTTCATTTACCTCAAATGAAACATCTTTGATCCCCCGTCCATTCCGATATATCTTGGTGACATTATCTATTTTTAAAACCATGACTGTATCCCTCCTGATAATAGAAGGTGGCCGAAACCACCTTCTAAAACTTTTTTACTTCTCAGTCTTCGTGATGTTCATTCCGACTGATTGTTGTGACGTTTTTTCCTGTCGTGTCGATCGTATCGATTTTGGTGTTTCCAACATTTGAAATATCGCCCTTGATCATTATCGACAGTTCATGGGTACTTCCGCTTGCATCGGTACCGGTAATTACAACGGTTGCCACATTATTCTTGAGCAAGTTGCCGTCGACGGTTGCGGTCATTGAAACCGATTTTACATCGGTGTTACTGAGTTTTGGTATCCGATCCATCAATGTCTTGAGGGATGCTTGATCCGCACTGTCTCCATTATGCTCTTTCTCAATCCGTCCGTTGTTTTCAGCTGCTGCAGAAACCGCAAGCTTTGCGAGTTCTGGAATTTGCGAGCCCTCAAGATTCAGGCTAACGGTCTGCCCGTTCTTTACGAACTGATTTTTAACATCGCCGGCTAATGTGTCGGCTAGCATTTCGGCGAGCTTCACTGTGCTGCTTGACGCAGTGAGTTTGTCATTTTCTTTCTGGTCGGCATTCTGTTTTTCATTGTCCTTCTGCATTACGTAATACTGGTCATCTACGCTTCTTATAAAAGCGCCAGTTGACTCATCCTTGCTCGTTGCAAAGGTTTTTGTCACTCCATCTGCCGTAAGGGTTGTTTTTGAAGAACTGTTCTCGTTGTCAAGTTTTACGTTGCTGTTTCCTGACAGAATGACTGATCCGTTGTCTTTTACCTCAAATTGCGCATCGACAGTTGCATTTTGTGCTAGAATCGTGGATTCCACCGCATTCTTATAACTCTCATACCCCGAGCCTGAAGCTGCAAATGCCGTAACGCTCATCGTCAGAAGCAAACAGCCCGCTACAGCCGTAGCTGCGATTGTTTTTAATCTCTTTTTATTCATTGCATACTCCTTTCTTTTGATAGTCTGTTAACAGCCTTCTTTATCATAGTTGAAGTGAATAACATCCCAATAACGTCGGGATAAAAAAAAGATAAATTAATTCTTAAACTTTAAATCTATATCCGGCGCCCCATACGGTCTCGATATAGCTGGGTTTGCTGCTGTCCTTCTCGATCTTCTCCCGCAGCCGGTTAATATGGACAATAACGGTAGCCATATCGCCCATCGCATCCATCCCCCATATGCGATCAAATAAGCGTTCTTTCGTAAACACGATGTTGGGGTTGGTTGCTAAAAAGAGAAGAAGCTCAAATTCTTTATTCGTAAGCTTAATTTCCTCATCGTCAAGAAAAACGCGCCAGGCTTCCGGCTGGATCTTTAATTTTCCGATTATGATTTCCTGCTGCTTTGGCATCGGTCTGTCAGCAGAAATAAGCCTTTCATACCGGGATATATGGGAATTCACTCTTGCAACAAGTTCTGCAGGATCAAACGGTTTCACAATAAAGTCGTCAGCACCCAGTCCAAGCCCTCTGATTTTATCGATGGATTCTTTTTTGGCCGATACCATAAGGATCGGAATCTCTTTCTCTTTTCTGATTTCCCTGCACAGCTCAAACCCGTCGACTTTCGGCAGCATTAAGTCAAGCAGAATCAGATCGTAATCGTTATTGCAGGCAAGGTAAAGCCCTGCATCCCCCTCTGCAGCGATTTCGACTTCATAACCGTCGATCTCAAGATAGTCTCTTTCCAGTTCAGCGATAATGTTATCATCTTCAATAATTAAAATGCGCTTCATTCTTTTTCCCCCTTTGAAATCGGCAAATTTATTATGACTTTAAACCCCTTTTTATTTTCCGCTCTGATCGTTCCGTTATGGGCTTTGATGATCCGGTCCGCAATCGAAAGGCCCAGTCCGCTGCTTCCTTTTGAATTGGTTCTTGACGAGTCCCCGCGGTAGAAGCTTTTGAACAGATTCGGAATGATTTCTTCGGGAACACCGTCCCCGTCATCACTGATTTCGATCATCACTTCATATTCATTAGAATTCACCTCGAAATTAACATTGCAAACAGTTGCGGGCTTATATTTTGCACTGTTGTCCAAAATATTGATAAATACGCGGTTCATTTGATCATAATCAATTTTAAGCGGAACACCCGAAGGACAGTTATTGCAATAGGATATTTTTAATCCCTTCGTTTCATAATCATCCTTAAAACGATCAATCTGCTTATCCATGTATTCTTTACAATCCACCTCGTCGAAATAGAAAGGCAGATGCCCCGTATCAAGCTTTGAAAACAGGAACAGGTTGTCTACCAGCACATCCATCTCACACGCCTTGCTATAGATAATGCCATGGTACTGCTCCTGTTTTTCAGGAGTATTAGCGACACCGTCTATCAGTCCTTTCACATATCCTTTAATTGCGGTCAACGGCGTTCTCAAGTCATGGGATATCCCGGCAACGATTTCCTTGCGGTCTTCTTCGTATTTCAGCTGCGATTGAATCGACTGATGGAGCCTTCGCCTCATCTCATCAAAGTTGGATATTGCCTGCCCGAATTCGTCTTTGCCATTATAGTTAATTTCAAAATCAAGATTGCCGTTTTTTATTTGTTCGGCTCCATAATTCAGCAGATCCAGAGGTCCTGTTATTTTTTTTGAAAGCCTCACGGAGACGATCGCATTCGTTAATGCGATTATAATAATAGACAGAATAAAGAGGATCAGGACATATGCGCCGACGACCGCCATCTGTTTGAGCCAGTCTACCCGGCTGATTTTGTACTCCGGATCAAACGCGGTGACCGCAATCGTATTCTGGTTTTTGGTTATACTGTCACGGATCAGTAAACGGGAACCCGTCTGAATGACAACCGGGTTGGGCAGAGTCGTCCCGGTGCTTATTTCATCAGCTTGCAGTTTAATTTCATTCGAATAATTTGATGCGATTACTTTACCATTCTGAGTAATTTCGCAATAAAATCCCCCGTCCTTCAGGTGCTCCAGAATATCAGACAGATCCCGTTTATCATAATCCGAATTTTCCTGTGAATACTGAAGGCGGTTCAGATATTCTTCAACCGAGTGCTGTGCCCAGACTGATTTGTCGCCACCGTCCTCCATCAGATCATGTGGCAGATCATAAAGATGCATATAAGACAGATACAGAAGACCGGATGCGACAACGATCAGCACAACCGGGATTACGATCATAACAATATTTGAAATGATTATTCTTTTTCTGATTAACAATTTTTCAGCCTCCCCCTACTTATTAGTGTAGCCTCAGCCGTACGGAATTGTATTAACGAATAAGGGACAACGCAATTACAAGCAAGCCGAACATAAAGCGGTATACCGTAAAGATGAAGAAACTCTTTGTTCGAAGATAATTAAGCAGAAATCGAATACTGAGGAGCCCGACGACAGCAGCGGTCAAAACAGCAGCTGCAAAAGGCAACGCGTCAATGTTCACACCAGATAGATCCTTTGCATGATACAGCGCGTCGCCAAGTATGATGGGGGTTGACAGCAGAAATGTAAACTTTGCGATGCTTTCACGATCGATGCCTGCTGCACGGCCGACCGACATCGTAATTCCGGACCGTGAAACACCCGGAATAATTGCGAGCACCTGCGCAATTCCAACGAGCAGGCTGCGATTCAATCCGATTTTTTCCAGATGAATGTCGCTCTTTCCTGCCTTGTCGCACAGATACAGAATAATACCCATTATGATAAGGAGGATGCCGACCAAAAGCGGGTTGGAAAAGACGCTCATATACTTGTCCAGAACAACACCGGCAAGCGCTCCGGGTATCGTGGCAAGCACCAGATTCCAGAACAGCCTCCCTTCTTCTGTCTTAGGCTTAGTTAAGCCGGCCGTAACAAGCCTGATCCAATCCTTGAAGAAAAATGTTATAACAGCGATTGCCGTCCCGAAATGAAGCGCCACATCAAAGACGTTTCCGGGATCGGGCCAGCCGAAAATCCAGGGCATCAACTTCAAATGCGCTGTGCTGGAAATCGGCAAAAATTCAGTTATGCCTTGGACAATACCATATACGATTGCTTGGAAAACACTCATGATTTCCTCTCCTTTTTACTGGTTATATATTTAATGAGTATCGGCAGTACAGAGATAAAAATAATTGCTAGAATGACGATACTGAAGTTGCTTTTAATAAACGGCATATTTCCGAAATAGAATCCGGTCAGCGAAAACAAAGCTACCCAGACAAGTCCCCCGAAAATATTATAAAATACAAATTTTTGATATCTCATTTTACTTATCCCTGCGACAAACGGGACAAAGGTTCGAATGATCGGCACAAAGCGTCCCAGGAATATCGCTGCTCCGCCATATCTGGCATAAAACAAACTCGCTTCCTCCATATGCCTTTCTTTGATAAACCGGCCACCGATTTTGGTCACCAACATTGTCCCATAGCGTTTTCCCAAAATATAATTTACCGTATCTCCTAAAATCGAAGCCGCGGCAAAAACGGCCAACACGAGAAAAATATTGACCTGTCCAATTGCAGCTAAAGCACCGCAGGTAAAGATGATCGAGTCACCTGGTAGAAATGGAGTAACCACAAGACCGGTCTCACAAAAAACCACAGCGAATAATATGGCATAGATGAGATAGCCATAGCTTCCCGCTATTGTATTAAGGTACTGATCCATATTCAATAAAAAATCAATTACGTTGTTCATGTTCCGTCATCCTTAGTTAGCATTGTTAAATCAGTTTCATCTTCTGCAGCAGCCCGATCAAATTTTCACCTTTTGGAAGGAGTTTTATTTCGTTTGCGGCGATTGATTTTGTCTTGAGCAACATGATCACATAAACGCCTCCTCCGACCAGGATGGATAATGCCGTTGCCAAGCTGTTGCCGATAACCGGCTTAAGGGAATAATAGACGACCAGTACAAAAACCGTCATCACGATTCCGGATATGAGCGGTCTCACTACAGACAGCTTCAGATCATACTTCGTCCCGGTAGTCGCTTTCACAAGTCCAAAATTCATGATACCCACAACGATCAATCCTGCGACGGTTGCGATTGCCGCTCCCTGAACGTTCAAGGCTCGGATTCCGGTCAGCACATAGGTGAGAACGGCATTTACCAGAACTCCGGTTCCGAGAGACACCACAGCAACATACGGCCTTCCGAGTCCCTGCAGTATCCCCACCATGGTTTGTGCGAGGGAGAGGAAAATGATACCCGTGGACAGTATGAAAAGACAAGGAGCCGCGTTCGCTGCACTGTCAGCCTGCATCGGATAGAAGAGCTGCATGATCGGTCCCGCCAGGGACATTAAACCGAATGTACACGGAATCCCGATGATCATAGCAGTCCTGAAGCCAAGCCTTATATTAGTATCTAAAAAATCTTGATCCTTTACACTGTTCGCAGCCGCGATCGCCGGAACCAGGCTTAATGCAACACTCAAGGCCATAGCCATCGGGATATTGATCACAGGTCCGGCCATCCCAGAAAGCTGACCGTACAGCGCATTCGCCTGCTGGTGAGTAAATCCAGCATACTGAAGTCGTCTCATGATGATCGTGACATCCACAAGGTTCATGATGGGCATAATCGATACGCCAACCGTGACCGGTACTGCAACCGATGCAAGTTTAGCGAGAATGCTGCCCGCGCTTTCCATCGGTTCATGCCGACTGCTTCGCAGCTTCTCGTGCAACCCTTCTCTGCGGCGGTAATATATTATAATCAGAATGATCACGCCGGCAATCGGGCCGACACTGGTTCCGATCGTCGCTCCCGCCGCGGCATAAGTCAGCCCTTTGTCAAGAAGAAGGACTGCGAAGGTCAGCCCTGCGACTACCCGGATAGCTTGCTCCGTCAGCTGGGATACGGCGGTAGGTCCCATTGACTGATGCCCTTGAAAATATCCCCTGTAAACGGACATCAGTGGGACAAACAGCAAGGCCGGAGATATCGCAATCATCGCGTAATATGCGCCGGGATTGCCAAGAGCAGTAACAATCTGCTTCGCGCCGTAAAAGAAGACCAAAAACGCCAATACTCCGATCACGAGCATCAGAATGAACGACAATCTAAAGACTCGATGGGCCTCCTTCAGCTTCCCAAGTGCGAGCCGCTCTGATACCATCTTTGAAATTGCTGTCGGAGCTCCGTTCGTCGAGAAAATCAGAAGCAACACGTAGATGGGATAGACGGTCTGATAGTAGCCCATCCCCTGATCTCCTATGATATTGGCAAGTGGTATTCTAAAAATCGCTCCCATAACCTGAACCAGAATACCGGCAATTCCTAATATCGCTGCGCCTCTCACGAATGACTTCTTATTCATCGATCCTCCACAATCATCTCTACCATTTCTATAAATTAGTATAAAATCTAAAAATAAAATTTATAGAAGATGCAAATAAACAAAAGATAAATTTTTATTTGGCTCCCGGATGCTTAAAAATTATATGTGTCTTTAATATGGTAAATTGGATTTCCTTTACACTCCTGTTGGATATCACCCAGGTAAATGCCCAGAATACCTAAGAAGAAAAACATGAGTGAAAATATAAATAAAAACATCAGCATGGCGAAATCAAGTATCATGGCACCATTTCCGATAATCAGATCTTTTATCGTAATCATTCCAGCAATGCCAGCCAAAAAGAAACAGAAAGCAGCCAGATAAAATCCCAGCCGAAGCGGCTTGTCTGAAAAATTTGTAATAGCAACGATGGCAAGATTCAATAAAGCCTTAAAATTGTATTTACTTGTTCCAGCGTATCGTTCATTTGGAATGTATTCCAGCGATATAGACCGAAAACCCATACTTTGGATAAACCCTCTGATGTATCTTTTGCGCTCTCTGTAACTCTCTTTGAGAATATCTGCCACGGTCCGTGAAATGCCAAAAAAATCTGATGAGCTTTCGACAAATTGTATTCGTGAAATTTTATTGAGAAATTTATAATACAGTTTTGTCATATACTGCCTTACTGCCCCCCGTATTTTATTGTTGCTGTACACCATATTGACAACTTCGTTGCCATCCAGATAGGCCTGGTACATTCGGATGACTTCTGCAGGCGGCTTTTCAAGATCTGCATCAATACAGACAACAAAATCACCTGTAGAATTATCGATTCCTGCAACCATCGCAGCTTCATGGCCAAAATTCCGTGAGAAATTAATAACCTTCACCGTAGGTTGGTCTTTTGCGAGATCTGCCAGGATACTCTGGCTGAAATCACTGCTTCCATCGTTTACATAGATTAATTCATGATCCACGTTCATTCCATCCAATACCTTTGTCATTTCGCTGTGGAAGTGCCGCAAGACCTCCTGTTCGTTATATACTGATACTATAATTGATAATTTTTTATTTTCCATGGTATTTACCTCGTCACTGATATACCGGAAATCCCTGTTTTCCGGTCTCTTCGGTCAGTATTCTTTTTCTGGTCCGTGTAAACGGCAAAACCGAAGATCAAAAATCCTATAATACTGGCAATCGCACCGTCAGAAAACCCCGGGGAGACATAGTGAAATACGATCCGATGGGCGCCTTTTGTAATCGGAAATCCGACGAAGGCCGTATTTACTTTCTCAAATGAAACAGCCTTTCCGTCTACGGCAACCTCAAAATTCTTATCATAAGGAATCGTGGTTATAAACCAACCGTCTTCTGCCGCGTTTACCGATCCTGAGATGACGTCGCCCTTCGTACCGATCGACGAAACCACAAACGGGCTGTCCTTTCTGATGTTTAAGGCGATGGCACTCAAGGTATAGCTTCGAACGTTTGAAAACTCATATTCACCTGTACTGAATGTCACCGGCAACGCAGTTTCTCTTTTCTTAACGGAGACTGCGTAGTGGAAGACCGTATTTTTGTTGTAGTATACATGGTCTTCCGCGCTTAACCTGTTCTGCTCATTCTGTATTTTCATGCTGATATCCTGAAGCGGAGACAGGTTTTTCACGTTCATTTCCAGAAAGAGTATTTCGTCTTCCGGTGCGGGCTGCTGCAGACGGATGGTTTGATTTGTTTCTTCTTCAGCTTTTACCCGATAAATTTTGCCTTTGGATGTGAGTGAGCAATTGCTTCCCTTTACTTGCGGAAAAATTACCTCTGACGGCTTAATTTCCGATTTGAAGTGTGACATCCCGGTGGAAATTTTCGCATCAGGAGAATTTTCGTCGACTGCGGCATTGTGCAGAAGCAGTTCCTGTCTGTAAGGGAATTCATATTTATATAGAAGTTTCTCCGGAATCAAATCATTTGTTACATAACCTAGCGGGAAAACATTTTCGTTGCGGTAGATTTTTATGTTTCCCTTTTCCTTGAACAATTCATAGTCAACAGGCGCGTAATTTGAGCGGACATATTTCACTCCCATGAAGGTCAGAAATAACGGATTCTGGGAAGCAGGCTGCATCAGGTAGTTGCGGTATGGTCGCTCCAACTGAAAGACCTCGCTTCGGAAGTCAAAGTAATCCTTTTGATAGGAGGAGGAATAAAAGGATGTCAGGTATTGACTTCCAGTATAGATCCGGTTAAGATTAGCGTCCTTGTTTAGCAGGGAATCCAAACGATAATACGCCGGGTCCTCACGGTTCACTTCCTTTAACGCCACTTTGATATCTGGATTGAAAATTTCCCGGTAGATATTCCCGCTAACCAGCTTCCCTGGATTCTGAATCACAAAATTGGTAATCAGTAACATGACGATCACTGGAATGATAAAAAGCTTGATTGAAGGATGTTTTCGGTATATGAAATACAGTAAAAGCATTATCAGTGCGTCTGCAAATACTACGATCCAATATATTGTCTGTTCTATACTAAATATAGTTAAAATGACCGTACCCAGAAAGGCTAAAAATATTCTCTTACTAAACAGTCTGTCCTTTGATTCGAGCTTTTGAAAAAGTATTGCAATCAAATAACAAACTATCGGTAAAAAAGGTATCAGCGCTTTGTCTTCGACATAGAGTCCGCCGTTTAACAAAAACAGAAAAATTGGCAATACGGTGATTAAGAACATTCCAACTGCAAGAATCTGCTCATTTCTTTTTTTGTAAAACAGTCCCGCAATCAAGCCGGTGATTACGATGGAGGGCAAACCGATCCCATATGGGGAGTAAGCATATCTCAAAAGTCTAAACTGCGGTATCAGTATGGCAGAAAGGGTTACTGCCATCTGGCCATCTCTGTGGCTTTCAAGGAGCGAGGCGAAGGTTGGGATCAGCAGGATCCCTGCCATCAGGACTGCCACCAAAATAGGGACAGTAAACCATGCTCCGTTCCTTAACAAGTCTCTGATTTTGAGTTTCTCATTTCCCGTCAGATAGACCGAAAGCCAATATAAACATAGTGCAAGCAACCCGCTGACACTGAAGTAAAAGCTGCTCATAATCATAAGGAACACGCTGATGATCAGCAAATCTTTTTTCTTTGTGGTGGCATACCGGTCAACACCAATGAGGGCCATACATAAAAAAGGCATGTAGTTTATAAATATGATCTGCTTGTACGTTTGATAGAGCATCGGTGAAGCAAGCAGAAAAATCATGCTTACCGAAATATTGATAAATTCTGAGAACCCTTTTGATTTAAGCCACTTGTAAAACAGCAGACAGGCCGTCGCAAGACTGATGAGGCTGGTTGCCATGATATAATTTGGCATTTTTACAAACGGAAACAGATAGGACAACAGAACCACCGGACTCAAAAATCCATAATAAGAAAAATTGTAAAGGTTCTGCCCTGCCCCTAAGTTTGCTGAGTAGTTCGGAAACAGGTCTCCGGTTTCATAAAACAATGTCCTGAAATAGTCCGGGAAAACGGTATGCTGGCTTATCCAGTCCGTATTGGATCCGAGAAATCCATTTCTGGCTATATAAATTCCTATTGTTAATATTATAAAAAAGGTTAGGATTGCCTGACCTTTATCCTTGAACCGGCTAATTTGAAACACTTCCCTTTTTAAACACTATATATTTACTGAAGATGAAGTTGAATACGATCACTATCACCTGCATCATTAATTTACCGTAGATATCTGAAAACAGCAGAACTTCAACTGCAAACCATACTCCAAAAATTTCAACAGCCATTGAAATTAAACGCATACTTAAAAACAAGAAGAATTCTTTTGATATGTGCTTGCTGCTTTTGCTTTTAGACTCAAAAACCATCACTTTGTTTACTACAAAGGCGAATAAGATCGCTATGCTGATGGAAATAAAATTGGACAGAAATAAAGGAAGTACGAGGACTTCCCGCAGCAAGTAAAACAGTACCACATTAACCGCAGTGGTACAAACCCCGAAAAAAATATATCGAATCAACTGGTTTTCTATTATCTTCTTTAAAATCTTCATAAAATTTGCAGCTTCCTAATTTTGTGATATTTGTTTGATTAAACATTTTTAAGGTTATATAAATTTAACTTTAATATATTTTTAGGCATTTTTATCTTACCCACCATACACTCAATAAACAATAAAAAACAGATTAAAAATAAATGAAAAATAAATGAAAACCGATACTTTTTATGGCAGATTTAGTATATTTGTTTCATGATGGCCGAGAATAGTTTTAAGCGCAAAAGTAGCGTTACTTAAGAAAAAAAGGCAGGTTCTGTATGAAATCAATTAGTATAAAAATTAAATACTTAATATTTTTGGTAATATTTATAGCGATGTCGTATCTGTCGTTGATTGCGGTATACCACATCGCAAGTGATAAATCATCCTTTTTATCTTTAGGCATTTTCTCAAAAGAACTATTTGTGCAGATTGCAATATTGTTGCCGATCTATTTCATCGCAGATACCTTAAGGTTTTACTATACTTTGAAAGCGATTAATGTGAACGTACCGTTTAAATTTATCATCAGTCTGGCTTTTATCAATATTTTTGTGTCCAATATCACACCGGCTGCAACCGGCGGAGGCTTCGCACAAATTTATTTTTTAAATAAAGCGAGAGTACCGATAGGAGCTGCAACAGCAGGTTCTTCTATAAGAACGGCACTTCCTTTAATTTTCTTTATGGTTTTAGCGCCGATCATATTAATTTTTGATCGGAATATTGAACGGTTGTTTCCAAACAGAAATGTTCTGGTTTATATGGGTGTAGTGCTGGTGTTGGCTGCATTTGGGATTATTTTCATTTATAAGCTTATAAAAAAGCCTGAATCAATCATCCTTACCATTCAAAAATTGATATCATTTTTTAACAGGAAAGAGTCGGCAAACAACAGGACCTCGAAAAAGCTTGATAAATTAGCCGTCGAAATAAAAGGCTTTTCCGAGCATTTACAGATGTACCTCCATGGCAACAGAAAATACGTATTTCTCTCAATTGGGTTTACATTGCTGTTCCTTTTTACCCTATTTCTGTTCCCAGTATTGCTGATCCGGGATCTGAACCCTTCCGCATCTGCAATAGAAATCTTTCTTCACAAATCGTGATAACGGCAGTAATGTATTTTGCGCCTACTCCGGGCGCGTCAGGTGTGGCAGAAGCGGCGTTTACGTTTTTATTTTCGGGTTATGTAAATCACAGCGACATTGTTTCTTTAACTTTTACCTGGAGACTATTTACAATTTATATTGGGGTTATCATTGGAATGATCATCTTTTATGGGAAACTGTTCAGAAATCATGATAAAATTGAAGTAAACAAATTGGGAGGATAGTATTTTGGACAAAAAATCATTAAAAAGACTCATTTACACTATTGGCATTATCATTATTGCCTTGCTATCCTATAAGATCTATTTAATCTCCAGTGAATCCAACTTTCATGAAAGCAATTATAAAAACATGAAAATGATTCAAAACGGAGAACAAAAGGCTTCCTATTCGTTTGCTATTGTTGGATCAATAAAGAATTCAATTGACGTATTTCAGGATAAGATGATCAATGACATTAACGCAGATAAGAGCATTGGTTTCGTTATTTCAACCGGAAATTCAGTACTCGATGGAACCGAAGACAAATACCGAATCTTAAATAAATCGCTAAGCAAGCTTACCGTTCCGTATCTGATGGGTTTGGGAGAAAGTGAGATCTCGGACGGCGGAGGCGAAAGGTTTTATAAGCACTTTGGACCTTTCTACTATTCGTTTGTGTATGACGACAGTTATTTTATCTTCATTGATACTACAGGCATGACCTCTGCCGACTGGCAAAAGGATTGGATCGTAAATGAGTTGGTCAAAGCGGATAATTACAGCCGAAAGTTCGTATTCATGAATGACTCGCCGGTTGAGCCAGGCAACCAGGATTTGTTTGCCGACAGCAATTATATTAAAAAAGAGGGCTTCAGAAGTTTTCTTAAGACACAATTCTCAAAGCATAAGGTAACGGGCGTATTTACGAATGGATCTACAGATTATGAGAAAAAAGTTATAGATGGCGTTTCGTATTATCTTAGCGGAGGAGCCGGAGGGGTATTGCTGGATGATTCCACAAACAGCAGTTATCACTATTTAAAGGTAGATGTCACCGGTGATAAAGTAGTCGTCGAGCCCCAAGCAGTATCACTCAATGCAACGCATTCAATAACAAGAAGGATCGAGAGCCTTTGGATCTTTATCCATTCGATTTTTTATGCTCAGTTTATCAACATCCTCCTGCTGATGTTCGGTGTTCTCCTGTTATTCTTGGTGCTTTACAGAAAAGTCTCTAAGGAAGTCCATTATTACAGGAACTTTACCGGTTCCGGAAAAGCTCCTGTACCGGATGGTAAATTGAATATAGCAATGTTCACAAACAACTATTTCCCGTTTCTCGGAGGAGTTCCTGTTTCCATAAGAAGACTTGCTATTGCCTTGCGGAACAGGGGAAACAGCGTAGTGATCTTTGCGCCTCAATATCCGGGAGCGGTTGAAGCGGAGGAAGGCGTTGTTCGTTGCAAGCTGCTGAATTACAGAAAGACCAACAAATTTGATTTCGCGATCGCAAATATCTATTCCCCTGATATCAACAGGGAATTTATAAAAAACAAATATGACGTCATTCACGTTCATCATCCCTTCTGGATGGGAAAAAGGGGACTAAAGCTGGGACTGAAATATGATATCCCTGTGGTTCTGACCTATCACACCCGTCTTGAAATGTATTCTGAAAATCTGCCGATTTTTAAAATGGTATTTAAAAACATTCTGTCTCACAGGATGACCAGAAAATTTGCTCAAAAGTGTGATGCCGTCATAGCGCCGACTCTTTCAGTCAAAGAATATCTGGTAAATGTAGGTGTAAGCCGGCAGAAGCTTGTTCTGCCTACCGGAATCGATTTTGAAAAATATAATGTTATTGATGATGATTTCATTAATAATATAAGGCTTTCTCAAGCCCCGAATGGTGAAACCCTGCTGTGTTCCGTTTCCAGACTGGCCGTAGAAAAGAATATCAATTTTTTAATTCGGGGGCTGAAATACGTAAAAGAAAATACCGATGTCAGATTTAAATGCATGATTATCGGAAACGGACCGGAAAGAGAGAACATAAAGAACTTAGTCGATGAGTATTCACTATCTGATGACATTTTATTGATTGGTTCGGTAGATCCGGAAAAAATCGCCGGATATTACCTGGCTTCAGACCTTTTCGTTTTCAGCTCTGTATCCGAAACACAGGGGATGGTTCTTCTGGAGGCTATGGCAGGGAAATGCCCGGTAGCCTGCATTCGATCGAGCGGAACAGATGATGTGATCAAAGACGGATATAACGGCTATAAAACGCCGATGGAAATTGAAGCCTGGGCGGAGAAAGTAATCTGTCTCCTTGAAAATAAAAATGAACTCGAGACGATGGGCTCCAATGCACTCTTATATGCTCAGAACTATTCAATGGAAAAGATGGCGGAGAGAGTCGAGTCATTTTATAAAAAAACAATCCAGACCAGAAATGAACAGCCACGGGAGAGCAAGGATGCTTAAAAAAATTTGGGGAAAGATTGCAGTTTATCTTCTTGTGGGATATATTAATTTTGTGTATCGTACAAGCAAAATTATTATCTACGGCGATAAAGAAGTTCTGACTCAGGAAAACAGAGAAAAAGTGATTGCTTTATTTTGGCACGGAGATACGTATTGCCTATATCCAGCATTAAAGGGTTCGAAATTGTACGTTGCCGTTACGAGGGATCGACGGGGTGACTACATAGCGGGGATCTGCAACTATTTCGGATATCATACGATCCGGATTCCGGATACCTCTGATGGCGGTAATTACTTATTCAAAATCAGAGATATTGTTAATAATAAGGACGTATCAAATCTGGCAATTTCCTTAGACGGACCGCTTGGACCGTATCATGTCCCGAAGGACTTTTCATTCGTCACGGCTCTTCTGACGAAAAGGAAACTAATGCCGGTTGCGATAAGCGTGAAAAGAAAAATTGAATTCCGAAAAAGATGGGATAACTATAAATTGCCGCTGCCTTTTAATGAAATCATTCTTGGTTTTCACGAACCGATTGAAGTGAGCTCAGCAGATAAAGCCGAAAGATTTGAATCAATTAAAAGAAGGGTCAAAATGCTAATGGAGGATCAAAGTATTGAAAAAGAGCAAAGTTTTCTCTAATATAGTATTGTTGGGGCTTGTCAGCATGTTTGTCGATATGAGCACCGAAATGGTTTATCCTCTGGTGCCTCTATACCTTACCGCCACGCTTGGGGCGTCACCCGCAATCGTAGGTGTTATTGAAGGACTTGCCGAAAGCATTGCATCACTTCTCAAGGTCTTCAGCGGTTATATTGGAGACGTATATCACAATAAAAAACGTCTTGCATTCGCAGGATATTCGGCATCCGTTATCTACAAAATATTTCTTCTTCTGGCTGCGTCATGGCCCGGCGTTTTAGTAGCCAGAGTAATTGACCGCACGGGAAAAGGCATTCGAACCGCTCCGCGCGACGCGCTTGTAGCGCAGTCCAGTGATGTGAAAAAGCTTGGCGGTTCGTTCGGGTTGCATAAAATGCTGGATATGGCCGGATCATCACTCGGCGCTTTGTTTGCTTATATTTTTGTGGCGACTAACTTTGGGTTTCACAAGGCATTCCTATTTTCTATCATTCCTGCAGTTATCGGAGTTTTGATCATTTTTGCCGTCAGGGAAGATAAAAACAGAGAAACGGTATGTGAAAAGCTCACACTTAAGGGGTTAAAGTTTGATGGTAAGCTGAAAGTGTATCTCGCCGTTATCTTTATTTTCTGCCTTGGGAATTCATCCAACACATTCTTGCTGCTGAAAGCACAGGAAAGAGGATTTTCAGCAGCGCAGGTCATTTTGTTGTATCTGATTTTTAATGTGTCCGCTTCCGTGCTTGCCATCCCGTCAGGCAAGTTGTCCGATAGATTCGGGAGAAGTAAGATCCTTGTGCCGGGATACCTGATCTACGGACTTGTTTATCTCGGATTTTCATTTCTGTCGGAGAAACCTGCCATCGTGATCCTGTTTATTGCGTATGGCGCATACAACGCTTTTATCAGCGGTGCAGAACGGGCGTTTATCGTAGAAAACTCTCCGCCTGGCCTCAAGGGGACTATACTCGGACTTTACGGTATGCTTCAGGGCATTGGTCTGCTCCTGTCTTCCATTATTGCCGGTCTGTTGTGGGACCATATCAATTCCGACTCGCCGTTTTTATTCGGAGGAATCATTGGCATTCTATCTGCCATAATAATTTTACTTATTTTAGATAAAGATAATTTGATCAAGTTTTTCCGGAAGACAGTGAAAGGCGCTTAGAACGAAGAAAGGACGTGTATTTGCGGAAAACTTCTATGAAAGATAATGTCAATAAACAGAAAGCCAATGAAATCATTCATGTAGGCTTTGAAATAGGGCTTCTTCTAAAGGGAATTCACGGTTTGCTGGAGATCATCGGTAGTGTTTTTTTGTTATTTCTTACTCCCAACAGACTGAATTTGCTGACTCGTTTTTTGACAAAACATGAGCTGTCGGAAGATCCACGGGATATAGTAGCAAATTATCTATTGCATGTAAGCGGCAGCTTTTCGATCAGTACGCAACATTTTGCCGTATTCTATCTAATGTCACATGGCGTTATAAAGTGCATCCTGATTCACTTATTGTGGAAAAAGAAGCTGTGGGCTTATCCGCTTGCCATCCTTGTTTTAATAATATTTATTGCTTACCAGATATATCGTTATACATTAACTCAGTCCGCATTTTTAATATTGCTTAGTATATTTGATATTATAATGATTGCACTAACCTATTTGGAATATAAAAGAATCAAGAATAAATCGCACTGAAAGCCTTTCATGATATTTAAACTCTGTCATGCGCTGATTTTATTGAGCACGAATCAATAAACGACTGTAGTAATTAACTGTGAACAATCTTCGTAAAGTAAGATAGAATTCTCTCATAATCAGTAGTTCGGAGGTTAATATGAAAAAAAGTATTTTAATAGTTGAAGATGAAGTTCAGATTGCAAAAGTCCTTAAGCTCGAACTTGAATACGAAGGATTTGAGACCGCTTTAGCGTATGATGGAGACTCTGGTCTTGAAATGATGCTGCAATCTAATTTTGATTTGATTTTATTAGATCTTATGTTGCCAAAACTAAGCGGTTCCGAAGTTTTACGAAGGTATAGAAAGGTTAACAACCATACCCCCGTCATCCTTTTGACGGCACGTAATGCGACGATGGATAAGGTTTTCGGATTAGACCTGGGGGCAGATGATTATATTACAAAGCCTTACGAAACAGAAGAATTATTGGCGCGTGTTCGTGCCGCGGTTCGTCATAATGAATTATTGGAAAAGCGGAATGCATCAAGTGAGCATGATCCGATCATTACGGTAGGTGAGATAACGGTCGATACGGTCTCCAGAGAAGTGACGAAGGCCGGTACAACCTTCCAATTGACACAGAAAGAGTATGAACTGTTGGTTTACTTAATAGACCATAAAAACAGAGTGGTTACGCGCGATAACATTTTGACAAATGTATGGGGTTATGAATATGAGGGGGACACGAATGTAATTGACGTCTACATTCGACACCTCAGAAAGAAACTGGATGATCCGACTTTCATCCTATCAATCCGTGGTGTTGGGTATACATTGAAGGAGAAATAGAATGAGAATCACTACGAAAATTAATTTGCTTACAACCGCTTGGATAGTTGGGTTGCTAGTTGTTATAAATATTATTGTTTTCTTTTTATTTATGGAAACTATGATTCATATGGAGCAAAATAACATCTTTGATAAGGCTGACCAAATAACAAAAGAAATAGAGAAAGACCAAATTTCTAATGACCTTGATAAGATATTAAATAATTCATTAGTCGAGGATTCTTTCATCCGGATCATCCTTCCGGGTAATAGAGTTATGACTGAGGTAACAAATGATAAAATACTGTCTCAAAAGATCAAGGCTAAATATGTAAATACGAAAAATATTAAAACCCGTGTCATAGCAGGGCAAAAAGGAGAGGTGCAGGTATTGGTCGCCAATGTGCCTATTCGGCTTGGGAATCAGGGCGTCATCTGCTTGCAGATTTCAGAACGCCTTCTGGGGCTGGAACTAAGAAGGGAGATTCTTCGAGTTATATTAATATCCAGCACTATCTTTGCAGCGGTTCTATCGCTGATTGGCGGAAGATGGTTAAGCAATCTTATCATGAAGCCTGTTTTCAACATGATTTCTACAATGGATAGAATTGAAAAAAGCGGTTCAATGGTGAAAATCGATATGCAAAAGGATACAAAAGACGAACTGTATACTATGGTCATGACTTTTAATAAAATGATCGACAGGCTTCAGGGGAATATGGAAAAACAAAAGCAATTTGTTTCGGATGCATCTCATGAATTTAAAACACCGTTGACAGTGATAAAAAGTTACGCTAATCTGCTGCAAAGACAAGGATTTCAAGATGAAATTATGGCTAGAGATGCAGTTCAGACTATACACTTAGAGACAACTAGAATTCAGAAAATGACCGAGGCATTTCTTGATTTAGCGAATCTGGACAACTCTATCGTTCTAAATGAAACGGATCTCGTAGCGTTATGCCAAAGTACGGCAGATCAATTACAATCCGTTTATAAGCGTGAAATAAATCTGTCCTTCAGTTACTCACCGCTCATCGTTTCGGTTGATGAATTAAGAATCAAACAAGTTATTGTTATATTGCTGGATAATGCATTGAAATATAGCGCCGATAAAATTGACTGTTTTATAGAAAAGAATGATGAAAATATTATTATTGGCATTAAAGACTACGGTATCGGAATTCCACAAGAGGAACTTGGGAATATCTTTGAGCGATTCTACCGCGTTGATAAGGCAAGAAACAGAGAAACCGGCGGCTCCGGATTAGGCTTACATATTGCCGAATCAATTGTGAAATTGCATAATGGTAAAATTGAAATTACAAGTAATGAGGGTTCTGGAACATTAGCAAGAATTATTTTACCTATATAGGGGGGCTAAATTTAGAATTTAGTTGGTTCCAAAGTTTCGTGTAAACCTCTTGGTTGATGTAAGATATACATCAGCGAGGAGGTTTTTACATCTATTTTAATCAGTGTGTGCATCCGGTCAAGAATACAGGAATTAATATTAAATGGTTCTAGCATGATTATGCAATTTTTCATCAATTAACATCTGAAATAGTTGATTCATATAATACAAGTGATTGGAAGTGATTATTATGACAACACGACCACCAATTTTAAATATTGGGGATTCTATTGGAATTGTCACGCTTGGGAGCCCTCTGGATCCCACTGAAATAGATGATCGGATCGCTTTTTTGAAAAACCTTGGATTTAATGTTGTTTTAGGTCATTATGTTTATGCGAGCAACGGCTATCTGGCAGGAACCGACCAGCAAAGGGCATCTGATTTGATGAGCATGTATAAAAATACCAATGTAAAAGCAATTTTACCGACAAGAGGTGGAGTAGGAGTCGAAGGGATATTACCATACCTTGATTATTCCTTTATTGCAAATAATCCAAAAATAATTTCAGGTTATAGCGATATAACCATTTTGTTAAACGTTTTATACCAATTTACCAACCAAATAACCTTTCATAGCCTATTGCTGCTTGACTTTAGAGATAGCACACCTGCATATAACTTTGAGCAATACTTTAATACCACATCAACAATGTTTTCACCCAGACAAATCTCAAATCCACCCGACATGCTGACCATTAGCAGAGTTCCAGGCAATGTTACAGGACCTTTGGTTGGAGGCAATCTAACATCGTTTGTTGGTTCACTTGGTACACCTTATGATATTAACACCAAAGGAAAAATCCTCTTGATTGAAGAGACCCATGAGCCTGTCAACACTGTGTACAGATATATTAATCAACTGAAGACAGCGGGTAAATTCAATGATTGCATTGGTATCGTAATGGGTGAATGTACCAACTGTACAGATGAATATGGGAAGTCTTATGAAGACTTGATTTCAGAGGTAATGGTTCCACTAGGAAAACCTTTATTAACAAATATCGCATCTGGACACGGCAAGTATAAAGCTGCTATACCAATTGGTGCAATGGTCAACCTCAATACAATTAATAATACATTGACAGTGTTAGAACCAACGGTGAGTAAATAGTTGCGTTATCTTACAGGTAATGCAAAGCGTTCCAATTTCTTTGAGATGAAAGTATGCACTAATTACATGTTATTGGCCACTAACATCTTCTTTTTCTGTGATAAGAATTCTTTAGAGTGGGAGGTTCTTGGCGGTTCACCATGAACCGACACTCGGTTCAGCAAAAAGTCGCAGGGTTCCCTTGGCGGAAGCTGATCTTATTTACTTATGCGAGTCTATTGCTTTTTTAAAATAAACCGATTGGAGGTGCGGCTCCCGTTCTCGCGATAGCGGGCTTCCTTTTCGATCAGCCCAGCTTTGACAAGATCGTGCAGGGCACGTTTGACGGTGCTGCGGGAAAGTTGCAGATCAGCGGCGATGGTGTTCACAGCAGGCCAACAGTCCGGTCCCTTTCCTGCACGATCCTTCAGATACATATAGACGGTTCTCGCCCGGTGAGGAAACTCATCGGGTGAGGCGGCATAGATGGAGTTGAAATAACTCATGGCATTTCTCCTTACGTTCTGAGTATGGACCTGCGGCGTGATGCGCCATCGGGAGCTTCTTCCACAGGGGTGTGGAGTGCTCCGGTGCCTCCGGGCATTTCTCGATCTTCCGTATCATCACCCGGCATGGTGAAACAGGACAGGTGTTTGCGGACGATATTTTCCTCCAAAGTAAGTTTATCGGCATAGATAACCTTGCGGTTGCTTTTTTCAGGCACGGCATAAACTCCATTGAAAGTAATACCCCAATCAAGAAACAGACGAAGCTTGGTGCGCATTGGATGAGCGCCTGTTTTCATGACCACAAAATTCCCTTTGGGAATGGACTTCAATTCGTCAGCCGTCATGAGGGGGCGCTCCATCATTTGAAGGGATTGGCTGGGATCGTTCCTTCCCCTGCTGATGCTTCCGCTCATAACGGTGCGGCTGCCCATCGCCTTGGAGAGCACCTCGGCGGTCTGACTGTTGGGTGCAAAGCCGCCGAAGATGACGTCCTGGCAATTATCAACAATAATTTCAGCCCCCTCTTTGCCATAGTTTTTCTGAAGCTGACCGAACGATTGTATGATCGGCACCATGGAGAGGTGACGTGAACGCGAGGCTGAAAAAATCAGCTCAAGTGACTCGATGGCGGGGAGTGTTCCCAACTCGTCGCAATAAAACATCACGCGATTTTTAAGCTTCCCGCCGTTTTCATCCGCTACGGCAAGGATCTCGCGGTAGAGCTGCTGAATCATCAGGCTGACCATGAAATATTTGGTTAAGTCTTCCTCCGGCAGCACGATAAACAGTGCGGATTTTTCATTGCAGAATTTTTCCGCATCGAGGACGGTATCGAAGCATAGGATCTGCTCCATCTCACTGTCGAGGAAGGCGTTGAGCCTAGAGAGTACGGTAGAGAGTACCGATGCCATGGCCTGTTCGGCAGAATTAAGGGCGGCGCCGGCGAACCAGCGGGCCTTGTGGTTGTTGGGCAGATTATCCATGAGCAACTGGAACTGACTCTTGCCCTTAACACGGCTCGGAGCCATCAAATCCTGCACCAATTTAAACACACTGATGATGTGGCGGCAGTCTGTTTTCTCCCCCTCACTCTCCGAGGGAGGCAGATACTCCGCCACGAGAAGAATTACCGCCGTAAGCAGGCCCTCGGCGGCATCATAGAAAAACTGATTTTGGCCGTAGTTCTCGCCGCTTGCGTTGATGATGGTCTTGGCAATAATTTTTGCATATTTCTCAGCCTTGGCCTTTGCCGTTAAATTGCTGTTGTCCGCGAGGTAACGATCCATGTAGGTATTGACCAAATGCAGCATATTGTTTCCGTCTGAGCGGGTGGGGTTCCGCAGATCGATCACGGCTACATGATAACCGTAGTAATCCTTTGCGATGGCCCCATAATTGCGAAATAGATCGCCTTTGGTGTCGGTCGTCAAAAAACTCATACCTGAAGCGCAGGCGTATTCCAGATTGGGATACAGGAAAAAGGCCGTTTTACCCACGCCGGATGCGCCGATCATCAGACAGTGGACATCATCGGTATCCACCAGCGCCGTAATGCTGTTATTCTTTCCTTTGCTTCCGAGGATGATGCCCTGCGCGGTCGGAAGACTTTCGCCCTTTCGCCAGAGCTTCGGCTGAAAGGGAATATGCTCATAGGTGGTTCGAATTTCTTTTTCTGCCGCAAAGCGGGCGGTGCCATGTTGGCCGTCGCCTACCGTATGGCTCTTGATACCGTTTAAGGTATAGTAATGAGCCAGCAGCGACAGCCCGCCGATGACGGTAAACATGATGGCTGCCGCTCCGATCAGAATTGATACCTGGGATTGCAATTCGATTCCCTCCTTTACTGCATGGATAATTTCATTTCCTGTTTTTGCTCTTGTTTTTGCAGGTGTTGCTCTATTAGGATCACTGACTTCAAGCAGTGGGCGGCGATGCTTTCAAATCGTTCCGCTAAATCATCTTTTTCTCCCGAGGTGAGCACACGGTCGAAGCTCCGAAGGGCTATGATGTCTGCCTCCAGCAAATCCAGCCGCGCCTTGATCTTTCTCCGGTTTTCATAAGTTTTGAATCCGTACTGCAACCGGGCCTGCACTGTGGCATGGTCCCTGCTGTGATCCATCTGGCGGTATTCCTTTGCGGCGGTATTCACTGCGCGGCAGAGCATATCCCACAAACAGTCCTCCGCCTGTAAAAAACGCCCCCCATGCAGATGGGCGCGGGTCGTAGCCAAGAGCGCGGAAAAGGCATCCGGGGAACAGTCGGCTTGACTATCTTGCATCCCCTCGCCAAGGCCTGCGCAGATCACTTCGCAGAGCAGGCGCTGAGGATGTTCCTCGGCAGGAATGGCGGGAAAGCCATGAGCCGCCTTGATATCTTCATTCCAGTCCTTTTGAGCGGACAGCTCCTGTTCGCAGAGGATTCCCCATCCTGTGAGCATGTCGAAATATTTTTCTGAGGCTTCGATTCCTTCGGCGTCATGGTCAAGGCACAGAACCACACGATTGATGTTCGGATGCAGTTCCAGCAGCCTAGTCATGGCGTACTCAGAAAGTCCGCAGAGTGCTACATAACTATGCTTTTCCCAATCCTGCGGGCGCAGGGTGATGTAGGACAGCAGATCAATCGGGGCTTCGAACACATAGAGGGCATTGCCCGTGCCGATATAGTGAAAGTTGTAAGCGGGATCACTGCCATCCACATTGCCCTTGAAGCCGGCGCCCTTTGTATAGAGTCCGCGTTTATGAGCATGGCGCGGAATGCCGTGCTCATCAAAACCCACGAATATGGCGTTGTGATATTCTTTCTTGCCGTCCTTTGATTTTTCACAGCTTTCGTAGAGAAGTTTCTCTTTTATAAAAGTGCTGACCACCACGTGGTCCAGGAGCCGTGTTTTAACCAGATAAGCATAGACACGGCGCATATCGCTGTGGGCCGCGGGCAGAGCGAACGGCTTCTTTGGTTCCACCTGCGTTTCTTCTGCCGATCGGTAAACTTCGCCCTGTTCGCCGCTCAGCAGCATGGTCACAGCCTCCGGATAGGACAGGTGATAAAACTGCTGGACAAAGTCGATGGCATACCCACCGTATTCCAAGGAATGATCATACCATTCGTTTCCATGGATGGTGATGCTGCGATCAGATGCAATGCGCTTTTCCCGGCCGCTGGGGAGCAGCTTTTCACTGCGCTTCTGGAGAAAATCTACAAGATCTACGTTGTTGGCGCGAAGCTTTTGTTCCTCTGTGAAATGAATGTAAACGCCCATATGGCACCTCCTTTTCGTTTCTTAGCAGATCCACGAGGGGTCGCCAAAAATTACAGACTCATGGCCGATTCGTGATCACCTCTGGCGTGGCCTGTGCCGCACTTCTTCTCGTTCAGCTTCAATCTGCGCTTTCTGTCGATCTTCAGGCCGGGCGGTTTCAGGAGAGGCGCGTTGTCTGAAAAGATGCGACTCAAATGATGCAGCAACCGGGTTCCCGCCAGAAGCACAGACGGTTCCTTAAAATCATCCATATGGTCGAGGAAAAATTGGGCATAAAGATTCCCCTGGGTTGCCGACAGGGTAAACCACCGAAAAGCAGCCTCCTTATCCTTCGGAACATCCTTCCCCGTCAGGTACAGCTTGCCGAGGAGATACTGCGCGTACTGATTTCCCTGCTGCGCGGCCGCAATCAGATATCGCCGCGCCTCCTCCATATCCTTCGGGATATCCTCGCCGGTAAGATAAATCTTGCCCAGGTGGTACTGCGCAAACTGGTTGCCCTTTCCGGCAGCACGTTTCAGGTATTCTAATGCCGCAGCCACATCCTTTGGAACATCCTCTCCCTTTAGATAAAGAATGCCCAGGGCGCATTCGGCATACTGGTTTCCCTTTTCTGCGGCAAAACGGAACCAGCACAGTGCCTCTTCCACATCCCTCAGGATGTCATCACCGCGGAGGTAGAGCTTGCCGAGAAAATATGCAGCATAGGGATTTTCTGCCTCTGCCGCCTGACGAAGATAATTAAGCGCCTTTTTTACATCGTCCGGGCTGGCGCCGTCTTCGGACAGGATCAACCGAGCAAGCTGATAGCCGGCGAAAAGGTTTCCTACACCAGCCGACTTCTCCAGATACTCATTTGCCTGCGGAATATTCTTTTCCGTACCAACGCCGTTTAAGAGCATCCAGCCGAGACGGTACTGGAGCATATCGTCATGACTCTGGGATTCCAGAGAAGTAAAGCCGTCGAATGCTTCCTGGAAGCGCTGCTCCGAACGAGCGCTGTTTGTCCTGCAGCCGATCCCGTCCCGCAGCATTTTACCAAGCTCGAAGCTGGCGTAGGGAAATCTCTGGTTTGCCGCACTTAAATAGAGAGAAAATGCATTCTCATGATCCTGCTCTTCACCTTTGCCGTGGTAATAAAGGCCGGCGAGTGAGTATTGGGCATATTTGTATTTTTTATTGGCGGACAGAGTCAGCCAGTCCGCGGCCTTCTCATAGTCCTGCTCCGTACCAAGCCCCGCGGCATACATTTTCCCGATGCGGTACTCGGTATACTTCCAAGGCTTTTCTAGCT
The DNA here is from genome assembly GCF_018128545.1 of Sinanaerobacter chloroacetimidivorans. Lineage (GTDB taxonomy): Bacteria > Bacillota > Clostridia > Peptostreptococcales > Anaerovoracaceae > Sinanaerobacter > Sinanaerobacter chloroacetimidivorans. Next base: position 11,257 of record NZ_JAGSND010000007.1, on the reverse strand, counting down.
CTGCCATGTAAAATCCGTCAAGGGCCCTTTCATACCACTTCCAGGATTCCTCCGCGTTTGCTTCGCAGCCAAGGCCGTCCGCACACATTCTGCCGAGATCGTACATGGCGAGTGGATTGTCCCTTTCCGCCTCGGATAAAAACAGAACGCGAGCCTCCTTAAAATCACGCGGGATTTCGTCTTCCTCATCCCCAAACAGATATTGCTTTGCCAGTAAATATTCATCTGTCCACCAGGAGTCAGAGGGCTCATGCCGAGACGCCTGTTTTCTGAAATCACCCATCGGATCAAGGACCTCACCTTCCGGAAGGACATCGCCCTGACCATCATCGTCAAGTTCCGGTTTCGGCTCACTCTCCGAATCCAATTCATTTTCTGGCTCCGGGTCATCTGACAGATCCGGTTCCGGCTCATCTGCTGACGTCGGTGCCGGCAGGATCGTATCAACCGATACCGGTTCTTCAAAGGTCAGAGTCCCATCACTGATGTGCATGGCTTCCTGAATAACCATGTTTCGGATCGGTTTAAAATCCGCACAGCGGGAGAGTGGAAATAGATCGGTCGGCGTCTCGGTATAGACTGCCTCAATCCTCCCTCTGGTTTCCCACCAGAAACGATAGGCTTCTGACACCCTGCTATCCCTTGCCAGTTCGTCTACGATCTCATCAACAACATTTTTCAGCTCGGGTCGAAGATAGCCGTACTGCTTTTTGCCGGAGACGTCACGGAGCTGGTCTGCAAGGTAGGAGATGAGCTGTTCCAGCCGGTCGCTCTGTAAGATTCCATTCTTCATCTGTCGGATCAGCTCACGCATCGTTTCGACAGCCTGCTCTTTCAACTCTTCCCGCTGCCGAGTCTTTTCTTCATAGAGCGGAATAAGCTCCTGCCTGAAAATCTCCTGTGCCAGAGAGGACTTCATCTTTTGGATACCCTGTTTTGTAAGATAGCCCTCGCCGGGGTCGGTGCTGTAGCAAATCATATGAATATGAGGGTGGTGGGATTCGTTATGAAAGGCAGCATACCATTTCAAGTGGTCAGGGTGAATTTTCAGGTTCTCTGCAAGTTCCGGCGCTTTGGAGGAAAGCAGCGCCTTCCATGATTGGGCGCTGTCGAAACCCATCTGTGCCGCATCCTCCCTGCGCAGGGAAACGATCGGCGTCCATACGTTTCCGGTATGCGCCGATACTTCCTCTGCGACTTGTGCGAGGATAAGAGGGGCATCCCCTCCGGTGAACAGACCGTGAGTATCAAGCTTTTCGACACGTGGGCGGTTTGCAATGTAATCCAGATATTTTTCACGGCCGCCGATCTTATCGAGGTTCTGCTCCAGTGCGATAGTAATAAATTCCGAAGCGTTTTCCCGGTTAGGCTGAACGAGATAGTCCTCATATTCAAACTGTTCCTTGCTTTCGGGAAATTCTTGGAGAATTTGAGAAATCAGTTTCTGCTGTTTTTTCGTAGAATGCCAGTGCTCATGGCCGCTCTTGATCTTCTCCACGCCCTCGCGGGTGGCAATGTATTTGACGAGGTGGCCTAAGTGAGAGGCGGTCTTTTTACTGCCGCCCTTGAGATAGGGACACTTGAGAATGATGCGTGCCATTATTCTTCGTCATCCGGGCCGTTCTGGAATTGTACCGCGTCATCCAGCCGGATTCTCCCCTTGGTCCTTTTTACCTCGACGACGCAGCGCCCTCGCAGTCTGCGCAGTTCTTCGTCCGTGATGTGAAGCGTGGTTGCCAACAGATGCATCATCATGCTGATCTCCACCGAGAGCCGGAAGAGATTCCCTGCTACCCGATCTTCCGTTTTCTGTAAGGTTCCCTGAATCGACGAAAGCAAGGCTTTGGAAAGATAGGAGGATGTGTCCTCGGTTCCAAGGTATCCCATGTAGAAGCAAAGGGCCTTCTCGACAAACTCACTGCGGCTTTTGCAGTTGTCCTTTTCAAGCCATCCGTCCATCCGGTCCATCGTCTCGGGATAGAGCCAGATGGCGGTTCTTTCCTTGTTGTTTTTCACTTCGATTCCTCCATTCCGCAGACAGCCACCTGTCAGGTGACCGCTCAAAAGCCTCTGGTCGCTTGGACTCCTTGGGATTCCGACCACCCTGACTGTGCCAAAGCCCGAATCCGACCACCTGAGCAGAAAACTAGAAAACGCCCAGCACTGCTGGGCGAAGTGGGCGGCGGGTAGTCGCCTGCGACCACCCGCCTTTATCCTGCTCTTTTTTCGACAGGGAGTTAATCCCCGCTTTTCTGCCTGACGCGCCAGTTTTATGTCTTTTTAGCTTTTCCAAAAGCCCGACACGGCGCTTCTGGCTGGCTTGGGGTACACGGATGCCACCCTGACCGGTAAAGCGGTACACAGGGGTAATACGGGGCAAGGATTGTTATCATTGTCAGCCAAGAGAGATCTGAGGTGACGGTGCTGCGGGATCAGTCATATCGACCTTATTACGATGAAGAATTTTGGTGTGAAAAATCCATTCCTCCATCCCTAGATATTCGGCTAGAAACTTGGTATTTTGCAAGATTTGCTCCCGTTTCTCCCGCGTGTCAAGTCGGACAGCCGTTTCAAAAAGTCCCCACACGCTCTGTATAATATCGGCGCTTCCGACGCATTGCAGGAGTTCATTTTGTGGAATCAATCTCTTCGCCTTTTCACCACGCACTATATGGCGTACCGCTTCGCGCTCCGCATCAATAATTTTCTTGCTTTGATCTAAGGCCTCCTGCGGTAACTCCCATGCCTCAGCTATCAGTGCGATGAGCGATTCCAGCTTTCTGACGTCCGGCTCGTCCGCATTGCCACCAAGAAATAATAAATTTACGGCCTCCAGTGTCAGCATCCCAATTAGTTCATTTGGTCCAAGTGATTTCGTTGCTTTGCTCATAAAAAATCCCTCCTTGTGAGTATTTTCAAGGCTTCAACCTCAAGCGACACAATAAAGCCCTCCGCCGTCAAAAGCAAGTGAAAAATCAAAAGCACGCGAAAAACTTTGAAGGGCACAGCCGCATAAAATGTAAGCCTTCCCCGGCATCCGGGTAAGGACTTCACATCTCCATGCTCATGGCGGCGGAGGCTTCCGTGATCTGTCTGCCGTCGAGGTAATCCAGAAAGATCCTCCACATGTCGTCGTTGCTGCAGTAGCTCTTGCGATAAGCATGATAAGCGGCAGTGATCACATCTTTGAGCCGGAAGCTTGCCCATCCTTCCAGATGATGGGCCGTATGGAACATCCCACAGTCGAGATCAATATCACAAAGGCTAGTGATGTTGTGACTTCCCTCAATACGTTCTCCCGCCAGCATACGGAATTTTTCCTCGCTGATCAGCGTGCCGTTACGCAGAAAGTATTCCGCAAAGGCGCTGTTTGGAGGGTCCATCTCCTGCCGCAGATAGCGTCGTGTCTGGTAAGCCACCTGCATGAAATTAAGGGCTTGGTTGCATTCGAGAAAGACAGTGGAACCCTTTTCCGTGATGCGGAAAACAGAAAAGCGGCGGAGTTCTGCTTCACGTTGCTCCGCTGCAAGGCGCTCGCTTTCTATCTGATTGTTGATGTCCACGCGCTCCTGTTCGGGTATCGTCTGACAATAAAGCTCTATAAGCCGTGCCTGCATCACCGTTTCGATATTCGTACCTCTCTCCGTCAGGATACGCTCAAGCGCGTCGCACTGATGCCGGTTTATCCGCAGTTCTATTGATGTGTCTCCCATATAAATCCTCCTTGTGGTATTTGGCTTCTGTCAAAAGCAGACCGCACCAAAGCTTCTATTTTACCTGGCGAGGCTGGGCGTTCCCTGCTCCGACATCTTCCGTTTCACCGATGTAATCCCGGACATTGACAGGCACATATTTCTCATACAGTTTATTCAATTGTTCCGCCAGCTCCTGTTCAAGGGAGACCCCTTTCCGGCTCATATACAGCTTGATTGCTTTAAGCTTTGCAGCATCAAAGCTGACGGTCACGGTATCCTGCTTCATTTTTTCACCCCCTTTACATGCTCATAACCATCCCCTGGCATTCCTCCACAGGTTTCAAAATTTCACGGACTCTTTCGGCACAAAACGCAAAGCAAGACAGATACCCCGCCGCATTCCCATGCCGCCGCATCGCCAGAAGATCGTCGGAAATGATGGCATATTCCAGGCAGGAAGCGCAGCCGAGTATACTTTTAAGACTGAGCTTTTCCGCTGCCTTTTGTGGAATTCTGTCTTTACTTTCCCACAGATACAAATAATTTTCATCCTCAAGATACAGGGCGAGAGCCTTCTTAGCCCCCGCCCTGATTGAGTCTGCATTTGCCATATAGTCGTCTGGAACCTCTGGTGGCGTATCCCGATGATATATTTCCGGGTAGTCGTCCACATCGTATTCCTCTTTGATTTTCATTTTGTAAACCAGGATATGTCTGCGGATGAGGTTTAAGTTAAACCCATCATACCAAAAGGGATCCGAGCCTCCATTTACATAACAATCCTCCCACCGCTTAAAACAATTTTCCAGATCATAGACGGGGTCCTTTGACAGCTTCTCCTTATTTCTTTTTACATGCTCATGGACATTCCCTGGTTGTTTTCTTCCGCTGGCTCCCCCGTCTGTACTTCTTTTAAAGGGGAGGCATCGCCCTGACTCTGCTCCCGTGACTGACGGCGATCTTCCCGTCTCTTTACGGGAGTGCTTCCCTGACCAGTCGCCTCCGCTTGCCTCGTTCCGAGTTTGCTGCCCTGCTGCTGCTCTGGGGTATCATTCCTGTTCAGATACCTTCTCATCGCGGTAGGAACATATTTCTCATACAGTTCATTTAGATGATCCTGCATAGCAGATTCGAGTGTGACTTTCTTTTCTTCCATAAAATAAGTCATCGCTTCCAGTTTCTTTTCGTCATAAGCAACGTTGATTTGAAGTTCTTTCTTGTTTTCTTTTTCCATTTTCATTTCCTCCTAGATCTTTTTCAATCACAGCATGCTGCGGCAGTTTATTCCGAGCAGGATTGCTCTAACTCCCGATTTGGTTCTGTCTCTCCCGCCACCCACATCTCATACTCTTCTATGGAGCAGTATCCAGCCAGCATATATGAGAATTCCTTAAGGCGGGATGCCTTAACTCCGGTCACTTCCATCTGCAAACCATATGAACCAGCATAAATCTGTTTGACCTTTGCATTGAGAATGTCCGCCCAGGCAGCCCTCCCGGATTCGGTGAGAGTGGTGTTTGACAGTTCAACAATGGTAGCAGGAAGCTGATCGATCTCATCATGGATCAGGTGAAGATCCTTCCATTCGCAAGCAAGCAAATCTCCAAGCCTCGGCAGATTGTTTTTTTCCACCCTGCTGTTCTGCTGTTGTGAAACCTCCAGATGAAAGGCCGTTTCCAACGCTTCCAGCTCGGAAAGCTCCGGCCGTTCCAGAAGCATTTCGTGAACGGCAGTTAAAATAGCATCGTTGAATTCCACATTGATGCCTGTCTCTTCACTGATTGTTTCGTAAGGAACGGTATATTCCGTCTGTCCTGATTCCATGGCGGTTTGAATGATATGCTCCACACAATCCGCCAGGTTTTTGCATAGGGATCTTAATGCCAGATACTCTGGCTGAGTCGGTTTCTCCTGATTCGTCTCAATCATGGCGTCATCCTCCTTCTTTTTCTCTGTTGTTTTCATGCGTGTTGTCATAATGGCCTGCCATCCCTTTCGACCTTTTCACGGGAGATAGTTTCTCGGATTCTGTTTTTCTCCGTCGATCCGCACCTCAAAATGCAAGTGAGGTCCCGTGGATCTGCCGGTGGAGCCAACCTCGGCAATGACCGTTCCCGCATCCACTTTCTGCCCCTCGGTGACGAAAAGCTTGGAACAATGAGCATACAGGGTAACGAAGCCGCCGCCGTGATCAATCATCACATGATAACCGTAGCCGCTTGTGGAATAGCGCACAACATAAACGGTACCGGGAAGCGCCGCATGGATAGGAGTCCCCTTGGGAGCGCCAAGGTCGATTCCTCCGTGCCCCGCACCCTTTCCGGTGAACGGATCTTTTCGGTAGCCGAACTCGGAAGTCACTAAGCTTTTCCAATCACTTCCCAGCGGAGAACAGAAACCATCCGCACCGATGAACGGCTCAGAGGAAAGGGGCAAGCTGTTCGACCATTGGTCAAACTCATCACCGTAGGTGGGAGCCGGTTTGCCGTAAAGCACACGATAATAGACTTCAGTAGCATTGGCTTGATTCTCAGCTGTAATCGTCATGCCCATCGCTGACGCGATGTTTGCGTATACCACAGGCAGTTCCCCGATGGGAACCGACATGGTGTAAGCTTCTTCGCTGGCCGTGCCGTCATTGCTCGTTACGGTGCGGGAACGCTCTTCATAGGCGACAAAGCACTCGGCAAATTTTCGATGCTCCAGCCGGGAGGGACTTTCCGCGCCGAAAAACAGAGAGTAAAAAATCGCTTTCAACCTCACCGAATCGAGGCTTTCGCCGTCCTCCATTTCCGCATTCAGGGCGGCAATGGAGCCGTCCAGCATAGTGAAGCTGCTCCGCATTTCTTCGATATAGCCGCGATAGCTTTCGGGAACATTACCCGAAATGACACCTCCATTAAAGCATAAATCTACCGCCGAATTGTTATGATCAGCGGTTCCGGAAAGCAGGCCACAGATAAGGACGATGACTAAAATGAGGGGCGACAAGACAGCGGCGATGATCCAGCCGATGGTCTTTCTGAGACGTTCATCCGACAGGGCCGTTACCGCCGCCTTGACCGCCAGCCCGATTGTTGCTGGATCAGCCATTGTTTTTCACCTTCTTCCTTTTATCTCCCTCCCGCCTTTCCAAACAGCTTCTCCTTATATGCCGGAGCATGGACCGCAAGGTTATACCGCTCGTTTCCACACTTGTACAGACACACACCGCGCTGGGGAAAACGAATAAGGTTGTATTCCGATTCTTCAAGCTGCAGGCTGTCGATATAAAACTGTTTGTCGATGTTGCCGGCGTTAAAAAGGAATGCGTGGGTGGGAATGGAAAACAAGGGTTTGGTCAGCTCTCGGATGCCCTCGATGTTGAAATCCTCAAGGTTCTGCGAACATAGAATCACGGAGGATTCTTTTTTACGGACACGCTTCATAAAGTTTCTGATGTATTCAATTGCCGTCAGGTTTGAGAGGAATAGATAGAGCTCATCGATGGAAGCGGTTGTGTTGCCCTCTGTCAGGAGCCTGTCCGACATGAAGGACAGCACATTGAATAGCAAGGCGTTTTTAACATTACGGCTGGCTTGCAACAAACCTTTGACGCCGAACACGATGAAGCGATCGGAGGTCACGTTGGTGCGGCCATTGAAGAATTTGCTCTCGGCGCCCTGGCACATGGAGTGCAGCCCCAGCAGGATTTCCTGTAAAAGCTCAGCTGTGTAAAGCTGACACTTTGCTGTGTCATAGTTCTTGTACTCATCCTCGATCAGAGTGTACAGATCGGAAAGGATGGGATACGAATCGGCAGTCAGCCTGTTGAAATTGGTTTGGTCACTGATGCCCCATTTTTCATAGAGCCTACCCAGCATAATTTCGATCACATCAATGTGGCGGTCGCAAAAATCCTTGTAGCACCTGAAAAAGTCCTTGAGAAAGGAAATGTGCTGGCTGAGCTTCGTGCGCTGACGGAAGGTCTGCGGCGCATTCTCGTCACCGGGGCTTCCGTCTTCGTCCCATGTTTTTGGTTCCAGGGGATTGATCATATACTGTCCGCGCATCAGATCAACGAAGCATCCGCCAAGGTTTTCGGCAAGCTCGACATACTCATGTTCGGGGTCGAGACAGATTACGTTCTTGCCGGATTCAAGGATGTTGCAAAGGATCAGTTTGAGCAAATGACTCTTGCCCTGGCCACTGTTGCCCAGAATCAGGATGTTCGCGTTGGTCTTGTCCTCATCCCGCTGATCGAAGTCCGCGATGACATTGCTCCCGAATTTGTCCCGCCCAAGGTAGAAGCCCTGGGCGTCGGTCTTGCCGCTGTAATTGAAAGGATAGAGGTTGGCGACGGAGCTGGCCGGCAGAACCCGCTCAAACTGACTGCCGAACACATTGTGTCCCGCCGGTCCCACAGTAAGAAAGCCCTCTCTCTGGCGAAGCAGCAGGCGGTCCACGTTGAGCTTACTTCGCACCAGCTCGGTCAGTACGTCAGTCTGAAGGAGCTTCAGTTCGTCCGGGTCGTGGGCCGTCAGCTCGATGTAGACGGCGCAGTGGAGGAGCGGCTCCCGGTTTCGATGCATGGAGGATACAAGCGTCACCACATCCTGCAGGTTGCTTTCCGCGGTGACGGTCTGCTGGAGGTCGTGGGTAGCGCTGCGGTTCATGCGGTTTTTGTTGGCAGCGTTATGGATGATCTTCTTTTCCTCGTTTGCCGTCACCTGCCGGGTATAGATGCGCAGCGTAACGCCGTCCTTTTCCCCAAGGTGCCGCAGGATCGCCTGCTCGGAGGTGCTGGTGGGGTACTCACGCAGTGCCCACACACAGCGGAATGTATTGCCGCATATGAAATGGTCCGTGCTGAATTTAATAATCCCAGGAGCTACCATGTCGAGGAAATCTTTGATTTTATCGTCCTCCACCGTTTCTTTTTTTCTGATTTTACTCACCGAGAATCACCCACCTTTCTCCGTCATAGTCCTCATATTTTTCAGTAGTGACGTTCTGTTCGTAGTAAACACCCAACAGCCGCTTGATATCCGCCTCGTCCGCTCTGCGTGCGGTAAACCCCTGATCCTTCAGGCTTTTTTCAATCCGGGAGAGGTATGGAAGAACGTCTGATTCCTTTTCGTCCCGCAGACGAATAATAATGAGAAATTCCCGCGCGGTCGCCATCTGAACCTGCATCCGATCCAGATTTGCCAAGTCCTGCTGGAGGAGCTTTCGGATGACAGGATTCTGCTCGGCTTCGATCCTCCGGCGCAGAAAGCTCTTATTGTCCTCGAAGTTCTCACGGGAGTTCAGACATAGCATTTCGATTTCAGCGATGCCTTTGAGGACGTTCATCAGCGCATAGATCCGTGCCGCGACGCTAATGTCGGACAGGACGCTGATGTTGGTCGGCTTGATGATAAAAAAAACCAGCCTTCCATGGCCGGTCACCAGGCTGTAATCGGTGATGCCCGCGATGCCCATGAGCTGGCGAGTGGACTGATTTTCTTTCGCCGCTCTTTTTTCTTTTCTGTTCATATCACGCCCTCCATTTATAAAGCTGCTGGTGCCCGATGAAGAATAAAAAGGCGCAGCGGATAAATTCAAGAATGCTGGTATCCTCGAAGCGGATGGACAAAAAGGCGTAGAGCGCCGTGAGAACGATAGGCAGCAGGAAGCCTAACTGCGTAAGGATGAAAACAGAAATCAGGCAGCCGATTCCGATAATCCCGATGTCCCGCAGCTCCCACAGCCACAATGTGGCCTTTGCCTTGAGGTTGTCCGGGTAGATATACATTGGAGATATCATATCGATTTCGATGTGCTTATTCACGGTCATTCACCTCTCGTTTCTGATAAAAAATACGCGATCCCCCGGAGGACAAAGTCTACGCAGGGAATCGCCACACTATTGCCCAGCGCCTTATATCGGGCGCTGTCCGACGCGCCGGGTATGTCAGTCCAGCCATCCGGGTAGCCCTGAAGCCGTTCGCATTCCAGCGGAGTCAGGCGGCGGATCAGCTTACGGCGTTTCATAACGCAATTGTCCTTGGACACAAACTGGTTGTTAACGCCCTTGCGACCGCTATAGCCGATAGTTCCGACCGTTTCCTGATAGGGTTGGCAGACGAGATCGGTGGCGTCCTTATGCTGCCGGGCGCTTTGCGTGGCGACCACGTCATTTTCAGAGAATTCGTCACTGCGCTGGCGGCTGTATACGGCATGCCGGTCGGCTCCGGTTAATGTATATGCGAGATCAGCCTGGCAGCCGAGACCGTTACCGCCGTTTTCCGGCTCCCGGTCAATGGTATTGCCGGAGATGCAGATGACTTCATCGGGTTGTGATATCAAAGGCTGGTTGTTTCCGCCTGTTCCATAACGGGCGGACATGGTGGGCGCTACCTCGTGAGGTCCGGTGTAGCGGCTGTCGATGCCGTGGTTTTCAAACAGTACAGGCTGATTGTTTCCTGAGGTTCCCGCCGCCGAGGTAATGGTTGGGCAGACACCCTCTCCGATTTCCGCGCCGCCCTGCTGGTTTGCCAGCACCAGAGGCTGGCTGTGCATCTGTGCCCGCAGTGTCCCTGAAATATCCTGTGAAACACTCATGCATTGATCACCCTGATCGTTGAGACAGAGAATGGCCGGCACCATGTTGGTGCCACTCTCAGATGCCTTCAACGTTGGTGAAAGATCTTCACTGTATCCGATGCCGCCTGCCGCGGGACCGGCGCCGGCGCAAAAGCTCGCTACGAAGGTCTGCTGCTTCATGCCGGGCTGTGCGGCCAGGGCTCCGGCGATGTTCTGAAGATCCCTCACCTCATCCCGTTGGTTTGCGGCAAAGGCTACGACTGCTTTTTCTTCTGTTTTGACGGATCCGTGTTCTCCGCCTTCACCGCTATAGCAAGCCGACCATGTCCCGCTGTTCTTAAATACGCGGCGGCTCTGTACATCCCACGGAGTCAGGCAAGCCCCGCCTGGGTCATCAAGGCATCCTTGAGTTGAGGCGGCAGCGCCTTGCCTCTGACCTCCGCTCTGCGCAGAATTCCCAAACAGGCTGTCCTGCTCAAATAATATTTGGGGTGCGGCCCGGCCTCCAAAATCCGCGACAAGGAAGATTCGACGGCGACGTTGGGCGACACCCCAGTATTGAGCATCCAGCACTCGCCAAGCCAGGCTGAATACATCTCCCAATACGATTGCCCCAGCAGATTGCCATGTCCCGTCGTCAGGTCGAGGCACATGACAGGCGCGGTCCTTAATTCGGACAATTTCTTCGAGGACCGCCCTGAAATCCTCGCCGTCTGCGCTGGAAAATGCTCCAGGGACGTTTTCCCAGACGAGGAATCGATGTCGGATAAGGTGATCTGATACTCCTCGCTGTTCATCGGCTTTTCTCATCTCCCTTGCGATTCTGACTTGGTCCATAAAAAGGCTGGAACGTTCCCCTGCAAGACCGGCGCGCTGTCCGGCGATAGAAAGATCCTGGTTATCCCGATATCGGGATAACCAGGATAATACCGAAGAAATAGTTATCCCGAAGAGTGGATTATTATAGTAGAAAAAAGATAGATAACACCTCACTT
>NZ_JAGSND010000057.1 GCF_018128545.1 Sinanaerobacter chloroacetimidivorans | reverse complement strand
TCATTTCTAAAAAAACTGCGCTTACTCTTTCAATCACTTGTCTGTACAGAAAACGGAAGTTATGTTTTCAATCAACCCTTTTCCACAAGACGTTTTCACGGATTTTTACGAGATCAGCCGCTCAAGAACCTCCTTCCGGTTTAGCTTCTTTTCTAACCTTGCACCGTCGACCAGACAGGACAGTTCCTTGGGATCAAGAACCATGGTACCGGATTCTCCTTCCGCCGGCCAGCGGAAGCGGCCGCGCTCCAGCCGCTTGAAATGCAGCCAGAACCCATCACCGTCCCATTCCAGGATTTTCAATCGATTCCTGCTCTTGTTGCAGAACACAAACAGCGCATTTGCAAACGGGTCAAGGGAAAAGTTCTCCTGCACCAGGCTCAAGAGTCCATTGATGCTTTTTCTCATATCCGTGCCTCCGCAGCACAGGTAGACAGGCTTGTCATCCCACCGTATCATAACGACCTCAATGTGTGGCAGACTTTCGAAAGCAGATCGTGATCTGTTTCGGCGGTCACAGTGATATGGCAGCCGTTAATCTCAATCTTAAGCGCTTCTGTCGTCTGCTGCATCGGTCCTGATGCGAGCTGCACCCAGCCGCCCGGTGATATGCTCCTTGGTTCTTCCTTTTTTACAAGTTCTGTGCATGCTGACTCGCGTAGCTTTTTCAGCCAGTAAAAGTATGCATTTCTGCTTATCACTTCCGCCTGGCAGAAATCTTTGATGCTCTGTCTGCTATCCGCTCGTGCCTGTATAATCTGCGCCCATTGGGACATCCGGTACTCAGCGGCGACTTTTTGTGTATCCATACAATCACTCCATTCCAGGTTGAAAAGTTGGCTTACTTTTTCAACCGTATTCCTATTATGATTGTACAAGTTTTTCAACTACGATTTTAGGTGACGTTTTATTTGACGCTTCGTATTATTAAGTTATAGTACTCTTCTCATTCTGGTTCTCGGAATATGTACTATACTGTTTATAGAC
>NZ_JAGSND010000056.1 GCF_018128545.1 Sinanaerobacter chloroacetimidivorans | reverse complement strand
TCTCCGACTGCGATAGCCTGAGTAGCACTGAAGGATACGGTAGCGTTAATGCTGACGCCGCGATAGGTCATTTCTTCGAAAGCTTTGATTCCAGCAGAGGTTGCCGGTGCTTTTACCTGCATATTTGGAGCAAGAGTGGAGAAATAAACCGCTTGTTCCGTTAACTTATCAGCATTGTTGAAATACTTTGTATTTGTTTGAATGGAAATTCTGCCGGTTCCTGTTTTTGGATCAAATAATGGTTCCAAAAGCTTTGCACCGTCTATTGCCATTTTTTCAATAACGATCCAGGCAATTTCATCCTCAGACTTGGTTGGGTTTTCCTTTACAAGCTGAGCGATGTAATCACGATAGCTGTCCAGTTCCTTGTCCAACACGCCTTTTACGATAACAGGATTTGTAGTAGCTCCTACAGCACCTCTTTCGATAGCGTAAGTCAGTTCTGAAATGGAACATGAGTCATTCCAGTACTGCGTCATAGGAAATTTCTGTGTCATTTCTAATAATTTATCCATCTTTCACCTCCCGAAAAAACGCTTACTATTTTTATTTCTTTCTTGCGTTCTTTCTCATGTCTATAATAACAGCAACGATAATGATAACACCTTCGATGATCTGCTGCCAGTAAGCGTGGATACCCAGTAATGTCAATCCATTTCTCAGTACGCCTAATACTAAAGCTCCGACAACAGCACCCCAGATAGTTCCAATACCGCCGTAATGGCTGGTACCGCCGATTGTGGTTGCTGCGATAGCGGTAAGTTCGTATCCGGTAGCGGCGCCAGGATGTACGCTGCCAACACGGCCAGCAAATACGATAGCAGCTACTGCGCTGCAGATTCCGCTGAAGCCGTAAATGAATACCAGATTTCTTTTTACATTTACACCTGAAATCTCAGCTGCTTTGATATTTCCGCCGATAGCATAGATATTTTTACCGAAGCTGGTGTATCCAAGCAGAATCCAGGTAATGATGATCATAATTAAGTATACGATAACAGGAACAGGGATTGATGC
>NZ_JAGSND010000055.1 GCF_018128545.1 Sinanaerobacter chloroacetimidivorans | reverse complement strand
GATACAGAGCATACCGTCATTAGACCCCATGGACAGTAACTTTACGAGGGTAAAGTATGTGCGTTACGCCGATGACTTTGTAATTGAGGTAATTGGAAGTAAAGAAATGGCAGAATCTATTAAGGAAGATGTAGCTACGTTTCTGAAAGAAAAATTAAATCTTGAATTAAATCAAGAGAAAACGTTAATTACGAATCTCGGAAATGAAAAAGCAAACTTTCTAGGCTATGAATTTACGAAAGCGCACTGCAACACAAAAATGGGTAAGGATAAACAGGGGAACAGAAAACGTTCTGTAAATGGTCAGATTCAATTATTAGTGCCACATAAAGTAATCAGTCAAAAAATCAGAGAATTCACTCAATATGGCGAATCGAGTGTTTTTAAGCCAAGACTAAAATTGCCTGTACTTGATATCATTAACGAGTACAATGCAGAAATCAGAGGGTTATACAATTATTATTGTCTGGCAACCAATGTAAGTCAAAGGCTGTACAAATTTAAGTATTATCACTATTTCAGTATGGTGCACACCATTGCAAGAAAAGAAAATATATCTGTAAAAAAGGTGATTAAAAAATATGGAATTGATGTGCCGGTTAAAGATGGCACAGGAACACGCCGGATTGTTGGAGTAAAATACCATACAAAAAAAGGCGAGAAAATAATGACGTACTTTAATGACCGGATTGTGAAAAAAGACTTTCCAGAGGCTAATGTTTATGACAGCTTTGGATATGATATTTCCTTTAACTCACAGCTAATTACAAGGTTAAATGCAAACAAATGTGAATTGTGCGGAAGTACTGAAAATATTGAAGTTCATCATGTAAGAAAACTTAAGGATATCAAAGACAAGTATAAAAAACGTGGCAGGCATATCCCGAATTGGGTCTTGACAATGTCAAAAATGAACAGAAAGACCTTAATCGTATGCAAAAACTGTCACTGGGATATCCATGGCGGAAAATGATTTAGAAACAATTGGAGAGCCGTATACATTGAAAGGTGTACGTACGGTTCGGAGGGGGGCAGACAAAAACCTGCCATAGAAATATGG
>NZ_JAGSND010000054.1 GCF_018128545.1 Sinanaerobacter chloroacetimidivorans | reverse complement strand
AGACATACTGCAACTATGATTGGTATCAACTATGAATCTTTTAGGCAATGGATTCATAATTACCAATCCTTAGGCATTGATGGCCTAATCACTTCTTCAAAGAATTCCAGTTATTCTAAAGCATTAAAGGAAACGGCTGTAAAAGACTATCTCGTTAAGGCCGATTCCCTTCCGGGCATATGTAAAAAATACGGCATCAGATCAACCACTCAGCTACGCAGGTGGATTTTGAAGTATAATAGTCATGAGGAGCTGAAAGCTTCTGGAACAGGAGGGAGGCCCATCATGACAAACGGGAGGAAAACCACATATGACGAAAGAATTGCAATCGTCAAATTCTGCATTGAACATCAGAACGATTACATTGAAACAGCGCAAAAGTATCAGGTTTCTTATCAGCAGGTTTACACATGGGTTAGTAAATATGAGACTAACGGTATCGAGGGTTTACTGGACAAGCGAGGAAGAAAAAAAACCGAAAGTGAAATGTCTGAACTTGAGAAGCTGAAGGCCCAGAATAAACTGCTTGAAGCTGAGAACCGCAGAAAGCAAATGGAGATAGACTTCCTAAAAAAACTCGACGAGATAGAAAGGAGGCGGTACTAAGCCAGGTAAGATATGAATCCATATATCTTGCAATACAGGAACTTCATGACATTATGGCATATCCGGTTACCGAATTATGTCATATTGCAGGAATACAGCGTTCAGCATATTACAAATGGCTTAACAGAAAGGAAAGCAGGAATGAGCAATTCAACAAGAAGCTGATTCCGATGATTAAGGATGCCTATGAAGAAAAGAATGGCATTCTCGGCTATCGTCAGATGACAATCAAACTGAACCGGGAACAAGGACTCCATTTGAATCCCAAACGGATTTACAGACTGATGACAATACTTAACTTGAAATCCGTATGCAGGAAAAAGAAAAAGAACTACGTCAAATCAACGCCTGAAATCACAGCAGAGAATGTGTTGAACAGGGAGTTTCAAGCAGATGCTTTTGGTGAAAAATGGCTTACCGATGTAACGGAGTTAAAATACTGTTCTGACAGCAAAGCCTACCTCAGTGCAATATTGGATCTTGGAGACAAGAGCATCGTATCTTTTGTGGTCGGACGATCAAACAATAATGAGCTGGTGTTCAGGACATTTGATATTGCCCATCGGGAATACCCTGATGCCACACCCCTTTTTCACAGCGACAGAGGTTACCAA
>NZ_JAGSND010000053.1 GCF_018128545.1 Sinanaerobacter chloroacetimidivorans | reverse complement strand
TGTTCAGCACCCCAAATGTTGGACGTTAATTTAAGCAGCAACTTGGGAATGAGTTCGATATTCAACAGGACTCATTCCTTTTAATTTGCACTTAATCCGTTGATTGTTGTAATAGTAGATATAATCAATGAGTTTGTTTTTGAAATCTTCCATTGATTCGAAGTCTTGTAAATAGAGGAGTTCTGACTTAAGAAGCCCAAAGAAATTCTCCATCACACTGTTGTCAAGGCAGTTGCCCTTCCGCGACATGCTTTGCCGAATTCCCCGTTCGGCAAGCATTTTTTGGATAGCTCTATGCTGATACTGCCAACCCTGATCGGAGTGAAAAATAAGATCGCATTCCTCTGGAATCTTTGCAAAAGCAAGTTCCAGCATATCTGTGACCTGCTTAAGCACAGGGCTGTCATAAATCGTATAGCTTATGATTTCACCATTAAACATATCTAAAACAGGTGACAGATAAAGCTTCTGACCAAACAAGCTAAACTCGGTAATATCAGTAGTCCACTTCTGGCTTGGACGGTCCGCATGGAAATCACGGTTAATCAGGTTCGGAGCTATCTTGCCAACCTCACCTTTGTAGGAACGATATTTCTTCATCCTCACACGGCATGTAAGTAGTTCCTGTTTCATGATCTTCATCACAAGCTTATGATTTGTTTGAAACCCACGTTTATGTAATTCTACCGTCACTCTACGGTATCCATATCGACCTTGATTTTCCTGGCAGATTCTACGGATCTCCACTCGTAAGCCTGCATGACGGTCAGGTCTGTTCAATTTATTGAGAATATGGTAGTAGCTGCTTCTCGGAAGTCCTGCGAGCTTGAGAAGCGCTGGCAGCGGAAATTCTCGCCTTAGTTCAGAGACAGCTCTTACTTTGTCTTCCTTTTTGATTTCTCCCGCTCCTGTACTAAGGCGTTCAATTTTTTTAAGTAGGCATTCTCCATTCGAAGCTGTGCAATCTCTGCCTCCAGCTGTTCTTCCCGTGTTAAATCACGTTTTGGCGGCTCTGGTTTCTTCGGCATTTTAGGTGGCCTGCCTTTCTTTTTAGTCAGCAAACCGGATACTCCACACTCTAAATATCTCTTTTCCCACTGGTGAAGTACTCCATCATTTGGAATTCCAAGTTCGATAGCTGCTAATCTATATGATAAATCATGCTGCCAACGATATTCAATAGCATAAATCTTAAATTCTTGGGTGTAGTGTTTCTTGGTGGAAACAAGTTGCTTTGTACCACCATGAGAAAAATTTGAATACCAGCGTTTTAAAGTGGCTCCCCCAACTCCATACTTCCGAGCCACAGAATTTAAAGACTCACCTTGCTCAACTTCTTTAATTAGTTTCATACGAAATTCTTTACTGAATTTAGTCATAAAAAAGTACACCTCCAAAAGCTAGATTTTTCATCCAACATTTGGGGTGCACTTCA
>NZ_JAGSND010000052.1 GCF_018128545.1 Sinanaerobacter chloroacetimidivorans | reverse complement strand
TTTGACGCTTCGTATTATTAAGTTATAGTACTCTTCTCATTCTGGTTCTCGGAATATGTACTATACTGTTTATAGACGCTGTGGATTAGTTTTTGACGCTTAACGCATGACGTTTTCACGTAGGCTATAACCACAGCCGTTTGCTTTAATGGTAATTAGTTAGATAACGCATGACGTTTCATTTAGAACGAGGTTACAGTCGGCAAACAGGTCTGTGGAAGAAAACAGTGTCAATTTTAAACTCAGGGAGGAACTGCTATGATTTATGCCGGCATTGATGTTGCCAAGGACAAGCACGATTGCCTTATCGTTGATTCGGATGGGGTGATCCTTTTCCAGACATTCACCATTCCCAACAACAAACAGGGGTTTGGTGAATTGCTTACCAATCTCAAGAAATGCGGGAGTGATTCATCTAAAATGAAAGTAGGGCTGGAAGCCACTGGTCACTACAGCGATAATCTTTTAGAGTTTCTGATCGCCAATGATCTCCCAACTACAGTAATCAATCCGTTACATACCAATCTTTACAGAAAAAGTCTAAGCCTTAGAAAGACGAAAACGGATAAGGTCGATGCTCACTCGATTGTGACTATGCTTAGGACAGAAAGCTTGAAGCCCTACTCACAGTCATCTTACCACGTTCGTGAGCTTAAGTCACTAACCAGATACCGATTCTCCCTAGTGCAGGACTGTGCCAGGCTCAAGACCTCTTACGCAAGGCTCTGCGTCATCCTTTTCCCTGAGTTAGAAAAGTTGGTTTCGTCGCTGCATATGGTTTCTACATACGCTTTACTTTCGGAACTGCCAAATGCAGGGGCAATATCCCAATGTCACCTTACAAGACTATCCAATCTTCTTTCTACATCATCCAAGGGCCGCTACGGAAAGGAAAAAGCCGTTGAGATCCGGAATGCGGCCAAAGACTCCATCGGTTCCTACAGCGACGTGAAATCCTTAGAACTGCAGCAAACCATCCAGATGATTCGAATGATGGAAGATCAGATCAAGCAGATCGAAGCGAAAATCAACCCAATTGTAGACGAACTTCACAGTCCGATTATGACGATTCCCGGAATCTCATATCGCATGGCTGCTATTATCATTGCCGAAACAGAAAACTTCAGTAATTTCAATTCGGCGGAAAAAGTGCTTGCCTTTGCCGGCTTGGAACCTTCCGTTTATCAGTCAGGACAACTGACATCCACACATTCGAAAATGGTGAAACGTGGCTCTAAATATCTGCGCTACGCACTCTTTAATGCCACAAAATATGTCTGCCATTGGGATGCAGGTTTCAGTCAGTACCTCGCTAAAAAGCGTTCTGAAGGCAAAGCCTACAACGTGGCCGTTTCCCACGCGACCAAGAAACTGACGCGAGTAATCTTTCACCTTGTGAAAACAAATCAGCCTTTCGCCAGTCAGGTATAACCGCTATGCCTATAGCAGTTTTGGGAGCAGCTTTCTGGGGTGCTTATTTTGTCATGCAATTATCAAGGTGCTGTTTAATTCGAAATGCGTTTCCACAATTCATTCAAAATTTTTCATTTTGAGACTTGACTTTTAATAGTTAGTCTAC
>NZ_JAGSND010000006.1 GCF_018128545.1 Sinanaerobacter chloroacetimidivorans | reverse complement strand
GTCAGGCCACCCGTTAGTTAAATAAGATTATGTATTAGTACACTATGAAACTGTCAGCTTTAGTTTTTGCGAGCTTTCTTACCAAGCCGCAATGGCTGAACTTTGGATTTAAGAAAATATCCGAACAGGTTTCGTCAATGATATAGGATGAAGATAATGTTATTTTTAATGTTGGCATTCAAGTTTTGCCATAACCCAAAAACACCGATTAGGGATTCCGTTTGTTTTTGGGGTTAAAAATAACGAATCGAGACCATATCATTAGAAACCTGTGAGTATTTTCGTGATACAAAGTCAGACATTTGGCTTGTCAAAACTCAACTACTTCGATCTGGCAGTTGAATGATTCGGTTTAAATACTAATAAATGAAATTTGACTAACTAATAAATATTAGGTTTATAAAAAAGGATAGTGTTTCACGTGAAACACTAACCCATTTTATTCATAATTTACATCTATTTGAGGCTCAATAGCAGTTCCAGAATTCTCTCCAGCTCTTCCCTGTTGTAATATTCTATTTCAATTTTACCTCGTTTCACACCAATCTGAATCGCGACTTTTGTACCAAGGGCTTCTTTCAGCTCATCTTCAAGGTGCTGAATCTCAGCATTCTTATCCCGTGGCTTTGCTTTTTGCTTTTTCCTGCTCTGGCCATCAGTGGTTTCACCAACTAATGCTTCTGTTTCTCTGACAGATAGTCCTAACTTCACAATATGATTTGCCAGTTCCATTTGTCTTTTCTCATCTTTTATACCGGCAAGGGCTCTCGCATGACCGTTGGACAACTCTCCACCAGTTACAAGGCTCTGTACTACAGGTGCAAGCTTAAGCAATCTTAAGGCGTTTGTAATATAAGGCCTGCTCTTCCCTACGCTCTTCGATACTTCCTCCTGAGTTAAGCCAAAGGTGGTGATCATCTGGTGCAACGCTTCTGCTTCTTCCATCGGATTGAGGTCCTCACGCTGCATGTTCTCAATAATAGCCACCAGCATATTCTGCTCTTCGTCAAGTTCTCTGATGATGCAAGGGACTTTCTTGAGAGAGGCTTTTCTGGCAGCTCTCCATCTCCTTTCTCCTGCAACGATTTCATATCCTTCTCTAGCAGAACGTACCATAATAGGCTGGATAATACCATGTGATTCAATTGACCTGGCAAGTTCCTCTATTTTTTCGTCATCAAAATGTTTACGGGGCTGCTTAGAATTCGGTTTAATATTATTGATATCTAAAAATAATATACCACCATCTGAGATAGAGGAATTAGCAGCGGCGTCATCCAGATCCTGTGCGCTGATTTCCACATCACTAAAAAGTGCTTCCAGCCCTTTTCCTAACCCTCTCCCCTTCGCTGCCGCCATTATTGTTCACCTTCCAATTCCAGAAACTCTTCAGCGAACTCAAAATATGCTTCTGCTCCTTTTGATTTTGGGTCGTACTCCGTTATGGGCATTCCGTAACTGGGTGCTTCTGCAAGTCTTACATTTCTAGGTATTACTGTAGTATACACTTTTTCTTTAAAATACTTCTTTACTTCTTCAACAACCTGAATAGAGAGATTGGTTCTTCCGTCAAACATGCTCAGAATTACACCCTGAATCTCAAGGTGAGGATTCAATCCTTTTTTCACCAGTTCAATGGTGCTCATTAGCTGGCTGACACCTTCCAGTGCATAAAATTCACATTGAATAGGAATCAGTACGCTATCGACTGCTGTAAGAGAATTGATCGTAAGAAGACCCAAGGATGGAGGACAGTCAATAAATATGTAATCATAATTGGACTTAATTTTATCCAAAGCTTTTTTCAGACGCTTTTCTCTTCCTTCCAATTGAACCAGTTCTATTTCCGCACCGGCAAGCTGAACGCTTGCAGGAATAATATCCAAGTTTTCAATTCTTGTTTTCAATATTGCATCTTTCGGTTCAAGCTTATCGTTGATTAAAACCTCGTAAGTTGTCCTATCCAGACCTTTCTTCGAAATCCCCATTCCGCTTGTTGTATTTCCCTGGGGATCAATATCCAGGATCAATACTTTTTTGTTTTTTAATGCAAGGCATGCTGCCAAATTTATATTTGTAGTAGTCTTGCCAACGCCACCTTTTTGGTTGAATATTGCTATGGCCTTTCCCAAAACTTTACCCTCCTACTATTAATACTGTTATAACATAAAAAAAGTAGCTGGCGCTACTTTCCGCTAGGGAACCAACGGCTTCGCCTCCTACGCAAGCTACGCTTGCTTCGCTGTCCATTTTGCCAAGCCAAGCAAGCTTGGGGCAAAATGGCTATGGTTCCCTTCGGCGGCTGCATAGCAGCCTGAGCACCCTCCTTAACGGCAGAGGGAAATCCCCTCTGCACTCCCTCTTTTTATCTGATAGGAAACAATATTTCCCATCAGATAAAAAAGGTTTTTTCAGTTTTATTATATACTACAAAGGAATATTACACCACATATTTTTGCATGAAAAAAAAAGGTTTCACGTGAAACATTTCACGAGAAACCTTTTCTACACTGAAATTTCAATCCGCAAGAGCTATATTGGGTTTTGTTTCATTTTTTGGAATAATTATCCTTACCTCGAGATAATCCCCCTTGTCCTCCTGAAAATACTTCGCGTTTTTTTCAACATCATTAATACTACTGAATGCTTTTTTCAGTGTATTAAGATAGATTCTATAATTAATGAATCTCAGTTTTTCCCCTTTTCTCTTTTCCTCTTCCTGCTTTGCAAGCACATCCTCTATCAGTTTTTCAGTCTGCTTTACATTTAAGCCATGCTCCACAATTCTCCCCAGGATCTGCTTTCTGACTTTCTCATCACTCAATTTCAGAAGTGCTCTGGCATGCCGCTCCGTCAGCTGGTTTTCAGATAAAACCGCCTGGATATCTCTGGGTAATGACAACAGCCTGATTTTGTTTGAAATTGTTGATTGCTGTTTACCAACTCTTCGCGCAATCTCATTTTGAGTCAGTCCGTAATCCTCCATTAATCGTTTATAAGCAACCGCTTCTTCGATATAATTAAGGTTTTCTCTCTGTACATTCTCAACCAATGCCAGCAAAGCAGAATCTTTTTCATCTGCTTCTCGAATAATGACTGGAACTTTTTTCAGACCCGCTAAACCTGCCGCCCTTAATCGCCTTTCCCCTGCAATTAATAAGTAAGCACCTCTCAGGTCTTTTTTTACTATAATAGGCTGGATGATTCCGAATTCTTTTATCGAATCACAAAGCTCCATCAGCTCTTTATCATCAAAGATTTTTCTGGGCTGATCCGGATTAGCGCTTATCATTTCAATTGGCAACTCCAGATGATCTGCTTTTTTCAGAAACATAATACCCCCTCCTTAATAACTCCTGTAATTATATTAACAGTAAGCTTGTCCCTAATAAAAGCTGTTTCATTCAACAAAAAACCCCCAAAATCATCATTTCAGGGGTTCTTTCGCAGGAGTTCCTGCTTTTCTCGGATATTTCGCTAAGGTTTTGTTTACTTTTTCAATCAACAAAATAGGATGTTCCAAATCAAAACCTGGTATATTTTGCGTTTGTGTTTGCTGCAGTTTACCGCCAAGCATTGTAATCGCCTTTAAACTGTTTTTTATTTCTTCTTCGGCACCGGCGCTTTTATAAGCAGCAAACCAGCCTCCTACTTTAACAAAGGGCAGGCAGTATTCCGAAAGTACGGCAAGATTGGCCACTGCCCTGGAAACACATAGGTCAAAACATTCCCTAAGATCTTTCTCTCTACCCAGGTCCTCTGCTCTGCCATGTCTGACAGAAATATTTTTAAGCTGAATCTCATCCGTAATTTCTTTAATTATTTTAATTCTTTTATTTAAAGAATCCATCAAAAGAAATTCTTTCTCCGGATAGATGATAGCCAGAGGAACGCCGGGAAACCCTGCTCCGGTACCCACATCGATGATTTTATTCGCTTTGGATACCTGAGGAATTCCACCGCAAAGAATAGAATCTACAAAATGTTTTTTCACAAATTCCTCTTTGTCCGTAATTGCGGTAAGATTAACTTTCTCGTTCCATTCCAGAATAAAATCCATATATTTCTGGAATTGCTCCAGCATTTCATCTGTATATTGAATTTGCAGATGATGCATAGCATCCGTTAAAAGTTTCATAAAAACTACCTTCTTCTCAGTTTTTCTAAATGAATGAGCAAAACGTTAATGTCTGCCGGAGATACACCGGAAATACGGGATGCCTGTCCCACCGAAATGGGCTTTAGTTGGTTCAGTTTCTGTTTCGCCTCTATTCTCAATCCATCCACGCAGGAGTAATCCAGATCAGCCGGCAATACTTTATTCTCCAACTTTTTAAATTTCTCTATCTGCTGAAGCTGTTTTGTTATATAGCCTGCATACTTGATCCCTACTTCAAGCTGGGTAATAGAATGGCTTGAAATGTCTGGCCGCTCCGGATCAATTTCTTTCAATAATTCATATGTGATCTCCGGTCTTTTCAGTAATTCAGCCAGAGAAATCCGATTTTGCAGCGGGGTGCTTTCATTCTTTTCCAAAAACTTATTTGCCATACTTGGTGTAATAAAGGTGTTTTCCAGCCTTATTTTTTCCTTTTCCGCATCTTCCTTTGTTTTCCGGAAACGCCGATACCTTTCTTCTGTAGCCAATCCTGCATTGTAAGATCGTTCTGTCAATCTAAGATCAGCATTATCCTGTCTCAGCACCAAACGATATTCTGCTCTCGATGTCATAATACGGTAGGGTTCATTGGTTCCCTTGGTAACAAGATCGTCTATGAGTACTCCGATATATGCTTCGGATCTGTTCAGGATAAATGGTTCTTTTCCCTTCAATTTCAATGCTGCATTCATTCCCGCTATCAATCCCTGTGAAGCTGCCTCTTCATAACCGGAGCTGCCGTTAAATTGACCGGCACAATAAAGATTCTTGATCTTTTTATGCTCCAGTGTCATTTTTAATTCCAGCGGATCAATGCAATCGTACTCGATGGCATAGGCCGGTCGAACAATCTCTGCATTCTCCAATCCCGGAATGGTACGGTAGAACTGAATCTGAACATCTTCCGGCAAACTGGATGACATACCTTGAATATAGACTTCATCTGTGGAAAGACCTTCCGGTTCGATAAACAACTGGTGTCTCTCTTTATCCGAGAATCGGTTTACTTTATCTTCTATGGATGGACAGTATCTGGGGCCGATACCTTCTATCTGTCCTCCGAAAAGAGCTGACCTTGCAAAATTATCCCTGATTACTTTATGGGTATTGGCGTTTGTGTAGGTAAGCCAACAAGAAACCTGGTCTTTTTCAAGGTGTTCATTCATAAAAGAAAAAGGTATGATTTTATCATCTCCCGGCTGTTCCACCATTTTATGATAATCCAATGTTTTACCCAATGCACGGGCAGGAGTTCCAGTTTTAAATCTTCTGAGTGACAATCCGTATTTTCTAAGATTATCCGCTAAAGGCACAGAAGGGGTCAGGCCATTAGGTCCGCTTTCAAAAGACCATTCGCCAATGAAAATTTTACCCCTTAAAAAGGTTCCGGTTGCTAAGATCACTGCATTGGTGCGGTAAGCCGCACCAGTTTTCAAAATAACACCCGATACCGTGTCATCCTCCATGATAAGATCAACCACCTCACCTTGCTTTAAATCCAGGTTCGGCTGATCCTCCAAAGTTTTCTTCATTTCCTGATGATATCGTATTTTATCCGCCTGGGCTCGTAAAGAATGAACTGCAGGACCTTTGGCGGTATTCAGCATTTTGCTCTGAATAAATGCTTTGTCTATGTTGACACCCATTTCACCGCCCAAGGCATCTATTTCTCGAACAAGATGTCCTTTGCCGGTTCCTCCTATGGACGGATTGCATGCCATCATTGCGACAGCCTCCAGATTAATGGAGAGCATCAGGGTTTTCAGACCCATTCTGGCAACGGCCAACCCCGCTTCACAGCCGGCATGACCTGCACCAATCACGATAACATCATACTCATCTAATATATAATAGTTCATTCTATCTCCTTATCTAAGGTGACGGCAGAATTTATACAATAACATTATTTGCCGAGACAAAATCTCTCAAATACCTGATCAATAATATCCTCAGTCACCGAATCCCCGATGATTTCACCAAGTAATTCCCAACATCTTTTGATATCTACCTCGATAAAATCAAGGGCTTCCCTGTTTCTTGCCATATCAAGAGCATCTTTCGATGCTTCTTTAGCACTCCTTAATAAATTATAGTGTCTTACATTTGTAATTAAAAGACTTTCTTCCTGCTTGACTTTTCCGCCATAAACAAGAGAAAGGATTTTCTGTTCCAGTTCTTCAATTCCCTTATCTTCCCTGATTGCCGCTTTTATCGTTGCAGCTCCAGGCAATAGACTTTTTATTTCCTGATCGGACACGGTCTGTCCGAGATCTGTCTTATTAATCATTACGATGGTCTTGTTATCATCAATGTGATTG
Source organism: Sinanaerobacter chloroacetimidivorans (assembly GCF_018128545.1). Lineage (GTDB taxonomy): Bacteria > Bacillota > Clostridia > Peptostreptococcales > Anaerovoracaceae > Sinanaerobacter > Sinanaerobacter chloroacetimidivorans. The sequence goes on along the minus strand of NZ_JAGSND010000006.1, from coordinate 232,009 downwards.
ATAATCCTGAAATCTTCTTCGCTGAGAGGCCTGCTCCCATCAATCATAAAAATAACCAAATCAGCCTTATTAAATGATTCTTTACTCTTTTCAATCCCTATCTTTTCTATCACATCTTCCGTTTCTCGTATTCCTGCGGTATCAACCAATCTGACAGGAATATCCTGGATCGTCAGAACTTCTTCTATGGTATCTCTCGTTGTGCCCGGAATCTCCGTTACGATTGCCCTGGACTCTTTCAAAAGAGCATTCATCAAAGAAGATTTGCCGACATTTGGTTTTCCAATGATTGCAACGTGGAGCCCTTCTCTTATAATCCTGCCGGTATCTGCGGTGGCCAGCAGACGATCTATATTATCGTTTATTAACATTAAACTTTTTTCTAATGCATCATAGGTTAGTTCTTCAATGTCTTCATCGGGATAATCCAGATTAACCGTAACATCCACAAGCAAATCCATGATAATACTTCGCAAGGAACGGATTTTCTCCGAAAGAGCTCCTTCCATCTGATCTACTGCTACATGAAAGCCTTTCTCAGTCTTTGCTCTGATAACATCAATGACTGCTTCCGCCTGAGTAAGATCCAAGCGGCCGTTTAGAAAAGCTCTCTTTGTGAACTCCCCTTTTTCAGCCAGTCTTGCACCATGCTGAAGTGCCAGATCCAATATTTTTCTTAAAGAGATAATACTGCCGTGACAATAAATCTCTGCAACATCTTCCGCTGTATAAGTTCTGGGGCCATTCATAAAAACCGCCAAAACCTCATCTATTCTTTGGTTTTTTGCTTTATCAACCACATTCCCGTAGTATAATCGCCTATTTGCAATATGCTCTGTAATTTCCAAATTCTTAGGAATAAAGAGTTTATCCAAAATAGACTTTGCTTCGGGACCGCTGATTCTTATAATCCCAATTCCGCCTTCCCCATATGCCGTAGCAATGGCCGCAATCGTGTCTTCCATAGTACCCCCCAACTGAATCATTCAGTCCATTATAAATAGAACAAGGCTACCTGAAATTAATTTTAGGACAGCCTTGCTTAGATCTTATTTTAATTCAATGATGACTCTTCTGTAAGGCTCCTCACCTTCGCTTCTTGTGGTAACCCTGCGATTTGACTGAAGTGTTGCATGAATCACTTTTCTTTCATAAGGATTCATTGGCTCAAGTCTAACGCTTTTTCTGGTCTTTATCACCTTATCAGCCAGTCTGTTTGCCAGCTGTTCCAATGTTTTTTCTCTTTTCTCCCTATAATTTTCAGCATCAACTACAACACGAAGATACTTGTCTTTCCCCTTGTTCACTACCAGACTTGTCAAGTACTGTATGGAATCAAGCGTCTGGCCGCGTTTACCGATAATCGTTCCGGAATCTCTACCCTGCATATCAACATAGATACAGCTGTCATTTCCCATTACCTTGATATTAAGATTCAATCCCATTTTCTCCGTAATTTCTTTCAGGAAGCTTCCGGCAACACTGTCTTTCATTTCGACTAAATCGGCAGGCTTTTCTCTGATAGTGAAGCTGCTTTCTATAGGTACTTCATCATCTTGTTTTAACTTTTCTTCTTTGCTTTCACGTCTCTCCGGTTTGTATTCCGGCTCTCGTTTTGGCGCATGAGGCTTATCTTTTTTAAAGGAAGGCTCCGGCTTCTTTCCCTTGCCTTCTTTGATTTCTCTTTCTCTTTCCTTTTCTTTCAGCTCTTTTTCTATCAATTCCGGCTTTTTCTCAACTCTTACCTTTGCCAGCTTGGATCCAAGGCCAAAGAAACCCTTAGTCGGTTCTTCTAAAACAATCACATTTACTTGATCTTCCGTAAGTTTTAAATCTATCAGGGCAAGTCTTACTGCTTCATCAACGTCTTTACCCCATTTTTCTGAAAAATCCATATGTGTTTTTCCTCCATATAATAGCTCGACCAATTTGCAGATCAAATTGACGGCGAACTTTTGCAAAGAAATCACGAATTCTCGATTATTCATATGATTCCTGCTGCTATTAGCACTATTTGCTTTCTTTTTCTGCCAGTTTCTTCTTTTTCCAGTTATTTAACACACGAGTCTGGAATATCTGAATAAGGGTTCCGATAAACCAGTAAACTGTAAGTCCTGCCGGAAAAGATCTGCCCATCCACACGATCATAATCGGGAAGAAGTATCTCATCATTTTCATCATGGGAGCCATGGTATTGTCACCCATTTGTGTCTGGTTCTGGGTTTGTGAAAAAGAAATGAAAGTGGTGATTCCGGCAAGTATCGGCAGTACCCATGGATCCGGCTGACTAAGGTCAGGAACCCATAAAAATGCTTCATGAACAGCCATAAGCATTTCATTGCTCTTAATGAATACGGTTGGGTTTCTGAGCAGGGCAAAAAGACCAAAAATAATAGGCATCTGAATCAGCATAGGCAGACAGCCTCTCATCGGATTGAACTTCTCTTCCTTATATAACTCCATCATTTTGATATTGAGCATTTCTTTATCATTGGCGTACTTCTTTTGTAAAGCCTGCATCTTAGGCTGTACATCGGCCATTCTGGTGGAGTGTTTTATCTGATCTGCATATAATGGAAATAGGCATGCTTTTACTATTATTGTAAATACAATTAAGGTAATCCCGTAATTATCTATAAAACCATAAAGATAACTCAGCAAAATACCTAATGGCTCTGCTATCAATCCTATTAGTGTGTTCATTCAATATCCTCCTGTTACTCATTTCAAGGGATCATATCCTCCCGGATGAAATGGGTGACATTTCAAAATTCTTTTAATTCCAAGAAAACTACCCTTTATGGCACCATATTTTTCCACAGCCTGCAAAAAATACTGGGAGCAAGTAGGGTAAAACCGGCAGGTTGCCGGAAATAATGGTGAAATAAATTTCTGATACCCTCGAATGAGCAGCATGATAATCGTTTTCAAAATTCTTCACCTGGATCCTTATTCTTTTCTCAAGATTCCGGATTTCATAAATGCGGCATCCATAGATTTTTTCACATCCGCACACTTTACATTACAAATCGTATTTCTGGCTATCAGTATAATGTCATAGCCTTTTGTCAGTTTACATTCTAAATCTCTGTAACTTTCTTTCATAAGTCGTCGTGCTCTGTTTCTTAATACACTGTTGCCAACTTTTTTGCTAGCTAAAAAGGCTGTCCTATTATAAGGAAGGTTGTTTTTTTTTAAAAACAAAACCAGATATCTCTCCCCTACGGATTTTCCTTTATTGTAAATTGCAGAAAAATCCTTCTTTCTTCGTAAAACATTTGGTTTTAACATCAATATCCCCTTACAAGCAATGAAAATCAGGCTTCGTAATACCGGCTTTGCCGGATTTTATGATTTTCCCGCGAATTGCCAACAATCTCCAGAGCAAATTGGGCATGGCAAAAAAGGCAAATTAGAAAAATATTCCATGCCACTAAACAAAAAGACCACTTTTGCGGTCTCTATGCTGTCAATTCTTTTCTTCCTCTTGCTCTTCTTCTTTTCAAAACATTTCTACCGTTTTTTGTACTCATTCTTTTTCTAAAGCCATGCTCTTTTTTTCTCTGTCTAACCTTAGGTTGGAAAGTCTGCTTCATCACTCTTCACCTCCTTAAAATTCCTATCATAACGCAATCTTAATTTCAATTTGCGCACAACTGCTTTGTAATTATACATTTAAAGGTCTTTTGTGTCAATATTTTTGTGCATCTCAAGGCAGGAAGATACAGGGATTTCCTTACTCTCTGCTTTTTAAAAAACTAGATGTAGTTGTGGCTGTGAAAACTTTGCACAAAGTTACCCACAGATAGTGGATAACTACTGGGAAATTTATTTTTTCCCTATTTTTATTTTAAGTATTGCCTGTGGATAACTTTTTTTGTTATGATAGAAGCACATTAAATAACAATCTATTTCAATTCACAGAAGGAAAAACAGTATGAACAATCTAACAGAAAACTGGGAAAAAACTTTAGAACTTCTTAAACCTGAGCTCACCGCCGTAAGTTATGATACCTGGGTTTATCCTCTTACCCCCGTTAAAGTTGACTATAAAGAAAATAAATTGTATTTATCGCTGTACAATGATATGGCCAAGTCCATATTAGAAGGCAGATATATTTCTATTATTGAAAATGCGGTAAAAGAAGCATTCGGCCAAAAGTTAAAGGTTTTTTTTGTTTATCCTGAAGAAACACAGGATCAGCAGGAAGAAATTAATTTTACCGATGAACTGTATCTAAATCCCAAATATATCTTTAATACTTTTGTAATCGGCAACAACAACAGATTTGCCCACGCAGCATCTCTAGCCGTAGCCGAATCCCCTTCCAAAGCGTACAATCCGCTCTTTATTTACGGAGGAGCCGGCCTTGGTAAAACCCATTTGATGCACGCCATCGGTCATTACATATTGCAGCAGAATCCAAGGACCAAGGTTCTGTATGTTTCTTCCGAGATGTTTACAAATGAGCTTATCAAAGCCATCAGAGAAGATAAGAATGTAGAATTCAGAAATAAATACAGAAGCATCGATGTACTGTTAATCGACGATATTCAATTTATTGAAAAAAAGGAACGTACTCAGGAAGAAATTTTCCATACTTTCAATACTCTTTATGAAGCAAATAAACAAATTATTATTTCCAGTGACAGGCCGCCAAAAGAAATTCAAACACTGGAAGAAAGACTTCGTTCCAGATTTGAATGGGGCCTAATTGCTGATATTCAACCGCCTGATTATGAAACCAGGGTAGCCATACTCAGAAATAAAGCAGAACTGGAAGGCCTTGAAACAACAGACAGCCTTATTGAAGTGATCGGAGTCATTGCAGAAAAAATCCAGTCCAATATTCGAGAACTTGAGGGTGCCTTCATTCGGGTTATTGCTTATGCTAATTTGACAAATCAGAAAATTAACAGAGATCTGGCAAAGGAAGTATTAAAAGACGTCTTTTCTTCAAAAGACAGACAAGTTACTCCCGCGTTGGTTAAAAAATATATTTGCAAGCATTTCAATATCAAACAAGCCGATCTGGAATCTGCAAAAAGATCAAGAAATCTTGCATTTCCAAGACAAATTGCCATGTATATCTGCAGAGATATGACAGATTTATCATTACCTAAAATTGGTGAATTCTTTGGGAACAGAGATCATACCACTGTTTTGCATGCCTGTGATAAAATTTCCTCAGAGATGAAAACGAATGAATCCTTGCGTGAGGTCATTAAAGAACTCGAAAATTCCATCAAGGAAGATTAGTAACATTCAGCCGAATAACTTTTTAAAGTTATCAACAAGCAAAAATATCAATGAATCATTCGAATTTTGTTTTCCACAGAAGTTATCCACAAATCCACAGGCCCTATTACTATTATTACTAAAAATCCATATAAAAAAAAGGAGGATTCACCATGAAATTCACTTGCAACCAGCAATCTTTATCAAAAGCTTTAAATACTGTTTCCAAGGCTGTGACCTCAAGAACCACTATTCCAATTCTGAAGGGCATATTACTGGAAGCCTCAAATGATAATACGCTGACGCTTTCCGCGTCCGACCTTGATTTAAGCATTGAAAAGAAAATAGAAGTTTCTGTGGAAGAAGAAGGTTCTGTCGTTGTTTCAGCGAGACTGTTCAGCGATATTATCAGAAAGCTTCCCAATGAAGATATTGAAATAGAAGAACTGGAAAATAACAACATTATAATCAGATGTTTATCCTCAGAGTTTATGATCGTTGGTCTTCCAGCGGAAGAGTTTCCTAACATCGGTGAAATTAATGAAGAACAAAAAATAAGTCTGGAAAAAGAATTATTAAAAGAAATGATAAAGAAAACATCCTTTGCCGCAAGCATAGATGAATCGAAAGGTATCATCGTAGGAGTTCTTATTGAAATGGAAGAAGACTCACTCAACATGGTTGCTTTGGATGGTTTCAGAATGGCTGTCACTCGTGAAAACATGAAAAACGAGGAAAATAGAAAGATTATTATATCGGCAAGAATACTGAACGAAATTAATAAAATCATTTCCGAGACGGAAGAGCAAAAGGAAATTTCGGTGATTTTAGATGAAAAGAAAGCAGTCTTCCTTCTTGAAGATACCAGGATCGTTCTACGATTATTAGAAGGAGATTTTATTAAGTATAAAGATATATTGCCGAAAGAAAATAAAGTAAAAGTGAAGGTAAGCAGAACGGATCTTTTGAATAGCATCGAAAGGGCCTCTTTACTTGCAAAGGAAGGGAAGAACAATCTGATTAAGCTTTCTATTTTCAGAGATAAAGTGATCATTACTTCGAGATCTGAAGAAGGAAATGTAAAAGAAGAAGTCTTCATTGAAAAAGACGGTACCGATTTGGATATCGGCTTTAATTCAAAATATATACTGGATGTTTTAAAAGTTGTAACTGATTCCCAGGTTGTGATGGAGTTTAATACCAGTGTCAGTCCTTGCCTGATCAAACCTGTGGAAGGAAACGCCTACGAATATCTGGTATTACCGGTTCGTATTTCGACTAACTGATTTTATCACGATGTGTAAGTAAATTAAATTTATATAAGGTTACAATTTCAATGTATTTAAAAGAAATTACATTACAAAATTTCCGGAATTATAAAGAAGAAAGAGTCTGCTTTCATCCGAAAGTGAACATCATTACCGGAAAAAACGCCCAGGGGAAAACAAATCTCCTGGAAAGTTTATATATTATGTCTCTGGGAAAATCCTTTCGGACCAACAGAGATACAGAAATGATAGGTTTTGGAGAGGAGTATTGCAAAGTTAGCAGCTCCTCTTTTAAAGACGGAAAAAATCTGGACATAGAAATCGTTATAAGCAAAGAAGGAAAGCAGCTCAAAATAGATGGATTGAAAACCTCCAAGAACATTGATCTCCTGGAAAATGTTTATATGGTTATTTTCTCCCCCGAGGATCTGAAAATTGTAAAAGATGAACCAGAAAAAAGGAGAAAATTCGTTGACAGAGAGCTTTGTCAGCTGAAACCTGTCTATTACAGGAATCTGTCCAGATACAAAAAAATACTGCAACAAAGAAATTCCCTGCTGAAGCAGCAGGATGTGAGAGAAGATATTCTTTCGGTCTGGAATGAAGAACTGGCTGAGTATGGATCAAAAATAATACTTGAGAGAAAGGGATTTATCGAAAAGCTGAATCTGATCAGCAAAGAAATCAGCAAAGGAATCACAAATGGAAAGGAAGAGCTGGCACTTTTCTATGAGTCCAGTATCCCCTGCCGGGAAACTCTGGCACAGCAAAAAGAAATTTTTATGACGAAGCTGAATTCAAGTCTGAAAAATGATTTATTCCGAAGAAATACATCATTTGGCCCCCACAAGGATGATATCAAAATATGCGTAAAGGATATTGATATCAGGCATTATGGATCGCAAGGCCAGCAGCGTACTGCGGCTTTATCTTTAAAATTGGCGGAAATCCGTTTGATTCAAGAGGAAACAGGTGAGGATCCGATCCTTTTATTGGATGATGTGTTATCCGAATTAGATGCAGAGAGGCAAAATTTTCTGATTCACTCCCTTGCAGAAGTTCAATTATTTATTACAACCACAGAGATATCTGATGAATTAAGAAGTAATTTGCCGGAGGGGCAAACTTTTTCTGTCGAAAAAGGTGCTGTTACAAATTGCAATAATCTGTAATTTAACTATATATATATCTTAAAAATATTAACCATCAGAAACGCCGAAATATCGTTTTAGGACTCCTAAAACGATATTTTTATAGATTCAGACCCTTTTAATAAAAAACTTGTAAAAAAGCAGAATTTATTATACAATATATGGTGGTCTATTATAACGCCTAAGTAGAAAAATTTCGACTGTAGAAATTTTTCTTACATCTGTGCGTTTCAACGAGGGGGGGGATATACCCACCGCCTGTGAAATTAGGTTGTACCCGCCACCTAAAAGTGGGAGACATCTCCGCCTCGTTATAAGATTTATAGTGTTGGAAAATATAATTCACCGGAAATTTGCATGGCAAATCAGGTGACAGGATATAAGATTAGAAACTACGAGGTGAGAAAAGGTATGGGAGCAGATACAAAGCAGCAGCAATATAATGCGGAGCAAATACAGGTATTAGAGGGATTAGAACCTGTCAGAAAAAGACCGGGAATGTATATCGGAAGCACCGGCCCAAGAGGTCTTCACCATCTGGTTTACGAAGTCGTTGATAACAGTGTGGATGAAGCCTTAGCAGGTTTTTGCAAAAACATTAATATAACGATACAAAGCGATAATTCCATTGTGGTAGAGGACGACGGCAGAGGTATGCCCGTTGATCTCCACCCAAAATTAAATTTGCCTGCAGTAGAAGTTATCCATACGGTGCTTCATGCCGGGGGTAAATTCGGCGGCGGAGGATATAAGGTATCCGGAGGACTTCATGGTGTAGGTGCATCGGTAGTAAATGCACTTTCTGAAATCATGGAAGTGGAAATCAAAAGAAACGGGAAGATCTATAAGCAGACCTATTCCAGAGGAAAGACTCAGACTCCGTTGACAGAAATCGGAGAGTCTAGAAAAACCGGCTCTAAAACTATGTTCAAGCCGGACTACCAGATTTTTGAAGAACTAGAATTCAACTATGGTACCCTGGAGCATAGATTAAGAGAAATGGCCTTCCTGAATAAAGGAATCAAAATTACTTTAAAGGATGAAAGAGAAGGTCAGAAAAGAACGGAAGTCTTCCACTATGAAGGCGGAATCAAAGAATTCGTAAAACATCAGAATAAAAATAAAGAGGTCATCCACCCGGATATCATCTATTTTGAATTTCAGAAAGATGAGCATGAGGTGGAAGTTGCCATGCAATATACCGATCGCTACAATGAACTGATCCTTTCCTATGCAAATAATATCAACACCAGTGAAGGCGGTACCCATATGATTGGGTTTAAATCAGCCCTGACAAGAGTGTTTAATGACTATGCCCGAAAAAACAAATTTATTAAGGAAAACGAAGAAGGCCTTAGCGGAGAAGATGTCAGAGAAGGACTCACCGCTGTCATTTCCGTGAAACTGACCCAGCCCCAATTTGAAGGCCAAACGAAAACAAAGCTTGGAAACAGTGAAATGCGTGGTTTTGTAGAGACTACCACCAATGAAAATCTGACTGCATTTTTGGAAGAAAACCCAAGTCAGGCCAGAATTATTTTGGACAAGTGTCTCCGTGCTGCAAGAGCAAGAGAAGCAGCAAGAAAAGCAAGAGAACTCACAAGAAGAAAAGGCGTTCTGGATGGACTCACCCTTCCCGGGAAGCTTGCGGACTGCTCAGAAAAAGATCCTGCTCTTTCAGAAATCTTTCTGGTAGAGGGAGATTCCGCGGGTGGTTCTGCAAAATCCGGAAGAGACAGAAAAAGACAGGCCATTCTTCCCCTCAGAGGTAAAATCTTGAATGTAGAAAAGGCCAGATTAGATAAAATTTTAAATTCCGAAGAAATTAAAAATATGATTACAGCCTTCGGCTGCAATATTGGGGAGGATTTCAACGAAGAAAAACTCCGTTATCACAAAATCATCATCATGACCGATGCCGACGTGGACGGAGCACATATCAGAACATTACTTCTCACCTTCTTCTATCGGTATATGACACCGTTGATCGAAGGGGGTTACGTTTATATTGCCCAGCCGCCGCTGTTCCAGACCAAAAAGGGCAAGGAAGTCTATTATACCTACTCCGAACGGGAGCAGGAAAAGCTGATGACAGAGCTTGCTGATAAGCCGGGTAAGGCTGGGATCCAGAGATACAAGGGTCTTGGAGAAATGGACTTTCATCAGCTTTGGGAAACAACAATGGATTATAACAACAGAACTTTGATACAGGTTACGATGGACGATATCACGGCAGCAGATGAAATTTTCACTACGCTGATGGGAGATAAGGTTCCCCCAAGAAAGAAATTCATTGAAGATAACGCCAAGTATGTAAAGAACTTAGACATCTAGGGGGGAGATAAAGAATGACAAGCTTTTTAGATGATGTGAAACTGCTTCAGCATGAAATTCATGATGAAATGAAAAACTCCTACATCGATTACGCTATGAGTGTTATTGTCGGCAGAGCGCTTCCCGATGTAAGAGACGGCTTGAAGCCGGTACACAGAAGAATTTTATACGGAATGAGTGAGTTGGGTGTTACCCCGGACAAGCCTCATAAAAAATCCGCTCGTATCGTTGGTGAAGTAATGGGTAAATACCATCCTCACGGTGACAGCTCTATTTATGATGCCATGGTTCGTATGGCTCAGGACTTCTCCATTCGTTATATGCTGGTAGACGGACACGGAAATTTTGGTTCCGTTGACGGTGACGGCGCTGCCGCCATGCGTTATACGGAGGCCAGGATGACGCCTTTTGCTCTTCAGATGCTTCGGGATATCGATAAAGAAACCGTTGATTTCATGCCGAACTTCGATGAAGAAGAGCAGGAACCGGTGGTACTTCCCTCCAGATTTCCGAACCTGCTGGTCAACGGATCCAATGGGATTGCCGTCGGTATGGCTACCTCCATTCCCCCGCACAATCTCAGCGATGTCATTGATGCTACCGTAAAGCTCATCGATGATGCTGATGCAGACATAGAGGATCTGATTAAAATTGTAAAAGCGCCGGATTTTCCAACCGGTGCCATTATCATGGGAAGAAACGCCGCAAAAGCAGCCTATCGTACCGGACAAGGTAAAGTCACGGTAAGGGCGAAAGCGGAATTTGAAGAGACAAATAAGGGAAAACAGCAGATTATCTTTACAGAAATCCCTTATCAGGTAAATAAAGCAAGGGTCATCGAAAAGATTGCAGAGCTGGTCAGAGAAAAACGGCTGGATCACATCTCCGATATCAGAGATGAATCCGACCGAACCGGCATGCGTATCGTAATCGAGCTGAAGAAAGATGCGAATCCTCAGATTACCCTGAATCGGTTATACAAGCATACTCAGCTGCAGGACACCTACAGCATCATCATGATCGCACTGGTGGACGGACAGCCGAAGCTGTTAAATCTGAAGAATATGCTCGAGGAGTATTTAAAGCACCAGAAGGATGTTGTCACCAGAAGAACCATCTATGATCTCAGAAAAGCAGAAGAAAGAGCCCACATTTTGGAAGGACTCAGAATTGCGCTGGATCATATTGATGAAGTAATCAGAACCATCCGTGAAAGCTATAATGACGCAAAACCTCGTTTAATGGAGCGTTTCGGACTCAGTGAAATCCAGGCCCAGGCCATTTTGGACATGAGACTTGCAAGGCTGCAAGGTCTGGAACGGGAGAAAATTGAAAATGAATATCAGGAACTGATGAAACAGATTGCATGGTTTAAGCAGGTTCTGGCAGATGAATCCATTTTAATGAGCATCATCAAGGATGAACTTCTGGAAATCAAGAAAAAATTTGGTGATGAAAGAAGAACCGATATCCAGGCAGATGCAGAGGATATCGATGAAGAAGATCTCATCCAGGAGGGTAAAGTTGCTGTTACCTTGACACATCTGGGATATATCAAGAGAGTTTCCGTAGATACTTACAAAACTCAAAAACGTGGAGGAAAAGGCGTTACCGGCGTAACAACCAGAGAAAATGATTTTGTAAAAAATTTGATCATGACTTCCACCCACGATTATTTAATGTTCTTTACAAATACAGGAAAAGCGCATAAAATAAAAGCGTACGAAATACCGGAAGCACAGAGGACTGCCAAGGGTACACCGGCAGTGAATTTCCTGAATCTGATGCAGAGAGAGAGAATTACCGCGGTAATTCCGATTCAGGATTTTGCAGAGGATAAATTCCTGATTGCGGTAACGAAGCATGGAACCATCAAAAAGACTCCGCTTTCTCAATTTGATACCAATCGAAAAACCGGATTGATCGCCATAAATCTGAAGGATAATGACGAACTCATCGGCATCAATCAAACCACCGGAACCAGCAATGTCATCATTGTTACCAAATTCGGCAAGTGTATCTGCTTCTCAGAGGAAGATGTAAGGAGCATGGGTAGAATTGCAGGCGGTGTGAAGGCGATTACCTTGGAAAAGGGTGATGAAGTGGTTGCCATGGAGCTTGCTGAAAAGGATGAAGAACTCCTTGTAGTAACCAAAAATGGTTATGGAAAGAGAACCCCTGTTGAGGAATACAAGGTTCAATCAAGAGGAGGCAAAGGACTTCTAACTTATGATAAGGCCAAGTTCAAAAAGACCGGAGAACTGATCGGAGCCATGGTTGTAAATGAAAGTGATGAAATTTTATTGATCAATTCAGATGGAATTATCATCAGAATCAAGGCAAGCGAGGTTTCCAGACTGGGAAGGGCTACCCAAGGTGTGAAAATCATGAGGGTGGAAGAGGATGCAAATATTATTACACTGGCTAAAGTAATCAAAGATGACGATGATGAACTAGCAAATGAAGACGCTGAGGAAACTTTAGATGAAAATGGAGAAGAATCAACGCAGATGACCCTTGATACAGAATAAAAAATCGTTTAAGACCTCATAGTAAGGGTATAGATTTCAGGAGGAAGTAGCAATGTCACTAAAGATACAGAGTAAATTTAATGAAGAATTGGAAAAATGGGATTTTGTTGCAGCAGGAGAGGTTGATATTTCAACAGCACCCCAATTAAGAGAACTGCTGAATGGAGCTTATCAGGAGAAGAAAGCTGATATCCTGATCCATATGGATGACCTAACCTATATTGACAGTACCGGTCTGGGCGTAATTATCGGTGCTTTTGGCAGAATGCAGGAAAATAAAAATAAAATCACTTTGATTAATCCAAAGGAAAATATTAAAAAACTGCTCAGTATCACTAGTCTTGACAGAATACTTTGTTCAGAAATCTAAGAACCCTGAAAGAGGAGAGGAAAATGACAGATATATTGAAATTTTCGGTCCCTGGAAAGCCAGAATATGTCGGGATGGTAAGATTGGCTATATCCTCCCTGGCCAACTGCGCGGGCTTTGATATTGAAGCTATTGAAGATATCAAAGTAGCGGTATCGGAAGCGTGCACCAATGTCGTATGCCACGGAAAATCAAGCTGCGAAGTTTGCTACGAAGTCGCCTGTGAGGTTGGCGATGATAGAATGATCATATCTGTGATAGATCAATGCGGGGGCTATGACATTACTAAATATCACAGTCCTGTATTTGAAGAGGATCCCAAAGAGGGAGGACTCGGAATTTTTATCATTAAAGCCTTGATGGACGAAGTGGATATATTATCGGAATTAGGCGCAGGTACCAGCATTAAGATGGTGAAATATATAAGTCGGTTTTAGTGGGGGATGATATGACCTCTGGACAAACAAATAACAAAGAGCTATTCGAAAAATATCGCCAGACAGGAAATATCGAACTTCGTAATGAAATCGTTGAAAAATACCTGTATATGGTAGATATTTTGATTAAAAAATATCTAAACAAAGGCGTGGACTACGATGATTTATATCAGGTAGGCTCCATGGCCTTAGTTTTTGCTGTGGAAAGATTCGACGCTTCTAAAGGGTATGAATTTACCAGCTTTGCTACACCTACCATCATTGGAGAAATTAAGAGGTATTTCAGAGACAAAGGCTGGGCGGTGAAGGTACCCAGAAGGTTAAAAGAAATTTCTGCACAGATTTCCCCTGCCAAGGAGCATTTATACGGGAAATTATCCAGAATACCTACTGTGGCAGAGCTGGCCGAATATCTCGGTTATTCCGAAGAAGAAATTCTGGAAGCCATGGAGGGCGGACAAGCCTACAGCACCTATTCTTTAAACCAGACCTTTGATGAAGGCGGAGAAGAGGGTGAGGGCGCAGTACTTGAAAAATATACAGGGACAGAGGAGTCCGGCTATAACAGCTTCGAGAATGCGGAATTGATCAAGTCTGTTTTGCAGGTGCTTTCAGATAAAGAAAGAGACATATTTAAACGACGTTATTTTAAAAATCAAACACAACAGGATATTGCAGACGACATGGGAGTTTCCCAGATGACGATATCAAGACTGGAAAAGAGAATCAGAGAAAAATTTAAAGATGCGCTGAGAGCTTAGAAAACGGTACATAATAAAAGCATCTTTATCAGAAACGAGGATAGGAAGAAATGAAACGAGTATTTTCAGGAGTTCAACCGACAGGTAATATACACATAGGGAATTATTTAGGAGCATTGAAGCAGTTTGTAGAGCTTCAGGAAGAAAATGACTGTATCTACTGTATTGTGGATATGCATTCTTTAACATTGCCCCAGGATCCAAAATTACTTAGGAAAAATATATTAGATGTGGCTGCGTTGTATCTTGCAGTAGGCTTAGATCCTGAAAACTCCATTATTTTCGTACAGTCAGATGTACCGGGGCACGCTGAGCTGGCTTGGATTCTCACTTGTAATTCCTATACCGGAGAACTTTCCCGTATGACTCAATTTAAACAGAAGAGCAAAGGAAGCGAATCAGCTCCAACGGGTCTTTTTACCTATCCCATCTTGATGGCGGCAGATATCCTGCTTTATGACACCGATGTAGTTCCCGTAGGAAATGATCAGAAGCAGCATATTGAAATAACCAGGGATCTGGCTTTAAGAGTCAATAATCGTTGCGGGGAAACCTTTGTGGTGCCTGAAGGAAGATTTTTAAAGGCGGGTGCCCGTATTATGTCTTTGGATGATCCGACATCTAAAATGAGCAAGAGTGCGGAAAATGTGCACAGCAGAATTTCGCTTTTGGATGATGCAAATAAAATTAAAAAATCGATTATGAAATCAACGACGGATTCAGAAGGATCTATTCGATTTGATATTGAAAATAAGCCGGGAATCAGCAACCTTTTAAATATTTACAGCGCGTTTTCCGGAATGGATATCAAAGAAATCGAGAAGAAATACGAAGGATGCGGATACGGAACCTTCAAAAAAGATTTGGTAGAAGTAGTGGTAGAGGCCATTTCCCCGATTCAGCAGCGATTTCATGAGATCAGAAATTCCAGCGAGCTGGTATCCATCTTAAAGGATGGAGGGCAAAGAGCAAATGCCATTGCAGAGAAAACCATGAAAAGGGTGAAGGATGTGTTCGGATTAGGTATCTAATCTGCTTTGGCACCTGCCGCCCTATTTATGCCAAGCCATGACGGCTGACAACGGGCAATTGTAAATAGTAAACAGAAGACAAAGAGCTCCTGAATAAAATAAAAGAGACGCCTTTGTCTGTTCATTGTTAGTATACAGTATACAAATCAAAAAATCAAGGCGATTTACAATAAAACCTTAAATATTTCAAGATACAATTTGAAAAACATCCGGAATACAAAAAAATAACGGTGAATCAAAAATATTTTTTAAATTAGTGTTGACAGATGAGAAAAACAGGACTATAATCATCAACTATATAGCAAAGGCGCTGTGGGTAACCACCGGCGTCTTTTTTTATTGGCGGTCTAATAGGAAGGGAGGAATTATTTATGTTTTCATCAGTTGATACTATGTGGGTACTGATTGCAGCTGCTTTGGTATTTTTTATGCAGGCAGGCTTTGCAATGGTAGAGACAGGTTTTACCAGAGCTAAGAACTCGGCTAACATTATAATGAAAAATTTAATGGACTTTGCGTTAGGGTCCGTAGTTTTCTGGATTTTGGGTTTTGGACTCATGTTTGGCACCAGCCTCGGAGGAATTATCGGAATACCCGATTTCTTTGTCTTGTCAAATTATGATTCTGCTTTTCCAACTTCGGCATTTTTAATATTCCAAACCGTTTTCTGTGCAACAGCAGCAACCATTGTCTCCGGTGCTATGGCCGAAAGAACGAAATTTTCTGCCTACTGTATTTATAGTTTAGCAATCAGTGCCGTTATCTATCCGATATCCGGACACTGGATCTGGGGCGGCGGCTGGCTTTCACAATTGGGATTCCATGATTTTGCCGGATCCACAGCGGTACATATGGTAGGCGGCATTGCGGCTTTTGTCGGGGCAGCTATTCTCGGACCCAGAATTGGAAAGTACAACAGCAAGGGAGAAGCCCAGGCCATACCCGCACATAATCTTATCATTGGAGCACTGGGTGTATTTATTCTTTGGTTTGGCTGGTTTGGATTTAACGGCGGATCTACCGTATCTGCCACCGGTGACGATGTACTGGTCAGCATGAGCAATATTTTCTTTAACACGAATTTGGCGGCAGCTGCAGCAGCTACGGGAACGATGATCATAACCTGGATCAAATATAAAAAGCCCGATGTGTCCATGACATTAAATGGCGCATTAGGAGGTCTGGTGGCCATTACAGCAGGATGCGATGCGGTAAATGCAATGGGCGCATTTGCCATCGGTTTGATTGCCTCACTCGTTACAGTGTTTGGAATTGAATTTATCGATAAAAAATTAAGAATTGACGATCCTGTGGGTGCCATCGGTGTCCATGGTCTCTGTGGTGCGGCAGGTACTATCTTGACCGGTGTTTTCGCTCTGGACGGAGGACTCCTTTACGGCGGAGGTGTAAGCATGGTGAGTGTTCAGATTATAGGGGTGGTCAGTGTAGGAGCGTGGATCGCAATTACTATGACTATTCTGTTCCAGATCATTAAAAATACCATTGGTCTCCGTGTTACCAGGGAAGAGGAAGAAATAGGATTGGATGTATTCGAACATGATTTGGTGAGCAGTTATGCCGACTTTATGCCGAGATTGGATGCAGTTACTCTTGAAGATATGAAAAACGGCAACAGTAATGGCTATGGTAACGGCTACAGCAACGGGTATGATGCAACGGCTCAGCCAATAGAATCCACCCTGCCTGATGACAAGGGAAAGGCAAAGATCTCCAAAGTGGAAATTTATGCAAATCAAAATAAGTTTGATGAGCTGAAGGAAGCTTTAAATAAAATCGGCATTACGGGTATGACTGTAACTCAGGTTCATGGCTGCGGAGCACAGAAGGGCAGAAACGACTATTACAGGGGTGTTAAGCTGGAAATGAAGCTTTTGCCCAAAGTCTGCATTGAAGTGGTTGTAAGCAAGGTTCCGGTGAGAAAGGTAATAGAAACGGCAAATGCAGTATTGAGAACAGGAACCGTGGGCGATGGTAAAATTTTCGTCTATGATGTGGAAAATGTAGTCAGAGTCAGTACCGGAGAAGAAGGGTACGACGCTCTCCAATATGATGAGAGCAAAAGATAAATAAGGTTTTTTGAAACATATTTTGCCAATTGAATTAGGATTATTAAGTATTTGAAATTTTCTGACAACGTGGTATAATGAGCGCATGCCATTGAGATGCAGCGTTGCTGAGAGGAAGCGCTCATTGAATCATCTTGGATACTCGGGCTATGATATAATGAGCGATGCCATTGAGATGCAGCGTTGCTGAGAGGAAGCGCTCATTGAATCACCCTGGATGCTTGGCCTATGATAACAATGAGCTAATATGTAACCGGAAAGGTGGTGGCTATAGATGGAAAAGATACTTTTGGTGTCAAGAAAAGGAAAAAGTAAAGATATGCTTTTACAACTGCTGGAGATGGGCGTATCTTCACAAATCACCACCTCGTACAGTGATGCGGAAGCCAGAAGCCTAATTGAAAAAACTGAGTTTGATCTCGTTATCATAAATTCTCCGTTGGAAGATAAATCCGGAACTGATTTGGCGGTTTTTGTCACAGAACATTCTATGGCTGGGGTCCTGATGGCAGTTCAAAATAAGTATGCTGATGCTGTTTCACAGAAAGTGGAACCTTATGGGGTTCTGGTGGTGGGGAAACCCATCGTAAGAGCTTTCTTCAACCAGGCAGTGAAATTTGCCGATGTTACAAGGCTGAGATTCATGACTTTAAAGGAAGAAAACATCAGCTTGCAGAATAAGATAGAGGAGCTGAAGCTTATCAGCAGAGCAAAATGCGTACTGATTGAATATCTGGCCATGACGGAATCCCAGGCCCATAAATACATAGAGAAGCAATCTATGGATTTGCGTATTTCAAAATTTCGGGTTGCAAAAAGAATTTTAAAAGCCTACGAGCAATAGGCAATGAATTTTTATGATGCAACATTATTCATAAGATGCATATAATATAACCATACAAAGGCGTTTTTCATCTGCGATAAAAACGCCTGTTTTATTGATACTAAAATCAGTCAATAGATCAGTCAATGGAAAGGTATAACTATAACGCGATTGCGTTATACGAGGTAATATCATGTGCGGAATAGCAGGAGAAATTAATTACAGCGGGAAAAAATATCAAGCGGATTACGGCTTGATGCGGGATGTTTTAAAAAGAAGAGGCCCGGATCAGGATGGTATTTTTCAAAGGGAGTATGCAACCCTTATTCATACCAGACTATCCATCGTTGACCTTGAAAACGGCATTCAGCCTATGAAAACCGTTTATGGAGAAAAAGAATATTGTATTGTATATAACGGTGAATTATATAATACAGAAGAAATCAGAGAACAATTAAAAGCCAAGGGGCATGGTTTTATAGGACATTCCGATACGGAAGTACTATTGAAATCCTACGTAGAATGGGGAGAAGACTGTGTCAATTATTTAAATGGTATCTTTGCCTTTGCCATCTGGGATCAATTTCTGGAAAAACTCTTTATTGCCAGAGACCGCATGGGTGTAAAGCCATTTTTTTATTACTTAAAAGGCAGTACTTTCGTCTTTGGTTCGGAAATCAAAGCGATTCTCGCCCACCCTATTGCAGAACCTGCCATTGATATAAATTCCATTGCTGAGATTATGCTGATCGGGCCGGGCAGAACACCGGGATACGGAGTATTGAAAGGAATTGAGGAGCTGCATGCAGGCTCCTGTGGGCATTTTGGCAAGGATGGGCTGAAGACATATCGCTATTGGAAGCTGGAAGATAAAGAGCATCAGGACACCTTTACTCAAACTGTTGAAAAGGTAAGGTATCTAGTTTCCGATGCTATAGAAAAGCAGCTGGTATCAGATGTACCGGTATGTACTTTTTTATCCGGAGGGCTGGATTCCAGCATCATTTCCGCATTGTCATGCAAATATTTAAAAAACAAAGGCGAAAGCCTTCATACCTTTTCCGTAGACTATCTTGACAATGAGAAATACTTCACCCCAAGTAAATTCCAACCGAACAGCGATGACTATTATATCAATAAAATGAAGGATTTCCTTCAAACGGAGCATCATAAGATTATCATACGGACTCCGGAACTTATCGACGCTTTGTTTAAGGCGGTCGATGCCAGAGACCTGCCGGGCATGGCTGATGTAGATTCCTCTTTGCTGCTGTTTTGCAAGGAGGTAAAAGAGCATGCTCCCGTTGCCTTGTCGGGAGAATGTGCTGATGAAGTCTTTGGAGGATATCCCTGGTACCGGGATGAGACCATACGCAATATTGATGGTTTCCCCTGGGCACAGTCCACCCAATACCGCAGTACTTTTTTGAAAGATGAATTTCTTAGAGAAATTGATCCCCAGAGCTACGTTTACAAACGATATGAATCAACAGTCGAACAAACCTCAAAACTGCCCGGATTATCCCCGTTAGAGTCCAGAATGAAGGAAATGACCAATCTCAATCTGGAATGGTTTATGCAAACCTTGCTTGATCGAAAGGACCGGATGGCAATGCATAATGGTCTGGAGGTCCGTGTACCTTTCTGTGACTACAGAATTGTAGAGTACCTGTATACCGTGCCCTGGGAAATGAAAAACTATGAAGGAAGAGAAAAAGGCATTCTGCGAAAGGCCATGGAAGGGATCCTTCCGGAAGAAGTGCTCTGGAGAAAGAAAAGTCCCTACCCCAAAACACATCATCCGGAATATCTCGAAGCTCTTTCCAAGCTTCTGCAGGAATTGATTTCAGAAGGTACTTCTCCTATCCTGCAATTTATTAAAAAAACCGAACTGAAAAAACTGCTGACGTCAAACCGCTCCGTACCATGGTACGGCCAGTTGATGACTACCCCGCAGACCATTGCCTATTTCCTGCAAATAGATTATTGGATGAAAAGATATCAGATAAGACTGATCTAGCATATAGTATATAAGGAAACCTGATAGGACGAAGGATCAAGGTTTTCAACATACATGAAACAAGCGGAATAATGGTACAATGATAATACTGCAAAAAACCAAAGACCGAGCTGGATCTTAGGATCCCTCGGTCTTTGGTTTATTATATATGTTAAAAAAAGAGAAGAACAAAATTAGACGCTGAACAGCAATTCTCCAAAGGTCGGGAACGGCCAAGCACTGGAGGCTGTCATGGTTTCCAGAGTATCTGCCACACCTCTGACTTCTTTCATGATGGAAAGAACCTTTTTATTGTAGAATTCAGCTGCTGTCTGTACGTTTTCGATAGCATTGACTTCAATCAATGCATTATCCAACTCCTGAGCGCTCTTGTACAGGCATACCGACAAGGAAGACAGGTTGGAAATCAATTCTTCTTCCAGCTCACAGGTAATTTCTGAGGAAACGGCCTTCTTGCCGATGGCAGTTTCCGTTAAGGATTTAATATAACCGGAAACAGCGGGAAGAATATCTTTGTTAACCATATCAACCATGGTCAGAGCTTCTATATTGATGAGATTGCAATATTCTTTCATGACAATTTCCTGTCTTGCACGAACTTCCACTTCGGTGAAGATACAATGCTTTTTAAATAAAGCAAGATTCTTTTCACTGGTATAAAGCGGATATGCATCTACAGCAGATTTCAGGTTTAGAAGACCTCGCTTCTCTGCTTCAATAACCCATTCATCAGAATAGTTATTTCCATTGAATATAATTCTTTTATGTTTTATAATTGTATTTTTAATTAATGCTTTTGCACTGCTTTCAAAGTCACTGGAAGCTTCCAATTCGTCTGCAAACTGGCTTAAAGCCTCGGCTACCGTGGTATTGAGCACGTAGCTCGGACAGGAGATGGAGGCATTGGAGCCAGCCATACGGAACTCGAACTTATTGCCGGTAAAAGCAAACGGGGACGTTCTGTTTCTGTCTGTGGTATCTCTCTGGAAAGGAGGGAGAACCTGAACACCGATATTCATTGTACGATCTTTCGAATCTGAATATACCTCATCTTTTTCGATTGCATTCAGGATTGCTTCCAAATCCTCTCCGATAAACATGGAGATAATTGCAGGGGGAGCTTCGTTGCCGCCAAGCCTGTGGTCATTTCCGGGGCTTGCAACGGAAGTTCTCAATAGATCCTGATATTCATCAACGGCTTTTATGACTGCGCAAAGGAACAGCAGGAATTTCAAATTGGTAGCGGGTGATTTGCTTGGTGAAAGCAGATTCATGCCGGTGTCTGTAGATAAAGACCAGTTGATATGCTTTCCGCTTCCGTTAATACCCGCAAATGGTTTTTCATGAAGCAGACATACCAGCCCATGATTCAGGGCAACCTTCTTCATGATTTCCATTGCCAGCTGATTGTGATCCGTAGCGATATTGTTCGTTGTAAAGATCGGTGCAAACTCATGCTGGGAAGGAGCGACTTCATTATGTTCTGTTTTTGCCAGGATACCAAGCTTCCAGAGTTCCTCATCCAGTTCAGCCATGTAATCGTTGACTCTTGGCTTGATCGCACCAAAGTAATGGTCTTCCAATTCTTGATTTTTAGGCGGTTTTGCACCAAATAAGGTTCTGCCGCAATATATTAAATCTTTTCTTTTATCATACAATTCTTTGTTGATCAGAAAATACTCCTGTTCTGGTCCGACGGTGGAATCCACTTTGCGGACATCATCATAGCCCAGAAGTTTTAAGATTCTGAGAGCCTGCACATTCAATGCTTCCATAGATCTCAGCAAAGGAGTTTTCTTATCCAGAGCTTCACCGCCGTAGGAGCAGAAAGCAGTAGGAATGCAAAGGGTATTCTCTTTAATAAAGGCATAGGAACTAGGATCCCAGTTGGTGTATCCCCTTGCCTCAAAGGTTGCCCTTATGCCTCCGGACGGAAAACTTGATGCATCAGGCTCACCTTTGATGAGTTCTTTACCGGAAAACTCCATGATGACACCGCCGCCATCCGTTGGGGAAATAAAACTGTCATGCTTTTCCGCGGTAACTCCTGTCATTGGCTGGAACCAATGAGTAAAGTGAGTCGCACCTTTTTCCAGAGCCCAGTCCTTCATGGCATTTGCCACGACATTTGCCACCTCAAGCGTCAGGTTGGTTCCTTCTTCCATATTTTTCTTTAAAGCTTTATAAGTGCCCTTAGGCAATTTTTCTTTCATCACTGCATCATTAAAAACCATGCTGCCGAATATTTCCGAAATTCTACTCATAAGATTTTCCTCCTCTTTTTTTAATTGCTAGTTATGTAAAATACATCACTAAATAGTCCGAAAAAGTAAAAAAAAAGGCACTACGGCCAAAATGACCTTAGCGCCTTTGCTATATTGGATATAGTATAATCATATATTAACGTGTTGTCAAGAGCAAAAAATAAAATACTTGCAAGAAAGTTTATTTTATGTTATGTTCTTTAACATGAATGATTATTGTTTTTCAATAGATAATATAACAATATAAGTAAAACGACATAATACAACGACGGTGATCAAGAAAAGTAGTCAGAGAAACGCAAAGCAGGGAGTGACAACGTGACTGAAATTGTCATTTGTGACACTCGTGATGAAAGAACACTTGGGAGTCGGCATTTTGAACGAAAGAAACATATATTCCTGTCTTTTCAGTAAATTTGTCCGGTTGGCATACGTTATGATGCTTAAGAGAGGATGTGCGACAGTACATCAATTTGGGTGGTACCACGGTTTATTTTCGTCCCTAAGAATTTTCTTAGGGACTTTTTATTTATGAAAATTTGCAAATTGAGTGAGTTAATAAATTGTAAGGAGAAAAACGATGAAGATCACAGATGAATTGATTGATTACATTGGAGAGCTGTCAAGGCTGGAGCTTTCCGGAGAAGAAAAAGAGAACGCCAAGAAAGATTTGACGGACATATTAAATTATATGGATAAATTAAATGAACTGGATACTTCAGGAATGCCGGAAATGACTCACCCCTTCGGGGAGGTAAACCGATTCCGCAGAGATGAGGTTATAAATGAAGACCGGCGCGGGGAAATGCTGGTCAATGCACCCCAGGCTAAGGGAGATTATTTTAAGGTATTTAAGACAGTCGAATAGAAAGAGAAAAAAAGAATCGGAAATCTGCAAATTCATGGTGAATTAAGAATTGGATGAATTAAGAAAGGAAAAAAGATCGATGGATATAAGAAGCATGACAGCTCTTGAGATAGGAGAAAAAATAAGGAAGCGTGAAATCAGCAGTGTAGAGGCCGCCAAGGCATTTCTTGATGCTGCCAAATCGGAAGGAAGTGCAACCAATGCTTATATTACTGTATTGGAAGAAGAAGCTCTGGATGCGGCTGAGAAAATTCAGAAACGAATAGATCAGGGAGAATCCATGTCTCCCCTGGCAGGAGTTCCGGTAGCGGTAAAAGATAATCTGTGTACAAAAGGAGTCAAAACAACGGCAGGCTCCAAGATGCTGGAGAACTTTTATCCCCCCTATCATGCAACAGTAATTGACAAGCTTTCGGATGCAGGCGCCGTGATTCTGGGAAAAACCAACCAGGACGAATTTGCCATGGGGGGCTCAACGGAAACGTCATACTATGGCATCACCAGAAACCCGTGGAATACGGATTGTGTTCCCGGCGGTTCCTCGGGCGGTTCCGCAGCGGCGGTGGCGGCAAAGCTGGCGCCTTATGCTTTGGGCTCGGACACCGGGGGATCCATACGCCAGCCTTGTGCTTTTTGCGGACTTACGGGCATCAAACCAACCTATGGCAGCGTGTCACGGTACGGGCTTCTGGCTTATGCATCCTCTTTGGACCAAATAGGACCCATGGGAAAGGATGTGAAGGATTGCGCCGCCGCCTTATCCGTCATTTCAGGGTACGATATCAAGGACAGTACCTCTATTCTGGAAAAACCTTTTGATTTCTCCAGGGCCTTTGACGGAAACATCAAAGGAATGAAAATAGGTGTTCCGAAAAATTATTTTGAAATCGGCATTTCTGAGGATGTAAAAAATGCCGTGCTAAATGCGGCAAAGGAGTTTGAGCACCAAGGAGCTATCGTTGAAGAATTCGAAATACCAACCATCGAATATGCAGTTCCGGCTTATTATATTATTGCCTGTGCGGAAGCCAGCTCCAATTTATCCAGATATGACGGCATTAAATTTGGATATCGTTCGGATCAAGCAAATGATTTACTTTCCACTTTTTACCAATCCAGAAGCGAAGGCTTTGGAAAAGAGGCGAAAAGAAGAATCATGCTGGGTTCCTTTGTGTTAAGCTCCGGATACTTTGACGCTTACTATAAAAAAGCGCTGCAGGTAAGAGGCCTGATTAAGGAGTCCTTCCAACAAGCCTTCCAAAAATATCAGGTGATTTTGAGCCCTGTTAGTCCTGGGACAGCTTATAAAATCGGGGAACAGATCTCAGATCCACTGGCTATGTATCTGGCGGATATTTATACCGTATCCATCAATCTGGCGGGGTTACCTGCGGTGGCACTGCCTTGCGGATTCGGCGAGAACGGTATGCCGGTGGGAATGCAGCTCATCGGAAATGCTTTTACAGAAGAAACCTTGATCAAAACAGCTTATTGCTATCAATTAAATACGGACTATCATACCAAAACACCTGATTTGGTTAAAAATAAGGAAAGTTTACCGGCTAAGGGAGGTGACAGATAATGAAATATGAAATTGTGTTGGGCCTTGAAGTCCATGTGGAGTTATCGACGAAAACGAAAATTTTTTGCGGCTGCACCACGGAATTCGGCGGAGAGCCCAATTCCCATACTTGTCCTGTCTGCCTTGGTTTACCCGGAAGCCTTCCTGTGTTAAACCAAAGCGTCGTGGAAAAGGCTTTGCGGGCCGGATTGGCTTTGCATTGTGATATTCAAAAACATAATCGATTTGACAGGAAAAACTATTTTTATCCGGATCTGCCGAAAGACTATCAAATTTCACAGCTCTATCATCCTATTTGCAGAAACGGTTATCTCGATATCGACCCGGGTGAAGGTGAAACAAAGCGAATTACCCTGTGCGAAATCCATATGGAAGAGGATGCAGGGAAACTCATTCATGATACCGACGGCACTTTGATTGATTATAATCGATGCGGCGTGCCTCTTATTGAAATTGTAACAAATCCGGATTTCAGAAGCGCTGACGAAGTAGTTACCTTTATGGAACGCCTTCAGGAAATGCTTCAATACCTGGATGTTTCCGACTGCAAAATGCAGGAGGGCTCCATGCGCGCCGATGTAAACCTTTCCGTAAGACCGGCAGGACAGAAGGAGTATGGTACCCGAACGGAGATGAAAAATCTGAACTCCTTTAAAGCTATTTACAGAGCCATCCTGTTTGAAAGCGACAGACAGATCAAGATCCTTGAAGACGGCGGTAAAGTGAAGCAGGAAACCAGAAGGTGGGATGACGAATCAGGAGAAAGCTTTGCGATGCGTTCCAAAGAGAATGCGCAGGACTACCGATATTTCCCGGAGCCGGATCTCCTTCCCATTTCCATTGATGAGGAATGGATTTCCCGTACAGCTGAGGAACTTCCGGAGCTTCCGGAAGCAAAAAGAAACCGTTATCAAAAAGAGTATGATCTTTCTCCGGAAATGGCAAAGACCCTGACATCTGCAAAAGAGATCGCATATTTGTTTGAAGAGACGGCAGCAATCGCCCAGGATGCGAAGGAAGCAGCCAATGCCATTGCAGGAGATATTCTCAGACTGATGAAGGAAAGCGGTACCTTGCCGGAAAATCTTTCTCTCTCAGCGGAGAAACTGGCAGATATTATAAATCTGATCGGCGAAGGTAAAATTAACAGAAACGTAGGAAAAGCCCTGATCGAAGAGCTTTATAAAAATAATATCGATCCGAAAGAATATGTAAAGGAAAACGGGCTTCTTGTGGTGGAAGACCTGGCTTTGATCGAAGAGGTTGCTCTGAGAGTTCTTTCCCAAAATCCGAAATCTATAGAGGATTTTCAAAATGGCAAGGATAAGGCCTTTGACTTTCTGGTGGGACAGTGCATGAGAGAGTTTAAAGGAAAGGCAAGTCCTCAGACCATCCATGCTGTGCTGAAAGAAAAGCTGGAAGGTTACGGGATCATTGGAATCATTCCGGCAGCGGGTGCAGAGACCGTCAGGAAAGAAAAGGAACAAAATCAGGAAAAGGAACAAAATCAGCAGAAGGGAGATCCGGATCAAAAAGAACAAATCAGAGATGAAGCCGGGGCTCCACTAAATCCTGCCTATGCTGCTTATCAAAAATACGCAAAGCTTTTGGGAAAATCAGAGGAAGACGACAAATTGAGCAACCGTCCTGAAATTTATCAATCTTCAGCTTATAGAACCAAAAACTGCGGAGAACTTACCATTACCGATGTCAATCAGGAGGTTAAATTGGCAGGTTGGGTAAGCACGATCCGAAATCACGGGGGAATTGCATTTATCGATTTAAGGGATCATTACGGCATTACGCAGGTAGTGGTAACGGAAAACCAGATTGAGAAGCTGAATAAAGAAATGGTCATTTCTGTGTTCGGAACCGTCCTGAAAAGGGATGCGGAAACCTTTAACCCAAATCTCTCAACGGGCGAGGTGGAGCTGAAAGCTCAGGAGATCCGCACATTGGGAGAGTCGGTATCCAATTTGCCTTTTGAAATCGACAGTTCCACCGACACCAGAGAAGAGGTAAGGCTGAAGTATAGATTTTTAGATTTGAGGAATCCGAAGGTTCACCACAATATGGTAATGCGTTCTCAAATCATCAAGTTCTTACGCCAGGAAATGGAAAGTCTGGATTTTATGGAAATCCAGACACCGATTCTTGCAAATTCCTCCCCTGAGGGCGCCAGGGATTATCTGGTGCCAAGCAGAAAGCATAAGGGCAAGTTCTATGCCCTGCCTCAGGCACCCCAGCAGTTCAAACAGCTGCTTATGGTATCAGGTTTCGACCGGTATTTTCAGATAGCGCCCTGTTTCCGGGATGAAGATGCCAGAATCGACCGTTCGCCGGGAGAGTTTTACCAGCTGGATTTTGAGATGGCCTTTGCCACGCAGGAAGATGTTTTTGCTGTGGCAGAACGAGTCCTTTCCGAGACTTTCCATAGGTTTTCGGACAAAGAGATCTCACCGGCACCTTTTGTAAGGATTCCCTATGCGGAGGCTATGCTGAAGTATGGTACCGATAAACCGGATCTGAGGAATCCGTTAATGATTGATGATTTGACTGAATTTTTCAAGAAGGTTGATTTCAAACCTTTTCAAGGTAAAATCGTAAGAGGGATTGTGGTGCCCGACTGTGCAAAGATGCCGAAGTCCTTCTTTGGTGCCATGGAAAAGTTTGCATTAAGCATAGGAATGAAGGGATTGGGATATATTTCAGTCAAAGAAGATATGTCCTATAAAGGACCCATCGATAAATTTTTCAGCGATGAACAGAGAGCTGAAATCAAAGAGAAAATGAATCTAAAAGCAGGAGACGTTCTTTACTTCATCAGTGATGAAAAGGGGCTGGTGGAAAAATATGCAGGCCAGATCCGGACAGAGTTGGGCAAAAGATTGGACCTTATTGATACCAGCCGTTTTGAGTTTTGTTTTATTACTGATTTCCCAATGTTTGAGATCAACGAGGAAACGGGTAATATTGATTTTACTCATAATCCGTTTTCCATGCCGCAGGGAGAAATGGAAGCATTGCTGACCATGAATCCGTTGGATATCAAAGCTTACCAATATGATATTGTCTGCAATGGTGTGGAGCTTTCTTCCGGTGCGGTGAGAAACCACAGGCCTGATGTCATGGTAAAGGCTTTCGAAATTGCAGGCTATACGGAAGAGGATGTAAAAAATAAATTCGGTGCATTATATAACGCATTCCAATACGGCGCGCCTCCCCATGCAGGTATGGCTCCCGGCGTAGACAGAATGGTGATGCTGTTATGTGAAGAGGAAAGTATCCGGGAGGTAATTCCGTTCCCACTGAACAGCAATGCCCAGAATCCTCTTTTCAACTCTCCAGGCGAGGTGGATGAGAAGCAATTAAGAGAGGTTCATATCAAAATTAGGTAAATTTTTTCGGCAAAAACGAAAAATTCAAAAAAAATGGCAAAATAATTACGGCAATAATGAAAGGAAACCTGAGAATATCCAATTGCCGTTTAAAAACCAGGGCAATCCTCCTGAATTGTTGAAATCTATTGTGTTAAGGCCCTCTGTATAATAGAATAGAAGACGTATCATATTATACTAGGAGGGTTCAAAATGATATACAATAACGAAGACGCAGAAAAAAGAGCGATCATGCAAGTGGCAGACCTTATGCTGGCAGCAGCAAGAACAGCTCCCAAAGGCTGCGGCATAGACAATTTAGTTACGATGATTGTAGATGGAGAAGAGAAGGATAAATTAGCAGATGCCATGAGGAAAATAGCCAAGGATACCAGCACGGATTTCTTTGCAAGAGATGCGGGAAATGTGGATGCCAGCCCGGCGGTTGTTCTCGTCGGCACTTACAATAGACCCTTGGGTTTGGATAACTGCAGCTTATGTGGTTTTGCGAATTGTGTGGAGACAAAGAAAGCCGGTGCCAACTGCGCATTTAACGTAAATGATCTGGGTATTGCACTAGGGTCTGCAGTTTCAACAGCAGCGGCTCATAAAATTGACAACAGAATCATGTTCTCTGTGGGAAAGGCAGCTTTGAAGCTGAACTACCTCCCGGAGGACGTCAGTGTAGTCTTTGGAATTCCTCTTTCTACCACATCAAAGAGCATCTTCTTTGACAGGGATTCAAAGAGCGTATTAAGTGAATAGAAGGAAGAGGTAAAGCATGAGAGAACTATCGTATAGAATGCTCGAGATGAAAGCCTCATCAGTCCGAAAACTGACTAAATACGCAGAAGAAGCAGAAGCAAAGGGAAAGAAAATCTATCGATTAAATATCGGTCAGCCGGACTTGCACGTACCACAGGAATATTACGAACGGATTCGAGCATTTGATGAGCCTACGGTAGAATACATGCCGTCCAACGGTATTCCTGAACTTCTTGAGGCAGTTGAAAAGTACTATAAAGGTGCAGGCATAGACATTGACAAAAAGCACATTTATATCACCACAGGCGGTACGGAAGCGGTAATGTTTACCCTTCTGGCTCTGACAAACCCCGGTGATGAGTTTGTATTGTTTGAACCATATTATTCAAATTACAATACCTTTTTTACCATAACAGGAGCAACGCCTGTGGCGGTGACCACCTATGCAGAGAACGGATTCCACATCGATCGAGAGTCGCTGGAGGCAAAGATTACAGATAAAACAAAAGCAATCTTTATCACCAATCCCGGAAATCCAACCGGAACGGTACTGACAAAGGAAGAGGTGAGAATGGTTGCGGATGTGGCAAAGAAATATGACCTTTACATTATTTCGGATGAAGTATATCGGGAAATGGTCTTTGACGGCAGGGAAATCACCAGCTTTGGTTTCCTGGAAGATATCCATGACCGTCTTGTGCTGGTTGACAGCGTATCCAAACGGTTTAATGCCTGCGGAGCCAGAATCGGTGCCGTTATTTCCAAAAACCAGGAAATCATGGATCTGATCTCCAAACTTTGTCAGGGCAGACTTGCGGTCTCAACGTTGGAACAGCAGGGAGCCGTAGGGTTGTATTCTACCGGATACCGGGTTATTCACCAAATCAGAGATGAATTTGAAAAGAGAAGAAATGTCGTTTTTGAAAACTTGAAGAAAATTCCCGGTGTGTTTTGCGAGAAGCCGGAAGGTGCATTCTATATGATCTGCAAGCTGCCGGTAGAGGATGCAGGGGAGTTTCTGAAATGGATGCTGCTGGAGTTTGACGATAATGGAGAGACAGTAATGGCAGCACCCGGAGATGGTTTTTATGCTACGGAAGGTCTCGGCAGGGATGAAATCCGAATCGCTTATGTTCTGGAGACAGACAAACTGGCACGAGCCCTGCAGATCCTTGCAAAAGGACTGGAAGTCTATAATAACAAAATCAAGTAAGGGCAAATTGATTGCCCCTCTTACACCAAACATGTCGTTTGGCATAATAATAAACACAGCTGATCAGACCTCGTCTGGTCAGTATTTTTTTGCTCTGCCGACATATGCCCTCAGCTCGTAGCCACGCTTCCCATTTGTCGCTTCGCTTCTTACTGCAGAGATCCTTCTAAATGTGTACGTTTCACGCATCTATTTGCCGTTTCGCGCATAAATCAACACATAAATTTTCTTATCTGTTAAAATGCTTATAAATCTATTTACATTAAAATAGTTAAATAAGAAAGTGGTGATGCCTATGAGCACGAATATGTAAAGAGACTTTCACATATTCTTTATTCAACACCTGAGAAGTAATTGGAATAGAACGAATATGGAAAATCCCTATTAATACAATACTTAAATTAATAAAAAAAGTAAACAAATATCTTTTAATTAGAAAAGGTTTCTAATTCCTACAAAGTATTAAACTTCGTTTATTGAATTGGAGGTATACTAATGAAAAAAGTATCGATTATAATAATAGCACTATTGATTATTTCGTCTCAAACGTGTTTTTCATCCGCTGCATCAAAAAAAGTTACCGGTTATTTTGCGCCATATGGATCAGTCCCAGAACTTGGAATAGTTGTATCATGGGGAATAGATCTTTCTCTTACTGTATATTACACAAGTATATCATCAACATCAAGTCGTTTAGATGATGCGTATGTCGTTGTTTCAATGACTCCGAAAGCAACAGCTGCTGCTGGTAATGGGTCTGCAACTGGTACACTTAAAGAAAAAGCAGATGGAAGCTCTTATTCTTCGAGATCACTATCTTCGCTGCCTTGGCAAGATATAATACATGATCCAAGTACATATATATATGAGTCTCGTAAATGGCATTCACTTAGAGTATTTAATAGTTCTGCAACGATACAAGTACCGGTGACATACATAAACACTAATGCTATATATTTGTTTAATAATAGTGGTACTGTTACAGCAACGATAAACCGTTAGTCATAATATGATTTGTATATATGAAAGGAGGAAATAAGTATCAAAAGGTACTTATAAATAAATATGAGAAAGATAGCCATTTCTTTAACTCTTGTAGTAATTTTACTATTCGGTATAGTAGCAGTAAACGCAAGCCAGAAAGATCCATCTTCAGCAGGGGCGTGGATAGGTTCGGCATTAAGAGATATTTTATCTAGTAATGAAAGAACATTAGATAGTAGTGAAAGTCCTGATCGAATCGTAGGCACCATATTAGGGGAGGAAATTGAAGCAAAAGATCTTGAAGTAAGAGCAAAGCTTTTTGAACTTGCAGGATCAGATAACCCGTTGGAGGATGCCTGGGACTCAATGAAAGTACAGGCATATGAGAAACAGTTTGCAGAAGAACACAATATTTATCCTACCGAAAAAGAAATAATTGAGTTTACTGAAAAGCAAAGAGCCTTAGTAGAATCTACACCCGATGGAAAAGCTTATTCTAAGGCAGTAATTGAAGCGGCAGGTATGACGGAGGATGAATATTGGAATGATTATAAGATCAGAAAAGAAAGCCCTGCTCATTTAACCAGTATAAAGGTGGCAGAATATCTTGAAACAAATAATTTGCCTGAACTAGATAAAGAAAAAATTAAAGAAAAAGTTAAAGCCGAGATTACTGATGAAAAAATTAAAGAAAAATTTTAGTACTATCAACATTATATCCATTGAATGAATTTAACTTTTTAAAAGAGCCAAAACCCTAAGGTAGAGGCTCTTTCTTTTTGGTGTGTCAGGATATTTTTTCAATGAAACAGGCTATCAGCAAATGATTACTCCCACTTGAAAAAACGAATGGAAACACCGGTACAGATCACCGTAATGGTAATCATCACGATAACGGGAAGCAAGACCTTATCGAGGGGTAAACCTAAAGAAGCGGCTTTCATCAGTTTGATCCCCTGAGTCAGCGGCATTATATCGGCTGTATTTTGAAGCGCCGGAGGCATGACCTCATAAGGCAGGGTGGCACCGGAAAAAATAAGCATAGGAAAGTACAGCAGGCTGGCCATAACGCTTGCTGTTTTCATATTCGGCGCTAATCCGCCCACCAGGAGTCCTATGCTGAACATGGATAACATCACCAGCAAGAATGCGCCTAAAAAGTGCAGCCACGAG
Source organism: Sinanaerobacter chloroacetimidivorans (assembly GCF_018128545.1). Taxonomy (GTDB): domain Bacteria; phylum Bacillota; class Clostridia; order Peptostreptococcales; family Anaerovoracaceae; genus Sinanaerobacter; species Sinanaerobacter chloroacetimidivorans. The sequence continues at coordinate 199,731 of NZ_JAGSND010000006.1, read as the reverse complement.
CCCTGCAATTGGTATCCGAAGAAAACCGATGCCACCGTGTAAACCAGAAGAAGTGAAATGACAGCATAAAGTGCGTAGATCACAACTTGAACCGCCAAAATAAAGGCTGGGCTGGTTGGTGTTACCTTGAACCGCTTTAAGATTTTCCTGTTCCGATAATCGGATATGACTAAGGGAAGTCCCATGACTCCACCGGCACAAATGGCAATGGCCGCCACGGCTCCAAAGGATTGCGCCAGAAAAGAATAACCGGCGCCATCAAAAGCGGGCTTATTTCCGAAAACAGCCCCTAAAATGATTACTACCACAACCGGCATACAGATTGCAAAGATAAACATGTCCATCCCGCGTAAAGATAGCTTGAATTCTGTTTTAAGCAGGGTTTTAAATGCTTGCATTTTCTTCTTCCTCCTCTTGTGTAAACCAAAGATAGGCATCCTCAAATTTTTCATAAGGGCTTGAGGCAACAGCATTCTGCACGGTTCCGTAAAAGATGCTGTTGCCGTTTTTTAGAATCATGATTTTGTCACACAGAGCCTCCACTTCGTCCATAAAATGAGAGGTCAAGAGAATCGTTAACCCTTTTTCCTTTAATTCAGAGAGGCATTTCCAGACATCACGCCTGGCTTTTGCATCCAGTCCCGTAGTCAGTTCGTCTAGAAATACGACTTCGGGGTCAGGAATGAGTGCAAGGACAATAAACAGACGTTGCCTTTGTCCTCCCGAAAGTTCGCATACCGGGCTTTTTAATTTATCCGAAAGGCCGAACTGTTTTAACAAATCGTGATAACTCAGAGAGGTTTTGTAAAGGGACTGCGTAACCTCACAAAGCTCAGATACCGTTATTTTGTCTTGGTAATTGGCCTCCTGAAACTGAACTCCGACATTCTCAAAAAGCTTTTTGCGGTCCCTTTGCGGGTTCAGCCCTAAAATTGATACGGTCCCCCTGTCCTGTTTTTTTGTACCTAATATGCACTCAATGGTGGTGCTTTTTCCTGCACCGTTGGCTCCAAGCAGACCAAATACTTCACCGCGGCAAATGGAAAAACCCACATTTCGGATTGCTGCAACGGTACCATAAGACTTACTCAATTGATTTACCTTTATCGTTGTCTCCACGTTGAAAAATCCTCCTATTCTTTTTTTGTAAAAAAAGAATAACACCAGAATCAAGTCTGGTGTTAAAGTGTAGGGTTTGCGTCATAGTGTTTTTTCATTTTCCTTAAAAGAGCTAACATGTCATTGGCATTCTTTTCAACCTTTTGCAGGGAAGTTATTAATTTGTCACATACGGAGATGATGTCTTCATCTTCTTTCGGGGTATCAAGGGCTTTCCGTATATCGGCCTGGGGGTTGTCGGAGAGCATGCTGAGCATCCTTAAAATTGCTGAAAGGGAATAATTCGCACATCGTAAGGAGCGTATGATTGTAAGTCGCCGAAGGTCTTCGTCCGTATATACCCGATAGCCGTTTTGCTTTCGCCTGACTGTCAGCAGTCCATTCATTTCCCAATTTCTCAAGGTATCCATAGAGATTTGAAGGCGTCCGGCTGTTTCCTTTCTGGTAAGGACTGCGCCGTTTATATCCTTCCCGTTGCCTGATAGCAACTGCCTTGCAATATCGATGGCCTCTTCCGCATTTCCTTGTTCTCTTTTGATCTGCTGTAAATAGATTTTTGTCAGTTGGATTGCTTTGTCAAAATCTCCTGCAGCAGAGGTCTTAATAATAGCAATTGCCATTTTCCGTAAACCATTTTGCAGAACCTCAACTTGCAGGGCGATTCTTACCAGTTTGGTCTGATCCATATGAAGATCAGTGAAAATGCGATAGCCGTTTGGTTTACGTTCTGGTTTCGGTATCAGTGCGAGTTCTTCATAGAGCCGTACCGTATTGGGATGGATACCGTTGGAATGAGCAATTTCCGTCGTTTTATAAGTATTCATTCGATCGGATTACCTCCTATTTTTTTCGTCATTTTAGCATCCGATAGAAGGCTGGTGTTATAGTGGAGGGTTTTTCTAAAAAAACACCTGCCGGTTTATTTCTGTTTACTCACCGATAATTTTAATCAGCACTCTTTTATCACGCTTTCCATCCAGTTCGTAATAAAAGATTTGTTCCCAGGTGCCAAAATCAAGCTTGCCTTTGGTAATGGCTACAACACTTTCTCTTCCCATAATGGTACGCTTGAGATGGGCGTCGGCGTTATCCTCGTAGCCGTTATGATGGTATTGCTGGTAGGGCTTCTCCGGCGCCAGCTTTTCCAGCCATACTTCATAATCATGATGTAAACCGCTCTCGTCATCGTTAATAAAGACACTGGCGGTAATATTCATGGCGTTAACCAGAACCAGACCCTCTTGAATCCCGCTTTCAGTGACGGCACTCTGAACCTCATCCGTTATATTTACAAGACCTCTTCGTGCAGGCAGGTGAAAATGCAGTACTTTTCGATAGGATTTCATCGTTTGGTCATCTCCTTTTTTAAATTCGTTATGCAAATCATATCAAACAATATGTAGAGAGGTCAATGTATTTGGAAACAATTAAAAAATCCGGAACAACAAAAAATGGTTCCCGTATCCGGGGAAGGTAGTATATAATAAGGGAAATTCCAACTCTTGAAGAATCCGGGGGATGCCATATGAAACAGATAGGGAAGAAAATAGGCAGAAGAAAATTGAAAAGAAAGAATCAGGAGGAGTTCGCAAGGGAAATCGATACAATCCTGGATGCCATCCATGATGATATTCTCATAACCGATGGGACAGGAAAAATTCTGAAAGTCAGTAAAAGCTTTGCGTCCGTTTATGGTATCGGAGAAGACTACATTCTTGGAAAGACAGTTTTTGAAATGGAGAAAAAAGGTGTTTTCAAGCCTTCCATTATTGCAAAGGTGTTGGAATCAGATCAAAAGGTGACTATGAGGCAGAAGAACAGCCTTGGTCGGGAATTGATCGTAACTGCCACTCCGGTTCGGAATCAACAGGGTAAAATTGAAAAAGTGGTAAGCTTTACACGGGATCTGACGGATTATCTGAACCTGCAGGAGCAATATTCCGCATTGGAAAGTAAAATGGAAAAATACACGGCAGAGATCGAGGAATTGAGAAGCAAGATTGTCACCATAGAAGGCATAGTAGGCAACTCTGAAAGTATACGGGAAGTGATCAGAACCATCAATAAAATTGCAAAATTTGATGCTAATGTATTATTTTTAGGCCCTTCTGGGGTGGGTAAAACAATGTTTTCAAGGTTTGTACACAATAAAAGCAACCGGAGTACAGGTCCCTTTATCGAGATCAATTGTGCGGCGATTCCCGACAATTTATTGGAATCGGAGCTTTTCGGCTATGAGAAGGGTTCTTTTACCGGAGCAGGACAGGATGGTAAGATCGGTTTGATTGAGCTGGCTCAGGGCGGAACTCTGATGCTTGATGAAATTTCTGAAATTCCTCTGAACCTTCAGGCTAAAATTTTAAAGGTCATACAGGATAAAACCATTACCAGAGTCGGTGGAACCAGGGAAATAAAGGTGGACTTCCGGCTGATAGCAGCCTCCAACAGAGATATGGAGGAACTGACGGCCCAAAATAAATTCAGACAGGATTTATATTATCGTCTCAACGTGATCACGATCCATATTCCTCCTTTAAAGGACAGGAAAGAGGATATCATACCGCTGGTTTCTTACTTCATTGATAAATTCAACAAGAAATACAGCTTGGAAAAAAGCCTTCATCCGCAAACCATGGATAAATTACTGGAATATAACTGGCCCGGAAACGTGAGAGAACTGGAAAATATTCTGGAACGCGTCATGCTTACTTCGGAGGGAAATAAAATTACAAAAGAAGCATTGCCTCAGGTGATTTTATGTTCGGACAAGAGAGGGGAAGCACCTCCCGGGTGCGGAAATTTAATGCAAGCCCTTGAGGATCTGGAAGGGGCTTTGATTAAGGAGGCCTATAACAGATGCGGAACATCCGTAGGTGTTGCAAAAGCTCTGCAAATCAGTCAGCCTACGGCGGTCCGGAAGATTCGGAAATATATGAAATAGGAAATCAGGGTATTCATATAAGAATAAGTATTCAATCGTGAATACGCGGGCTTTTGACTTCTAAATATCTGAAAATTAAGAAAACAGGAAAGAAGGTATTCACAAATGAATACTTTCTTTTTGTATGCATTTCCCGGCATGTTGAAAAACGGTAGTTTGAATCTTGGCATAAAAATTGCTCAATGAATAAATGCGCGCACTATAACTTAAGGAGGACAACATGAAATATCAACCACCAAGTGCATCTGCAGCACCAAGATTTGCAGGAATCAAAACCTTTATGCGACTGCCCCATGTTAAGACAACGGAAGATGTTGACTTCGCAATCCTGGGAATTCCCTTTGATACAGGCTGCTGCTATAAAAACGGAGCCAGATTCGGGCCGGGTGCGATTCGTGAATCATCAACGCTCATGCGCAATTTCAGCATGAATTTGAATGTGAATATCTTCGATTACTTATCAGGCATCGACTATGGTGATCTTGATATTACACCGGGATATATTTTGGAGTCCTACAAGCAGATTGAGGAGGGCCTAAAACCGCTGCTGGATGCCGGTGTTCTGCCTGTTGCCATGGGAGGCGATCATTCCATTACCTTAGCCGAGCTTAGAGCCATAGCGAAAAAACATGGCCCGGTTGCATTGGTACATTTTGATTCTCACCTGGACACCTGGGATCAGTATTGGGGACAGAAATACGCACACGGGACACCATTCCGCAGAGCCTGCGAAGAGGGATTGATTGACACAAAACATTCCATTCAGGTTGGAATCAGGGGGTCTCAGTATGGGCCGGAGGATGTACAGGGTTCGGTTGATCTCGGGTTTGAGGTTTTGACTGCTAATGAGCTTCATGAGATTGGCATAGCAGAAGCGGGAAAGCGAATCAGGGAAAGAGTGCAGGATGCAAAAGTATTTCTGAGCTTTGATATCGACTTTGTGGATCCGTCCTGTGCTCCTGGTACAGGAACAATAGAAATCGGAGGCTTCACAGGACATCAAACTCTATGCCTGGTTCGTGAAATGAAGAATTTGAATTTTATAGGGATGGATCTTGTTGAGGTTTTACCAACAATTGACCCGGCTGGTATTACTGCCTATATGGCGGCAAACATTATGCATGAATTTATATCAATCCTTGCACTGCAAAGAAAAGACGGAAAACGATAAAGCTTACAGTCGGAAGAAACCTACAGGAGGTATTCACATGCAAAAGATAAAGAAAATAGTAGACCTGACTCACAATCTTACCAATGGGACTGTGGTATATCCCGGGGATCCGGAGCCGAATATTACTGTTGCCACAACACTGGAAAAGGAAGGCTATAACCTGTCCCGAGTCATTGTAGGGACACAGTCAGGCTCACATGTTGATGCACCTTATCATTTCCGCAATGAAGGCAGCACCATCGATAAGATGGATCTGAAGCTCTTTATGGGGAATGCTGTGGTGATTAATGTCAATTATAAAAAGGCGAATGAAATGGTAACGCTGGAAGAAGTTTTGCCTTATGAAGAAAAAATTAATAAATGTGATATTGTGCTTTTTCGGTTTGACTGGTACAAAAAAATAGGAACAGAAGAATTTTTTGATCATCCGTTTTTATCCGGGGAAGTGGGAGAATTCCTTTTAGAAAAGGGAATTATGACCGTAGCTACCGATTGCATCAATCTGGACAGTACAGGCGGCACCGAATTTCCGCTTCATGATATGTATGCACAGGGTGAAGGTATCATTGCAGAAAATCTGGCACATTTTGATGAAATAGACTTTGAGGATCCATTTGTTATATTTCTGCCGCTAAAGCTCATTGGTGTGGATGGATCACCAGTCAGGGCGGTTGCAGTACAATTTGAGTAATCAGGAAAGTTTGGGAGGTTTTTATGTATCAGACGAAACGTGCACCAATGTCTAAAAAAACAATGATTGGTTATGGCGCACCAGGGTGGGCTACTTTATTCACCTTTACAATGTTTACGACATACGGACTCTATTTTTTTACAGATGTAGTGGGATTGGCCGCTTCCTTTGCCGGTTTGATTATGACAATCGGTACTTTATGGGATGCAGTTACAGATCCTGTGGTGGGTATGCTTTCAGATAAGTCGGATCCGGTTAAAGGGAGGCGGAGACCGTACATGTTCTGGGTTGCGATCCCATTTGGAATCGTTACCTGGTTATTATTTACTGATTTTGGTTTTGAAGGAACCTTATCAAAGGCTTACTTTATCATAGTTGCCGTTATATTCTATACAGCTCAGACCGTCCTTGACATCCCGTATACCGCACTGGCCGGAGAAATTACCGATGATTACGACGAAAGAAGCAAGCTTGGCAGCATCAGAATCGTATGGGCCTTGGCAGCTTGCATTTTCGGCGGCGGCGTCATGTATTTCACCAGCATGCTGGAGCCGTTGACCGGATCTACACAATCCGCATGGTCGGTATGTTTCGCAGTTTTCGGTTTACTATGTACCGTAAGCATTTTTATCGGCTGGAAAGCAACGGACGGCTATGAAAATAAAGAAGCAATTGTATCAGATAAGATCAGCTGGAACCTTATTAAAGAAGGACCGCTGAAAAATCGGTCTTTCCTTCATGTGGCCGGAGGCTTTATCTTTGGTATCATGGCACAATGTGTTTTCCTCGGTACTATGGTTTATTATTACTCCTATAATCTGGCCTTAAGCGAAGGACAAATTGCTACTGTTAACACACTAATGTGGATTATTGGACTGCTGTGGGTATATCCAGTAAACTGGATGTCCATACATTGGTCAAAGAAGATTTCCTGGTCCGTTTCTTTCGGGCTTTGGGGTTTATGCATGGTTCTGTTCCCGCTGGTTTTCAACGTACCTGGGAAGGTGGTTGCCCCGGTGATTATGTGTGGAATCCTGGTTGTAGGTTTGAACGCATTGTATCAGGTAGTATATGCATTGATTCCTGATTGTGTAGAGGTTGACGAATTGAAAACCGGCGACAGAAAAGAAGGCATTTTCTATTCGGCGGCCACGGTTTCTCAAAAAGTTGCATCTGCAGTAACCGTCAGTCTGGTTGGTATGATTCTGGGTATTATTGGCTATCAAGCAGGGGGCGTTCAGACAGAAGAAACCTTGAACGGTATTCTGTGGCTGTTTGCCGGTGGGACAACGGTCTGCTGTTTAATCAGTGTTCTTTTTATGGTAACCAATCCTCTGGATAAGAAAAGACATGCAGAGGTGGTCAAGGCTCTGGAAGACAAGAGAGCAGGCAAGGAGATTAACCTGGAAGACTTTAAAGACTTAATAAGAATATAAGGAACAAAAAAACCAGCGGCTGTCATTCATTTTGAAAAAATAAAGATGAAATAGCGTACGCTGAAATCAGGGGTGAAGCATGCAAAATATAAATGCCAAGCCCCTTCTTATTTGTTTGAAATACTTTAACAGAAAGGCGAAAATCATGACGGTAAAGAGACTTAAATTTAACAAAGAAAATTGTATCGGCTGCCAATTATGTATGCTGGCGTGTTCGGGAATGCATGAAGGCGTATATGCTCTTCATCTGGCAAGATTAGAAATCGAATCCTACTACGAGCAGGGAGAAGAATTAAAATTCGAGAAACATATCTGTTCTCTATGCGGAGTTTGTAAAAAACAATGTCCTGTTAATGCGATTACAATCATTGATAAAGTCTCGGTAGACAGGGATACTTGTACAGGCTGCGGCATCTGCGCTGAGAAATGTGCGTTTAAAGCAATTAAACTGAGGGAAGAGAAAGCCGTTATATGTGATACCTGTGATGGCGACCCTTGGTGTGTTAAAATGTGCCCTCATGGAGCATTGAGTTTTGAGTAGCAGGGATTGAGTAACAGGAGGAGTTAGAAAATGCAGGGATATCAAAACAAAATTCTACGAGTTGACCTAAATAATAAAGAAATAATTACAGAGCCTCTTAACACCAGGTGGGCAGAGAAATATATCGGGGGAAAAGGCTTAGCAATCAAATATTTATATGAAGAATTAAAGGCTGGAATTGATCCTCTTTCCGCAGAAAATAAGATGATCCTGATGACAGGTCCTTTTACCGGAACCCCGGTTCCATGTTCAGGCAAATTGTCCATAGCATCTAAATCCCCCGCAACAGGAACAATTCTGGATTGTTCCATAGGCGGGCATGCTGCCAATCGAATAAAGTATGCGGGCTATGATGCTATTGTGCTGGAAGGCAAGTTGGACCAGCCAGGGTATTTATTGATACAGAACCATAAAGTAGAATTCAAGAATGCCATAGAACTGTGGGGCAAAGGCTCCCATGAGACGGAATCCATATTAATCAATAAATATGGAAAACAGGCATCTATACTATCCATTGGTCCGGCAGGAGAGAATCTTTTAGGGACAGCTTGCATCAATTCTGATTATTACCGTCAGGCAGGCAGAGGCGGTATTGGCGCCGTAATGGGAAGCAAGAATCTTAAGGCCATTGTAATCATTGGTACCGGCAGTGTTAAAGTGCATGATATCGTAAATACAACCAAGAGAATACACGAAATTTTAAGAGAAGATACCTTGACAGATTCAAATCTCTGGACATTCTCAGATGGTACTGCATGTTTTGTGGAAGCTTGTAATGATGGCGGCATTCTGCCCGTTAAAAACTTTTCTGATGCCACTCTTGAAAACTGGTCTCTCTATAGTTCAGAAAACATGAAGGCAAATCGGTCAGGTAAAAAAGGCTGCGGAAGCTGCGGCTTAGGATGCGGTAATTTTACAAAAATAAACGGAACTGCATGTGAAGGTCCTGAGTATGAAACGATAGCTGTCGCCGGACCTAATTGCGGCATCACTGATATCCATACGATTTTGAAATTTAATCAGATCTGTGATGATTTGGGAATTGATACCATCAGCACCGGAGATACCATTGCTTATGCCATGGAGATGACAGAAAAAGGATTGCATGATTTTGGCATCCGATTTGGTGAAGGAGATAAATTGATTGAATATCTTGAAATGATCGCGACAAAACGAGATGTTGGAGCTGAGCTTTGTCTTGGAGTGAAGAAGCTGGCTGAAAAATATGGAGGTAAAGATTTTGCAATGCATGTGAAAGGTCTTGAATACCCTCAATATGAACCGCGGGGCTCCTGGGCCACAGCATTGGCCTATGCAGTTTCAGACAGAGGCGCATGCCATATGAGAGCTTATCCGCCTGCGGAAGAGGTATATTCCGCATCGGTTCCCCCTTACACTTCAGAGGGAAAGGGACAGCTGGTTTATGAATTGGCAAAATATAGCGCTGTAAAATTCTCGCTGATTTTATGTGATTTTTGGGCACTAAGTATGGATAGAATGGCCGAGTTGTTAACAATTGTTACCGGGAAACAATTTTCAGAAGAGGATATGGATGATGTGGCAGAGCGTGTTTTACATATAGCGAGAGCATTTAATCAACGGGAAGGATTTGACCGAAAAGACGATACTGTTCCAAAGAGGATTATCAATGAGGCTCTAAAATCCGGAGCTGCGGCGGGACAAAGAATTCCGGAAGCCGATTTTACGAAAATGCTGGATGAATATTATGAAGCATTGGGATGGAACATGGATGGAACCGTTCCTATATGCCTGCTGGCAGAGTTATAGATAAATAGAAATACAGCAACTGAAGTAGTATAGAGGGTGAATGATATGAGAAAAGATAAAAAATTTGTTTCGTTAGAATTCAAAAATTCAATGATGATTCTAGTAATGATACTCATAAATAGTACCAGTATAGGATTCTTAGTACAGCACAGCAAAAGTATGCTGTTAATTTGGATGTTTATTTTATTTTTCTGTATCGTTTTTTTTACAATCTCATCTCGTATGACCAGAAAGTGGGTTGTAAGCCCTCTTGAAATGCTTTTAAATGCTGCAGAAAGTATAGCTGAGGGCTATCCAAATGTGAGTGTCACACAAAAAACCCAGGACCAAATGGGTGTATTTATTGGATCTTTTTCCAGGATGGCAGATCATATTAATAAACAATTTAATCTGATCCGCCAGATAGCAGAGGGTAATTTCAATTCTGATATTTTTGAAAGGAACGATCCGGGCTTCCTATTACATAACATGCGGCGTATCGTAAATGATCTAAACAAACTAAACGCAGAAAAAAATACATATGTCAAAATTCTGGATAGTATTCAGGTGCCTATATATATCATGGATAAAGAGTATCATGTTACTTTTGCCAATAAATCAGCGCTAGAGCACACAGTCGGTGAAATGGACAGGAAGGAGATTATCGGATTAAAATGTTATGAAATTTTCAATTGTGACAGAGAAGGCTGTAAAGGGCTCGATTCTGTCCAGCCCGATCAGGAAATCTCGTTTCTAAAGAATGAAGAGGGCCTTTGCATGAATGTAAGGATCTTTCCATATGAAGATAAGAAAGATGAGGTCAGCGGATATGTTGAAGTCTGGAATGATGTAACGGAATTTAAGAACATAGAGAGTAAAGTCCAATCTCATGTAACAGATCTGACTTCTAAACTAAATAATCTCTTGCAAACCTTAAATAAGCTTGAAAAAGGAGAGGTGGAGTTACCTCAATTGGAATTGAACCGAGAAAATAATGAAGGCCTTTATAACGCAGTCTATGTTATCGCTGATAATATGAAAGATTTAAATCTGGCAATCCATCATTTAAACGAGGCAGTTTTAAACGGAAATTTATTTTATAGATCGGACAGCGATTTAAAGGGCACTTTTAAACAGGTTATCGACGGGACACATGATATAATGGATTGCTATGTAAATCTTTTAGATAACATCAATTCATCCGTGTTAATCGTTGATCAGGATTATAATATACAATTTGCAAATCAGTTCGCTCTTGACTATTCGGTTGTAAATACAGGCAGGGATAAGGCAATCGGATCAAAATGTTATCATATCTTTGGGTGTGACAGAGAAGAATGCAAAGCAGCTGATTGTATAGGAAAAGATGAGAAGATTTCATTTATTGAGAGTGGATCAGGACTTGACTTTGCTGTTGATATGATTCCTTACAAGGACAAAGATGGTAAGATAAGAGGAATTATAGAGGTATCGAAAGATGTAACGGGACTTAAAAATACGGAAAGAAAAATTCAAAAGCAACTTGATTATCAGAAAAATGAAATAGAAAAGCTTATTACCAACTTAAATAAGCTGGAACTGGGCGATCTGGATCTTGTCGTATTGGAATCGGCAGGAGATGAAGATACGAAAGAAATTGCAGATAATTTTCATCAATTAAATCAGTCTTTAATGAAAAGTACAAATGCTATAAAAAATTATATTGAAGAAATTTCTGAGGTCCTTGCTGAAATTGCACATAAAAATATATCGAGAGGAATTGAAAGAGACTATTTGGGGGATTTTTACAGCCTTAAAAATTCAATTAATTATATTACAGATCAATATAATGTGATCCTTTCTGAAATTAGTTCAGCAGCAAATCAAGTTGAAATAGGTGCACAACAGGTATCACTTTCAAGTCAGGACTTATCACGCGGTGCATCAGAGCAAGCTGGTATAGTGGAGCAAATAGTAGCAACAATAACCAATGTAGCAGAACAGACGAAACAAAATGCAGTAAATGCAAATAAAGCAAATGGACTCTCTTCAAAAACAAAGGAAGATGCACAAAATGGCAAGCTGCAGATGCAAGAAATGCTTACTGCGATGAATGAAATCAAAGAATCCTCGAAAAATATAGGAAATATTATAAAGGTAATAGACGATATTGCCTTTCAAACAAATCTATTGGCTCTGAATGCTGCAGTTGAAGCGGCAAGAGCAGGTCAATATGGAAAAGGCTTCGCCGTAGTAGCTGAAGAAGTACGTAACTTAGCTTCAAGAAGTTCAGAGGCTGTAAAAGAAACCGCCAATATGATTGAAAATTCCATCCATAAGGTTGAAATCGGAAATCAAATGGTCATCCAAACTGCAGAATCACTGAATAAAATCGTCAACGATGTAACAGATACAGTTGAAATTGTTGGAACAATAGCGGAAGCATCCTTACAGCAGGCCGAAGCCATTGAACAGATTTATACGGGTATCAATCAGGTTTCAAAAGTTACACAGGCAAATACTGCAACAGCAGAGGAAAATGCAGCGGCCAGCGAAGAAATGGCCGGACAGGCAGAGTTGTTAAAAAGTCAGATTAGTGAATTTAAGCTTAAGGAAAATCAACCGGAGACTTTATTATTTGCTATGCAAAGTACCAATAGCCGATTTTAATATCAGCAAAAGGCAAAAACCAATAGACCAGCCGCCAAGGACGTCGGTAGGATAATGAACGCCCAGATAAATACGACTGAAACCAATGAGAAAGATCATGCAAGACAGCAGGACAGTGGCAATATTCGCCTTTGTCCTGTCTTTTATATATCGCCGGCAAAGCAGAATCATCATGCCATAGAATACCAGTACTGTCATGGAATGTCCGCTTGGATAACTGAAGCCTCCCTGATCAATCAAATGCAGGGCCAAATCAGGCCGCGCCCTGTGAAAGGTTATTTTCAATGCAGTCTGAAGAGTTGAGGAAATAATTGCGGAAATGGTCAAAGGTATTGCTATCAGCTTTCGTTTTGGGAAAAATAGCAGGAGCAGGATGCATATCACGGAAATAGTCTGCTTATTTCCCATGTAGGTGATGGTTCTCAGCACAAAGGTAAGCCCATCATTTCGCATCTCATAAATTTGCTCCCGTACCACCGTATCGAATAACAACGTATCATTTGCCATCACGATAAAGGTGATAACGGAAAAAATAATAAAGCTGAGTAAAGTGGCTGACTTTCTATAATCGAACATTTTCGTTTACGAACCTTTCTTCGACCGTACAATTGACCGTGTACAGCCTATCTATATATTATAATAGTTTTTAGTAGAAAAAACCATCTGCTTTATGATATGATAAAATGGCTGGTAAACATTACGTTTTGGAGGAGATTATGAAGAAACTATATAAAACTATATGCTTTGCAATCTGGATGTATTTCAATTTAAGACATCTCAGGGGTTTTCATTATAAGATAAAACATTTCAGGGAAGCCGGTGATGCAGTAAAGGAAAGAGAACAAATCCTAAATGCCACCACAACCTGGGGCAAAGGAATTATGAAAAAGTACAAAATAAAGCTTACGGTTACAGGCCTTGAAAATGTTCCGGAAGGACCGGTTGTGTTTGTATCGAATCATCAAGGCTATGCGGATATTCCCGTATATGGTGCAGCCATAACAACGAAGCAAATCGGATTTGTGGCAAGGATCAGTTTGGGCCAGATTCCGGTTTTCGGTGAATGGATCCGGGATATCAGAAGCGTATTCATCCAAAGGGATGATCCCCGGGCTTCTTTGAAAACCATAGAAGAGGGAATCGAACTTTTGAAACAGGGTTTCTCCCTGGTAATCTTTCCCGAGGGTACCAGAAGCAGAGGGCCTGAAATGGGCGAGTTTAAAAAGGGAAGCCTTAGATTGGCAACTAAGCCGGGAGTTCCGGTGGTGCCGGTTACCCTGAATGGTACCTACCACGTATATGAGGACAAAGGGTATGTACATCCCGGTGCCTCCGTAGAATTTTATATTCATCCGGCCATAGAGACAAAGGATATGCCTAAAACGGAAGCCAATAATCTTGCCGAAAAAGTAGAGGAGATTATTAAGACTAAATTGACTGAAATGAACAGCCAACAATAAATCATAAGATGAAAAATAGGAACGGGATCGGTACAAAAAGAAATTTTGAGACTGTTTCAAAGTTTGTTTATACCTCTTGGATGATGTAGTATAGCATTGACCAGGAGGTTTTTAAATGGGAAGATGAATTAAAAGGCTATAATTTCCCACCAATCCGAAATTCCAAATTGTGAATCTGTGTTCACCAAAATAAATTAAATTTTTTTTAAAATTTTGAAACATTCCCCTTAAAATCTTCCCCTAATAAATATACTGCTATAGAACAGTCTATTTTTTAGGAAGGGGTGAATGCATATGATTGTAACTCTTTTATTATAATTTTTTAAAGGTGCACTATGCGTTTTATTAAGAAAGGAAGGAAAAAATGAAAAAACTAATGAGAAAATCAGCGATATTTTTACTTGTGGCTATAATGTTGATGTCAAGTGTAACATTATCATTTGCCAACACTAATCAATTAGGTTTATTTAACAGAACATTAGCTATGAATATAGGATTATCAATTAGTAATGAGACTCTAAATAAAGATGGCTCAAAGTCATTCACTACATATAATGAAGCTGCTGACGTTACATCTTATTTTACACAAACTAATCAAAATAATGGCGATATCATCTACAAGATAGTGGAAGGCGAAAAGCAAGATGAAGTTACAATAAAACAAGACGGTTCTCTTTACCTAGATGGTGTTCCTGTTACATTTACAAAGGTTAGTAACGGTGAAACTAAAACAGATATGTTAGACATAAATCAACCAAATATTATTGTACCAAATGCACAACAAGTACATTCTTCAACAAATCCTCCTAGTGGCACTACGTCTCAGCAATTCAGTGATTATAGGGGATTGAATTCAACAGTGGTATCCTTTGGAGACAAATTAATAACTCAACTAACAATAGGTGCTTTGGGTATTATAATAGGCGCTTATGGCGGAATGGGTGTAACAATAGGAGTTATGGTTGCGGGAGCCATTTATGCCTCTATGGTGGCAATGAATCCTACAGCAAACGCTCTTTCTATTAAAGATTACACTTATTGGCATTATAATGGATTTAATTGCAGTCCAGGTACATCAGCTGAAAAACATTTTATGTACTATTACGCCTATCAGAATTTTACTGGTTTAATAGATGATTCTATATACTATAGAATTTGGACTTACTAAACATGGATTAATAATGATACTTTAATTTGTGAGAACGCTATGATAAATTATATTATATAGTTTAGGATAGCGTTCTTTCCTAAATTATAGACTATGTTATTTTTTTATCAGGCCGTGCTGAATTTTATCTAAATAAGAAGGTGCAATTTATGAAAATTTTTAAAATTAATTTTAATTTGTTTATCAAAGACGTTAAAATACCTTTGCATATATTAACCATATATGTGTTACTTGTTACTGTAGTAAAAATGCTTATTTTAAGCTACGTCCCTTTTATTGATGTCTATTATCCTTCCAAAGATGCGTTTCTTTTTGAATTAATTTATGTTCCCCTAGTTTTCTTTTTATTTTGTTTGTATGTTACCCATTTAAAAGTCAACAAAGTTTTTTTCACAGAAGGCAACAATAAGAAAATATTTCTTAGAAGCGCTTTTATTGTTGCCGGAGGAGTTTTCTTATCTCAATTCATTATATATTTATTAATAAAATGAGCATACAAGTTCCTCTTTCTTCATTTATGCCGGTTTGATGCAGATCGTTGTGATCCCGCTTATGCTCTCATGTGTTATCTGCTTTGGACCTTATGTTCCGGAGGCGGCGCTATCCTTGGTCAGACTTTGATCGTACTTATCTTTCTCAAGGATACGATACGAAAAAATTTCTTCCTGAATTGATGACCTATAAAATAAGAACCGCCAGAATTTCATCGGCGATCGCCTCGGGTCTTTTCCCATCAATTTTCACCGTAAAGGAAGCTGCCTCCTGATAGAGTGTTTCTCTTTTTTTGTAAAGATCCAGGAACTTCTGGAAGCGTTCTTTCTCGTCGGCCACATCCATAAAGGCAAAGGGTCTTCCGGTGTCACCGTTTACTCGTTCAAACAAAAGCCTTGGATTTCCCTCCAGAAACACAGTTTTTTGCTTTTTTAAAATCATACGATTCAAATCGTCCAGAATGATGCCGCCTCCGCAGGATATGACAACACCGCCTTGAAGCCCCGCAAAAGATTCATATTTACTTTTCTTATCCAGGACCCTGGGGGTATTCGTATTCTCGCCTGCCATGAGATCAGCGGCGCTGGACACCTGACAAAGCTTGTCCAGCAGCTCCGATTCTTTATTCCTGAATTCATGTTCCCCGTATTTGATAAACATGGTACGGATCGGCATCTTTTCAGCCCGTTCTATTTCAGTGTCCATATCCACAAGCTGAAAGCCCGTCCTTTCACTTAATATTTTGGAAACCGTTGTTTTTCCGGAACCCATATAGCCTATTAAAAATATACGATTGTTTTCTGCTTTCATGTTCACTCCTGTATTCGCTTAAGATCGCCGCCCATTACCAAGTAATTTGACAGACGTAATCTTACAGATGTAATTTGACGGTTGTAATTAGATTGTAACCACTTTATCTCTATCTATTTATTATATACGGTAGTCCGTGATGGTGACAACAGCAATTTTAAGTTGTAAAGCCATACCCGTTAGTATAGAATAAAAGTCGGGATAAGGATGTAACCAAAATTATTTGTGTAATATTGTGCATAATAATTATAGATTTTATTTTGGGAGAATCCTGGAGATTATGAAAATAAGATATGAGGTGGAAATATGAAAGAACCTGTGTTAATCGTTATGGCGGCCGGAATGGGCAGCAGATACGGCGGACTGAAACAAATGGATCCTGTAGGCTCTGCAGGAGAGTTGATTATTGACTTTTCGCTCTACGATGCGGTTATGGCCGGATTCAAAAAAGTGATATTCATCATAAAGAAGGAAATGGAAGAGGACTTCAGAGCCTTAGTGGATGATAAAGCAGGAAAATTTATCGAAATAGAATACGCTTTTCAGGATATCAATGATTTACCGGACGGCTTTACGGTACCAGAAGGAAGAGTAAAGCCCTGGGGTACTTGCCATGCGGTGCTGAGCTGCAAGGATAAGATCTCAGGCCCCTTCGCTGTAATAAATGCAGATGATTACTATGGTGCAGGAGCCTTCCAGTCTATGTATGAATTTCTGGAAAAGGCAGAGGACAAGGAGCGTTATTGCTACGCTATGGTAGGCTATCGGTTGGAGAATACCTTGACGGAAAACGGCCATGTGGCCCGCGGCGTTTGTGAAACTTCCCCGGAAGGCTATCTTACGGGAATTACCGAGAGAACCAAGATCATGTGGAGAGACGGCAAGATACAATACACGGAAAATGATACTGACTGGGTAACGGTTGCGCAAGGAACTACGGTATCCATGAATTTCTGGGGATTTACGCCTAGTATGATGACGGAAATGGAAGAAAGATTTCCCGCTTTTCTAGAAAAGGCTATGAAAGAAAACCCTTTAAAAGCGGAATATTTTCTGCCGCTTGCAGTGGATCAGCTTTTGAAGGAAAACAAAGCAGACATTAAGGTACTGGAATCCGCCGACCGTTGGTATGGCGTGACTTACCGGGATGATAAGGAATCGGTAATTGCAGCGCTGCAGTCTATGAAGGACAAAGGGTTTTACCCGGAAAAACTTTGGGGATAATGGGCGTGGGGGTAAGCATATGAATTATAAAAATGCATGGATCTATGGGGAGGATTTTACTTTTCATAAAGGCGGATTTACCGTCGCCAACGGGATATTTACGTCTATGGAAGAAAAGGATGACGCTGTCGATTTACATGAAAGCTATGTGATCCCCGGATTGATCGATATTCATTTTCATGGCAATTCCGGTTTTGATTTTTCTACCGGAGGTTTGGAAGGGCTTCACAGGATAGCAAGCTATCTTGCTGAACATGGAATCACGTCCTTCGCGCCGGCATCCATGACCTTGCCCGAGGAGACCTTGAAAAAGGCCTACGAACATGCTGTTCAATTCAGAAACCGGCAGCCGGAAGGGCTGGCAAGGCTGATGGGCATCAACATGGAAGGGCCGTTTTTCTCTCATGAAAAAAAGGGTGCTCAGGCCGAGGAACATTTAATACTTCCCGACTATGATATGTTTCTACGGTTAAATCAGGCAGCTGACGGATTGATAAAAGTTGTATGCATCGCACCGGAGCTTTCGGGAGCATTGGAGTTTATCAAGAAAGCCAAAGATATTTGCACGGTATCTCTGGCTCATTCCACAGCAGATTACGAAACGGCAAAGAAGGGATTTGAGGCAGGAGCGACTCAGGTGACACATCTGTTTAATGCAATGCCTCCGTTCTTACATAGAGCGCCTGGTATTGTAGGTGCGGCAAGGGATGCAGAACAGGTGTCGGTGGAATTGATCTGTGATGGTGCGCATCTTCATGAAAGCGTGATACGCGCTGCCTTTGCAATGTTTACGGCGCACAGGATTATCCTTGTAAGCGATTCTCTGTCGGCCTGCGGAATGCCTGAGGGCGTCTATGAATCCGGCGGTCAGAAAATCTACATGAAAAATGGTGCCGCCGTATTGGAGGACGGAATTACTTTTGCGGGATCGACAAAGGATCTTTTCGAATGTATGCAAATGGCTGTCTCCTTTGGAATCAGGCCGGAGGATGCAATTAGAGCCGCTACGATAAATCCGGCCAGGGCCTTGGGCGTTCAGGATCGGGTAGGCAGTATTTCCTCAGGGAAACAGGCGGATTTCCTTATCTGTGATAAAGAATTCCGGCTTAGGGAGTGCTATATCGGAGGAACCCTTGTATCCTGACAGTACCCGAATATCTGTTATATAGAGTTGATAAGAGAGTCAAAATATTTCTCTCTGGAAATCGCAAAGAGGCCCATAATTCCGGCATAATGGCCCAACTCAGAGGGCAGAATGGCTGGAGTAAACAGACAGTGTTTGTTTACAATTTTCCTGATCTGCTCGATAAAAATTTCCTGGAAGGCTACGTATTCCCCGCCCAGGATAACGGTGTCGATCGAAAGAAGATTGACCGTGTTGGATACTGTACAGCCCAGTTCAACTCCAATGTCTTCTAAATGCTTTAAAATATAAGGATTACTGTCTTTATAAGCTTTCACTACACTATGAAAGTCCGATACATCCTCGCCGTAAGACGAGGATTTTCTTTTCATGCTATCCTGGGCTTTTTTGATCAGGGTGTCAAGATAAATGATTTTTTCTAAGTTTGTTCCGATGCTTAGCTTTCCAGGGTCTATATGATTGAAAATTTCTCCGGCGGAATTAAACCGGCCCTCATAAAGTTTGGAATTCAGGATCAAACCGGCTCCCAACCCGATGCCGCAGCTGACATACAGCATATTTTGCGAATTTTTGCCTGCCCCGTATCTGGATTCTCCAAAAGCGGCCATATTCACATCGTTTTTCACCAAAACATTGACGTTGAATTCTTCAGAGATCAGCCTTGGAAGATCAAGATCGAACCATTCTTTAAACTGCGGATTGGCAAAGGATAATTCCTTTTTGTCCGGGAATACCCCTGGAGAGGAAATTGCTATGCATGCCAGACTTTCCGTATTTAAATCCTTGGAGTTTAATAGAATATAAATAGCATTTTTTATGAGGCGCATACGGACCTCGGCGTTTGCATTCTCCGTTATCTTTACAGAAAATTCATTAAAAATATCCCCCTTCAAATTACCCAGGACAAAGATAGGATCCTTGAAATTCAGCTCAATGGCGATAATATTTTTATGATTTTTATTAAAACGAATCAATCTTGGTTTTCGGCCGCCGCTCTTGGCGACTTCTCCCTCACCGCATTCCTGTACAATGCCAACGGATAAAAGATCATCCAGATTGTCGGCAATAGCAGGTTTGCTGATCATCAGTTCCCGGGACAATTCGGTCCGGGAGGTAATATTTTTTTCAAAAATGGCATCCAGAATTACTCTCTGGTTTATGGATCGAAGCGTGGCATTGCCAATGGAACGATTCACACTTCCTGAGACGTTTTCTTGATTTTTTCTGTCCTCTGACATAAGATCCCTCCCGTATCAAATCATAAACATTAAATAAGTAATCATATATTATCAACCTAGTAAATATGATAATAACAATCTGAGTTTGAGTCAAGATAATAATTACGGATAATAAAAATTATCAAAACCAGGGGTTAATAAGAAGCGATTATTATTTATGATAAAATGGCATAAAATGTTGAAATATAGGGGTTGCTTGACAATTTTTCAGAGTTCGATTTTACGGATAAAGGCCTAGATTTGGGACGGCCCATCTGTTGACATGCTCGCAAAATTTAAGTTATAATGCACTCAACAAAGATGGTTCGGACTTGGTAAGGTATGCTTAGATGGGAATTTCAATCTAGTAAACAACAAAAATCAATTAAACGGGGTTCCTTGTAATATTTCATGCAGAGTGGAATGAAACGGTTAAATACCGCATAATTATTCGGATAAGATTCCAATAAGGGGAGGATATTCAAATGGAAAGAATCATTGGTGTTAATTCGAATTGCTATCATGGATATGCCATTGAAGAGGCAATTGAGGGAATTGGTAAGGCGGGTTTTCATTATATAGAACTTACTGCAACCAAGGGTTGGACCGAGCATGTTTTTCCAACCATGAGTTTTACATATTTAAATAGTGTAAAAAAGAAGCTGAGGGAAGCGAAGCTGATTCCCTTTGCTATGAGCGGCCATTGCAATCTGATGGATCGGGATCGTATTGACGATTTCATTTCCAACATGAAACTGGCTGCTTTTTTTGGCTGCGAATATATCGTATCTTCTATTGGTGAGGCACATCTTGCGGATAAGGCAGTGGTCTCCAACGAAGAAGTGGCCGGTCATGTGAAAGAGCTGATTCCTTACCTGAAAGAGGATGGCTTAAAGCTCGTCCTGGAAGTGCACGGAGATCACGGTACAGGGGTAATTCTGAAAGATATCGTTGACCGGGTGGATTCGGACTTGGTATCCATCAACTATGACACGGCAAATGCCATTTACTACGGAGATGTAGAGATGGAAAATGATCTTGACGCCTGCCTGGAAAAGATCGGGTTTATTCACCTAAAAGAGAAAGCAGGAGGGAAAAAGGAGTGGAATTTCCCTGCTCTGGGAAAAGGTTATGTAGATTTCGCCATGCTTTTTCAAAAACTGGAGCAAGGAAAAAATCCTTGTCCCTTCAGCATTGAAATTGAGTTTACGCAGGCCGGACCAAAAGATCTGAAAGAAATCAATGATGCAGTACAAACTTCCTATGATTATTTAAAAGAATACGGATTTGAACTCTAAAAGAAATCGAAGCATTTTTGCTTTGATGATAAAAGCACATTTTATAAGGAGGGTAAACAATGAAAAAGTTTTTAGCTATTATGTTAGTGCTTTCCATGGTACTTGCATTATTTGCTAGCTGCGGCGGCAGTGAAAGTGCCGATAAAGGTGATCAGGCACCTGCCCAGGGATTCAAAGTTGCTTCTCATAACGCTGAAATCGAAGGCAACCCGTATCGAGTTGTTTATGAAAATCAGCTGTTGGAAGCAATTGAAGGGTATAAGGCAGATGGGATTGTAAGCGAATTTGCATCCTTCACTTCCAACAATGACTCTGCTGTAGAATCGCAGCAAGTAGAGCAGACCATCAACGACGGTTATGATCTCATTATGATCAACCCAATCGCTGCAACTGGTCTGGATCCTGTGATTGCGAAGGCAAAAGAAGCAGGTATTACTTATATCAACGCTGACTGTGTTTACAATTCCAATGACATCATCAATGTGACCGTTGACCAGGAAGCCTGGGCGCGCATCAATGTTGAATGGGCAGTTGAAACGCTGGGCTCAGGATCTAAGATCGTGCTGTTTAACGGTATTGACGGAAATTCTGCTTCAGAACTTCGTAAAGCCGTTTACCATGAAGTCTGCGACAAAAATAACGTAGAAATTGTAAAGGAATTTGCGCATGGCTGGGATGACACGCAGGCTCAGCAGCAGATGGCACAGATCATCAGCTCCGGTGTAAAATTTGATGGTATCGTGAACCAGGAAGGTGCAAACGGCATCATGAATGCCATCGAAGAAGCGAAAATTCCTTATCCCGGATGCATCACTTCCTCTGAAGAGGTTCGCTGGATCAGAAAAGCAGCCGCAATCAATGAAAAGGAACTGGTTATGCCATTTATTATCGTTGAAAATCCTCCGGGAATCGGTGCAACGGCTTTGGCTGTAGGGCTGAATCTGTTACAGGGCCATAAGCTTGATGATTCCAAGCTTGCCGAATGGAATAATATTAAATATACCCCATCCTGGATCATGACTTATGACAATATGGGTGAAAAACTGGACAGCATTAAAGATCTTCCGGATTCCACTTCCGTATCAAGCTATATGTCTTTAGATGAAGCCAGAGCGGCTTATTTCGTAGATTAAAAGAAAAATAGATTGATGGAACAAATTTTTATGTTGGCCGACGGGTTTCCGTCGGCCATATCAGCAAAGCCATAGGTAATTGGAAGGAGGTATCCGCTATTGTTTAAAATGCATGGAATCACAAAAAGATTTGACGCGGTGGTAGCCCTGAATGAAGCTTCCTTTGAAGTAGAGCCGGGAGAAATCAGGGCATTGCTGGGCTCCAACGGTTCCGGAAAATCCACTTTGGTAAAGGTTCTTTCCGGCCTTGTCAACCCTAATGCCGGGAAAATAGAGTTTGATGATATGCCTGTGCAAATTCATAATGCACAGGATTCAAGAAAGTTGGGTATTGCTGTTGCCTATCAGGATTTGAGTTTAATTCAAAGCATGAGCGTCATGGATAACATTGTTCTTGGAATGGAACCGAAGGGTGCGCTCGGTATCATAAATCGAAAACAAGCTTACGTGCAGGCAAAAGAGATTCTTGCACGACTTAAAATAGATTGCAGGCCTGAAGATCTGGTACAAAATCTTGCTCCGTCTTTACAGAGTATGATAGAAGTGGCAAAGGCCATTTCTCAGAAACCAAGATTACTGCTTCTGGACGAAGTGACAGCCTCTCTGCATCATGATGAAGTAGATATCCTGTTTGAAACACTGAAAGAGCTAAAAAAAGAAGGGGCAGCTATTGTCATTGTAACCCATAGAATGGAAGAAATCTTTAAAATCTGTGACAACTGTACCATTTTAAAGGGCGGAGAGACCGTTGCCCGGGGCAAGATGTCAGAAATGGACTTAAATGAAATTGTCTATCATATGACAGGAAAACGTCCCGACGCAGATGCCAGGGGAGTTTGCTCCGATCAGAACGAAAACATGGACCAGGGAGAACCGGTTCTGGAAGTAAAAAATCTGGTCCTGCTTCCGAAGGTAAAAGATATTTCCGTAACGGGCCATAAAGGGGAAATCATAGGAATCGGGGGATTGGAAGGCCAGGGTCAGTCGGAATTCATTCGAACTTTGCTGGGTGCTCATAAACCTTCCAGCGGTGAAATTATCTATAAAGGAGTATCTGAAAAATTCAAATCACCGGCTCAGGCCATAAAAAAGGAAATGGGCTTTGTATCTGGTGACAGAAATAAAGAGGCAGTCTTTCCCATTCGTTCCGTTGCGGAAAACATCTTTGCAGGGAAAACCACAAAGGGGAGAATGTTCGGTTATCTGGGGCCAAAAGAAATCAACCGGTTTGCGAAGGAAACGGTGGAAGAATTCAATATCAAGGTGGGGTCTTTGAAACATCCTGCAAATTCCCTGTCCGGCGGAAACCAGCAAAAACTTGTAGTTGGGCGATGGATCGCATTGGCACCGAAGCTTCTGCTGCTGGATGACCCGACGAAAGGCGTAGACATCAACTCTCGAAGAGAAATACATAAAATTCTAAAGAAATGCACGGAAGAGGGAATGACAGTCATGATTTCCTCCAGCGATAATGCGGAACTATTGGAAATTGCCGACCGTATCTATATCTTTTACGAGGGTAGAGTCAGTGCCATGCTTGCAGGGGAAAACCGCACCGAAGAAAAATTAGTTGCTGCCATGATGGGGCTTACCAGCTGTGAAGGAGGTGCTGAAATCAGTGGATAGAGTAGACCAAAAAATGATTGAGAGATTCGAATCCTTCCGACGTGCGCCGGCTTTTACCGGATTTGTTCTCTTTTCTCTTGTCCTGTTATTAAATATTGGATTGCAGGGTCCGCAAAATTTCTTTACCGCAAGCAACTTTGGACTGCTGCTGGAGAAGAATACACCGCTGATTCTGGTCACTATGGCGCAGGCAATGCTGATGCTTCTGGGCATGATCGATATCTCTATTGGCGTTCAACTATCTTTGGTGAATGTCATCGCTATCATGCTGCCCCAGGAACTGGGAGTGCCCTGGCCTGTGGCATGGGCACTTGGAATTCTTGCAGTTATGGCAATAGCCGCTATTAACGGATTTTTCGTAGCATATATGAGGATCCCTTCACTCTTGTCAAGTTTTGCTATGATTTATATTGTAAAAGGGATCAATGTTATCATCATGTCAAAACCTCAGGGGACAGTGCCCGAGGTGGTCTGGAGAACCTACAGCAAGGAAATCGGTGGTATGATTCCCATTACTTTCGTAATCGTATTGATTATTTTCCTATTCTGGATCTACCTGAAGAAGACAGATTATATGAAGCATGTCTACGCGGTAGGAGGTAATGAAAGAAATGCTTATGCCTCCGGAATCAATCCGGCCAGAGTCAAAATGAAAGCTTTTTTGATCGCCGGTTTTATCACGGGAATTGCAGGTCTGTGCCTGACAGCCATGAGTGCTTCGGGAAATCCGCTCATGGGGGAAGCTTACGGGCTGAAGAGCATCGCTGCCTGTATTCTGGGCGGTATTGCTCTCTCAGGAGGCTGGGGCACCATGAGCTGTGCCTTGTTTGGATCCGGATTTTTAGTATTGATACAAAGCAGCGTATATTATCTGTTTAAGCAATTATACGTTCTGATCCCAGGATTTCAGGTCACTACCTACTGGCAGAACCTCGTATCCGACAGTATCATTTTATTGGGGCTGGTTGCTACCATCTTTACGGCTCAGACTCAACGGGCAGCCTTTAAGAACGGAATCAAAAAACAGCTGAAGGGTGGTGAGCGCCTTGGTGAATAACAACAAACTGAAGCAATTTGTCAGGGATAATCAAATAGGAATGGCCTTGATCATATCTGCGGCCCTTTTCACAGTCAATATCGCCATTAACCCGGCATCGTTAAATGCGAATACCTTTGGCTCGATTATTGCGCTGACCCTCCTGTTAAGCTTTGCCTCGGCAGGCCAGACGATGATTATGATCACCGGAGGAATAGACCTTTCCGTCGGTGCTGTCATGTCAATGGCTGCTATTTTTACCGCAAATACTATGGCAGGGCAGGAAGGCATGATGCCCTTGGTGCTGGTTCAGGTAATCCCTATGGCATTGATTGTCGGCCTCATTAACGGGGTTGGTGTTGTAAAGCTGAAGCTCCCTGCGATGGTCATTACCATGTGCGTGTCCAACGTAGTAACGAGACTTCAATATGTATACACCCAGGGTCTGCCAACGGGGACTACCTCCAAATTCTTTACCCAGACGCTGCAGCACCGGTTCTTTGGCTTCATTCCGGCTATGAGTCTGTATGCCGTAGTGATTTTTATTGCGGTGCTGTATTTGCTAAACCGTTCCCGGTTCGGGCAGCAGCTTTTCCTTACAGGGAACAATAAAAATGCGGCGTATCTTGCAGGAATCAGGAAAGATACCGTTGAGATATTAGCCTACGTAATCGGCAGTCTTCTGGCAGGAGTTGCCGGCATTATCGGTGCCGGCTACATGAACTTTGTCATTTGCCAGTCATTGGATTCCTATACTATGATGTCCATTGTGGCAGTAGTGGTGGGAGGAACCCTGCTGATAGGCGGTAAGGGGTCCTATCTGGGTACCGCTGCGGGGGCGTTGCTGATCATTGTGCTTGGCAATTGCCTGTCGGTTTTAAATTCTTCAGATTCAGTGCGAAGCATTATCATGGGAGGTGTCCTGATTTTGCTGCTGGCCCTTTACAATAAAGAAAAACCAATCAGACAATAAAAAAAGCAGGACCGGAAAATACCGGACCTTCAATGTGAAAAAGGAGGAATTGAACATGAGGCAAATGAGAGCGGGAATTATCGGAGTCGGATTTATCGGTGCGGTGCACGTTGAAGCATTAAGAAGGCTTGGATATGTGGATGTTGTAGCCCTTGCGGATACTGCTGACGCAGAGAAAAAAGCAGCGGCTCTGCATGTACCGGCCGGATATGCTGATTATAAGAAGATGATAGATTTGGAAAGTCTGGATGCCGTACATATTTGTACTCCAAATAGTATGCATTTTGAAATGGCCATGTACGCCATGGAAAGAGGTGTGAACGTCATTTGTGAAAAACCTCTTTCCGTAACGGTAGAGCAGGCAAAAATCTTAAAAGAATACGCATTGGCTCACGGTATCGTGACGGGTGTAAACTTTAGTCTTCGTTTCAATCCTCAGATTGTACAGATGAAAGAAATGGTGAAGGCTGGTGATGCAGGCAGCATTTACACGGTTCATGGATCTTACCTTCAGGATTGGCTGTATTATGATACGGATTACAGCTGGAGATTGGAGCCGGAGCTTTCCGGAGAGTCCCGGGCATTTGCTGATATCGGTTCTCATTGGATTGATATGGTGGAAACGATTATCGGTCAAAAAGTCACGGAGGTTTTTGCCGATTTTGAAACCTTCCATAAAACCAGAAAAAAGCCGCTGAAGGCTATCGAGACGTATTCCGGTATGGCGCTTCGGCCTGAAGACTATCAGGAAGTAGAGATCGGGACGGAAGATTACTGCTCTGTTTTGTTCCATTTTGACGGTGGTGCAAAGGGAAGCTGCAATATCAGCCAGGTTTACGCAGGCAGAAAGAATCAAACCATTATATCCGTTGCGGGCAGTAAATGCTCCCTGCACTGGGACAGTGAGACAGCCAATGAATTGTGGATCGGCAGAAGGGAGACCTATAATCAAGTAATCGTAAAGGAGCCCTCTATTTTATACCCCGAAACAAAAGCCGTGATCAGCTATCCCGGCGGCCATGCCGAAGGTTTTGCGGATACTTTTAAACAAAACTTCTTAAAAATATATCAGGCTATCGAAGATAGAGACGTAAAAGTTCGAGATTTTGCTACCTTTGAAGCGGGCTATCGGGAAATGCTTTTATGCCAGAAGGTATGTGAAAGTGCAAGAACAAGACAATGGGTGAAAATAGAGGAAGCGTCGTCAAATTCATAAGAATCAGATTTATTCGTAAGCAGTCAAGTACAGAAATATTAGGAGGATAGGGTTATGATGAAATTAGGTTTGGTATCGGCAATCCTGCCTGGCTTTACCTTTGAAGAGCTTATGGATTACGCAGCGGAAACGGGTTTTGGCTGTGTTGAAATTTGCTGCTGGCCTGTAGGGAAAGCGGTTCGAAGATACGCGGGAGTCACGCATATCGACATCAACAATATGGATGAAGACCGAATGGAGTATTATAACAATTACGCAAAGTCATGCGGTGTTGAGATTTCGTCACTGGGCTATTACCCGAATCCCATGGATCCTGATCCCGAAACGGCAAAGGCCGCACAGGACCATATCATAAAGCTAATTGACGCGTCTGCAAAGATGGGGATTCATATGGTAACCACATTTTTGGGAAAAGATAAAAATAAAACCGTGGAAGAGAATCTGGATCTGTTCCGGAAAATCTGGACTCCTATTATGAAAGTGGCAGAGGATAAAGGTGTAAAGGTTGCTATTGAAAATTGCCCCATGCTTTATACAAAGGATGAATGGCCGGGTGGCAACAATCTTGCATCAACACCTTACGTTTGGCGGCAGATGTTTGAGTTGAGCCCCAACCTTGGATTGAACTATGATCCTTCCCATCCTTATCTGCTTGGAATGAATATCACAAAGCCCTTATACGAATTTTCGGATCGTATTTTCCATGTTCATTTTAAAGATATTAAAATCAATCAGGACAAATTGGATGAATATGGTTTGTTTTCCTATCCCTCCCTTTGGCATTCGCCGAAGTTGCCCGGTTTGGGAGGCGTTGATTTTGCAGGATTTGTCAGTGCGTTAAACGACATCCGATATCAAGGCTGTGCCTGCATCGAGGTAGAGGATAAGGCTTTTGAAGGAAGTATTGAAGATGTGAAATACGGCATTGAGCAGAGCTGCCGATACATGTCCCAGTTTCTTGGAAAATAAATGGTCTGCAGTTTATGAAATGTAAAAAGATAAACAGGAAAGGGATCGCGATATGTTACGAATTGGTATTGTAGGAGCTGGCGGTATGGGAACCGTGCACAGGAGCAACTATGCCTATATGAAGGATTGCCAGGTAATGGCCGTCGTAGGCCGTACAAAGCAGGATGAAGAGCGGGCAGCGGAATGGGGGCTGCCTTTATATGACGACATAGACTCCATGCTGAACCAGGAAGAAATCGATGTGGTGGACGTCTGTACCCCTACATTTTTGCATAAAGAGCATGTAATAAAATCGCTCTCAAGGGGAAAACATGTCATTACGGAAAAACCCATTGCGCTAAGTGCATCGGATGCCAAAGAAATGTTTGATCTGGCAAGGGAAAAAGGTGTACAATTACTTGTCGGTCAGGTTTTACGGTTTTACAGAGAAAGTCAAATTTTGAAGCAACTGGTGGAGGATCAGCGATATGGCAAGGTACTTGACGCCACCTTTGAGCGATTATCAGCCTGTCCGCGGTGGGCGCAGGGGGGCTGGCTTTTTGACAAGTCAAAAAGCGGTCATTTGCCCTTTGATCTGCATATCCATGACTTGGATCTGATGGTAAGCCTGTTCGGAAAACCTGAAGAATTTCAGTTTACCAGCTGCGGAAATAATAACAAGGATTACAGAGAACAATACCGATTCTTTTATCGGTATCAAGACTTTCATGTTGTAGCAGAGGCCGCATGGTTTAACGCGGATATTCCATTCACAGCAAGGTGGAGAGTCTATTTTGAACATGCAGTGGTAATCAACGACGGAACCAGACTGGTGGCCTATCAATTCGATCGGGAACCTCTGGTTTTTGACACGGAAGAAAGAATCAAAATCCCCACAGGTATTAACGTACCTCCAACCGGGGTATATTTAGAAGAATTGGAACATTTCACAGAATGTATCAGAAATTGTCGTCCTTCCGAAAGAATAAAGGAAGACGAGATTATGACAGTCATTGAGATTTTAGAGCAAATTTCTAAAGAATAATAGGAGAAAAGGAATGTATCAAGTAGGATTTGATGTAGGCGGTACGAATTTAAAGGTGGGTGTGGTCCACGACAATTTGGAAATCGTCGCCAGCAGAAATGTTGCGTTTCCTAAGGGAGAAACTTATGAAAAAGTGGCAGCGCTCATGGCTGAGCAGGTTGTTGCATTAGCCAAAGATATGAATATTCCGGTAACAGATTTCAAATCAATCGGAATTGCAACGGCGGGCTCCATCGATGCCAGCGGCTCGATTATTATTCATGCCCATAACCTGGGATTTCATGATGTCCCTATGATTGATGAAATGCATAAGCATTTTCCGAAAATACCGGTTTATTTGGCAAATGATGCGGATGCGGCGGCTTTGGCGGAACTTCATGCGGGAGCATTTCGGGGAAAGAAGACAGCAGTTCTGTTTACACTGGGCACGGGAGTCGGCGGAGGCATCATTCTTGGCGGTAAAATGTTCAAGGGCGGCATGGGCCACGGAAATGAGCTTGGACATATGATCGTACAGCATGGCGGACCCATTTGCACCTGCGGAAACAGGGGGTGTATCGAATCTCTTTGCACCGCCACCTGGCTGATCCAACAGGGTAGAAAAGTGATCGTAGAGTACCCCATCAGCATGATTTATGAAAAAGCTGAGGGCGATATGAATAAAGTTACAGCCAAAATCGTGATCGACAGCGCAAAAGAGGGAGATACCATTGCTTTGGATATTTTCAATACCTATGTGGATTCTCTGAGCTCCGCCATTACTTCTGTGGTTGCCCTGCTTGATCCGGAGGTGGTAGCCCTCGGAGGAGGAGTCAGCCTGGCGGGAGATTTCCTCTTTGCACCTGTGAGAGAGATGGTGAAGCAAAAATCCTTCTTTAAAGTATATCACGAGGTTGTCCCTGCACAGCTGGGAAATACTGCCGGTATTATCGGTGCAGCCATGCTTGCAAGAAACGAGGAAGGGTCAGTCTGAACAGACGTCATCTTTTCATCTGATAACTTTAGGGGGGAAGGCATTGATTGAAGTTAAGAATCTAACGAAGTACTATGGGAAAAAAATGGCACTGGATCGGGTAAGCTTCTCCGTAAAGGACGGGGAAGTTTTGGGGCTGCTGGGTTTGAACGGTGCCGGAAAATCAACCACCATGAATATTCTGACCGGATATATCGGCGCTACGGAAGGTACGGTAACCGTAAATGGGTATGATATCATGCTGGAGCCCATGAAAGCGAAGAGCACCATCGGATATCTGCCGGAACAGCCCCCGCTCTATTTGGATATGAAGGTAAGAGAATATCTGGAATTTGTCTGCAGCTTAAAGAAAGTTAGAAATAAGGATGTACATATTGAGGAAATTTGCCGGCAAGTAGGGATTACGGCAGTTTCCAATCGGCTTATAAAAAACTTATCAAAAGGGTATAAACAACGAGTCGGTTTAGCCCAGGCTCTGGCAGGAAACCCGAAAGTATTGATTCTGGATGAACCTACAGCAGGTTTGGATCCGTCTCAGATTATTGAAATCAGAACCCTTATCAAGGAACTTGGAAAAGAAAGAACCATTATTGTATCTTCTCACATTCTCCCTGAAATCAAGGAAATGTGCAGCCGGGTGGTCGTTCTTCATCAGGGAAAACTGATTGCGGATGATACCCCCGAGAATTTATCCCGTACCATCACCTCTCCTCATCAGGTCACGGCCTGGATCAAAGGCAGTTCGGAGGCCGTAATCCAGGCCGTGTCCGCTATGGCTGTACCATGCCATGTGAAGCTGCTGGCGGAAAAAGAAACGGATGTATATGAATACGAGTTAACTGGACCGGAAGACCAGGATATCCGCGAGGCTGTATTTCGAACCTTTGCGAAAGCGGATTTGCCGATCCTTTCAATGAAGGGAAATGACTTTACGCTTGAAGAAATTTTCCTTAAGCTGATTCATCAAAGCCCGGAAAAAGGAGGTGGCAAGGATGCTGGCAATATTAGACCGGGAAATTAAAGCTTATTTTCAGTCTCCCCTTGGCTATGTATTCGTGGGGGTTATGTTTCTATTTACCGGATACTTTTTTTTCGCCTATAACCTCTATGGAAATACTACGGACATGCGCGGTATTTTCAGCACATTGTTTACCGTAGTTTTATTTCTGATCCCTATCCTGACCATGCGCCTGATGAGTGAGGATAAGAAGCTGAAAACAGATCAGCTTCTCTTAACGGCACCTGTCAGCAGGGCTAGTCTTGTGCTTGGGAAATATCTTTCTGCTGTATGCGTTTATCTTCTTTCCATCATGAGTACCATGGTGGCAGCGGTGGTGATTTCCAGACTTGCAGAACCGGAGTGGCCGGTGATTTTCAGCCATTTTATCGGATTGTTTCTTTTAGGCATCACGTTAATCGCTATTTGCCTGTTCCTGTCGTCTTTGACGGAAAGCCAGGTAATTGCAGCTATATGCGGTTTTGCTGCCAGTTTTTTTCTAATGCTCATTGATACCCTTTCCCCGGTGATCTCCCTTCCTTTTGTAAAGAAGATTCTTGAAGGCCTATCCTTTCAGAACAGGTATACCTCTTTTACACTGGGCATTTTGAATGTAACGGATATTATTTTTTTTCTAAGCATCACTTTTTTGTTTTTATGTTTAGCCGTTGGTGCTCTTGAGAAAAGACGCTGGAGTTAGGGGGTTACGAGATGAAGCAAAATTCCATCCATAAAACCGGGCAGACCAAGTTTTATTTCTGGGCGTTCCTTCTGCTTTTGGTTATCATCGTCTTCTTACTCAATGCCATAATGGGAGTTTTACATGAGAGATATCCCATAAGCGTCGATTTGACCAAGGATGGACTTTATGAGATCAGCCCGGAAAGCAAAGCTTTCATTGCCGATCTTCAAAATCCGGTGGAGATTCATGTGCTTGCAAAGGAAAATGATTTTGTAGGCGATTCTACATACATGGCCCAGGCGAACGAAATCATTCGTCAATACGAAAAATACGGAAAGAATATTTCTCTAAACTACGTTAATTACGTGGCGGATCCAACCTTTTCTTCCCAATATCCCGATGTGATCATGTCGCACGGAGATATTCTTATCTCCAGCAACGGCAAACATAGGGTTATCACAACAAAGGAGCTGTTCAATTATACCTATGACAGCAATGGAAGGTCTGCCATTGCTTCTTCCAAGGCGGATCAGGTACTGGCATCTGCCATTTTGAACGTTATCAGCGACGATCCGACTTTGGTTACCATACTTACGGGAAGCGGGGAATATACCATGTCATCCTTTGCCACTCTGTTAAAAAATAATAATTTTGAAGTAGTGACGGCAAATTTGATTACGGAGGACTTAGATCCAGAATGTAAATTTGCTGTACTGATTGCTCCGCATACGGATCTGAGCCAGGATGTCATAAAGAAATTGGATGAATTCTTATACAATAACGGTAATTACGGAAAGACACTTCTTTATACCGCTGATGCGGAACAGAAACCCCTTCCGAATCTGGAAGCATTTTTGCGGGAATGGGGGATCCAAATAGAAGACGGTGCTGTTTTCGAGACAGATGAGAAACGCGTTTATAACTATCATCCTTTCTACGCGGCAGCGGATTATGCCGAGGAAGAATACAGAGACATGCTGCGGGACAGGAATTCGCCAATGCTGATGCCCATTTCCAGGCCGTTGGAAACGCTATACGAATACCGCAATAATAATTCGGTAAAAGTACTGTTGGAGTTTGGGAAAACTGCGGCGGTAAGACCTTCCGACGCACCGGAAAGTTTTACACAGAAAGACGCTTCGGTGAGGGGACCGTTTCCGGCATTGGTACTGGCCAGCTACGCTATCAAAGATAAATCCACAGGAAAGGTGGAGAAGCAGTCTAATATTATCGTATCCGGCTCTTCGGGAATGCTGGACGGCTATTCCATTGAAAATGACTCTTTATCAAATAGTGAATATTTATTAAATTTATTCAATACCCTTTCCGAGAAGAAGGATTCTGTTAAAATACAGTCGAAAACCATAACCGGGAGAGAATTGAACATTTCTACTTCGCAGGCAAACTGGCTTGGATTGGTCTTTGCATTGCTGATTCCGCTGGCGATTTTCGCAGTAGGTATCGCGGTATGGCTTTACAGGAGGCATAAATAATGGGTAATCCAAAAAAACTGCTGATAGGGATGCTTGTATTTGCCGGGGTACTGGCCGTAGTACTGGTGTTTTTGCTTTTTTCTCCAGTTGAAGTGAAGAAAGAAGAACAGGACGTTTTCTATCTTCTTGAACATGACATGATGGACGTGGCTCATGTTTCCGTAAACAACGAAGAGGGATTTTATGAGGTGATTCAGGAAGGCGGCGGATTTACCGTCCATGATATTCCTGCTGAGCTTGTAAACACCGATTATCTGCAGCTCTTGCTGGATGAATGCAGTATGATTGCAGTGAGTGAAAAAGTATCCGATCAGCCGGAGGATCTGAGTCAATATGGACTGGAAGCGCCAAGAGCTTCCGTGGAAATTGAATATACGGACGGGTCCGCTGCCCAACTGTTGATCGGGCAGGAGGAAAAGCTTTCGGATGGTGTTTACGTGCAGATGGCGGGTGATCCCGCAGTTTATTTAATGCCAAGGTCTTATACCATTCGTTTCACCATGGCAGTGGAAAAATTTATACAATACCAGATCACACCTACCCGAAAAATGCCCTCCGCTCTGTCGGTGGTCAGAGATGTTACTTTTGGAGGTTCCCTGCTGCCGGAACCCATCGTTATTGAATGGGTGGATGAACACGATAAGCAGGAGATGAGAGAAGCAGCTTCCTTCGGCGTGGCCACGCACTTGATCCGGTCTCCTGGATTTCACGAACTGGATCAGACGAAAGGTGCGGAGGTATTCCAGTCCATGCTCGGAATTGTTTCAGAAGGGATTGCGGCTTATAATTGTGACGAAAATACCCTTTCTTCCTATGGTTTTGATCATCCCTATCTTACCGCTGATTTTACCATACAGAACGGGGAAGATGCCAAATCGGAGGAATATCATCTCAAAGTTGTGAAACAGGATGACGGCAGTTTGATCATGACCTGTAACGATAATGCAGTAATTTATAAAATTTTGGATGTGGCATTTACAAAAATTACGTATGAAGACTTTGTCATGCGTTGGTTTTTGACTCCCTTTATTACTGATCTGGATAAGATGAAGGTCACCACACCGGCAGAAACGTTGGAGTTTGCGTTTTTCGGTGAAACCAACAAAGATCTGTCGGTTACCCTTTATGGACGAAATCTGAATATGGAACTGTTCCGGTCCTATTTCCGGCTGATAACCAGCGCCTGCAACGATGGAGAACCGAGAACGAAGATGATTGCTGACGGCAGCCCTGTTCTCACCGTCGAGTACGTTTATAAGGACAAAGAAAAACCAAAGGATACCATGAAGATTTATGAAGCTGATTCCAGAAAGGTTTTGGTAGAAGTGAACGGAAAGCTGGAATTTACCATGAAGTCTTCCTATCTTGAAAGGGTATTGGACGGTTGTGAGGGGATCAAGAACGGAACAGCAATAGAAGAAAATTGGTAAGGTATAAGGAAACATCCTTGATGGCAAACTAAGTCTGTCAATCGTTAAGATTTGATTTTAGTTTACTGATAGGAGAATAACTCTATGATTCATACCAATATGAAATTGCCGCCTACATCCTGGCGCGTTGACCGGAGTACGGATCCGGAGATCAATAAGAAAATTAGAGAGCATACGGTAGAAAGGTTAAGCCTTTTTAAACATGCAGATAAGGATGTAATAACGGAGCAAATCCATAAGCTTGATTCAGAATGGGATACGGAACGTTTTCTGGAAGCGAATGCGGCCACCTTGGTAGTGGCGACTTCTTTTGCGGCTCTTACGAAAAGCAAATACTGGTCCCTGCTGTCTCTTACAGCAGGTGCATTTCTTCTTCAGCATGCGCTTCAAGGATGGTGCCCGCCGGTTCCGATCATAAGAAGGATGGGAGTCCGTACTGCAGAGGAAATTAATCAGGAAAAAATGGCCTTAAAGCTGCTGCGGCGAGATTTCACGAAATCCAGGTTAACAACTACCAATCGGATTCTCAAGAAGGCGGAAAAGCACTAAGGGGCAAGACCCATCAGCACAATTGCATATTTCTATATTTGATGGAAAAGATAAACATGATAGATACAGGACAACTGTATCAAAGTCGTTTTAAGACCATAAAAAATTAAATATAGGGAGTAGAGACAATGAAAAGACTAGAAACAATGGATGGAAATCAGGCTGCTGCGTATGCATCCTATGCGTTGACGGAAGTAGCCTCCATTTTTCCAATCACACCTTCCACACCAATGGCGGAAGGCGTAGACGAGTGGTCCGCTCATGGAAAGAAAAATATCTTCGATCAGGAAGTTAAAGTAATTGAAATGCAATCGGAGGCAGGTGCCGTAGCGGCTATGAGAGGTGCGCTTCAATCCGGATCGTTGGCAGCTACCTACACGGCATCGCAGGGGCTTTTGATGATGATCCCGAATCTATATAAGATGGCAGGAGAGCTTTTGCCCGGCGTCCTTCACGTAACGGCAAGATCCATAGCCACTCATGCTTTATCCATTTATGGTGATCATCAGGATGTCATGGCCTGCCGTCAGACCGGTGTTGCTCTGCTGGCTTCCACCAATGTGCAGGAAGTTATGGATTTAGGCGTAATCGCCCACTTGTCGGCCATTGAGTCAAGAATCCCTTTTTTACACTTTTTTGATGGATTCCGAACATCTCACGAATATCAGAAGATACAGGTTATTGACTATGAGGATATTAAAAGTATAGTAAATCATCAAGCGATAGATGCATTTAGAAATCGTGCCCTGAATCCCGAGCACCCTGTAGCAAGAGGAACCACACAGAATCCGGACATCTATTTTCAGCAAAGAGAAAGTGCAAATCCTTATTATGATGCACTACCGGATATCGTACAGGGTTATATGGACAAATTGGGTGCAATTACGGGCAGAAAGTATAAATTATTCGATTACTATGGTGCGGCGGATGCGGAATATGTAATTGTAGCCATGGGCTCAGCCAGTGATACCATTGATGAAACCATTGATTATTTAAACAATAAAGGAGAAAAAACCGGAGCAATCCGAGTTCACTTATATCGACCGTTTTCCGAGAAACATTTGCTGGAAGCAATGCCGAAGACGGTAAAGAGAATCGCTGTACTGGACAGAACCAAAGAACCGGGATCACCGGGAGAACCCCTGTACCTGGATGTTCTGAAGGCTTACAAGGATATGGAAAATCCGCCTGTTATCGTAGGCGGCAGATATGGGCTTTCTTCGAAAGATACAAGACCGTCACAAATCATTTCTGTGATAGAAAACTTAAAACAGGAAAAACCCAAGGATCGCTTTACCATCGGTATCGTAGACGATGTTACGGACACATCGCTTCCGGAGGGTGAAGTGGTTGATACAACACCGGAAGGAACCATCAGCTGCAGAATCTGGGGACTTGGTTCGGACGGAACGGTAGGCGCAAATAAAACAGCCATTAAAATCATCGGCGACAATACAAACCTGCATGTACAAGCCTATTTTTCCTATGACAGCAAAAAATCAGGAGGAACTACGGTATCTCATCTGCGGTTTGGGCCAAGTCCGCTGAGATCTCCGTATCTGGTTTTCAATGCAGATTATATTGCCTGCCATAACAAGGCTTTCGTTTATCAGTATGATTTGTTAAAAGGGTTGAAAAAAGGCGGCACTTTTGTATTGAATTGCCCTTGGACCGAAGATGAATTAGAAGAGAAGATACCTGCCTGCATTAGAAACTATATCGCTGAAAATGATATTCATTTTTATATCATCGATGCACTGGCCATAGCTTCTGAACTGGGACTTGGAAATAGAATCAATATGGTTATGCAGGCGACTTTCTTTAAGCTCTCAAAGGTGCTTCCCGTGGAAGAGGCATTGAATTACCTAAAAGACTCTATTGAGAAGATGTACGGGAGAAAGGGCAGTGACATTGTAGCAATCAATAAAGCCGCCGTGGATCACTCCATAGCAGCTTTAAAAAAGGTAGAAGTTCCTTCCTCCTGGATCAATGCGGAAGATGGCGATGACCTGACGCAAAAGGATGAGCCGGCATTTGTAAAGAGTATTCAAAGACCCATGGCAAAACTGGAAGGTGATGATTTGCCGGTAAGCACCTTCAAGGGAATGGAGGACGGAACCTATCCTCTTGGTACGACCGCCTATGAAAAGAGAGGAATTGCCCCTATGATACCGGAATGGCAGATTGATAAATGTATCCAATGCAATCGCTGCTCCTATATCTGTCCGCATGCCACCATACGTCCTTTCCTTTTGGATGATAATGAAAACAAACAAAAACCCGATACTTT
Organism: Sinanaerobacter chloroacetimidivorans; assembly: GCF_018128545.1. Classification (GTDB taxonomy): domain Bacteria; phylum Bacillota; class Clostridia; order Peptostreptococcales; family Anaerovoracaceae; genus Sinanaerobacter; species Sinanaerobacter chloroacetimidivorans. The sequence continues at coordinate 162,212 of NZ_JAGSND010000006.1, read as the reverse complement.
CAAAACCAAAAAAGCAGCAGGTAAGGGGTTGGAACATCTGGAATACCGCATACAGGTGGCGCCGTTGGATTGTACCGGATGCGGTAACTGTGCCGATATTTGTCCGGCAAAGGGAAAAGCGCTGATTATGAAGCCGGCGGAGCAGGAAATCGAAATGGAAGCTGATAATTGGGAGTTCGCTATGACAGTAACTGCCAAGGACGATTTAATGGACAAAAAGACATTGATCGGAAGCCAGTTTGTAAGACCGTTGCTGGAGTTTAACGGAGCTTGCCCAGGCTGCGGGGAGACACCTTATATCAGATTACTGACTCAGCTTTTCGGAGATAGAATGATGATCTCCAATGCCACCGGGTGTTCTTCCATTTGGGGAGCCTATGCTCCGTCCATTGCCTATACAACCAATGCTGAGGGGAAAGGGCCTGCCTGGATCAATCCGTTGTTTGAAGATGCTGCTGAATTCGGGCTGGGAATGTGCCTGGGAGTAGAGCAAATAAGGGAAAAACTAACGGAAATAATAGAGAAAGCCGCGAAGGCACCCTTTGATCCTACGTTAAAAGAGGCATTTTCCAATTGGCTGGCAGTAAAGGATGACGGGGAGGAATCCAAGAGGGCAGCCGCAAAAATTTTAAATGTCATAAAAGGCAAAAACTTTAATGATCACCATTTAATTGATGAAGTCCTGAAACGAAAAGATTTTCTCATCAAGAAGTCTGTCTGGGCAATCGGCGGAGACGGCTGGTCCTATGACATTGACTTTGGAGGTCTTGACCATGTATTGGCCATGGGGAATGATATTAACCTCTTCGTCATGGATACGGAGGTTTATTCCAATACCGGAGGACAATGCTCAAAGTCTACACCTACCGCTTCGGTTGCAAAGCTGGCGGCAGCCGGAAAGAAGATCAGGAAAAAAGATCTGGGGCTGATTGCAATGACCTATGGTTATGTCTATGTAGCCCAAATTGCAATGGGAGCCGACATGAACCAAACACTGAAAGCGATATCAGAAGCAGAGAACTACAAAGGACCGTCACTAATCATCGCGTATTCTCCATGTGTAAGTCATGGAATCAAATCCGGGATGGGAACCAGCATCATGGAGGAAAAGAGGGCAGTTGAAGCAGGCTATTGGCAGCTTTACCGATTTAACCCGGATCTAAGGAAAGAAGGGAAAAATCCATTTACCCTTGATTCTAAAGACCCTAAAGCTGACTTTAAGGAATTTATTCATGGAGAGGTACGGTATTCACAGCTCAAAAATGTATTTCCGGAAATCGCGGATAAGATGTTTGATTTGGCCGAAGAACATGCAGAGATCAGGTTAAAAAGAAACAAGAGTCTGGCTGAGCATCAAATTTTATAATAAAAATAAAATTTAAAAAGGAAGGTTATTAAAGACCTTCCTTTATTTTTGGTTTGTATCCACGTATTCCTTTGCATTGTTTACTTGAATTTCATCTGGTATTGGAACGTTGGAGACTTCTTTCATTGCATTGATATTTGCCCAAGCTGCCGTATCATGGTTTTCTACCGGCATGGACATATGCGTTTCTTTATATCTATTCTGTGCCATTAAAACAAAACACTCCTTTTCACTTGTTTGTAATTAGTATTTGCTTTATTTTATCGTTTATTCTATTGACAGATTTCGCGGATTTCATTAGCAAAACTATTTCTATAATCCCATATTTTTTGGAAAAGATAGGAGAAATAGAATGAATAATAAACTTAATTCTGCAAATACTTTTAGATGGGAGGTGATTGAAAAATGGACAACAGAAATAACAACAACAATTTGAGAAATACTCAAAACAATAATGAGCAGAATTTCAGAAATTCTCAAAATAATAATGAACAGAATTTCAGAAATGCTAATGAAAAGAACGTTAGAAATGCTCAGAATGTAAGAAATGCTCAAAATACTAACAACGATAACTTCAAAAACAACCGATAAAAAGCAATTGAATAACAGGAGCAGAAGTAGTGAAAACTACTTCTTGTTTTTTTGAAAAAAATAAGACTTTAGTTCTTTGGAAACTGGTTATACTAGCTATGTTAGAAACGTTAAAAGAAGTACGATATAAGAGGTTTTTCTATGTTATTGATAAAAAACGGGAAAATATTAACCATGTCAGGGTGCAACTATGAAACCGGAAGTGTGCTGATCAAGGATAAAAAAATTATTGAAGTGGGGGAGCAGATCGTTGCAGATGAGCAGGAGATAACAGAAACCATTGATGCTGCCGGAAGTTGGGTGATGCCGGGATTGATAGAAGCGCATTGTCATATTGGGATCACCGAAGAGAAAAAGGGCTTTGAGGGAGATGATTGCAATGAGATGAAAGAACCCATTACACCTTACATCAGAGGTGTTGATGCTATCAACCCGATGGATTCGGCTTTTCATAATGCAATTTGCTCCGGGATAACATCTGTGATGGTTGGGCCGGGCAGCTCCAATGTCGTAGGAGGACAATTTACCTTTCTAAAAACAAATGGACGCTGCATTGATGAAATGGTAGTCCTGGAGCCGGCGGCCATGAAGATTGCTCTGGGAGAAAATCCAAAAACAAACTATAACGATATGGATAAAATGCCAACAACAAGAATGACCATCAGCGCCATGCTGAGGGAAGAATTATTTGAGGCGAAGCAGTACTTAAAGAAAAAAAAGCAGGCACAAGAAAAAGGGAAGGACTTTGAGGAGGAATTCAGAAAGGAGTGCTGGATCCCCGTATTAAATAAAGAAATTCCGCTAAAGGCCCATGTTCATAGAACGGATGATATTCTGACAGTGATTCGAATTGCAAAGGAATTTGACGTAAATTTAACGCTGGATCACTGTACGGAAGGACATTTAATTCCGGAACATATTAAAAATTCCGGTTTTCCGGCAATTTTAGGCCCTGCCATTGCCTCAAGAAGTAAAATAGAAGTACAGAATATGGACTTCAAAACGGCAGGAATTTTGCATAAGGCCGGGGTGAAAGTTGCGATCACTACAGACCATCCCGTATCGCGCATTCAATATCTACCAATTTGTGCAGGTTTTGCGGCCAAGGAAGGACTGGGTATTGAAGAAGGTTTAAAAGCCATTACGATCAATGCCGCGGAAATCTGTCAGGTAGGACATCGTGTTGGCAGCCTGGAGTCCGGAAAAGACGCCGATATCGCAATCTTTGACGGAAACCCCATGGAGACTTTCACAAAAACTTTGTATACGATTATTGACGGAGAAATCGTCTATAATCATAAAAATAAAGAAAAGAAAAGGGATCAGGTTGACGATCCTAAAAATGAGTAGGAGATACAGTTTCATCCTACTCATTTCTTATTTTAAATAAAATCTACTTTTTTGTTAGTTTTGTTGAGTTGAGTCTGCACCGGCGGAAGGAGGCATCTGGCCGTTTTCTCCGGAAGGACGTTGGGGACGTCCTGTTCCTGAGGGTGCCTGCCCGCCGTCTTCTCCCAAGGGCGGCTGTTGTCCGCTCTGCTCGAAGGACCGCTGACCGCCGGGCCCTCCGTTCATTCCGCCGGCCCCACCCATGCCGCCGGTTACCGCGGTTCCGTCCTGTGAAATTCGGGTTGCTGTATCCGTTATAGTAATTTCCGTAAGCTTTGTTCCGCCTGAAAAGCTTCCCCCGATGATGAGGCCGTCCGATTTCTCGCCGGTGTTGGTTCCTCCGGTATAAAGGCTGTAGGTTTTTTCTTCTGCCAGGTCCGGAGAACTAATGAGAATGGACTGATATTCCTTTAAGGGGGTAAAGGAAAAGATTGAATTTCCGCTTTCGTCTGCCAGTGTCACCATGGTTCCTGCTGCTTGAACCGACGTATAATAAACCAGTATGGAGTTTTGTGCGGAGGTATCACTGGGGGATTGGGCCATCCCGGAGCTTCCCGCAATTGCCAGGATTCCTCCTGTTATCTCAAAGGTATCCGTGTAATCTATAGGCCCGTTGCCGTTATCCGTAGGACCGCTTACCTGTATGGTACCGCCGTCGATATAAAGAGATCCGTTGGAGTCGATTCCGTCGCCCGCTGCATCAATGGATAAATTACCGCCCGTGATACGGATAAAGCAAGCTGCGTCAGCAGCAAAGCTGTTTTCTCCCGGTCTTTCGCCCTGGGAGGAGCTGTCCGCTCCGCCTGCGGCATTCAATCCATCATCTGAAGCTATTAGATGCAGGGTTCCGCCGTTTACGGTGATTGAGGCGCCTTCCAACCCTTCGTAGGATTTGGTGATGTCCAGGGTTCCGCCGTCCAGGGTCAGGGCAGCATCTGCATGGATACCGTCATCGCCTGAAGTCAGGGTAAGGGTTCCCGCTTTGATAAGAACATCCCCGTTTGAATGAATAGAATCATCTGAGGAATCTATGGAAAAGTCACCGCCCTTTAGCAATATTCCGACACTTGATTTAAGCCCCTTTGCGGAAGCAGTATCTTCTTCCGTTACAGCAGTAGCCGTTGTTTGTGTATCCCACTGGCCCCATTGAGGACGCGGGTTTTTATTTTTATCGGTGCTGGCATTTGCGCTCCCTCCTCCGGTGGTGATGCCGAAGGTCCCGTCCGTAACCTGGAGCAATGTTTCTGCCTGGACCCCGTCATTTCCTGCAATGATCGTAAAGGCTCCTCCATCCAGAGAAATCCAACCCTTGCTGGGATCTTCGTCATTGTTGGATTGTATGCCGTCCCCATTTGCCGTTATGGTAAAGGCTCCTCCGTTAATCGCTACGGAATCTCTGCCCCGTAAGCCGTCATTGAATGCCGTAAGGTTTATTTCACCTCCAGTGATCACCAAATCATCTTTTGAAGTGATACCATTGTTATAATTCCCGTGAACCGTCAGTGCCCCGGATCCGTTTACGGTAAGATCATCTTTGCCAAAAATGGCAGCATCCGGTTCATCAGCACCATTTTCATAGGTATAGGCACTTCCGTCAGATACTGAATTGACAGTTCCTTCTGCCAGTGTAATGATGGTTTTTTTCGATTGCATTGAGTAGATTCCTGCGTTGTCAGAGCAAGAGATTTCCGCACCGTTTAGAACGATTCGTACGGTGTCTTTTTTTCCGGCATCTACCAAGATCTGTCCATCTGTTAAGGTACCGCTGAAGGCGTAAGTCCCTGCCGCCGTTATGGTAAGCTTGCTGCCGTCAACAGATGTTCCGCTGCCATCAACGGTAAAAGTGCTGCCATCCATAGTAATCAAAGTTGCGTCTGCAGGATCCCAGCTGCCATCCATATCTTCCTCACTGTATTCAACCTCAATTCCTGTCAGGGTGTCCAAGGCTGCTCCTGTAACGGTTCCTGCATCTGCATCCGCTTTACATCCTGTAAAAATGCTGAGCACCATTGCCAATGCCAACAGAAAAGAAATCAGCTGCCTTTTTTCAATAAATGGATGTTTTCTATCTTCTTTCATCTTCCTATTTCTCCTTCTCTTTACAATCCATCATGTATTTGATGGAATAATCCCTTTACTTTTTTTATAGTTCATCACGTCGGAGAGGAATTCTTCCGCAGATGATGTTTAAGTTCCCATTCCGGCACCGAAGTTCGTCCAGGAAGCTTTTTTCTATGTCGGAATTTCTCGTTACGACATGGTAATGCAGTTCATACAGACTGCCCATATTCGTAGTTTTCACCCGAATCAGCTCAGCTTTTTTTGTATACTTATCAAAGAGATCATCAAAGATCCCGGTGTAATCAAGATTTTCGGGTATGGTTATTTTCAATTCTTTTTCTGCTTCCTTTTGCTCTCCAAACCGAAGGGTGTTCAGCAGGAGATTCATAATGCCTATCAGAATCAGAAAGAGCACTGCTATTGCCACATAGCCCATGCCCGTGGCAAGACCTATTGCCATTGCGAAGAAGATGCTGCTGATTTCTCTTGCGCTGCCGGGTATGGATCGAAACCGGACCAGACTGAAGGCGCCCATCACGGCGACACCTGCGCCAAGATTTCCGTTTACAAGCATAATGACGATTTGCACCATGGCGGGCAGCAATGCCAGAGTTACTACAAAACTTTTACTGTATAGATTTCGGTACATATAGATCAAAGCCACTCCCAGTCCCAGAATCAAGGAAGCCAAGGTACAAATCAGCAGACTTTCCAGTGTTACGGAGCCGGATGCCGTTACATTCGTTAGACTATTAAGCACAGTTCATTCCTCCTTTTGCCAGCATCTGACGAAAGAGATGCTCTTTATAACAGGTTCCGTATTTTGAATAAGACGTCGGGAAAATCTCCAAGTCTGCCAGTATATGGCTCAGCCAGAGCGGCATGACACCGGGAATTTTAATCTCCATCAGGGTTTTTCCTGAATTCAACAGGGGTTCGCCCCAGTTCCCTTTTGAGAGATCCAGGCAGGATTCCCGAAATCGGATATTTTCATCAAAGGTAATCCGCAGATTTGGATCATCATTGCCAAAGAAAGCGGTTCTGTCATAAGCAATAAATACTTTGGGATCGGGCTGATACATTTTCATGAACCAGTCGATTTCCTGAAGAATTTGATTTGATTTTTCCGGCTTTTCCCCCAGCAAAAGGTAGCGATGGGCCGCCCCTAATGAAAGTGCTGCTCTTCGTTTGTAAACAACACCTTTAAACTTCTTTTTTATTTCCACAAAAACTTTATCTTCCCGCTTTGGAACTCCGTAGCTCCGTAATCTCAACTTCTCTTTGTAAATGGGTTTTTCGATAGAGGTACGAATCAAGTCGTAATTCTCGGTGTCGAAATAGATATTGCCGATGGTGTGCAGACCGTAGTCATCTTTCGTGACGGCCCCTTTCAATTGAGTCATGAAGTCTTGATGCTGCTCTTTGCTTAACATATATTTCTTTTCATATCTCTGAAAGTTATCTTGATATTGTTTCATTCTCTTCTCCTCCTATCTCGAATCGGTTATCTGATGGACCTATCATACAATGAGTTCCTGAAATTAGTCTGAAAAAATCACTTCAGACTAATTTCAGCTTTTTCTGTTACACTATCCCTGAGAAAAGAAAAATGCCCATTCAGATAAGATTTTCAAATATTCATGGCTGTGTTATGATACAGTCAGAAAGATTCTATTGGACGAGTAGTAGAGACGAGCATTAGAAAGGTAGGGGTTATGCGTATTTTAATCGTAGAGGATGAAGTCCGTCTGTCTGAAGCATTGGGGCAGATCATGCTGGAGCAAAAATATTCGGTAGATATTGTGCATGACGGAGATTCGGGATTGGATTATGCCATGAGCGGTCTTTATGATGTTGTGATTCTGGATGTCATGCTGCCGAAAAAAAACGGCTTTGAAGTAGTAAAAGAGCTTAGATCCCAAAAAAGTACGGTGCCGGTGCTGCTCCTGACCGCAAAGGATGAAATAGGTGATAAAGTTACGGGATTGGACTGCGGGGCGGACGATTATATGACAAAGCCCTTTTCACCGGAAGAACTTATGGCCAGAATACGGGCTCTTTCAAGAAGGCAGGGAGATGTGGTTCTGGAGGAACTCACCTTTTCCGACCTTACACTGAACCTTTCCACCTATAGCCTAAATCGAGGGATGAAATCTGTTCACCTTGGATTTAAAGAATTTGAAGTATTGAAGCTTCTTATGTCAAATCCCAAAATGGTAATTCCCAAGGAGGATATGATCATGAAGATCTGGGGAGTTGAATCAGGAGCGGAAGACAACAATGTAGAGGCTTATATTTCCTTCCTGCGAAAAAAATTCTTTTTTCTGGGTTCTAAAGTAACCATAGGAACCTTACGAAAAGTAGGTTATCGATTGGAGGAGGAAGAATGATTAAAAAATTACGAAAAAAATTCATTCTTATTAATATGACCTTAATCAGTGTGGTTATGGTAATCGTATTTCTCGCGATCTGCATGTTTTATTATCAGTGGTCCAAGGCGGAGACCTATGAAGTAATGGACAAAGTCATCAGCATGAAGGGAGGTATGGAACCTCGCGTTTTTGAAATCGGAGGGAGGGGCCCGCGGAATCCAGAGGCCTTTATTCCTACTTTTACCGTATTGCTGGATAGCAATCATGAGATCCAAACGGTAGGGAAGGATCGTGTTTCCATATCGGACGAAAGCATTGAAGAAGTGACACAATTGGTACTCGCATCCGGCAAAATAGATGGCACTCTTCTGGATTTTCAGCTTCGTTTTCTGACCAGGCAGACACCGGAGGGCTTTAAAATTGTATTTGCTGATATGGGCAGAGAAATTGAGTCCATGACCAATATGGTTACTATGCTGGTGTTCGCAGGCATTGGCGGTCTTGCTGCGTTCTTTTTTATTAATCTTTATCTTTCGGGTTGGGCCCTGCGGCCGGTTGAAAAAGCATGGGAACAACAGCGCCAGTTTGTTGCAGATGCTTCCCATGAACTGAAAACCCCCTTAACGGTTATTCTGGCCAATACGGGTATTCTTTTGTCCCATCCCCATGATACCATTTCCGATCAAAAAAAATGGGTAGAATATACTCAAGCAGAAGCGAATCGAATGAAAAAACTGGTGGATGATTTACTCTTTCTCGCGAAATCGGATGCATACCGCGCACCGGCTTTGGTGCAAACTAATGTAAATTTTACCGATGCGGTATGGAGCTGCCTTCTTCCTTTTGAGTCCTATGCGTACGAACAGGGAATCAGCATTGAAAGCAATATTGCCCCTGACATTACACTGCAGGGCGACGAAGGACAGCTGAAGCAACTGGTGGTGATTTTGCTGGATAACGCCTGTAAGTATGCCGGTGCACAGGGAACGGTGACCTTTTCTCTGGAACGTAAAAATGATCAGATACGGCTATCGGTAAATAACACCGGAGTACCTATTTCACAAAAACATCTGGATCATATTTTTGAACGCTTTTATCGTTCAGACAGTGCCAGGGCAAGGGAACATGGAGGTTTTGGATTGGGTCTGGCTATCGCGAAGGCTATCGTTGACAATCATCACGGAAGAATTTCCGTAGAAAGCAATCAGGCTGCGGGAACCACCTTTACCGTAATTTTTTCCAACAAGTCCTGAAGAAATGATAAATTTTCATTTGACGAATTCCTGTTTGTTGATATGATTGAAGGGAATACCAAATGAAAAAAGGGCAGAAAGATTATGAGCAAGAAGAATTGGACTTCAATTCTGATAGATACGGGGTCTTCCAAAATAAAAAATAAAATGAAAGCACATAAAAAATATACGGCATTTTGTTTTGCTATGCTGGTATTTTTTGTTGCTGTTTTTCTGGTTGTTTCACAGAATTACAGCTGGTATGACGACGCCATCGTAAAGATCCTCCATGAGGAAACTTCTTTTGACCATATAGAATCCGGCGGACATGGAGAAACGGAGACTTATTATAAGCAGACTCTGACCGGTATGATCAAGAATGGCTCCCTAAAAGGGAAGGAGATAAAGATTAATAATGTGTTTTCTTCCTCCGGTGTCTATGATGATGAATATAAAGCCGGGGACGAGGTCTTTGTCAAGATAAAGGATGAAAATCAGCAGCAGCTGACAGGATCCATTTCAGGTCTGAAACGTGATAAATATCTGAGTATACTTGTAGCTTTGCTATTCTTGCTTATTGCGGTAGCTGCAGGAAGAAAAGGACTTTTGACGATGCTTTCTCTAATGATTAATATTGTTGTATTCTGGTTTGCTCTTGACCGGTATGCCGATGGTATCAATATATTGGCCCTCAGCAATGGCCTGGTGATATTTTTTTCTTCCATATCCCTCTTATTGGTAAGCGGATTTCAAAGAAAGACTTTTTCGGCGATCTTTTCGGCAATTCTGACGGTATGGATTACCATGACGTTGTTTCAAGTTTCGATGTCCGTTACGGATGGCGTAGATTATGCGTTTATGGAATATCTGGTGAACCCCAACGATCTTTATGAGATTTTTATGTCCCAAATTCTTCTTGGCGGCTTGGGAGCTATTATGGACGTATCTATCACCATGTCCTCTACAATCAGTGAATTGATATCCAGAGACCCGAAGATTTCTTATCGGAGCTTGTTGCAGTCCGGAAGAGAAGTAGGACATGATATTATGGGAACCATGATTAATGTTCTGCTCTTTACGTATTTAAGCGGAAGCATTCCTCTGATCATTCTTAAGATGAAGAACGACGTCAGATTATTCACCATCGTCTCTCAGCATATGCCTATGGAATGGTATCGGTTTTTGATCGGCAGTATCGGGATCCTTCTGTGCATTCCCATCTCCCTGTTCGTTGCAATGATACTGTTCCGGAGAACAACAAGCTGGAGGAATTGGAGGTTCAGCAGATGATTTTCTTATTAGGAGCCGTTCTTGTCATACTTTTGGTTGTAATAGGCGGCGAGCGGGGCGCAATCACCTTTTTTTCTCTTGGTTGGAATCTGCTTGTCCTTACGATTTCCATACTGGCCATGTCATGGGGCATAAGCCCTATACTGGTGACTTTTATATCCTGTCTTTTAATCAGTTATATCACATTATTTTATCAAAACGGGAAAAATGCAAAGACGATTGCCTCCTTCGCAGCATTATTGATTGGGATTCTGATTTTATTTTTCCTTACCTATGAAATAGGGTATGATGCAAAGCTGCGGGGACTCAGCGAAATTCTCCAACGGGAGGATGAAGTCTTTGGACTGTCTGCAGATATTCAGGTCAGTATGGCCCAGATAGCCGTCTCCATGATTCTTATCGGGTTGATGGGGGCCGTGATGGATACTTCCATTGCTGTATCATCAGCGGTTTATGAAGTTTATAAAAATAATAGACATCTAAGCGTTACGGAGCTCTTTCGATCGGGAATGGCAATTGGCAGGGACATTTTGGGAACCACAATAAACACCTTGTATTTTGCTTACTTGGGAGAATCCATGATGCTGTTTCTTCTGTTCAAAAATTTCCATTACTCCGTCTTGGATGTCATCAACTCAAAAGCTTTTTTTCAGGAGGTTGCCGCCATTCTTCTCAGCGGTATTGGGTGTGTCATGATGATACCCCTTACTTCGTCGATCATCTCCTATTTGCTGAAAAATCCAGGCAGGTTTCAAAAACTTTTGAATGAAGATGAGTTGTTTTCAAATCATTGATTTTGCAGCTGCCGGCTGAGCCGGGCGGTCATGATTTTCTGAAATGGAATCGAGTTAACGTAATTCCGTCTTTTCGGACCCAGCCCCTTTCTTCACCGTTCCGAAGAACCTCATACCATTCGTCGGAACTGCTTACGATCCTTAGTTTTTCATTTGGAATCAACCGTCCTATTATATTGTCATCTGAGAGTTCTGGCAGAGATCTGAAATTTACGTCCGTCTTCGCCATACCGATTTTTTCCCTGCTGTATTTTAACAAAAGGGCAGCGCATACAGAAGTGGCGGGAATAGAAAGTATGATACCGATGCTTCCCGAAAGGGCTCTCAGGATTTCCGCTGAAATCATTTCTGAATTCAATAATATAAGCAGTGGTGTTTCTTTTACCATACTGAACATAATTAACGGGATAGCGGTACCGACATAGGCAAGGATTAAAGTGTCGGCCATTGTGCCCATCACATCCTTGCCGATACTCATGCCCGATTTTACCAGATCCAACCAGCTGGCGGCCGGATTGCTTACATGGATTTCATTCATAGAGGATGCGATGGACATACTGACGTCCATAACAGCCCCTAAGGTTCCAATAATAATACCTGCAAATAAAATTCCGGTAAGGTCGAATGGGGCATCGTGATTTACCAGCATCAACAGAAGGGAATCTTCATCACTTAAACCGGAGAAATGGGACACGATACTGACAAGATAAGCAAGAAGGCCTGCGGCGATTACACCAAAACTGGTGCCGAGTAATGTAGATAAAGACTTTGTACTGACTCCCGTGATAATGAGGAGATTCAGAATTGTGATAACAACGCAGCAGCCAACGGAGGCCAGAATGGGATCATAGCCCCGCAAAATGAGCGGAATCATCGCTTTGATTATGATAAAGATTGTAATAATCAGCGATAGAGCTGATTTTACACCTTGCTTCTTTCCAATTAAAATCAGCAGGAACAAAAAAATGATGACAAGATAAAAACTGTAAGTATCTCTTGCAAAATCAAGAATGGATATAACAGGCGTCTCAGAATTTTGCGAGGAATCTATTTTTATGATGATTTTATTTTTCTCATGGAAGGGTTTTACATAATAATCGGAATGATAATAGGAATTATTGATGGAAAAGCTTTTGCCTTTATATTCTCCGGTTAATACTTTAATCAAAAGGCTTTCGCCGTTTTGGCCACTTTTGCCGCTTTCGCCGCCTCGACCGCTTTCGCCGCCTTGACCGCTTTCGCCGCCTTGGCCCGGTACTATTTCCAGAATCACAGCTCTTTCCGCAGTCTGGTTTTCGTCCAGGGAAACGCTATGATACCGAGTCTCAAAAAAGATATCACGAATAATAAAACACATGAGGAAAGCAATTATTACAACCCACACGATTTCTCTGATCTCCTTTTTCATTGTACCTCCTCCAGGCCAACCCGGCCAGCCAAAACATCTCTTTTGTTCAACTTGACCACTTTTAAAAACGATCTCTTTTCATTTTATTCGTACAGGCTGTAATTATTACCCATCCTGTGGTATTCTTTTTAATAGAAATAAGAAGTTATTCCGGGATTGGAGGACAAAGCGTTGAGTAGGTTAAAAAAGAGAAATATGCTGATTTTATTGGGCGTGATTATCGTAATTCTTAGCGGGATCGGTTTCAACTATTTGCAGCAAGTAAAAGAGTATCAAAATACTGTTGAAAACATTACATTTTCCAATATCGATATTACCAAAATACCGGATGGTCAGTATATCGGAGAATGTGATGTTCAGTTTATCTATGCAAAAGTGAAAGTAACCGTTTCGGGAGGAAGGATCCAAGATATCACACTTTTGGAGCATCGAAATGAGCGCGGGGCCGAGGCGGAGACCATTACGGATAAAATCGTTGAAGAGCAGAAAGTGGACGTAGATGCCGTTGCCGGAGCTACCAATTCAAGTAAGGTGATTAAAAAAGCTGTAGAGAATGCTCTTCTGCAATGATATTAAAAAAGTCATTGAGAATGCTCTTCTGTAATGAGATTTAAATTTATCAAGTCTTAATAGATTAGAACGGCTTAAGAAAAAGAGGGGACAGCTCTCTATGATGATTCATCATTTTGAAATGCCCCCTTTCATATTTTTTCTTTTTACGGCAGCAGCTTTATTTAAAAGCCGGATTGAAAGCATAGAAATTCCTGGAATCCAGATGATCCTGGACAACCCTTAAGGCTTCGCCGAACCTCTGGAAATGAACGACCTCGCGTTCACGCAGGAATTTGATGGGATCTCTGACATCCGGATCGTCTACAAGACGAAGGATGTTATCATAAGTTGTTCTTGCTTTTTGCTCTGCAGCCATATCTTCAACCAAGTCGGTAATAGGGTCGCCTTTGGATTGGAAGAATGTTGAAGAAAACGGCATGCCGGAAGCAGCCTGTGGCCATATTCCTGCGGTATGATCCACAAAATAGGTATCAAAGCCTGATTCTTTGATTTGTTCCATGGTCATATCTCTTGTCAATTGATGTACGATTGCTCCAATCATTTCGAAATGAGCAAGCTCTTCTGTGCCAACATCGTTCAGTACGCCTACGGCCTCTTTGTAAGGCATCGCATATCGCTGGGATAAATAACGCATAGATGCGGCCAATTCACCATCCGGTCCTCCAAATGGCAATATCCTATGATAAGGAACTGTGGTATTACAGGTACAAGTAAACCATGATTTTATCCTTTGCTCGCTGATAGATGATCTTTTCCACAATTTCAGCAAGGGCGGCTGCCTTTGTGTCATCAGAATCTGCACCGGTAAGAATGGTGCTCATTTTTGAAGACTCGGATATGGATGGATCGGAGCAGGGCTGGAAAGGTTGGAGCCCAAGTTCCGCCTGAGCAGTTTTTATCTTCTGAATTTTTCTGTGAAGGGTCTCTTTTATTTTTTCATATTCCATGAGGGAGTCGATCTCCGATAAATATGCTTCTCTTGCACGCTCCAGCATTTTTTCCAAAGCTGTGATTTCTTTCTCCATGAGCTCTTTTTTTTCGCTTGCACTGCAGCTGCTGCCGTGGTCTTTTCTTCTATAATTTCCGGTATAGGAAATACCGTCGAGAACCTGCAGGACAGCATTTTCTATTCTTTGTCTTTGGATATAGTGTGAGATACTGCATAAGCCTCGTGAATAGCCGGTACATTGAAAGCCGTCGTGGGAGCGGCTGTACGCCAGAGTAGAACCACAGGCTCCGCACTTGATAAAACCCGATAAATAATGTTTCCTGTCCTCGGGCCTTCCTTTTGTCCCTTGCGAGCGTGTTCTTTTTTTCAGCTTTTCCTCCACTGCATGAAACAAAGGCTCCTCTATAATCGGCATATGATCTGATTTTATGACTAAGGTTTCAGGACTGTTAAAAATCCGTTTGCTTAACGTTTTTCCGCCTGGCGTCCATCTTACATAACCTGTATATACGGGATTATTTAAAATGTATTCGATATTTCGTCTTTCAAATTTGTTTCCTCGTTTCGTCCGAATTCCCATGGAATTCAGATTTTTGGCAATGACAAAACAACTCGTTCCGCTTAAGAATCGCTCAAATATATAACGCACATAAGGAGCCTCCTCCGGAGCCACTTGAAGGGGACAGCCTGCCGGCTTCCGGTATCCGAAGGGCGGCGCGGCTTGAAATTCGCCTCTGGATGCTTTTTCTGTCATTCCCTTCTTTACCTCTTCGGCAAGATTGATGCTGTAGTATTCATCCATGGCCTCGATAAAGGCTTCTATCAGTACCGATATTTTGTCATCACCGATCTTTTCGGTAACGGAAATAACTTCAATATCTAGCTGTCTGCGAAGCATGGACTTATAAACGATGCTGTCCTCCCGGTTTCTTGCAAAACGGGAAAATTTCCATAACAGAATCGCGTCAAAGGGCTTTGGCTTCTCCTTTGCCTTTCCGATCATTTGGTTGAAAGCAGCCCGGTTTTTCGTACTTTTTCCGCTAATGCCCTCGTCTATATAGATATGCTCCGGCAGGATCTGTAAGTCGTTCTTCTCAGCGTATTCCCTAACGGCCTTTAACTGGGCGTCAGGAGAGTACTCTGTCTGTTCTTCCGTAGAAACACGAATATAAACAGCTGCTTGCCTCATGTTGACCCCCTTTCAAGATTTTTCAATATGCGCTTTGAGATGCTCCTAATATTTTACTGAGAAATGTAAAAGAAAAGACCTGTAATAGAAATCCGTTTCCCTTCATAGGATTTAGAAAGGAGGCGGAGGGATGAAAAAAAAGGAGGTATCTGCTGAGGTTTTTTTTGTAACAGTTTCGGAAGAAAAAAGAGCAGAGAAAAGGTGGGATCAGCTGTGTGACAAGGAGAAAGATCGGGTATCCCAAAACCTCACAGATAAATTTATGACTGCGGCAGGTTACGTCAGCACACAGCAGCAGGAGCAGCCTTAAAATTTGGATCCAATTTTGGAATCAAAAAGCGCCCGCTACAGCGGGCGCATCGAAAACTAATGAATCGTTACGATTAAGGTTATCACTTCATTTCTGAAGTTCTGTTGGAGTTGATCGATTAGGTGATTTTACTATATAATATGCGGCATTTGCCGATGGGTGCATTTCATAAAACCCAATGTGGAAAAAACAGTTGAAATGTGGAAAGTATAGGGAAGGTTTCTGCGTAAAATGCATTTGCCTGTGGATAAGTGTTGGAAAAATCATTTTGTATTTAAAAAATATGTTGAAATTTCACCTCTTATGAGGGGTAAAGTTATCCACACAGAGCCTTGGATAAAATTGTATGCGATTTTGAAAAATTTGTGGAAAAATATCGAAATCCTTAAAATTATAATATCTGAAGTCTGTTGAAAAATTTTTTATAGAGGCAATCGATGGTTTACATAATATTTTAAACACAAAGGAGAGATGACAATGAAAAGTAAGTCACCCTGTTTAGACTGCAAGAATAGGTATCCTGCCTGTCACAGCACGTGTGAAATTGGCAAAGCTTACTCAAAAAGCCTTGAAGAGGAAAGAGCGCTGATCAGGGCTATCAGAAGTCAGGAACGTACATACAACGAGTATAAGTCCCGAAGAATTTTCGAAACGAAAAAAAAATACGGGATTGAATAAATACCATGGACAACATGTTCATATCCATACCTTTGTCCGCATAAAATGAAGTAGCGTTTGTAAATGAAAAACTATTTGATAGGAGGGTTATCATTGACTGGTAAAATAATTTGGGGTGTTATCCTGGGAATTCTAGGTGCAATGATCTCCGTGGTTCCTAATTTTATACTTAGAACCTGCGAACATTGTATGGACATGGGTATGAAATGCCCGACGGCAGCGAAAGCAGAGTTTATTATCGGAGTTATGATTCTGTTGATGGCTGTTTTTTTCATCGCCTCGGAATCAAATCAAGCAAGATGGGGAATCAGTGTCGGAATGGTTATGCTGGGAATTCTGACAGCCTTAATGGCTACAATTATAATTGGGTTCTGTGACGGCAGCTGCAGTACGGAGTGTACCTGCAGTTCATTGCGAGCCCCGGCAATGATTGCGATGGGCACGTTGGTTTCTCTGATATCCTTAGTAAACAGTTTCTTCTTAAGCTGTTCCAAAAGGTGATCCAGATACTGCTTTCCGGCACCAGATTATGAAAATTAAGAGAATGCAAAAGAAAGAGTTATCCATATAAGCGGTAAAATGTTCAGCGCAAAAAGAACATTTTACCGCTTCATAAAAGGGTGACTTTTTTTTGATGCACCTGATATAATGGAAAAGAATAAAAAACACAGGGGGATCATTTATGAAAAGCATTAAGCCGGGAAGAGCACCGTCCATGATGGGGGGGATCGGATCCATTGCCGCCGCGATTTTTGGAATCATATGGACGTTTTTTGCAATGTCCATGGGGGCGCCTATATTTTTTGCATTATTTGGTATCATTTTTATCGTAATGGGTATCGTCCAGGCGGTTTATCATTTTAGAAATGCCACCGGTGAAAATCGCTATTCCGTTTATGACATTACAGATGGGGAAGAAGAACCGGATCCACTCAATGAAACATTTAGAAAAAGCAATAAATCTGAGGTTACGATCTCAAGGCAATTACATAACAGTGCTTTCTGTCCCTATTGCGGAACGGAAGTAGAAGAAAGTTTTGTTTATTGTAACAAATGCGGCGAAAAGCTGCCGGGGAAAGAATAGAATCCTATCGGATAATTTCTGAAAATCATCACTGAAAGCCATTTGGTCCTCCATATTGTGTAATGATAATCTTAGCTATTGCAGGATTGGGACATGCAATTTTGACGGGGTACTGCAATTTTTTATCGTAACTCCACATAGCTATTTGCCTCCTTTTCCCATGGCCATGGCTGATCAATCCAGGTCCACATATCTGCTGATTTTACAGTATAGGGAGTTAAGGGCCCATAATTATCCGTATACTCCTGTACCATTTGATCCATTAATGTTCGGTATTTATGATAATAATTCAGAGCCGCTCTGTCATCTGGGTGCGTATCGAGATAAAGATTGGTGTCAACCAGTACAAAACTGACCATCTGAATTTTTTGAAACAGTTCACTTCGACGATCCATCATTTTAATATCTCCACCCCTCCCACGGTAAATCCAGACAGGGGAAAATGGTTCCCCGCTTTAATGCTACATTTGGCTCATAAGGTTGTTCCCAGCACTGCCAGGGTACATAGGCCATGGCTAGAGGACAGCTGTTAACAGCGGTACAATAGGACTTCTTTTGAACGGAACGATTCATATTGGCTATGGGCATACCAACGTAAGGTTCTTCAAATTCATTATTTGGTTTAGATCCAGAACTATTCAAAATATATTGTCTCCTTTCCTATATTTCTTTAATCATTTTATGAAATTGGATAAATTTTGTGCCAGGCTTCGGGAAAATATGGGTTAAAATCCTACAGAAAATGTTTAGAAATCCATAAAAATCAGCATACTACTTTTAGCTCGCCTAATTTGAAAATTGATGGTTGGCGAACTATGTAACAGAAGGAGGCGATTTTATGGAAGAACAAAATAATTATCAAAATACGGAGACCTATCAGAAAGTCAAAAAAGATTTTTTGACTTCCGATGCTGCTTATCAGTTGGCAGATGTGGTAAAAACAGTTCCCCAGCTTGAATCTATTACGCCCAGATGGCTTTCCAGAATGCTGGAGTGGAAGCCTTTGGAAACGGGTATTTTTCGATTGAATAAAGTAATTGAAGGAGATTTTCCTTTAGATATGATGAACTCTGAAGTAGGCTTTGAAAACATTCCCGAAGGCTATATAGAATACGAAACCAAGCCAAGAGAATACCTGCTTAATCCCATTTCCTCCATTGTCAAAATCAGTACGCGTGTTTCGGATATATACAGCAGCCCTTATAGCCAAAGTGAGGAACAACTGCGGCTGAGTGTGGAATGCCTGAGAGAAAAACAGGAGAACCTGCTGATAAACAGTGAGGATTACGGCCTGTTAAAGAATATATCGGAATCTCAGAGAATTCGAACCCGCAATGGGTATCCTACGCCGGATGATTTAGATGAACTCATTGCAAAGGTATGGAAAGAACCTTCCTTTTTTCTTGCCCATCCAAAAGCCATCGCCGCCTTTGGCAGAGAATGCACCAGAAGAGGAGTTCCGCCGGTTTCCATTCAGATTCACGGATCCAGCGTCTTGACCTGGAGAGGAATCCCCATTCTTCCCACCAACAAGCTTTTAGTGGATGGGGAGCAGAATCCAAAAGGTCAGACAGGATCTACCAATATCTTGTTAATTCGTACCGGAGAAGAAAAGCAGGGGGTTATCGGCCTCTATCAGGCCAATCTGCCGGGAGAACAATCGGAAGGATTATCGGTACGATTTATGGGAATTGACAATCGCGGGATTGGCATGTATCTTCTCATGCTTTACAGCTCGGCTTGCATCTTATCCTCTGACGCGGCAGCAGTGCTGGAGAATGTAGAAATTGGGCACTACTATGATTATAAATGAGTTTCTTCCCGTTCCCGGTATCCTGAAAAATTCATGCGGGAAGCCATTCCCCGTTCATGCAGTGCGCAGAGACTTTCCTATTTTATCCGAAAAAGTAAACGGAAAAGACTTGATCTGGCTGGATAACGCAGCAACTACACAGAAACCGGCAGCTGTAATAAACCGCATTTCACAATATTACCTGCACGAGAATTCAAATATTCACAGGGGCGCGCATACCTTGGCTGCGAGAGCCACCGATGCCTATGAGGAGGCCAGAAGCAAGGTTTGCAAATTTATTCACGCATCGTCTCCCAGGGAAATTGTCTTCGTAAGAGGAACCACGGAGGCCATTAATCTGGTTGCAAATACTTATGGAAAACAAACGCTCCAACCTGAGGATGAGATTTTAGTATCCTGTCTGGAGCATCACGCCAACATTGTTCCCTGGCAGATGATAAGTGAGGAAACCGATGCAAAACTCAGGGTGATTCCTATCGATGACCATGGCCAGATACAACTGGATGAGTATGAAAAGATGTTGAATCCAAAGACAAAATTGGTCTGTGTAGCTCACGTTTCCAATGTGCTGGGAACCATCACTCCGATTGCCCAAATGACGAAGATGGCACATGCTCACGGAGCAAAGATTCTGGTAGACGGTGCCCAGGCAGTATCTCATTTGGCAGTTGATGTTACGGATTGTGATTATGATTTTTATGTATTTTCCGGTCATAAATTGTATGGCCCCACAGGGATCGGCGTTTTATATGCCAAAGAAAATCTTTTAAAGGAAATGCCGCCTTACCAGGGCGGCGGAAATATGATTCAGGATGTTACCTTTGAAAGTACACAGTATAAAGTTGCACCAGATCGTTTCGAAGCGGGAACCGGAAATATCGCAGATGCTGTCGGACTGGGTGCTGCAATTGACTATGTAGAAAGTATCGGCATGGAGCATATCTGCCGATACGAACATTCCCTGTTGGAACATTCGATGGAAGCCTTGCATAAGATACAAGGATTAACTTTTTTAGGCACTGCTGAAGACAAAACCAGTGTGATATCCTTTATTATAGATGGTTTATCAAACGACAAAATTGGAAACGCTTTGAGCAAGGAAGGCATCGCCGTCCGCACCGGCCACCATTGTGCGCAGCCTGTTTTGAGACGATTTGGCATGGAGACTTCGGTAAGACCCTCTCTTGCATTTTATAACACGAAGGAAGAAATTGATGAAATGGTACGTGTGTTAATAAGGCTGAAAAAGGGACAACATAATTTTTACTTGCAAAATCCACATTTTATGGTATACTAGAAAAGCATTGAATTTTGCATTTAGACAAATGAATGCTCTCTGCTCTTGAAAAAGAGCCATTTAGTCCACAGGGAGGTGAAAGAATGATTAATTACGAGGTTATGTTCATCATTGAAGCTGCTTTAGAAGACGACAAAAAAGAAGCTGCAGTCGGAATGGTAAAAGAAGTCATTTCAGCAGGCGGTGAAGTCGGAAAAGTGAATGTTTGGGGAACAAAAAAGCTCGCATACCCAATCCAGAAGAAAAACGAAGGATACTATGTGGTAATCGAGTTTACAGGAAACGCCGAACTTCCGAAAGAGCTTGATAGAAGACTCAGAATTTCTGATGCGGTCATCAGACATATCATTATCAACAAAGACGAAAAATAACAGTTGCATATAGGGTATTAAACAAAAGAAGAAGCAAGAAGGGTGGTAGTTATATGAATCATGTAGTATTAATCGGAAGATTAACAAAAGACCCTGAGTTACGGTACATTCCGGAAAGTCAGAACGCTGTGGCTACCTTTACCGTTGCTGTGGATAGACCGTTCTCGAAGGATAAGCAGGCAGACTTCATCAGAGTTACCGTGTTTGGGAAACCTGCGGAAAATTGCGAACGTTTTTTAGCAAAAGGGAAATTGGTAGGCGTTCAGGGTAGAATTCAGACCGGAAGCTATAAAAACAAAGATGGGGCTACGGTATATACCACAGATGTTATTGCTGAACGAGTTGAATTTTTAGAATGGGGCGAAAAAGGATCCGGTGGATCCGGCTCCGGATTTGATAGAGAAGATCCTAAGGGCAGCCTTGGAATTCCAGAAGGCTTCCAGGCCCTGGAAGATGATGATGATATACCATTTTAACAGGAGGTAAAATATCATGATGGACAAAAAACGTGGCATGAGAAGAAAAAAAGTATGCCAATTCTGTGCAGACAAAGCTGAAACCATTGATTATAAAGAAGTTGATAAGCTTAGAAAATATGTAACAGACAGAGGGAAGATTCTTCCTAAGAGAATAACAGGTACATGTGCTATTCATCAGAGAGAAGTTACAAAAGCCATCAAAAGAGCAAGAATCGTGGCTTTACTGCCTTACACAGCTGATTAAGTTCGGTACAGACACAATGAGGAAAAGGGAAGAAGCGAGTAATCGCTTCTTTTTTATCTGATAGGAAATATCGTAAAATAGAAAATATCGTAAAACTCTCAAAAGGGGGATCTATGTACACATTAATCATATTAGTCGCCATTCTGATCGTTCCGATTCCCGTTATGATCAAGTATATGCTTGCGGGCAAAAGTGCTTATCGGGGTGTCCTGGAAGGAATTCTGAGTGCGATGATAGCGGTATCCATGGTATTTTTGCTTTTCTGGGCCATAACCGGGCAGACTATATTTCATGCTATGGAGACGATTTTAAACCAGATCAGTGTTTCCGACATGAATTTGATGCAAAGGTATGAAATGCTTGGAATTACAAATGTTGATCCTGCTGAGCTGCAAACGACGCTGGACAATGTCAAGGAAACCATGATGCTGGCGGTGCCGGGGTCCATCATCCTTTGTGCTTCCGTATTCGCTTATATAAACTATAAGATCATTTCCTGGATTTTACGGAAATCAGGAAAAAGGGCAGCGATGCTGCCTCCGTTTTGGGCATTTTCATTACCCAAAAGTATTATGTTAGGTTCTATTTTAATTTACCTTCTGTCTTACCTGGCAGCCGGTGCGGGAATTATTGATAAAAACATAATCATGTACAATATGCAAATGCTGTTTATTTTTATTTTTTCCGTACAGGGGTTGGCGGTGGTCTTTTATTATGGCTATTTGAAACGAACACCCCGGTTGCTGGTCTGGATTATATCGGTAATTTTTATTGTAACATGGATTGGGCAAACCTTCCTGTTCCTGTTAGGACTTAGTGATATTGCATTGGACATCAGAAAAAGATTTTCGCAAACCAACTTAAAATAATGTGAAAATTATGTTATAATTGGAATGCAGCGCTGCTGCATTGAAATTCTTGCAATTCTTATTTACTATGGCGACCTGCGGGAATTTATAACGTTATTCACATGAGGAGTAGAGAAAATAGGAGTTAGAATGGGCGAGAAAACATTAAAGAGCCGTATCGAATCTTATTTCAATATTGGTGTAAATAAGAAAAAAGAATCGATGCGGGCGTACACAGAGCATATTGTGAAGGCCGTTGACAAAACCATGAGCTATTCCGTTGCCAATCACCCTCTTCCCCTTTGCCTGATTGATTCCGACGGAATGTTTCTTTGGTTTAACAAGAAGTTTTCGGATATTTATCAAGATGCAGAAGCTGCTAACGCAGGGATTTATAAAATAACCGGATTAAAACCCTCGGATTTTTTCACTGAGGATTTGGAGAAACCCATTGTTGTTTCTCACAATGGAAAGACCTATCGGGTAGTATCCTCCTTTGTAGATGAGGATAAAGCAAATAATGCGGTCCTTTACTGGATTGATATTACAAACTACGAACTCTTAAAATCACTTTATAAGGATGAAAAAAACTGCTTTGCCTACGTCAGTGTAGATAATTATGATGAACTGATTGCAAGTTCTCCAGACGAAAGAAAATCCATAATAGCTGCTGAAATAGAAAGGACCATAAGACAGTGGGCGACAAAAATATCCGCTTCTGTTACAAGATTTCGCAGCTATCAGTATTTTATAGTCTTTGAATACAAACATTTTGAGAAACTGGAGGCCGGTAAATTTTCCATTTTGGACGAGGTTCGAGAAATAGAGACAGATGCGGATTTCCCGGCGTCATTAAGCATCGGTATCGGTGTAGGCGGAAAAACACCGCAGCAAATGGATGAATATGCAACCGCCGCACTGGATCTGGCATTAGGCCGCGGAGGGGATCAGGCTGTCGTAAAAAAAGTGAATAAAGTGGAATACTATGGCGGCAGGCTGCAAACGGTAGAAAAGCGCAATAAGGGCAAATCAAGAATTATGGCCCATGCTTTAAGACAGCTTATTGATCAGTCCAGCCAGGTCATTATTATGGGTCACAAAAAACCCGACATGGACTCCTTTGGGGCTGCTTTGGGAATTTGCAGATTCGCGAAAAACCGAAATAAAGAAGTTTTTGTGATCATTAATTCGTTTAATGAAACACTTACGGAAATGTATAACCGGGCCTATGACACCGGGAATTATAAATTTATTAAGAACGAAGACGCATTAGAGTTGGTGGATAAAGACACTCTGGTGGTGATCGTGGATACCCATAGAACCACATTGGTAGAGTGCCCTGAGCTTCTTACCAAAACGGATAAACTCGTGGTGATCGATCACCATCGAAAAACAGAAGACTTTATTGAAAATGCCACATTGACATATATGGAGGCTTATGCTTCATCCACTTCAGAGCTGGTTACAGAAATTCTGCAGTATACCGGTGATAAGAAAGATATCGACAAACTGGAGGCAGAAATTCTGCTTGCGGGGATAACGGTGGATACAAACCGTTTCTCCATCAAGACGGGAGTCCGAACCTTTGAAGCAGCGTCCTGGCTGCGGCGAATGGGGGCGGACACCGCGAATGTAAGGCAATTTTTCCAAACAGATATTGAATCTATCAAGCAGAAAGCCAAGATTATTTCCAATTCCGTCATGCCATATCCCGGCGTTGCTATAGCAGTATGTGAAGGCAAGCATGTGGATGTCCAAGTGATCAATTCCCGGGCTGCAGATGAAATGCTGGGCATCAAAGGGGTAAAGGCTAGTTTTGTGCTGGGACAGAACGAAGAGGGCACGACGGTAATTAGTGCAAGGTCTTTAGGAGAGATGAACGTTCAAACAATTATGGAGAAGCTGGGAGGCGGAGGAAATCTGTCCAAAGCTGGTGCCCAGGTAGAAATCTCTGTTGAAGAGGCTATACAAAAAATCGTGGAGATGATCGAAGAGCTGGATCATAAATAGGAGGTACGTTTCATGATAGTGATATTGGTAAAAGATGTAAAAGGCGTGGGTAAAGCTGGTGACGTTGTAAAAGTCAGCGACGGGTATGCCCGAAATTTACTGCTGCCGAAAGGACTTGCTACGGAAGCAACAGAAGGAAATGTCAGAAACCTTGAAAAACAGAAGGCATTAAAAGAAGAAAAACGACAACAGGAATTGGCTGAAGCAAAAGCTTTAGCGGAAAAAATAGGTGATAAGAAGGTGACCATTCAGACAAAATCCGGAGAAGGAGGAAAATTATTCGGATCTATCACCTCCAAGGATATTTCGGAAGCTCTGGAAAAACAGCATCAGATCAGCATAGATAAAAGAAAGTTCGTCCTGGATAATCCCATTAAGCATACCGGGGATTTTGAAGTGGAAATCAAAATTTATCCTGAAGTTACGGCAAAGCTTAAGGTAACCGTCTCTGTTTAGAATGGAGTAAATGATCTGAGAGGACAGAAAAATGAGCCAATATGAAAGAATTCCGCCACATAATGACGATGCGGAAAAATCGGTGTTAGGTTCTATCCTGCTGGACAAGGATGCTCTGTATGATGTTCTGGAAATTTTGAAAGCAGAAGAGTTCTATAACGATATGCATAAAGAAATCTATCAGGCAATTATAGAACTGTACAGAAAAAACGAACCCGTTGATACCCTCACGGTGTCGGAAGAACTGAAGAAGAGAAAAACACTGGAAATGGTAGGGGGAAGGGCCTATATTGCCTTGCTTTCCACCATCGTTCCTTCCACCTCAAATGCGGTGCAATATGCGAAAATTATCGGGGAAAAGGCGGTACTGAGACGGCTGATCAATACGGCATCAGATATTATCGAAAAGGGCTACCAGGAAAAGATGCAATCCGAAGAGGTTTTGGACTATGCGGAAAGAGGTATTTTTGAGATTGCTCAGTCAAAGCAGACCAAGGATTTTCAGATCCTTAAGGACGTTCTCTGGAGCAATATTGCAAAGATTGATGAAATGTCAAAGCTGGAGGGTAACATTACAGGACTGACCACCGGTTTTATCGATTTGGATGCAAAAACTTCAGGGCTGCAAAAGTCGGATTTGATCATGCTGGCTGCAAGGCCCGCTATGGGGAAGACTGCCTTTGCGTTGAATATCGCACAGCAGGCGGCTATCAAAGGAAAAGCAAAGGTTCTGATTTTCAGCCTCGAGATGTCCAAGGAACAATTGGGCCAAAGGCTTTTGAGCATGGAATCCAGAATAGAGATGCAGAAGCTCAAAACAGGAAGCCTAGAAAGACAGGACTGGGATCAGATTCACATTGCCCTTGATACCCTTTCTAAAACCAGTATTTACATAGATGACACGCCTGGCATTACAGCCATGGAAATTAAAAACAAATGCAGAAGGCTGAAGGCGGAACATGGCCTCGACCTTGTTGTGATAGATTATCTTCAGCTGATGTCTTACGAAGGAAGGTCAGAGAGCAGACAGCAGGAAATTTCATCCCTTTCGAGATTTTTAAAGCTGCTTGCAAGAGAGATGGACTGTCCGGTTATCGTATTATCCCAGCTTTCCCGCGCGGTGGAGCAAAGAACGGACCACAGGCCGATCCTGTCGGACTTGAGGGAATCCGGTTCCATTGAGCAGGATGCGGATATTGTCATGTTTTTATACAGAGATGAATATTATAACCCGGAGACTACAGAAAAGCCGAATATTTGCGAAGTAATCATAGCAAAGCAGAGAAGCGGACCCACAGGAAATGTTGAACTCACCTGGCTTGGCAAATATACCAGATTTGTTGATAAAAGCCGTATCAGTGACCGATAGGAGGGTTGTTATGAAGATTACGGAAGCCATGCTGCTAAACGATATCCTGGATATGGACCCCGAAATTTCTGAGGTCTTGCTCTTTCATGGATTGTACTGTCAGGGTTGTCCCGGTGCTCGAAATGAAAGCCTGAAGGAAGCTGCAGAAGGACATGGCATCGACCTTCAAAAATTAATTTCGGATTTAAATGACTATTTAAGCGGTAGAAATCTGTAAGTTTGCCGACAATTTCCCTAGCAAATTGGGCAAGCTAAAGAATAAATAATGGTAAGTTTATTTTAGTAGTACAGGCAATATATGCTGTCTGAAAAAAGGAGTGATCACATGCCAGGTTTAGCAATCGTTGGCTCTCAATGGGGAGACGAAGGAAAAGGCAAAATAATTGACTATCTAGCAGAGAAAGCAGATATGGTAGTCAGAGGCCAGGGAGGAAATAATGCCGGCCATACGGTAGTTATTGACGATAAAAAATACGCCCTTCATTTGATTCCGTCAGGAGTGCTGAATAAAGGAGCCGTGAATATTGTCGGCAACGGTGTAGTCTTTGACGTGGAAGGCTTTTTCAATGAAATTGAAGAACTGAAAAAAGACGGTGTCGATACGGAGAGTATTTTTGTCAGTGACAGGGCTCATCTGGTTTTCCCCTATCACAAAATTCTGGATGGCCTTTATGAAGCGGCCAGAGGGAAGGATGATATCGGGACAACCAAAAAAGGTATTGGACCATGCTACATGGACAAGATTGAAAGAAGCGGAATCCGTACCTGCGATATGCTGGACGAGAAAGTCTTCAGAGAAAAATTATCCGCTCAGATCGATAAGAAAAATGAAATTATCATAAAGCTTTTTAATGAAGAACCAATGGATAAAGAAGCGATGATCGAAAAATATGTAGCGTATGCCAATCGCTTAAAGCCATACATCAGGGATACCGGCGTTATGGTTTATGAAAGCCTGCAGAAAGGGCAGAAGGTTCTCTTTGAAGGGGCCCAGGGCTCACTTCTTGACGTAGATCTTGGAACCTATCCTTATGTTACAAGTTCCCATCCTACTTCAGGCGGCTTTACCACCGGATCGGGAATCGGGGCAGGAACCATCCAAGAGGTTCTTGGGATCACCAAGGCTTATACAACACGAGTAGGCAAGGGGCCCTTTGTAACGGAAGAGGATAATGAAACAGGAAATAAAATACGGGAACTGGGACATGAGTATGGGGTAACCACAGGAAGACCAAGACGTTGCGGTTGGTTTGACGCGGTGGTGGTGAAATACTCTGCAAGGATTAACGGTATGACGGGTATTGCCCTGATGCTGCTGGATGTGCTTGGAGACTTCGATACCATTAAGCTTTGCACCCATTATGACTATAATGGAGAAAGAGTGGATCACTTCCCGGCCAGACTGGAACTGCTTGAAGAATGCAAACCTGTTTACAGGGAACTTGCCGGCTGGAAGAGTGATATTTCAAGCTGCAAAACCTATGAAGAGCTGCCGGAAGAAACAAAGGCTTATATCAAGGCCATCGAAGATACCACAGGGGTTCCTGTTAAAATCGTATCGGTAGGCCCAAGAAGAGATCAGACCATTATCAGAGAACAGTTATTTTAATGTTGCAAATGAACATAGCTTCATTTGATTGAATAAAACAGAATTAAAGGATGTAAGATGAATTTTAGAAAAGAGCGTATCAAGGATTATTATTTAAGAGATACCAGTGTGGAAAACATATTTATCAATGAATACATGACAGATGCTCCGGGGGATTATGTCAAGGTGTATTTGTTTGCTTTGATGTACGCTGATTTTGATATGCTTATGTCCAATGATACCATTGCAAAGCATCTATCCATGGCTGATGAAGATGTGCTAAAGGCGTGGAGCTACTGGGAAAGTAAGGGTGTTATCCGAAAGAATTATGAAAAAGCCGGAGATAAATTTCGATACCAAGTGGAATTTATTAACCTGAAGGAGCTTGTATACGGCCAAAAGGTAAAAGAAAAAAAAGCTGAAGGCAAAATTCCGAGTCACCTGAAAGAACAAATGGATAACGATGTGATCAGAAATATGTACAGCGAAATAGAAAGAATCATCGGTAGGCTCTTTGAAGGAAAAGAGCCTGCTGAGATTTTATCCTGGATTACGGATTACAATGCCACACCGGAAATGGTGATTTATGCATACTCATACTGTGTGAAAAAGAAAAATCGCAGCAATCATAAATATGTCGCGGCAGTCGTAAAGGAATGGGTAAATCAGGGCCTAAAGACCCTTGAACAAATAGAGGATTATCTGGAGGAAACGGATAACAGGCACTACTTGTATAAGAGGGTGCTGCGGGCGCTGGGCTTTATGCGAAACGCTACGGAAGAGGAAAAGAGGATTATGGATGTCTGGTTCGATGAGATGGGATTCGGCATTGATAAAGTGCTGGATGCCTGCAAGAAAACCAGCGGGATTTCCAATCCGAATATCAATTACATAAACAGCATACTGAAAGCATGGAGCGGCGGGGATAAGAAGACCGTAAAGGCAGACAGCAGCGGAAAACCGAACCAAATCGCAAATATATTGAAATATTATGAAGAATTAAGAGCAGAAAATGAAACCCGGGCTGAAGCAAGACGTACGGAGGTTTATCAAAAAATACCAAGAGTAAAGGAAATTGAAGAGGAAGCCAGAGGTATAGGATTACAGATCTCCCGTATCATGCTTTCGGGAGCCGGGGATGCAAAAAATAAAATTCGGGACATGAAAGTAAAAGTGGATAGGCTGAATGAAGAAAAAGCCTTCTTAATGACTGAAAATAATTTCAAAATCGATTATATGGATATGGTGTATACTTGTCCCCTGTGTAAAGATACGGGGATACAAGATACAGGGGAGCGGTGCAGCTGCTTCGTTGACAAGCTGTCGGACATGCAAAAAATGGATTGAAAACAGCCCCCAAAAAGAGTATACTTGATATGATAACAGTATAGAACATGGCAACATATGAAAAGTACCCCATTGCAAAATGGCCGGGAGGACGCATATGACGAAAAGCACGAACTGGAATAAAGAACATCTGGTTACGATATGGAATGATACCTTTGAAAAAGTAAAAAAGATTGCAGCCAAGAAAGCAACAACTGTCGAAGATGGTATGGAACTCAGGGATATGGGCGAGGCTCATAGCCCTATTTCTCACCTGAACTTGTCAGGACTTAATAGGGAACAAGCAAAAGCAGAGCTTGCGAAGCTCATAGATGAAAAAATTGAAAAGGTTTCTCAACTGCAGATGCCTGAACTGAAACTTGATCTTCAGGAAAGAGAAAGACAGCGAGCGAAAGCAGCTGAGAGAATCAATGAGAGAAGGACCAGAAGAAAGGAAAGATCTTTGCATAAAGAAGAAGAGACCCTGATAACAGAGCAGGGGGTATTCGGAAGCTTCAAAACCGGATCCGTTTTTGATATGATACAGCCGGAATCCTTTCCCTTTGAGGAAGAGGAACAGATGCAGATTGAAACAATTACGGAGCCCCTGGCAGGGCAAATCGCCATGATGGAGTTGAAGACTGAGGAAGCCCCGACCGAGTTTATAAAAAACGAAAATAGTGAAGTTGCACAAACGGAATTGACAATAGACGAAACAATAGAGGCAGTACAACCGGAAGAGCCTTGCAAAAACGAAAAAGTGGTCAGTACAACCATCGATTCTGCCATTGACAAGGTATTTCTATTTTTTGGGATAATAGGAAGAAAAATTCTGATTCTTTATCATAACATAGCAAATTATTTGGAATTAAACCTGCTGCCCAAAGTGGCAATCTTATATGATAAAGGAAGAAGCAAAGGAAAAGTGATACTAGCCGGAGCAAAAGAGATTGCAGGGAAATGGGAATTGGATAAAAAGACAAAGCCCCTGTTTCTTTCCCTTTCGGAAAAGGAAAAAGCGGCTTCGGAGAAGATGTTCCGCTTTATTACCTTCCTGGATGCCCAAAATGATAAATTCCTGTGTAAAACCTGCAGCGTGGCAAAAGCAGGGTGTTACAGATTCGACTGCGTAAGAGACTATGCAGAACATAACAAAAAGAAGGTTCTGATGCAATTTGGAGCTTTCGTCGCTGTTTCAGCCATAGCTATGCTAGTGGTCGGGAATATGACGGCTTACGAGTATGTCTATAACGGCAAGACCCTTGGAGTTGTAAAAAATCAGGAAGATGTATATAAGACCATCGATATTATCGGTGATAAGCTTAGTTATGAATACGATGCGGAAATTACCATAGACAAAGAAAAGGATATTACTTTTAATAAAGTGATTGCTTTTCATCAGGATTTGGATGATAAGGAAGATATTCTCAACAGGCTGACTTATATGAAGGATATGAAGGCCAACGGGCATGGTATCTATGTAGACGGCAAGCTGGTAGCGGTTCTTGACAGTGTAAAAAGCGCCAGGGAGATCCTGGATGAAATCAAAAGCCTTTATGTGAAAAAGGATGAAGGCATCCGATACGAAAGTGTCGGCTTTGCTGAGAATGTTGTCGTTGAAGACATTGAGACGAAGCTTGGAAATATTCAAAGAAAAGATGATGTAATAGAATATATGCTTACCGGTGCCACAGAGAAGAAGATTCATCGGGTTCAGTCCGGTGAAACCTTTTCTGAAATCGCCAAGATATACGGCATGAAGCAGAGCGAACTCAGAGCTTCCAATCCGGATGTAATACCGGAAAAGCTCCAGATCGATCAGGAAATCTGCCTGACACAGGCCGTACCGGTAGCTACGGTAAAAACCGTGGAAGTGGCTACATATAAAGAGGCTATTCCTTTCGAAATAGCCTATGAAAGTACAAGTAATCTGTATAAAGGTGAGCAGACGGTCAAGTCCAAAGGTGTTAACGGCGAAAGAGAAGTCGTAGCTCAAATTATACGAAGTAACGGTCTTGAAACGGAAAGAGTGGAGCTAAACTCCACAATTCTTTCTCAGCCTGCTTCCCAGGTGGTACTGCAAGGTACCAAAGATCCGCCGCCGCTCATTGGAACAGGAACCTTCATCTATCCGATAAGAGGAACCCTTACCTCCAGATACGGCACCCGATGGGGGAGACTCCATGCAGGAATCGACCTGGCTGCGCCTACGGGAACCAAGATTAAAGCCGCAGATGGCGGAACCGTAATTGCGGCAGGTTATAACGGAGCTCTCGGCTATTGTGTAAAAATAGACCATGGCGGAGGAAAAGTAACCGTATATGGACATTGCAGCAAGTTATTTGTAAAAACTGGTGACAAGGTGTATCAGGGACAGCATATTGCCAATGTAGGGAATACCGGCAGAAGTACCGGGCCACATCTGCACTTTGAAGTACATGTTAACGGCAAAACAAAAAATCCGTTAAACTATCTATAAGTTTAAAAATACTTTATAATTTAGAAGACCGCGGCCTTGTGCATTGCGGTTTTCATTTTTTATAGGTAACGCATCCTGTATTAATATCCTTTTGACTTGTGAAGGTGTCAATCGGGGCCTCATGGCATACAGGCAGGCAGCAGCCCCGCTAACCACCGGAGCTGCCATGGAAGTTCCGGACTGAACGGCATATCCCTTCGGATTTTTTCCGTCCAGAGAAGGAATTTCAACTCCCGGTGCTATCAGATCCGGCTTGATATCTCCAGCTAATGTCGGTCCGCGACTTGAAAAATTAGCAACCTTAATGCCTCCTAATGAATCGGCCTGGGTAAGGTCTGCAGCGCCAACGGTAATGACGTAGGGACTGACTCCCGGAGAATTTATGGTGCATTTTCCCGGACCATTGTTTCCTGCAGCCGTTATCACGGAAATCCCATGCCGTACCGCAGCATTGGCACCTCTGACAAGAGGGTCGTCATCATAAGGTGATTCAATTTTAATTCCTAAAGACAGATTAATAACCCTGATATTATAAATGTGCCTGTGATTAATGCTCCATTGCAGAGCGGCAAGAATATCCGACTCAGTGCCGTTTCCGTTATCATCAAGCGCCTTGATAGCAATGATGTTTGCACATGGAGCTGTTCCCATAAATTTCAATGAGGTATATCCGTTTCCTGCAATGATTCCACATACATGGGTACCGTGCCCATCATCGTCATAGGGGGTCTCTTTATTTCCAATTAAATCCTTGAATGCAATAATTCTATTTTCCGGCTTTATTAAATCGTAGTGAGGCGTCACGCCGGTATCGATTACGGCGACTCCTACACCTTTTCCTCTTTCCGCGCAATTGAAAGCGGCCGGTTCAAAATCTGCAGGACTGAAGCTTGCAGAGCTAACGGTTTTCGAAGAAGGATAGATGGGTGTCTTGGAGACAATCGCATCTTCACTGATAGAAGCAACCGCTTTGTTTTGGGCCAACTTTATTAATTTTTCTTTTGGAATCTCAACGGAAACCGCATTGATGAATGGGAGCTCATACTTTATTTTCCCGTAATTTTCAGCAATGCAGTCCCTTATCTCTCCGATGGTGCGTTTTGAATATATAATCACAGGGGTTAGTTCCCCATTACTTAAATTCATAGTTAATCACTTCCCTTGCTCTCATAATATGAAGCAGTGCTTGGGAGAGTGAGCGGAGAAAAAGTTTAAACTTTTAGTTAAACTTTTTTTAATTTTTTGCAACATTTTTTGAAAAAAACGCCTCTAATAGATACCGGAGTTTTTCTCTGGCGGAAGGAGTAGAAAATGCTGATACTAGGTGCCTTAACAACAGATGAGGAGAGAAAAATTGAAAAGATACATAACCTGTATTATAAAAACATGTATTTGCTTTCTTATAAAGTACTAAAAGATCATTATTTGGCTGAGGATTCCGTGCAGATCAGCCTGGTAAAAGTCTTGAATAATTTGGAGGAAATTCAAATAGTCGAATCCAATCAAACAAAAAGTTATTTGTATATCATTACAAAAAATACAGCATTAGATCTATATAATCAAAGAAAAAAAATAAAACAGGTCACAAATTCCCTGGAAGAAAGGTCTTATATAGTAGATGGGTTTTTCGTGGATGAATATTTTGCGAATATCGGAACCGATATGGATATGCAGTACTATATTAAAAAGCTGAATTATGACGATCAACTCATCCTATATTTGAAATATCATAAGGATTACTCAAACGATATGATTGCCGGGGTATTGAAAACGACAAATGAAGTGGTACGAAAAAGATTGTCCCGTACCAGAAAAAAGCTGAAGCAGATAATGGGTCGTGAAGAGAAAGGAGAGAAAGCAAATGGATAAAAACAGTGAAGAATACAGGAAGATGATTGAAGCCAGAAGCACCGCTTTTCTTTCCTACGTGGGCAGTTGTATTGAAAAAGAATTTGTAGAAGAATTTGATAGTATAGAAAAAGAAATGGCGGATGTAAAAATCCCGGAGGAATTGGAACAACGTCTGAGAAGCGTTATCAGGGATTTTGAAAAGAAGGATCACACGAGAAAAAGGAATCTCCTGCTGAAAAGAACTGCCAAAATCTGCGCCTGCATTTTGTTGGCGCTGGTCCTGGTAGGCACTGCTCTGGTCTATAATGTCGATGCTATCAGGCTTCGGATATTTGATTTATTATTTCACGAAGAACCGGAATATATTGAAATTACTCCTATTGAAGTGAACTCGGGGGAATCCGCTGAAATACCCAAGGATTGGAATCCATTGTGGTATCCTGAATATTTGCCGGAAGGGTATATTCTGAACTCCACAAGTGAATTCGGCCGTACAAAAACATTTGTTTTCACGGATGAGTCAGGGAAAATGATAAGACTCGATCAAATCTCTATTAGAGATAATGGCACCAGCATACAAGTTGACAATGAAGCAGAGGAATCCGGCGATATACTGATTCATGATAATCAGGGGCATTGGTGGAGCAGGTATGGAACTACCAGTTTGCTTTGGCAGCAGAACGGTATGGTGTTTACTTTATCCGGCGAACTGGAGCTGAACGAAATCATAAAGGTGGCGGAAAGTATTGTTTATCTAGAGCGGAATCCATAAACAATCTTTAAAAGAAAGGAAAAGTATGATTATAAACTTATGAATATATCATACAAGGTATAAAATGAGCATTATAGAAAAATATAATACCCTGGAGAATGATTTAAAATTTTTAAAATTCATTAAAATTTTTTTAAAATAACGGTCACAAAATATCTCCCCGAAGGGTCTTAATATATAAGATTATAAGGAGGTGTTTTTTATGTCAAAAAAATTCTTTGCGGCCGTTATTTCTATTGCTATGGTATTATCTTTGCCAATCACTGCATTTGCATCCATGGATGAACCAAACATCATAAAGATCGGCAACACAGGGATTACTCCCTACTTTATCGGCGTTTCACAGGTAAACTATAATTTTTATAATGAAGGAAGCACTGCGTATGCGGACATTTCTGTCGTTCCCTACCAAGGAAAAATTACAAAGGCTACGTTTTCCGTCAATGTAAAGAAAGATAACGGCACCCTGGTGAAAAGCTGGTCAAGTACCGCATATCTATCCGGAGATGGGCGCATCTACTTCAGTAAATCTTGCACTCTGCCGGCCAGAGGAACTTATCAAATGACCACAACGATCAAGTGCTATAACGGCAGCACTCTGGTGGATACGATCAATAGCGGAACAATCTATCTAACTTATTAAAAAACGGTTTGTTTGGATATCGGTAGACTCTTTCTGAACAAAAATAAATAGAGAGCAATGCAGGAGAATCAAAAATGAATATTGGGTTTAAGGTTGCTGGTATCATCATCATCCTGGCGCTGGCTTGCTACGTTCATTATGTGTGGCCTCATAAAATAGAGACGCAATTGACAGGGATTGAATATAATCAGAAGGATTCGGCCTATGCCGAAGAAATCGTTCTTCGATTCGACGGATGGGTAAATAAGTTATATAATGGAAATAGGCGATATGTAGGAAAAATTTATCTGGAAAGTCCCTCTTTCACTATAAAGGATGAAACTTTTACTCTGATTTTTGAAAAAGATAGAAATTATGCCAATTTATACTCCCGGGACACAAAGGGAGAACTAAATGACTATGGCGGAATCTTTGCAAAGGAAGACATGAGTGAGATTATAATCCAAACTCCGGACAAACCAGACCCGCAAGGAGATGATGAGTATGGGATCATCCTTGCTTTTCCGGCAAAGTCTCGAGGGCAGGCGGTAACCCTTTCCTTAAAATATCAGGAAATGGAGCAGAAATGGCTGCAATCTCAGTTTTAAACAAATCATCACACTAATTGAGGAAAAGGAGTAAAGAAAATGGCAATGTTTCAAAGAATCATATCAGGAGATTTTGATGATGTCGTGAACAGGCTGCATGATATTATTATGAAGTCCGCTATGAGCATTCAGCTAATCGACCAATGTCAATATGATGTTCAGGATGTAAAGACCATTGTGATGGTCTACGATAAATATTATATGAGGTCCTCCAATAGGGCAAGCCTCACAGTTTCCGTCATCGGACATGGATCTACTGTTATGGTTTGTGCAATCGGTGCAGGAGGAAGTACCGGAACCCTATTCAATTTCTCCTGGGGTGCGGAAGAGGACTTCGTATCGGTAGTAGAGAGAGCAATAAACCAAATTAGTTAAGAACCCAGATATATTTACAGGAAGGGTCAATTTATTGAAGGGCGAAAAGATGCTGAACATTTTAGTAATTGAAGATCATCCTGATGAATCGGACTATTGCTGTAATGCAATCAATGAGACTCTGGGAAATTGTAATATTATGAAGGCATATAACGGGGAAGAGGCCTTTGTTCTGATGAATCAGAGGTTCATTGATAGTTTTTTTGTAGATGTTGATCTCCCTGGTATCAATGGGTTTCAAATTGCCCAGGAAATCAGACAAAACGCTAATTACAAGCTGACTCCTATTGTATTTATCACCGGGTATCGGGCAAATCAACTCAGTATCCATAAAAAGTATCATCATTATGAGTATATTGAAAAACCTTATACCTTGGAATCTTTCAAACATGCGGTGGGGCCTTTGCTTCAGGAATTGAATCTTCAAAAAGAGCGATTCCACCATCTGCAGACTCGAGAGAGAAAGAAAATGGTGTTACTGGAAACAAAAGAGGATTTAATGCTTGTGAATCTCGATGATATTTTATATGCGGAAAGGCAAGGAAGAGGTTTGCTGCTGCATACAAAGCAACAAACCTTTACAGATATTAAAATGTCAATAGACGATATTATACGCGCTGCCAACAGCCATTCCTTCTTACGCTGCCATAAGTCATTTGCAATTAATATAAAAAATGTAAAATCTATCACGAATATTACCAGACGGTTGTGGTATGCTGGATTTGGTTATAGATCAAACCTATATTGTCAGATCAGCAGTACTTATTACGATAATATTTATCGGTTGATTATGAAGTAAAAGGGGTAAAAGCCATGCCAACGTATCTGACTTTTTTTCTTATGTCGTTTCTCTTTTTCAGTATCGTCTTCAATCTCCTTTTGTTATTCAACTTATTCTACAGAAAAAAAGCGAAATCTAATAGGCAGATCCATCAGGAATACGGAGAATATCTGGAAGCTTTGGTACATCAGTTCTCAGCAAGACAGCATGAATTTGCCAATCAAATCAATGTCATGATGGGACTGGCTCAGTCCAAAAAAATGGAGGACCTTGCAGCGGCAATTATCGATTATGGAGAAAGAATCTTAGATGAGAAAAAGAGAACGAATGCTCCTCTTCTTTGTGACGACAGCATGGTGGCAGCAATGCTATACCGAAAGAAATTACAGGCGGACAAAGAGAGCATTCAATTCGAATGTTTAATAGAAGAGCCATTCCCGCAGTATTCCGTTTCACCTTTTGATCTGGTCGAGTTAATTGTAAATATGATTAATAACGCTTTTGAAGCAGTAGCGGCATTGCCGGTGCCGGAACGGCAGGTTTTCTTAAAGATAAGCAAGAACAGCATTGAAGTTATCAATGCTGTAACAGAAGATTTTGACCAGGCTGCCATTATTAATTTTGGTAAAATCGGCTATTCAACAAAGGGAAAGCAACGGGGATATGGAGTTTCCAATATACAAACAATTGTAAACAGATACCATGGAAGCCTGGATGTTTATCTTCAAGAAAATATGCTTGTTTTCGCTCTTAGCCTGCCATGATTCTATTTTATGAAAAACCCCTTTTTAAATTTGTCGGTATTGGATGTATGTCCGAAGGATGAACCCCCATACCCCATAAGCCAACTCATTTTAGCAGATATTGAGAAGAAAAGTAATAATTCGTGCGCGAAACGGCAAATACGTGCATGAAACGTACAAAAATAACGTTTTGGACACGTATTTGCCGTTTCGCGCATAAAGGATTGAATTATAATCTGGAAGGTTAGGATAGAGGTAAGAGATCTCTTACACTTCTATAGATCGGTATTCAATTTCCGTAGACATTTCCGCTAGTCAACTTAGTACATTAAATACATTTTTAACAAACTCATATTACGATGACTATTCACCTGTATGGAAAAATTGTGCTTTCTTTGCTTCTACAATGTGGAATAAAGTGGGTTCGACAATAAGTGCAGGTACTATTCTACACCAAAAACTTTAGCTACTAATATTAAGAAAGTGAGTGGATATTCTCATAATATATCTGTTCCATATCTTAATACAATATACTTCACAAAGGATGCAGTTGTATGTGGGAGTGGGGATGTAAGCATATAATAAATTAATCATCCAATTGCTTTTGACTAAATATAAGTTTAAACTAGAAAAAGCTCAATATTATAATTGGGCTTTTCTTTTAAATTTCTAATAATGTTAAAAGTTTTTAAATATATAAGTACTCAACAAAGGAAGATAAAGAATATGATAAATTTTGTTATTTTGTTTGTCTTAGTTATTTGCTTTATTGTTATGGGATTGGCTATTTTTTTGATGTCTAGAGAAAAGCAAAGAAAAAATTATACTGTTAAATTTATTATGATAACTATATTTATATTTCTAGGGATAATTATATATTTATTTTTTTATATCAATCCCCAAGTAAACATACAAGAAGTTTACTTCGATGAATCTCGGATTGTAAACAATGAAGTAATCATACATGGGATTTTTCGATCTGATTGGGACTCATATTATAATTATAAGTATGAAATTGAAGGAGATTCTTTGATACTAACTATTTATAAATATAATTTTTTTCGTAAAGCATTATTCCGGATACATGCCCTTGGCATAGTTGATATAAAGATAAAAGAAGTATATGATATCAATCAAATCTACATAAAATATCATGATGAAAAGGAACTTTTATGGCATAAAAATTAGAATATTTCAGGCAGTATTTTAATAGCATACTAGAAAGTAAAATGATGATATGTATTGATAATTATTTCCAGAGTAATATCAATTTTAAAACTTATAATAAGTTAAAGTACCAATGCAAAAATCAGAAAAAAATGGATTTTTGACGAAATGCATTTTTTTTGATATAATGGCGAGGTACTGTTTTTATGATAAGGAGGATATTCTTATGGACTCTAAAAAAGTATTAATTATCGAAGATGAAAAATCCATTTCAGATATAATAAAGTTCAATCTAAATAAAGAAGGATTTGAAGTAGAAACTGCATATGACGGTCAGGTTGGTTTGGAAAAGGCTCTTGCCGTTAAACCTGATCTGATTTTGCTTGATGTCATGCTTCCCATTATGGACGGCTTTCATGTATGCAAAAAGATAAGAGAATCGAGTACGGTACCTATTTTAATGTTAACCGCCAAGGAAGAAGAAGTGGATAAGGTGCTGGGGCTTGAGCTTGGTGCAGATGACTACATAACAAAGCCATTTGGTATGAGAGAGTTAATTGCAAGGATCAAAGCGAATATCAGAAGGACAGATCTAGTGGCTAGCCTTCAGGATCAGCCTTCCAATGTACAGGATTTTGGAAGTCTTGCCATTGATCTGAATCGTTATGAAGTAAGAAAAAACGGAAACGCTCTCGAGCTCACCCTCAGGGAGTTTGAGCTTTTAAAATACCTGGCAGAAAGAGAAAACAAAGTGTTTTCAAGAGAACAGCTCCTTGAAGAGGTCTGGGGATATGAATATTATGGAGATATTCGAACCGTTGACGTTACGGTGCGGAGACTCAGGGAAAAACTGGAAGACGATTCAAGTGAGCCTAAGTATATCATGACGAAAAGAGGAATAGGATATTACTTCAGGAGGCCGTAGGGGAATGTTTGGGAAAAAGAGATGGTCAAGTATCAGGTGGAAAATTGTATTCATCTATTTTCTGCTGGTTTTTATTGCCACAACCATTATCGGCGTATTCATTATGAACCAGCTGGAGTCTTATTATAAGGATTCTATCACAAGTAATATTACAAAAATGGTACATGAAAGCACGCTGCTTTCCTCCCTGAACGAATATGACGATCTCAAAAGCCATCAGGAAGAAATTCAAACGAATGTACAAAGCTGGTACGGCGGAGTTCTTCAGGAAATCTTTGTTGTAGATAGTGATTTTACCATTATTGCGTCTAACAATGAGAGCCTCGTGATGAAAGGCGCGGTTACTTCATTGAATCAAACCCTGATCCTCAGAGGCCTTAATGGGGAAAAGGCAGAAGCTGACGGAATTATAACAAATAATAAAAATATCCCGGTTAAAAATATGGTGTTTCCCATTGGTGAGGACGACGATATCAAAGGAGTTCTCTATTTGAGGGAAGATATGTCCAGCGTATACGATACTATTGACCAGTCAAAGGTTATTTTTGTAAGAGCTATGGCGATTGCTCTTGTAATTACCGTTGTGCTGGGATTTTTTATTGCCAGAAGTATTACCGTTCCCATTAACGA
The DNA here is from genome assembly GCF_018128545.1 of Sinanaerobacter chloroacetimidivorans. GTDB lineage: Bacteria > Bacillota > Clostridia > Peptostreptococcales > Anaerovoracaceae > Sinanaerobacter > Sinanaerobacter chloroacetimidivorans. The sequence continues at coordinate 122,172 of NZ_JAGSND010000006.1, read as the reverse complement.
TGTAACGGAAAAGGCAGAAAGAATGGCACAGGGAGACTTTACCCAGGAAGTCAGTGTAAAATCAGACGATGAAATCGGACGTCTTGCAGAGATGTTCAACCTGCTGAGAAAGCAGCTGGACTTGACCCTTTCCGAGATCTCCAGCGAAAAAAGCAAGTTGGAGACCATCCTCCGTTATATGGCGGACGGACTCATTGCCGTTGATCTTTCGGGACATATTATTCATGCAAATCCGGCAGCGATGCAAATGCTCGGCATATCCGATGAAGATATGGAAAAGAGACGTTACGATGATATTATCAAAGGATACAATGAAGAACTGCAGCTGGAGAAGCTGAGAGAAAACAGCAAGGATGGCGGCGCGGAAGACATCTTTTTTTACAGAGGCTCTACCTTCGCCGTAAGATATGATCGATTTAAGGATGAGAGTGGACAAGATATCGGAATCATCATGATTCTTCAGGATATCACAGAACGTCAAAAACTGGAAAACATGCAGATGGACTTTGTAGCAAATGTATCTCATGAGTTGAAAACCCCGCTTACTACAATAAAGAGCTATACGGAAACGCTGCTTAGCGGAGATGTGGAGGATAAAGAGCTTACAAGGAATTTTCTCAGCATCGTAGATGCGGAAGCGGATCGAATGAACCGTCTGGTGAAGGATTTACTGCAGCTCTCCAGACTCGACTATAAACAGGAGAAATGGTATAAAAAAGACAGCAACCTTATCAGCTTGCTGAAATCGGCCGTGACAAAAGTAGAATTGACGGCGAAAAACAAGAACCAACACCTGAACTGCATTTTCGATGACTCACAAAGAATCATGGTAGTCATTGACAAGGACGGCATTGAACAGGTGCTCCTGAACATTTTAAGCAATGCCATCAAATATACCCAGGAAGGAGGCCGAATTGATATCGATGCTTTCCGAGTCGGGAAATATGCAAGGATTATCATCGCTGATAATGGAATCGGAATTCCGGAAAAGGAGTTGTCCAGGGTTTTCGAGCGGTTCTTCCGAGTGGATCGGGCAAGGTCCAGAGCGATGGGAGGAACGGGACTTGGACTTTCCATATCAAAGCAAATTGTAGAAGACCATAACGGGAACATAGAACTTGAAAGCAAGGAAGGAAAAGGCACCAAGGTAACAATCAGTCTGCCGCTGGCTCCTATCAGAGGAAGACAGAATATAGAATGAATAAAAGCACCCTGCCTTTAATATATTAAAAAGGGGTGTTTTTTTATGGATAGCGGACACATTGTAAATATTGATAACAGGGAGCGAATCTCCGTTACCGAAGTGGTGGACGTTGAAAGCTTCAATGAAGAAAGTATCCTGTTGATTCTGAAAACTGGCGGGCTAATTATCAGAGGAGAAGTACTGCATATACAGAAACTGGATTTGGAAGAAGGAAGGGTAACCATAACCGGTGCAATCAGCTCTGCCGTTTATACAGAAAAAAAGGATAAACAGGAAAAAGGGTTCCTGAAGAAAATATTAAAATGAAAATTGCCATCAATCAACTTATCCTTGATCAGTCATTTGAGTTTGTCATCATGCTTTGCGCCGGAATGACGGTAATGCTTTTCCATGATCTTTTCCTTATGATAAAAAATAAGTTAAAACCAAGAAACAGTATATCCTTTATTCAAGATATACTGTTTTGGTTATTTGCGAGTATCCTAACCTCCTCTTTCCTCTACTATTGCAGCTTTGGCAGAATCAGCGTTCATGCCGCCATCGCTTTTGGAATCGGGGCTGTCTTGTGGAAAAAGTTCTTTTGTGGTATAATGAACCCCAGGTGATCCTTAAGACTAGAGTTTCCGGGCCACCTATACAAATGTTCGGGATAAGCAGAGCAGAGGGGTTTTATGTTTAAGAGGAAAAAAAGGCGAAGTAAAGTATACAAAAATAGTAGCCAGGTCATTGACATAGAAGAAGCCCGTAAAGGAAGAAAACTTAAAAGAGAAGCGGCCATAGAAAAAAAGAACAAGGTAAAAAAAACCAAAGCCGTAGTAACAGAAAGGCAGGCAGGGAAGAAGGCAAGGCGCAGAATGATCTATTTTGCCGTATTCCTTGTAATAATCGGGCTGATCAGTGCTTCGGCTATTAATATTGTTACGTTAAAAATAAATGAAGCAAAAGCCTTGGAAGAGCAGCAGGCATTGTTGAAGCAAAAAGAAAGATTAGAAACAGAATTATCACAGATCAACAGTCCGGAATATATTGAACAGCAAGCAAGGCAGCAGCTTAGAATGGTAAAACCCGGAGAAATCTTGTATGTGCTTCCCGATAAAACGAAGAAGACAACATCTCAGGGTATCGTTCCGGAGTAGGGGGCAGTTTTGATTAAAGAGATCATTGTAGTAGAAGGAAGAGATGATGAGGCGGCAGTGAAAGCTGCGGTAGAAGCTGAAACCATTGCAACACATGGATTCGGAATTCGGAAGGAGACCTTTGATTTAATCAGAAAGGCTTATCAGGAGCGGGGCATCATCATTTTTACCGACCCGGACTTTGCAGGAGAGAAAATTCGTAAGCGTCTGGCCGAACAGTTTCCGGACTGCAAGCACGCCTACCTTCCAAGGGATGAAGCTTCCAAGGATGGAGATGTAGGAATTGAAAATGCCTGCCCGGAGCATATCAGGGAGGCTTTAAAAAAGGCAAGATTTTCCACGCATACAACGCATACGGAATTCAATAATGAGGATATGATAGAATATGGCCTGGCGGGCGCTCCCGGCGCTGCAGAGAGAAGGGACAAGCTTGGCAAGGCACTGGGGATCGGGTACGGAAACAGTAAGGTTTTTTTAAACCGGCTGAACCAATATGGGATTACAAGACAGGAGTTTAATGAGGCATGGACAAGCTATATGCACCAACAACAATAAGGGACATCAAGAACAGGTATGGGTTTAAATTGTCAAAAAGCTTAGGGCAGAACTTTCTTACCGATAAAAATATAATTGACAAAATCATAGAACAATCTTTCATATCAAAAAAGGATCTGGTTATTGAAATCGGACCGGGAATCGGCGTACTTACAGCTGCTGCCGCAGAGGCGGCAGGAAAGGTCGTTTCCATTGAAATTGATCATAATCTGATCCCTATTCTGAAAGAGACACTGCACGAATATGATAACATAACCATCGTCAACCAAGATATTATGAAAACGAATCTTCATGAAATTATGGAACAAAATCATGAAATCAATGGTCAAAAAATTGAAGGGGTTAAAATAATTGGAAATCTTCCCTACTATATCACCACTCCGATTATCATGAAGATCCTTGAGGATGGAGTGAAAGCGGACAGTATTACCATTATGCTGCAAAAAGAAGTAGCGGACCGGATCAAGGCCCAGCCGGGAACCAAGGCATACGGAGCATTATCCGTTGCAGTGCAGTATTATTGTACGGTTTCTCATGTGGCCAGTGCACCAAAGGAAATCTTTATTCCACAGCCCAAGGTGGATTCGACGGTAATCAGATTGGATATCAGAAAAGAAAAGCCTGTATTGCTGCACAATGAAGAGGCTTTTTTCGCCGTTATAAAAGCTGGCTTTGGACAGCGAAGAAAAACATTACTAAACTCCCTGACAGGAGTTTATGGTTTGTCTAAAGAAGAAATTCTGGCAATCCTGAATACTACGGGAATTGACCCTTCCAGAAGGGCCGAAACATTACGGATAGAGGAATTTGCCGAGCTTGCAAATACAATCTTTCCAAGCACTTAACTTACTGGAGGAAAAAACGAAATAAAAATGAAATCTTTTTTTGAAAAATATCTGCACAATTCCATATCATTGTGCGTATTGTTAGCATTCTTAATTAATTTTATCATTGAGTCGGTGAGCAGAAGATCAGCCCTTTTGGGTCTTGATTTTTTATTGGATTCACCCATGACCTTCTTCTATAATGCATTCATCATCTTTGCTACCCTTTCTATTGCATTTATAGTGAAGAGACGTATCTTTGTCTATATCATGGTGTCCATTTTCTGGCTGGCGATTGGTATTACAAATGGTGTGATATTGGGATTCCGAACGACGCCTTTTACCGTTACCGACTTAACGCTTCTGGAATCCGTCATGTCAATCATACCCAATTACTTAACCACAACACAAATGATTCTCGCCGGAGCAGCGGCAGTGATCATTATTATTGCGTTGGTACTGGTATTTATATTTATGCCGAAACATAAACAGAAGATAAGCTATAAGAAAAGCTTGCTTGGCTTGATCGTTCTGGCAGTCTCCATGGTAGGCATAACAAATTTGGCAATCAGCAGAAATTGGGTATCTACCTACTTTGACAATTTGAATTACGCCTATAACGATTATGGATTCCCTTACTGCTTTATAAATACCTGGTTGAATACCGGAATCTCTGCACCAAGAGGATACTCCAATAAAGAAATCCTCAGTATTTTCACACCGGAAGAGCTGGCGGATTTGACCAGCGTGCCTACCTCAACTTCAGGTGATAAGAAAACACCCAACGTGTTAATGCTGCAGTTGGAATCATTTTTTGATCCAACTCAATTAAAGGAAGTAACCTATTCGGAGGAGCCGGTACCAAACTTCGAAAAATTAAAGGAAAACTACTCAACGGGCTACCTTACGGTGCCGGTACTGGGTGCAGGTACGGCGAATACGGAATTTGAAGTGCTGTCCGGAATGCGGGTCAGATTTTTCGGGCCTGGTGAATATCCCTATAAATCCGTTTTGAGAGATGAAAGCTGTGAAACCATAGGTTATGACTTGAAGAGGCTTGGTTATTCAACTCATGCCATACACAACCACCGAGGAGCCTTTTACGGAAGAAATAAGGTTTTTTCCAATCTTGGATTTGATACCTTTACCTCCTTGGAGTATATGAATAATGTAATCAAGACACCGAAAAACTGGGCAAAGGACGGGGTTCTGACAGGTGAAATTCTTTCTGCTTTACAATCCACGGAAAACCGTGATTTTGTATATACCATTTCTGTTCAGGGACATGGCCAGTACCCGACTGGAAAGGTACTGGAAAACCCCGATGTTATTGCAACAGGGCTAAGAGAAGGTATTGATGCCAATGCATTTCAATATTATCTGCAACAGGTGCATGAAATGGATATCTTTATCGGAGAGTTGACCGATGCCCTGGAAGATTTTGATGAAGATACCGTACTGGTCATGTACGGCGACCATCTGCCAAGCTTGAATTTAATGTCCTCTGATTTGGTCAATAATACGGTCTACCAGACGCAGTACGTCATTTGGGATAATTTTGGCATGAAGAAAGAGGATAAGGATTTATTTTCCTATCAGTTGAGCGCTGAGGTACTCTCAAGACTAGGCATCCATGATGGTGTTCTTACAAAGTATCACCAGAATCACAAGGAAGATCCAAATTATCTGACCAACTTGAAAGCACTGCAGTATGATATGCTTTACGGCAACAATTACATTTTTGGTGAAACCAATCCTTTTGCTTCCACTGATTTAAAAATGGGCGTTAAGGACATCAAAGTTGAAAAAGTTGTGGAAATTGGAAGCAAGTACTATATAAAAGGACAAAACTTCACTCCATTCAGTAAAATTTCCATTGATGATAAGGTTCTTGATACCATCTTCCTAGGCCCGACCATTTTAGGTCTGCTGGAGGAAGTGGATCCCGATCAGGTGGTAAATATGAAGGTAAGCCAGGTTGAAAAGAACAATGAAATTTTAAGCACAACAGAATAAAGAAATTAGAATCACAATCGTACGAGAAAAATACAGCTTGAGATTTGAAAGTAATTTGAAAGTAAAAAGAAATATATATTCGGACTTAAAAATGGTATCCCTGCTTTGTCAGGGGTACCATTTTGTGTCTCTTATTCACCTTCGGTTCAGTTCGCCAATAATTAGGGGCTGAAAAGCAGCCAAAAGCAATCATTTCATTCTGTTTTTGGCTGCTTTCGCCGGATTACATCCGGTCTGAACAAACCTTTTTTTAATTTCCGGTTTGTTCATCAGCCCCTAATTATTGAGAACCCCAAAATATGGAGATTTATGGTATAATGGTAAAATAGGTTCTATACGATAACTGAGAAACACTTTATCAGGAAAGGGGAGAAACCAATGGACTCCTATCAAGAAGGGGGAATTACCATCAGACCGGCAACAGAAAAGGATGTGCCCACGATTCTTAAATTTATTCTGGAGCTTGCTGAGTTTGAAGGAGCGGCTGATCAGATCCAAAGTACGGAAGAAGGTCTTCAAGAGGTGCTTTTTCAGAGAAAGGGAGCAGAGGCGTTGATTTGTGAGATGGAGCAAGTTCCCATAGGCTTTGCAATATGGGCATACAGCTTCTCTACATTTACCGGAAAACAAACTTTATATATTGATGATATTTACATACAGCAGCCTTTCCGCGGCAGGGGGATAGGGAGTAAGATTTTCTCCTGGCTTGCAGGGGTTGCCTTCGAAAAGGATTGCGCGAGGATGGACTGGTACTGTATGGAGACCAATGTAGCTGGCAAAGAGTATTATAAGAAAATCGGAGCGGAAGAGATAGACTGGTTTCGGGTTTATCGGTTTAACCGTGAAAAAATCGAAGCGTACAGGAGGACGATATAATGATTGAGACAGAAAGATTGCTGCTGCGGGAATGGGTTTTGGATGACGTTGATGATCTCTATGATTATGCAAAGAATCCAAATGTAGGCCCTCACGGGGGATGGAAGCCTCACGAAAGCAAAGATGAATCGCTTGATATCATACAAAATTTGTTTTTGGATAAATATCATTGCTGGGCCATGGTATTAAAAGAGACCGGAAAAGTAATCGGATCCATCGGATATGAGGTAGATAAGAAGCGGCCGGACGTAAATTGCAGAGAACTGGGATACGCTATGGGTGAGGATTACTGGGGAAGAGGTCTTATGACAGAGGCGGCTAAAGCAGTCATCCGATATGCATTTGATGAGATGAGCTTGGACTTGGTATCTGTATATCGAAGTCCGAACAATCATCGATCAGGAAGAGTCATTGAAAAATGCGGCTTCGTATACGAAGGTATTTTGCGGAAGGCCTATAAGATCTATGATGGTTCCATACGGGATGTGGCTTGCTATTCCATGACAAAAGAAGAGTTCGAGAACCATGTCTGTTAATTTTGCTTATATTGTAATCTGCGGAGATAATACCTTATATACCGGCTGGACCAACAACCTGGAGGCAAGAATGATGGCTCATAATCAAGGTCAGGGGGCGAAATATACGAGAGGAAGACTTCCTGTCCGATTGGTTTACAGTGAAGCTTTTGACACAAAGCTGGAGGCTCAAAAAAGGGAGAGAGAAATTAAAAAACTTACAAGGAAGCAAAAGCTGGATTTGATTTCCGGCAGAGCAAAGAAAGGCGGCACTCTATCGTAATATGAACACCAAAGAAGTTTGCAAACAATTATCTGTCACCCCTAAAATGTTAAGAGTTTATGAAAGTTTAAACCTTATCCGTATTGAGCGGGGCGAAAATAATTATAGAAATTACTCAATAGACGATATCCTGCAGATACAAATCATTGTGACATTACGCGAATTAGGGTTTTCTTTAAAAGAAATCAAATCCATTCTTGATTTTAAAAAAACAGAAAATGATTATTTATACCATTTTTATCTTCAATTAAAAGCAATAGAGTCGAAGATCACTGAATTAATTAAAATCAAAAAAAAACTCAATGCCACAATCAATAAGTTTTTAAATAATGATAGAGAGCAAATCCAAATGAATGCCAACTCTTTTTTTGCAAATTTTAAAAGTGACAATGAGTCAAAGCTGTATGATAAAATAATTAACCGTTGGAATTTTGATCAAATGGCAGTTGATTATGTAAATCGATTTCATAAAGAAGATCAAGTATATTTTGATACGATAATGGCTTTAAGAAATTTAATTGCTAAAATGCCTTCGGGTAAAAGCTATCTGGACGTAGGAGGAGGTACATGCCATATATGGTCGGATTTCCGCCGCGATACTAATTTAACGGTAATTGATAATAGCCTGCAGATGATTTTTGCCGCCAAGAAAAATATACCCTGGGCAACATTTATTTTAGAAGATATCATTACTTTAGATAAAAATAAATTGAATACATATGATGTTGTAGTTTCATCTTTCACCTTGCATCATATCTCTTACGAACATCAAGGAAATGCGATACGAAATATGATCGATTTATGCAAGGAAAAAGGTATGATTATTATATTTGACAAAAGCTATCGAAATGAAGCTGAAAAAGAGCGGATTGAAAAGAATCTTGCAGATCAGGGGAAACATGAGGTCCTGGAAACGATAAGGTCGGAGTTTTACTTGATAGAAGAGAATATCACTCCTTTTATACACTATCTAGGCTATGAGATAAAAACACTTTCTTTTGAAAACCAGGTATGGGGCTTTATGATTCAGAAATAATCCGGCAATATCAGAGCTTTTTGCAAATATTTTGCAAAAAGCTCTTTTCTGCTGTTGACCCTGCCCTTAGGGCAGGGATTATAATGCTATTAAAGAGTATTATGCATAATCTTGTAGGATTTAAGTGTTATTGCAAAAGGTAGGCCGGGAATGGCTAAAGGTTAAATTGAGTGGGATTATGAAACATGAAGCATTTATAAAAATTTTAAATAAGGAATTAGTACCAGCTCTTGGCTGTACTGATCCAATAGGAGTTGCTTTCGCTGCTGCTTATGCAAAAAAATATGCGAAGGGAGAGCTGCAATCAATTACGGCAGAGCTATCGGCAAATATTATTAAAAATGCCGCGGCGGTTTGCATTCCTAAGACGGAAGGAAAGTGCGGCGTTGCACTAGCTCTTGCATTAGGAGCACTGGGAGGAGACTCAGATAAGGGGTTGGAGGTGCTCTCTGACATTACGAAAGAAAATGTAAAGCAAGCAGAAGCTTGTATTGAAAAGGGATTGATTCAAACAACGGTTTCAGAGAATGCAAAAAAACTTTTCATGAAAATCAACATGAAATCAAAAGATACGGAAGTGCTCGTAACGGTGGAAGACAACTATCTGGACATTACTTCCATAATTGTTAACGGTGAAATTATTTTTTGCAAAGAACACAAGAATCATGTCGCAGAAAATGAAATATCATATGATATGCTCTCTCTTGAAAGTATTTTAGAATTTGCGGAAACTGCGCCGATTTGTAAACTGGATATCATTGAGCAGGCAATTAAAACCAATATGCATATCGCAACTGAAGGTTTTTCTAAAGATTATGGTGTTGCTATCGGAAAGAATATTAAGGCCCTTGTCGAAACAGGTATCATGAGTGAGGATTTGGCCAATGTCGCTATGATGTGGACAGCTGCTGCAACCGATGCAAGAATGGCAGGGTGTGATTTTCCAGTGATCAGCAATACGGGAAGCGGAAATCAAGGGCTGGCTTCTACCATTCCTGTTATCAGCATCGCAAAGAAGTTAAACACCGACTATGAGAAAATGGTAAGAGCCGTTACAATCAGCAGTCTTGTAACCATCTATATCAAAGAAAAACTGGGAACACTTTCCCCTGTATGCGGAGCAGTAATTGCAGGTGTTGGCACAAGCTGCGGAGTTGTTTATCTATTAGATGGCAAAAAAGAGAACATGGAGTTTGCTTTACAAAACACTCTGGGGGATATTACCGGTATGCTATGCGATGGAGCAAAAGCAGGATGCGCTTTAAAGGTAGCTACTTGTACGAATACTGGTGTAATGTCTGCTTTGATGGCTATGAAGAACATCAGAATTCAGGGTACAGATGGCATTGTGGGAAATGGTGAAATGCAAACCATAGATAATTTTATCAAAATAGCTACAGATGGAATGCACAAGATGGATCGTGTAATTTTAGACATAATATTAAAAAAAGAAGATATGGATGTATCAATAAGGCAAAATAATTAATAAAGTGCAGGTGGTTCGAAAAATAAAAGGATAGAAAGTATGACTCACTTTAAAAATTTGGGAGGTGATCGAAACTAATTGTATCTATAGGCAAAAGGAGGTTACATAAAATGACACAAATGGAAAATGAGTTTCTGAGGATCGAATATAACTATGTAATTAACAATGGAACCGTAATTGATCCCAGGACTGAAGTCAGAACGATAGCGAATGTAGGAATAAAAAAAGACAAAGTAGCTGTTATTACCAGGGCGGAACTGAAAGGAAAACATGTGATCGATGCCACAGGGAAAATTGTCTGTCCGGGTTTTGTTGACCCGCATAGCCATGCAGACGGACAGTTATTCAGTGCTCATGTTATGGCAAACATGGGTGTCACCACGATCATCATAGGATCCTGCGGGGTTGGACCTTATCCTACACAGAAGTTTCTTAAAGAGTTATATCAATCCGGGTATCCAATCAACTGCGGAGCGCTCACGCCGGAATCATGGATCTTGCGTGAAAAAGCAGGAATCCCTTCTCCTTACGATGAAGCTTCCGAAAAGCAAATCGCTATGATTTCCGAATGGGTGGAACAAGACCTGCTGGAGGGTGCGATGGGAGTTTCCCTAGGGCTGGAATATGCGCCCAAAACATCCTGGGAAGAAATGGTTGCCATTGCAAAGGTAGCAGCAAAATACGACAAACCTGTGCCAATACACTCCAGGGCAGGGGGTTGGAATAGTTTGGCAGCGACAAGAGAAATTATAAAACTGCAGGAAACCACTGGGGCTAGAGTTTTAATTTCTCATCATGTATACCAGTGCGGGCAGGGAATGCTTGCCGAATCCCTTCCGATTATCGAAAAGGCTTATCGACAAGGATATAAGATAGCGGTTGACAGTGGTGCATACTGTGATTTTGCCTGTCCGATAGGTTCCGAAGTCTTTTGCGATGGCTGGCAGCAAATTTATGACTGCACTTACCATGATATTTTAGCAGGAACCGGCGTTTACGCCGGACAGAGACTCACGGAATCAACCTTCCATGAGTTAAAAAGAGATGATCCGGATGCTAGTGTGACGGCATTTGTCGGAAAGCCTTATGAAGTTGCTCTAACTTTAAAACAACCTTATACAATGATTTCTACAGATGGCGGCTTCCCCAACTTAGCTCCAGGAGTGGGTCATCCTCAAAGTGCAGGAACCTATCCTAAGATTTTAGCCGAACTTGTAAGAGAGCAGGACGTTCTTTCAATGATGGAATTTATCAAAAAAGCGACCTGGATGCCTGCACAATTTTTTGGTTTGGAAAATAAGGGATGGATCGGGGAAGGTGCCGATGCCGATATCCTTATTTTTGATCCGAAGACTGTGAAGGATAATGCTGCATTCCCGGGCTTAGGAGATCCAATGGCTGCACCGGACGGAATAGAATATGTTTTCGTAAATGGTGCACCTGTGATAGCTGATGGAAAAGTAATGGCTGATGCTAGACCAGGTAAAATGATTTCCTCAGAAGCCCGCATCTGGAAACTGTAAAAGTATTTATTCATTTTCGTTATTATTTCGATCATTACCCTAATGATCAAGAATTAGGAGGTAATACAAATGGAATATGGCATCTTAACTTTATTGCCGATAGCAGTACTATTTATTTTAATCTTTACTACCAAAAGGATGTTGCTTTCATTAACCGTTGCGTCATTAGTCGGCTCTCTTTTACTTGGGGGCATTAAGGGCTTTGCCGGGGTCTGGCTGGAGAAGGTGCAGGCCGCTTTCTCCGCCGGAACATTGGGATATCTTATTTTATTACTGGCTTTGTTCGGTATCCTCATTGCCTTACTTGATTCCTCAGGAGCTGTAACGGAATTTGCTTCATGGCTCAGCAAATATGCCAACACAAAAAAGAAGGCGTTATTGATTACATACTTGCTTGGGTGGTTAATATTTGTTGATGACTACCTCAACAACATGGCCATTGCAACGGCAATGAAAAAAGTTGCAGATAGCCATAAAATCCCCCGTACATTTCTTGGTTATGTTATCAATTCAACAGCTGCACCAGTTTGCATATTAATTCCGATTTCAACGTGGGCGGTATTTTACGGAGGTCTCTTTGAAGAGTTTGGAGTCACAGTCAATGGAACCGGAACAGGAGCGTATCTGGCTGCAATTCCTTATTTATTCTTCGCTTGGATCTCTCTTATCATTCTGGTATTAGTCATTCTTGGTGTGATACCAATGATAGGAATTACTAAGAAACATAATCAGATTGCCCAGGAAACGGGAGTCGTATGCCCAATGGATGTTAATTTGGATGGCAACGAAATTACAGCTCCGGATTTCTCCTCTATTGAAGGCTTTGATAGTAATGCAAAACCATGGAATTTCTTGGTGCCCCTCGCAATCCTAGTCGCTGTTACCATCATTGCAGGAACCAATGTTTTGATCGGCTGTATGGCTGGAATTGCTGCTACTGCTATTTTGATGCTGGCGCAGAAAAAGATAAAGATTACAGAACTGTTTGATAACGCTTATCAGGGCGTACTGAGTATGGTTATGATCAGCGCAATTATTACGATAGCCTTAACGCTGGTTGAAATTAACAGTGCCACAGGAATGTCCGATTTTGTTGTAGCTACGTTGACACCTTATCTGCACGGTGCATTATTACCTGCGATTGTTTTCGCGTTCTGTGCGGTGTATTCTTATTTCGGAGGCGGCTTCTGGGATATGTCCATGATCTTCATGCCCATTGTAGTACCTCTTGCAAATGCATTGAATGTCAACCCGCTGCTACCATGTGCGGCGTTGGTTTGCGCAGCAGCAGCAGGAAGCACTACCTACGTCTGCGGGGATGCTATCATGATCACTTCCAGAGCGATAGATATAAAACCTTTCTATCAAATGCTGGCGACGCTGCCGTATGCGATAATCAGCTATATCTTAACCATTATCTGCTTTGTTATTGCCGGCTTTACAGTTTAAAAAAGGTTTGGGGGTGCAATTCAAATGATTGCACCCTTTTTATCCCCCATTTAGGGAGAACAAGATGAGGTATAAAATGAATAATAAAATCCAGAAAATCTTAGATTCCTATCAAAACGAAATGGTAGAAACGTTGCAAAAACTAATAAGAATAAAGTCCGTCGTTGAAGAGGGTTCTCCCAGTTCGCCGTTTGGAGAAGGGATTCGGGAATCTCTGGACTTTATCATGGAATTGGGAAAAGCAAAAGGTTTTGAATGCAATTCTTTTGATCATTATGCCTGCGAATTGAATTTGGGAGAGGGCGAAGAATCAGTCGGTGTGGTATCCCATTTAGATGTGGTTCCGGAAGGAAGCGGCTGGTCCTTTGGCCCATATGGAGGCGAACTGGTTGATGGAAAGATCTACGGCAGAGGGGCGGTTGATGATAAAGGACCCTTGGTTGCTTCTTTTTATGCATGCCTCGCAATTAAAGAAAGCGGAGAAACTATCAGCAAAAAAATAAAGCATATTATAGGGACCAATGAAGAAGGCGGCAGGTTTCCATGTATTGAGCATTATAAAAAGAACGGCAGAGTACCAGGCTGCGGGATTGTTCCGGATTCGTGGTTTCCGGTAGCCTATGCGGAAAAAGGTTTTTATAACTACCAATTTACAAAAAAGCTTGAGAGCAGCAGCGGTATAGACTCTGACAGATTACCCCGGCTTGTAGACATCAGCGGCGGTGAGGCGCTGAATATTGTACCGATGAAAGCCCGAGCTTCCTTTTTTTGCGACCACAAAGATTCTGCAAAAATAAAATCAGCGATTGATGCTTTTCCTTTTGCAGACAGGGTTACGATAGAAGAAGAGAAAAACATACTGACGATTATTGTGAAAGGCAAGGCTGCCCATGCATCTACGCCGGAAATTGGCATAAACGCAATTGCAATTCTACTACAGCTTTTAACCAAAATAAATTTCCTGCCTTATGATCTGTTTAATACGATTCATAGTCTTGCTGATCTGGTTGCAAATGACTATGACGGTACCGGCCTGGGTGTTAACTATTCGGATCATACAGGTGATTTAACCAATAATATTGGTATTATTTCTTTTCAAGATGAAACTTTACATCTGAAAATGAACATAAGGTGTCCTGTGACATTTCATAAAGAAGATTTGGAGTCAAAACTTTCGGCTAAAGCAAATGAAAATCAGATGTCATATGAGCTTCTGAATTATTCTCCTCCGTTTTACATGGAGCCCGAGCATCCGATGATTCGGCTTTTGACAGGCATATATCAGGAATTTACAGGTGATAAAGAAACAAAACCCAAGGCACACGGAGGGGGATCCTATGCCAGAATATTGGAGAACTTCGTTCCTTTCGGCCCTTCAATAGAAGGAGAAGAGTTATGTTTTCATAAACAAAATGAACATATATCTTGTGAAAGATTATTTCTCTTAAGTAAAATATATGCGGAAGCTTTGTATCAATTGGCGAAATAGCAGAAAAGGTTACAGATAAGCATCATGGATAAAAAAATAGTTTTCTTTCAAAAGCCAAAGAATGTAATGCTATTGGCAGTATTTACAACATTTTTATGGGGAAGTGCATTTCCTTGTGTTAAAATAGGATACAGACTTTTTCAGATTCAAGAAGGGGATCCCTTCAATCAAATCCTGTTTGCGGGATATCGATTTACCCTGGCAGGCATTCTTGTAATCTTATTTGCAGCTTATCAGCAAAAAAAATGGATATTGCCTGACAAAAACAATATAAAAGGAATTTTTATACTAGGGATGATTCAGACGACTCTGGGATACGTATTTTTTTATATTGGAATCGCAAATACTACGGGAATCAAAAGCTCCATCCTCTATAGCATAAATGCCTTTATGGCGGTTATACTTGCCCATATATTCTACCAAAATGAAAAGCTTACACTGCGCAAAACACTTGGATGTCTCTCCGGTTTTCTGGGAGTTGTTCTTATAAATGTAAAAGGGGGTTGCTTTGACAGCAGTCTCTCATTTTCTGGGGAAGGCATGATTCTTTTAGCGGCAGCATCATTTAGTACCGGTGCGTTACTCAGTAAAAATACAGCACAAAAGAGTGATTCCATGATGATTACCGGTTACCAGCTTCTTTTGGGCGGAGTTATGCTGATTCTCTTGGGAATTGGAGGCAACGGGCATTTATCTGCGTTCAGCCTGGAAGGGAGTCTAATGCTGCTTTATCTTTCATCTCTGTCAGCCATTTCATTTACATTATGGACTGCACTGCTAAAGTATAATCAAATTGGAAAAATAACCGTTTATAACTTTTTAATTCCTGTTTTTGGTGTCACTTTATCAGCTGTATTACTAAATGAAACTTTTTTTGAGTTAAAAAATATATTGGCATTGGTTGCCGTTTGTTTTGGAATTTATATCATTAATAAGCCAGAGAAGGTTTAATTCCTTTTGAAAAACATAAAATAAGAAAAACCCATTTGCATTTGACTTATATTCTGGTAAAGTTGAGTAAGCAAGTGAATTACACAAACTATAATAATCAGGGAGGATATACTTATGCGAAAGATTGTATCAACTACAGCTGCACCGGCTGCTATAGGGCCCTATTCACAGGGAAATATTTTTGGAAATCTGATTTTTACATCAGGACAGGTTCCTCTTGATCCTGCAACAGGAGAGATCGTCGGCACCAACATTGAGGAGCAAACCGAGCAGGTTTTAAAAAATGTAAAAGCGATACTGGAAGCAGCGGGAACTTCCATGGATAAAGTGCTGAAGACCACAGTGTTTATTAAAAATATGAATGATTTTGCAGCAATGAATGCTGTCTATGCGAAATATTTTACAGAGGGATCCTACCCGTCCAGATCTGCGGTAGAAGTGGCAAGGCTTCCAAAGGACGTGCTTGTAGAAATTGAGACGATTGCCTATATATAGCTTTCAGATAAACAGGGGCTGGAATACAGCCCTTTGTTTAGGCTCTATAATGAATGTGAGGGTGACCATCTAAGATGGTTCCCTTTGTTTATTATAAGGCTTTTTATTAAATTTTTTTTATGATATAATGAACGCTAACCATTGAGATGCAGCGTTGCTGCAAGGAAGCGTCCATTGAATCATAAATTGCTTACCAATTTAAGATATAATGAACGCTAAAGATTTTACGGATAAAACTTGTTCGGCGAAATGAAAGAGGCAGTAGAAAGATTTTAAATAAAGGATGTGAATTAATGAGTAAAAACATTTTCAGAAAACAACTTGCAACATTTAAGTCCTATGTTCCAGGAAAGCCTATTGAAGAGGTTAAAAGGGAATATGGACTGGATGAAATACAGAAACTGGCTTCCAATGAAAATCAATTCGGACCTTCTCCTTTGGCAATAGAAGCCATTCGGGAGGAAATTGACAAAATAAATTTTTATCCCGAAGCAACAGCAGTGGATTTGGTAAAGGATTTAGCCTCCTATTTAAACGTAAAGCCTGAGAACGTCGTTGTCGGAAACGGCGGTGAAGGTCTGATCTGGGTAATCGCTATGACCTTCCTAAATGAAGGAGATGAGATTCTCGCTGCTGATCCATCCTTTGATATTTATAAGATTTCAGGAGATTTAATGGGAGCAAAAACCATTAAAATTCCATTTGTACATAAAAAATTTGATTTCAAAAGCTTTGTAAGCAATATTACAGAAAATACAAAACTGATCTATGTATGCTCACCGAACAATCCTACCGGAAATATTGCTTCCAAGGAAGAAATGGATTATCTCCTTGCCAATATTCCCGATGATGTGGTTTTAATACTGGATGAAGCCTATTATGAATTTGCGGAAGAATTTGATGAATATCCAAGCGAAAATATTAAATTGATCGCTTCCAGACCGAATACGATTATTCTAAGAAGCTTTTCAAAGATTTACGGTATTGCAGGCGTCAGATTGGGATATGTAGTAACCTCTGAAGCGCTGGCTGCAGAGATGAATAAGGTAAGGCAGACCCTTGGGGTAAACAGGCTTGCACAGGTTGGAGCAAGAGCTGCGCTGAAGGATGAAGCCTATAAAAAATATGCAGTGGAAGAAAACCGTAAGGCCATTGATGCGCTGGAAGGTTATTTTGCCAGTAAAGGATTCGACTACTTCAAATCCTACTCCAATTTCGTCTGGGCCAATATCAATACGCACTCCAAGGCAGTTTTTGAGGAGCTTCAGAAACGAGGCATCATCATCAGACCGGGCTTCCTTTGGGGCTGGGATAACTGGATTCGAGTGAATACCGGTACCGATAGGCAGATGAAGCTATTTATTGAGAAGTTGGAAGAAGTACTAAATAATTAGTATCAGTATAGTATTCGATAATCAGGTGCCAGTCAAACCACTTGTCATATTGAACATCCATGATATACGCAGGTTTCTGTACCCGGACATTCCGGACGCAGAAACCTTTTTCTAAATTCAATGCGGAAAGGAATCAAGAGGTTCCTCAGCAGAAGAAAACTGATGTCATTAGCTTTTGCGTCATTGATCGCGGAACGCAAACGGAGTGCGGAATAGAATTGGCGAATAGCGAAGCTTCGATGATTACGGGCAAAGAGCATTTGTAATATTTTGCAAATCATTGTCTGAAATTGTGATATAATTAAAATAATTTTACTTGATAGAAACTTCTATTTCGGGTATAAAGGATACATCATGATGAAGGAGGTCTGTTATGAAGACGGAGACCATTAAGGAAATTGGAAAAAGAATGGGGAAGCAGAGAGGCAAGTCGCATAATTTTTATCATGATAGCAAGGGGAGTTCGGGTATCCTGAAAAAGTTCCTGTCCGGCCTAAGTAAAAAGGAGAAGTAATATGTCTAATACGATGAGATTATTGGTCAGAACCCTGTTGATTTTAGTATTGATGGTTTTGGGAGCCTGGCTGAACGCACAATTGGGACAAGCCGCCGGAGGGCTGGGGTCCTTATCCTATATCGTTATGTACATAGTTTACCTGCTCATCGGCATCACGGTGGGAAGTATGGTGAACCCCAGATTTACCAAGCCGAAAAACAAATGGGTGTATTTTATACCAATCGTAATCTTTGCGGTGATCGGGGCTCAGTGGTTTTTTTATCCGCTGTTTTCCGTCGCATCATTGCCATGGGGAATCGGAAATTATTTGCTGCAGTTTTCCTATCTCTCCTGGTCCCTTGTGGGTGTATTTTTGAGCCTGGCATTCCGATAGAAGTACACAATAAAGAGGTGGAAGAGTACCCCGCTGAGCTTGATGCATCAGGCCGGTGGGGGTTTTTATGAGAAGATGTCGAAATTTGATGTAAAAATAAGGCGCAAAAATTCGATATTTTGGTTTATGCTGTATATATTAGAAGAACTATTATATAAATTGACAGAAGGGGGTACTCAGCAGTATGCGAAGGATATAACTGCGCATAATTGAATAGGGGGGATTGATATGACAATTAGAGGTAAACTTAAAATCTATTTTGGGTATACGGCTGGGGTTGGCAAAACATACACGATGCTGAAGGATGCCCATCAGAAGATGAGAATGGGAGTTGACATTGTAGTAGGGTACATAGAACCACATACCAGCTTTGAGACCATGGAACTGGTTGAGGGATTGGAGGTATTGCCTTCAAAGATTATAACCAACAGCAAGGGGCAGTTTTACGAATTTAATCTTGAGGGGGCAGTGCTCCGGAAGCCGCAAATTATTTTAGTAGATGGACTTGCTCATGCAAATGCTGTCGGCTCCAAACATGAGAAAAGGTATCAGGACATTGAAGAGCTCCTGGCTGCCGGAATCAATGTTTACACAACAATGAACGCGCAGCATATTGAAAGTTTGACAAATACCGTAACAGATATTCTCCAGGCTCCGGTTGAGGAGATCATCTCAGATTTTATTTTTGATTGTGCGGAAAGGGTAGAACTGGTAGACGTAGAGCCGGAAGTACTAATTAAAAGGTACCGGGAGGGTAAGATTCACAATAAGGATGAATCCGATAAATTAGTAAAGGGTATTTACAAAAAGAAAAATTTGGACATGCTTAGAGAATTGTCGATCAAAAGAACGACAGAGAGAATTAATCAAGTGTGCAATTGGAATTAAAACTGAAAACTAACAGATTTTAAACAATGATTCGTTATTTTCTGAAAGAGGACAACAATTGTTCAAAATCCTATCACAAATAGAGGGTACAATACTTGTAACGTAAAGGTCAAGTATCCGTACCCTTATTCATTTTGAGAGGAGAAGGAATAATGAATTCTTCATTTATCTCTTCTCATATGCAATCAATATTACTTCTTTCCCATTCTGTGTGGTAATCCCCGATTGGCAGCGGTTGATGCTGTCAATATGCTCAGGCGTTATTTCTGCAACTTTCAGAACCTTATCGCTCATAATGTTCTCCTTTCCGTCTAGATTTGCAGTTATGCATTGCAATATGCTAAGTTTTATCTTATGTAAAATCCATGTTTTTATTTCAAAAATCGGTATTTTAGAGTATAATTACTGGAGGAAAAAATTAGAATTTGATCGGCATAATTCGTAAAACTTCCTGTGATTAAATAAATTTCTTGAAGATTTATTCATGAATAGATTAGATTATGAAAAAGGAGTTTCAAATGAAGATAAAAGTGCTTGGGGGAGATTTCTCCGTATGTAAGATTAAGAAAATCGAAGATGTGAATTTTCGAGATGAATTTGTATTTCTAAGTAAAACCGATGAGGAGCTTTCACTGGTCTGCAAAACCCAGGGGGTACCGGCAGAATCTCTGGCTGCAGAGCACGGATGGAGCGGGCTGAGAATAGAAGGCGAGCTGGACTTCTCCTTAATCGGCATACTATCAAAGATCGCCACGGTTCTTGCGGATCACAAAATAAGTATATTTGCGGTTTCAACGTATAATACCGACTATCTTTTTCTGAAAAAAGTCCAGCTTGCAGAAGCTGTCGAGGCCCTGACTGAAAGCGGGTATGAAATCATATCCTAATGAAGTATATAATCTGATTTTTCCAGGACTGATTATTCTTCTTTTTTTTCTTTTTCGTCTTCCTTACGGCCTTCATCTAAGAGATGACGGATCACGTCCGCCAGGCTGGTCATGGGAATGATGAACTTATCGTCTTCCTGAAAATCATCAATTCCTTTTTGTTTTTCTATAAAGTGCTCTATTTCTTCAATTGTAAAGTCAATGCCCATTCTTTTGGCAAATGGAATCAAAGCAGTTTCCAGATAAGCTAACTGCTCTTTTTCCGTTAAGGATCCTAAAAATACTTTGTTTTTTAAATCTTGAAGTTCTCCTTTTAGCGCTTCATCAGCATTGATTTTGCTGTGAAAATCCTGAAACCGATCAAACATTTCAATACCCTCCTATTTGTAAAAGATTTTTCTAGTACTAGTTATACCATGATTGAAAGAAAATAAACGTTACTTCCAGATTGTATTTTCCCCTTGATTATTTTTAGAGATTATACCCTTGAGTTCATTTTTAGGATTGCATTTGACAGTATAAGCGCGAAGTGCTATATTATTTATAAACCATGTGGTCTAGACCGGCAGGTCCAAAAGGGGGTAAACAGAAATGAAAGAGAAGTCTTTTGACAGGCGGAGCCAGCTGCTGGAAGCAGCTATGGAAGAATTCATGGTAAAAAGTTATGAAGATGCTTCTCTGAATAACATTATAAAAAATGCTGGCATTAGCAAAGGTACCTTTTACTATCATTTCAAAGATAAGCAGGCACTTTACTTAACCCTGCTTGAACTTGCCGTGGAAGCAAAACTAGAATTCCTGACCCGGAATATTGGAAAATTCAGCAATAATGAAGAAAAAAGAAATTTCTTTGATATCCTGAAGCTTCAAGGCAGAGTCGGTGTTGAGTTCGCAAAGACACATCCGAAATATTATCGCATGGGAATGATGTTTACAAGAGAAAAGGGGAATAAAATATATGATGTTGCCAAAAAGCTTCTTGGCAGCAATACGGAGAAAGTATTCGAAGAAATGATTGAGGAAGCCATAGAGAGGGGAGATTTTAAAAATAATATCTCCAAAGACTTTATATTGAGGATCATCACTCATTTATTTGTTCATTATGATGAAATCTTTTCGTATTATGATGACGATGGGACTGCATGGGATTTTGATTCTATGCTTGACCAGTTCGACCACTTTGTAGATTTCATTCAATATGGCCTCAGGAGTTGACTCACGGAGAAATTGGCGTATAATGGAAGTTAGAATGGGCTAACTTGTTTTGGAAAGGGGTTCCACCATGTTTGTTTTAAGAGCAGAAAACCTGTCGAAGAGTTACCAGATGGGAGAAATAGAGGTAAAGGCGTTACTGAATGCTTCCTTTGAAATTGAAGAGGGAGAATTTGTGGTTATCCTGGGCCCCAGCGGATCAGGAAAGAGTACGCTGCTCAATATTATCGGCGGCATGGATCAGCCATCATCCGGAAGGTTCTATATGATGGAGGAAGAAATTACCGAATATGATGAAAGAAAATTAACGGAATACCGGCGCAATAAAGTAGGCTTTGTATTTCAGTTTTATAATATCATGGCAAATCTTACGGCAGAAGAAAACGTAGAGTTGGCTACGGAGATTTCTGAAGACCCGCTGCCTATCGATGAGATTTTGGAAGCCGTAGGTCTTGCGGACAGAAAAGACCACTTCCCTGCACAAATGAGCGGCGGAGAGCAGCAAAGGGTTTCCATAGCCAGAGCCGTCGCGAAAAACCCGGCGATCCTGCTCTGCGATGAGCCTACAGGGGCTTTGGATTTTAATACGGGAATTGCTATTTTAAGCCTTCTGAGAAAAGTAAACAAGGAAATGGGCAAGACCATACTGGTAATTACACATAACTCCGATATTGCTTATATGGCTGACCGGGTTATTAAAATGAGAAGCGGCCAAATTACGAAGAATTATATCAATGAAAATCCCATGGCGGTAGAGGAAATTAAATGGTAAAGCTGAATAAAATTGATACCATGCTTCTTCGCATGGTGAAGAACTCAAAAAGCCAATTCCTGGCCGTATTAATTATCATCATCGTAGGCATCTGTATTTACACTGCGATGAGTATGACAGCAATTAATATGCAGAACACGGTTTCTACATATTATGAGGAAAATAACTTCGCAGATTTATTTATTGAAACTGCTGCAATTCCAAATCAGGCAGCTGATAGGCTGGAGAGAATTCCCGGTGTGAAAAAGGTAACGGGAAGAGTTTCCGAGGATGTCCCCTTTATTAGTGAAAATCTGAATGAGCGGGTAAATCTGCGCATCGTAACGGTAAAAGGGGAAGAAGACGAATTGTGCAAATCCACTTTACTGAAAGGCAGGCCCATCAATGAAAACGGGAAAGAGGCCTTGCTGGTGCATAAATTTGCTGAGGCCAGAGGAATCAAAATTGGCGATATTATAAAAGTTCAGATTCACGGTCTCCAGTATGATCTGGAAGTAGTCGGGATTGTTGACAATCCGGAGTATATCTATCTGATGGAAAATGCCCAGACCATGCTGCCGGATCAGGCTAATTTCGGTGTTTGTTATGTCTCTGAAAAATTTGGTCAGCAAGCCATGGAATTAACGGGCAGCTATAACGAAATCCTGATTTCCTATGAAAGCGGTGCTGACGAAGATCAGATCATTGAAGACGTGGAAGATGAGCTGGACATTTACGGAATCAAACAGACGGTAAAGCAGGAAGAACAACTCAGCAACAATATGATCCAGGAGGAATTAAAGCAGTTGGGATCCATGGCAGGCTCCCTGCCCATTCTCTTCCTAATGGTTGCAGGCCTAATCCTGATCATGATGCTGAGCCGTATGGTAAAAAAGGACAGAATCAAAATAGGCGTCCTGAAAGCCATCGGATATAGCAGCAGACAGGTTCTGATGCACTATGTGAAATATGCCTTGTGTGCCGGCATTTTAGGCGGATTCTTTGGTTCCATACTGGGAATGGGCCTGGCAGGCGCCATGACACAAAACTACTTGCAGTATTTTAACATCCCTTTACTGAGAATAGAGTTTTATTATTCCTATGTCCTGATGGCTATGGTGTTGTCTTCTGTCATATGCGCCGTATCAGGGATGATAGGAGCAAGAGGCGTTTTGAAGATCACACCGGCAGACGCCATGAGAGCCGATGCACCAAAATCCGGTAAAAGAATTCTTCTGGAAAAACTGCCTTTTATATGGAAACGCTTATCCTTCAGCAACAAGATGGTGGGCAGAAATATCTTCAGAAATAAAAAACGTACGTTATTTGTACTCACCGGGGTCATACTTACTTACGGTATGATGCTGTTTACAACCAGCATGCCCGCGGTGATCGATCAGATGATGAATAAGCACTTTTTAGAATTTCAGAAAATGGACTACAATATCAGCTTTCAGACCCCTGTTTATAAAAGTGTCATACGGGATCTGAATCATATTATCGATATTGACTACATGGAAGGAAAAATCGAATATCCCTTTGAACTGGCAAACGGAAATAAAAAACAATCGGTAAGCATTATCGGCCTTTCAAAGAATACGCAGTTCTATTCCTTTATAGACACGGACGAAAAGCCGGTTACCATTCCGGAGAGGGGGATCCTTCTTTCTCAGAACCTTGCAAACATCCTGCGTGTTGAGAAAGGAGATATGGTGCAGGTGAAAAGCTACCTTCCCAATCAGGATGACGTGTATCTGCAGGTGAAAGGTGTTATCAAGCAGGCTTTGGGTATGAATGCGTATATGGAAATCAACAACATGGGAGAACAGCTGCTTGATAAAAATATTGTAACGGGAGTTTATGTAAATTCCTCTGATAAAAATGTAAACGAGAAACTGATCCCGGCTTCAAATATTGCAACGGTACTGTCCACGGCAGAAATGAGAGCGGTGTATGACGAGTACATGACTTTGATGGTGGTTTATGTTGGATTCATGGTAGTTTTTTCAGGTATTTTAGGTTTCTGCATCGTTTATAACGCAACCATTGTGAGTCTCGGGGAACGGGAAATGGAATTCTCCTCCCTGCGGGTACTGGGATTCAGCAAAAGTGAAATTTTTAGAATGATATTGAAAGAGAATAATATGATTATGATCGTAGGCATTCTGTTGGGCATCCCCATAGGCAATCTCATGCTGAAATACAGTTCGGCGGCATTTACCACCAACTTGTATAGCATCGATATGTCGCCGACCCTATCGGCCGGAATTTTTGCCTGTATTTTTACCATCGGGTTTATCCTGCTGGCACAGCTTGCCACCTATCGGAAAATCAACCGGCTGGATTTCTTGCAAGCGTTGAAAAACAGAGAATCATAGACTGATCATTTATCGTTAAACTATTGAAGAATGGAAGGGTATCAACAATGAAAGGTTTAAAAAAGAAGAGAAAGTGGATCATCCTTGGAGCAGCGGCAGCAGCCGTGGTACTTATTTCTATCATAGGAGCCTCGATGAATGGGGCAGAGGTAGAATCCGCTGTTGTGGATAAAGGTCAGGTAATAAAGCTGATCAAGGAGTCCGGCACTGTGGAAGCAGAAAATACAGTAGTGATCGCTGCGAAAAATTCCGGTGAAATTCGTAAAGTACTGGTGGAAGAAGGGGATCGCGTTACTGCGGGCAGCAAACTGATGGAAAGCGAAGTTACAAGTGCCCAGATGGATATCAAAAGTCTGCAGTCTGATTTGGCCGGGCTTCAAGCCCAATACAATCAGGCGAAGAATCTTGCCGATAAGAATAAAACCCTTTATGAGCAAGGCGCTTTAAGCTACGAAGATTATAATGCTTCAAACACCGCAGCCAAGCAGCTGTCAGCGCAAATTTCCTCGCTCAGTTATACGATCAAGAGCTATGAGGAATCCAGCGGGGCGGCAGGGGTTACGGCGCCAATAAACGGAACCGTAACCGAAGTATTCATAAAGGCAGGAGAAACCGTGACGGCAGGAGCTTCCTTGTTCGAAATTTCGGATTTATCCAATATCTATGTGAAAGTAGATTTAATCGCTGAGGATGCAGACCTGGTTCAGGTTGGAGATCCTGTAAAGGTATATAATGAAGATGCAGGCTTTACCGATGAAAACTGCAAGGTAAGAAAGATTCATGTAAAGGCTCAGGAGAAGATGTCTGATCTGGGGATTAACCAGAAGCGTGTTACCATAGAAATTGCTTTGAGTCAATCCACAGCGCTTCGGCTTGGAAGCAACTTAGACATTGAGATTTCAGTAGATCAGCGGGAGAACGCGGTTCGCGTTTCCGATAAAGCCGTATTTGAACTGGAAAACAAGGATTATGTCTATGTTGTCAGCGACGGAAAAGCGGTTCTCCGTGAAGTGGAACTGGGTCTGGAAGGGGAGGACTTCATAGAGGTGCTTTCCGGGTTGGAAGAGGGCGACGTGATTATTCTTTCTCCGGAAGATGAAATCCAGGAAGGAACGAAAGTTAAAGTATAAATATCCTTTTCGAAAAATAAAATAAATAGATAAAATAAGATTTGCTGCTTATTGACAATGCCATTCTATCGTTCTAGAATGGCATTGTTTGTTACTAGCAGGGTTCTGGTATTAGACAAGAGAAAGAAAGGAGTATACCGTGTCTTTATGTAAATTTGCCGGTAAGGCACAATACCAAATATTTTGCTGCTTGTTAGCTGTCGCTTTTATGATTTTGATTACAGGATGTACGTTTGATCCTGTATCAAAAAATCCGGAGGAGGCTATGGCTGAAAGCCGGCTGGTATATGCTGCTTCAGATGGGCTTTATTTGACCAATTTAACCGGGGAGACGCCAAATAAGGTGCTTGATGACAGAGGGCTGTCTTATCCGGTTTTCTCGGAGAAGGGCGACAGAATTATTTTCCGGAAAACGGTGAGAGAAAATAACTCCGATACATACATAGACCGAGTCACCATTTTTGTTTATGATATAGCCTCAGGGCAAAATATAATGCTTGGGGAGGAGGTTCTTTCCTATTGTGCGGGACCTGAAAATTCATTCTTGATATCCACAAAGGATGGGAAACTGCTGCAAGCTGATTTACATGTAACGAGCAGCGAAGGGAAAGAACTGCTGGAGTATGAAACAAGGGATCTCTCCCTCTGGCCGGAGGCGGTTTCTCAAAACCCTGATATTGCTATTACGTATGAGAACTTAAAAGCATCTCCGGATAAAAAATATCTTGCCTATAATGTTAACGTGCAGGATAACCGAATAGAAGACGGCAGAGAAGGAGGCTACTATTACAGCGGAGGTATGTACGTTCTGAATTTACCATCCGAGGAAGCTGTACTGGTGGTGAAGCCTATCCGATCCACGCCCGAAAGTCTTGGCAACAACCCGGAACCCGGCCCATGGTCACGGGACGGAACAATCCTGACTGTTTGGGATAAGCCTCAATCCGGGTCTCTCAGCGCGGATGGTGTGAATTGTCTGTTCTACCATGTCGATACGAAGAAGACCACCACCTTCGACAGCAGCCTGCTGGCTTACGATGAGAACATCAGCTTTTCCAGGAAGAACAATATCGCAGCACTGACCGGTTACGGCAGGGATATGTTTGCCGACAAGCGGATAGATGAAATTACAGATGTGAGCGGCAGCAGTGCCGTCTTTCATACCCTTCAGGAAATTTACAGAAAAGGACTTGTACCGGCTATGCCTCAGTTTTCGGCCGATGGGAAAACCCTTTACTTTGCAGCCATGAAAAAGACAGATCTGAAGGGTCTCGATGAAGGGCAATGGATGTCAGAGGATTATCAAAACGTTTATCCATTGAAAAGACAGCTTTATGCCATGGCGCTTAACGGATCCCGTGAAATCAGGGAAATCACCTCTGATCCTCAGTATCGCTGTGAAAGTCCCATCCTGTTAAATAATGAGAAATATCTGGTCTTTGGAAGGGCAAATGCCGAAGACTATGACGGTTCTATGAGCATCTGGATGGTTTCTGCAGACGGAAAAGATGAACGGCTGCTTGGAGAATGGCAGGAAGAGGAGTATAATGATGTTTGGATGAGTGATAAATATGACGATTACTATGGCAGAGGAAGCTGGCATGGTATATTTGCAATATACGATGCAACAAAATAATAGAAGACAAGGAGGACAAAATGTCCAGTGTGAAAACCAATGCGGTAAGATTGCTAGATGCAAAGAAAATAATTTATAGAGTTTATGAATACGATGCACCGGACGGGTTTCTAGACGGAGTCTCTGTTGCAAAAGCCACAGGGATGGATCCGAAAAGGGTATTCAAAACCCTGGTCACCCAGGGATCGGGGAAAGAAAATTATGTTTGTGTTATCCCCGTAGAAAAAGAATTGAATTTGAAAGCTGCCGCAAAACATTTTGGAGAGAAGAAGATAGAAATGATTCCGGCAAAGGACATCACGAAAATAACAGGGTATATCAAGGGAGGCTGTTCACCGGTGGGAATGAAAAAGCTGTTCCCAACTGTAATAGATAAAAGCGCTCAGGATTTGGATGCCATTGTTGTCAGTGGCGGCAAAGTAGGCCTGCAAATGGAGTTATCTGTGCCGGATCTCTTGAGAATGGTAAACGGCAGCCTTGCAGACATTACTGTCAGTATCGGAGAGTCTTAAAAAACAGCTGGAAACAAAGAAGCATAAGTTAAAAACAAAAATAATGATAAAACAAGGTAAACAGCCGGAAATGACGATGCATTTCCGGCTGCTTTATAGCTGAATGTGTATAAGGAGTTTCTAAGTATAATTTATTTTCCCTTGTTCTTTTCCTGAATTTCCTTTTCCAAATCCTCATACACACGGCATGAGCTTCCTTGTGAACAACCGGAACAACCGCCCGCGCAGCCTCCGTTCTTCTGGTTCTTAATAACCTGTCGGACCGCAAAAATAACTGCGATCAAGACTAATCCACCGATAATAAAATCTACCATAAAGCTGCCCTCCTATTCACTTTATTTTATTTAATTCTTTTCAGTTGATACTTCTGAAATTTCCATATAATCTTTTGAGCTTCTGATCTTGTTTCCTATTGTGATAACCAGTCCGATCACAAGAAGCACTCCGAAGATGATAAAGACGATATTGCCGTTTACTACATCGCTCTCTGCCGCCTTCTCCATAAGACTGATATCAAGAGCGGTTTTCGTAACATAAGAAGTTCCTTTAAAGATGATGTTTCCAATCACATTAATCAGCAATGCAACGACATATGCTACCCCGGTCTGATAACCTACTGCAAATAAGGTCCATTTCCAACTGCCGTACTCGGCTTTCATTGCACCGATAGCGGCGGCACAAGGTGCAGAGAACAAGATGAACATCATGAAGGCAAAGGCTGTAACCTGGCTGAACATGATGGGAATAATTGTACCCACCGATGCAAAAGTGGCAACCACAACTTCTTTTGCAACAAGGCCTGTAATGGCGGCAACCGGTGCTGCCCAGGTATCTCCGAATCCTAAAGGAATAAATACCCATCTTATTGCGTTTCCAATCTGTGCAAGAATACTATTTTCGATAGCTTCCGGCCCTACGTAGCCTGTGAAGCTGAAATTCTGCAGGAACCATATAATCGCACAGGCTGCAAATAAAATCGTTCCGGCCTTTTTGATAAAGGATTTCGCTTTTTCCCACATATGAATGGTAACGCCCTTTAACTTCGGAATCTTATAAGTAGGCAATTCCATTACAAACGGCGCAGGATCGCCCGCAAAGAGCTTGAATTTCTTCAATATGATGCCGGATAGAATCACTCCTGTAATTCCGATGAGATAGATGGAAGGTCCAACCCAGGTCTGCTCCCTGAACATCATGGCAATGAACATGGCAAATACCGGTAGCTTTGCTCCGCAAGGTATAAAAGGTGTCAGCATAATGGTCATTCTTCTGTCTCTTTCGATCTCGATGGTACGGCTGGCCATTACCCCGGGAATCGAACATCCGGTTCCGATGAGCATAGGGATGAAGGACTTGCCGGATAATCCGAATCTGCGGAAGATCCGGTCCATGATAAAGGCTACACGAGCCATATAACCGCTGTCCTCCAGCAAGGACAGGAAGAAGAACAAAATCATAAGCTGAGGCACGAAGGTGAAGATCGCTCCCAGGCTGCCGATTATCCCATTGAGAACCAGATCCATCGTCCAATCAGCTGCTCCCAGGCTCACCAGCAAGGTCTCGGCACCGCCCTGAATCCAACCGAAGAGACTTTCCACCCATCCGATAGACATATCGCCGACGGTTACAATGGATATGTAGTAAATGATCCACATGCTGACGAAGAAGATTGGCAGTGCCAGCCATCTGTTGGTAACGATTTTATCGATTTTATCAGAACCGGTATCCTCCTGAACACCATGTTTCTTCTTTACCGTTTTAGCAACCAGCTCCTGAATATAATCATAGCGTTTGCTTACTGCTTCCTCTTCCTGGTCGTCATCCAATTCACCGAAGGCCTCCTTCAGAAACAGAGGATCTACTTCAGATTTTGTTTTGAAATTGCCGATCTGTATGGCTTTAGCGATCAGTTCCTTTAAGCCTGTACCCTTCACCGCTGAGGTAGGGATTACTTCGCAGCCAAGCTCTGAAGACAGCTTGGCGAGATCAATCTTATCTCCTCTTTTCTCAACTACATCGTGCATGTTCAGTGCGATGATTACCGGTATTCCTACCATCTTTAATTGCATGGTCAGATACAGATTTCTTTCAATATTAGAACTGTCAACAATGTTTATGATGACATCCGGTTTTTCCTTTATTAGATAATCTCTAGTTATGACTTCCTCCAAAGTATAAGGGGAAAGGGAATAGATTCCCGGTAAATCCATAATGGTAACATCCTTATGCTTTTTCAGTTTTCCTTCTTTTTTTTCCACGGTAACGCCGGGCCAGTTACCTACATATTGAGAGCTGCCGGTAAGCTCATTAAACATTGTTGTCTTACCACTGTTGGGATTTCCGGCAAGTGCAATTGTAATACCCATGATCTTTTCCTTTCTTCTATAAGCTTGCAGCGGAATTGTTAGAATAGACTAACATGCCGACATAAAATATACAGAACTTCCATAGGTTCTGCGTCGTTCATCGCTTACTCAACTAAAATCTTTTCCGCATCTGATTTTCTGAGAGATAATTCATAGCCTCTGACGGTAACTTCAATGGGGTCTCCCAGAGGAGCCACTTTCTTAACAAAAACCTTTACACCTTTGGTGATGCCCATGTCCATAATTCTTCTTTTGACTGCGCCCTCACCGTCAAGTTTTACCACGGTAACTGTTTCGCCGAGAGGAGTACTCTTCAATGTTTTCATTTTGTGATCCTCCTGTTTTTCAATATAAAATGAAATAAATAATAAAACTAAACAACAATTCTGCGTGCCATGTTTTTATCCAGGGCAACACGTGTATCTTTAATGTTAAGAATCATATTACCGCCAATTTCTGAAACTACGGTTACAGAACTGCCTACAACAAAGCCCAGGCTTTCCAAAAATCGTTTGGTTTCATCCTGGCCGGTAATTCTCTTGATCGTATTTTTTTCGCCCGCTTTCATTAATGACAATGGCATAATAACAACCTCCTTAACTTTCATTTTGGTAACAGATAATTGGTTAGCTTTTGCTAACCTCAGTTACAGTTTACTACTGCTAACTCGTTTTTGTCAATAGAAATTCTAATATTTTTCTTTTTCTTGAAATTTGAAAAAGAATTTATTTTATGTTAATATATAGAAAATTGTAGATTTTTTTGGGGGTAAGATATGAGAATTCAGGAATCCGGCGAAAACTATCTGGAAACGATCTTAATACTGCAAAATAAGAACGGTTCGGTACGTTCCATTGATATCGCAAATGAGCTTGATTATACGAAAGCCAGCATCAGCAGGGCAATGGGCATTTTGAAAAAGGCAGGGCTCATAACGGTAGAAGAGGGCGGCAGCATCCATTTGACAGAGTCCGGCCAACAGAAGGCAGCCGAAGTTTATGAACGCCACCGGCTGATTGCAAAGTATTTGGTGAACGCCCTGGCCATCGATGAGGAAACGGCGGCTATGGACGCCTGCAGGATAGAACATGTAATAAGCCAGGAATCCTTTAAAAAAATTAAAGCATGGGTGGAAGAGCACCCTGGAGAGTAAGTCGATAAGAAAAATTTTATATTTACACACAGTATCGGATATGTGAAATAAAAGCCCCCAGGCAATTCAACCTGGGGGCTTTTATAAAGTGTGTATCTATTAAAAGAAGGAAAGTGCTCGCATGAGTATCTCCTGCTATGGTTTTATTGTAGAGCAGCTTTGTGTTGTTTTTGTGTAGATCGGGTGGAAAAAGGGTAAAATCATAAATAGGCGCTGCTGAACAAACCGGAAATTAAAAAATTTGTTCAGACCGGATGTAATCGATCACCTTCGCATTAAGAGCAAGGTTTTTTGCCCGATATATGGAAAAACCTTGCACTTAATGAATTCAGAAATGACTGGAATCGTTAATATGCCTTTTCTGAATTGTTCAGTAAGCCCTAAAAAGTCTTTTTTTATTTTGAATATTTTTCCTTGACTTGGTGCAGAATAGGAATATAATATGAAATTGAAAATCAATTTCATATTGGATGAAGCAAGGAGGAACCCGGTAATGAGTGCTGCAACCACTTATAAAACAAAACAAAAGGATTTGATATTAAACTGTTTAATCCAGAATAAAGATAAGCATGTTACGGTAGATGAGATTATTTTTTCTTTGAGGAAGGAAAAAGATGCGGTGGGTAAAACCACGGTTTATCGATATTTGGACAAGCTGGTTTCCCAGGGGACGGTACGGAAGTATTTTATTGAAGAAGGAGCCGGTGCCTGTTATCAATACATAGATACTCTGAATCAATGTCATGAGCATTTTCATTTGAAATGTGTGGATTGCGGTGAACTGATCCACCTGGAATGCAGATATCTTGATCAAATGTAT
Organism: Sinanaerobacter chloroacetimidivorans; assembly: GCF_018128545.1. GTDB lineage: Bacteria > Bacillota > Clostridia > Peptostreptococcales > Anaerovoracaceae > Sinanaerobacter > Sinanaerobacter chloroacetimidivorans. Next base: position 90,317 of record NZ_JAGSND010000006.1, on the reverse strand, counting down.
GCCCATGTTTTATCAAATCACAATTTTCATATTGATCAATCCAAAACGGTTCTTTATGGAAAATGCAAAGGATGCTCAGAGAAAAACTAAAGGGGGATTTTATGAATAGAAAAGGAATCATGAGGGTTGCGGCCCTAGCTGTAATCTTAAGTCTTTTGCTGATCGGGTGCGGCTCGGACCCGGAAGAAATGCAGGTGAGCCGAAAAGACAGCACGAAAATCAATATTGTGGCGACGCTGTTTCCTCAATATGACTTTGCCAGGGCCATTGTCGGAGATAAAGCCGATGTTGTTCTGTTAATGCCGCCGGGAGTGGAAGCCCATTCCTTTGAGCCGACACCTTCGGATATCATATCAATAAACAATTCGGATTTGTTTCTCTATACCGGAAAGTATATGGAAGTGTGGTCGGACAGAATTATTCAGGGTATGGATAAAAGCAAGAGTGTGGTTGTTGATGTATCAGAGGGAATTGATCTCGTCAAGACAGAAGACATTGAAGCAGAGCATGAACACGAGCATGAGGACTTAGCAGAGAATGACGAGGAAGAAGGGGAAGAACATGAGCATGAACATGTTTATGATCCGCACATCTGGACCAGCCCTGTGATTGCAAAAGCAATGGTAAATAATATTTTGAATGCAATTTGCCGCATAGATCCGGATAATGCGGAATACTACAGTGACAATGCGGAAAAGTACCTCGGAGAATTGGATCAGCTGGACAAGGAATTCCGTGATATTGTGAAACAGGGAAAAAGAAACGAACTGATATTTGGCAGCAGGTTTGCCCTATATTATTTTGCACATGAGTATGGCCTGGATTATGAAGCCGCTTTCGATTCCTGTTCCACAGAGACGGAGCCCAGCGCTAAAACGGTGGCACATTTGATAGAGGAGATCAAGGAAGAGAAAATCCCGGTGATTTACTATGCAGAGATTGCGGAACCTAAAGTTGCGAAATCAATCAGTGAAGAAACCGGAGCTGAGATGCTGCTTTTTCATTCCTGCCATAATGTCACACGTGAAGAGATGAAGCAGGGGGCAACCTACTTATCCTTAATGAGGCAGAATGCAGATAATCTAAGGGAAGGGTTGAAATAAATGGCGCAGATCAGTTGTAATAATGTATCGATAGGGTATGACAGGAGGCTGGCGGTTGAAGATATCAGCTTTGATGTCCGCTCCGGAGATTATATCTGCATTGTAGGGGAAAACGGTTCGGGAAAATCCACACTGATGAAAGGGATACTGGGCTTGCTTCCTCTGAAATCGGGAGTCATAGCCTTCGGCGACGGTGTGAAACAAAATAAAGTAGGATATTTACCTCAACAGACCATAGTGCAGCGGGATTTTCCCGCATCTGTGTTTGAAGTGGTTCTGTCAGGCTGCTTAAACAGCAGAGGGCTGAAACCATTTTATTCTGTTAGGGAAAAGAAAACAGCCCTTGAAAATATGGAACAGTTGGGAATTGAGGAGCTGAAAAACAAGTCTTATAAAGCATTGTCGGGGGGACAGCAGCAAAGGGTATTGCTAGCAAGAGCACTCTGCGCTGCTGAGACTTTGCTTGTTCTGGACGAGCCTGTGACGGGGCTCGATCCCATTGCAACCGCGGACTTGTACGCATTGATAGAAAAACTGAATAAAGAGAAGGGTGTTACGGTTCTTATGGTTTCCCACGATGTCTATTCCGCGGTTGAGCATGCGGATAAAATTCTACATATCAATGGCGGAATGGAATTTTTCGGAACTACTGCCGACTATAAAAACTCTGCACCCGGGGTACGTTTCCTAAGAAAAAAACAGAACCCGTCTGTGGGAGGTGGCCGTCATGATTGATCTGATTCGGGAACTGCTCTCCTATAGCTTTATTGTTCGGGCACTTATTGTTGGGATGCTGGTTGCTCTTTGTTCTGCCTTGCTTGGCGTCAGCCTGGTATTAAAGCGATACTCTATGATCGGTGACGGACTGTCACATGTGGGTTTTGGAGCACTTTCGGTTGCCATGGCAATGAATCTTGCACCTTTGCAGGTTTCAGTTCCGGTGGTGGTGCTTGCTGCATTTTTACTGCTTAGAATCAGTGAAAACAGCAAAATTAAAGGGGATGCTGCAATTGCTCTGATTTCCAGCAGCTCCATTGCTTTGGGCGTAATCGTCACGTCCTTAACCACAGGGTTGAATACGGATGTATGCAACTTCCTTTTTGGAAGCATTCTGGCAATGAGCAAGAGCGATGTTTATCTCAGCATCGTTTTGTCTATTGTGGTTTTGGTGTTGTTTATCTTTTTTTACAACAAAATATTTGCGGTTACCTTTGATGAAGGGTTTGCAAAAGCTACGGGAACCAGGTCGGGGCTTTATAATATGCTCATTGCGTTTCTTACGGCGATAACCATCGTGGTTGGCATGAGAATCATGGGAGCGCTGCTTATCTCGAGCCTGATTATCTTTCCGGCTTTATCCTCCATGCGTGTTTTTACGAGCTTTAAGGGTGTTATCATCAGCTCTTCCGTTATTTCGGTGGTATGCTTCTTCTTTGGCACCCTGGCATCTTATACCTTTGATACCCCGGCGGGGGCAAGCATTGTGGCGGTAAATTTATTCGTTTTTGGCATTTGTTGTGCAATTGCGTTAATTAAAACAGGAGGCCGGGAACGAGGATGAATTATAAAAGCGATAAAAGTAAAGGCTGCCAAATTAGTCTCTTGATTCTGGCCCTGTTGGTTTTGCTCTTTTTCACAGGATGCAAGGAGAAAGAAAAAGAAGTCGTGACAGCGGAAAACGGCCTGCCGACGATGGAGATCTCCGAAGAAATGTTTGTCACACAGATAAACGACATTTATGTGAATACCGACGATTACATGAACAAGAATATTAAGCTCCAAGGATTTTATTTGATTTCAGAGTATGACGGAAAATACTATAATAATGTTGTACGAAACGGACCTGGCTGCTGCACTACCGATAGCCTTGCCGGGTTCGAATTTTACTGGGACGGGGATCTCCCCGAGGAAAATGACTGGATTGAAGTAGTGGGCACTCTCGAGTGGCTGGAGGAAGACGGAATTGAGTACTTATGCCTTAATCTAAGCAGTCTCACAGTTATGGAGGAAAGGGGCCTGGAGACGGTTACCCACTGATAAAAACAGCTCCGGATCCTATGTTCCGGAGCTTCATTCTTTTTTAGGATTTCAGCTGCATCACCGCCCATTCCGCGTTCTTCTGGCGGGCAGCTTCCATTTCGCTTTTTCCTGGCAGACAGCTTCCATTTCGCTTTTTCCTGGCGGGCAGCTTCCATTTCGCTTTCCCCCGGCGGGCGGCTTCCATTATTATTTATTCTGTCACTTTTTCTATTTTATCAACAATTTCATTTAAATAGTCTCCCTGCAGAAGTTCTATCATCCCCTTATCGCAAAGAGAAGCGATTTCAGGATTTAGCGGAAGTTTTGCAATCACTTGAATTCCGTATTCTTCTGCAATGGTATCTATGTGGCTGTCTCCGAATACTTTGATCTGCTTATGGCAGTCAGGACATTCCAGATAGGACATATTTTCTACCAGCCCCAGAATGGGGATATTCATCATATCTGCCATTTTTACGGCTTTTGAGACTATCATGGAGACCAATTCCTGAGGGGAAGTTACGATAACGATTCCATCGATCGGTAAAGACTGGAAGACCGTTAAAGATACATCACCTGTTCCCGGCGGCATATCAACAAACATATAATCAATATCACCCCATATGACATCAGTCCAGAATTGCTTCACCATTCCGGAGATAATCGGACCTCTCCAGATAACAGGATCCGTGTCGTTTTCAAGCAGGAGATTCACCGACATAATATCAATGCCGGTTTTGGTTTCGATCGGGAGGATTCCTAGTTCGTTAGCTACGGCTTTTTTCTTAATGCCAAAGGCTTTTGGAATGGAAGGGCCTGTAACGTCGGCATCCAGAATTGCTGTGCTATATCCCATCCGCCTCATGGATACTGCCAGCATAGAGGTTACCAAAGACTTGCCTACGCCTCCTTTTCCGCTGACAATACCGATTACTTTCTTAATATTACTGTAATCGTGAGGCTTTTCTACCAGACTTTTCGGCTGCTCTTCTCTTTCGCTGCAATCTTTATCACAGGTACTGCAGGTTTTGCTGCAATTTTCGCTCATTTTTATGCTCTCCTTTTATTGATTTTCATTTTAGCATATACTCGTTACGATTTTAGTATACTCTGTTTTGGACATATGTCAATAAACCCCCTGGTTTATTGTTGCCAAATATACTAAAAAAATGAAATCAATTATAGACTGTGATGACAACAATTTTTATGGCAGAACTTTCCTTTGCAGCTTTTTTCACAAGTTATATCCGGAGAGCCGCAGCTTGGGCAGACATATTCCTTATGTTTAATAGCATCCAGCTTTTCAAAGCTTTCCATCCATTCCTTGCCGCAGCCGGAACATTTTACCGGGCAGATGTTTCTGGTAAAGTTGCCGCCCTCTATCAAAATGGTTTTCCCATTTATCAGACTGTCGGCAATTTTTTCCCTTGCAGAAATCAGGATACGTTGAAAGGTAGGACGGGAAACTTCCATCCTGGAAGCACATTCTTCCTGTTCCAGTCCTTCCAGGTCCTTCAGCCTTATGGCCTCAAGCTCTTCCAGCTTTAAAACATTTTTCGGCAGTTCAGGGATGTCCTGCTCTGAAGGAACAAAGTAAGGGATTGCCGGTATATTCTCGATTTTTCTCCATTTTGTGGGTCTGGCCAATCTTATCAACTCCATTGAAAAATTTATATATTAAATGATTTATAATTAAATGATTTATATTTTACGTAAAGATCAAGACCAAAAGTCTGGTTATAGTTTATCGGGATTCAATTCTTCTGTCAACATTGGAAAAGAACCTTAATAAATTAAAGTAAAATCATTGATTCTTTGGAGTTCTCAAGTGATTAAATCACAGAAGGATCAGTCTGGATACGGTATAATAGGAGAAAATGAATCATAAGTAAGGAATAGAGGGAAATAACTATGAACAAATTTTTTCAAATCCATAAGGAAAATAATAATAAAGAATCTGCAAATGATAAGAATTTGGTGGTAAAGGTAAGCCGATGTCCTCAAAACCATCCCTGCCCGTCCGTTAGGATCTGTCCGGTAGGTGCATTGTCTCAGAAAGGAAATGCAGCGCCCGAGGTGAATGAGGATATCTGCATCAAATGCGGTAAATGCGTAAAGTTCTGTCCGATGAGGGCTCTTGCACTGGAATAAGGTTAGACCTTAAAGATAATTCTGGACTTCTTTTTGAGTTAAAAACAAACCAAAAGAAGTCCTTTTTCATATATTGTAGTATTCGATTCTTTAAGGAGACATATCAAATGGTTAACCGTAACCAGGAAGGGACAATTCCGGAAACACCCTACTTAATCACTCATGAGCAAATGAATATCATTATTGCATTCCTAAGATACTGGATGAATATTGCCTCTTGGACAAGAGCTTATTTACGTTCTACTGTCTATAATCTGCCGAATTTAGAGGCGATTGCAAATCAATTATACAGTGCGCCTTCAGATTTTTATGAAACGATAAGTCTATTTTATGGCACAAAAGTAGCACAGGATTTTGTAAACCATTTGACCAATTTTATTATCAGCGCCATGAATGTAATTGATGGCATGTATAAAGGAGATACGGAGCTGGTAAACACAAGTACAGCCCGATGGTATAGAAGTGCTGGTGAACTGGCATCATTCCTTTCTAAAATTAATATTTATTGGGACGAGAACATATGGAGAAATTTTCTGGATCAATATATCAAAACGACAATAGATGGAATCGTGGCTCAGATGCAAGGCAATTATGATCTGGAGAATACAATTTATAAAAAACTGGAGGATACGGCTGTTCTTATGGGCAGCTATATGGCAAAGGGGATTATTGCATCCGGAATGAGTCCTGCCAGGACCTGAAAACTAAAAAAGACTATGTGTAAAATAATTCAACAACATAGTCTATTTTTTGATGTTTTGCTCCTGCCAAACGCCTGAGCATGGATCAGGCGTTAAGCATGGACAGGATCGCCGACTTATGTTTTGCGCCTACTGCAGTTTGGATGACCTCACCGCCCTTCATGACAGCCAGCGTGGGAATGCTCATAATTTTAAACTTGGCGGCAAGCTCCGGTTGCTCATCTACATTGATCTTGCATACCTTAGCATCCTGGATTTCACTGGCAATTTCGTCAATAACCGGTGAAACCATTTTGCAGGGTCCGCACCAGGCTGCCCAGAAATCAAGTAATACCGGTTTATCAGATTGCAGAACCTCAGATTCAAAATTTTCTTTCGTAATTGTTAATGCACTCATTTTATTCAACTCCTTATTTATTATTATTAATAAGCAATAGCGATTTTGGTGAACAAATTAGAAAATATATTTATTATTATTTGTTCTATAATTCCATTATAATCATCTAAAAAATTCTATCTGTAACTAAATCACAAAAACTTTAATTATTTAAAAAAAATTTTTGATGGGTCTGGGAATATTACCATAGAATATTTACTAAGCTGCTGTTGGCTAAATTAGTATCAATTGAACACTGAGTTACCTTTCTGCTGTATTGCCAAGCCCATACTCTTCCGCCGCAATGAGGGGCCAACGGTCTATAATTTGGAGGATTCCAAGGACCGCTAGGTTCCAACTCCGGCTCGGCGCTCCATAATATATTCAGCATTTTTATTTTTTTATTTTCCTTTGCTGCATTACAAAACGCTTTACTAAAACCACCTGTCACCGGATCGTTGTAAATACCGCTTTTATATCCGCTTGTAAGTATTGCCTCCGTCCAACCTTGAATCCATTCGTGATCAATTTGAAAAAATCGCTCTATATTCGCAAATAATGGAGTACCTTTCGGTATTCCGAGATTTCGAGCATGAAATACTGCAAGATTTGCAGCTTCTCTTCCCTGCATATATCCTATTGCCTCTTGAAAAAAATTATAAATAGGTAATAATTTTATACCTTTACTTCGAATCAATGTGATTTCCTGTTTTGTTAGCCCTTCTGAAACACCAGGAACTCTTACCAGGTATCTTCCCCAAAATTTCGGATATCCGAAATTACACAAAACACATTGAAATAAATCTTCCGTTACATTCTCGGCGGAGTCAACCCCCCATTCGTAAATTGCCAATTCCAACACCCCCCTATACGCTATGCAGAGTACTTCGAAGAATTTTTCTTAAGATTACTTACTGAATATATTTTATTTTGGAATGCTTTGTTCAAAGCGAAAAAGATTCTCAGGATCGTATATTTGTTTAACATTCTTCAGCCTGGCGAAGTTATCTCCGAAGTATGCAGCAGGCCAATCAGGGATCAAGGAGTCGCAGTAGTTGCGAAATGCGCCGCGAGTATAGGGGAGCATAGAGGTACGAAATCGCTCGATCCATTGGATGTTTTTATCTGCTTCCGCATCTTGCTCCCAATAGGATTGGTATTGGATCACGAACAAGGCCTTACGATGCACGAATGACGTTGCATCGGCGCGTACTTGGCCAATCGCCCCCCCATAGGAGTCAAAGGCCGCCACATTAGCCGGGCCGGGTACGGTTTGCAGGTTATGAATCAGTATGTCTAGAGCTGCATCTGACAAAGGTTCGTAGGCATAGGCAGAAGAATTTTTAAATTTCTCTTGCTTTACGGGTCGTCCCGCGAACAAACGGGCTGCTTCGATCCAAGTAGTGGAATGGAACTCAGCGGTCTTGGGCCGAGTCGCCTCTTGCAGGGGGTGTAAAATCTGCCTGAGCTCTTGTTCTGAGCCGACAAATACGCCGCTGGAACGTAGATCGCCCTGATTTTGCGCAGGAAGTAATAGCAAAGAGGTTAGACGGAAATCGGTATGGGGAGCCCACATCTGCCAATAACGCACCACTTTTCTGAGGTCGGCAAAGTTCCATGTTATTCTGTAACGAGCGACATTCCCAATCGGATGAACTCGAAAGGTAAAGGATGTAATCACACCAAAGCTGCCGTCTCCCCCGCCGCGGCAGGCCCAAAATAGATTGCGATGTTGACTGTCATTGGCACGGATAATTTTGCCTTGCGCTGTAACCATTTCCACCTCAAGGAGGTTATCGCAGGTCATTCCAAATAGCCTGGATAACAATCCGTAGCCTCCTCCGAGTGTTATTCCGGATATACAGACTGTCGGACAAGTCCCGGCAGGGATGGTTACTCCTTGATCCCAAAGCGCTTGGTACAAAGGAAGCAAACGGAACCCTGCGCCTATCTGTGCTGTGCCGCGCTCTCTATTGACTTGCAGCGTTAGGAGCCCGCTGACATCAATGATGAGACCGCCGTTAACAAGGGAAAATGCTTCATAGCTGTGTCCGCCGCCACGGATGCGAAACGGGAGCCTGTGCTTACGTACCCATAGGATTGCATTGACAACGTCCTGAGTGACCCCACAGTAAACGATTATTTTAGGGAATTTGTTAAAGCGGCCGTTATAATTTTGTCTTGCTTCGTCATAGCCAGGTGAGCCTTGCAGGATTACACGCCCGGTCAGTCCTTCCATGTTTACCATAGGGTATACCTCCTTAAAATGTGAGACGCAGAGAGCTTTATACAAATCCTTATGCAAAATCAGAAGAAAAAGAACTGATGGACGAAATTCTATTTCTGGCCATGTGAGAAATTCAGGTGAACAGTTTTCTATTCAATTCTTGCTTTGTAAAGTCGGTTATGATAAAGTAATGGCATAGAAATAAGTACATAGCAAAGGATATTGGTGTGCGTAGTAGAAGCGCAATCAAATAATAGGGAATCGGGTGAAAGTCCTGAACAGTCCTGCTGCCGTATAGTCGGAAAACCTGCCAATATTCTGGAGCACCAGATGCTTCAAGCTGCAGCTTCACAGGCTATGGGGTATGCAGTCAATTAAGATGCTGTTGTTTCGCAATGATGCATCCTGCGTTTAGCCAGGATGCATTTTTTAATATACAGCTTCGATAAAGAAGATTTCTCTATAGAAAGGGTGGGATTTTTAATGAGAAGTTCGAGGAAGGGATTCAAAATACCGGTCTGTATTTTACTTGTGTTCACATTGTTATTTGCGATGCCCATTTTTGCTTTTGCAGAGGGCAGCCAAACCGCCGGTTTAACGAAAGCAGACGTTTCGACAAAACTTAACACAATAAGTAAATATATTGTTAACACTGTCAAAAACCCTGTAATTTCATCAATTGGAGGGGAGTGGTCCGTATTGGGCCTTGCCCGCAGCGGTGTTGGGGTGCCTCAAAACTATTACGATAACTATTATCAGAACGTTGTGGCGGAGCTGAAAGAAAAAGATGGGGTTTTAACGAAAACCAAGTATACGGAGTATTCCCGGCTGGTTCTTGCCCTTACCGCCATTGGCAAGGACGTTACCAATGTCGGCGGATACAACCTGCTTGAAAAGCTGTCAGATTTCAACAATGTTAAAAAACAGGGCATTAACGGTCCGATCTTTGCTTTAATTGCCTTTGACAGTAAAAATTATTCTGTTCCTGCATCTGCCGATGCGGAAGTACAAACTACAAGAGAGATGCTCATTGATTATATTTTAAGCAAGGAAATCACAGATGCCAATGGTATCCAAGGCGGCTTTTCTCTGACGGGAAATGTACCGGATCCGGATATAACCGGCATGGCTTTGCAGGCCTTGGCAAAATACAAAAACGAACCTAAGGTGAAAGCTGCCATCGACCGGGCCCTTTCAGTTCTCAACCGGATTCAGAATTCCGACGGGGGTTTTGAAACCTGGGGGGAAAAGACCTCAGAGAGCATTATACAGGTCATTATAGGCAAAGCTGCATTGGGAATGGATGCAAAAGCAAACCTATCTGCTTTAATGGATTACTATTTATCGGAGGGCAGCTTCCGCCATACTCCTGATGGAAATTCGGACTTAATGGCTACAGAACAGGGGCTTTATGCCCTGGCAGCCTACAGCAGGTACCTGGATGGGAAAAACACACTTTATGATATGACGGACGTAATAGCCCAAAGCTCCGAAATAAAGGTAAAGTATAACGGAACCTATCTGACCTTTGATCAGCCTCCGGTGAACCAGGATGGCAGCGTGCTGGTTCCCATGAAAGTGATCTTTGAAGCCATAGGCGCGGCCTTGACCTGGGACCCGGCGGAAAAAAAGGTGACAGCCATCCTCGGAGATAAAACCATAGTACTTGTGATAGGCAACCAAACGGCTACTGTGAATGGTGTTCCGCAAACGCTTAGTGTGCCTGCAAAACTCATTAATAGCAGAACCATGGTGCCCGTTCGGTTTGTTTCAGAAAGTCTGGATGCAGACGTAAGCTGGGATCAGACCACGAAGACCGTTATTATTAAAAATTAAAAAAGTTTCCATTTTATTTCATTAGGACGTGTACTACCGGAAAGGAGTAAGTAATGAAAAAGCGGTTATTGCTTTGCCTGGCGCTGATGCTGTGTTTTGCCGTATTTACCGGATGCAAAGGAGAGGGCTCTGCGCCGGATCAAACCCCGGTGCCTGAAACGAATCTGACCAATACAGAGAACAGCGGTGAAGAAGCAAGCGACTCTGCTCTGGAGGCTGTTCAGCCTGAAAAACTCGATCAATATCAGACAGAAAAAGTACCGGAAGGGAAACCTGCTCCTGTGGAGCCCCAAAAAACACAAATCGATAAAAAGGAAGCATATCACGCATCCTTAACCATCTCTTGCGATACCATACTGGATAACATGGATCAATTTGATCAGGCCAAGCTGGAAGTACTTCCGAAAAATGGGAGCATTTATCAGGCAAACTCTGTGGAGTTTTATGAAGGGGAAAGTGTTTTTGACCTCTTGCTGCGTGTAACCAGAGAACAGAAAATCCACATGGAATTCGTTGCCACTCCTATTTATAACAGCAATTATATAGAAGGAATTAACAATATCTATGAGTTTGACTGCGGTGAACTGTCGGGTTGGATGTATAAGGTCAACGACTGGTTTCCCAATTACGGCAGCAGCCGATACGTGCTGAAGGACGGCGACAAAGTGGAATGGGTGTACACCTGTGACCTTGGCGCCGATGTAGGCGGAGACTGGAATTCACAAAATCAGAAAGAGGAGCAGCAGGCAGAATGAAGGATACCTTTGCAACCTATCATCCCATTATTAATTTTATGTTTTTTGCTGCAGTGATCAGCTTTAGCATGTTTTTCCTCCACCCGGTTTTGTTAGGCATCTCCGTTGTGGCGGCCTTTACCTATTCGATCTATTTAAATGGAAGGAAAGCAGTCAAATTCAATTTGCTGTACCTGCTGCCCGGTATGATTGTTATTTCCATGATAAATCCGTTATTTAATCACGAAGGCATTACGATTTTATGGTATTTCAGAGACAACCCCATCACGCTGGAATCCATTGTCTATGGAATCGTTGCAGGCCTTATGTTTGCTGCTGTCATACTATGGTTTTCCTGCTATAATGCAGTGATGACATCCGATAAATTTATCTATTTATTTGGCCGCATCATACCGGCATTGTCTCTGATCTTCTCCATGGTGCTTCGATTTGTACCTAAGTTTAAGGCGCAGATTAAGATAATATCCAATGCTCAGAAATGTGTAGGCAGAGATGTTAGTAACGGCAGCATGCTGGAAAGAGCCGGACATGGGGTGAAGATCTTGTCCATTATGATCACCTGGGCTTTGGAAAATTCAATTGAGACTGCCGATTCCATGCGTTCCAGAGGATATGGCCTAAAAGGGCGCACGAGCTTTTCCATTTTTCGATTTGACAGCAGAGATAAAGGCTTGCTTCTTATTATGGCTGCTTTTATCTTGTTTATATTGACAGGCGCATTTCTTGGACAGAATACAATTCAATATTTTCCATCAATAAAGATAGTAGAAATTACGGGATTCAGCATCGCTATTTTCTTTGCATATGCCTTGCTCTGCTTTTCTCCTATCATACTGGATCTTAGGGAGGAACTGAAATGGCGGCATTTACAATCGAAAATTTAACCTTCTGCTATCCGATGAAGGAAATACCGGCATTAAAAAATATCAATTTTACTGTTGAGTATGGTGAATTCGTAACCGTCTGCGGCAAATCAGGGTGCGGAAAAAGTACTCTTCTCAGAAATCTGAAAACGGTGCTGGCTCCCCATGGAAGAAAAGAAGGAGAGATATTTTTCTATGGCAGAAAGCTGTCAGAGGTGAATATGCGGGAACAGTCCAAAAGAATCGGATATGTCCTGCAAAATCCGGATAACCAAATTGTAACGGATAAGGTTTGGCATGAATTGGCTTTTGGCTTGGAAAGCCTGGGATATGATACGAAAACCATACGGATGAGGGTGGCTGAAATGGCAAGCTTTTTCGGCATTCAAAGCTGGTTTATGAAAAATGTGCAAGAGCTGTCCGGCGGGCAGAAACAATTATTGAATTTGGCATCCATCATGGCGATGCAGCCGGATATTCTGATTCTGGATGAACCAACCTCACAGCTTGACCCTATTTCTGCCGGCGATTTTCTGGATACTGTAAAAAAGATCAATCGGGAGATCGGAACCACAGTTATTATGACAGAGCATAGACTGGAAGAGGTCTTACCCATGTCGGATAAGGTAATCGTACTGGATAAAGGGTATTTGCTTTTGGACGATATTCCCCAGAAAGTAGGGGATGCACTGCACAGAATGAATCATGACATGTTTAAAGCGATGCCAAGTCCTATGCAGATCTTTGAAGAGGTAAAAAAGAATCACGAAAAGACCTGCCCTATCACGGTCAGAGATGGACGAAATTGGATGACGTTGGCTTTTCAGGGTCATGACATCGTACATACTGCGATAAAAGATGAAAAGGAAGGCACGGCGTCTGCCTGTCAGTCAGCATCAAAGGCAGAGACTGTGGTTGATTTGAAAGAGGTTTGGTTTCAGTATGACAAGAAAGAGCCTTTTGTCATTAAAGATTTATCCCTCCGCATTCCCAGGGGACAGCTTTTCTGTATCGTGGGAGGCAACGGGACGGGCAAATCTACGGCCCTTTCCATTATCAGCGGTATTTTAAAGCCGCAAAGGGGAAAGGTGCTGATTCAAGGCAAAGAGATCGGCAAATATACAGACAAAGAGCTGTTTAGAGGCGGTCTGGGGGTGCTTCCTCAAAATCCGCAGTCTCTCTTTGTGGAGAAGACGCTGGAGTTGGATTTACTTGAAATTTTGAGCAGAGAACCCATTTCCAGAGAGGAGAAAAAGGCTAAGGTGCTGAAGATGGCTGAACTGGTGGAAATTGATCATCTTCTGGAAATGCATCCTTATGATTTAAGCGGCGGGGAACAACAGCGTGCAGCTTTGGCAAAGGTTCTGCTGCTGGATCCGGCCATCCTGCTTTTGGATGAGCCGACAAAGGGCATCGACAGTCATTTTAAGGAAAAGCTTGCCGATATTTTAAATAAGCTTTTGGAACGGGGAGTAACGATTATTATGGTGTCCCATGATATTGAATTCTGTGCAAAGTATGGGGATCAATGTGCAATGTTTTTTGACGGGAATATCGTAACGATGAATACACCAAACAAATTTTTTTCCGGGAACAGCTTTTATACCACTGCTGCCAATCGGATGTCCCGGCATATCTTTGACAATGCAGTGACTGCGAAGGATGTGATTTATTTATGCAATCAGAACTTAATGAAAAATCAGGGCTAAGGAAGAGGACTCTTGCTGCCGCGTTTATGATTCTGATTATGATACCTGCTGCCATATTCTTTGGCATGTATTTTCTCGATGACAGAAAATACTACGTGGTGAGTCTGGTTATTATTTGCCTGACTATGGTACCCTTCTTTATGGTATTTGAAGACCGGAAGCCTCAGGCCAGGGAACTGATCCTGATTGCCGTATTGATTGCCATTGCGGTGGCCGGCAGAGCAGCATTTTTTATGCTGCCCCAATTTAAGCCTGTTGTTGCCATCGTTATCATCTCCGGCGTATGTCTTGGCGGAGAGGTAGGATTTTTAGTAGGAGCAATGACCGGCTTTATTTCTAACTTCTTTTTCGGTCAAGGGCCTTGGACCCCTTGGCAAATGTTTTGCTTCGGCATCATCGGATTTTTGGCAGGAGTGCTTTTTCAAAAAGGCTTGCTGAAGAAAAACAGGCTTCAGCTCTGTATTTTCGGTGGATTAGCCGCTTTCTTTATCTATGGCGGAATTATTGACATTTGGACGATCCTGATGTTTACTCCTGATCCGGCCTGGGAAACAGCTGCACTGGTCTACGGTACCGGCTTCTGGTTCAACCTGATTCATGCGGTGGCTACGGTGATATTTTTGTTTTTTCTGGCTAATCCGATGATAGAAAAGCTGGAGCGTATAAAAATAAAGTATGGATTGGTAGAATAGTAAGGAGGGTGGAGAGGTTGTATCGTAAAGAAGAATGTAAAGGGAAAACGACTATCGAAGACTATCTTGAAAATTATGTGGATGTGGAGACCTTTTTGGAATGCTGCAAGGAATGCGGAAATTACGGCAAAATATGGTCTTGCCCGCCCTATGACTTTCATCCTGAGGACTATTGGAGACAGTATCGGTACATTTATCTTTTAGGAACTAAAATTATCTTCGATAAGGATACCATCGAGAAACTAACTGATAAAGAAGAGATGCAGCAGTATATGAAAGAGGTTCTCAGACAGGAAAAGGAACTTTTATCGGAGAAACTGATGCTGTTGGAAGAGAAGTATCCGGGAAGTATCAGCCTTTCTGCAGGAAGCTGCCATAGCTGTGAACAATGTGCCAAACAACTGAAGGAGCCTTGCCGGAACCCCGGATTCATGCGTTATTCCATAGAGTCCATTGGGGGAAATGTAGGGAAAACTACAAGCAAATTGCTTGGAATCGAACTTCAATGGATGGAAGACAGCCTGCCGGAATACTTCACTCTGGTGAATGGTTTCCTGAGCAACGACGCCAATATAGAATTTTAACGTAAAGGTATATACAATATTGAAATGATTATAAGAAAGACCTGCCATTAGCAGGTCTTTCTATATGATCGTTAAATTCCGGTCTTTATCATAATCGTGATCATCTTAGCAGCCTCTCCTCTGGTTGCATAGTCATCGGGAGCGAAGCTGGTTGAAGTTTTTCCGTTGATAATGCCAAGCTGCTGCATCTTACTTACCGAAGCTTTTGCATAAGAAGCAATTTTGTTTTGGTCATAAAAGACGGAGGTTTTCGTTTCCTGGGGCATGCTCCTCTTTTCTATATCCGTCATGTAGCGATCCAGAACAACAGCCATTTCCTGTCTGTTGATTCTATCGTTTGGTCTGAATTTGCCATCGGAACCTGTTACGATTCCGTTCCCTGAGGCCCATGCCACGGCACCTGCAAACCAGTCGGCCGGCCTTACATCGCTAAATGACGATTGACTGTATTTGCTGAAATCAACCCCCAGTTTATTCCCGAGTATCGTTACAAATTCTGCTCTGGTAATGGAGTCATTGGGCATAAATTTGTTCTCTGCTTTACCGTTTATAATTCCTCTTGCAGATAAGTAACGAATGTTCGTTTCGGACCAGTGTCCGTTTACATCCTGGAAGGAAACTTCCTGATAGCCGATTACATATTTAGAGAAATGGTTTGTGCTAAACACAACGGTTCCTGCAGTACTGTCGTATTTACAGTCCTTCACCATTTCAAGTTTTCCATTGCTGTCAAGATAATAAATGATCAAGGCACTGGGATCTTCGCCGGAGGCCGGGGTATATGGTATGCTGACGGAAACCCTACCATGGAAGTCCGATATAGTTTTCGATCCGTTTGTAACGGTAAACTCATAAACCGGACGATTTCCGATTTGTTTCTTTTCTGCATCTGAAAGCTTGGAAGTATCGAGCTTTGCCGCCGTGATTTTAATATCTCCGGTTCCCCCTTCGGAAATGGTTTTAATTGCATTCTGATCGAAGGTAAGGGTTGCGATATCGCTCTTAATTTTCAGGGAGTTTACTTTGTCTGTTACAAGGGCGCTGAAGTCTTTTTTCGCTATGGTAGCCGTGGCTTTGCCGGAGCTATCTACGACTGCTTCTATAACGGAAGCATTTTCCTCCTTATCCACCCATTGCTCAGAACTTGGGTCCTTTGTGTAATCAAGCGTGTAATACCAAAGAACAACATCGCCGTCCCTAAGAATGTAATCATCAGCCGATGTGGTTGGCGGCGTATAACCGTTAATAGAGTAAAGCCAGCCTGAATTTGCACCGAGATCAAACTCGCCGATACCGTCAATTCGTTCTACATAATTCCCGGCAGCATTTAATTCAACGGTATAGCCTTCTTTTGCCAAAGCTGATTTTAATGCATCTAAAACAGTGGTAACCTTTTCTTCGATCACATAGGTTTTGTTTTTGATAAGGTAACCCTTCTTTGTCTGAACAGAAAGCTTGATTGTTTTGAACTCCAGTACAGGAGCGTTGGGGTCGATAACGGTGACGACAAATGATGCGGTTCTTCCCTGGTAACTCACCCTGACGGTTTTTGAACCTGTTGTTTGATAGTCATAATCCGAAATCGTGTAATCACTGCCGGAGAGGACAACAAGCTCCTGACCTTTATCCGACTTGTACTTGGCCTTTACCTCCAGGTCATTCGGAGTCAGCTTTACTCCTTTATCATGGGTCGCCGGATAGGACGTTACCAGAATATCCGTTAATATCTTTGCATCAGGCCATTGATCATATAAGGTAACAAGGGGACTGAATTTAAAAATGTTACCGCCGTTGCCTGCCATTAAGTTTTTATAGGAAACTAAAGCTTCAAAGCCTTGCTGCGTGGCATAGGCATTATAACTATTATTTAAATAACCGAAGCGATTGTCTGTGGTCCTATATGACAGCAGATCATCCAATGCACTGATGCTTCCTTTTACAAACCTGCTGTCAGTATCTGCATTGATGTTTAATAAAGACAACGCTATAACGACAGCTGAGGAGGAATTGGAATTTTTTGAGCCCCAGGAGGAAAAGCTTCCGTCGGCTCCCTGCTGTGCGGATAGCCAGGAAACAGCATTGTTAATTGCCGTATTCACTTTGTCTATGGTAGCGCCATCTGTTATTTCCCTATTAACCGTACGGTAGGCGGATAAACACGGAAGTACCATAGCCGTGGTATCAACATCCCCTGACCAGGAGTAATCATTGGAACTCTGATTCTCTAAAATGTAATCCAGGACTTCTCTTCTTGAAAGACTTGCTGTGGGATCTACTTCATACTGTCCGGAGTCATAAGCCAGCAGGATATAAGGAGCCGTATAGATACCATAGAGCCCCAGATCAGCGGTAGTAGCCGCATTTGATAGTTTGGACACCAGATTGATTGGGAACCCCTCTGCGTCCGGAACCTGACGCGGATCGATGCCCATGGCAGTAAGCGCAATAATCATTTTGGCAAGCCTTGCAACATCTGTACCGGAGGATCTTGCCTGTATCAATACACTGGATAAATAATTGTTTTTATCCTCAGGACTGATCAGGGAAGCTTTTCCGGCAGCCGCCATGGAGAATATCCAGTCACTGTCATAGGTAAAGTCGCCGGAGGCTATGGTGTTAATCATCGTGGTGATCGTTGTATCTGAAGACTCACTGCCAACCTGGTAAATGATCAATGTATATGTGCTGGATGCCTGGTTTTCCGTAACGGTAAACTGGAACGTGTTTACCCCGTTCCCGATACTGTTGGGAAGTGTTGTTTCGAGTCCATTTTCCATCGTAACGGGACTGCTGATGGTTCCGCCTGCTTTTGTATATCTTGCCGTAATGTTCTGGCCGCTATGGGCCTTGTTAGCAACCGCACTGATTCCTGTAATATTGCTGTCTGCGATATTCAGTCTGGTCGATTCCGCACCGGTGAGAGATAACGTTGATCCCGTACCGCCAGGCAAATTGACTTCCAAGGAGGCTAGTACGGGTTTCCGTATCACGGTAGCCCTGTAAGATTTGATTTCTCCATCTTTTTCCAAAGTCAATTCTAATATATTTCTGCCGACTGCAAGATCATATGCAAATGCTTCCCCGCTGACGATTTCCTTCGAGGTTTGTGTTCCGTCCGCTTTCGTATAGTCTGCTGTTATGGTTGCGTCAGTCTCCGATGAAACTGCAATGGCGCTGAAGGTTGAAACTGCGTTATTTACTGAGATTTCATATGAATAATGAGAATCCATCAACGAAAGAACATCAGTAGGGTAAAAATTTCCCCATTGATCCGGTGTGTTGATAATAAAACTGGATAATCCGATTCCTTCTTCAATGGTAACCTTGCAATAAGGCCGGCTTATAGTATTGGGCGAGCCTTTTTCCGCAGATATGATATACTCTCCTGGAGAATCAAAGGTTAACGAAACGTTACCATTACTATTTGTAGTAAACTCCGACCGCTCATTGTTGATCAATATAGTAGCATTGTCAACTGCCGTTATGGAGCTGTTCCAATAAATATCATATATAATACTTTTTAAAGATAATATGACGGAATTGTTCCCTACACCTTGTACTTCGCTTTGTGTAAAGTACGAATACGCTAGTTCATTATAGCTACGGTCACTCCAAGGGTAGAAAACCAGAGTGTCGCCATTGGAAAGGAGGTCGCTGCCGATACCAAAGCCGCTGCTATTGTTGACAGAGGACATTACTAAGTTTGAATTCCCATAGATAGAGCTTAAAGAAAGACCATAAGACCCAACCACAAAAGTAAGATCCTCTTTTATGCTGCTGATTGCCGCAGGAGAGGCCAAATCATCAGATGTAGGATCATACCCAAAGTTATCGTAAAAAATCGCTTCAATGAGTGCGTGGATTGAATAGATTTGAGTTGGTTCATTATAGGAACCGGCAGGCCCTGTTATAAAAGGCAAGATGTCAAATCTTTCAACCTCCAAAGCAGTGGGGGCCAGCAGAGTGCTGTCATCGTCTTCAATACGTACAGTAACCTCTATTGTACTAGGGCTTGTCCCTCCTCCATCGGCAGCATAGGAGGGCGCTGATAAGACGGACAATCCGATGCTGGTAAAAAGAAGTGCTGCGATCAATGCAAACGCGATTACCCTGTTTTTTCTTTTGTTTCCCATGAGAATTTCCTCCATTCAAATTTCAGAACTAAAAGGAGCAGAGGAAGCACCAGACCGGTCGCAAATCCGGTTCGCTGCCGCCCCTGCGGATGAAAAGGCAACATTCCATAAATGGAACTCCTGGCAAGCAAAGCTTGCTGCGCTGTCCGTTTTGCCGATACAGCTAAAGCTGTGGCAAAAAGGCAACGTTCCAAAGGGAACTCCTGGCAAGCGAAGCTTGCTGCGCTGTCCGTTTTGCCGATACAGCTAAAGCTGTGGCAAAAAGGCAACGTTCCAAAGGGAACTCCTGGCAAGCGAAGCTTGCTGCGCTGTCCGTTTTGCCGGTACAGCTAAAGCTGTGGCAAAAAGGCAACGTTCCAAAGGGAACTCCTGGCAAGCGAAGCTTGCTGCGCTGTCCGTTTTGCCGATACAGCTAAAGCTGTGGCAAAAAGGCAACGTTCCAAAGGGAACTCCTGGCAAGCGAAGCTTGCTGCGCTGTCCGTTTTGCCGATACAGCTAAAGCTGTGGCAAAAAGGCAACGTTCCAAAGGGAACTCCTGGCAAGCGAAGCTTGCTGCGCTGTCCGTTTTGCCGGTACAGCTAAAGCTGTGGCAAAAAGGCAACGTTCTAAAGGCAATCAAAAAGCTGCGGCCAAAAAGCCGCAGCTCCGTATTTACTGCAGTGAAATCATTAACCAATTGCCCGTTGGTGTGATTCTCGTTTTATGCAGGTCTTCTGGCTTGCGTATTGCCATTATTTTCTCCTTCCCGAAAAATTCAGTGGATCTGAAAATAACTACACGCTTACAGCGGCGGGACCGCGCAGGACTTGAACCTGCTTCCCTCTTAGCCGACCCTCTGTGGGAGGGACGGAACATAAAACTGCTATGAAATTACGCTATCATCTTATCAGTAATCTCCTGGAAAATCAATATGTTTTTTCCCTGGAGAGGGGGAAAAAATTTACTTATGACTGTTTTATGACTTGGTTCCTATAAAATATAGAAATTGTGCTAAACTTCAACAAAAATAGAGCTTTCTTTTGGTTTGACTTTTACAGTTATTCGGAATAAAATGGTATTAACAGGGTATGTTTTACTACTATGAGGAGGAATGGATCTTGAAGTCAGAAATGCAGAAGATCGAGAAGAGGATAGTTGTGAAATGCGTAATAGCTACTCTTTGTGTTGTCTTGATTTTTACATTATCCATTGCCCAATCTAAATATATGGAACAAAAAATAAATGAGACAAGTCAGTCTTATCTTTCGGTATTTTCTTTACAAAGCGCATCAATAATCAACCATCAGATCAATGAAAAATTTAAAGATCTTGATGTTCTATCCCACACTATTGAGAAACTGGAGCTACGCTCTGAGGAAATTGCCAAAATCATTACTGAACAAAAGAACCAGGATTTCCTTGAGTACAATATCATTCTGAAAAATGGTGACCTAGTCATGCCTGAAAAAACCATTCTGAACGAGGAAGCAAGAGCCTCGATCTTATCCGCTAATAACTCTTACATACAGAATCTGTTCTCGGGAGAAGCTTTTGCAGCTGCAGACAACTCCCG
Organism: Sinanaerobacter chloroacetimidivorans; assembly: GCF_018128545.1. Taxonomy (GTDB): domain Bacteria; phylum Bacillota; class Clostridia; order Peptostreptococcales; family Anaerovoracaceae; genus Sinanaerobacter; species Sinanaerobacter chloroacetimidivorans. Next base: position 69,616 of record NZ_JAGSND010000006.1, on the reverse strand, counting down.
GAAAATGGGGAAGGACACCATATTTGTATATGGGGTGCCGATTTACAAAAATGACAATGTGGAAGGGGTCCTTGTTGCTTATTATTCCGGGAGCTTCTTTCGCAATCTTGCCTGGCCGAAAAACTTGGACGACCAAAATCATACCTTGCTTGCCGATGCGAATGGAAATCCAGTTTTTGTTCCCGGGAAGCTATCCGGCAGCAAAGAATATGATAATGCTTTAGCGAGGATAGCCGAAGGGTGGAATCTGGAAGGACAAGCCGGTGAACAACTGAAAAAAGATATCCTTGGGGGTAAGGACGGAGTCCTTCGGTATACAAGCGGCAGTGAAGATCTTTATGTAAGCTATCATCCATTGGGAATCAATCAATGGTTTTTGATAACACTGATTCCTGCCCAGACTGTAAAAGTTCAGTTTCATGCAATATATGGCGATCTGATTCCCTCGCTGATCTATCTTGTCATCATATTGGGTACTATGGGAATGTACTTTAGTTATATTCGCAGCCAGAATGTCAAGCGATTGGAATATCGTTTGAAACAGCAGTCTGTCAACGATGAGAGCTATCGTATGATCATGGAGCAGAGTAATGATATTATATTTGAGTATGATACCGTTGCAAAAACTTACTACCATACATCAAACTTTAAAAAAACCTTCGGTTACGAACCAAGAAAACGCGGTTTTCTGGGATTTTTAGAAAGAGATTACATCCATCCTGATGATTTGCTGAGGCTCGTTGAAATGTATGAGAGTATGAAAGAACAGAAGCACCTGTGTGAAACGGAGGTCCGTATTGTCAGGGCAGATGGCGAATATATATGGGTACATATTTATCTGACCGGAATTTTTGACAATGACAGCAGGCTCGTTCGAGTTATCGGCAAGATTGAAGATATCAATGATAAGAAGATGGAAATGGAACGCTTTAAAGAACTGGCTGTTATGGATTCCGCCACGGGTGTATATAACAAGCAGACTACCGAGGATATGATAAACCTTTATCTGAAGGGTGAAGGACGTAACGGAACCCACGCAATTTTTATCATAGATATTGACGACTTTAAATTGATCAATGACGATCACGGTCATCGGCAGGGAGATTTTATCATATCCGAAATGGGTACAGCCATTAATAGAATATTCCGGTCAACAGACATAAAAGGCAGAATCGGCGGGGATGAATTCATGGTTCTGGTGAAGGATATAGAAAGCTTGGATTTCATTACAAATAAAGCAAAAGCAGTCTGTGAAATTTTCAAGGATAAAGATATTGGAGGAAATAAACAGATTTCTGTTTCTGCAAGCATTGGTATCGCCATTTATGATAAAGATGGCACGACCTATGAGGAGCTCTATGAAGCGGCGGACAGGGCTTTATATACTTGTAAAAATGTTAGAAAAGGCACATTTTCCTTTTGTGGCCCCAAAGAATTGATGAAGGTAAGCAGCCGCTGAGAAACGAAAAAAAGAAGCCTGTTATGATAAGCATATCATGATCCTTGGCTTCTTTCTTTATCTTATTTTACATAGACTTTCGGCAGGCGCTGTCCGAAGGCGCAGACAATTTCGTAGTTGATGGTTCCGGTCTTTTCTCCGATTTCATCTGCCAGAATGGTTAAATCACCCTGGCTTCCCATGAGAACCGCTTCGTCCCCCAGCTTTACATCAGGTACCTGTGTAACATCCACCATGCACTGATCCATGCAGATATTGCCCACCACGGGAGCATATACGCCATTGACGATGACACGCCCTTTTCCGGACAGATATCTGGGATAACCGTCTGCATAACCAAGGGCCAGGGTTGCAATGAGGCTTTCCTTCTCCGTCGTGAACTTTCTTCCGTAGCTTACGGAGAATCCGGCGTCTACTTTTTTGAGATGAATAATATTCGCTTTTACGGACATGGCAGGCTTTATGGAAAGCTGGCTTTTATCCACCTCGGCAGAGGGGTAGCACCCATAAAGAATGATTCCAGGCCTTACTGCATCAAAATGTGAAGCAGGGATTTCCATGATAGCCGCACTGTTGGCAAAGGTACGGAAGGCAATGTCAAGGCCATTGCTTTTTAATTTGTCGTAAAACTTTTCATAGTTGGATAACTGTGCGTTGGCATAGGTTTTATCCTTTTCGTCGGCGGTGGCAAAATGGGAGAATATCCCCTTGATTTTCAAGTTGGGAAGCTTGCTGATCTGCAGAATTTCCTCAGCACTCTGATCGTTTGGCAGAAACCCGATTCTGCCCATTCCCGTATCTACTGCCACAAGGGCCACTACTGTTTTACCAGCTTCTTCTGCCATTATGGAAATGGCTTTTGCATTCTCAAAAGAGGCAGTCACCGGAGTGATGTCGTACTTCAGCAGAACATCGGCATAAAGCTCCGGAGTAACACCCAGCATAATAATGGGACAGGTGATTCCGCCTTCCCTTAAAGCAATGGCTTCCTGCAGGGTGGCAATCGCCAGAGTTTTTACACCATTGTCCAATAATACCTGGGAAACCGCTAAAGCTCCGTGACCATAGCCGTCTGCCTTGACAACGCCGATAATTTCCTTATTCCCGACTTTATTGATAATCTGCTTGATATTATAATCGATATTGCTTAAATTGATTTCTGCCCAAGCCGGTCTGATTGCTTCCTTGAACATAAATATAGCTTCCTTTCAAAGTCAATTTTACCCTTGATGAATCGCTTAAAATCTCAGTTACTCATACAAGGTTTTTTAACTGGTATCGTTTTTCGAAATTGATTATATAACGGTTTCTTTCTTTTCGTCAACAAGAGCAAATTAATTTGCATCCTGAGGAGAATAGCGGTAAGTGAGCAAGGAAGCAAGGACTACCAGAGCACCTCCCAGGAATGAGGTGTGGGAAATGGCTTCGCCGAGAATGAAATAACCCATGATCATGGAGAACACAATGCCGGAATAGTTATAAATACTAACCTCGGAGGCCGGAGCCATACGATAGGCATAGGTGAGTGCGATCTGGCCAAAAGAGCCAAATAAGCCGATCAAGGTTAGGAAAACAAACTCCTTCAGATCGGGGACTACAAAATTCATGACCATAAAAGGAATGGAGACGGCCACGCAAAAGGACGAAAAATGCATAATGACGGTAATAACATCTGCTTTGTCTTTGGAATAAGCCAAAAGAGTAAAGGTAATACCGGAGAAAATTGCACATAAAAACGCCATAAACAAAGGAAATAAATTGGACTGAAAGGCTGGATTTGCCACTAAAAATGCCCCGCCGAAAGCAATAATCAGTGCCGGAATTTGAATTCGGGCAATTTTCTCTTTTAAAAAAAGGTAAGCAAACAGAGTGACTAAAAAGGGGGAAAGCTTGCTCAGAATCGTGATATCGGCCTGGTTTGCCCGGGATGCTGCATAAAACAGGGAGACAAGGCCCAATAACCCAAAGCCGGAACGCATAAAAAGCAGAGGCTGCTGGTGTTTTTCGCCAAAGATGGAAAGCCCCTTCCTTTTTAAAATAGGATAGCAAAGAAGGACACTGACGATGTTCCGGAAGAAGACCTGCTCCATAAGCGGAAGATCGCCTGTGAGATTGATGACGATCTGCATAGCAGAAAATAATAATGCAGATAGAAGCATCAGTAAAATCCCTTTTTGTTTCATTGTGAATGTGAAATTTGTTTTTTGTATAAGTTTCATTTGCACGCCTTTTCTGTTTCCTCTACATCTTGTGCATCTTGTAAATCTTGTGAATTTTCTTTTTGGATTAACGGAGCGACCAGCCTGGATTCGATTTGGTTTCTGAAAAATTGGATGGTAGGCCCGTTGCAGATGGCCATAAAAATGGTTCCCCACCCGAAGGCTCCTCCCAGAAAAAAGCCGATCACCACTACGGTGATATCAAAGGCAATCTTGCAATACCGGAACTGCAGGTGCGCTTTATCTGCAACGATCACAGGGATCATATCTGCCGCAGAAATTCCGAAATTCGCTGAAAGATACAAAGCCACTGCAAAGGCCAGGCATAAAAAAGCCATGGTAAAAAAGAGCAGCCGGATGATCATGGGGGACTCTGGAGTCACGGCATGAGAAAATAATTTCATGAAAATATCGATGGAAGGCCCCACAATGATCAGGGATAAGATTGTTGCCACGCTGATATAATGCCGATCGACGAAAGCGGTAACAACGATAACGATAAAATAAAAAGCCAAACTTCCCAAACCAACCGTAATGCCGAAGGTATTGGCAAGCCCGGCGTTAAAAACGCTGATGGAATCTGCCCCAAATCCGGATAACAGATAGAAACTGACCGCAATGCCGTTAAGGATGAGTCCGATACAGACCATAATTGTTTTTGTTTTATAATTCATGAATGCCTCCTAAATACCAGCCATATATGAGATGCTCGCAGAACAAAACAAATGCTGAGAGAATGGTTTGATCTAAACAATAATTATAGCATAAAAAAACAGGATCTTCAGACAAAATTACCTATATTTGAAAAAAGATAATGAAAATAGGAAGGAAAAGCGATATACTTTACCTAGTCCTCTGTAACTCTTAAATGTTGCAGCAATTAGATGTTACAAGGCACTGGAGTCTGCAGTTTCGGAAAATTGGGAAGACAAGAAAGGGAGCATATGGAAGAGTTTTTAACCCTGAAAGATCATGTTTATAATTATATTGCAGATCAAATCAATAGAGGAAATCTGCTGCCGGGAGAAAAGGTAAATGAAAACAGCATTTCCGAAAAGCTGAATATCAGCAGAACACCTGTGAGGGAGGCATTGATTCAGCTTTCTTCCGAGGGACTTTTAGAAAATGTTCCGAGAAAGGGCTTTGTCATCAAGCATTTGAGTGTTGATGAAGCAAAAGAGACCTATTTAATCATTGGTGTATTGGATGGGCTTGCTGCCTCCCTGGCTTGTGATCATCTTACCGAACAAAATGTGAAAGAGATGGAATATTATATCGGCAGTATGGATCTTGCCATTGATACGGGTAACTACGGAATGTATTACAAGCTGCAGGAGGAATTCCATAACGTATACCTTTCCGTTTGTCCCAACAAAAGCTTAGCACAGATCCTGATGCAATTGAAAAAGAAATTTCTGAAAAAGGATTATGAACCGGATTCTCCGGATAAGATCCGGCAGGTCTTGTTTGCAACCAATGAAGAGCATAAAGAAATGCTCGGTCTTTTCAGGAATAAAAATTCGAAGGAACTTGAGGAGTATATGAGGAATGTCCATTGGGATGCCCAAAAAGCATATATGGAAAGTCTGTAGAAACTTTAAATTATTTTGTAGAAAAGCAATTCGTCCAGAACAAAGATGAATTGCTTTTTTTTATTTAAAAAACAGACCAAAAAATTCTTTTAAAACGATAATCTGAGGTGTTGACACATATACTGTATATAATATATTATATATTAATAATTATACATTGTTGTGAATAATATAAATAGAAAGGGGACTGAAAGAATGTTTAAGAATGTTATTGTAAAAAGACCATGCAAAGCCATGACGGAAGGAATTACCTCTGCGCCGGAGCTGGGGAAACCGGATTATGAACTGGCGCTGAAGCAGCATGACACGTATATTGAGGCTTTGAAGCAATGCGGCGTGGAGGTTTTGGTGCTGCCTGCGGACGAGGGCTTCCCGGATTCCTGTTTTGTGGAGGATACGGCGGTTCTTACAAGAAACTGTGCCATCATATCCAACCCCGGAGCAGCTTCCCGCAATAAGGAAGTGGAATCCATGATCCCGGTAATTAAAAAATTTTATACGGAAGAGAAAATTGCTTACATTCAATCTCCGGGAACGTTGGAAGGCGGAGATGTGATGATGGTGGGAGATCATTTTTATGTGGGCCGATCAGCAAGAACCAATGAAGAAGGGATCCGGCAGTTTATTGAGATCCTTGAGCGATTTGGCTTAACCGGGTCAGAAGTACCGTTGGAAAAAGTGCTTCACCTGAAAACCGGAGTAAACTACATAGAAAACAATACCATGCTGGTGGCAGGAGAATTTGTTGAGAAGGATGATTTTAAACCGTTTAAGAAAATTCTGATTCCGGAAGAAGAAGCTTATGCAGCAAACTGTATCTGGGTCAATGATAAAGTAATTGTTCCGGAGGGCTACCCTGAGGTGACCAAGGCCATAGAAGAGGCGGGATATGAAACTCTGCTCGTTGATACCTCGGAATACAGAAAACTGGACGGCGGATTGAGCTGCCTGTCCCTCAGATTTTAATTCCGGGGTGAAAAAATTGCCGTTATCGCTTATTATAAAGAGCAGTAGAAATCTACAAATCCACAATTTGTGATTTCTTTGCATAAGTTTGCCGACAATTTGTTTCACAAATTGGGCGAGCTAAGAAAAGAAAGGAATGATACTGAATGCAGCAAAAAATGGGAAAATATGCTGAGGATTCAGCAAAGCTCCAACGTAAACTGAAGGCCAGGCACATGAATATGATTGCCATCGGAGGCGCCATCGGAACGGGGCTTTTTGTAGCTACCGGCGCATCCATTCAAACAGCAGGACCTGCGGGAAGCGTAATTGCCTATGCAATTATAGGCCTGGCGGTATTTTTTATTATGAATTCTTTGGGAGAAATGGCCACCTATACGCCGGTTCCGGGTGCATTTGAATCTTACGCTACCAAATATGTAGACAAAGCCTTCGGATTTATGATGGGCTGGAATTATTGGTACTGCAGTGCCATGACCATTGCGGTGGAATTGGTGGCTGCCTCGATTATTATTAAATTCTGGCTGCCTGACAGTGATTCGGCCATGTGGAGCGCACTATTTCTAATCATTCTTATTGGACTGAATTTATTCTCTGCCAGGATTTTCGGTGAAGCCGAATTCTGGTTTGCCGGTATCAAAGTCGTTACCATTATTATCTTCCTGATTGTAGGCGTTTTGATGATCATCGGAATTTTCAGCGGTGAATCCGTAGGTTTTCAGAATTGGACCATTGAAGAAGCGCCCTTTGTCGGAGGCGGCTATGCCATCTTCAGCATCCTGATGATCGCCGGATTTTCCTTTATCGGTGTGGAAGCCACCGCAGTGGCGGCAGGGGAGTGTGAAAATCCGGATAAGACTGTTCCCAAGGCAATTAATAATGTTTTCTGGAGAATTATGCTGTTTTACATAGGGGCCATTTTGGTGGTGGCTACGCTGCTTCCCTATACGGATCCTAATCTTCTGGAAAGTTCCATAGAAAACGTAGCCGTAAGTCCCTTTACGCTGATCTTTGAAAGAGCAGGTCTTGCAATAGCCGCATCTCTGATGAATGCTGTCATATTGACATCGGTTTTATCCTGCGGAAATTCTACCTTGTATATAGCAAGCAGACTTTTATACTCTATGGCCCAGGATGGAAAAGCCCCCCGTTTCCTCGGGAAGGTAAGCAAAGGAGGTGTACCCGTTTTTGCAGTTTTGATTACCGCTTTGGTATCCTGCTTGTGCTTCCTGTCTTCCCTGGCCGGCGACAGCGTTGTTTACACATGGCTTTACAACGCAACGGGCTTGACTGGATTCATTACCTGGTTGGGCATCTGTATCAGTCATTTACGGTTCAGAAAAGGCTTCAGGGCTCAGGGGAAAGACCTTTCCCAATTGAAGTACAAGGCGAAGCTGTATCCTATCGGGACTTTATTTGCATTGATCGTTTGCGCGCTTGTTATAGCAGGCCAGGGATACTATGCGATTACAGATTCCGGAATTGACTGGTATGGAATTCTGGTTGCCTATATCGGGCTACCGATTGCCATAGTATTATATATCGGTTATAAAGTGGTGAACAAAACGAATATCATTTCGCCGAAGGATATGGATTTAACTGCAGGAGACGGAATAAAAGGGAGGTAGGATACTGATGAACTATGGCTGTCAATCCATGGTAGGAAAGCTCGGAGCCGTGCTCTTAAAAAAGCCTCAGGAAGCTTTTGTCAACCAGGATCATCTGATGAAGGAATATGAAAAATATAACTATATCGCTTGCCCCGACTATGGAAAAGTTTTGGAGGAATATGCTGTTTTTGAGGAAATCATCAGAACCCATGTGCCGGAGGTTTATTACCTTCCCTCAGATGAAAAGTCAGGGCTGGATTCCATTTATACTCATGATACGGTAAAGATTACGAAAAAAGGAGCCATCTATTTCCCCATGGGAAAAGATCTGCGAAAAGGAGAGCCCGGCGCTACACGTGCTTTTCTGGAGCATCTTGGAGTGCCTACTCTTGGCGCCATTGCAGGAGAAGGACGTATGGAAGGCGGCGACGTAGTATGGCTCGATGAACGTAAGGCGGCCATTGGCATGGGATACCGTACCAATGCCGAGGGGATACGTCAGTTCAAAGAGATGATGGGTGATGGCCTGGATGAAGTGATTGCGGTTCCTATGCCTCATGGCGACGGGGAGGAAGCCTGCCTCCATCTGATGAGTATCATCAGTATGGTGGATAAAGATTTAGCGGTGGTATATTCAAAATATATGCCAGTATTTTTCAGGGAATTTCTGATACAAAGTGGGATCAAACTTGTAGAAGTGCCGGAAGAGGAGTATGATTACCTGGGATCCAATGTACTGGCTCTGGCTCCGGGGAAATGCCTGGTGCTGCAGGGAAATCCCAAAACCAAGGAGCTGCTCCTTGCTGCCGGAGCCGAGGTATATGACTATCCCGGAAAAAACCTATCTTATTATGGTACGGGCGGACCGACCTGTCTGACCTGTCCGATACAAAGAGACTAGTATTTAAAGAGGGGAAGCATGAGCACAAAAGTAAACTTGAGCGGAATCGAAGAAGATATTCAGGATCTTCTGGAGCCTTTTCTTACCATCAACAGCCAGACCGGAACCGATGGTGAAAAGGAATGTGAAGACTTTATCTTAAATTACTATCATAAAATACCGTATTTTCAGGAGCACAAAGAACATTACGGCAGCTATGAAATTGCCGGAGATCCGTTGTCCCGATCTGTGTGCTGGGCTATGGTCAGGGGAGAAGGTCCCGATACGGTGATTCTGATCCATCATTATGATATTGTAGATATCGAAGACTTTAAAGGCTTAAAGGACTATGCCTTTCAGCCTGAGGCCCTGGAGGGGCAGCTGCTGCCTATTGCAGATACTTTACAGGATGAGGCCAGGGAAGATCTCTTGTCCGGTGACTATCTTTTCGGAAGAGGTACTGCAGATATGAAGGCAGGAGGAGCCATTCAAATGGCTTTGCTAAAACGGTATTCCCAGATGACAGGGTTGAAGGGAAATCTTCTTGTTCTTTCGCTTCCTGACGAAGAGAATATATCTTCAGGGATGAGAGCCGGTGTGAGTTTACTGACGGAGCTCCGGGAAAAGCATGGACTAAAATATGTTTATGCGTTCAATTCTGAGCCTCATCAAAGAAAGGCAAAGGATGTCGGGGTCCTCTCCGAAGGATCTGTAGGAAAACTGATGGCCTTTGTTTATGTCAGAGGATTTCTAGCCCATATCGGCAAAGTTTTTGAGGGTCTAAATCCACTGGGGCTTCTCGCTGAGATGGTAGCCCAAACGGAGCTTTCGCCGCTGTTTTCCGACAGGATAAATAGCGAAACCTCGCCCCCGCCCACCTGGCTGTATTTCCGGGACCGAAAGGAGGAATACAATGTCTCCATTCCCCTTGGAGCAGGAGGATGTGTCAGCGTACTTACGTTAAATTCCGATCCGTTAAAAATACTGGAAGCTTTAAAAGAAGTCGGAAAAGAAGCCTTTGAAACGGTTCTGTCTCGAATGAATGACCGGTATCATCAATACTGCGAGGGAACCGGAAAGGAATCAGGCCGACTGCCATGGAAATCTTCTGCGATGACCTTTGATGAGCTTGTCAGGGAGGCCGGGGACGAATATGGCGAAGAGTTTCAAGCTCATTACAAAAATAAACTCACGGAGCTGAACGAAAAAATAAAAGCCGGAGAAATAGACTTGATGGAAAGCAGCTTTCAGCTGACGGAATTTGTCTACCATTATATCCGGGATTTATCCCCAAGGATCATTATCGGGTTTGTTCCGCCTTACTATCCCAATGTGTCCAACTTATTTCTGCGGGAGGAGCTGCCTGACCGTATAAACATATTATCGGAAAGCCTTTGTGAATTTTCCCGGGAGCATTTTGGAGAATCCTATGACAGGGAGTATTTCTATACGGGGATTTCTGATATGAGCTACTTTTCTTTAAAAAACAGTGATGAAATTTCATTGGCGCTGAAGGGAAGTATGCCTTTGTACGGGAATGCCTATCATCTTCCGCTGAACGAAATCGAATCCTTGTCCGTACCGACGATGAACATCGGCCCCTGGGGAAAAGATTTTCACAAGCTTACGGAACGGGTGCTGAGACGCGATGTTTTCGAGAGGACCCCGGCATTGCTGAATAAAGCCATTGAGATCGTATTGAATCAAAAATAAAGATCCGATCATATAAATTCGATGATACTAAATTATACTGAATAAAAGTAAAAAATCCATAAAATTTCCAAGGATGAGGTTTACTCTTGTGGCACTATTTACTAAAGAAATTTAAGAATATCCTTCAATGTTGTGGATACTATAATAGTAAGTCCAAAACACAAAACTGAAATACCCCAAAACCGCATAAAGCGATGAAACGCGTATTGCAAATACCCTTTGGTATAATTTGAATAACAGCGCGTAACGGTATTTCAGATGTGTGAGGCTTGAATTGCCGATGTACAGCTCGATTGCATATGTATTGCAAAACGATGTACATCGGTTTTTACTTTTTTGTTTTACTAATGCCAAAAGGGAATGATAGAACAATAAGGAGCCGCTGTAAAGCGGCCCTTTGCTATCTAAAATAATATAGAATCTCTTCCGGTCTATGGATAATCACATCCGGGTTTTGGGACTGCAGCATTTCAATGGTCTGATAGCCCCAGGCAGTGGCTATGCTGAAAACTTCTGCTCTTTTAGCGGTGAGTATGTCGATATCCGTATCTCCTGCGTATAGGCATTCTTCTTTTGATAAAGACAATTGCTGAATTAAGGCCAATAAGGAATGGGGATCCGGCTTGGACGGATTTCCTGCAATGTGGCCGATGCACAGATGGAACATATCCGGGAAAAGGCTGGCAATTATATTTTTTGCAATGTGATCCGGTTTGTTTGTTAGAACGGCCAAAGTAATTCCTTTTTCTTTCAGTTCTTTTAGAACGGCGGAGATACCGTCGAAAGGCCTGGTTAAGTAGAGATAATCTTCCATATAAACCTTTTGGTCGTAGGCACCGATGATGTCGCGAAGCTCATCGATTTTCCCCTCGGGACACCCGCCGAATCTCAGTAATGTTTCGTAATATTCTTTATAGGACAGTCTGCATAACACCTGGTATTTTTCCTGTGGAAGCTTCTGAAAACCGAAGTGCTCCAGAGCTTTGTTGCTGTAATATGCAATGGTATCCAACGTGTTTAACAGAGTACCATCTAAATCAAATATGCAGGCTTTGTACATCAGTTACCTCCTTTAATGCAACGTAGCTGCGGCGATATAATAACAAAGGAAAGGCCTCTGGAATAAAATCTTTCAGAGGTCTTTCCAAAATGGAGAGAGCTTTTTATCCGTTTTATACGGCGGTATAATCCTCGAAACGTACGGTTTCCAAATCTTCTTCCTGAATTCCGTAAGATTTTCCTGTTAATTTTTCTATCGCTTTTATTAAAGTCATGGCATCAAGACCATATTTTTTCATCAGGTACATCTTGGATGCACCATGGGTGTAAGTGTCCTGAATTCCTACTTTGACAAGCTTGGTACCAATTCCTTCTTCCGCAATGACATCTGCTACGGCAGTGCCAAGGCCGCCGATGGTTACATGATTTTCAATAGTCACTGCACCATATTTTACTTTTTTTAATGTCTCTACTACGGTAGGGTCGGTAAAAGGCTTTAAAGTTGATATATGAACGTGCTGTATAGATAAGCCCTTTTCTTCCAGGACTTTGGTAGCACGCATAGCTTCTTCTGTGCAAATACTGGAAGAGAAAATGGCAATATCGGTTCCTTCGGATAAAACCCGTCCTCTGTTAAATACCAGCGGCTCGTTGGCCGGGAATAGCCTTGGTACGTCTTTTCTTAACATTCGAATAAAGACAGGGCCGTTTACCTGATGTGTAACTTCCAGCACCGATTCTATATCCGTAGCGTCTCCTACATCAAATATTGTCATATTCGGAATGTTGCGCAGAACTGCCACGTCGTTGATTGCCTGGTGGGATACTCCGCCGGGCGTCATAATGCCGGGCAGGAAACCGACAAAGGTTACGGGCAGGTTTGGATAAGCCACCGACATTTCCAGTTGATCCAGTACTCGGCGATAAAGGAAAACGCCAAAGGTGTGGAGGTAGGGTCGGAAACCTTCTCTGGCAAGTCCGGCTGCCCAGCTTACCATGTTCTGCTCTGCTATACCCAGAGAAAAATATCGGTCTGGATAGGTTTTTAAAAATTCCTTTACTTCACAGGAACTGCCGAGGTCGGCGGATAATACTACGGCTTCCGGATGCTCGGATGCCCATCTGATCATACTTTTTTCGTGAGTGTTTACTTCTATTTTCATTTTGGTCACCTCATCCTTTCCTTACATCTGCTCGTAGAATTTTTTATATTCATCCATTTCGGAATCGCCGATGCGTACGAAATGTAAGAACGGTTTTCTCTTTTCCAGCATTGGAATACCATGTGCGGAAGATGTGCGACATAGAACCACTAAAGGCTTGCTTTCGTGATCTATTTTGGATGCTTCGATAAGTGCCTGAACATCATGTCCGTCCACATCGACGACTTTAGCTCCAAAAGCTTCCAAACGTGCTTGTAGAGGCTCGATGTTCATAACATCTTTGGTATAACCTTCAACCTGCTGCCCGTTGACGTCGATAAATACGACCAAATTGTCAAGATGATAAAAAGACGCTGCCTGAAATGCTTCCCAAGCCTGACCCTCCTGGATTTCACCGTCAGAAAGCAGTACGTAAATTTTACCGGCTTCTTTCTTCAGCTTTCTGGCGTGGGCAGTACCGCATGCGATGCTGATGGTCTGGCCTAAAGAGCCTGCGGTACATTCAAAACCCGGAGAATGTTCTGCTCCGATCATTTCCATGTTCCATCCGTCCACGTTGAACTTATCTATCGCCTCGTGAGAAATTCTGCCGCATTCTGCAAGGGTGCAGTAAACGACGGAAGCGTAATGTGCCGGGGAAACAAAGAAACGGTCTTTGTCAGGCTCAAAAGCTCCGTGATACAGGGAGCCTTTCGGATAATTCATGTTATCGGGAGAGGGTACTCCCGGAAAAGGCAGTGCGTCCATTGATCCAATGCTTGGTCCCAAATTTAATATTTCCATATATAATGATGCAAAGATTTCTGCAGAGGAACAAGCTTGGCCGAGATAGCAGCCGCCTCTTTCCAGGGTAAGCCTTAAGATGTTCTTTCGAACTCTTGTAGCCGCTTTTTGAATTTCTTCTTTTGAATAATTTTTGTCTGGCATTGATCTGACTCCTTTTCCATTTCTATTTATTATAACGCAACCGTAGAAAATCTTTCGACTGCAGAAAAATTTTCTTACATCTATGCGTTTTAACGTTCCGTAAACAGAACGTTATTGCATTAGCTCGTGCCTTGTCGCGAACAAAATAATTAAATAATGAACGGTTGACAACATTATTATTTCATAGAGAAGGAATTGTGTCAATAGAAAATACATTAGAAAAAGAAAACTATTTAAAAGGCATGATCTCTAAAAATCTGTGAAAAACAGCGAAAATTTAAGCATTTTATATTGACAAGGTTAAAAACCCAATTTAATATTATAAGTATAAAAATTAAAAAATTACACATAATATCATAAGCAAATGATAATGAATGTAATCAAATGTTCAAATAGGAGGAGTTCATTTTGAAAGTTGTAATGAAAACGGCCAATGGATATGACCATATGGAAATCATGGATATTCCTGAACCGGTTGCCGAGGCGGATCTTGTGAAAATAAAAATAGCATATTCCGGTATTTGCGGCACTGATCTTCATGCCTTTAAAGGGACTTATGCCAGTACAAAAACTCCGGTGGTACTGGGACATGAGTTTTCGGGCATTGTCACTGAAGTGGGACCAGACGTAAAAAGAGTAAAAGTAGGAGACCGGGTTACCAGTGAAACCACCTTCGCTACCTGCGGAAGCTGCGTTTATTGCCGGACGAAGGATTATAATCTTTGCTCCAACAGAAAAGGAATTGGAACTCATCAGAATGGGAGTATGGCAGAATACACGCTGACCAGAGAAGAAAGCGTTCATGTTCTGCCGGATAATGTAAGTTTACTGTCTGCATCCCTTACGGAACCACTGGCCTGTTCGGTGCATGCCAGCATAGAAAAAGGAGATGTTCAAAAGGGTGAAGTGATTTGTGTATTCGGAGCCGGAGCCATCGGACTTCTGCTTGCCCAGGTTGCGAAGGCAAGAGGGGCTATCGTAATTCTGGCAGGGTTGACCAGCGACGCGGAGCGTTTTGAAGTAGGAAAGAAAATCGGCGTTGACAGAGCGGTAGATCAAATGAAAGAAAACCTCGCTGAAATTGTCGGGGAAATTACAAATGGAGTAGGTGTAGATAAGGTGTTTGAATGTTCCGGCGCTGTTCCGGCGTTGAACAAAGGGCTGGAGATCGTGAAGAAAAAAGGAAAAGTTGTGCAGATGGGAGTTTTCCCGGAAGAAAAGGAATGTATCGCAACGGATTTGATTCTTCATAAGGAAATCGAATATATCGGATCCAGAAGTCAAAAACCCAGTTCCTGGGAAAAATCAATTGAAATTTTAGCATCTGGAACAGTTGTGCCGGAAATTATTGTAACAAAAATTGTATCGTTGGACAATTGGAGAGAAGGCTTTGAAGCGTCTATCAGGGGTGAGGGCGTAAAGGCTGTCGTTCAATGCAATGAGGGAATGGAATCGTTATGATCCGGCCGTAAACTCCAATAATCACAAGCACCAAGAAAATGAAATAACGCTGCTGAAACAACAGCCTCCTGCATAGTTAAAACCGGGCAGGAGGCTTGTTTCTTTATTTTTGCAGTTCCAGTAAACGATTTGCCAGAGATTCATCGCAGATCAGCGTATTGATATATCCTGCTTTGACTGCCGCCAGAGCAGGAGGCGCCTTCATCTCTGAAACACAGATTCCTATCGACCATTTAGGTACTTTTAAAGCTTCTAACGGGGCGGAAATCACATATTTGTTTTCGAGGGGGATTTCCTTGCCGTCAGCATCAAACATGCGGGAAAGCAAATGCCCTACTACGCCTTTTTTTAACAAAGATAATCTGTCTTCTTCGTTCAGATATCCTGCTCTCTGCAACGTAGAGGTGCTGTCGAATAAAGAACCGATGCCGGTTAATACTATATCTGTATGAAGCGCTTTTTTCAGTGTTGTCTGGATCTGAGGTTCTTTTAATAAATAGGAATGAACAATTTCGTTGTCCACAAAAGCCGGGGCGTAAATATTGGAATAGGTGCCTTTTAACTTGGATGAAATTTTCATCGCAAGCTCCAGGCCGTCCAAGGTGGGATTGCCCGTGCCCAGACAGCCGACCATCTGGATGACGTTTATGTTATAGAATTCTCTTGGCTCGATGGCATCGCACAAGTAATTGGTGGCTGGACCCCAGGTAATGCCAATGGTAATATTGTTGTCCAGGATGCTGTTTAAAAAGTGGGCTGCGGCAGTGCTGCATTTCTGCAGTGCGGTATCGATTTCGTGGCTTCCGGAAATAACGATGGCATCCTTTAACTTTAGTGCGGTACGAAGCTCTTTGGATAGTTCCGGATTTTTTTTTATGGGACTGTGAATGATGATTTGCACGATGCCTGCCTCTCTGGCTTCGTCTAAAATTCTGGATACGGTAGGCCTTGAAGTACAGAGGATTTCCGCAATGGCATTTTGGCTTAGCCCCTGATGATAATACAGCTCGGCAGCTCGGATGAGCAAGTCTTCTCTTGTGTCCATGGATTTCGATTACTCCTTTGCTCCTTTGTTAGCTCTCGTACAATTTTGAACCAAATTGACGGTGAACTATGCAAGGAAAATTTGCCCGCCATTTGCTTTTCAAATCGGCAGGACTTTTCAAGAACATTGTATTATATAAATGAACATGTGTAAACCCCAAAATACGAGGAATATAACAAAGTGAAATCAAAGGTTATTTTGAAAAACGTTCAAAATTCAAAGATTGACAAGCATTTAACAAGAGAGGAGTATACTTTTTGTACAGGAAGATCTCTGTTTGTTACAAAAAATGTTGTTCCGGTCGTGATACAAACGTGCTACAATGATGCCAATATGACAGCTAAGAACAATGGAGTGTATGTTTATGTTTGAAAAACAAATTATAATTCAAAATCCCACCGGACTTCATGCAAGGCCGGCAGCTCAGTTAACTGCTCTGTGCAAAGGGTATACAAATAATATCACGATCCTGTTTGGGGAGATGAAAATCAATCCCAAAAGTATCATCGGCCTTTTGTCGGCGGGAGTAAAAAAAGGATCCGAAGTGGTGATTCAGGTAGAAGGGCCTGATGAAGATAAAGTGGGTAATGAAATCGTTGAATTTTTAGAAAACCTGGATGAATAACAAAATGCCCGTAACGATGTGGTGATGGTGGCTTATGGAACTGAATGGAAGAATGGTTAATATTTTGAATGCAATGATCAATTCGTCGGAAAACTCATGGAATGAGATTCCTGTTTCCGATCTGCTTTCTGCGCTCAAAATTACGAAAAGAACCTTCTACTATAATTTTGATAAAATCAGTAAATGGCTGAAGGAAAATGATTTGGGAACCGTCAGTCTCAGTGAAGGCAACTGCTTTGTAAAGTTTCCGAAAAAGGACGAATTAAAGGAGTTGCTTCAGAGCTCCAATACGAATTATTTTATGTCTGCAGAGGAGAGGCATGCTCTGGAAATCCTTTATATCACTTTATCTTCTGAGATTATTACCATTGAACAATTTCAGCAAATGTTTGATGTAAGTAAAAACACCATCCTTGCTGATATAAAAAAACAGAAAGAAAATCTGAAAGAATTCCAGCTTGATATTAAATATTCAGCAAAGCAAGGATATTTTATCGAAGGAGAAGAATTCTCCATACGAAAATTTCTGGGAAACCAGGTCTATAGACTGGGACACATTCAGGCGAAAAAGGATCTCTACCGCTTACTGGATAATGCGCTTTTTGAACTTACCGGAAAGCAGCTGGATTTTCGTGATCGGATCCGGGATGCGATCAGGATCTATGAAACAGATATTGATACCGACCTGGTTCAAAGCTACGTGGAACATGAAGTGCTAATGATTTTCATTGCCTATAAAAGGTGCATGGGGGGAAGGCATTTTACCATAGACGAACAGGAGAAAAAGACCTTGGAAAAGCTTGCAGAGTACAAGGGAGTCCAAAAAATCATCTCCTGTTTGAATGAAAGCTGTGGCTTAAATCTGTGTGAACAGGAATCGTACTATATTACCATCCTGCTGCTGGGGGTAAAGAATTTTGATTTTAACTCAAAGATAGAAGAGGACAGCTATATACGAAACATCACAAAACAATTTATTGCCAATGTAGAGAGAAATGCAAATATAACCATAAAAGACAGGGAACCCTTTATGGCCCGGTTAGTATCTCATATCGGACCCATGTACTACAGAGTTAAATATGATATTAAAATTGAAAACCCCCTTCTGGATGACATTAAGGCGATGTATAAGCAGGCTTTTGAAGTTACTCGCAAGAGCCTTGGAGAAGTGGAAGGGGATTTGAGCGACCTGATTGATGATAATGAAATGGGATACTTGGCCATGTACATAGGCGGAGAACTCAATCAGGTAAAGCGGGAAATAAAAGCAGATCAGAAGAATGGTCAGTCGGTGCTGATTGTTTGCGGTGCGGGAGTAGCTGCTTCTGTGCTGATAAAAAGCCAGCTCATTGAGCTGATTGGAGATCAATTTAATTTTGTGCTCTGTTCCGTTGGAAAGTTAAAGGATAAGAATCTCGCTGAGTATTCGTTGGCGGTATCGACCGTAAGGTTTGATGAACTGCCGGAGCATACGGTATATGTTGGGGCAGTTCTCTCGGAACAGGACAAAAGAAAAATTATTACAGAGCTGAATAAATGCAAGATGAAAGTAATGAATGAATTTACTCTAGGTGATCTGATGAAGATTATATCCGGCAGCTCCGGAGGAAACTTAACCAATGGAGAACTGGAGGAGATCAATTATGAGTTGTGCAGATTCTTTCATACGAGCTAAAAATCTGAAAAGGAGTTGGATTCATGGCTATTGTTTTTAAGGAATTAATAAGATCGTCTATATCCGCAGTTGATAGTGAAGATGTGATTCGCCAGGTTGGGAAAGCACTTTTTGACAATGGGTTTGTAAAAGAAACCTACGTAGATGCGGTGGCTGAAAGAGAAAAAATTTACCCTACGGGTCTCCAGCTGAAAGGTATTGCGGTGGCCATGCCTCATACGGACAGCGCTCACGTGAATAAGCCTGCCATCTGTGTGGCAAAATTAGAAAAACCGGTGGTATTCGCCCATATGGGGGATCCGGATACGCTGGTGGAGGCCGAAATTATCTTCATGATGGCTATCCGCAGTCCTGATGAGCAAATTGACAATTTAAAGAGTGTGCTGAAGGTATTTACCAGCGAGGAAGCGACAAATGAGTTCAGGAATGCCAAGGATGACCAGGAGTTATTTGAAATAGCAGACAAATATCTTAACTAGGAGATTTGAGGCTTTATAAACTACAAAATTATATCATTGAGGGAGGAAACAAAATGAAAAAAGTAAAAATTTTATGTGTATGCGGTTCCGGAACCGTAAGCTCGGCTATGGTAGCTTCCAAGCTGAGAGAACAATTAAAGGAAAAGGGGTTTGACGCAGACACAGTAGAGACGAGCCCAAACGGTATTGAATCTGAAATTTCGGGAACCCATTTCGATTTAATTGCCTGTGTCAGCCCGGTGTATACAGATTATGGAATCCCCAAGGTGAACGCAGTAGGAATGCTGACTGGATTGGGTGAAGAAAAAGTCGTGGATGACTGCGTTGCAATCTTGAAAAATGTTTAATCAATAAGCCGCTTTGGCTTATATGAATTAATAAAAAGTTATATTTAGAGGAGGTATTTTTCATGACAGCAGGTTTTTTTCAAATGCTCAGTAATGTCTTTTCGACATTAGGCGCTGCCGTATTTGTTCCCATCATGCTCTTTATTATTGCTAAGTTTATGGGTGTGAACAATAAAAAGGCTTTTACATCTGCGTTGTTATGTGCGGTAGGTTTGACGGGCTTCAATCTTGTAATTGGAAGCTATAGCGGTGTTATTTCACCGGTAGTAAGTCAAATGGTTGAAAATGCAGGGGTAAATCTCCCGGTGCTGGATACCGGCTGGCAGTCTACTTCAGTTATCGCATATTCCACACAAATCGGACTTATTTTTATTGGTGTTGCAATCTTCTTGCAGATCGCATTGTTCTTTGTAAAGTGGACCAACGTATTTATGGCCAGTGACCTTTGGAATAACTACTCCTTCATGGTTTGGGGCTCTATGCTGTATGCTCTGACAAAAAATATCTGGCTGGCGCTGGCGCTGATGGTTGTACAAAACCTTTACATCTTATTGTTCAGTGAAGTAGCGGCAAAAAGATGGTCGACCTACTACCAATATCCAAATTGTTGTATGACCGCACCTCATCACTTGGAGTCTTTGCCTTTTGCAGTACTTATGAATGTATTGCTTGGCAAGATCGGTTTTAATAAGATCAATCTTAATGCTCAAGAACTGCAGAAGAAATTTGGTATTATGGGAGAGCCCATGTTCATTGGTTTGGTTATCGGTGCTTTGATTGCTATTATTGGTTACTACAATGCGCTTGGCCAGCTTGCTACCTGGGGCGTCATTTCGTCCTCGGCAATTTCCACTGCCGCAGTTATGGCTGTTTTTCCAAAAGTTGCCGGTATCTTTGCTTCTGCTTTCACAACTTTGACAGATGCATACAAGAAAAAGGCTGCTGCAAGCGGACAGGGCAGAGAGTGGTATTTGTCGGTGAATGATGCGGTAGGATATGGTGAACCAAATACGCTGGTAACTGGAATTCTGTTAATCCCCATCATGCTGCTTATCGCTTTTATCCTTCCGGGCAATAAAATTTTACCAATGATTGACCTGGTTGCGCTGCCTTATATGGTAGAAGTATTCGTTGCGGTATCCCACGGAAATATAGCGAAGAGTATCGTTACAGGTGCGGTATGGTTCTCGCTTGGCATGCTTGTCTGCTCCAACCTGGCACCAACTTTTACGGAAGTTGCTGTGAATGCCGGATTTGAGCTGTCTCAGGCAGGAGTTTACATCATCAGTTTCGGAATCATGTGTCATCCGTTTATTGCGGGACTGTTCTATGCATTCTGGACCCAGAACATATTTGTTATCGCAGCGGTAGTTGTTCTGTACTTTGTGCTGTACTTCGTCTTTAAGAAGTATAGAGTACAGATTGTGGACTTCCTTGAAAAAACAAATCAGGATGCTCCTAAACTACAGGCATAAAACACTACAATTACCTGAAATTCGATACCGCTGTTGCTGCAACAACAGCGGTTCGTTTTTGGGAGGCAATTCACACGATTGAAATTGGGAGGTATCGGAATGTTTGAGTATCTTTTAAATAGAAAATTAAAGATCGTCGTGGTGGGTGATGTGTTCGTATCTCCCGAGACTATGGCGGAGGCGGTAAAACAGTCGCCTTTAGAGGCCGGCGAAATCGTATCCTGCTTTTGGGGAAAGGATGACAAGCAAAATTTTACGGAGAGGCAGATCAACATCGAAAGGAACGGCCCGGAGGCGGAAAGTTATGCGGAAGGCCTGGATGAAGCTATCGTAGATGCTGACATTCTCTTTACCCATTTTTCTCCGGTTCCCCGTACGTTAATCGAAAAAGGAAAGAGTTTAAAAGCCATCTTTACCTGCAGGGGCGGTTTGGAGCATATTTGTATCGAGGCTGCCAGCAACAAAAATATACCGGTAGTAAATGTTATCAGAAATGCAGAACCGGTTGCGGATTTTGTTTTGGGATTGATCATTGCACTAACCAGAAATATAGCGGTTTCTCATAGGGGCCTTATGGAAGGAAAGTGGATGAAAAACTTTCCCAACTCAGAGTTTACCACTACGCTGTCCCAGCTGAAGGTAGGACTGGCAGGTGTAGGCAATATTGGGATTGAAATTGCATTGCGCCTGAAAGCTCTGGGGGTAACCGTCATCGCTCATGATGATTATATCTCCAAAGAAAGACTCGAAAAGAACGGGCTCTCGGATATGATGCTGGTTTCTTCCCTTGAAGACTTATTCCGGGAATCCGATGTTGTCAGCTTGCATTTGCGATTGACAGATGATAACCTTAAGATGATCAACAAAAAATATTTTTCTTTTATGAAGCCCACGGCTTATTTTATCAATTCCGCAAGAGGAGGTCTGGTAGATCAGGAGGATCTCATAGAGGCTTTGAAGAGCCGCAGCATTGCGGGAGCGGCTTTGGATGTCTTTGATTCGGAACCTTTAAGCTCGGAATCCGAATTGCTATCGCTGGATAATGTGATACTGACGCCCCATATTGCAGGGCAAACGGTGGACGCCATTCCGAAGGCTCCCTTTATGCTTATGAAAGAAGTTGGGAAGATTATCAATAATGGCGTTACAGATCGTATTGTGAACTACGAAAATATCCTGAATGACAGGTTAAAATAAAAGGAGGAAACAATTATGATAATGGAAAAAGAAAGAGAGATCGTGGTTGCCTATGGCAAAAAGCTGATTGAGACCGGTTTGTCGGTAGGAACCTTTGGAAATCTCAGCGTTTATAATCCAGAATTAAATTTAATGGCAATCAGCCCCAGCGGGATGGACTATTTTGAAACGGAACCTCAGGATGTTGTTGTGCTGACTCCGGATGGTGAACTGATAGATGGAAAACGAAAACCCTCCAGCGAATATGATATGCACCGCATCTTTTATCAAAAAAGGCCTGGTATTCGCGCTGTTGTTCATGCTCATTCCAAATTTGCCACAACATTGGCATGCTTGAACTGGAGCATCGAGCCGCTGCATTATCTGGTTGGATATGCAGGAAAAGATGTTCCCTGCTCCAAATATGTTCAGTTTGGTACGTATGCTTTGGCGGAATCTGCATTGGAAACGATGGGAGACAGATATGCGTGCCTTTTGGGCAATCATGGCTTGCTGGCCTGCGGCGGGGATATGGGCTATGCCTTTGATGTAGCCCAGCAAATAGAATTTGTGGCAGAGCTTTACTACCGTACAAAAGTGGCGGGAAGTCCGGTGCTTTTGAGTGAAGAGCAGATATCCGGCGTACTGGAAGGCTTTAAAACTTATGCAGACAGAAGCCATAAGTAGGTGCGGGAAAGAGAAAGGAAGGTTAAAATGAATCTTTTACAGGGACTTACGGGCGCTTTGGGATGTGCTAAGGGCACGGCTGTTGTAATAGATAATAAAACTGCTGTCGTTGAAAAAAAGACGATCTCCAATGGAGATGATGAAGTGTCAAGATTGAAAGAGGCGAAAGAACGCTACTTTCTTCAACTGGCCGAATTGGAAGATCATGCGAAAAGGGAAGTCGGAGAAAAGGGGGCCGGAATCTTTGCGGCATACCGTGAGATTTTATCTGATGACGTTTTCTTCGATAAAATAATCGATAAAATCAAGGCGGAAAAGGTAAACGCGGAGTATGCAATAGATGTGGAACGGGCAGAAGTGGTTGCTCTGTTCGAGCAGCTGGATGACGAATACCTTCGGGAAAGAGCGACGGACATTACCAATGTGTGTATGGAACTTATCGGAGAAATGCAGGGCGTAAAAAAAGGTATTGCTTTTGATTCTTCCATGGGTCACGAGCTGATTGCGGTGGCAGAGGATCTTACGCCGGCAGATACCATAAAGATGGACAAGACTGTCTTAAAGGGCATTGTTACAGAAACCGGAGGCGTTACTTCCCATACGGTTATACTGGCCAAAACGCTGGGAATTCCGGCTGTTGTGGGACTAAAAGGCGCGATGTCGGAAATCCGAACCGGAGATGAAATCTTAGTTTTTGGAAATGAAGGAAAAGTTGTAATAAACCCTGATGATAAGCAGCTGACGGAGTTTGAAAGCTGCCGGGAATTGGAGAAAAAGAAGAAGAAGCTCTTTGAAACCAAAAAGGGGCTGCCGGCTGTCACGTTAGACGGTAAAATGATTAAAGTCAATGTAAACTCCGGTGACTCGGACAGCATAGCATCCTTTCGATGTGATGAATGTGACGGCATTGGTCTTTTCCGTACGGAATTTATCTATATGGATCATAAGCAATATCCTACGGAAGATGAGCAATTTGAGGTATATCGATCCATGGCGCTGAAAAATCAAGGCAAGGAACTGATTATCAGAACCTTGGACATCGGCGGCGACAAGCAATTGGAATACATGGATCTTCCTAAAGAGAGCAACCCTTTTCTAGGTTACCGTGCTATCCGGATTTGCCTGGATCGGGTGGAAGTATTTAAAACTCAGCTCAGAGCAATATTGCGGGCCGGCGTATTCGGCGATGTAAAAATTATGTTCCCGATGATTGTAAATTTGGAAGAATTGCTAAGGGCAAAAGAAATTTTGGAAGAAACAAAGAAAGATCTTCAAGCGGAAGGAATCGATTTTAAGAAGGATATCCCTGTGGGAATTATGATAGAAACTCCTGCGGCGGTGATGCTGAGCGATAAATTAGCTGAGGAGGTGTCCTTTTTCAGTATCGGATCCAATGACCTCATTCAATACACTACTGCTGCGGATCGGATGAATGAAAGAGTGCAGTCTCTTTATGACAGTTTTAATATTTCTGTACTGAGAAGCATTCAACTGGTCTGTGATAATGCAAAGAAAAATGGCGTGATGGTTGGCATTTGCGGAGAAGCGGCTTCGGAAAGCAAGCTTGTTCCGCTTTGGGTGGCCATGGGGGTAGATGAACTGAGCATGGTGCCCTCCCAGGTGGGTAAAGTGAAATATATGATCGGCAATCTCTCGGCAGCCGAAATGAAAAAGACTCTTGATGATGTACTGAATCTTGGCAGAATTGAAGAAGTGAAAAGCAGACTGGCAGACGTTGAAAAAAAGATTCTGGGTTAGTGCGATACAAAACGGCCGCCGGAAGACCGGCGTGCCAAAATTGTTTTAAAAAGGCGGATGGAAGATATGAGTAAATGTGTATATTGCGGCAAAAAAATAAAAGAGGAAACTTACCTGGCCGGTGCTTCTACCAGGGAATTTCCGGTGTGCAGTAAGGAATGCAAAGAAGATACGGAGCAATATGTCCGGATGGATAAGAAATATAAGCTGTACATGTATCTGGCCATCTTTGTTGCGGCTGTCAGCATTCTCCTGAATCTTGTGCTTTCCAAAGGAATGACTTTGATTTATGTGATGCAGATTCTGGCAGGGTTTGCTTTTTTGTTATTTCCTTATCCGATATCGTCCTTTGAATCCTTTTACAGCTGTCCTATCAGAACGGTAGTGTGGATTTGCAGAGTAATCGGTGTGTTTTTTATCCTTTTTGGGATTTATTTACTGATAGCCCTGTAGGCTCAATTAAAATTCAACGGGAGCATGCTGCGAAATGCGGCTTCCTGTATTCTAAAAAGAGGGTGCATCGCCGAAGCGGATGCACCCTCTTTTTAAATCTATATCGGAAAAATCGTTGGAAAACTCTGATTTGGTCTACGATTCGATACGCTTTACAAGCTCTTTCGGAATGGTAGCGGTTCCTTGTCCGTAGTATTTAAATACATCTACCGCTTGTTGAATTTGTTTGTCGGTTAATTTCTTGGTCTCTCCGCAGGCTCTGGCTGCCAGATAGCATTTTGCGGACTCCTCCATATAAACTGCGGCATACAATGCCTGTTTCAAAGATGTACCTACGGTCATAACACCGTGGTTTGCCAGTATGACTGCCAGGCTGTCGCCCAGATACTTGACGGTATCGATGCCCATATCGATACTTCCCGGAGAACTGAAAGGAGTTACTTTTACGCTGCCTGCAGTGGCATTTGCCAACGTCGTGAGGTCAGCTCTGAATTCATCCTCGATCAGGCTGATGGCGGTGGCATAGGGTTGATGAGTATGAATCACCGCATTCAAATCGGATCTCTGTTGAAAAATGTAAAGGATACCCTCTGTATCGGAGGAAGGTTTTCTCGTCCCTTCGATTACATTTCCCTGTAAATCCATAACAATGACGTCGTCTGCAACCATGTCTTCGTAAATCATTCCGGAAGGAGTGATCAGAATTTCGCCGGTAGGAGTTCGCAGACTGATATTTCCTCCTGAGAGTGCAATTAGACCATATCTGTCTAAGGTGATCCCAGCTTTTATAATCTCTAATTTTTCTTTTTCGAACATCGGGTATAACCTCCAATTATCATTTTCATCTCTTGCTTATTATGATACCATAACCCGGAATCCATAACAATAAATTATTAGAAATATTTCATAAATATTTTACATAATTTCATGTCACTCAAAAGAGAAAAGTATCACGCCTGGCAAAAAAATGATTAAATAATTGTTGATATTCCAATAAAATTTTGATATGTTTCACAAATTTGGCGTTATTTACTGATTTCTTGCATTCTAGATTATATAAAATAATGATGAACAAATGTAATTGTTAGTTAAAATATGTTCAAATATCCTGCAGCAAAGCGGTGATTAAAGTTTCGCTTTCTCATTTTTCCTTGTAGATTCGCTCCAGTCGGTTTCCAAGCCTGCTTAAAATTTCATTGGCTATGGTGCCGGACCAGCCGGCGACCTGTTCGGCAGTAATGACCTCTTCTCCGTCCCGGCCGATAATCGTGGCAATATCACCCTGCCGGACCTCCGGGATTTCGCTGACATCTACTGTGAGTTGATCCATGCAGATTCGCCCTATAATAGGTGCCCGTTTCCCATTTATAAGAACATAGCCTCCTGTCAGATCCCTGGGAACTCCATCTGCGTATCCCACAGATATTCCGGCAATTTTCATAGGCGTTTCGGCAATAAAGGTTCTCCCGTAGCCAAGAGATTCCTTCGGAGACAGCTCTTTTACGATAGATACACGGCTTCGGACGGATAACAAAGGTTTTAAGGACGCATCAAGTCTGGTTCCGGCTTTCTCCTCACTGAGACATCCGTACAGGGCAATTCCCAGACGAGCGTGCGTACATTCAAGCTGCGGATAATTCAGAACTCCGTAGCTGCTTTGAATATGGACTTCGGGGAGGCTGCAGCCTTTTGACAACAAGTAACGGACAACCTGATAAAAATTGCGGATCTGCTTCGTCGTATAGAAAATATCATCTGCGGACAGGCTGTCTGCTGAGCACAGGTGAGTATAGATTCCATGAATGGTAAGATTGTTGAATTTTAGAATTTGGGAAAATCTCTCAAGGTGACCCCAGTCCTCACCTAATCGGTGCATGCCGGTATCCACCTTCAAATGTACATTTATTTTTTGTCCCATTCTGTCTAAGGCTTCAGCATAGGCATAATCCACCACCGTTTGAGTCAGACCGTATTTGTTCAGCTGTTCCGCATCCTCCGGAATTGTATATCCCAGAATAAGAATACTGCCTTTGATTCCGTATTGACGCAATCGAATCCCCTCCTTCAAGGAGGCCACGGCAAAAGAAGTAATTCCGATACGCTGCAGTTCTGCTGCAATTCTGCAATCTCCGTGGCCATATGCATTCGCTTTAACCACCGCCATGATTTTGCATTCCTCGGGCAAAAGTGATTGCAGTTCCTTCACATTATGTTGCAGGCTGGGCAGGTGGATTTCCGACCATGCTCTTCCGGTAGGATCTTCTTCTGCCAGGGCACCTTTTTCAATTGCTCTGGCAGATATCCATAATTTGCGGAAAAAACAGGATAGCAATAGAGAAAGCAGCGCCGTCAGAAGAAAATGGATCAGGCTGTTATTCACCAATAAAGATTGAGTGCCCGTAAATTTTACAATACCTCTGATCAGGACGATACACCAGGGGTGGATCACGTAAACTGCCGCAGCGATGCTGCGCATTTCCGGATGCCCCTTTCCCCTGAGCGCTATCAGAGTCTGAAAGAGGAAGTACATGGAGGGAAGCAGCATCATGTACATGCTGTCGTGCCTCGGATGAGAAAAGGTATGGAGGAGAAACCCTTCCAAAACCATCAGAGACAGAGATATCCATAAGTTTCGAAGACTTACGTTCACAACAGGAGACTCCTTTTTATCCGCCAGTCTTGCGCCAAGAAAGAGGAAAACAGGAGCAAAGAACAATCCGTTTCTTGTATAGTCAAAAAAGTGAAACAGAAACTCATAGAAAGAAGCAATCGGTGCCCATTGGGAGGCGATGCCATAATAACTGTCACCCAGAACACCGATAAGATACAGTGTTAAAACTACAGTCAAAACACCTTTCCCGGAAAGACGGCGAATCAGAAGGATCAGAAGACCGGTGCCCAATAAAACGCCGGGAAAATACCAAAGGTGGTAGAAAGTGCCGTCAAAGACAAGATCCTGCAGGAATCCGGTGAAAGAATCTCCTTCGGAAAAATGACCGGCATAGAAGTTCAGGGGCAGGTATAAAAGAACTGCCAAAGCATATAGTTTGGCGTTCTTCAGGAAAAAGTTCCGGTAAGAAAAGTCCGTCAGCCTCTCCTTGGATAGCAGAAAAAATCCTGTTACCATGAAGAAAAAGGGTACTGCGACTCTTGCCAGAATACCCGTTAAAATCATATCGCCGGTCTCGCTGTAAGAAACTAAAGGAGCGGTGTGGATGGCTACCACAAGGATCGCGGCTGCCATGCGGAACCGGTCCAAGCCGCCGTATTCTTTTTTTGCACTTGTGACCAGCGCTGCTCTGTCTTTTACGGGATCTTCCTTTTTCTTATTCATGCTGCCTGCCTCCAAACTGTTATGATTACGCCATCTACGTTGTTTCCGGAGATCTGCCATAAACCTTCAGGTGCGGAACAAGTGATGCCAGGGCTGTCTCCCAGTCTGAGACAGGAAATCTGAATCCGCGCACCGTTCTCCTCGAAGAATAAAGGATTTTCTCCATACGGGAACCCCATCAGAAAATCGATGTATTCCTCCAGACTGAATTTTTTTTCCTCCATAATTTTAGAGTGGGGGTAACCCACATAGCGGAAGTGCCAGGGTTCCGGCGAAATGCCGGTTATATGCTCCTTTCCGTCTTGATACCGTTGAACAAATCCGAAGTTTGCAGCTTTCTCCCGAAAACGCCTGCAGATTCCCGAGTAGGGAAAATCCGGACAGATCCAATGAATGTCCTCTTGCTTTTTTGCTACATCCACGGCAAGGCCGGTCTGGTGTTCGCTGCAGCCGGGTAATGCAACAAATTGCAATGTAAAAGCTTTACCGTTTTCTGTCATCGAGGTGTCAAAAATAGACTGCTGTTCCCGATGGGAACGGTAACCGCTGACAGGAATGATTTCTTTTTCGCCCTGACAGGCTTTAATTAACTGCGCCAGCATAGCTCCAGCGTGGGATTCCATCATCACCGACGGATATTCATGGGTTACGGAAATGAGATTTCCGGCAGCCTTTTCTTCCTCTTGACGGAGCGGGTAGTTTTTATTGACGAGTATGAGTTTCCCCTGATGAATATTTTCTTTAGTTAGCTGTAACAGTTTCATTTTTCACCGCCATATCAATTAATTGCTCGATTGTTTCCTGAAAATCCATACCAACCATGTGAAGCATGCTGGGATAACGACTGTGTGCAGTGAAGCCGGGTATGGTGTTGATCTCGTTAAAAATCACTTCTCCGGATGGCGTCAGGAATACGTCTACTCGTGCAAATCCCCTGCACTCAAAGAGATGATATAAAAACTTGGCAGTTTCCTTGATCTCCGCGGTCTTTTCTTTGCTGATCCTCGCAGGCAGATGAATTTTGGATGTTTCCAAAGTATACTTTTCAGTAAAATCAAAAAACCCCTTTTGAAGTTCTATTTCATCCAACTCTCCTACCGTTAGTTCCTGATTACCCAGGACGGCGCATCCTACTTCAAAGCCATTGATGGCTTTTTCAACGACGACTTTTTCATCGTGCCGGAAAGCCAGGCAAAGGGCTTCCTCCAAACGACTGCGGCCTTCCACCTTGGTAATACCAAAGGAGGATCCTGATCGCGCCGGTTTCACGAACACCGGATAACCCAATGAGTCTGCAAGAAGCATTGCTTTTTCCGGAGACTCATGCCGCCTCGCGGTAAAAAAAGGAGGCGTTTTGATGCCGGATGCCTCCGCGATGACATGCGCCAGATCCTTGTCCATACAAAGAGCAGAGCTTAATGTGCCGCAACCCACAAAAGGGATCCCCGACAGCTCCAGCAATCCCTGGAGGGTGCCATCCTCGCCGTTTTTCCCGTGCAATACCGGAAATGCGGCATCGATGTAGATTTGCTCTACTTTTGTATCGGAAAATTGCAGGATACCATGCACTTCTTTGCTGGGGGAAATGACTGCCGGCGTACAATACTTAGGATTATGCCAGGTATCTTTTGAAATCTTTTCCGCCGGCCCCTGAAACCTCAGCCAGCTGCCTTCCCTGGTAATCCCGAGCAGGATGGGATCGTATTTCTCCCTGTTGATATGATTCACCACTGCCGAAGCGGATTGAAGGGATACCTGATATTCTGTAGAACAACCCCCAAACAGTATTGCGATCTTTTTCTTCATAAAGCACTTCTCCTTTACAGTTGATCTATCCTTGGGCACCATACCCGTAAGGTTTTTATCTGAAAAGCAGTTTTGCCAATCAAAAAGCACTGCCTTTCAGTCATTTCTATTTTACTGAATAAAGCAGTGCCTTTTCTTTCGCTTTCCTTAAGAATTCCTGCGGATTTCCTGATAAATTTCTTACGATTTTCCTACAAAGAGATTCTCTAAATCCCAATAGGCAGCCGAATGGTAAATTCAATGAGTTCGTCGCTGCTGGCCGCTGTTATGGTGCCCTTGTGAAGCTCTATAATTTCCCTGGCAATGGCAAGGCCCAGCCCTGCGCCTCCCGTTTCAGAGCTTCTGGCTGTGTCCAGCCGGTAAAATTGATCGAAGATATGCTCCAATTTATGCGCAGGTATGGTATCTCCATGGTTCCGAAACTTCATGAGCAAATCATTTCCTTCCGTTCTCACATCGATTTCGATTACGCTGTTTACAAAGCTGTAGCTGATGGAATTTCGAATCAGGTTGTCGAATACCCGCTCCAGTTTCCTGCCATCCGCTCGGATAATGATTTCTTCTGAAGTCTTCAAACTGCATGTCAGATTCTTGTCTTTCATCATGGGTTTAAACTCGTCTGAAATTTGCTCCAGCATGCGTGTCAGATTCAACTTTGACGTCTCCAAAGTAAGATCCTTTAAATTAAATCTGGTAATTTCAAAAAATTCATTGATAAGATCTTCCAGACGCTCCGCTTTGTCCAAAGAAACGGCAAGATATTTTTCTCTGAGTTCTTCCGAAATCCTTTGTTCCTCCTTGAGTAACGTCAAATATCCGATGACAGAGGTAAGAGGCGTCTTTAAATCATGGGCCAGGTAAACCACCAGATCGTTCTTCCTTTGCTCGGCTTCCTTCGCCAGCTGCTGGTTTCTCAAATTGTTATATTTAATCTGATTTAATCTGTCCTCTACATCCTTTAATTCTCCGGAGAGCTTCATTAAATCAGATTCTGATTCAAACAAGCCGTCAATGGCATTGGTCATCTCTGCAATATAGCCAATGGCAATTTTAAAAAACCGCAGTGTGATGAAGAGGAAACCAATTCCCCAGACAATAATAAAAAAGATATATCGCTGATTGTCAACTACATTCAAGACCCGATACATAAGGTCAAAAGGATTTATCCAGATAATCAGGTTGTGTCCTGCATATATTCCCAACAGGAAAACGATAATCAATACTGCAGTAAACAACACCACCGACAGGCAGAAGCGCAGGAACAGCCTCAGTGTTAACTTATTCTGAAAGCTTTTTTCACCGATCCATTTCAATTTGATACCCTACCCCCCATACTGTTTTTATGAATTTTGGCTTTCTGGGCGGCTCCTTCATCTTTTCACGGAGTCTTCCGATATGTGCCATAACGGTATTATTGTTATCCAGATACGTTTCTCCCCATACGGCTTCGAAAAGTTCTTCTGATGAAACCACCCGTCCCTTGTTCTCGCAGAGATACCAGAGAATGGAGAACTCGATCGGGGTCAGCTGCAAGGGCTTTCCATAAAGGCTGCACTTGTGTGTTTCCTTATTGATGGTCAGCCCTCGAAAATCATATTCGCCGGCCTCCTGAAGCTTGTCCGGTACGGATTCCGGAAGATTGTAGCGCGTGTATCTCCTGAGCTGCGCTTTTACCCTTGCCATCAATTCCATAGGATTAAAAGGTTTGGTGACATAATCGTCCGCACCTATGGTAAGGCCCGTAATTTTATCCATATCTTCAACCTTTGCCGTAAGCATGATAACCGGATAATGATACTGTTCCCGGATTTTCAGGCAGATTGAAAATCCGTCGGTATCCGGGAGCATTACATCCAGGATCGCTAAATCCAGTTTGGTGGTCCGGATACAATCCAAAGCCTCCCCGGAAGTATAAAATTTATAGACAGTAAATCCCTCGTTTAGAAGGTACCATTCCACCAGATCTGCGATTTCCTTTTCGTCATCCAGCACTAAAACAGACTTATTCATCCCAGCAGCTCCTTCACTTCCTTATCCTTCTGGAAGAGTACACAGCCCCCTTCGTGTTCCTGCTGCAGCAGACCTGATTCTGCCAGTTTTTGAAAGAATGGAGAGGACAGGACTTCCAACAATGCAGCATCTTTCAGATTCGTTTCGGAGTAGGGCGAGAACGGGCAAGGTTCCGCACCGCCGCCGGCGTTGATATGAAAAAATCCTCTTCCTGCTGCAAGACAGCCTCCGCTGTATTTCTCATCACCCGGAAATGAGAGAAATACCATCTCGGGATGTCTTTGGCGCAGGTGAGCCACGTCACGATCAATCGCATCCGATTCTTCCCGGCTGAGAACCAGTCCTTTGCTGACACCATCTACAGGTACATATTCTACAAAAAATACCGTCTTGCAGCCCTGGCGTTTCAAACTTTCAATAAAATCATCCCGGGTGACAAGGCTGTTGTTGGCAGCGGTGACGGTAATAGAGACTCCGAAAAAGATTCCTTTCTTTTTAAATTGCTCCATAACCTTCAGCAGGACTTGGTAGATACCGGAGCCCCTTCTGGCATCCGTTTCTGCTTCCCCGCCTTCCAGGCTCAAAATCGGCACCAGATTTCTTTTTTTATCAAAAAGAAGAAGCTCTTCACTTCCAATCATGGTTCCGTTGGTAAATATGGGGAAAATGATGCTGCTGCATTCCCCGGCACAACGGATCACCTCTTTCTGCATCATCGGCTCCCCGCCGGCAAGGAGGATAAAGGATACGCCTATCTGTTTTGCCTCCTGAAAGATACGGCGCCAATGATCGGGAGTCAGGCAGCAAGGATCCTCTAAAGCGGAATGAGAAGGGCATGCCCGGGCATAGCAGCCTTTGCAGGACAAATTGCAGTTTGTTGTAATGCTTGCAATAAGGAAGGGAGGAATGTGCTTTCCTTCCTTTTCGTACTTTACTCTTATTTTTTCCGCTTTTTTGCTCTCCAGGAGATATTTAAAAAGGAAAGCAGACTCCTTCGGGTTCTGTATAGATGCCCTGGCTGCACTGTGAATGATACTTTGTATAGACTGACTCATATATTCGGCCAGTTGAAAATCAGATTGCATGGTGTTTTCCTCCTAAAAATATGGATATCTGCATTCGTATCAGCTTATCCCGGGTCTCTTTGATCTGTATATTTTCACCGGTGTATTTTTGAAATTCCTCCGCCCTCAGAAAAATCAGCTGAAGAAAGGATACGATTTCGTAGGCTATGATTTTCAGTTCCGTTTCACTTTTTCCGTCTTGAAAATACTCTTTCAAGGTCGGAATCAAATAATAGGGAAGTGATATTTGATTTTTTGTCAGTTCATATTGGATGGAAATCTTTGTAAATTTGGAATATTTCATCACCATGTCGCTGAGTGCGATAAGCATCTTTTCCAGTTTCTCTTTTGGCGGAAGGGAGTCATCCATCATATCCTTCCACCGGTCTGCAGTATTTTGGACGATCTCTCCGATGGCCTGGTTGATGAGGTCGTCCTTGGATTTATAATGATAGTTGATCAAAGCCAGATTTGCATTGGCTTGGGCAGCGATTTGCCTTGCAGTAATGGTCTCCGGCTGATCTGCCTCTTTTAACAGCTGTTTGGCGGCCTGGAGCAGCCGATTTTTTATTTCTTCATTTTTCATCATATGACTCCGTCTTCTCATTATGTAGGAAATATCGCATTGATTCCGTCATTTCCACATTCTTTATTCATGGTTATTAAACATGTATTAAACGTGTTTAATTTTATGCCGGAGCCCTGCCGTTGTCAAGATAAAAATTTATTTTTTTATAATAAATTATAAAACAGGGGAACAAGCAGGTGAAATAGGATTGACTTATATGCAAATAAGTTTTATAATCCAGACATAATGATGTCATTAGGAGGTAATGTTATTATGTATATGGAACCCCTTTATTATAAAGTGAAAAAGGATATTGAGCAAAAGATCACAGAGGGTGCGTATAAAAAGGGAGATTTTATCCCCAGTGAGCCTGAATTGGAACAGTATTATAAAGTGAGCCGTACAACCGTTCGAAAGGCCATCAATATGCTGGTGGAGGAGGGGTACCTTACCATCGTCAGGGGGATGGGAACCAAGGTCACTCCTTCAAAGCTCAAACACAAAGGAGCAGAGCTGATGAGCTTCACCGAATTGATGAAGCGGCAGGGAATGGTACCGGAAGTCAGGGATATTCAGATAAGGCGAATCCACCCTGACCAGGAGGTTCTTGAGGCTCTTGAACTGAAGCCATGGGAAGAGGTATATGAAATCTTTCGCGTACGTACGGCTGATGGTGAACCTATTACCATCAACACATCCTACATTCCCTATCGACTGGTGGAGAATCGGGATTTGTCGGTGCTGAAGGACAAACAGTCGCTGTATCAGGTACTGGAGGATTTCAATATCTTGGTACAAAACACTGAGGATACGATGAGTGCGGTAAAAGCAAGCCAAAAACAGGCGGAAATCTTGCAGATCAGTAAAAATGATCCGTTACTCTATATTGAAAGAACAGCCTATGACAGGAACGACAGAATCATTGAATTCAGCCGAATCGCAATTCGGGCAGACCGATATAAACATATTATTACATTACGCAGAAGATAAAGTAGAAGAAAAAAGAAAGGTGATGGTTGGTTATGGATATGATTGGATTGGCAACCCTTGCTATGGATGTAATGCTTCAAGTGGACAGTCTCCCGGGTGAGGACGGCTTCGCCGTGGTGATAAAAAACACCTATGTGCCTGGGGGCAGCGGAACCAATGTGATGGTTCAGGCCGCCCGACTGGGAGCTTCCTGCGGGTTTATCGGACAAGTAGGTGACGACAGTCTGGGAAAAGACATCCTGAAGAGCCTCATTTCAGAAGGGGTGGATATTTCCGGTATGCGTGTAAAACCAGGCGGGATCTCCCTTCACACGGATATTGTGGTGGACAAGGAAGGGCGAAAGTTTATTCTCCTGAACATGGGAGATACATTTTTAACCCTGGAAGAATCCAAGGTAGATAGGGATTATTTGAAAAGCGCCAAGATTTTCTATACCGACCTCCTGCCGGGAGGCCCGGCCATTGCAGCCTTAAAGGAAGCAAAGGCCGCCGGCATGAAAACTGCGTTTAATATGCAGGTTGGACTTGAAGCCATGACAGGCTTTGGAGTTGACAGGAATCAAATCCTGAGCAGTCTGGCGGATGTGGATCTCTTTGCCCCCTGTCGTGACGGACTCTATGCTTTATGCGGAACACAGGATCCGGAGGCTTGCCGGGATTTCCTGAGGCCGTGGTTTCGTGGAACCCTGCTGATTACTTTGGGAAGCCAGGGCTCGGTGGCTTTTGATGAAAAGGACAGCCGGTTCGAGCAGCCCGTGATTTCCGTTCAAGCAGCAGATACCACAGGAGCCGGAGATGCCTATATGGGCGGTATGCTCTACTCCTACCTTCTTAACAATATGCCGCTGGATGAAGCAATGCGGTTCTCCACCGCTTGCTCTGCCTATACCTGCATGGGATTGGGTGCGCGCAGCGGACCCAATCTGGCCCAGGTTCGATCGTTTATTCAAAATAATGAATACATATAAGAGGAGGTATTATTATGAGTATTAGTGAAACGAAGGTTCGGGAAACAAAGGTACCGGATCTGAAGAAAAAGAAATGGACGGTAAAAAGAATCTCCATCATGGCTATTTTTATTGCACTCAGTGCGGTGGGTGCCATGATTAAGATTCCAAGTCCCATTGGTTCTATTGGCTTGGATTCCTGTCCAGGATACTTTTGTGCTCTTGCCTTCGGCAGCGCTGAAGGAGCCATTATTATAGCCATCGGACATTTGCTGTCTGCGGCAGTGGTGGGGTTCCCTCTTACAATTCCCATCCATTTGGCAGTTGCAGTGTGCATGGGCATTCTGGCAGTAATTTTCAGACTGATAGGACGCAAGGGAACCGCCGGACTGGTGGTGTCTGTTGTTGCCATCGCTCTTCTGAACAGCTTCGGAGTAGGCTTGCTTCTGCTTCCGCTGGGAGGTTGGGGCTTGTATTTGGCAAACATTGTATCCTTATTGGTAGCGGCAGCAGTCAATACGATTATTGCTGCAATTGCCTATGCATCCGTTAAGAATAGCAAGCTGCTGAGTTAATTCATCGGAAAGGGTCGACATGAACGAAATTATCACCATCAGAGATGTCACATATACCTATCCTAACTCGTTAGAGCCGGTGTTGAAGAATGTCAGCCTGGCAGTGCGGGAAGGCGAATTTGCAGTTATTATGGGAAGAACAGGTGCAGGTAAGACGACCTTGGCTATGACTTTAAACGGTATTATCCCCCAGCTCATGGAAGGGGAAATGGCAGGTGACATTACCGTTGCTGGTATGGATCTTTCCAAGTATCAGATACAGACCATCACCCAGGAGGTGGGTTTGGTGCTACAGGATCCGGAAACCCAGATCGTAGGCCGAACAGTGGAAGAGGATGTGGCCTTTGGACCTCGTAACTATCTTATGGAACGCGATGAAATCTATCGCTGCATCGATGCCTCTCTCGCCAGGGTTCGTCTTGCCGGTTATAATAAACGGGCTACCAGCGAATTATCCGGCGGAGAAAAGCAGCGTCTCTCCATTGCAGGGGTACTTGCTATGAACCCTTCAGTACTTGTTTTGGATGAACCTACTTCAGAATTGGATCCGTTGGGCCGAGAAGAAATCTATACAACGATCCGTGACCTAAAGCAGGAGAAAGGACTTCCTATTGTTGCAGTGGAACATTCCAGCCAGGAGATCTGTGAAAAGGCGGACCGTCTGATTATTCTTGATGAAGGTGAAGTGGTCTGGAGCGGCATCCCTCGTTGTTTCTTCACTGATCTGCCCCTTGTACACCGGTGCGGTATCAAACCCTTGCCGATTAGTGAAATAGGCTGGGCCCTGGAACAGAAAGGTTTTATCGCAAAAGAAGAAATCCCTATTAACATCGATGAAGCCTATACCCTGATCCGTCGTCTGCTGGACGGCCGCAGGCTGACTACGACGCCTAAAGAACCGGCACAGGTGCCAGGACCCTCTCTTATTCGGGTGGAGAATCTTTCTTTCTGCTACGACAGCGGCAAAAAGGCACTGGACCAAATCTCCCTGAATATTCATGAGGGGGACTATATTGCGATTATCGGGCAGAACGGTTCAGGCAAAACTACACTGGCCAAGCATTTTAACAGCTTATTGAAGCCCACGGACGGCAGTGTCACAGTATGCGGTCTGGATACGGCAAATCAGGAGCCTGAGAGCCTGGCAAGATATATCGGATACGTATTTCAAAACCCAGACCATCAGATCTTCTGCTCAACTGTCTACAAGGAGCTGGAGTTCGGACTGAAAAATGCCGGACTTTCTTCGTCGGAGATTGAACAGCGCATTGATGAGGTGGCGCATCTTACGGGATTGGAAGCCGTTCTGCAGGAACATCCCTATTCCCTGGGCAAGGGCGAGCGTCAAAAGATTGCAGTGGCCAGTATTCTTGCCATGCATCCCAAAATTTTGGTAGTGGATGAACCTACCACCGGTCAGGATTGGAGCGGGATACAGGTGATGATGGAACTTATGGATAATTTACATAGAAACGGAACCACCATTGTAATGATTACCCATGACATGGACGTGGTTGCCCATTATGCCAAAAGAGCCGTTGTAATGTGCCATGGGAATATCGTAATGGACGGTCCGGCAGATGAGGTTCTGAATGAAAAGGAGATTTTGGCAAGTGCCTTCGTGACTCCACCCCAAGTGGTGGAACTGTCGCAATTGCTGGTTTCCGAAGGACTGGAGCGATCCATTACCAGTGAAGAGGAACTGGCGCGGATCCTTATTGAAAGTTTGGAGGAAGCAAGATGATTACTGTATGTAAAGAGGAAAACTCGTATCTGCATCGGCTGGATATTCGCACCAAGCTTCTGGTCTTTCTGTGTATTGTCGTGATGGTATTTCTGTTTAACAGTCCCCTCTATAACCTGGTCATTGCTGTTGTTCTGCTCGGACTGGTAGTGCCTGCAAGGCTTGATTTAAGAGGAATCATCCGTACGATAAAGCCCTTGATTGCCATTTTCCTTATTATTATTATCATGACTTGCTTTACCTCTCAGCCGGAAAAATTTATGAACGATTCCAGTCGGTACGTCTTCTTCTATTTATTGCCGGATCAGCAAATACCTGCGACCCTGGGCGGGCTTTTTATAGGACTTACCTATCTGCTTCGCATTTTTTTAATGGTGTTTGCAACGGGAATCTTTACGATGACGACCCCGATCGATGATATCCTACAGCTATTTAATAAGATCAAAGCTCCTTATGAGCTTTCTATTGTGGTAACAACAGCGATTTCATTCATCCCCACTATGACAGCAAAAAAGGACATGATTTTTCAAGCCCAGAAAACACGAGGTGCAGGCATCAGCAAGAAGGGCATTATCAGGCAGCTGAAGGCCTATGTACCGATCATGATACCATTGATAACCAATTCAATTCTAATGGCTAACAACCTGGCAGTATCTATGATGAATCGCGGCTATGGTGCCAATAAAACCTGGACAAGCCTTCATGACATTAAAATGAATGGACGGGACATATTGGTAATGGCCGGCGCCTTGAGTTTGTTAGCTGTCTGTATTTGGCTCCGTTATGGACTGAACGCAGGGGTGGTTTAATGGTTTCGTACGTAATTCTATTAGGATGAAGGGGGATGAGTATGAGTGAAATTTATTCCAGAATATTGGGTGCCCTGCTAGGTGTTGCGGCAGGGGACGCAATGGGAATGCCCACGGAAATGTGGAGCCAGAAACGAATAAAGAACAGGTTTGGCAAGGTATCGGAGTTTCTTCCCGGTCCCCCTGATAATGAAATCTCAGCCGGTCTTGCAGCAGGTGAAACTACCGACGATACCATCGTCACAGTATTGGTGGCAGAGACCCTGCTGGAATGCAACGGTCGGCCTGATGCGATAAAAATTGTAAAGAAAATAGAAAAATGGGCACAAAATAACCCCAAAAGCAAAACGGTAATCGGACCCTCGACACGTCGTGCCTTTGCCCTGATTGCCAATGGAACGCCTGTTGAGGAAGCAGGGCGTTCCGGCGATACCAACGGTGCAGCTATGAGAATTTCTCCTGTGGGCATGATCGCCGACTGGAGGGATCTGCCGGGTTTGGTGGACCTGGTTAGCCAGGTCTGCCTGCCGACCCATAACACCGGTACCGCCATATCCGGGGCAGCTGCCGTAGCAGCGGCAGTATCCTGTGCAATCGATGGAGAAGCCAGTTTGGATGTAATCACAGCTGCTGCTGTGGATGCCGCCAGGTTAGGTTCCCAAAGAGGATATGATGTATGCGGAGCTTCGGTTCCCGAACGTTTATTGTTTGCCGTAGAATTGGCTAAGCATAGATTTTCAGATGAGGAATTTTTATACCAGTTATACTCTCTGGTAGGCACTGGCTTACCTGCCAACGAAACGGTACCTTCTGCATTTGCGTTGATGTACAGAGCGGGAGGAGATGTCATGACCTGTGCCCGTCTCTGTGCAAACGTGGGAGGGGACACGGACACGTTGGGAGCCATCGCCTGCGGAATTTGCGGTGCACTGGGGGGTGAGAAGGCAGTTCCTGCAGAAATATCCGAAATGCTCCAGCGGGTAAATGGATATGATTTTGCGGTCCTGGCTGAACACCTGACTGAATTACGGCAAAAATACAGATCTGATCATCAATAATTCGGCTTAATGCAGGAAAGTGATTTCCTTTCCGGCTTGTCAGCATGTTCGAATCATCCCGGTTAAACGGGATGATTCGGACACCCCCAATTTGTTGGGTTCGGCGAAAGTGGCGTTAGCCGCTTTTTTGACCTCCAGTGAACTATGATATTGGAAGATCGCTGAGCGCTAAGCTTCTGGTATGCTCAATCTGTTTCCATTCCGTATCCTTCTTAAAGAGACAGATGCAATTAATAGGAATCCAGCTGGCGATAAAGAACCATGCTGTTAAAATTCCTTTCAGCATCGGCAATGGATTTTTATTTTCTAAA
This sequence comes from Sinanaerobacter chloroacetimidivorans, assembly GCF_018128545.1. GTDB lineage: Bacteria > Bacillota > Clostridia > Peptostreptococcales > Anaerovoracaceae > Sinanaerobacter > Sinanaerobacter chloroacetimidivorans. The sequence goes on along the minus strand of NZ_JAGSND010000006.1, from coordinate 29,691 downwards.
AGTAATACAGAAACGGCAATCAGCAATGATGTTGCATAAGAGGTATCAAAGGAAATGAAAAGTTTAAAAGCAAGATCTGTTTGAGGGAAGAGATTGTAGCTGATATGCAGCACCGTCAGGGTAATGGTGAGCAAAAAGGAAAGAAAGCCTGCGATCTGCATGTGGGTGGCTGTAAACATCAGGAGAAGATCCGTGCAAAGGAGACTTCTCCTTTTTGCTGCGGCTTTCAGTAAGGGCCTCCAATAGAATGAAAGGCACTGCTGCATGCCTGTGGACCATCTCATGCGCTGATGCCAGGACTGGGAAAAGGTTAAGGGCTGCTCATCATAGAAAACAGCTTTAGGTACCCAGCCTATCCTAATCCCGTTCAAAGCACAAAGCGCACAGAATTCGAGATCCTCTGTCATGGTTACCGTATTCCATCCGCCCAGATCTTTTATGGTTTCCGCGCTTACCATAAAACCTGTTCCGTTGATCACCGCAGATAGGCCCAGAACGCTTCTGGCATGATTATATAGTCTGTTTATGCTATAATAATAAATCGTGTGGTTGGCGGAAATGATGGTGTCCAATGGGTTCTTGCTGTCCCGGTATCCCTGAGCAACCTTGATTCCGGAACAAAGCGCTTGGTTCATTTCTTGTAAGAAATCAGGATCTGCCAAATTATCGGCATCAAAAATACAGAAAGAATCAAAATGATTTCTGTTCTTTAAAATTTCGTTTATGGCAAATTGGAGCACCTGGCCTTTTTGTCTCACCTTTATTTTGCAATCAAGTATGGTAGCTCCGGCCTTCAGAGCCGCTTCACGGGTATTGTCGGTGCAGTTGTTCGGGATCACAAAGATTTCATATAAGTCCTTTGGATAATTCTGCTGCTTTAAACTGTAAACCAAGTTTCCGATTACTTGCGCTTCATTCCTTGCCGCAATCAAAACGGCAAATCTATGTTTGGGTGCAGCGGTGGGAATTTCTTTGCACTTTTTTAAGGCAAAGAGAGTGACGATTCCATAATAGCCTGCGTAAATAACCATAACAAAGCTGCATGCCCATAATAAAAATGTTACCGAATGGTAAAGGGTAAAAGGGATTACGTTCATATTCTGCCCTCCTGATTAACATGAATCCTTATGTTTCTCTTCTATTTCATTATAAATTTGAAATGGATCATGCGGATTAAGGGCGTGTTAATTGTATGTAAAAGATGTACTTCGCAGCAGTACTTCTTTTAGAAGACTTTTATGCTGTCAGCGGCCCTGATTCCCAGTTCGGTGATTGCGGCGCTGCCCTTTTCTATATTTGCGGTATCGCAGATAAAGTTCGGCTTTTCCTTTCCTTCCCTTACGGTTTCTTCAAAGTACAAGTATGCGGCAGAACTGATGTGCAGGTCATAATCATATCCTTCAATAGGGATATCATAATCCAACGAAATCAATCCTTTTTTCTCCAAGTTTATGAGTATACCGGCCCTTTCTTTTACTGTCTCCAGGCTGTCGTCCCGGCTATTGACGGAGGCCGGTGCCAGGGCAACGAAGCTTGCTTCTTCTGTGCTGCTGCTTATGATAAAACGACTAATTGGCAAGTAGATATACTGGGCCAAATCTAACAACATCATCAACTCTGCTTTGTTAAGGTTCAAAGGTTCCTGTTTGTGGCTGTGACAGCAGCCTTCCTGACCCGCTCCCTGCTTGCTGCTGCAGCAGCCTTCAGACTGTTGATGACTTTCAGGCCGCTGATGGCAATGGCAGCCGCCTCCACAGCCGTGTCGTTGCTGCCCGTCGTTATGATGATGAGTCTGGTGGATTTTATGCATAAAAGTTTCTCCTGTTCCAAGTTAGCAAATGCTAACTGTGTTTTAATTTTAATCCGCTCCCAAAAGAGCGGATTAAACAAATTCTATTACAGGTTATCCTAAAATTGATCTGCTGTCAAGTCTTCGAAATATTCAGCCTCCGCCTACAGGAGGAAACATGGAAACCACATCTCCATCCTGGAGCGGTTGATGAAACTTGGAGTGCCTTCCATTGATCATAAGGATTGCTACTTGATTATGAGGAATATCCAATGAATCGATTAACTCAACTGCGGCGGTTCCTTGGGGCACCTCTAAAGTCATTACTTTTTGTCGTTTTTCTCTTAATGTTGCAAATAAGCGAACTTCAATTTTCAACAGATCACCATCCTGTCTTCTTCCCTTCGGCTGTGCATTGTCAAAATTGATAACTCCGGATTACAAATTAAAATGGACAGCGGTCAATTATAACCCTAAAGCTTCAAGTTTTTCTGAAGTCGGAATACCTGAAACGTCCCAGCCTCTTACAGCATAATATTCAGGCAGCATTTCAGAAAGCTTGCTTACCCAACCTTCGGAAGGACCTTCCGGAATTCCCTCGGAAAGCAGCCGCTTTGGCAGCGTGTCCTGAGATGGATCGATACCCGCTTTCAGGTTGTACGTACGCTCTAAATTCCAGATACGTTCACCGGCGGTGAAGATATCGTCTCCTGTAAAGTTGGTTCCGCAGATGGCATTCATAAGATCTGCGTAGTCCGGAGCCCCCATAGCAAAGGAGGTGAACAGACAAAGGCCCAGAGAATCGATAGAAGCGGTAAGATCCTGGAATGCCTTGCACCAGCCTGCTTTTCCTTCGATTGACAATCTGTCCAATTGCTCCGGCAGACCCAGAATTTCCGGTGAAATTAAGTATCCTCTTACGTGGCAGCCCCCACGGTTTGAAGTTGCATACTGAAGACCCTGGCCTTGGATTCCTCTTGGGTCATAGGCAGGAATTTCAAGCTTCTTAACCGTCATGGATACATCGGTACTGCCATACATTTCACCAAGTCTATAGGAACCCTGTGCAAGCTTTGCTCCAAGTCCGTCTTTATTGGCCATTGCTTTTGTCCAGTAAACCACTGCGTCATTGTTGCCAAAGGCAAGCTCCGGTCCGTTTTCAAACTCTTCTTTTTGAATCAGACCTTTTTGGTATAATTCCATGGCTGCTGCCAGCGTTGAACCGGCAGAAATGGTATCTACGCCGACTTCGTTGCACCAGAAGTTGGCTTTGATGATGTCCGGAAGACTGTTCACACCGCAGTCGCCTCCAAAGGCCCAGATGGTTTCGTATTCCGGCCCGCCTCCTTTGACATCATCTACTTCACAGAAACGCCCGCAGGCGATCTGACAGTGGTAGCATACGTCTTTCTTCGTCAGATATTTTTCGGCCAGAGTTTCTCCGCTGATGTCTTCCGCCATTGGAAACTGTGATTTCTGGAAATTATTCGTCGGGAAAGATCCGCTTTCGTTGATTATGTTAACCAAAATAGCGGTTCCGTATGTAGGCAAACCCTGGCCGGTTACGCCATTCTCCCTGATTTTCTTAAGGCAGGAAGCAAAAACTTCTTTAAGTTTATCTGCATCTGCAACTTCAACTTTGCCGCTTCCCTTAACCACGATACCTTTTAAGTTTTTGGAACCCATAACGGCACCGACACCGGATCTTCCGGCGGCACGATAACGATCGTTCATGACAGCGGCGATCTTTGATAAATTTTCGCCTGCGGGACCGATTGTCAGAACCTTGGCTTTTTCGCCATGGACGGCTTCCAAAGCATCTGTGGTTTCGGACACCACTTTGCCCCAAACCGCTGAAGCGTCCAGGATCTCCACCTTATCATCCACAATATTCAGATAAACCGGCTGATCGGCCTTACCTTCTAAAATAATGCCGTCGTAACCTGCTGACTTTAATTCTGCACCCCAGTGTCCGCCGGAATTGGAACAGGCGATCGTTCCTGAGAGGGGAGACTTTGTAACCACCATGAAACGTCCGCTGGTTGGAGCTTTCGTTCCGGTTAAAGGACCGGTAATAATAACGATTTTATTCTCTGCATCCAATGGATCTATTTCAGGATCCACCTCGTCCATATAAAGCTTTGTTCCTAATCCTCTGCCGCCGAGATACTTAATAGCGGTTTCATGATTCAACTCCTCAGTTGCAATTGTCTTAGTTGTAAGGTTGATTCGAAGCATTTTTCCTGTATACCCAAACATAAAATCCCTCCTTAAAGCATGTTTGACAGTAACTTTCTTTGTGCTATATTAGAGCAATTTTCATGCCATTAAAAAAACCGTTGGAATTCCAACGGTTTTTCGAAGGTTCGAATTGCGAATTGCATGAAATGTTCCGTTTTGGGACATTGCTCTTGACTGGTGCTGTTCCGAAACGGATCACTGTTTCAGATTTGAACAATCTATGCCATAATTTTCTATGCTTCGGTATAAAGTATTTCTTGAAATTCCCAATACTTTTGCACTTAGAGAGATATTTCCATGATACTTTGAAAGAGTATGGAGAATAAAATGCTTTTCCATTTCATTCAGGGTAAGATCCTTTTCATCAAACCTCCAATCCCCCGGTTTTATTTGTGCAACCAAGGAGGGCAAGCCATTTGCCGTCATGGCATTTTCCTGAGGAATTTCCAAGGGTAAAGATTCTGCATTTATGATTAGTTCTACAAAATTTTCCAGTTCACGGATATTCCCCGGCCATTCGTAGTTCATAAGCTGCTGCATCTGCGCTTCCGCCAATTCGAACGGTCTTTTATTCAATCGTTTGGAAATCCGCTTCATAAAATAATCGATCAAAATCGGAATGTCGTCTTTACGCTGCCGTAACGGCGGCAGCATCAACGGCAGAACATTGAGGCGGTAATAAAGGTCTTTTCTGAAATTTCCCTGTTCAACTTCTTCTTTCAGGTCCTTGTTGGAAGCGGCAATGATTCTCACGTCCACAACGAATTCCTTGGTACTGCCTACTCTGCTGACGGTTCCTTCTTCAATGATCCGAAGCAGCCGTGTTTGCATGTCCAGAGGCATTTCGCCGATTTCGTCTAAAAATAGGGTTCCGCCGTCTGCAATTTCAAACTTGCCCGGATTGCCGGAGGTCTTGGCACCGGTGAAAGCCCCTTCTTCATAGCCAAATAATTCGGCTTCAATCAAGGTTTTTGGAATGGCACCGCAGTTTAATGCCACAAAGGGTTCTTCCCGCCGGTCCGAATGATTGTGTATGGCCTGTGCAAAGAGTTCTTTGCCTGTGCCGCTTTCACCCAAGATCAGAATTCCGGAACGGCTGTCTGCAATTTTTTTGGCAAACTCCACAACCCTGCAAAAGTGTTCATTTTTACCGATAATCTTGTCGAAGGTATAAACTGCTTTCCGGCCCATGATACGATTGGCAAGTTTTCTTATTTTCTTAACGTCTTTAAATACAAATATAATATCCCTTAGCTTATTATAGCTGTCTATGATCGGATAGGTGCTCAGGATTAACTGCAGCTTGTTTCTTTTGGAATTTACAAAGACCTCTTCTTCTACAAAACCGCGCCTTGCAGCGGAAGAAGTCAGTACCTGTTCCCATCCGTCAAAGAGCTGCCATACTTTCATTTCACGCAGTTCTGAAGCAGAATATCCGAAAAGCTCAGGGATATAATGGTTGACCGTCTTAATGACCCCGTTTACATCAGCGGTTAGAATTCCTGCGGATATGCTGTCAATGATGGTATCGTTATAATGCTTGGCAAGATAAAGCTCTTCGTTATAGTTCTTTTCCTTAAGAATATGCTCAATGGCATTTGCGGCTGCCACCACCATTCCTAATGTATGCGGATGAACCTGCTTAGAATAGCCTGTCAGGTCTATGGTCCCCAGAATTTTTCCGTGGCGGTCCCGAATCGGCGCCGCAGAGCAGGTCCACTTGTGGTATGATTCAATGTAATGCTCTTTACCGGATACCTGCACCGGCATTTTTTCCGCCAGCGCCGTGCCCATGGCATTGGTACCTATATTCGGCTCGTCCATAAAAGCTCCGGGAATCATTTTATAGGAAAAAGCTTCCTTCAGTATGTTTTCGTCACCGATGATGGTGAGAATGCAGCCTTCTTCATCTGTCAGCAATGCGAAGAAATCCGTTCCTTTTACAAAGCCATAAATTTGATTAATAAAAGGCTTTACATTCTCGATTAAATGTCGTTTTTCTGAAAGTCTGACGAAGAGATCGTCACCTGTTAATATTTTTTTGCTGTAAACCTGATTCCGTTCAATTCCCATCTGGTCACACCGCTGATGAGATCGCCGGATAAAGGTTTTTTCAGATACTTCTTTAGCTGTATTCATATTGTCCTACCCCTCATTCCTATTGAATTTGTTTTACGGCAGCCAGAAAACAGGTATGTCCTACTTACAGTATAACGAAATTTTCCGGTAACGCAATCATGTAAGAAATGGATGTTTGCTGATGCCCGGATTTTATGCTTTTGGTAATAATGGAGAATGACAGGACATATGTTGCTTAGCAGGAGGGTTGATTCCATGAAAAAATTCGATAAATATGGATTCTATCGGACTTTGGAGCCGCAGAATTCTTTTTTGCAGAACGCATGGAAGCTTGACAACAGTATGGAGCCCTATGAAAATGAGCTTCTGATTGACGTTGAAATATTGAATATTAATTTTGTGAGTTTTGCGCAGATTCTTGAAGACACCGGAGGCGACAAGGAGAAAATTGCAGGCCGGATCATAGAAATCGTGAATCTCAGAGGAAAACTGCACAACCCGGTAACCGGTACGGGAGGAATGCTTTATGGAAGAGTGCGTAAAATCGGAAAATCCTACAGAAACGATCTGGGGTTAAAAGAGGGAGATGAGGTAATCTCTTTGGTTTCGTTGTCAACGACTCCTTTGAAAATTGAGAAGATAGTCAGTATTGATATCGGCTTTGCCCAAGTGACAATTATAGGCCAAGCCATCGTGTTCCAATCCTCTTTGATCGCCCGCAAACCGGAAGATTTGCCGCTGAGAGTGGTAATCAGTGCATGGGACGAGGCAGGTGCCCCTGCGGAAACAATGAGAATAGTAAATCCGGGTGATACGGTTATCATTCTGGGTGCCTGGGGGAAAATGGCACTTCTTTGTGCTTTTGCAGCAAGAGAAAAGATGGGAAATTGCGGCAAAATCACGGGAGTTGTCAGTTCTGAAAAAGGGGAAGCAAAACTCAGGGCGAGCGGTGTTTTTGATGAGATCCTGTGCTGCAGCGTTAGTAATACCCTGGAATTTTATAATCAATATTTCGAAGAAAACCGGTTATTTGATGTAGTCATTAATTGCTCGGAGGAAGCCTATACGGAAATGGTTACTCTGCTGCTTGTCAGAAATAAGGGCATTGTTTATTTTGCAAGCCTGAGAAGTGACTGCAAAGTGGCAAGTCTTACGGCCGAATCCATCGGAAAGGATGTTACGATTATACCGTATAGAGGCTATGTGGAAGGGCATACGGATAGGACCCTGTCCCTTCTGAGAAAATATCCCGCTCTTAAAGAATTGATAGAAGAGGGCCATCAAAAGGGCTATGCATTTTTAAATTCCTACAAAGATACGGACCGTGAGTATATTGAAGCAAGTCTGAATAAATTATCTGAGGATTCCAATTCAAGTTATGTTTTTGAAAGCCAGTCCATGAGAGCGGTGCTCAGAAATGCAATCAAGGTGGCCAAGTATGACTGCACCGTGATGATCACGGGAGAATCCGGCACGGGAAAAGAAGTGGTGGCCCAATTTATATTCAATAACAGCAAGAGAAACAATTTCCCCTTTGTGAAAATCAATTGTGCTTCCATACCGGAAAATCTTTTGGAATCAGAGCTTTTCGGATATGAAAGCGGATCCTTTACGGGAGCGCATCCAAAGGGGAAAAAGGGCCTTTGGGAGACCGCTCAGGGTGGTGTCCTGTTTTTGGATGAAATCGGCGAGATCCCCATGTCCATACAGTCAAAATTATTGAGAGTGCTGCAGGAAAAAGAAATCTATCGTATTGGGGGAACCTCCCCGGTCAAAACCGATGCCAGAATTATCGTTGCAACCAACAAGGACCTTGGAGATATGGTAAAAAGAGGGCAATTCAGAGAGGATTTATATTACCGACTGAATGTTTTTCCCATTGAAATTCCGCCGCTGCGGGAAAGGCGTCAGGATATCATCCCCCTCGCCAGGCTTTTTCTAAGTGAATATAATGAAAAATTTAATCTATCTAAAAGCATTGACAGGGACGTCATTTCCTATCTGATGGAATATGATTGGCCGGGAAATATCAGAGAGTTGCAGAACTGTGTGCAAAGATTGCTGATCACTGCGGAAGGGGATGTGGTAAAACTGGAGGATGCACATAAAATGATCCTCTTTGACAGGAAAGATCCGGATCTGAAATGGTGGGAATCACCTCTTTCTCTTCCGGATAGCGGTACCTTCTGTGACTTTATGGACAGGATGGAAAGAGAGCTTTTAAGACAGTATAAGGCCAAGTATAAGACAACCAGAAAAATGGCAAAAGCAATGGGGATCACACAATCCAGTGTCGTCAGAAGACTTTGCAGACTGGGGATTCACTGAGTCAAAACTGCATCTGATCACAGGGAATTTCCCGTTTTTTACTGACAATTCAGCATAAAACAATGGAATTTCAATGACTGAGTCGATTTTGCTTCAAGATTTAGTTTTGATTCAATCCAGGGTACGGTAGCAAGAATGTTTTATATGAAAAATAAAAGAAAGCACCATTTTCCAACGTGGAAAAGGTGCTTTCTTTGCTTTACTTATTTGGCATGCTTTATGCTAATCGAAAATGTCAGATAAAAGATTTAACTTAAAGGAGGTCCCAATGAGAGAGAAAGGTGACGTCTATGGCTGCCACAGAGTGCTTTATCCCACGGGATTCATGCCTCAGGCAGCAGAAAGGCTGGATAATCATCCTGAGATTTTTTCAAATGAAATATTGATCGATGTCATTGCACTGCAGCCTACTGCCACGGCATTCTCAAGAATCAAAACGGAGTGCGGCGGCGACGTAGAAAAAATGAAAAAGGAATTTATGAACATCGTCCAACATGCAGGAAAATTCCAATGCCCTGTAACCAGATCAGGAGGCATTCTGATTGGAAGGATAAAAGAAATCGGGTCAGATTTGGCAGATCATACGGAAGCAAAGGTGGGTGATAAAATTGCCACACTGGTTTCCTTATCTTTAACGCCGTTAAAAATTTATTCCATTGAAGATATCAGTCTTGAAACGGAGCAGGTTTTTGTAAAAGCTGAGGCAATCCTTTTTGAAAGCGGGATCTATGCCAAATTACCGTCGGATTTAGATGAGAATATTTCTCTTGCCCTGATGGATGTGGCCGGGGCACCGGCACAAGTAGCAGCGAATGTGAAAACCGGGGATACGGTGGTTGTGATTGGCGCAGGGAAAGCAGGGATCTTATCTCTGGCCGAAGCCAAGAAAAGAGTTGCCCCTTCCGGTAAGGTGATTTGCATGGAATACGATGGACAGCAATGCAAAACAGTCCGGAAACTGGGAATCGCAGACCATGTCATTCAAGCCAATGCACAAAGTCCTGTGGAGGCCTTCGGAAAATACAATAAAGTAATGAACGGGAAGCTGGCCGATTTTACGGTGAACACGGTAAATGTTCCGGATACGGAGCTGACTACGATACTGACCACAAAAAATGAAGGATTGATTTACTTCTTCAGTATGAGCACAAACTTTGTGAAAGCATCCCTGGGAGCAGAAGGAATTAAAAAATACACCCGAATGATGATCGGCAACGGATATTATCCAAATCATACCGAAATCGCCTTTTCCATAGTCAGAAATCATCAAAAAGTAAAAAATTACTTCGCCGCAAAGTATACGAAGTGATTTTTCTATAAGGATATTGATTTTAGAAACGTATGCCAAATGATTTTTCTAGAAGGACACCAAATATAAGAATCAGAAGGAGGTAAGATTACATGGAAAAATTAATTATCACTGCGGCTATTTCTGGTGCGGAAGTAACAAAAGAAATGAATCCGGCAGTACCGTATACCATTGAGGAAATAGCCAGAGAAGCAAAATCCGCTTACGATGCCGGGGCTTCCGTCATTCACCTTCATGTCAGGTGGGATAACGGAACACCGACTCAGGATAAAGGCAGATTTAAAGAGGCCTTTCATGCGATTCATAACGTTTGCCCGGATGTTATCATCCTGCCAAGCACAGGGGGCGCTGTGGGAATGACAGCGGAAGAGCGGCTTCAGCCCATTGATCTGAAGCCGGAAATCGCCACTCTTGATTGCGGGACCTGCAATTTCGGAGGAGATGACATCTTTGTCAATACCGAAAACATGAACATTGCATTTGCTGAGAAGATGCTGGCAATGGGCGTAAAACCTGAGCTTGAAGTATTTGAAAAAGGAATGATTGATAATGCTCTTAAATTATATAAGAAAGGATTACTGAAAGCCCCTCTTCATTTTAACATCGTTCTTGGCGTAAACGGTGCTATGGCAGCTACCACAAGAGATCTGGTTTATATGGCAGGATCTCTCCCCAGCGACGCAACCTGGTGCGCAACGGGTATCGGCAGAAGTGAATTTGAACTGGCTGCAGTTGCAATCGTTATGGGAGGAAATGTCCGTGTGGGATTTGAAGATAACCTATATCTTGAGAAAGGAGTCCTTGCTAAAAGCAATGGAGAGTTGGTAACGAAAGTGGTCAAAATGGCCAATATTCTGAAAAGGGAAATCGCTTCGCCGGCTGATGCCAGAAGAATATTAGGCTTATAAATAATAAAGGAGGTTAGAACATGAAAGAAAAGAAAAAAGGCTTAAGTCTGATCGACTTCTTTATGCTAGGATTTGGTTCGATGGTTGGTGTCGGCTGGTCCGTTGCGGTAAATGGCTGGTTCGGATCAGGCGGAGGCCCTATCCCTACCTTTCTTGCCTTTGCTATCGGTACTTTATTGATGATCCCTATCGGATTCTGCTATGCGGAGCTGACAACGGCAATGCCGGTTGCAGGAGGTGTTGTAGCATTTTCCTATAAGGCATTCGGTACATTCCCTTCCTTCCTCGGAGGCTGGTTTGTGGCATTAGCATACGTCACAGTATTGCCCTGGGAAGCAATCTACATCAATGATGTCTTAGCCCTTATTTTTCCGGTCCTGAAAGCAGGAGAGCCTCTCTATAGTATAGCCGGTGTAGGTATCTATCCTCAAGGCTTAGCTGTTGGTGTTATTCTTTCTCTTGGTCTCATTGCCATCAATTGGGTCGGTGCTCGGGTGGCCGGAAGGGTGCAGACGTATTTAACCGCACTTCTGGCTGTTACAGGAATTTTAGTTATTATTTTTGCATTATTGAAAGCAGATCCGGCGAATCTGCAGCCAGTTTATGAAAATGTAGGCAAGGGTACGCATACTTCCTTCTTTACCGGGATTATAGCCATGATGGTTGTGGCTCCTTTCTTCCTGGCCGGGTTTGACACCATACCACAGGCAGCAGAAGAGGGAGACGCAAAGATCAATATGAATAATATCGGAAAAGTATTGATTGGTGCCGTCCTGGCAGCGGGATGCTTTTACTGCCTGATCATTCTGTCAACGGGCATGTCAACACCTTGGGAAGAATTCTATGGATATCAGAGACCTGCAACATCCTTATTGTTCCTGAATTTATATCCGGGGGGTTTAGGTGCGCTGCTGTATTGGGTGTCACTGATCGGAGCCCTTGCAGGACTGCTTACAACCTGGAACGGCCTTTATATCGCATCAGCCCGTCTGCTGGTGGGTATGGGCAGAGCTCGTCTGGTACCGCAATTTTTCACTTCCGTCCATCCGAAATACGGTACACCGAGAGGGGCCAATATCTTTTGCGGGATCGCATGCCTGATCGGGCCCTTTGTGGGTATGGGTATTATTGATCCGTTAACCATTATCGGATCAACTGCCTTTGTAATAGGTTGGTTTGTAACCTCCGCATCCGCAATTAAACTGCGCTATAGTGAACCCGACATGCTTCGGCCGTACAAGGTTCCCGGCGGTTTGCCGAGCATGTGGGCAGCGGCTGTCATTTCCGGCATCATTATTATCATATCCTTTGTTCCGGTCTTACCAAGCTTCATGGGCAGCCTTGCCATTACGATCTTTATCGTATGGATTGCTTTGGGTCTGGGATTCTATTTCGGAACCAGCGGATTCCGAAAAGCAATTACAGAGGAGGCAAGAATTGAAGCGATCTTTAAAAGTAAAAAATAAAAGAAAAAAAGCAAAAAAAATTGAAGAAGATTCATTCCAGGACCCTTGAATATATGCTAGTATAAGAACTGTAAATACTTGGATAAAGGAGTGAGAAAAATGACAAATGATTGCCAGGCAAAGGGTCCCTCTCTGGTAAAGGTTGAAGTCACAGCATCGGAATGCGATGCGATGCCTTCGGGGGATGTTCTCATTTTAGAAGGCCCTTCCATTAACTACGAAAAATCAGGTCCTGTCTGCTTAACGGCACTGAATGCCATTTATCCCTGGATTATGGTGACCCGTTTTGGAGTAGAAGCGGAGGCTTTGGATTATGATGCTGAAAATAAGTGCTATTATGGTGTCTGTCCATGCGGAACCGTAAAATTCCGTATCAGCAGCATGAAGTAAATCTACATATCAACATCAAGCAAAGCTACATAGCAGCGTCAAATAAATCTGCGCAGCAGTGCCATGTATGCCTTGAATCAACGGTGTCCGGAAAATAAGCGGTGACTCGAAAGAATCAGATCTCGATTTTTTGAGCCACCCCTTATTCTTATATGCAGAAAGTTTTTCAAGGAATGGTTGATGCATCTTAAATTGAAAATAAACGATGAGAGATTCCCTCCGGGAATATTATTTTGTTTTGGGCCTACAATATAAGGAATAAAGTATTGGGGAGCTTGCTTATGCATTATATCGTATTTGATTTGGAATTTAATCAGGAAATACCATCCCTGCAGGAGAAAAAGAAATATCCATGTCCCTTTGAAATCATACAAATAGGAGCAGTGAAACTGGACAGCCGATGGAAAACCGTGGGTACTTTCAACCGCTTGATAAAGCCAACCTTATTTGAGAGGGTAAACCCATTTATTACGGAACTGACGGGGATTACCACGGAGAATTTGCAGGAAGAGAGTCTTTTCCCTGATGTTTATAAAGATTTTCTGGAGTTTATCGAGAGTGTGGAATCCGTCTTTTGTGTATGGGGCATGACGGACATGAAAGAATTATATAGAAACGCAGAATACCATGGATTGGATCAAAGTCTTCTGCCGAAAGGATATCTGAATATACAGCCCTATTGTACGAAACATTTTCACCTTCCTGCAAAAAGCTTACTCAAACTTGAAAATGCGGTATCTCTGTTGAATCTCCCCGTGGATGCCCATTTCCATGATGCGCTGAATGATGCCTGCTATACGGCTGAAATTATGAAAGCTATTTATGAACCCTCGATGCTGCCAAAAGTTTATGATCCGGCTTACATTCCCGTCAGACCCCCTAGACAGAGAAAGAAAGTCATTGATTTTGAAGGGCTGTTGCATCAATTTCAAAAGATGTATGAACGGGAGCTCACTCAAGAAGAAGCCGGTATGATAAAAACAGCTTATCAGATGGGAAAAACAAAACAATTTTTGAAAGAATAAAAAAGTTGGCAATCTGAACCAACTTTTTTTATTTTTCGTTGCTTTTGCAACGACCTGAAAAGTGAAAATCCTTTACTATAAAAATACACTACGACAACGTGGGAATGAGAAATGATGAAATAAATGTTATAAAAATGTAAATTAAAGGAGGAAGATTCAATGAGTATGTTTTGTTATCAATGTCAGGAGGCTGCGAAAGGAACCGGCTGTGAAGTGAGAGGTGTATGCGGAAAGAGTGAAGATGTGGCAAAGATTCAGGATCTCTTGATCTACACACTGAAAGGAATTTCCGACATCGTTGTAAAGGGAAACTTACAGGCAACGGATTTGGGAGATGTCAACCATGAGGTCTTGAAGAGCCTTTTCATGACAATCACCAATGCAAATTTTGATGACACTGCGATTGAAAAAGAAATCACTAAGATGATAGCGCTGAGAAACGATCTTAGAAATAGAGTCAATGCGCTGGTACAGGAAGAGCTCCACGATGCAGCGAAATTTGAAGTGAGCACAAAGGAAGATATGCTGAACAAAGCTGCTTCGGTAGGCGTACTGGCTACGGAAAATGTAGACGTTCGTTCCCTGAGAGAGTTGATTACCTATGGAATCAAGGGCCTTGCGGCGTATGCACATCATGCATTCAATCTGGGCAAAGAGAATGTTGAACTATATGAATTTATCTATGAAGCTTTGGCTGCAACGCTGAATGATTCCCTTTCCGCAGATGATCTTGTTGCATTGACAATGAAGACCGGCCAATTTGGTGTATCCGCCATGGCGCTGCTGGATGAGGGGAATACGTCAAAATACGGAAATCCGGAAATTACGGAAGTCAATATCGGAGTCAGAAACAATCCGGCTATTTTGATTTCCGGTCATGATCTCACAGATCTGGAACAGCTTTTGGAGCAGACAAAGGGCACCGGAGTAGATGTTTACACCCACAGTGAAATGCTGCCGGCCCACTATTATCCTGCATTTAAAAAGTATGATAATTTTGTTGGAAATTACGGAAACGCATGGTGGAAGCAGACAGAAGAATTCGAATCCTTTAATGGTCCGATCCTATTTACAACCAACTGCATCGTACCTCCGAAAAGTCCAGAGGTAAAGTCCAGAATCTTTACCACAGGAGCTGCAGGATTCCCGGGCTGTGCACATATTGATGCGGACGAAAACGGCAGGAAAGACTTCTCCGAAATCATCGCCATGGCAAAGGCATTAAATTCACCTACAGAAATTGAATCCGGAAAAATTGTCGGCGGATTTGCACATGAGCAAGTATTCGCCCTTGCAGATAAGGTGGTTGATGCAGTAAAATCCGGCGCGATTAAGAAGTTCTTTGTAATGGCAGGCTGTGACGGAAGAATGAAGTCCAGAGAGTACTATGAACAATTTGCTGAAAAACTTCCGAAAGATACGGTGATTCTCACTGCTGGATGTGCCAAGTATCGCTACAATAAGCTGAATTTAGGTGACATCGGCGGTATTCCGAGAGTACTTGATGCCGGACAGTGCAACGATTCCTATTCCCTGGCTTTGATTGCCTTGAAGCTGAAGGAAGTCTTTGAGTTGAACGATGTCAATGATCTCCCTATTGCTTACAATATTGCGTGGTATGAGCAGAAGGCAGTTATCGTTTTACTGGCCCTCTTGTACCTGGGAGTGAAGAATATCCACCTTGGACCGACTCTTCCTGCTTTCTTATCACCGAACGTGGCAAAAGTGCTTGTGGAGACCTTCGGAATAGGCGGTATCGGTACGGTAGATGATGATATCAAAATGTTCATGGGAGCATAAGAATAAAAATCCTTATAAAATAAAAACAACAGGCAGGCTGCATGGCAATATGCAGTTTCTGCCTGTTTTTTATTTATACTTTTTGATGATTGTACTGAGTACCTGAAGCCCTGTCTCCAGGTCTTTTTTATCTGCATAGGCATAGGATAATCGGATGCTCCGGTTCTCTTTATAATCATAGATGCTTCCCGGATTTAAGAGAATATTTTTGCTCAGGGCTTTGTGAAACAGCTTATCACTTGGGATGCTTTTCTTTATGTGTGCCCAAATATAAAACCCGCCCTTTGGCGCGGTCCATTCCGCAATATCCGCAAAGTACCTTTCTAATAGATCCAGTGCAAGATCCCTTCGTTCTTTTAACTTAATGCGCAGTGTCTTTAAATAATCGTCGTAAGCACCGCTCTCAAGCAATTCTGTCAAGGCCCACTGGGATAATGAACTGGCGCCGTAATCCATTTGCATTTTCACATCGCCCAGCCTGTCGACTACGGACTCCGGCCCTACCAGCCATCCGATGCGAAGTCCCGGTGCCAGAGTCTTTGAAATGGTTCCGGTGTAAAGGATCATTCCGCTTTTATCCATGGATTTTATCGGAAGCGGAGGCTTTTCATCAAACCATAATTCTCCGTAGGCATCATCTTCCAAAATAGGCAAACGGTTTGCACTGCAAAAGTCATATATTTCTCTTCTCCGCCCTTGGGGCATAATCGTTCCCGTTGGATTATGGTGAGTCGATATGGTGTAAAGCAGGGAACCCTGGAGGACCTTTTCGATTTTCCAATACATGAGTCCGGATTGGTCCATAGGGATACCGTTCAGATCCATTCCAGCAGATTGGAAAACCTGCAACGATTTTAAGTAGGTGGGTGCTTCCGTAAATACGGTGGCACCAGGTTTGAGCATGCAGACCGAAATAAGCTGCAAGGCCTGAAGGGATCCGGAGGTAATTAGAATATTGGACGGCTTTGCCTCGATACCCATGGCAGCCAGCCTTTTGGACAGGCTCTCCTGAAGCTCCGGGAGTCCATGGGGTCCCAGATAATTCAGCGATGATATTCGTTTCGGCAATACTTTCATCAGGTCTTCCATCATGGTTTTGGGAAATAAATCCGGAGAAATTTCACCGGTACCGAGACGGATATATTTGGAATCAAACTCCAGCTTGTTAATCACCTGAATGGTAGGTACGTTGGCTTTAAAGGGCCCGGACGATATATATTTATTCCAGTCCGGCGGTGATGACAAAAAGAGGGACCATGTGTTACTGGCTATTCGGGTTCCGCCGCCATAGGCCGCTTCTATCATTCCATAGGACATGAGTTCCTCCATAGCCGAAACAATGGTGCTTCTGTTAACGCCGAAAGCCTTTGCCATTTCTCTTTGTGCCGGAAGCCTGCTTCCAACGGCCCAGTCACCGCCGGAAACTTTGCTGCTTACATATTCGACGACTTGCTTGTATAAGGGCATTTTAGAATTCTTATCCGGCTGCCAGCTGATATGTACATAGTTCTGCCGTTTTTGTTTCAAAGGTTTCGACATAGGTTTTCACACTCCTTTCATAATACTTTATATTTGGTTGGCTTGTAAGTCAATGGTTGGATGGTTACAAACTGTAAAATACTGAATATAATTTATCCATAAACTATATTTGGTTGGCATAAAGGTAAATACGATGATTTATTTTTTACAAGGTTTTACAATGGGTCTTGCTTACGTAGCCCCAATCGGACTTCAAAACTTATTCGTAATCAACACGGCACTTACGCAGCCAAAGCCAAGAGTATATATAACGGCTTTGATCGTTATCTTCTTTGATATTACATTGGCACTTGCCTGTTTCTTTGGGATTGGGGCCATTATGGAGGCTTCCCGGTGGCTGGAGCTTGGCGTATTACTGATAGGAAGCATCATTGTCATCTGGATCGGCATTGGACTGCTGCGTGCAAAAGGAAGCCTGGATACCGGTACCGATGTGAACATTCCGATTTTAAAGGTTATTACCACGGCTTGTGTTGTAACCTGGTTTAATCCGCAGGCGTTAATTGATGGATCCATGATGCTGGGAGCTTTTAAAGCGGCTTTGCCCGCAGGAGAAGATCTGCACTTCATTCTAGGCGTTTCCTCTGCCTCGCTGGCCTGGTTTCTTGGAATTGCAACCATCATTTCGCTGGTTAGCACAAAGATTACAGATAGAGCTCTTAGAATCATCAACGTGATATGCGGCATTGTAATCATTTTTTACGGAGTAAAATTAGGAATGAACTTTGTACAAATTTTAATGGATACCATTTAGGAAATTTTCTACCCAAAATTTTTCTAATTGTATGAGACGGCCTTGATCCCCGGGATCAAGGCCGTCTTTCCTTTCAGATCAGGCAGAGCGGCTTTCGCTTATTAAGGCGTCGATTTCTGCTTCGTCCAACGTCTCCTTGTCTAACAAGGCTTGCGCAAGGGCGTCGAGCCGCCCCCTATATTTGATCAGAAACTCGATGGTTTCTCTGTAAAGCTCATTCGCCATATTGGAGGCTTCGTCTATCATGTTGAAATGATTCGTCAGCTGTGTCAGATCAATCATACCCTTGCTTCCCATGCCATAAATTGCGATGTATTCTTTGATGATTTCCGTTGCCTGTTTAATATCCTGAGAGGCGCCGGTGGTAATATCCTCGTCACTGTCCAGCAATATTTCTTCGGCAGCCCGGCCTGCATACATAACCTTTACAAGATTTCGAAGATATTTTTTGCTTCTTAGCGGAATATCTTCCGGTGTTCTGAAGGTAACACCGCCGGCTCCCGACGTGCTCTGAACGATAGTCACCGTAGATACGCCGTCATTGGTCAAAAGCTTGGTTGCCAGTGTATGACCTGCTTCATGATAGGCCACCAGCTTTGCATATTCATCATTACTTGTCCGCTCTTTTTTATGTCCGTTCATGATGATCTTGAAGAACGCGTCGTCAATATCCTCGCAGGTAATAAACTCCTGATCTTTTGTAGCGGCAATCAATGCTGACTCATTGAGCAGATTTTCCAGTTCTGCTCCTGAAAATCCATTGGTTTTCTTAGCCAGAGTTTCAATGCTCACTTCTTCGGATAATATCTTATCGGCACTGTGCAGTTTCAGTATTTGATATCGTGCCTGCTTATCCGGGAGGTTTACTGCAATTTTTAAATCAAATCTGCCGGGACGTATCAGTGCGGAATCTAGAATATCCAGCCTGTTGGTAGCACAGATGGTAAGAATTCCTTCCGCAGCGGAAAACCCATCAAGCTCGGTGAGTAAGGCATTAATGGTTTGATCCCTTTCGCTGTTATTGCTTTCTCCTCTGTTGCCGCCGATGGCGTCTATTTCATCGATAAAGACAATACAAGGAGAAGCTTTTCTGGCTTTATTATACAATTCACGAATTCTGGATGCACCAACACCGACATATTTTTCTACAAAATCACTGCCGGAAGCAGAGAAGAACTGCACCTCGGCTTCTCCGGAGATGGCCTTTGCAATTAATGTCTTACCCGTGCCGGGAGGTCCATAAAGTATAAGACCTTTCGTTGGTCGGGCTCCCAATTTTTTATATTTTGCAGGATACTTCAGCGCATCTACCAATCGAAATAAATCCGGTTTCAACTCATCGATTCCCTGAACTTCGTTAAAGGTTACCTTTTTCTCCGGAAGGGCTTCTCCGTTCTTTCCGTTTTCTTTTTTCTCCTTTTTCTCCTTTGCACTGACGGCCAGCTTGTCCGTTTGATATTCTTTTCGGTTCATAAAAAAAGCCCATGCTATAAAAAAGATTAAGGATAGAATCAGCGAAACCACAATAAAAGTACCCAGAAAACTGACGGATCCGTTTTCTTCCTTGGCAGCTACCTTCTGACTGCTGCCTTCTTTTAAAACACCGGTTAATTCCAGAGCATTAATATATTCACTGGACATTTTAATGGTACAATATGTGTTGTCCGTAGTTCTTATCAATAAATCATTATTCGATGTCATAGCTATGGACCCAATTTTCATCTCAAAATTCAGGTCATAAAATTCCTTCTCGGTGATGCTGCCTACCTCGACGTATTGGGATAATTCATCAATATCGATTTTATTAAGCTTCAATTGATCAAAATCCATAACCGATTCGCTGTCTGATACCTGCTTGCTGTCTGATACCTGTTCATTGCTGTAGCCTGCATCAATAGGTTCCTGACCGAAATAGGGACTTCGGAATGAAAGCAGCAAACTTGAACTTCTGCCTGCTTCGGTTTTGGACTGATCAACGTCACACAATTCGCTATTCTCTGCATAAGCGGAGATCATCGGAAACAGACTGAGGAGAATACTGATAAACAGAATTGACGTGATGCTCCTCATTGTGTTCTTTTTTGACATTACTACAAACCTCCTTTCATTCATATTTTTAACTATATTTTTAACCTAATCTTCCATGGGTATTTATGAAAAAAGAAGAAAAAATAAATTTATTGAAACAAATTAATTTCTTATGACTTTGTTACGAAAATTGAGGTATAATGAAACTGAGCTGTTTCTGGTCCGCTGTTCTTTACGATCTTTTTTTGTTAAGGAGCTTTATCGTGAAAAAGAATCATATTATTCTTTTATCAGTCTCAATATTGGCTATTCTAATCATTACCCTGCTTATCTATTACAACATAAACAATGCTTTACATTCGATTGATAAAAGCGATGACATCGTAGTGTCCAACACAAATCCCGATTATCATTTTGCCATGATCTGTGAAAATATGGAGGATCCTTTTTGGCTTTCCATTAAAAAAGGGGTGGAAACTGCCTCTAAAGAATTCAACGTCGCAGTGGAATTCAACTGGCCCAGCGGCGCAAATGCAGACGAGCAATGGAAGTCTCTGGATATGGCGATCGTCTCGAAAGTGGACGGCATTGTTACCTATGTTTGGGATGAAGAGGAAACCGGTCAGCTCATCAATCAAAGTGTGGAAAAGGGTATCCCCATGGTCACCATCCGCACCGACGCAAAGAACAGCAAGCGTGCTGCATTTGTGGGTCTGAATACCTATAGCGCAGGGACTGAAATGGGAAGGATGCTGCTGGCAGCCACCGGAGATCAGGGAGATGCAGTGATTCTGGTCAGCAATCATGAGACAGGAGGCACCGTCGTACAAAATCTTATGATCTCAGGTATCAAGGATGCGGTTCAGTCGTCGCAGCGGTTCAATCTCAATACCATTGAATATGATCAGGCTAATTTCATTAGCCTGGAAGATACCATTAAGGATGTACTGGTCAACCAGCCTGGTCTGGATGCTATTATCTGCACCAATGAAAAGGATACGGCCCTGGTTGCCCAGAGGCTGATAGATCTAAATAAAGTAAATTATAACATTATCGGATACGGGGACTCTCCTGAAATTTTACGCTATATTGACAATGGTGTCATTTTCGGCACTGTAACAGCCAACCATGAACAAATGGGCTATGATGCCATAAAGGCTTTGGTAGATTTGAAAACCAAGGGAAGAACTTCAGCCTATTTCACTGCGGATACCCATTTGATCACAAAAACCAATGTGGCAAAATATTTGAATTCAAGTGAGGAGTAACATGGGGTTATGGTATAAAAACAGCTTAAAAAAAAGATTGATTATCTATTTTATGGCGACCATTGTAATCATGAGCGCTATGAATATTTTCCCTTATTACAGTATCTCCGTGCTTATGAATAAAATGAGTTCGACCTTTGAGATGAACGTTGAACTCAACCAATTGAATAAGACGCTGGAAAAGCTGAATTATGCCTATGAGAGTTACCTTACCACCAAGCATTCCAAGAGTTTGGATGATTATTACCGCTATTCCAACGAACTTTGGAAGGAAGCCAGTGAAATACACATTGATAACTCCAGCATGGATAATATCCTGATCATGAAGGATATTAAGAATATGATTTCCAATTACCTTGATGAAATGGATGAGGCGGTAAAAGCCAGAAGAGCCAGAATGGTGGACGATTATCTGTATCACTATCAGGAAAGCGTCAAAATCCGCCAATACATTGTAGAATATATTCAAAAGCTCAATAATAACATGTTCTTTCAAAATACGGACCGGTATATGTCGGTAAGTAAAAGCATCCGGATTATGGAAACCATGAATATCGGACTGCTTTCGGTAATTTTTGTTTTATCCATCGTATTAATTTTATGGTTTACCTATAGGATCACCAAACCTATTTTTGAATTGTCCAAAGCGGCGGATGAGATCACCCATGGGAATTTTAACGTGCCAAGCGTAAAAGTAAACTCCAATGATGAGATCGGAATTATGGCGGAAGCCTTCAACCGCATGACGGAAAGCATACGCCAATACATCAATGAGATCAATGAGAAGGTTGGCCTTGAGAGAAAATTGCAGGAAAAGGAAATGGAGAATCTGATCATCAGAACCAACTTAAGGGAGGCGGAGCTTCATGCACTGCAGGCTCAGATTAATCCTCACTTTCTATTTAATACGCTGAATGCGGGAGCGCAGCTTGCCATGATGGAAGGTGCCGACCGCGCCTGCTCCTTTATTGAAAATGCTGCGGAGCTTTTCAGGTACAACATGCGGAATCTGGATAAACCGGTAACCATAGGAGATGAAATCCGAAATGTAGAAAATTATATGCATTTGTTAAATGAACGCTTCGCTGATAAAATTGAATTTACCATGTACAAGGAGGAAAGCATTCTGGAGAGAAAGATCCCTTGTATGATTTTGCAGCCCATTGTAGAGAATGCCTTTATCCATGGCATTAGCGATGTGGAATATCCGGGCAGGATCAGCCTCCGTGCGGAGCTGCAGGACGGATTTGCCGTGATTTCCATCAAGGATAACGGAAAGGGAATGAGTGCGGAGAAAATTCAGGAAATCATCAAGAGAGATATGGGAGATAAACCTGATTTTAAGGGGCGCCATGAAGGACATACCAACGGCATCGGAATGAATAATATCCTAAGCCGTTTAAAGATATTTTACAGCCGGGATGAGATCATGGAAATATTCAGTGAGCCTGGTCAGGGTACCGAGGTTGTGCTGCATATTCCTATTGAAAGCTAAAGTTGGAGGAAGCTGACTATGATTAAAGTAATGATTGCCGATGATGAAAAGGTGGCCATTGATTCTTTAAAGTTTATCATAGAGAAAAACTTTACCGATGTAGAGATTATTTCTACAGCCAGGTCAGGGAGAGAGGCTATTGAAAAGGTGGAGGAGAATGTTCCGGATGTTCTGTTTATGGATATCCGCATGCCGGGCATTAACGGCATAGAGGCCATCCGGGAAATCAGAAGCAGGCATAAGCAGGTGGTTATCATTGTACTGACAGCCTTTGACCAGTTCGAGTTTGCCAAAGAGGCCGTAAATCTGGGAGTCATGGAATACCTGCTCAAACCTGTAAATCGTGCCAAGGTGGTTGAAGTTGTCAATAAAGCGATAAACATCATCCGCATCGAGAAAGAAAAATGGAAAGTCGAACTGGAGATGAAGGAAAAGCTGGAGTATATGACACCAATCTTGGAAAACGGATTTATTTATTCCATTTTGCTATTTGATGATAACAGCAAGGAACTTCTAAACTATAAACGTCTTTTTGATATCAAAGAGGACGGTGGAACTATCTTTACCGTGGAAATTGTAGATGAGGAATCGGGCGGGTATCTGGACACCAAAATAGGCTACAGCGTGAAAAGCCAACAGTTTTATCCTTATTTTACCGATATGGTAAAGTCTATGTGCAATTGCATTGTCGGTCCGGTAATGCTGAACAGGGTGGTAGTATTTGTTCCAACCGATGCCGAAAAGGATGAATTCGCCGGCCGTTTGGAAGCCGTCTCTCTTGCTGAAACGCTGCTGCAGCGGCTTACGGGGAAACTGAACTGCGGGTTGAAAATCGGTATCGGCAAGGGATACAAACGCTTTGACATGCTGTCGGCTTCCTATGAAGAGTCTTTAAAAGCCCTGCGTTACCTGCAGGGAACCGGCGTCATGCATTTTATGGACATTAGTGCTCGAAATGCAAAAGGGCCTGAGTATCCGGAATATAAGGAAAAATATCTACTGCAAAAGGTATCCGCAGGAGATGCGGCGGAAAGCATCAATGCCTATCACTGCATTTTTGACTGGCTTGCAGGGGAGTATGGAACACAGCCTATGAAAATAAAGAACAAGCTTCTTGAGATTTTATTCTTGATCAATCATCTGTCCTGGGAATATGAGCCGGATGAAGAATTGTTGAGAATTGATTTTCTGGAAGAAATGCTCCCCATCAATGATCTGGGAGAGCTTCGGCTTTGGTGCAGAAAAAGAATTGAAAATATCATTACACAGATCAATTCCTACCGGGATTACAAAGTAGGCAGACTTACCAAACGTGCCAAGGAATACATCAAAACCAATTATTCCAAGTCCATTACGCTGGAGGATGTTGCAAGGGAGATCAATGTCAGCCCGCAATATCTCAGCAAGCTTTTTAAAGAAGAAACCGGTGAAAATTTCATAGACTATCTTACGGCTATACGTATCAGGATCGCAAAAAATCTGCTGGAAAGCGATGAACTGAGTGTCAAGGAGATTTGCTACAGCGTTGGTTACAGTGATCCCAATTACTTCAGCAGGATTTTTAAACGAATTGTCGGAGCGACCCCTACAGAATACAAGGAAAGTTTCTTATCAGCCCAATGATGTATTGAGGAGGTATTGGAAATGTACGGTGTAAAAAGGGTATTGAAAATGGTATGGCTGCTTGTTTTTTCCGTTTCTTTGCTGGCGGCATGCAGCGGATACCAGGAGAATGAGACAGATGTCAGTCCGCCTGAAGACGATAAAATCGTCATCGGGTTTTCTATGGACACTCTGGTCCATGAAAGGTGGCTTCGTGACCGGGATATTTTCGTTGCAAAAGCAAATGAATTGGGTGCAGAAGTGATTTTGCAGATTGCCTACAGTGACAGCGAGGAACAGGAAAAGCAGGTGCAGTACCTTTTAGATCAGGATATTGACGTACTTGTCCTCGTGCCTCATGATGCGGTTTCTGCTGCCGGTATGGTGAAAAAAGCCAAAGACAGGGGAGTCAAGGTCATCTCTTATGACCGTCTTGTCAAAAATGCCAATGTAGATCTTTATATATCCTTTGACAACATCATGGTAGGACAGCTGATGGGCGAGGCAGCGGTCAGTCAGACCCCTCAGGGAAACTACCTCCTGCTGAACGGATCCCAGTCAGATAACAATTCTTCCATGTTCCGGGAGGGATATCTAAATGTTATCGATAAAGGAATACAGGACGGCACGATCAATCTTGTAGCCGAAACCTGGGTAAAGGATTGGCTTTATGAGAATGCTTTATCGTATATGGAAGAAACTATGGATTCGGGAACGAAAATCGATGCCATTATCGCCGGAAATGACACTCTTGCCAGTGCTGCAGTACACGTTCTGGCAGAGAAACGGCTTGCCGGAAAGGTAACGGTAGTGGGGCATGATGCAGATCTGGACGGCTGCCAGCGAGTGGTGGAGGGAACGCAATACGCTACGATCTATAAACCCATTGACATCATCGCTACCAAAGGAGCCGAATTTGCGGTAACCTTAGCCAAGGGGGGCCTGGTTCAAACCAATACCACCATCAGTGACGGAAGATATGAAATTCCATTTTATAAAATCGACCCTATTCTGGTAACAAAGCCCAATATGATGGACACGATTATCAAAGATCAATTCCATCGTATGGAAGATGTTTATATGAACGTTCCAAAGACCCAATGGCCATAGGCTGTTCGGGTCTTACTTTTTTTAAGATTAATAATTTTAACGGTTACAGGCAACATAGCCCTCCTGATAAATTTAATGCAGATGAGCGTTAAATATGTCCAGATGGAACCATGGTATAATGACCACGAAGAGACGGGTGCATCGATAACACGTCTATATAGTTAAGGAGGGAATAAAATGAAAAGGTTTTCAAAATTAGTCGTTCTGTTGGTTGTTATAACCATGATTGCAACCCTGTTTGCAGCTTGCGGCGGATCAGAACAAGCCGGTCAGGATGAAGGAAAGAGCACGGTCGATATCGGTATCGTTCTTCCGACAAAAGATGAACCAAGATGGGTTCAGGATGAAACAAGATTCAAAGATGCATTGAAAGACACCGACTATTCGGTAGAAATCCTATTCAGCCAAGGTACTTCCGCTAAGGAAAAGGAAAATGTAGATGCATTGATTGCCAAGGGAATCAAAACATTGATCATTTGTCCTCAGGACGGAGCGGCAGCTGCAGCAGCAGTTCAAGCTGCAAAAGCAGAAGGCATTAACGTAATCGCTTATGACAGATTGATTACCGATACCGATGCTGTTGATTACTATGTAACCTTTGACAGCGTAGCAGTTGGTGCGGCTCAGGGACAATATCTCGTTGATAATGCTAAAGCCAAAGGGGAGCCGTTGTATCTGTATGCAGGAGCTTCTTCAGACAATAATGCATTCCTGTTCTTTGAAGGCGCCTGGTCCGTATTGCAGC
Organism: Sinanaerobacter chloroacetimidivorans; assembly: GCF_018128545.1. Lineage (GTDB taxonomy): Bacteria > Bacillota > Clostridia > Peptostreptococcales > Anaerovoracaceae > Sinanaerobacter > Sinanaerobacter chloroacetimidivorans. Next base: position 3,815 of record NZ_JAGSND010000006.1, on the reverse strand, counting down.
CAAAGATCGCTGATGGTACCTTCGTGATTGCCAACTCCAGCGAAGCAGTTGCTTTAAAGGACAAAGCTACATTGACTCGTGATGAGATGAGCAAAATCATAAGCCAGGTTACCACAAACTGGGATTTCAACGAAGCAAAGAATAAGGCTGAAGCGCACTTGACAGCCGCTGATGCTGCCTCAAAAGGTGATGTAGCAATTCTGGCTCCAAACGATGGTACTGCCCGTGCTATTGCAGATGCATTCGCAGCAGATCCTGCTATCAAGAGCTATGTTGTTACCGGCCAAGATGCAGAGAAGGCATCCGTTCAGTACATCATCGACGGCAAACAGTCCATGACTGTATTCAAAGATGTACGTACTCTTGTAAAAGACGCCATCGAAATGGCAGTTACACTCTTAGACGGATCCACTCCGGCAACTACCGGTTCCTATGACAACGGTGCGACGGATGTAAAAGCAAAACAGACAGAAGTTATCGTAGTAGATCAGTCCAATGTAAAAGCAGCGCTGGTTGATTCCGGTTACTATGCAGCGGGAGACTTCACAGGGTTACAATAAACACACAATTACTTGATCGGTCAGAATAGTGATAGACTCGTCTGTCACTATTCTGCTATTCATACTGGTTCATGTATTAATAAAGGGGCGGTTAGCTACTATGGGCAAATACATACTTGAAATGAGAAATATAACCAAGGAATTCCCTGGTGTAAAAGCTTTAAATAATGTGAATTTTAAAGTGGAAGAAGGGGAAATTCACTGTCTGGTTGGGGAAAATGGGGCTGGAAAGTCAACCCTGATGAAGGTGCTGAGCGGTGTTTATCCTCATGGATCCTATAAAGGAGATATTGTACTGAATGGTGAAATCCAAAAGTATGCAACGGTCCGTGACAGTGAAAAAGCCGGCATTGCCATTATTTATCAGGAATTGGCACTGATTCCCGATATGACGGTTTATGAGAATATTTTTTTAGGCCATGAAATCAAAAAAGGAAGAACCATTGATTGGAACGAAACCATCGTAAGAGCAACAGAAATGTTGAAACGAGTGAAGCTCAATGTAAATCCTGAGGCTTTAGTTAAAAATTTAGGCGTCGGAAAACAGCAATTAATCGAAATTGCGAAGGCTTTGAGCAAAGATGTAAAGCTTTTGATATTAGATGAGCCTACATCTGCACTCAATGAAAATGACAGCGAAAATCTGCTGCTTCTCCTCAAGGAACTGAAACAACAGGGAATCACATCCATTATGATCTCCCATAAGTTAAAAGAAGTGATTTCCATTGCGGATACCGTAACAGTATTGCGTGACGGACAGACCATTTGCTCTTTGGATGCAAAAAAAGGGGAAGTAACGGAAAATGTAATTATAAAGAATATGGTCGGGCGGGAAATCGACAACATCTATCCGAGGCGTGATTTCAAACCATCGGAGGATAAGGTGCTGGAGCTGAGAAATTGGAGCGGCTATGATCCCACCCAAGGGAGAGATATTTTAAAGGACATTTGCATCCACGTAAAAAAAGGAGAGATCGTTGGTATTGCCGGCCTGATGGGTGCGGGCCGAACAGAACTGGCACAGAGCATCTTCGGCAATCCGGGAGGTTACCGGCTGAAGGGCGAATTATACGTCCATGGTAAAAAGAAGAATTTCAAACATACCAGTGATGCGATGAGAGCCGGAATTGCCTATGTAACGGAGGATAGAAAGGGAAATGGCTTGATTTTGATTCAGGATATCAGGCAAAATATTTCCTTGGCAAATCTGAGAGAAATTGCAAACAATGGCGTCATTAATAAAAACGAAGAAATTAATATTGCCAATGAGTATAAGAAAAATCTGAATATCAAAGCACCGAGTATAGAACAGACAGTTGGAAATTTAAGCGGCGGCAACCAGCAAAAGGTTTCTCTGGGAAAATGGCTCTTTGTAAAGCCGGAAGTCCTGATACTGGATGAACCCACCCGTGGAATCGACGTTGGTGCCAAGTATGAAATCTATACCATTATGAACGAACTGATCAAACAGGGCATGAGCATTATCATGATTTCATCCGAGTTACCGGAAATCCTGGGAATGAGTGACAGGGTCTATGTTGTATCGGAGGGAAAGATTACCGGTGAACTGCCGATAGAAGAGGCCACTCAGGAAAGAATTATGGCGATGGCAACGAATTAGGAGGAGTAACATGAAGTTTTTGAATGAAGCAAAAACATTGCTGAAGGAAAATGTGCGTGAATACGGGATGTATATTGCATTGGCTGTCATTATGATTACCTTTACAATTACAACAGATGGATTGTTTATGTCATCAAGAAACATCAGCAATTTGATCAATCAGACCGGATATATCGCAGTTTTGGCTATTGGTATGACACTGGTCATTGTGATCCGGCATATTGACTTGTCGGTTGGATTCCTGTCCGGATTTTTAGGGGCAATATGCGCCATTATGCTGACCTTCTGGGGCTGGCCTGTTTATCTTGCAGTTCCTTTGATTTTGATATTTGGAATTCTGATTGGGTTTTTTAACGGCTTCCTGGTTGCTAAGGTAGGCATTCCTGCATTTGTAGCATCACTGGCGGGATGGCTGATTTTCAGAGGTCTGCTCCTTTGGGTGACGGAAAGCTCCGGAACAATTGTTATCAGCGATAAATATTTCAATGCCATCGGAAACGGTTTTATACCGGACATTGCCAATGTAGGAAATTTCCACCTCTTAACTGTCATTTTAGGAGCTGTTGCAATCCTTCTTTATATTTATAGTGAATTCCGCAGCAGAAAAATAAAACAGAAGTACAATTTCGAAGTTACTTCCATGAGTATCTTTATACTCAAATTAGTATTTCTATCTGGAATCATAGCTTATATTACCTGGATCCTTGCAGGGTATAACGGCCTTTCCTGGACCATTGTCATCGTAGCTGTCACCGCTTTCATCTATCATTTTGTTACCACGAAGACGGTACTTGGCAGGCATATATACGCGCTGGGGGGCAACCCTGAGGCGGCAAAATTGAGCGGAGTCAATATTAAAAAAATTACCTTTATGGTTTTTTGCTCCATGGGGATGCTATCGGCTCTTTCTGGAATCTTGTTTGCTTCCCGCCTTCAGTCTGCAACAACCACGGCAGGAACCCTTTTCGAAATGGATGCCATCGCTGCGGCTTATGTAGGCGGAGTTTCTGCTGCAGGAGGAGTCGGAAAAATCACCGGATCTTTAGTAGGAGCTCTTGTTATGACCTCATTGGTAAGCGGGATGAATCTAATGGGGGTTGGAATTTATTACCAATATATCATCAGGGGCGCCGTACTTGCAGCAGCTGTTATTTTTGATGTGACTACACGCAGAGCAGCAAAGTAATTTTATGCAAAATGGAATATAACCATGTATGAAACTATTGAATTAATTTCATTTTCGAATCCTCAATTAAATATGAAAAGAGAATATCCCTGCCTGATGCAGGGATATTCTCTTTTATAAAAAAACGGTTTTTTATGTTGATTTATGCAATAAATGGTAGTATTATGAATACAAAAAAAGGGAGTAAGGGGAAAAGTGAGAAGTGAGCAACGAAGAAAAAATTGTAGAATTATTGGAAGCAATATTAGAACGAGTAGATGAGATCGAAAAACAGGCCTTGGAAATATCGGATTTAAAAGATGTAACCGATTATATTCTGTTGAAGATCTTAGAAAACTAATCCTAGTTCCCAGGAAAAAGAACCATCATTTTGAAGTGCACCCCAAATGTTGGATGAAAAATCTAGCTTTTGGAGGTGTACTTTTTTATGACTAAATTCAGTAAAGAA
>NZ_JAGSND010000051.1 GCF_018128545.1 Sinanaerobacter chloroacetimidivorans | reverse complement strand
CGTTTTTTTATGTTATTCGGAAGTTAGTCTTTCAATACTCTGATATACTAAAACAGATATCTGCCCTGATACAGTCAGGAGATTACGTTATGTCAGACAAACAAGAAAAGAAAGGAATCCATTTTAACTTGGCAGACAGAATGTTCATCGAAAATGCCCTCTTTGAACATATGCCACTAACAGAAATTGCAAGGAGACTTGGAAAAGATCCAACAACGGTATCGAAAGAAATCAAAAGAAATCGGATTGAAAACCGCTCCCGTGTCGGAAAGGATTATGTCCTATGCCAGCATTATAAGGGTTGTCGTAAGATGCATCTATGTAAAGACGCCTGCAGCCATCTGTGTTACCGCTGTAAGATTACGAACTGCTATAGAATCTGTACTGACTACAAACCGAGGGAATGCACCATCACGAATCGATTCCCTCACGTGTGCAACGGCTGCGGAAATGTTTCGTCGTGCTATCGGGGCCGCTTCTTTTACAAGGCAAAGGTTGCTGATGCTAACTACCGGGATACTTTATCAAAATCAAGATCGGGCATTGATACCACGCCTGATGAATTTGAACATTTGGATCAGCTTATCTCTCCCCTCATTTTAAAGGGGCAATCCATTGCCCATATTTATCAGCATCATAGGGACGAAATCAGTTGCTCAGAGAGAACAATATACAATTACTTTGAAAGACAGGTCTTCTCCGCTAAAAATATTGATCTGCCAAGAAAAGTACGTTACAAGAAGCGAAAGCGAAAAGCTGCATTATCTCTAAAACCTCAACGTTGCAGGGAAGGCCGGACTTATCAGGATTTCTTGGCTTACATGCAGGATTATCCAGACTCTTCTGTTGTGGAAATGGATACGGTCCATGGTGAGCGGGGAGGTAAAGTTCTGCTTACGCTTTTTTTCAGGCGATGCTCCCTTATGATGGCTTTTCTCCTGGAGGAATGTACGAAAGCCTGCGTCAGTAACTCCTTTGCGTCTCTTCATGAGGCCCTGAGTACACAAGTGTTTCAAGAGATGTTCTCCGTTGTTCTTACGGACAATGGCTCCGAATTCAAAGCTCCTGAAGAAATTGAATTTGACAAGAGTGGCAATCGCCGATCCAGGGTTTTCTTCTGTGATCCGCTGGCTTCTAATCAAAAGGCTCGGATAGAAAAAAATCACGAATACATCAGATATATCCTTCCTAAGGGAAAGTCTTTTAATCATTTGACTCAGGAGGATGTTACTATGATGATGAACCATATCAACAGTACGGCAAGAGCCAGCCTCAACGGTCACACCCCGTATCAGCTGGCTCAGCTTCTTCTTGGTCCTTTTCTGTTGGATGCGTTTTCTCTTAAGCCGATTCCTCCAGACGAAGTACTGCTTAAACCAACACTCCTAAAAAGATAAAAATACTTGGGGCAGATATCTTAAAATGAATCTGCGGCCGGCGGAACTTACTCTTGCAAAATCGTTCTGCCGGTCTGTTAAGCGTGCTTTAAAAAGGTATGCTGCCTCTGTTTGCTTAAATTATATATGATTTTTGTAGACAATCAAGCTAATTCATTTCTAAAAAAACTGCGCTTACTCTTTCAATCACTTGTCTGTACAGAAAACGGAAGTTATGTTTTCAATCAACC
>NZ_JAGSND010000050.1 GCF_018128545.1 Sinanaerobacter chloroacetimidivorans | reverse complement strand
AATATAAGTGAGGCACCTTTTCCCATTTCTCAAATTGGTCAGGATCATGGGAGAACCATATCTCAGCATCATATTTCTTTTGATAATCCTTAACCTTTCTTATACTTTCATGAAAAGCCACAGAATCATTTAAAAAGCCAGGCAAGGCTCCATGGAAGATTTCATCACAAGTAATAGCATCTCCGGTCAGGATCCTCGTACCGCTTTCCAGTTCGAGAATACAGCCAAGACTGCCCGGGGTATGGCCCGGCAGGGTAATCAATGTAATCCCTGGGAAGATTTCTGTGTCCCTGTCAATATAATGATATTTTTTTACAGGGCAAAGGACTTCTTCCCTTATATACCAGCCATGTGTTGATACATCAGTTGAATTCATGACAGTAGCACATGCATTCATCATTTCGGTTCTGCTTACAAAAAACTCCGCTGTGTCTTTAAATAGATCAATATAACCGGTATGATCCATGTGTAAATGTGACAGAATTACATACTTGATGTCTTCCGGTTTCAGCCCTAATGAAGCTAATTGATTTTCTATTCTCAGTTCTTCAGAGCCTTCGTATTTATCAAACTTCGTAATATGTTTCGGCCAAGTATCTCCAGAGTCGACTCTTGACCCCAAATCCCATAAAATCCATCCTGCTGTGGGATGCTGAATAACAAACATCGTATGCGGTGACCGGAACCATTTTGGTCTGACATCCGGATGATCCCAGGTCAAAACGGTATGGAAGCTGATCATAAAGTTTGAATCTACAATTCCGACCCCGCAAGGAATGACCCCTGCTTTTAAGCCCTTCATCATTCATCTCCATTCTTTGACTTTAAAATTATCCTTACCAAATTATCATTTCACGGCAGAGGTTTATAATTCCTTTGAAGAGTTTATCAATAATCCAAATTATCCGGATCAAACCCCGAATAACCGCAATCAGTCACTCTATCAATGATAGCTGAATCTTCCGGTGAAATTTCAAAATCAAACACATTGAGATTTTCTTTCATTCGGCTGGGAGTCACTGATTTTGGCAAAGGTAAGAGTCCTTTTTGGAGGATCCATCGTAACGTAATCTGGGCTACCGTTTTTTGATATTTTTCCGCCAATTCAATTAAAGCAGCATTTTGAAAGATTCCGCCATTTGACAGTGGTCCCCAAGCTTCAACCAGTAAGTTATGTTTTTTGCTGTAATTGACTGTTTCCTCCTGAAGAAAGCCAGGATGAAACTCTATCTGATTGACCATCGGCTGTATTTTTGCATTTTCCATCAGCGGCTCCAAATGATGTTGACGGAAATTGCTCACTCCTATTGCTTTGATTTTTCCCGCCTCGTAAAGTTCCTCAAAGGCTTTCCAGGTCTCACGATTAGCCTCTTGCCAGTTGTTCTTGGAGGCCTTTGCAATTGGCCAGTGAATCAAATAGAGATCGAGGTAATCAAGCTGAAGATCGTGCAGGGTTTTCTCAAATGCCTTCATTGTAGATTGATATCCTTTTTCATCATTCCACAACTTGCTTGTGATGAATAGCTGCTCCCTGCTGATTCCTGACTTCTTGATCGCGATTCCTACACTTGATTCGTTCTTATAAGCAGCTGCACAGTCAATACTGCGATATCCGGCATGAATCGCTTCCAGCACCGATTGCTCCGTTTCTAGTCCAGGGGGCGTACGATAGGTACCAAATCCAATTGCAGGGATTTTTAGACCATTGCTTAAAGTATAATAAATACTCATATGATTGATCTCCTT
>NZ_JAGSND010000049.1 GCF_018128545.1 Sinanaerobacter chloroacetimidivorans | reverse complement strand
GGTAGTGTCAAGTTTGACACTACGTTTTTTATTAAAACCCTTGTATTTTCAAAGGCTGCATCACTTTTTTCAAATAAAAAAGCAATGACCTCCCTTTTTCGTGTATAATGTCTATCGCCAAACAAACAAAACACCGAAAGGATATCATTGCTTATGGACAACATTATACTCTATTTACTTCAAACCATTCAACAGCTTTATCAGCAAAACTGCTGGCTATTGAATTTTATCTGCAGATACATCCCGCTTAAGCAGTGGGCCTTTGATGATTCCCACTCTCCAAAGTACCAGAAATTCACTACGGACAAGCTTCCCATCATCAGAACCTTCATTCGGCAGGACTGGCAGTTTCTCCTTGAATACTACTCTTGGAAGTACAACAAGCCCCTAAGACCGGTTCAGCGGCGGAATGGCAAATCCATTCCCGAAGATACCATTTGTCCCCTTTGCGGTGCACCGCATCTTTACATATACGATAATAACGGCGGCAACGGCCAGTACCAATGCAAGGTCTGCGGTCAAACATTCATAACCGGCGAGATTGTAACCTCTCCCATCCGCTTTGTCTGCCCTTACTGCGGGCATGCCCTGGTTGCCAAGAAAGACAGGGCTTTCTTCCACATCCACAAATGCGTTAATCCCAAATGCTCCTTTTATCTGCACAACCTTAAAAAGGTCGATAAGGAACATCTTGACGAAGCTTATGGGAAGAACAAGTACAAGCTGCACTACATCTACCGGGAATTCACTGTGGATTTCTTCCGCATGGACTTAAGCTCCCTTCCCAAGAATGCCTCTTCCCTGAAATTTACCAAGCATAATTCCCACATCATGTCCCTGTGCCTCACCATGCATGTCAATCTCCAGCTTTCTCTTCGCAGAACAGCCCAAGCTCTTGATGACCTATACGGGATCAAGATCTCCCACCAGATGGTCGCCAACTATGCCAGAACCGCAGCCCTTGTCATCAAGCCTTTTGTGGATCACTACGACTATCCTAAATCCAGTACTTTCATTGCCGATGAGACCTATATCAAAGTCCGGTCCGTGAAAGCGTATGTGTGGCTCATCATGGATGCCGTATCCCGATCCATCCTCGGCTATCAGGTCTCTGACAACCGAAGCGTCGGCCCCTGCATCCTCGCCATGCGCATGGCTTTTCGAGGGCTTAAGAAGCTTCCGGAAAATTTTCGCTTCATCGCCGACGGCTACAGCGCATATCCGCTTGCTGCACAACAGTTTTTCCGCGAATACGGTGATGCTTTCAAATTCGATATCACTCAGGTGATCGGACTTACCAACGACGATGCGGTGACCACAGAGTTCCGCCCTTTCAAGCAGATGGTGGAGCGCCTAAACCGCACCTTCAAGGCTTCCTACAGGGTCAGCTGCGGCTACGACAATTACGATGGTGCCAATTACAATGTTTCGCTATGGGTTGCCTACTACAACTTTCTCCGGCCTCATAAACACAAGAATTATCATGTGCTGAACAAGGTAGAGATGCTGGAAGGTGCTGAAAACATGCCGGGTAAATGGCAGCTTCTGATTTACCTTGGACAGCAGACTATCTTGCGGCTTCAGGAGCAGCAGGTCTCTGAAGGAATCTGTTCTTAGATTCTGAGCCAGAGGTAAATGCCAGTCATCAGAACCCTCGGTTCTGACTTGCCCTTGATGGCACGCCAAAGCAGTGCTACAATGCTGTGAATCAGACGGTGAAAGGAATCTGTTCTTGAGTTCCCCGCCGTCGGTATGACGTTCAGAGCACTGGTTTGGCGTGCTGTCAAGGGTGGCGCTTCCTGCCAATAACGTGAGTACTTGCAATTTTCAAGGTTCTATTTGAGCCTTCTTCTTTCGCTCCGGTTTTCATAAACCACTTGACACTACC
>NZ_JAGSND010000048.1 GCF_018128545.1 Sinanaerobacter chloroacetimidivorans | reverse complement strand
GTCTATAAACAGTATAGTACATATTCCGAGAACCAGAATGAGAAGAGTACTATAACTTAATAATACGAAGCGTCAAACTGGTCCGGACGTGAGCTACAACAAGTCAGATTCACCTACGCCAAGGAAATCAGCATTGTTGATCATGATCCTGTAATCGTCGTCATCTATGGTGTGGCTCTCGGCATATTCGACAGTGTCATCTATCGTGTCTGCAAATTTACGTGCCAGGCGCTTGTTCTCTCGTTCCATCATGGGAAAATGTTCAATGACATAGCCTGAATAATCCATTTCAAAGGCTCTCGTGATATTTTTCCGTCGGCGAGGCAAACTCGATCATGAATGCCGTATGTTTTCCTACTTTCATTAGTCTTCCTCCCATGGATATTTTTCAGGTTCTACATCGTTTGGTCTCGGTGCAAAGACCTTGTCCAGCAGTGCGCTGCTTCCGGGCAGGAAGTCGTTAACAGTGCCTGCAAAACCGGGTTTTCCCAGATTAGGAGCGTTTGTCAGAATCCACGTTAAATATTCAAACGGATTCAAGCCGTTCTCCTTTGCCGTAACAATCAGGCTGAAGTAAACCGCACTGGCTCTTGCGCCGCCCGGTGTGTTGGAAAAAAGCCAGTTCTTGCGCCCAATGACAAAAGGCTTGATGCTTCGCTCCGCACGGCTATTCGATATTTCCAGGCGACCGTCCAACAAATATCGCCCAAGATATTTTCTCTGAGACTTTGCATAATACACCGCCTTGCCAAGCAGGGTATTGGGCAGCACGGTAAGCTGGTCAATCCAATCAAAAAATTCACCCATCAGTGGCTTAGCAAGCCGTTCGCGCTCTTCCAGTCTTTTTTTCGGGGTCAGCGAAACGAGCTGTTTCTCAATATGAAACAGTTTATCACAATAGTTTACTCCCTTTGCGGCATTGGAAGCCGCCCGGCTCTCCTTTGGCAAGCTTTTCATCGTATCGAACAGTTTTCGTCGCAGGCGATCAAGACAACCGACCACAATAATTCTCTCAGGCAGCTTATGATAGCCATCATAGCCGTCACAATGCAGGTACCCTGAAAAATCCTTTAGAAATTCTTCCGGATGCGTATGCTTTCGGTCCGACTGGTATTCATACAGCACAAGCTGATGCTTTGCCTCCCCGCTGGTGCGATACAGCCACATGTAACTCTTTGACTGTGCCGTTTTGCCCGGCTCCCGGAGCACTTGAAGGACGGTCTCATCTCCATGAAGCATATCGTGATCGCACAGCCGACGCTTCATCGCCTCATAGATCGGCTCCAGCCAATCCTCCGATGCCTTAATCAGCCAGTTGGACATCGTCTACCGCGAGAGAAGGATGCCGCTTAGCTTCCACTCCTGCTCCTGCCGGTAAAGCGGCGATGCCATCATAAATTTCTGTACCGCAATATGTGCAATTGCATCAGGAGAAGCAAAGCCTCCTTTTATGACGGGCTCCGGCATATCTGCCTTTACCATCGGTACATGGTCGGAGGTTCCCTCACAGTTCCGGCATGCATAAACATGACGTACATGGCGTACAATAACCGCTTTTGCAGGGACAATCTTGAGTTCCTCTCCTGTTTCTCTGCCCATTGTGTGCAATGCACCGCCGCAAACCGGACAGATACGCTTTTCATCCGGCAGTTCATGCTCAATTACTTCCACAGAAAGCTCTTTCGGCAGTTTATCCGATGTCAGGCGAACGTTCTTGTGTAGTGCGCCTTCACTTCGGTCAAGGGCGGCTCGGTCACTGATAGATCAAAAGTCGCCTCCGTCTCGTTGAAAAGATTCATCTGATCAGCACTGCTCTGTTCGCTGGAGGCACCGTATTGCTTCCGGCGTAAAAGACGGAACTGCTCCAGCAGCCACTCGTTCTGCTGTTCCAGTTCCGTAATTCTGCGGTCCTTTTCTTCAATTATGTCGAGCAGTTCTGCTGCTGAATTACTCTGGGTTTTCATAAGTAAATTTTACCATAAAAACCACATAATTTCAAGCTTTTGAGCACTTTTCCACAAGGAGTTAATTGAAAAAGTAAGTTACGTTTTTTTATGTTATTCGGAAGTTAGTCTTTCAATACTCTGATATACTAAAACAGATATCTGCCCTGATACAGTCA
>NZ_JAGSND010000005.1:99467-268383 GCF_018128545.1 Sinanaerobacter chloroacetimidivorans | reverse complement strand
CAGAACTCATTTGGTTTGATCTGGAAACTTATGATGCTTCAGCTAAGTAGAAATTAAATCTAACTAACTAATAAATATTCGGATTATAAAATCCATTAGGTAAGTCTTAGAAATAAAGGATAAGAAATAGGTAAAAAGGGAAAATATCAATTAGCTATAGGATTAATAGGAGGGGATTTTTTGAATTTAATCGGAAACAGTATTCAGCGGCAAGAGGCATGGGATAAAGTGACAGGCAAAGCCATGTATACCAGCGATTACATGACCCCGGGTATGTTGTACGCAAAAATAGCAACGAGTCCCCATGCCCATGCGAAAATAGAATCCATTGATATATCAGAAGCTTCCGACGTATCCGGTATAAAAGCCATCGTTACCGGGAAGGATTGCGCTTTCCTTTGCGGAACCATATTAGAAGACCGCCCGCCGCTCGCCGTTGACAAAGTGAGATATTTTGGAGAACCGATTGCCTTAGTGGTAGGCACCAGTGAGCGAGAAGCAATGGAGGCGGTGAATAAAATTAAAGTAAAATACAAACCGCTTCCTGCTGTCAATTCTCCTTCCGAGGCAATAGACAGCAAGGCCCCCCTTATCCATGAAAATTCAGGACAATATAAGAAGTTAGTTAAGGACGTATACCCCGAGCCAAACACAAACATAGCCAATCGGGTTAAAATAAGAAAAGGCAGCATGGAAAACGGCTGGAAGGAAAGTGACGTAATAGTAGAAGCAAGTTTTGAATCGCCAAAATCGGATCATATCGCAATGGAAACAAGAAGTGCCACAGCCGAAATCCATCCGGACGGCAAAGTTATGATAACAGCCTCCTCCCAGGCTCCTTTTTCCGTAAAAAAAATGATTAGTCAATATTTTAACATAGAGGAAGGGAAAGTCATCGTTAAAACGCCTCTTGTAGGCGGAGGATTCGGCGGAAAAGCATCTGAAACCCTCGAAATACTGGCCTGTATAGCGTCAAAGGCTGTCGGGGGCCGGGTCGTTAAAATTACTCATACCAGAGAAGAAGATATGGTGACCGCTCCCTGCCGAATGGGTCTCCAAGCACAGATTAAGCTTGGGGCAACAAAAGAAGGTTATTTGAAAGCTGCCGAATTGACTTATCTGACCGATACCGGTGCTTATTCCGATATCGGACCACGTCTTGCCAAAGCAATTGCCTCAGGCTGTACCGGTCCCTATAACATTGAAAATGTTTGGTGCGATTCCTTATGCGTTTATACCAATCATCCGTATTCTACGTCGTTCCGGGGCTTTGGACATGCCTCCTTTACCTTCTGCATCGAAAGAGCTCTGGACAAGCTTGCCCTTGCACTGGGAATTGATCCATTGGATTTGCGACTAAAAAATGCTATCATTCCCGGAAATACAACCCCGACTCAGGTTACGGCCACATCGAGTAATATGGGAAATCTGGCAAAGTGTCTGGAAAAATTGAAAGAATCAATCAATTGGAATGAAGGTTCACGAATAGATTTAGGGAACAATATCATCAGAGCTAAAGGGATCAGCTGTTTTTGGAAAACCTCCAATTTACCCACAAATTCCATTTCAGGAGTGTTCCTTACCTGTAATTCTGACGGCAGTATCAATCTTAACAGTGGGGTTGTCGAATACGGTCCCGGAATGAAAACTACGTTAGCCCAAATTCTTGCGGAAAAAATGAAAATGAATATCGATAGAATTTATGTGATCATGGAAGTTGATACGCAGGCCGCTCCAGATCATTTGAAAACAGTTGCCAGCATGACAACTTACATGGCAGGCAGGGCCACCCTTCGTGCTGCTGAGGATTTGATCAGTCAGTTTAAGACTGTGGCTGCCGTCGCTTTAAAATGCCCGCCGGAAGATCTTGAAGTCGCAGACGAAAAAGTTTATCTTCGGCAGGATCCCTCGGTCTCTATTGAATTTAAGGAGTTGGTTCATGGATATAAATATCAGGGCGGAAATAGTATAGGAGGGCAGGTTTTAGGCAGGGGCAGCTTCATTATGAATCAGTTAACAGAGCTGAACCAAGATACGGGTGCAGGCCGGCCCGGCCCCGCCTGGGCTGTAGGTGCTCAAGCAGTGGAAGTAGAGCTGGACATGAATGAATACACTTACAGACTCATAAAAGCCGCGACAGTTGTCGATGCCGGAAAGGTACTGAACCCCAAAACAGCCAGAGGCCTGATGACGGGTGGTATGTGTATGGGACTTGGACTTGGAAGCCGGGAAGCCTTTTTCTACGACAATGAAGGAAGAGTTTTAAATACAAGCTTACGTACCTATAAAGTCCTCCATATCGGCCAAGAACCGACTTATCTAGTCGATTTTATTGAAACTCCGCAGATAGATGCCCCTTTTGGAGCCAGAGGAATCGCAGAGCACGGCATTATCGGCATGCCTTCAGCGCTGGCCAATGCCTTATCAACAGCCGCTCAAACCGAATTGGATCATCTGCCGATTACACCGGAAACGATCTGGAAAGCAAAAACAGGAGGTTCACTATGATTCCATTTCCATTCGATTATTATCGGCCCGATTCTATTTCCGAGGCAGTCCGGGCATACCGGGATCTTGATGCCCAGGGCAAAGAACCCCTATACTACAGCGGCGGATCTGAAATCATTTCCATGGCCAGATCGAATCATATCTTTACCAAGGCTGTTATTGACTTGAAGGCGATTCCCGAAAGCCTCGAATTGAAGTATCATGCAGGCAAGCTGGTGATCGGTTCTTCTGTGACGTTGTCCTCCCTGACAGAATCCAACGTTTATCCCCTGATGTCAAAAGCCTGCGGGAGAATCGCAGACCACACCATGCAGTGCAAAATTACAGTAGGCGGTAATGTCTGCGGAACCATCATCTATAAGGAGGCTCTATTGCCCCTCCTGCTATCAGACTGTAGTGTGGTAATTGCCGGTGAGGGTAACCCAAGACATGTACCGATCCATCTTATTTTCAATAAAGAATGGAAGCTTTCAAAAGGTGAATTTATTGTGCAGTTCATAATAGATGGTAAATATTTAGAGCTGCCGTATTTTCATATAAAGAAAACCAAAAATGAAAAAATTGATTATCCGCTGCTTTCACTTGCCGCCTTTATAGATTCAGGGAACATAAAAGCAGCCTTCAGCGGCCTTTGTGAGTTCCCATTTCGAAGCATGGAAATAGAATCCGAATTAAACAAGAAAAACATCCCAGTAGAGGAGCGCATCAAAAATGTTTTCAATCTGTTACCGGCTCCGGTCTTAAATGATATTTCCGGCTCAGACCAATATAGATTATTCGTTTTGAAAAATACTTTACTGAATGTTATGAACGAGTTGGAGGGATAACCATGTTCAAGCTCGAGGGAAAAAGTATTATCACTCTGGATATTAACGGAGAGAAAAAAGATGTAATGGTTGACCCTTCCGATATTCTTTTATATGTTATCAGGGAACAATTGGGATTAACCGGAGCCAAACCCGGCTGTGAAAACGGAGATTGCGGTACCTGTACGGTTTTGATGGACGGATGGCCTGTCAAATCCTGCCTTATGCTGGCAGCAGAAGCCGTCGGCCACCAGATTACTACAGTCGAAGGCCTTAACAACGCCCCGATTCAAAAAGCTTTTGTTGAGAATTGGGGATTTCAATGCGGATACTGTACATCAGGTTTTCTGATGGTCTGCCATGCTTTATCGAACATTCATCCGGATGCTGATGAATACATCATGGAAGAATGGCTGCAATCCAATATTTGCAGATGTACCGGCTATGAAGAAATCCGAAATGCCATCAAAGAGGTATTGAAACAGAATCATTCGGCCTTCAAACAGCTGGAACCGCTGAACTAAACCCAGACGAAAAGAAACCATCTCAGCTGAGATGGTTTCTTTTTTAATAAGAAAGGACAGTTTGAGTGATAGAAAAAGTTTGCCCTCAGGCAAACTTTTCTATCTTGTGTAAATCTTGCAGCAGCTTGAAAATTCAATCCTCGCCGTGCTGTTCTCTGCATTTCATGTAAATCGGCACGCTGTGGGTGAATTTTACTTTTACACGAATCTACAGTTACAGAATATGACTACCAGCAATAAGAAGAAGAACAGTAAGCTGGTATCAATTCCCTCTCCACCAAGGAGTCCACATCCATCTGACATTTTTTAATCACCTGCTTCTTAAAAAATAATTTGTTTGTAGTATAATTTATGAAGAGGTCATTGAATGTGTTACAAAACTTTTTTAATTCTTTCTATTGTATTTTCTTCGCCAAGTATCTGCTGGATTTCCCAAATATCGGGAGACATCAACCGTCCCATAACCGCGATTCGGATTACGGTACTGACATCTCCGACGTGCCCTTTGTACAATTCCGGATTCTTTTTATAGTCCTTCGGTTTTGATGCATAACCATTTTCCGCTGCAATCGTACGGATTTTATCAAACCACTGAGTTTGATCGTCAGTGTGTTCGTAAGAGGCAAGATAAGCTTTGAGTATTGTCTTTGCATCCTCTACACTGACATTTTCAGGATAGCTGTCTTCTATTTCAAAATAATCATCATAGAAGTATTTGATAAATTCAAAAATCTGTTTGGCGTATATCAAATCTTTTCTGGGTTTATCACCACTTCTTCCTAAATCCAGAATCTTGGTCAGATATTCTTCCCGGCCTTCGAATAACACCAGAAGTTCAGGACGATAAGCCCTTGCCCAGTCCGTCATAAATTGAACAAGCTCTGAGGCAGGCAGTTTAACCAGCACATCCTTGCTAATATCATTTAATTTATCCAGGTCAAAAAGAGTTCCCGAATTGCTCATCTTTTCCACAGTGAAAGAAAACTCTTCTGCAGGAGTATCAGGATTCTCCATTCTCCATTCCTCATAATTGGAATTCAATATGGTCAGCAGATACTCGCGTACCGATTTTGGATGATAGCCTTCCTGTCGGTAATAATCCAGTGAGAGTTCCGGATCTTTTCTTTTGGACAGTTTCCTCTTGTTTCCGTCTTCCATTTTCATCAGCTGGGCTGTATGGCAATAGATAGGCAGCGGCCAACCAAGAGTCTGAAACAATTCCACATGAATCGGCAGAGAGGGGAGCCATTCAGCACCTCTTACCACATGGGTCGTTCTCATGAAATGGTCATCCACCACGTGAGCAAAATGGTAGGTGGGGATTCCGTTGGCTTTCAATATTACGACATCCTGATCGTTTTCCGGCATTGCCAAAGTTCCCCGGATCCCATCCTCAACGTAGATCGACTTAAGATCTTCTTCCTTTCCCTCATGGGTTCCCTGAGATCGTAATCTTACCACAAAGGATTCCCCACGGGCCAGCCGCTCTTCAATTTCTTCCATGGTTAAATTTCTGTGTTTTGCCCATTTCCCATAATAACCAGGATTTTCTTTCAGGCTTTCCTGGGTTTCTCGTATGGCCGCCAATTCTTCCTCGGTACAGAAACAGGGATAGGCTTGTCCCCGCTGAACCATCTGCTTTACGTAAGTTTGATAAAGTTCGCCGCGCTGGCTTTGATAATAGGGGCCATAGTCTCCCAGCGAACCATCCATGGTGGCTCCTTCATCGAAGGTAACGCCAAAGAATTCCAAAGAGGAAATAATGGCCTCCACTGCACCTTCAACCTGACGTTTGTCATCGGTATCTTCAATTCGAAGATAGAAAATTCCTCCGCTTTGATGGGCAAGCCGCTCATCAACGAAAGCACCGTATAGATTTCCAAGATGGATAAACCCGGTGGGGCTTGGTCCCAGCCTTGTAACCTTTGCACCTTCCGGAAGGTTTCTTTGCGGATAAACCGTTTCGTATTCCTTCGGGTCTTTGGTTATATGCGGAAAAAGCAACTCCGCTAATTTGTTATAATCCATATTATCGTTAACCTCCATTTTGTTGGATTTGTATTTCTGCTCCATTCATACCTGTAATATTATATACTGTGCCCAATTCTGATTCAACTAAATAAATGATTTCCGTATTGCAGCGAAAAAACATGCATATGATGGTAAGAAAGAATTCAGCTCGTTAAAAAAAGAATTTCAGGAGGCTTTTTTATGGATACCTTGAATCAAAATACAACCCACATTACTTTGGGGCAGATGAATTTAATCAATAAACTTAGAAGGCTCTGGATGCAGCTTGCCATGTGGAGAAGAGCTTTTCTGGTCAGTTCTGCATCAAAATTCGGAGATGTAGATCTGATCGGAGAAAGACTGTATTATGCTCCCCTGGCTTTTAAGGATCTCTTCGAAGTATTCTTCGGGGAAGACATCGCCAATCAAATTCAATATTATCTTACCGGGCAGATCCTCATAGGAGCTGAGATATTGAATGCAGAAAAGGAAGGTGACAGAGAAACGGTGGACGAAGCTACCCAGCGTATGTATGAAAATGCCAATGAAATAGCAGCCTATCTGGCGGAAATCAATCCATACTGGAATGAGGAGACATGGAGAAATCTCTTATATGAGTATTACAGAATCACCATATTGGAGATGGTAACCGTTCTGGCAGGCAGGTATCAGGAGTCCATCACTCTTTATGAAAGCCTGGAAGATCAGGCTTTAAAAATAGCGGATTACATGGCAGAAGGGTTTATTAAATATTTTTGTTAAAGGATGATTTGTGCTATAATGAATGCAGCTAATAAAATGCAAATAGACAGGGGTACGGGGATGAAGGATTACGGCAGCAGCATATACGAAGGACACAATACCGGGAAGAGTAAAGGCATTGATTACAACGCCTTGCGAATAGATCGCGAAAAATGCTTTAATTACAACGTCTTACGAATAGATTGCGAAAAATGCTTTGGACTATGTTGTGTCGCCTTATTTTTCTCCGCTTCAGAGGGATTTCCCAAGGATAAAGAAGCAGGAAGCCCATGTCCGAATTTGCAGATGGATTTTCGCTGCAGTGTGCACGAAAGTCTCCGCGAGAAAGGGCTGAAAGGCTGCAGTGCTTTTGACTGCTTTGGCGCAGGCCCAAAAGTGTCCCAAGTTACGTTTAAAGGGATGGATTGGCGGAAAGCTTCGGAAACTGCAAATCAGATGTTTGAAGTTTTTCTGGTCGTGCGCCAGCTGCATGAGATGCTGTGGTATCTGACACAGGCTTTCTCCCTGGTACAATCACCGCAGATGCAGGAAGCAATTGCTTCTATGCTGGAAGAAACAAAACAGGCTGCTTTACTCAGTTCCGACCAGCTCTTGCAACTGGATGCTGCAGCACATCGAGGAAAGGTAAATCCATTGCTGCAGCAAGTCAGTGAGCTTGTACGCTCTCAATACCTGAGCACAAATGATAGGCGGACAGGCCTATCCAAAAAGCTTCGTCCGGGGGCGGATCTGGTTGCCGCCGATCTTAGAAGCAAGAACCTGAGGGGGGCCAATTTAAGGGGATCCTGGTTGATTGCCGCGGATCTTAGAGGTGTCGATTTAAGCGGGGCCGACCTTATTGGAGCCGATTTGAGAAATACGGATCTGCGGGGAGCCGACCTTTCGGACAGTATCTTTCTGACCCAGGCGCAGCTTAATGTAGCAAAGGGAGATCGTACGACAAAGATCCCGGGTTTTCTTCTTTCGCCGGATCATTGGGAAAGGTAATCCAAAAATGATTTTTTATGAAACGATTTATAAGATATCAGGTATTATATTCTATTTTTTAATATTTTTGGCTGTATTCGCAGCGATCATTAGAAAATGCTGTATGAAATCAAAAGAGAACATACCGGCCAAAGTCTTGTATAAACAGACAGCAACGAATACTTCCTACGATATCGTACAAGGTTTTATGACGACGAAAACAACTTACACCATAGCGTTCCAAACACCATCCGGAACCATTGTCTTATATTCCGGAAACGGGTACTACAATCTTCTGGAAAAAGGAGACAGAGGAAGATTATCCTATAAAGGGAACCGTTTAATCTGCTTTACCCTGACCGACAGGGAAGCCGAAAAGGAACTGATTGATTATCCGAATTGATTATTCGAAAATATAGTTGCAATTTTATGCAAAATGTTTTATTATTAACTATTGTAGGGTTGCTTTCTAAGGTTGGGGGTCCGATTCCGAAGCTGGCTTTAACCGGCAAATTTGATCGTCAACAAGATTGATCCTTTATTATATTGCATGACCCGTTGGTCAAGTGGTCAAGACGTCGCCCTCTCACGGCGGAATCAGGGGTTCGACTCCCCTACGGGTTACCAAGAGAAAAATGCCGAGGCTTTTTATGCTTCGGCTTTTTTCGTTTTTAAGGAGTAGGAGAGTCGAACCCGCAAGGGTGCGAATGTCGGGAGAAAGTCCGATGGACTTTCGAGCAATGAGCAGTCCAAGAGGCCTGAAAAAGGGTAATTTATCTTTTTTCAAGTTTTGCGGCCAGCTTTCGCAGGTTCGCTGCATCTGTGAAAATCTGAGCCATGATTTTTTTATCATTGATCGTTTTGTACTGTGATTCCATTTCTACGATACCGTATTCAAAACCCGCCTCATCCATAATTTCCAAATATGGAATGGGGTCAAAATATTCCGGTGAAAAAACGCCTGCATCCTTCCATACTCCCTTTGCGATAAGTTCGATACCTACCGCAGCTCCAAATCCGGTCTGTGCTACCACAGCCTGCATTTTCCAGTCGTGCATGGAAATTTGATTGTCAAATGGCTGATATATAAAAACTTCTCTGGTTTTTCCATCTTTGATACCTTTGCAATGAACCCCTACACACATCTTGCCCAGCATCTCACTGCCTAGATCCTTGGGCTGGGGAGCAGCTGCCGCTACCACATCCCGGGGAACCACTTCCACACCACTCACATGGATCGGGTGAAGGCTTCTCAATCCCAAAGAACTAATGACCTTCAATGCCTGCACCAGATTATCGTCCAAGGCTATCTTAAAGGTACATTTCTTCAATCCATACTGTTCCAGGTAACGAGGCATCGTTACCGTTTCCTCATGTTCAACCTTGACAAGTGTATTGAGGCCAACTCCTGCGGGCATTTCAAAAGTTTCTTCCCCTGCAAAAGCGCCTTCCACGATAAAACCGCCCTTCTCTTTGTCCCACTCTATATTGGGATTGATACACTCATCAAGAACCGTCCATACATTAAAACCGAATATAATCGTATCCTTATCTGCACCGGGAATGGTTAAATTCCCTCCATCCTTGACATGAATCTCGTGGATTTCATCAAAGAGATATACGGCCGCAAATTTTGCAAAAACGTTGACTACTCCCGGATCAACCCCCAGACAGATGCACGCCATGATGCCTTTCTTCTGCCAATCCTTATGCCTGTCAAAGTTATACTTGGTCATAGGTTCGATATAACTGTTCTCAATACCAAGTCCCAGCTTGGGGTTATCCCTGGGGACTGACCAGGTACCCATATTGCCGTAATTTACGCCCCCCTCATAGGATGCATCAAAAATATTGTTGCAGACGTACGGCGCTGCCGCATCCATAACAAAATCACACTGATACTTTTGAATAAGCGCTACGATTTGGTCCTTCTCCCTGGCGTCTGCGTATTCGGCGACAAACCTTTCGTCTTCCTGAAGATGGCCAACTACCTCCTGTGCCCGGTACAGATCGCAATCGGATACCACGACCTTTTCCAGCCACTTTCCATCGGGATCCCTGGACTGCAGGATTCTCAATATAGACTCACCTACAGCTCCCGCTCCCACCAATAACATTTTCATAGATTTCCTCCTTGCTTTTAAGCGGCATGTCTGCCGAAAGCAGCCTGCCCTACCTTTATTCAGCAGTCTTGGAAGTTAAATATCATTACAAGTATTGCCCGGCACCTGCATTCCTCATTCATTTCCTTGCATAAGTCCTCAGTCCTAATTTCTTTTCAATCAAAGAAGACTTTCAAGGGAATAAAAAAAGGAATACACGCGCCCTAACAATGGCTCATATATTCCTCTGTCCTTTTGCCGGTTGGTTATATCCTCGTTGGCTCCACACTGAAGTGGTCTCTCCAAAGTATCGTCCGATGACCTTCCTTTTGCCTGTCAGTTTCCGCGGAAAAACTGCCACTTTTCCGGTTTGCTTCTTCGGCCCCCCTGTGGAACGGAGTGTCTAGGGTCATCCTCGCCCGTAATATTCAACTGGATATATTATACAATTTATTTCCCTGTTTTTCAAGTATTGAATAGAATTATCTGATATTTTTATTCAATTTTATTCAACAGATTTTTCCTTTTATTTGCTTATTTTTCCAGCAGATATTCCCTGGTAAGACGTCCCAGAATACGCATTCCTTTTCTGATCTCTTCTTCCGACATATTGGAAAAATTTAATCTCATCTCATTGTTCTTGACACCGCTTGGATAAAAGGAACCGCCTGGGATAAAGGCCACCTTCTCCGCATAAGCTCTTTTCAGAAGCTCTCTGGCATCCTTGTTTTCAGGAAGCTCCATCCAGATAAACAAACCGCCCTTGGGAACCACATAATGGGCCTCTTTGGGAAATTCCTGAGCAATGACCTTCATCATAGTGTCTCTTCTTTCCTGATAGAGTTTGGATATTTTCTTGATATGTGCATCAAGATCATGATGCTGAAGGTAATACGCCATCTGTCTCTGGGCAATGGCCGATGAGGATAAATCTGCGGCATTTTTAAGAATCAGATACTTTTCCATAATTTCATGCCTTGCACATAGCCAGGCCACCCGCAAACCGGGACAGAAAGTTTTGGAAAAAGTCCCCACATATACGACCTGTCCTTTTTTATCATAATAGCTCAATGGTTTTTCCAACTGTTCTTCAAAAGAAAGCTCAGAATAGGCAGCATCCTCAAGCACCGCAATATCGTAATCACCGATAAAGTCCATAAATTCTTTTCTTCTCTCAGGTGACCAGCTGCGTCCTGTGGGATTTTGAAAATCAGGGATCACGTATATCAGTTTGACTCTGCTTCCATACCGATCCAAGGCCTCCTTCAACGCATCTATCTGAATTCCGTCGTGATCTGTAGGAACAGCCACCAGTTCTGCTTCATAAGCCTTCAGCGCGTTCACGGCTCCTAAATAGGAAGGGGTTTCAAACAGGATGACATCCCCCTTATCGATAAACAGCATCCCGCTCATATCCAGCGCCTGCTGGGATCCGCTTGTAATGATGACTTCACTTTTATCATACTGCAAACCGAATTTATCCTGCATCCGTTTGGCGATGATTTCTCTCAACGTTCCATAACCACTGGTGGAACAATAGCTCAAAGCCTCTTTCCCCTCATTTTCCAGCACTTTGATAAAGGATTCCTTGATATCCTCTACAGGGTACGTTTCGGGAGAAGGAAAGCCCGCAGAAAAGGAAATCATATCCTCTGTTTCAGTCAATTCCATAGCATTGAGTAGTTCTTTATCCTGTAAAAAGTCCATTCTGCCTGCAAAATTCATTCTCTTATTCGTCCTCCTAGATCTACACGTTTACACATTCCAGCTGCTCAGGTATTTTTCCTGTTCCGGGGTCAGTGCATCAATGGTGATACCCCAAGCTTCCAACTTGCGTCTTGCTACAACATCGTCTATTTCTGCAGATACGTCAATTACTTTGTTTTCCAGATGTCCCCGGTGATTCAGAATATATAAAGCGGATAAACACTGAACGGCGAAGCTCATATCCATGATTTCAGCAGGATGTCCGTCAGCAGCAGCAATGTTTACAAGACGTCCTTCCGCAATGACATTGACCCATTTTCCGTTCTCCAATTGGTATCCCATAATATTTTTTCTGGTTTCCTTCTTTTGAGCCGCCGCCTTCTCCAATTCCTCCATATCCACTTCAACGTTGAAATGGCCGGCATTTGTCAAGATAGCCCTGTCCTTCATGGTCAGCATATGCTCTACCGTAATCACCTTGCTGCAGCCGGTAGCCGCTACGAAGATATCCCCCAGCGGAGCGGCCTCTTTCATGGTCATTGGTTCATAACCATCCATTTTTGCTTCGATGGCTTTCACAGGATCAATTTCCGTTACGATAACTCTGGCTCCCAGCGCGGCAGCTCTCATGGCAATTCCTTTACTGCACCAGCCGTAGCCTGCCACCACAACGGTCTTTCCTGCAATGATTAAATTGGTATTGCGCATAATGCTGTCCCAAACTGACTGGCCTGTTCCGTAACGGTTATCGAATAAATGCTTGCATTGGGCATCATTTACTGCAACCATGGGAAATTTCAGGATTCTTTCCCGCTCCATCGCTTTCAGCCGGATCACGCCGGTTGTGGTCTCTTCGCAACCGCCCCAGACTTCCTCTCCGAGATCAGGCCTTCTATTATGAATCAAACCGACCAGATCCCCTCCGTCGTCAATGATGATGTTGGGTTTATGCTCCAGAGCCATTTCTATGTGTCGTTCATATTCCTCTGCCGTCGCTCCGTGGTAAGCATAGACCTTCATGCCCGTATCGGCCAAAGCGGCTGCGATATCATCCTGTGTGGACAGAACATTGCTTCCTGTAACGGACATTTCGGCTCCGCCTGCGGCCAGTACCTGACATAAGTAGGCAGTTTTTGCTTCCAAATGTACCGATAGCGAAATTTTTACACCTGCAAAGGGCTTCTCTTCTTTCATCTGTTCTTCCAGCCCTCTTAATATAGGCATATTGTTTTTTACCCATTCTATTTTCTGATGCCCGGAAGGAGCAAGGCGAATATCTCTAATTTCGTTTTGTTTCATCATCAATCCTCCTTTTGGTTCTTCTCTTTTTTAGTTCTGTAGAATCAATAAATTAGGCCTTACTGAATAACTGTGAATGCCAGTTATTCAGTAAGCCCTAATTCACGTTATATATCACTATCTAATATATACCACAATTAGGACCATGGGAACAAGTAATTTTCCGAAAGACCTTCTTCTCCGGCAGTCCAATTCGTATACGAATATTCCGTGCTGGTTAAAAATCTACTTGTTTGCCCTCATAAATGCAGTGCAGCAGCTTCTTTAGATCCTCTTTTTCCGCCCGTCTCGGATTCGATCCGGTACAGGGATCTTTGGCAGCATTCTCTGCAATGCCATCCGCCAGTCTGCGGAATTCCATTTCTTCAACCCCTGCTTCCCGTAAGGAGGCCGGAATATTCAGCGTATTGTTGATGGTTTCCACAAAACCGATGAGTTTGTCAACAAGAACCTTTTCCTCTTTTTCTGCCACTCCCATATAGGTTGCGATCTCCGCATATTTTTTCCGTGACGAAACCTTTCCGTTTTTCTGGTATCCATCTGCCTCTTCATTGCTGTTGAACCGGATTACATAAGGCATATAAATGGCATTGGCAAGTCCGTGAGGGATTCCCAGCGCCGCTCCGGT
Organism: Sinanaerobacter chloroacetimidivorans; assembly: GCF_018128545.1. GTDB lineage: Bacteria > Bacillota > Clostridia > Peptostreptococcales > Anaerovoracaceae > Sinanaerobacter > Sinanaerobacter chloroacetimidivorans. Next base: position 255,071 of record NZ_JAGSND010000005.1, on the reverse strand, counting down.
CTTATGAGCGAGACTGTGCGTAATGCCCAGAAGCGCATTGGAGAAGGACATACCGGCCATGCACTGGGCATAATGCATCTTCTCCGCCGCATCCTTGTCGCCCTCATAGGATTTTACCAGGTTAGTGATAATCAGCTTGATGGCATGCAAGGCAAGAGGATCGGTAAACTCAGTGGCTGCTGTGGCTACATAGGCTTCCACAGCATGGGTGAGCGCATCCATCCCTGTATTGGCAACCAATTCCTTTGGCATAGTGGATGCCAGGTCAGGATCTACGATGGCAATATCCGGAGTCAGATTATAGTCGGCAAGAGGATATTTAATCTTCGTCTCATAATCTGTTATAACCGAGAAGGCAGTTACCTCCGTAGCCGTTCCCGATGTGGATGGAATGGCGATGAAGGTTGCCTTTTTTCGAAGTTCCGGTACGGTAAACGGATCTTTGATGTCATCAAAGGTTATTTCCGGATGCTCATAGAAAATCCACATGGCTTTCGCCGCGTCGATGGGAGAGCCTCCGCCGATGGATACGATCACATCAGGTTGGTGTTCCCTCATAAAAGCTGCCCCTCTCATAACGGTTTCGATGCTTGGGTCCGGCTCTACTCCTTCAAAGATATGAGTCGTAAGTCCCGCCTCCCGGAGAAGCTTCGCAGTCTTGTCCAGGAACCCGGTTTTCTGCATGGAAGTTCCTCCCACAACAATGACTGCTTTCTTTCCCTTTACCTCTTTCAAAGTCTCCAAGGAGCCTCTGCCGTAATAAATATCTCTTGGAATCGTAAATCTCATGAAAAAACCTCCTATTCAAATCTACTATAGGAGGTATTGTTTCCAAAAGCGGTATCATTTATCAATTTCCGGCTCCTCAGTCCGCAAGCTCTATTCTCCTGTGATATTCTTTCAACTGCTTTCGCCTTTCTTTATAATCGGGCATTACGGATTGCACCACTGCCCAAAATCTCGGAGAATGGTTCATTTCCTTCAGGTGTGCAAGCTCGTGGACTACGACATAGTCGATCAGTTCCTGAGGTACAAACAGAAGCCGATAAGTGAAATTGATATCACCCTTCGCCGTGCAGGAACCCCATCTCGTTTTGGCCTTGTTCACCCTGATGTTTCCATAGGCAACGCCCATAATACCGGCAAATTCAGCACATCTCCCCTGTAATAGGAGGAGCGCCTGATTTTTGTATTTCCGTTCTTCTTCGGAAGTTAAAAGAATGGTCTTCTTCTCATCCTGGGCTTTTGCAAGACGTCTCTGGGTCTTTTGGATCCAGGCGTCCTTCCCCTCAACAAAACGATCAATGTACGCCTTGCTCACTTTGAGAGGAGCTCTGACTTCCACCCTTCCATCTGGCCGGACATACAGAGCAAGTGTTTTTCTTGAGGAACGGATCAAATCGTATTTTATCATCTTAAAATTCTCTTATCTCTAAACAGTTCTACGGATTACATAACATTTTATTCTGTGAATAGGTCCTTAGTAAAAGGCTGAGCCGCATCTAAATGTCCCATGAGACTTTCAACCGTCTCTCCGTTTACCAGGAACTGTACCTGTTTGATCTCATCAAAGGACTTGGTCAAAGTATCCACAATCTGACTGATAAAGAAGGTTTCACTAAGAGAGCCGCCATTCAGTCCGGAACTATCCAGGTCAACGTAGGCAGTATCTCCTTCCACGGACACCTCTTTGAAGCTGATATCCTTAGTAATCGTGGTATCGTATTCTTCTCCCGGCACTTCTTTCAAGGCTTCCAGGGAAGCCAGATAACCCTGTTCAGAAGGATCCACTGTTACGGTTGTTTCATAAGGCATTAATTTTTCCAGGGATTCGTCTCCCGAAGACACATAGTCCGCATTGGCATAATAGAGAGTGACCGCTACTTCCTGTGTATCATCCTCCGTCCCTTTTCCGGTATCGCCGCCGCATCCTGCAAGGCCGATAGCGCTGAAAACCAGCAGACAGCACAGTATTATAATCAGAAATTTATTGTTCTTTTTTTCGTTGTTGTTTCTATTCGTTCTCATTCCAAATTCCCCTTTCCTCCAGCCACAAAACATTGGGATTCCGGCTCGGCACCGATCGTTAACACTTTCTTGAAACTTCTATTGAATCTCCAAAGGAGGTCTTGACTCATCGATTACCTCAGGAACCTCGAAATAGTATTGTGACATTTCATCCGGTCGTTTATACATCGTATATCCATCCAGATTTACTCTCGGCATTACGATGTTATCCGAGTTAAAAATAATTCGTTTATCATTTCCCACAGGGCAATAGATTTGATAACCCTGATCTATAAGATATCTATACCTCGGATCGTCTTTTTTAAACTTTGCTCCGAAGGGCGATATGTAAATATTGGTCTTGCCTACGTAAGGTGCTATTTTTTGGATCCAGCGATCCGTATCATACTTCATCTGAGCCAACGTAATCGTGCCATCTCTGAAATATCCGTTATGCGTATAGCTGTGGCAGGCAAAGCTCCATCCGTCTGCCTTCAGGGTTTCGGCTATTTTTTTAACTTCTTGCTGCCACTTTTCTTCTTCCGGCAATCCGTCGGTGATCCGGTATCCCAATGCTCCCTGATATCCTGTCAGCGCAATGGTGCCCTTGGCTCCCCGATAGGAGAATTCCGGGTGCTCCGCTACATAATCGTCCAGTATGGGCATGACGTCTCCGTCGCGGGTATTTTTCACTTCTCCCTGCGGAGTGATGACTTCAGTCCATACTCGGCCATCATCCCCCAACACAAGACGGTTGGCAAAACCGTCAGGCTTCATATAGTCGTAATAATTTACATCATCAATGGATATCACCAGAGGGATTTTTCCCGGCGGCAGGTAGATATCCTTCAGCTTTATGTTTTCGGGAGTCTCCGGATCCGGTTCTATGTAATCCTCCAGGGAGTATAATACATAACCCCTTTTTTGAAGGTTGGGAAGCATCTTTTTAAATTCACTGACAGTGGTCATCCACATATTATAGCCTTGTGCCGGATGACCCTTGTTGTCAAAAGCCAGATTCGGATAGATGATCAGGCTGTGGAAAAAGACATGATGAACCGGCCCCTCATATTTTACCAGTGAGGCCTTTGCCTGTTCGATCTCTTCGATTTTCAGGGTTATGGCATCATCGGTTGTTTCTGTTATGATTGACGGATCAGATTTCAGCAATTCTATTGCTTCATCATAATAGTATCCCTGATACAATTTTTCGGCTTCCGAGATTTTATTCTGGATTTTCAGCTCCAGTTCCATCTTTTCTGCCTCAGCTAAAGCCGATGCTGTTTTTGTCTGATTTACAAGGACAGCTCCCATAGCCACCACAGCAACCAGCCCCGCAATAATTGCAATCTTCATAGAATTCTTCAATGTTCCGACCCCCTAATAGTTCTATCTATTACTTGAGACGGCTTTACCGCAGAAAAAGTTCCTCAATGTGGTTCCGGGCTTTCCACAGGCTGATCTATCAGGGGCAACTCATCTGACTTCAGATGAATCCCTCTTAACGGCATAGCTCCTAAAATTGCGATCTGATATTTGAGGCTTGGTTTTTGCCGATGCTCGTTGTACAAATCGATAAATTGGTTATATTTACTGCTTTGAAGTTGGATTTCTTCTTCCATCTCCGAAAGCTCTTGTACCAATTCCATAAATTCTTCATTCTCCCAAAGGGCAGGATGCTCCTTTGTCTGATGCAGGAACCGATCCAGCAAAGGTGTCACAGTTTCGGCTGATTCACTGATGAGTTCACGATCCGTGGAATCGATATAGCCGCCCTGCAAGTCATACATTTCTGCCAGCAGCTCTCTGTCTTCAAAATCATGGGATTCAGCTAATTCCATAAGGCGCAGGATAAATTGAGACCTGCTTTGCAGTAGAGCATCAATACGGGTCCACTGGGTTCTGGCATCATTTTTATGCTTCTGCAGTCTCCCGTAGGCCAACTGCATCCAGGCAAAGATTACCATAATAATACCTAAAATTATATACATCATGACGATTTACCATAAGTTTTTTCACTAATGTTTTATAGATATCAGTGATTACTTCAATTTTCTCCTTCTCTTTAGTTTTGTTAATTTTCTTCTTATAACTGTTAACCCTTTTATTTTAACATTTTTACCAGTGAATAGCGAGTATTTTTAGGATGAGTCTTCTTCTCAGGGTGACTTACTGATAGGATTCTATCAATTCGCTCAGACTATTCTCATAAAGAATGGAATTAGAATGTTATTCTGTTACAGAGGTGTTTGTGGATTAAAATTAATATAATTAAACAGTCCTTGTGCAAAATAATTGCTTGTGTTCTCTGCCTGATCCAAAAGTCTGCTGAAAATATCGATATTTCTGGAATAGTCGCCCATTAAAAAGGTGGTGGATTCATCAATCGTACTGCGAAGATTATTATGTAATCTGTTTCTCCATTCTTCTTCCTCCCAGAAAGGATTGAGAGCGGCAACAAAAGCAGCTCTTTCGTCTGCATTTTGATATAGGCACTGGGTAACTTGATTGATTTTGTCAATATCACCTTCAATTTGGGCCGTTATAAAGGCATCCAGCAAATCTATATACGTATAAAACAACTTCAGATATGCCTCTGTATCAAGATCTACAAAAATTTGCTTCACCGCGTTGACGTACTCAACAGGGACTCGCTGTAATCGGGCATAAACCTCCTCCGTATTACCTAACCCCATATATCTGCTGAGCATATAATTTCTGACCCATGTCACAAGCTCAAACCAAAACATTCTTATGCCGTATATCGTATTCATTTGTTCATAAGTGATACATTGTTCACCTCCCTCAGGCTGAAGGTTAACGGTACTCGCACCGGAGGTGATATAGTTATACAGACCTTCTGCAAAGACATCCCCCATCCTGTTGGTATGAGCCGTAAGACGGTCATAGATTTCTATATCTTTGCTATAATCTCCTGTTATTAACGCATTCGCCGCTTCAATGACATATTGAATATAAGTATCAAACAACGCTTTATAGGAGGCTTCGCTCCAGTAAGGATTTATGGCTTCCAAAAAAACCGCTCTTTCTTGTACATTCCGATATAAACGATCGACACTTTGGTTCATAGCCTCTGTATTTCCTTCTAATTGTGCGGAAATCAGTTCTCTTAATGCGATGGCAAACTCACTTAAAAGCTGGCTGTACTGTTCTGAATAGACACGCCCGAAAACAATCTGCAGCATATTCCCGATGTCCAAAGATTCGCGATATAAAAGGTCAAATAATTCTTCAGCAGTTCCTATCCCAAAATATCTGCTGATTAAAAATGCCCTGGTCCACGTTGTAAGTCTTCTGTAGTAAATTCTCGCATTAAAAATCAAATTCATTTGACTGTATGTAATACATTGAGGATCAAAATCTTTTTTCACTACCATATTTTACTCTCCTTTAGGAATGATCTTAAATTATATTCATAACCCGATGAACTGCCATACAAATGGAAACCCTGCAAAACACTTGCATCTGAAAGTATGCATTTTCAGGTAAGGTTCCAGATATTACTATAGAATTATGCTTATGGTAAATATTATATTCTGCAAAGTATGGGAAAAGAAGATGAGATAATCGACTCCGGTGCAGGTTAGCTTATTATAATGGTCTAAAGAAATCCCGACAAAGAAATGGCCTGAAAATAATGAACCTGATATAATAGAAACATTCATTGAACGGAACGAGGGGGGAGTTTTATGCCGTTTTTTTTATGCATAGGTGTTTTGACTTATTTTTTTTCAGTCTATATGTTTATCCCCATCTTTTACTATTACATAACAGATATTGGGGGAGGTCATATTGAATTTGGGGTGATTATATCTACATCAGCTTTAATAACCTCTTTACTGCAATCATATATTGGTTATCTAAGTGATCGAAAAGGTGTATTAAAGATAGTAGCGCTCGGATGTTTTCTTAGTGCAATATCGTTATTATCGGTAGCTATAGTTTCATCTGCCTGGTTATTAATCGTATTATATGTCTGCCTGCAGTTTGGTATTGGAGCAATAGCACCCGCTCTATATGGTGTTGTTAGTAGGATTAAATTAAAAGATGATAAAAATTTTATACCCTATTATAGATCTATACAAGGTATTGGAGTTATACTGGGGCCATTTATCGGTGGGGTTATTTCAGATGTATCCTTAAAAGCTAACGTTATTATTGCAAGTTTTCTTATCGTTATTGCTTTTATTTGCTTTTATCATTATTTTAAGAAATTGCCACAGATAGATCACTTGAATCCGGAAGAAACTGAAAGGAAAGAGAAAGATGAGAAATCCTCATTCTTCTTTGCTTTAAGAAAAGTATTAATGAATAAAGTATTCCTCTCTATCTGTTTATTATTTCTATTTATTGAATTAGCATATGACTGTATTACATTCAACGTACCTATGATTGGCGAAAGGATGCAAACAGAGACAACTTTGATTGGAATGGCTACTTCAGCTTATTTCTTGACCTTTACTTTATTTCAAGTACCAATAAACAATATTTTGAGAAAAATAAAAGTAAAGGTAGCATTGATTACTATGGGGACGCTCTCCCTTCTTACTAGTACTTTATTTCTTGTGAATTCCTCTTTTTATGTAATTATATTTGCCATGGGACTTAGTGGAATCACAATAGGCAGTTTGTTCACTTATTGTGCAGTTATTTCATCTGAGCTTGCACCTAACTCCGAAAAGGGGTTGTACTTGGGCGTTTTTAATACAATTATGCCTTTAACAGATGTGGCCAGCCCTTTATTTACAGCTCTCCTTTTTGGGTATGCAATAAGATTGCCATTTTATTTGTCTTTTTCTTTGATTTGTGGATTTATCCTTATTGCAGTTCTACAAAAATCGGAGAAATTACCTATTTCGTAAATACTCACTGTATTCTGACTACCAAGAAGGGACACACAGGGTAATCCAAGTTGTTCAGCAAACCTCGAAGAAAATAACTACGCACCCTCAACTTTTCTTAGTTATTAACCGATTTATTGCTATTCCGACTCCCAGCAGGCTGTAGAAAAGTGGCATGACACAGACATTGCTGTCGTAGACCAGGCCGTCAGCCAGAAATCCACAAATGCCGAGAAAAATCCCGAAACCGGCTATCTTGACGAAAGAATCCATTTTCTCTTTGCGATAGATTTTAACGCTTTGTTTCACATAAATTGCAAAGAGCGCCACTAAAGCAATCAATGATACCAGGCCGGTATTGATTGCTGTTCCAAGATACATACTGTGAGGTTTCCTGATGACAGAATCAATATCTCTTGAAAAGCTGGGGCCTGTGTATTTACCTGCAAAATCATCCTGAGGGAAATATGCGGCAAAAGTATCTGCTCCATTACCCCATATCAAAGTGCCCTTTACCAAAGGCAGACTACGGGACCAAATATATCCCCGCCCGCTGCCGAATCCTTCTTTCCCTTTGAAGCCAAAGGTTTCCACCTGGCGCAGGTCTACAAGGGATCCATAGCTCGTCCTATACAAAAGGCCACTATCGCTTATTAAGAAAGGCCACACCATATCCGGCATAGAAACCAGTAAATACTCGTCTTCCCCTTCCAAGGCGAAATTGACTTTCAGGAAATCATAGCGCTGATTAAAGGAATTAGTATCATCAGAGAGCTTAAATTCGATGACTGCCCCATTAACTGAAATCATCACGGAATCCTTGTTTGTTTCAATAAATTCCACCCTTGGCCGTTGAGCAGACTCCATTGCAACGATTTCGCCATAACCATCGGTCGACTCCTCTTCGTCATTGCTTATTTCATGGGACTGGATTTCTGCTTTACCGGTGAATATCGACCGAGTCGCGTTAAAAAGCTCGGGAGCTAGCGTCCCGACGTTGATCAGTGCAAGGACAGCGGTGATCACAATGAGAACTGCAATTTCTTTTTTTCGTCTCAGTATCCTTTCCCCAATGATTATTACTGCAATCAGCATTGAAATCAACAGTCCAAGGATGCCTCCGCTTGAAGCCGCACCGAACATGTTATAAACAAGCAAAGAAAATATCAGCCCAAATACCACTTTGCCGGAGGCTTTTTCACTTGTAAGAAACAGCATCCCCGCAAGAGGAATGATCAGCGTTAAATAAAACGATACATAATTGATGTTGTAAACTGTCTGGTAGATTTCATTTTTATTAAAATAAAATATGACCTGATCAAGGTATTGCCAATAATCATGAGGGATGATAAGTTTTTTCCCAAAATCGGAAGCCAGGAGGTCATGTCCGATGCCTTGGGAGAGGCCTAAAAGACCGAGAATGCAGCTGGCTGTCAGAACGGAATAAATAATAACCTTGACCTCCCATGCATGATTGACGATGTTGATGACATAAAACAACATCACCATGTATGCCAGAAGGACCAGGGTGCCCTCAAATCTGTCTTCCCAGCCAAGCAGAGCAAATTCTCTGTAATCGGAGAAGACATGCGAAATTATTACAAGGGCTGAGTAAACAGCTATTGGTATGTATATGCTTTCCGGTTTAATCCGAATTGTCTTACGAAGAGATAAGGCAGTAAATATGCAAATAGCCGCCGCTGCGACAATGAGAATCGCCCACATCTTATAATAGCTGAAAAAGTCAGTCAGGTACCCGCCCTGCTGATTCCACCAGAACTCCTGCACGGGATTAGGATAGACCTTCATCCGCGTAATGAGAATCACAACGGCAGAAAACAGGATAACCGGCAGCAGCTTGATGAAATCCATCTTGGTGATTTCATATCTGCCGGTTTTGTTATCGATCTTATACTTTTTTATGATATTTAAATTTTTTTGTTTACTTTTTACCATTGTCCTACCGCTCATTGAATTCAATAAATTGTCCCACCAGAGAACGCAACTCCCCGGTAGGACAATGGAATGATATTCTGAAAAAATTGCCTTACGGATTTATCGCGAATGCTATGGACACTTCACCGGTGATTTCCGTTTGTCCAATTATAACGTCCTCTACGCTGATTGTTATGATCGTTGTCCCAAAGGGCATGATGAGCACCCATCCACCATTCATAATAAATTCTTCTGTAAGGTCATTGGTCTTGGAGTAATCCTGATATACCCTGTCCACGACCACTGAGTTGATCCGCTTTCCTTCTATCGCAGAACCCGAGATGTAGAGCGCCTGAGCAGAACCGGCGTTGGTACCGCTCCCTGTTATTTTGTTAGCCAACTCTCCTTCTCCGTTATACAGTGTGTAACGGTATAATTCAACGGTTCCGTTGCCTTTTAAGCCCGCGTCATAGCTGAGATCAGCCCATGTCGGTGCCAGGTAGATATCCGTTGAATCGGACATTGTAAGCCCGTCGGAGGTTTCTATGATGAGTTCGATGGTATGCTTGCCCTCCGTATCATCAAACAAACTGATTTTACCTTTATTTAGATCGATACTGTAATCAGTGTTTCGCACAAGCTCCGTACCGTTATCTTTCACGGTGACCGTTCCGGATCTTAATATATCACCGGATATATATGTTCCGGCAGCGTTTGTCCCGGTTACATTAATGATCATCTTATCTACACCATCATTGTAGACAAGCTCCCGGTCCGGATAAATTACCACGTGTCTTCGTTCAATCTTAAAACTCACGTCATACCGGTTCGTCGTCCTTCCGTCTTCCGCGGCTACGATGACCCTGGCGGTTCCTGTGTTGTTTGCGATATCAACGCCGTTGTTCTCTTCGATCACGGCATTTGACCCTGGAGTTACGACCGGTACAAGATCGATATGTTCATCATTCTTGAAAAAAGGCTCATAAATCGTAACTGCATAGGACGTAGTTGTGGGAGAAAATCCCAGGATAGGCAAATCGATGGCGTCCCCGGTATCATTCGTATAATAGGCGCCAAGGCTCTGCAAAGTTGCGACGGACTGAGCCGGTGTTGCGCTTACAGGCCCGATTATATTTGTATTCTTGCTGCCGCCTGTGGTGGAGCCAGCCGCTGTGACCACACAGTAAATGTAACTGCCCACATCGTCAGCTGTCAGGATATAAGCTGCGCCTGTCCCGTTTGTCTCGATTGCGGTATCCGAAGCTGTGTTGATTGCGCTGCCTGTAGCGCGATACCATTGATAAGAGGCTGTGCCTCCGCTTTTATCAAAGATCGGTACGGCTTTCAGGGATTCGTTTAATTTTGCGGTGGTTTTGTATATGGTGGCGCTGGTCAGGACTGGGGCAGCTTCGGCTCCACTGCTTCTGTCTCTGCTGCCGCTGCCTCCACCGCCGCCACCTGATATCGGTGCGGAAGGCTGGATAGAGGCCCCGGTTTCCTGATTGGTTACCGAGCCTGTTCCTTCGACTGCCTGAACGGTTCCCTCTCCGGTGACCGTGATTTCGGCATCACTAGAGAGAGTTTTTATCTGTGCTTTCTTGTCTATCTCAATATTTGTTCCTGCAGAACCGGAAGTTGCTTCAATCTTTGCGATTCTAGCGGTTTCTGTTGCTACGATTTCTGTATTTTGTGCTTCTGTTTTTACTTCCGTCAATGTACCGGATACGGTTACTTTAGCGCCTTCTGCTTCAGATTGAACGGTCAGAGTTCCGACTTTTGCATCCTTGTCAACAGTTACCGTTGCCTTGGTTTCCACTATGACATTTGCAGCATTGCCCCTGATTTCCACTACTGCTCCTTCACCGATCGTAACGTTCTCATAATTGCCTACCAGTATTACCTCTGTCTCTGCCTGTAAATAGGCAAGTTCAACTCCGTCTGATACGATTCTGAGTGCCCCGTTTCTCTTTTCAACAATGACTTTGCCATCAACTGCGGCTCCGTTGATGATGAGAATTGAATTTTCACCACCTCCGCGAGTAATCATTTTTCCTGTGACGTTTGTACCGTCCAGAGTAAATTCACCTTCTCCGACACCTTCTGCAATAATAAGATCGCCAGATATCTTTGCATCCTTTATTATGACTCCGCCGACTTTGACGATTGCAACAGCGTTTGCTCCTGCCGTCTCAGGTTTTACATCTTCCTTATAGGTTCCTGCCGCCGTGTAATATGCCTTGACGGCATTGTCAATCATAGTTACGACCTGAGCCCTGGTCACATTGGCTTTTGGAGCAAAGCTCCAATCACCCATACCGCCGATATATTTATTAGCTTCCATACCGAAGACCAAAGGCCTGGCCCATGAAGCGATACTGGCTCTATCATTGAATGAAGTTTTTTCTCCACTGTTTTCATCAACTCCGAAGGCACGGGCCAGCATTACGGCAGCTTGCTCCCGAGTTATATTTGCTGTAGGAGCCGCATTACCCTGAGTATCCCCTTGCAGGACCTCTGCCGCATTTGCCTTCAGTACGGCATCTGCGTACCAGGCACCATTTTTAACATCTGAAAACGGGTTGGCCGATTTTGCCTGATAACCCATCAAATTATCCAAAATTACTGCCATTTCAGCTCTGGTAATAGGATCATCCGGACGAAAACCTCTGTCGTCTCCCTTTACAACACCGTAACCTGCCCATTTATTGACGGCTTCCGATGCCCAATGCCCATTGACATCATAGAATTTAATAAGATTCGCTTTTGAGTCTGTACCTGCTGGAGTCTCTGCGAAAACCATCGTCGGTGTCATTGTTAACACTAGACAAATTGCTAAAATTATTGCTGTAACCTTACGTTGTCTCATAAAGCACCCTCCTTGTAAGTTGTTTGCTTCCATTATATACCAATATTTCGATACAGCAAACAAATTTCGATATATTAGTTTATTAATGTAATAAATCATCGATAAATTCAATTTCTTTGATTGTTGGAATAAATAATGCCTTGCAGAGTTGCAGGGCTGAACTGTTACCTCCCTAAGATTATTTGCACTCATGCATCAGGTTCTCGTCCTCTTACCTCTGAAAGCAATAAAAAACGAGATGCTCAAATGAACATCCTGTTTTTATGTGTTGTGTACGGTATATGGAGTCTTTTCAGATATTTCTATTTGTTTACGTCATTATAAAGTATTTTAAAATATTTAAGACATAATAAAACGACTAAAATTTAAATTTATATTTTAGTCGTTTTTAGAATAATTTGTGATAATGTACCCTGATATTTTTATGTGCGATGATTTGCTTTTACTCCACCGTCACCGACTTCGCCAGATTCTTCGGTTTATCGATATCACAGCCTCTCAGCTTTGCAATATCGTAGGCTAAAATCTGCAGCGGAACCACTGACAGCAGCGGTGTGATTTCATCCATGCATTCCGGTATATAGATCACCCGGTTGGACTGTTTTTCGATCTCTCTGTTGTTTTCCTTCGCCAAGCCGATGACATAAGCCCCTCTGGCCTTTACTTCCTGTATATTGGAAAGCATTTTCTCGAAGAGCCGATCTTGGGTAGCCAGAGCGATGACCAGCGTATCCTGTTCGATAAGAGCGATGGTACCATGCTTCAGTTCTCCGGCGGCGATGGCAAAGGAATTGATATAGGAGATTTCCTTTAATTTCAGCGAACCTTCATAGGAAACACCGGAATCCAGCCCTCTTCCGATAAAGAAAACCTGCTCTCTCTTATATAGCTCTTTGGCAATATTCCGGATTTGCTCTTCCTGTGCCAGTACTTCTCTTAATTTATCTGGGACTGCCTTTAATTCCTCAATATATTTGTGATAAGTCGCATCCTCCACAACGCCTTTGGTATAGCCCATATAAAGAGCGATCAAATACAGGCAGACCAGCTGGGTCGTATATGCTTTGGTGGAAGCAACGGCAATTTCAGGCCCGGCCCAGGTATAGAAAACATCATCTGATTCTCTAGCCACAGAACTGCCCACCACGTTTACGATGGATAAAATACGGGCCCCCTTGTTTTTCGCCTCTCTCAGGGCAGCCAAGGTATCCAGCGTCTCCCCGGACTGGCTGATGGCGATAAATAAAGTCTTATCATCTACAAAAGGATCCCGGTAACGGAATTCCGAAGCCACATCGATTTCCACAGGGATCTTTGCCAGCTTTTCAATGACGAATTTTCCTACCAGACCGGCATGATAGGCCGTTCCGCAGGCGACGATATATACTTTATTGAATCGATCCAACTCTTCCTTTGTCAGAGAGATCCCGTCCAGCTTGATCATTCCGTTGTCATCGAGGCGACGGTTCAGTGTTTCATAGATTCCCTTCGGCTGTTCATGGATTTCCTTTAGCATGAAGTGGTCGTAGCCCTCTTTTTCCGCCGCGTCGGCATCCCAGGTTACGTTGAAAACTTCACGCTTTACTTCTTTTCTGTCAGCATTGTAAATTTTTACGTTATTCTCCGTCAGAACTACGGTTTCATTATTTTCAATGAGATAAATCTTTCTTACATGCTTTAACAGGGCTGGGATATCGGAAGCGATAAAGTTACAGCCTTCGCCAAGGCCTACCACCAGAGGGCTATCCTTTCTTACCGCAACCATTTTATCCGGCTCTTTGCTGCAAATGACTCCTATGCCGTAGGCGCCTCTCATCTTTTCCACCGCTTTGTATACCGCATCTACAAGATCACCTTCGTAAAAAACGCTGATCAGATGCGCGATGACTTCCGTATCGGTTTCTGAGTTAAAGGCGACCTGATGTTCTTTGATCAGCCACTCTTTCAGCTCCACATAGTTCTCGATGATTCCATTGTGAACGATGGCTATGGATTGATCCATATTGCTGTGAGGATGAGCATTCACATCGGAAGGTGCTCCGTGGGTAGCCCAACGGGTATGCCCGATCCCGATTTTGCTTTCAAAGTGTTCACCGGCAATAGCTGCCTCCAGGTTGGCGATTCTGCCTTTATATTTTCGTACTTCGAGTTTTCCTTTGTTGAAAATTGCGATACCAGAAGAATCGTATCCCCGGTACTCCAGTTTTTTCAGCCCATCAATAATAATTTCGCTGGCATTGCCATCCCCGATATAACCGACGATCCCACACATATTGTATTCCCCCTATCCAAGTCTTTGCGTAAGCAAACTTGCTAAGCTTTCCGCTAATATTGTTATATTTTCAATATCCTTACCCTCGATCATCACTCTGACCATAGGCTCGGTTCCTGACGGGCGTATGAGAACTCTGCCTTCTCCCGCCATTGTATCTTCCAGTCTCTTGATTTCTTTGCTGATCTCCGGATCATTCATGTATTTTTTCTTGTTTTCATTTTTTATGACCGCATTTCTTAAAACCTGAGGATAGATTGTCACCTCTGCAGCCAGCTCCGATGGATTTTTGCCGGATTTTTTAATTGCCTTAAGTAATTGAAGGGCAGAAAGAATTCCATCCCCCGTCGTGGTATGATTCAGGAATATGATATGCCCTGACTGTTCTCCGCCGATAACGCATCCCGTTTTCAGCATGCTCTCAAGGACATAGCGGTCTCCTACCTGGGTGGTTTCCACACTGCACTGAATTCCTTCGACGGCACGATGGAACCCGATGTTGCTCATAACTGTTGCCGTTACCATATCCCCTGGCAGCGTTCCCTGAGCCTTCAACATTTTCGTACAGATATAGATCATTTTATCTCCGTCTATTAGATTGCCCTTTTCATCTACAGCAATGAGCCTGTCGGCATCTCCGTCAAAGGCCAGACCCAGATGAGCCTGCTCTTTTACCACCCTCTTCTGTAAGTCTTCAGGATGGGTGGACCCGCAGTGTTCATTGATATTGACTCCATTGGGTTCATTGTGGATGGCGATAACCTCAGCTCCCAGTTCCTGCAGAACCTTTTCCGCCACTTTATAGGAGGCGCCGTTGGCACAGTCGATGACCAGCTTATAGCCGTCAAGCTTCTCGTCTATGGTACTTTTCAGAAATTCAGCGTAAAGGGTCAGTGCATCCTCTTCGGCTTCCAGGCATCGGCCCAGTCTGTCGCCTGTAATATGGCTGTTTACATCAATATTTCTAAGTATGATGTCTTCAATTTCATCTTCAATATCATCATCCAGCTTAAAACCTTCTCCGTTGAAAAATTTAATTCCATTATATTCAAAGGGATTGTGAGAGGCAGAAATGACAACGCCGGCATCTGCTTTATAGTATTTCACTAAATATGCAACTGCCGGTGTAGGTAACACCCCAACCTTGATAACGTTGCCTCCCATTGCCAGAATTCCGGCACTGATGGCATCCTCCAGCATATCTCCAGATATTCTTGTATCCTTGGCAATCAAAACTACAGGCCTTTGCTGATCCTTGCTGAGCACAAAAGCCCCGGCTTTGCCAAGATTAAACGCCAGTTCCGGTGTCAGCTCTGAATTGGCCACGCCCCTGACTCCGTCTGTTCCAAATAATCTTCCCATAATTAATCTCCTTCTGTCTGATTTAACATGATGTGAACTTCTTCGGGATCCACTGCAATATGTCCCAGCTGTTTATCGTAACGAACCAGTACCTTGGCCGTGGCGGACAGCAGTGATGCCGTATCCAGGTCAATATAAGGTTCCAAATCTTCTTTCTTCAAGCCCGCAATGACGGCCTCGCTTCCGGAGGCAACTACCGTGATTTGCGGTGTGGTAATCGAGATATTTGCTTCTTCCTCCAGCCCTTCAATCATAATCTCATCTGCCGTATAGGTAAATTGTTTTGTAGCAACGGGTTTTATGGTAATATCCACTGCGATATTTTCATACCCTGAGGCTAGTTCCACCCCATCAGGCAGACCGATTTCCAGCGGTAATTTACTCGTGCTGACAACCTGGCTGATATCCACCGGGCTGGCGGCAACCTCCGAAATCCCCGCGATCAATTCCTGGGGTCCTTTTATTTTTACACTGGAAGGCACCTGTAAATTGGTTACCTCATAGATAGGAGCCACCTGTCCCAAGATTTCCACGCGAAGCGGAATTTCCTTTACGCGGTAGAGCCTGGCTGAAACGTCGATATAGGAGGAAGACAATCTTACGTTGTCTACTACATCACCGGAGTTATTCACAGCTACTGCTTTTGCCTGTATGGTGGAGCCTTCCGCTGTCAGCTTGGAAGCAGACACCTCCGCTTTAATAAAGGCTACGGCACTTACTTCGGATTTTGCTCCGGAAACCTCTACCTGTTCCGGCTGAGTGACGATCTGTCCGGCCTCCACACCGTTTTCAAACTGCCCGATAAAGGCCACCTTGACATCCTTGGCTACCGCTACCAATTCTTCTATGTTTACAACTATTTTTTCAGTTCTGTTTTCTACCGTAATACCGTCCGGTGCGGAAATCACCACCGGAATATAATTCTTTCCGATGCTGTATCCGTATAAATCTGCACTGGCTGTAAAGTCATTGGAGGAAATTTTGGCCAGATCGGCCCGTCTTCCTTCAACAACTACATCCACGGTAAAGTTAATCTCCCCGGAAAGGGCATAACCCTTCGCAGTAAGATTTTCCACATTCAAAAGCTGCACCGGAACATCAGGTATGGTCTGTTTTTTCATGGGATCTTCATTCACCATAACATATGCCCAGAGTGCAATGGCAATTACAAGGGATACAATTTTATAAAAGGTATTGCTATTCGGCATCCTTACGCCTCCTGAATAATAAATTCAAGAAAGGTACTTTTACCTTTTCTTCACTGATCTGGCTCAAGTAAATATTCAAAAGCGTCTTTTCAACGGTCTTAATGTCAAGGAATCGAGAAAGCTTGCCGTCGACGGCAATGGAGATAATTCCGCTTTCTTCCGATACGATGAGAGAGATGGCATCTGAATTCTCGGTAATACCTATACCTGCACGATGTCTGGTTCCCAGATCCTTGCTCAGTGTTTTACTCTGGGTAAGAGGCAGTACGCAGCCTGCTGCAATAATTCGATCTCCTCTTACGATGGTGGCTCCGTCATGGAGAGGCGCTCCCTCATAAAAGAGATTGCCCAGCAGCTCCGTGGAGATCTCCGCATCAATGATTGTACCGGTTTCTATAATATCATTTAAAGCGGTCTCCCGTTCCATGATGATCAAAGCTCCCACCTTGTTATTGGAAAAGAAATCAACTGCTTTAATGATCGCCGCAGTAACCAGCTTTGCCTTCTCTTTATCCAACTGAGCGAACTGCGGCGGGATAAATTTGCTCCTGCCCACATATTCCAGGGCTCTCCTGAGTTCCGGCTGAAAAACAACAACCAGGGCTACAACTCCCAGCTGGAAGGCATTTTCAAGAATCCAGTTCAGCGTATATAAATTAAAGATATCGGAAATGAAAGTGATTGCAACCAAAATCAGCAGCCCTTTTACAAGCTGCTCTGCTCTGGTTTCCCTAATGAATCCCAAGATCTTATAAATAACAAAGCCCACAATGAGGATATCGATCACATCCGAAAATCCCACTCCGGACATGAGATTATTAAAAGTATCTATCATAGATCTCTTCTCCCTTATAACGAATCACTTAGTGATGCAAACAAAACAAAAATGCCTTAAAAATTGCTTCTTTATTGCATTTTTCTTTTGTTTCACATTCACTACTCATTGTACCTAATAAAATGAGGATTTTCAATAGATTTTAAAAGAAAGAGAAACAAAAAGGAGACGGGGTTTTAGAAGCCGTCTCCTATATCAGCTTGCTTAATTTGTGTAACAAATTAAACGGCGAACTTATGCTGGGAAACCACAAATCTCTGATTCATATCTTTCTGTTGTGATAACCATCCTAATAATGTGTTTCCAGCAAACCGTAGGTATTGTCTTTTCGTTTGTAAACTACATTGACACTGTCAGACTCCATATTGAGAAAAACAAAGAAATTGTGTTCCAAAAGTTCCATCTGCATAATGGCCTCGTCCACAGACATCGGCAAAAGGTCGAATTTTTTGGTTTTTACCACACGCATTTCATCTGCTTCCTCAACGGCAGCATCGGGAACCTCTGCAAATAGAAATTCCTTATGATCTTTGTGTTTACGCTGTAATTTGGTTTTAAATCGCGACATTTGGGAGGACAATTTTTCCACCACTCTGTCCACACCATTGTAAGCATCGTTGTTCGTTTCCTCGGCTCTGAAGATGGTCCCCTTCGCATTGATGGTAGCCTCGATTGTTTGCCTGCCCTTTTCCATTGTCAGCGTAACATTGGCTACGATGTCATTGGAGAAGTACTTTCCCAGCCGGTCAAACTTTGTTTCAATGGTTTGTTTCAGATGGTCACTGGCATTAAAATTTTTGCTTGTAATAATAACTTTCATTACGTGCACCCCCTATTGCTTAATAAAATAACTCCATCTAGGTTATTTATACCACTATTTTATACTACAAAACCTATCCCTTTCCTTTTTTCTTTCATAAATTTTATTCTGTAAGTTTTACTTGTTTGTTGTAGATATCTTGACTGTTGATATTGTGGATAAGTCTGTGCATAATTGAAAATCCAAGGTTCTGATAGTGGATATTCTTTTGGATAAAAATCCATATTTTCTGTAAGGCAAATGACGGAGTGGATTTCGAAATCTTTGTATTTTTCAACGTTTACTCCATATTATAATCCCTTTGCAACTATTGTGCCCAAATTTTAGAAATATTATAAATCAGCAAATGGGTTATTTTACGGGTTGTGGATAAATTTTTCCGTTTGCCAAACGGGATCCCAAGACGGCATCTTCAAATCAAGGAAATCAATTAAAAAAATAAAAAAAATCAGATATTGGAATCGCCTGACTGACCTGGTCTTTGCCCCCACACCTGCCTTTTGGTTTTTACCAAAGGACTTACATCTAAGCTACGCCATGATCACTGCCGCCTTGCGGACCAGCTTACGTGGGTCCCTTTGCCCGTAACTAGCCTGGACTTTCAACCACAGACCCAAGCAACTCCAATATCTGATTTTATTGTTTTAAGTGGATTTTTCATTCCTCTATACGGTTCTGTTTGCCCCCGCGGCAAAGACCAGAACGTAAACCCTAAGGGCTCCTGCTGCCAGCAGCACGTCAGCACAGGCGTCGGCAGTACTTCCGGTCGTATAAATATCATCCACCAAGAGAATCTTTTTATTTTTTATTATTGTATCCCATCCCCGGGAAACAGTAAAGGCATTTTCTATATTGGCTCTTCTTTCCACTGCTCCTAAACCCTTCATCGGCATGGTCTCCCGGCTGCGCAGCAGAATATTCTTTCGAAACGGGATTTTCATATACCTGGATAAATGATAAGCCAATATGGCAGCTTGATTGTATCCTCTCCTTTTTTCTTTTCTTTTGTGCATGGGAACAGGCAGAATCAAATCCACGTCCAATTCCTCCGGCTGAATTCGGTCAAACATAATCTCTGCCAGTTTTTCCCCATAATATGCCTTTTCTTTAAATTTAAACCGCAGCAGCATATTTTTTTCCGCCCCGCCGTATTCCGTGCAGGCGAAGCCTTTTTCAAAGCTGTGGCTTGCAGAGCTGCAATCGGTACAGATATCCCAACGATATCCTTCCTTGAGGATCTTGCCGCAGCAGCGGCAGGTTCGCTCATTTGCCCAGTGCAGATTCGTTAGACAATCATCACAAAGAGAATAAGGTCTGCTGTCATCTATGAGGTTATCACAGCAGATGCAATAAATGTTGGAAGGGTAAAGAAGTTCCAACATGCTTTCCCATAATAAACGGCAAAGCGCCCCTGGAGAAGCGGCTGAGGAATCGGTAATCCGCTTTATCATGGCAGCATCCCCAGTCCACTGTCATTCAGAAAGCTTTTCAGCCTGACAGCCAGTCCGGAATAGCGTTCCGTAATTCGGTTGTTTTCCACCATTCCATGCATTTTATTTTCCGAGCCTACCAGGATTACTGCCCGCTTGCCTCTTGTCACAGCGGTATAGAGCAGATTTCTGGTAGCCAGCATAGGAGGAAACCAGGATACCGGCATAATGACGATAGGAAACTCACTGCCCTGGCTTTTATGAACTGTGACAGCATAAGCAAGCTCCAGCTCGTCCAACTGGGTAAAATCGTATTTCACATATCGGTTATCGTCAAAGACTACGGTCAACTCATTGAATTCCAGATCGATGGTATCGATATAACCCACGTCACCATTAAAAATCCCCTGACCTTCCGTGAAGTTTTCAAGTTTTTTCCACTCCATCTGATAATTATTTTTAATCTGCATCACCTTGTCCTTCTCCCGGAAGATTCGATCTCCAAAGGTTTTTTCCACAAGGTCCGGAGCGGGGGGATTCAGGATTTTCTGCAGCTCCTTGTTCAGATTCATGCTTCCCAGCAGCCCTTTTCTGACCGGTGTCAGCACCTGCATGTCCTTGATGGCATCACAGCCCTGATAGTAATCCGGAAGCCGCTTGGCGCAGAGCACTTTTATGGTTTCAAGCATTTCCTTTTCACTGCTTCTCCGAAGGAAAAAGAAATCCTTGTCCTTTTCATTGCAGTCGGGATATTCGCCTTTATTTATTTTATGGGCATTGACTACGATAAGGCTCTCCTTGGCCTGTCTGAAAATTTCCGTCAGTTTAACGGAATAGATGATTTCACTGTTAATCATATCCCTCAGTACGTTTCCCGCTCCAACGGAAGGAAGCTGATCCGCATCTCCTACCACGATGAGTCTGGTACCGGGAGCGATGGCATTCACGAGGCCGTTCATGAGAAGAATATCGATCATGGAGGCTTCATCGATAATAATGGCATCGTACACCAGAGGATCTTCCGCATTCTTTCCGAAACGCATGGTATCCTCTCCCTCGGAATAATAATATTCCAAAAGCCTATGTATGGTGGAAGCCTCATAGCCGGAGGTCTCCGTAATTCTTTTGGCCGCTCTTCCTGTGGGTGCGGCAATGGCTGTGGTAAACCCGCTGTGGTCAAAGATCTTCATAATGGTATTGATAATCGTGGTTTTTCCCGTACCGGGCCCGCCTGTAATAACGGAAACACCATTCTGCAAGGAAGCTTTTACGGCAAATTTCTGATTTTCTGACAAGGTAATGCCCGTTTCGATTTCGGTTGCCGTTATCAGCTGATCCACATTGGAGCTGATGGGCTTCATCGGTGCATTGTTAAGCTTGAGTAAGCACCTGCATACGTTTTGCTCCGCCGCATAATAAGGGGCAAGAAATACAACCCCCCTGCCCTCTAACGTTTCAACCTGTATGTCACCGGAAAAGGCCAGTCCAACGAGCGCTTCATAGACCTGTTCTGCCCCTACCTCCAGCATCTGTGCCGTATTTTCACAAAAGTACTTTTGAGGAACAAAGGTATGACCCTCATTGACATAGAGCCACAGGGAATATTGAATCCCGCTCTGAATCCTGTATTCCGAGTCTTTCCCAATGCCCATTTTCTCGGCTATTTTATCGGCTTTTTTGAAGCCGATACCAAAGATGTCATCAACCAGTTGATAGGGATTCGCCTTTACCGCTTCTATCGTATCAGCGCCATAGACTTTGTAAAGCTTCATGGCATACCCCGGCGAAATGCCAAATTGCTGAAAGAAGAGCGTGATTTCCGCAAATTCTTTATGGTTTCGAAAAGCCTCTGCAATGGAAGCGGCCTTCTTCTCACCGATTCCTTCCACCTCAGAGAGGCGTCCGGGCGAGCGTTCAATGATGTCAAAGGTCTCTTCGCCAAAGCGTTTGACGATGGCAGCAGCCGTCTTTTTTCCGATACCCTTCAGCAGACCCGATGAAAGAAAGCTTTCTATGCCTTCTTTGGAGTTGGGCATTTCTTCTTTGTATTCCGTAAAGCGAAACTGCTCTCCGTAGGTAGGATGCGTCTGCCAGGTACCGTCAAAGGTAAAGGCTCTTCCTCTTTCTACGGACGGGAGATTCCCCACAACGGTAAACTGCTCTTCTTCATTTTCACAGATTGCAATGGTATAAAAATTTTCTTTATTATGATAGATGATTTCTGACAGGGTTCCTTTTATTTGTACCATCTTACTCCTCTCAGCCATGCGCTTATGGGATTTCTGTTAAACTCCTTTGCTTTTCTGAGGAGATCTTTTTGATTGTTTACAGAAGGATTTTTATGAACGACATCAAGGAGCATTCTGAGCATTTTGCCGATCTCTTCTCCCTCTTTCATGCCCATTTCTATAAGATCACGACCTGTAACAGCCAGATCTTCAATAAAAATCGGTTCTTTAAATTTCATGATATCTTCAAATATAATCATTCTGTTTCTGATCTTGTATTCATTGAAGTCGTAAACCTTTCGCTGCTGCTTGGACAGATTCTCCAAGTACTCGTATTGTTCGAGTCCCATTTTACAGATAAACTGTTTCAGCTCTATTCGGTTATTGATGAAAGATAAATCCTCCAGATGGCAAAGAGCATTCCGGAGCATTTTTTCCGTTTCTTTGTCAAACTTCATTTTTTCTATGGCTTTCAGGGCTCTGTCTTTTTCAAAGCAAAGATAGACCAGTCCGATTCGGTACTCCGTATCGATCTTTGCCCTGTCTATATTTTCTGCAAGCTCCGTCAAAGCCCTCAGCTCCGATTTGCCGGCATTTCGGAAGCATTCCTCTCCCAGAATTTCCGGTAGAAGACCGGAAGCCATGCACATTTTCAAGCCTTTGCTGCTGTTCTTTGCCGTTATGATTTTCAGGAATTCTTCCCGTATCCGTTCCGTGCTGACCTTGGACAACAAGGAAGCCTTGCCCTTCATCGCTTCAAAGGTGTTCCTGTCAAGATCAAAATCCAGCTGTGCGGCAAATCGAATGCCTCTGAGCATTCTCAAAGGATCCTCTTCAAACCTTACGGCAGGATCGCCGACGGCTCTGACAAGCCGCAATTTTAAATCCTCTCTTCCTTGAAAGAGATCCAATATGCCTCCTTCCGGGTGGCCTGCCATGGCGTTGATGGTAAAATCTCTGCGGCTCAGGTCTTCCTCGATGTTTGCGGTGAAGATCACTCCATCCGGCCTTCTGAAGTCCGAGTATTGCCCGTCTATTCGGAAAGCTGCAGTATCGGCGGTAATATTTCCTTCCCGAATCCTCACCACTCCGAATTTTTCTCCTATAACATGGGCATCCGGAAAGAGCTCCAGAATTTTATCCATCGGAGCCGACGTTGCAATATCCCAGTCTTCCGGTTCTTTTGCCAGCAGTGTATCTCTCAGACTGCCCCCTACCACATAAGCTTCAAATCCTGCACTTTCTATGGTCCTTAAGATTTTATTCACTTCCTTCGGCAGTTTTATCATCCTACAACCTCCAAGGTATCATTCATTTCTTTTCATTGCTCCCTTTGCAGCAATTTAATTCTTTGGCTTATAGAGCTTTCGGTTATCCAACGTCCAGACTCTGTCGGAAAATCCTCCCGGCTCTGTTGCATCCAGGGCTTCCTGCATGTCATACATTCTAGCATCTATCATATCCAAATAATGCAGAATTTCTGCTTCCGGGAATAACGGTTTTTTGGGGCTGCCAAAGTCGGGCTCATAATGATGGGACAGAATCATATGTTCCAGCATGATGGCCTTTTCTTTGTCGATCTTCAACTCCTCGGTCAATCTGTCGATAACCTTAATCCCTTGCACCAGATGACCCAGCATTTGGCCTTCAAAGGAATATCCCGAAGCCATGCCCAAAACATCCGCCTCAATTTCATTCAGCTTTTCTATGTCATGAATGATGACTCCGGTCATCACCAAGTCCCCGTTTAAATTGGTGTAAACCTGGCAAATACGTTCGGCTGTCATCAGCATCCGTTTTATATGATAGAGAAGCCCTGCCAGCTCCGCATGGTGATTTTTTGCAGCTGCAGGGTAATACATAAGCTTCTCTTTATTATCCTCCAGAATCCGAATGCAAAGCTTCCTGAGATCCTCATCCCCCATGCCTGCTGCCTTGTTATAAATAAAGGCATACATGTCTTCGGCTTTCTCAGGTGCGGATTTGATAAAATCCATCAGATCAATATCATCTGTGGCCACTGCTTTTCTCAGTTTCAGCACTCTTAACTGTCTCATGCCGTTCCATTCCGTCACATTGGCTTTGATTTTAATCACATCGCCATCCTGGATCTCGTTGAGCGACGGCAGTTCCGTATCCGCGACATCCCACTTTTTTGCCGCTATTTCTCCGGTACTGTCACCTAGCATCAAATCTAAGTATTGCTTCTTATTGGAACCAATCTTAATGGCGATTGACTTTACCAGAAAAAAATCCTGTATTTCATCATCGGTTCGAAATCGACCTATGTAGTATTCTTTCATTTTTCAGTATCCCCTTTCCATACTTGGATTACAACCATTATATACTATTTTGTCTTGATCTATCAATATCTAATACCTGCCGCCCAGCCTTTTGCACCTCGATGTTATTTTCCATCGTACCTTAATGCCATTTTCCATTTATTTACAATAATAGCACGCAATGTAATGTATTGTCAATCCGGACCCTGCTTTTCCAAGAGGAATTTCCTTTTATTTTCTATTTCTTTTGTATATAATATGGATAGTAAATGGAGGGTAATCAAGATGAGTAAAATTGGAATTGTTCGTATTGCTGCCGTTACACCGGAGCTGAAGGTGGCCAATACGGAATTTAATACAGAACAAATGATCAAATGCACCAAAGAAGCAGTAAAACACGGAGCCGGCGTCATCCTCTTTCCTGAACTTTGCATTACAGGCTATACCTGTGCAGATCTGTTTTATCAGGAATTTCTTTATGCAAAAAACCTGGAGGGTTTAAAAAAAATAGCAGAATACTCGAAAAAACATACCGCTGTGGTAGTCGCCGGATTTTACCTGCGCCTGGAAAATAATTTATATAATTGTGCGGCTCTCATCCAGGGCGGAAATATTATGGGCATTGTTCCAAAAATGTTTATTCCAAACGCCAAAGAATTTTATGAGGCCAGATGGTTTGCATCAGGCATTCGCATTATAGAAAGTATCAAATCCGTACGCCTTTTCGGTCAGGAGATCCCCTTCGGCCAGCTCATCTTCCATGATGAAGAAAATGAATTGAAGTTGGGAATCGAAATCTGTGAAGATCTCTGGGTTCCCATCACGCCTGGGACACACCTTGCTTTAAACGGTGCTCATATTCTCCTGAACGCTTCTGCAAGCAATGAAACCGTAGCCAAGTCGGAATACCGCAACAACCTTGTTTTACAGGAAAGTGCAAAAAATATCTGCGGTTATGTTTATGCCTCCTGCGGCGTTCATGAGTCTTCAACAGATCTGGTCTTTGGCGGACATAGGATCATCGCAGAAAACGGTACCATACTGGGGGAAAGCAGTCTCTTCGAAAGGAAAAGTTCTATTACCTACGGAGATATCGACTTTGAGAGAATCAAATTCGAACGTACCTTTGGACAGAATTTTGAAGAATGCGCTTCTGCCTTCAGCAGCAGAGTTGCCTGCATTCATGTGCCCCTGGCACCGATCAGAGTCTTCGATACGGAAAAGGATACCTTGATTCGTAAATATCCGCAGAATCCTTTCGTGCCCGACAATCCGGAAAAGGTTGATCTTCGCTGCAGGGAAATTTTCAGCATTCAATCCTCGGGGCTGGCCAAGAGAATGGAACATACCCGATCCAGCAAAGCCGTTGTGGGAATCTCAGGAGGGTTGGATTCTACCCTGGCACTGCTGGTTTGTGCGGAGACTTTCAAGCTGATCGGTAAGGATCCCCAGGATATCATAGCCGTTACAATGCCCGGATTCGGTACCACGGGTAAAACCTATAACAATGCCCTGACCATTATGAAGCTCCTCGGTGCTGAAGTAAGGGAAGTTCCGATAAAGGATGCTGTGATGCAGCATTTTAAAGATATCGGGCAGAATCCCGATGTTCACGATGTCACCTATGAAAATTCACAGGCAAGAGAGAGAACCCAGATCCTCATGGATATTGCCAACAAAGAAGGAGGCCTGGTCATCGGTACGGGTGACTTATCTGAGGTAGCATTAGGCTGGAGTACGTATAACGGAGATCATATGTCCATGTACGGAGTGAACGGCAGCGTTCCGAAGACCCTTGTAAAATTCGTAATCAAATGGGTCATGGAGAATCGGCTGTCCGGCAAGAAAGAGGACAAGAGCTTTAGTTCGGACAACGCCTTGCTGAAAAAGACGCTTCAAGATATTATGGATACTCCTATATCACCGGAACTGCTTCCTCCGGACAAGGAAGGCATGATCGCTCAGAAGACCGAAGATACCGTTGGACCTTATATCCTCCATGATTTCTTTCTATATTACACCATCCGATACGGAATGCCGCCTAAAAAGCTGCTTTACATCGCTAAAAACGTATTCGTACGGGACTATACGGAAGAATTTATCAAGAATTGGCTAACTGTGTTCTATCGCAGATTCTTCTCCCAGCAATTTAAACGCAGCTGTATTCCTGACGGTCCGAAGGTTGGATCCGTCAGTCTTTCCCCGCGGGGAGACTGGCGTATGCCAAGTGATGCGGACTCAAATTTATGGATCGAAGCATTAAAGTGAATAAACGCTTCTATTTCCTTACAGACTTCAATGCAGGAGCTGCTTTGAAAGATCAAATGGCCCCCTTTGGGCAATTTCAATAATGTTTTATCGGCGCAGACTTTATGATGGATAAAGTCTGCGCTTTTATGATAAACGGTATCGTCATCCAACGTCTGAATCACCATGGTTCTGCAGGTAATATTCTCGAACATGGCTTTGGTTTTAGTCAATAATTTCTGAAATTCCAGCATGGAGGAAAGAGGCTTGCCCTCTGCGGCCTCCCAATACTTTTTCCCGTAAACAGGAAAATCCGTAATCATATTTGCCATAATGCGATAAGGATTCCAATAATAGATGGGGGTATTGACGGTAATCAGCGCCGAATAGCCGTATTGCCAAAGATTCGCCGCCAGCAGTCCTCCCATGGAAAACCCTATTACAATGATCTTTTTTCTATTTTTTAATAAGGCTAAATAAGCTTGCTCCGCACAAAGTATCCAATCACGATAGGATACTCTTGAAAGCGCTTCTTTGGTTTTACCATGTCCCGGTAAAAGGGGGCTTTCCACCAGATATCCCTGACTGGAAAAATAGTCATATAAAGGTCTCACTTCCTCCGGCGTCCCCCCATACCCATGAATCAGCAAAATCCCAAATTCTTCTTTGTTCATCCCAAACCCCTCCATTGTAAAAAAAGTGAAAATGACGGAATCATCGCCGAAAGCAATATTTCCCGCATAATGACAAAAGTCCATTTTAGTGTAATTTTACACTAAAATGGACTTTGCGTCAACGAACTTATCACATTTATTTTTTACTCTTCTTTTTCTACGAACCCTCGGAGAGTATTTTTCATCTTTTCCAGTTCAAAGGAGGCGCAGATTCTTCTGTCTTCCCTGTCCAGAATTCGGTAATGCTGAGATATGATATTCTGCTGTATTTTATAATGACCGCTTTGCTCAAGGGTCTTCCACCAGACTTTACCTCCCAGAGTTTTAGGATAATCAGGCTCTTCCCCTTCAAAAGCCAGAGCTAAAATGATATCCGTGGTATCTCCCCCAAAGGCCGCATTCAGGATTTCACTTCTTGCAAAGATCGTACAGAGTGCTACGGCTCCGGTCCAACCGAGAGAGGAACGTCCCTTTTCGATCTGTACCAGAGTTTTCTTTGAAATACCTAGGATTTCTGCCATTTTCTCCTGATTAAAATCATATTCCGCACGGACCATCCGAAGGCGTTCATCCACTTTCCCAATAAATTCGTTTCTTTTCATACCAACATCCTTTGCAGTCATGATGATGCTTGCTTACGATTTATAAGCGATAACACGTGTATATGAAAACAATCACCCCATTGATAACAGGGTGATTTTTTTAATTTTTATTATGCTATTTTAATTCGAAGTCTTCTTTTCCTGCGCCGCACAGCGGACATTCGAAATCATCAGGCACATCAGCCCATTTGGTTCCCGGAGCGACTCCTTTTTCTTCACAGCCATTTTCCTCACTGTAAATGTACCCGCAAATTTTGCATTCATATTCTGCCATAAAATAATCTCCTTTCCTGTACTTTTGTGATTACGGCCTCAGGCCCCGCCGGTTTGGCAAGGCCTGCTGTGCCTTTTCTATATTATACCATGTTTCTGATGTTTTAAAAGGGCAGGCTGAAAAATTAATTCTCCGGATTATCGGAATACGTATCCAGCATAACAATGGCCTTAAACAGATCTCCATCAATTACAATGTCAAACCAACCGTTCTGAAGTCTCACCAAATCCTTTGCAATGGCAAGGCCAAGTCCGCTTCCTTCCGTGGTTCTGGATTCATCTCCCCGCTTGAAGCGCTCCATCAGCTCTGCCGAATCGATATTGAGCTCCGTCTTTGAAATATTTTTCATTTCCAGAATTACCATGGAAGCTTTCCCATTCGTTCCTGCCTGTTCTTTCAGGTTCAGGTAGACTCTGGAACCTTCCAGGGCATATTTCAGCACATTGCTCAGCAGGTTTTCCACCACTCTCCAGAGAAGAAGTCCGTCCGCATTTACATAGTATTTTTCCTTCTCCGCAGTGATTTTGAATTCAAGGCCGGAAGCTTCGATCCGTTCTCCCATTTCTCCAAGGCCCTGATTGATCAGAGACAGGAGTTCCACCTTTTCAAATCTGACGGGAATGGCGCCGCTGGAGGCTTTGGCCGCATCAAACAGATCTTCTGTAAGCTTCTTCAACCGGCTGCTCTTTTGATCCAAAATCTCAAGATATTTCGGTGCGTCCTCACAATCCAGCCCCTCTTTTTTCAGTAAATCGATATAGGTAATGATGGAGGTCAACGGTGTTTTCAGATCATGGGATACATTGGAAATCAGATCTGTTTTCAGCCTCTGATTTTTTAGTTCATTCTGGATCGCTTTATTGGAAGCCTCGGATATTTCATTGATTCCCTGAGCCAGAACATCCAGTTCCCCTTCTCCCTGCAGCGGTATTTTGTAGGTAAGATTTCCGCTTTTCACCTCATTGACACCCTTTTCGATTTCCTCAAATTTTTTCACCCATTTCGGGGCCAGAGCCAATATGACAATAGCTACCACTGGTGCCAGCACCATCGTTGCCGAAAGAAGACAGATAGCAAGGGTAATTAGTACCACCTTCCTCATCAGGCTCCCCCCGTAATACAAAGCCTTGACTCCGTACCACACTGCATAGACTGCGTTATAAATAACCGAATTCTTTAAAAACCTTCCTGATTTCAGATTTCTCACACAGGAAAGGATAAATGCCAGCCCAATGCCTGCTGATCCCAATCCCACAACGGCTGCCAGGAAAATGGTGACAAAGATGGAGCCTCCGAATCCGTAATAATATCCGCCGAAATAAACACCGTAACGCAGCGCCTCCAGGCATAGGTTTAAAAAGGTCAGGCCTCCGCCAATAAAGAGAACACCTATAATAAAAAGTTGAATTTCAGTAAGCAGCTTATCGATTTTATAAACAGTAATCTCCCCGTTTTTATTCTTCCTTCCCGTTGTCACGATAAGGTAAACCAGCGAGACAAGGGAAAGCAGAGCACAGATTACAACCACCGGAACCCACTGAAGGATATCGGCCCTGGCTTCCGCATAGGCAGCTTCTTTTTCGTCTAAGTAGTGTTCATCGAAGGAGAAATATACCTTTAATGCCTCATTATAATGTGCGTGCAGCGTCTCCTCCAGATTTCTGTCAAAGTACTTCATCCCAGTATTCGGTATTTCCTGTGACGAAGGAACTTTGTTCAGAGTGTCATTTTCGTAAATAAAATATGCCGGATCTTTTGTAAACTGCTTGCTGTCTATTGCCGATTCCGTTGTATTCAGATTGGTCACCACGTTCACCCCATCTGTAGCGTAGAAAGAAAATCCCTCTATTTCTTTCAATGCTTTCTGATACGATCTGAAGGCACGCAAGTCGTCCATGATCAGCGATTCACTAATCCTGGTAATCTCTTCCTGATGGTCATTCATAAAACTCTGCCGAACTGACGGGACCTCAAAATCAGCGCCATACTTCTCCGAGGGATTCTGCCCTACAATGGTAATTGTTCTGGTTTCCCCATAACCGTTATCCACATTTTCATACGCCTCATAGGAATATGTAGTCTCATAAAACAGGGTCCTGATTGCATCTTCCATTCTACCATCGCTAATGGTCTTTCCGCTTTTAATATATTCTTCACTCTTAAATCGATCAATTAAATAGAGAATGTTATCCAGCTTCATTTGATATTCCCGCTGAAAAGATGCACTTTCATAATAATGATTATAAAGGATAAGTTCATCCACACTGCCGGAAAACACCTCGTCCTCTGTCGCTGCCTTTATCGCTACTGCTCCGGCAGACAATGCGCCGATGAACATCACCACGCAAAGGATAAATGCTGCTGTTGTAAATATTTTTTGCTTAGGAAAGCTTCTCAATTTTATATCCAATTCCCCACACCACCTTTAAGTATCTCGGTTCCTTCGGATTGATCTCAATCTTTTCCCGAATTCTCCGAATGTGTACTGCTACGGTATTTTCCGGATTATAAGAGGGTTCGTTCCAAACAGCCTCATAGATTTGATCCATGGAAAACACCTTTCCTGCATTTTCTGTCAATAATTTTAAAATTCCGTACTCTATGGGGGTGACAAGTACCTGTTCTCCATCCAGCGTGACGGTTTTAGCCTCGTCGTCCACCATCAATCCCCCTGATTTAAAAACCCCGGTTTTTTTCTCCATGCTCCCAAGGTTTACGTACCTTCTCAATTGTGATTTTACTCTGGCAATAAGCTCCAGCGGATTAAACGGCTTGGTGATATAATCATCAGCGCCGATATTCAGGCCTGTGATCTTGTCATAATCCTCTGATTTCGCCGAAAGCATAATAATCGGAATATTTTTTTCTTCCCTGATTTTCATGGTAGTCCTCATGCCATCCAGCCTTGGCATCATGATATCCATCAGTACAAGATGAATTTCCTCTTTTCGTATCACATCAAGAGCTTCTATCCCGTCGTAAGCCTTGAAAATCCCATACCCTTCATTTCTCAGGTACACCTCGATGGCATTTGCGATTTCCTTGTCGTCATCGCAGATTAAAATGTTCATATCTTCCGCTCCTTTCCAATAAAATAGGCACCCCCTTTTTCCAGTCTTACTTAGAGGATACCTTATTATTCTTAACAAAAAGTCTTTGAATTTCTTACGAATTTATTAATAACGAGGCGAAAATTTGTCCCCGTTGAAATGTACACATTAAGAAAATTTTTCTGCAGTCGAAAAATTCTCCACGATTGCGTCATCATTATACTATGAAAATTGGAGATTTTCAAGGAAATAAATACCTTAAATCGACTTGCAATTTGATTTAAATAGGAATAGGATAAATTTAACAGTTTTTTTTAACAAAAGAAAAAGGAAGGATGTGATAAAATGATTTTTGGTATTGAAAAGGGAAAAGTGTTGAAATATCTTGAACAAATCAGCAATATACCCTTTACGGTGAAGCTTCCTGACGAAGAACCGATCAAGGTAGGGAACGGTGAATCCCAATTTACCGTCACGGTAAACCGCCCGCTTAAGAAGACGGATTTGCTGCACAGTACGTCTCTGGCTTTAGGTGAGGCTTACATGAATCGAGATATTGAAGTGGAAGGCGATTTGTTTGCCGCTCTCAATATTGCATTAAGTCAGATTGAGAAATTTGCAGTGGATTCCCATTCTCTAAAAAAGCTGCTTCACAGTTCTACCAGCGCGAAAAACCAAAAGAAAGAGGTTTCCTCCCATTACGATATCGGCAACGATTTCTATTCCCTTTGGCTGGGAAATACCATGAATTATTCCTGCGCCTACTTTAAAAATGAGAAGGATACTTTGGATGAGGCTCAGGAGAATAAAATCGATCATATTTTATCCAAGTTAAACATCAAGGATGGAATGAGCCTGCTGGATATCGGCTGCGGCTGGGGCTATCTTCTCCTGGAGGCAGCAAAACGCCATCATATCCACGGCGTAGGAATTACGCTGAGCGAAGAACAGGCAAAGGGATTTCAAAAGAAAATAGAAGAAGAAGGTTTGCAGGATCATCTGGAAGTGAAAATTATGGATTACAGAGAACTGAAAAAATCTGATCTGACCTTTGATCGTGTCGTAAGTGTCGGGATGTTGGAGCATGTAGGACGAGCCAACTATGAACTATTCTTTGAAAAT
This sequence comes from Sinanaerobacter chloroacetimidivorans, assembly GCF_018128545.1. Taxonomy (GTDB): domain Bacteria; phylum Bacillota; class Clostridia; order Peptostreptococcales; family Anaerovoracaceae; genus Sinanaerobacter; species Sinanaerobacter chloroacetimidivorans. The sequence goes on along the minus strand of NZ_JAGSND010000005.1, from coordinate 222,995 downwards.
GTGGATGCGGTGCTGAAGCCCCAGGGCCTTTTCCTGCTCCATTACATCAGTGCGTTGAAAGAACATCCGGGAGATCCCTGGATTAAAAAATATATTTTCCCCGGCGGCGTGATTCCTAGCTTGAGAGAAATCATACAGATCTGCGGTGATCACAGATTTTATACCCTGGATGTGGAAAGCTTAAGACAGCACTACGTAAAGACATTACTTTGCTGGAGGGAAAATTACCTGCAGGCAATGGATCAGGTTAAAATGATGTTTGACGATCAATTCATCAGAATGTGGGAGCTCTACCTGTGCTCCTGTGCGGCTTCCTTCAACAACGGAGTCATCGACCTTCATCAAATCCTATTGTCCAAGGGACCGAAAAACGACATGCCCCTTACCAGATGCCATCTGTACGAGTAATCAAATAGGAGGGAGAATCTATGAAAAAAAAATACAGGTTACTATGGTTCCTCATACTAATCGGATTTGCTGCCATTGAGTTTCCGGGAATTTTCTATATTAACCGTATAGAACCGCGAATCTTAGGTTTACCCTTCATTTATGGTTTTACCTTGATTGTCTGGCTGTATTTATGCATTCTCATGTATGTCGGCTATAAGTTAAAGTGGGGCTTTACAGAGAAGCAGCATAAAAATATCTTAAATAATAAAACGAATTCAAAGTAAAAAAATAGTTTTTAAAAATTTATATGAGCCATAGCTGAATAGCCATGGCTCATCAATTCCAGCCATCCCGAATTGATTTTCTTGCGGATACCGCTATTCGGATTCTTTTCGATAAACGATATCCCCGTCAATGATTGTCATGTCCACGGTTATCTCTTTGATTCTGTCAGATGATACCTTTAAAAGATCGTCGGACAGGAGCACCAGATCTGCAAGTTTACCCGCTTCAATAGAGCCTTTTCGATCCTCCTCAAAGCTTGCATAAGCGCCGTGATAAGTGAACATTCGTAAAGCCTCCTTCACCGAAATCCGTTCCTTCAGGTTGATCATCTGGCCGGTCTGGGTCTCTCGATTCACAGCAAGATGCATGTTTAGAATGGGGTTCGAAAAGGTGATGGGACTGTCGCTGCTTCCCGCCGCAAGGATTCCTCTGTCAAAATAGCTTTTATTTGGAAACATTCTATAAGCCCTTTCCTTTCCATAGTTCACCATATAGCCGTCACCGAATTCATATAGGAATATGGGGTTGGGAATTGGAATAATACCCGTTTTCTTGATTCTGTCTAAAAGCTCATCATTGATCATGGCACAATGTTCTATTCTGTGGCGATGGTTTTCTCTTGGAAATTGTTGCAAGGCCTTTTCGATTGCACTTACAATCATGGTGACAGCCTTATCTCCCACCGCATGAGAGGTAACCTGCCAACCGGCTTTATGAGCCCTTATAATAATATCATCTACCTGTTCCTGGGTCATGCTCAGGATTCCTGAGTCACCGGGATTGCTGCAGTACGGTTCTATTGTGGCGGCCGTCGGACCGCTGCTGCTGCCGTCGATCATCACCTTTACAGGCCCTAACCGGAAATGGTCATCTCCGAATCCTGTATGAAGTCCCATATGAATATACTCTTCAACAAAGCTGAGATTCTCCACAAAAGAAAAAATCATAGCATAGAGTCTGAGCCGAAGCTTCTTTTCCTTTACGGCATCCTGGATTGCACTCATTTGAACTGCTCCGTAGCCGCCGGAATCATGAACCGAGGTGATGCCCTCCCTGATCAGAATATCGTTGGCGGCACTCATGGCATGGATTAATTCTTCTCTGGAAAGCTGTGAGGTTTTCAGAATTTGCATGTGGGCATTTTCTCTCATTACTCCGTTAATCCTGCCATGCTCTCTATCCATCACTCCCCCTTCAGGATCTGATGCATCATCCGCTATACCGGCAGTCTTCAGACTTAGAGAGTTATGGGCGGAAATATGTGCACAGACTCTGGTCAGAATCACAGGATGCTCAGGAGCAGCCTCATCCAAATCATATCGATTGGGATGTCTTTTCTCTGTCAGCTTGGAATGATCATAGCCCCAGCCCCTGATCCACTGGCCCTTGGGGGTTACTTTCGCAGCCTCTTTGATTAGCCTTTTGATATCTTCAATAGAAGTAACACCTGGTGATCTGCAGTCAATAGCAAGCGAATTTGCACCAAGTACGGCAGTATGCAGGTGAGAATCGATAAATCCGGGAACCAGGCTCCTGCCTTTCAAGTCTATCAGTTTTGTGTTTTCTCCGAAAAATTTCAGCGCCTCATCATCAGAGCCTGCATAAATAATTTTATTGTCTTTTGTCGCCACGGCAGAAACAACAGAATCCTTGTGATCTACCGTTAATACGCTGCCATTGTACAATATTATATCTGCCTTCATGGAAACCTCACCCTTTACTCGCATTGAAACACCTCCTTCGGCAATTGTACCAGCCTAAGGAACATGGACACATTTCCAACCAAACTTTTTTCCAGATAATCGATTCTCACTTTTTCTATGGGCCGGTGAATATAAAACTCCTGCATCCCGGAATATCCGATTACAGGTTTCTTCATTCTGGCACCCACCGCGGGGATATCCGTGCTGAAGCTCCAATAACCGAATTGGGGTATCTGACCGGCATCTTCCAATCCCTTTGCACAGGCCTGGACAAAAGGGTGCTCCGCCTCAATTTTCCATACTTCTTTTTGGCTTTCTATGGCAGCAGCCGCTCCGGTATAAGCTCTTCTCTCTGCAGAATTTACCTTTACAGCCGCTTTGAATTCTTCGTCCTCTTCCGACAGCCGGTCAATAATGTGTTGTATTTCCGCAATGGCACCCTCTACAGTTTCTCCCGGCACCAATCTTCGATCGTAGGTAATATGGCACTTATCGGGAACGATGCACAGAGCTGCCGGTTCACATTCTATAATCGTTAAAGCAATACCTGACCTTCCGAGATCTTTGTCTTCGTGTCCGTTGGACCAGACTGCTTTCTCAATTTCCAAAATTAGTTTGGCAGCTTTCGTAACGGCATTTACCCCAAGCCAGGGAGAACTGCCATGACAGCTGGAACCAAAGACCGTAACTTTCAGTTCGACTCTGCCTCGATGTCCCAGCATAATTTTTAAGCTGCTCGGTTCACAATTCACCATTCCGTCTATATGGATACCTTTTTCAGCGAAGGTCTCGTCTAGAAGCTTGAGCATACCCAGCATCTCACCGTTTTCTTCCATGGAAACCATCGAAATAATAAAAGTTCCCCTGATTGGGCAGCCTTCCTTTCTCAATTGAACCAGAATACCGCCAGCATACACCTGAGCTGCCGCTCCGCCTTTCAGGTCCGCCGAGCCGCGGCCATGGATCACCGGCACGATTTCTTCCAGGGTAAGATTTTGATCAAACACGGGGCATTCATCAATTTCCGCACCATAGGGGTCATATCCTCCCCACTCCAGACGGTCTCCCGGATCTACGTGATCAAGATGGCCATTGTACATAATGGCAGGACCCGGTTCGGTTCCCCGAATCACCCCTGTGATATTGCCCCAGCGATCCCGAAACACTTCATCGTATCCGAGAAGCTTCATTTCCTCAAGAAAAAGCTCCGACACGGCCTCTTCTTCACCCGGCAGGGATGGTGTTCTGATTAGCCTCTGACAGAATTCAATCATCTGAGGGTTGAATAAAGCAGAGATTTCCTTTACTTTCTCTATTTCTATCATGGTCAGCCTCCAATTCATGTCCACTCCGAAACATGATCTGAAGGAGCTTATACCAAGCTCCTTCAGATTCCAGCTTTATTTAATATTTTTTATTATAGAAATCATCATATTGTTTATCCAGCTCATCTAACAACTCCTTTGGTCTGGCTTTTGTCACGCTGCTTACTGCAAAGAATACCACGATGTTGCAGAACAGGGAGAGCAGACCGCCGCCGCCGAAGGCAAAAGGTCCGGGGATTGTGCCGGGTACAAAGGTGAATACGATGAGAAGGATGGTACCTGCCAATATGCCCGAAATAGCACCTGCAACCGTTGACTTCTTCCAGAACAGGGCTCCCACGGTAGGTACGATGACCTGGGCAGTTCCTGCAAGTGCCACAAGTCCGATATTTACCAGCAATCCAGGGACATATAATGCCATGACATAGGCAACAGCCGAGAGGATCAGGATACACCATCTGCCAACCCATACAAGCTGTTTTTCACTTAAGTTCTTATTGATATAAGTCTTATGGAAGTCTACCGTATAGACTGCCGACATGGAATGGATCTGGGAATTGGCTGTGGACATGGCTGCTGCCGCTCCGCAGGCAATGATAAAGGATGCCATTACAAAAGGCGCATATTTGTAAAGGATAACAGGCAGTACTTTATCGGTCTGTTCAATGGCAGGTTCTAAAATGACAGCAGAATTTCCTACAAGCATGGAGCCTATATAAGCAATAGCTGCAAAGCCTAAAAGGAAGGGCATTAAATTGAACAGCTTTGCTGATTTTACCGCATACATACGGGTCCATAGCTGTGGGCCCATAAAGGATCCGACAGGTGTTATGATAAACATGGCAAGCCATGCCATCCAGGCATTTTCCTGCAAAGCCAGATTTTCAGGCTTCACTTCCCTGAGCTGTTCAAACATTTCCGTAGGATCACCAAGAAGATTCGCTATGTAGATTCCTCCGTAAATCATTCCAAAGAATAAGAGCACTCCGTAGAAAATGTCTGTCCAGGCAACCGCTCTTAAACCTCCGGACCATACGTAAATAATAATGACAAGATAGAATAATAGTGCTGCAAATTTAAAGTTAATAATTCCGCCGGAAGCGACTTCGATGAGATAAGCACCGCCGGTCAGCTGAATTTGCAGATAAGGTAAAGTAAAGATTAACATAATGATGGCAACGATATTTCCTAAAGCTTCCGAGCCGTACTGATGCTTAAAGAAGTCTTTCGGAGTGATGTAGTTATTGGTTTTACCCAGAAACCATACTCGCTTTCCTACTACGAAATAAAGGATTCCAAATAAAATATTCCATGCGATAGCAGTCCAGTAAAGAGGTCCTTTTAAATAAAAATAGGAGTTGGATCCCATGAATGCAAAGGCACTCCACCAGGTTGCAGCAACGGTAAAAAATACGGCTACCGAACCCATTCCTCTTCCTTGAACAAAGAAGTCCTCTGTCGTAGGTATGGATTTTCTTCCTGCATACGCTCCCATAGCAAGGGGGATCAGCATAAATAAAGCAATAATCAATAATGCCGCAATATTGGTTCCAGTCATTACTTGTCGCCTCCTTCTCCTTCGGGGTGGCCCCATCCTGTTTTATAGGCATAAAATAATACGATGCACATATAAGCCCACCAACACAAGATATAGCCATAGATGAACGGAAGACCCAAAAGGAATGGATCCGCCATTTTGTGGAAGAAGAGTACCCCCGGGAATTCCATTGCTAAAAAACCGATCAGCAGCAGGACCCAGATAAGTTTCGTCTTACCTGTCATTTTTCGTTTTGACATCTAAATTCCTCCTTCAAAAGTTTATTTTCAGTCAATTCTGAATTATCTATAATTTACATTAGTTTTATACTGAATACGATTTAGGTTCTCTAAAATAAACTTAAGATTTTATTTAGATTGCCTTAAGGCCTTTTTATTAGAAATTTCCGGATAAAAGAAAACGCTCAGAGGATCTCTATGATCGCCTGAGCGCTATGAGTGAACTCTTGGGCATCCAATTTGTCAGAAATCGGCTGCCATGTTGCTATGTCCGTTTTAAAGAATTATTAAATTTATAGCCAACCCCTCTAACATTAATAATATATTTTATGCCGCGCTTTTCCGGTTCTATCTTTTTTCGAATATTGCTAATATATACCATAATCGTTCGGCTGTCGCCCTCCAAGCTGTCTATCTTCCACACCATTTCAAATAGCTGGTCCATACTGAAAACTCTTTTGGGATTTTCAATCAAAATAGCCAAAATATCAAACTCCTTCGGCGTAAGATTGACTTCCGCATTATCCAGGAAAACCTGATGGGCATCCAGATCCACATAAAGCCCTTCGTAATTGTAATTTCGGGCTTTTTTCGGCGGTGAAGCCAAGATCCGATTTCGTCTTAAATGCGCTTTTACTCTTGCAATGAGTTCCCCTGATTGGAAAGGTTTTGTGATATAGTCATCCCCGCCGGCCGACAAGGCGATAATTTTATCGATTTCCTCCGATTTACAGCTTAAGAATAAAATAGGGCACTGAGTTTTTCTTCTCAATTCCAAACATAAATCAACTCCACTGATATCCGGAAGCATTACGTCAAGAATAATCAGTTCCGGTTCAATCTCATCGCAAATGCGCAGAGCGTTCTCCGCATCATAGGCCGTATAGGTTTGATACTGCTCTTTTTCCAAAAATGATTTTATTAAAGTACAGATTTGCTTTTCGTCATCTACGATCAATATTTTTTCACTGGACATATGGGATTCTCCTCTCCATGTCTATATCTCATTCCGATTAACATCCTGCTTATCTTCTCTTTTATTTTTTCTTCTCCAATCAGCCTTCCTGTGAATAAAGAGGGATAGTAAAAACAAAGATACTTCCTTTCCCTTTATTCGATTCCACTTCTATCGTTCCTTTATGTGCCTGTATAATTTGTGCCGAAAGGCTAAGTCCCAGCCCGCTGCCCTCTTTTGATTGGGAGGCCTTGGTCTTGCCGCGGTAAAAAGCTTTAAAAATATAAGGTAGATCTTCTTTGGGAATCCCTACTCCTGAATCTATGATTTTAAAGATGATTTGCTCTTTCTTTTCATCCAGGCTGCATTGACAGCTGATGCTGCCATTTGCAGGGGTATGGTTAATTGCATTATGCAGCAGATTCCCGAATACTTGCTGAATGCGCTTGATATCTACCAAAACCTCGTACTTCTCATCTTTCAGGCGATCTTCTATCATTGTGGTGTAATGGATGCCGGTATTCATCAGATCATGCTTATGCTTTTCTTCCAGAAACCGGTATAAACTATATACCTTTGTCTGAATAAATTCGAAAGAAAATTGGTTGGCTTCCATTTTACTCAATTGAAACAGGTCATCCACCAATTTCTGCAAAAATACGGCCTTTGTGGATATCAAATCAATGGCATTTTTTTTATCTGCTTCTTCTAGATATAAATTGTTCTGAAGGGCTTCGGCATAACCGACAATGTACGTAATCGGAGTTTTCAATTCATGAGATATATAAGAGAGCAGTATCTGCTTGGATTTTTTCGAATCCAGCATTTCTTTTTCAACCATTTTTCTGTCGGTGATATCACGCAAAATCCCTTCAACAGCCGTCAGCTTTCCTCCATAGAAAATCGGTGTGTTATGAAACTCAAGGTAAATAAATTCACCATCCTTTCTTTGCCACCGGATAAAGTTTTTATTTACCGAAACTGCCTCTGAAGAAAATGCTCTTTGAATGATATCCCTGTCGTCCTCATGGGTAAGCTCCAGATACAGCTTTGGGTTTCGGTAAAAATCACTTTGCTTGTAGCCGACGATATTCTCCACCGAAGGACTGATAAAAGAAAATCTCGGGAAAGGCCGCAGGGTATAGTAAAAAATAATATCCACCGCTTTTTCAGCCAAAGCGTATAAATAATCATCCCTGATTGCCAGATTGATATTCCAGATTTTCTGATGCAGGTACGTCATGGTGAAATTCAGAAGCAGGAGGAAGCAAACGTCCGCATAAAGCACCGAAAAAGAAAAGTTCTTCACAATTATATTGAGACTGCAATACAGCTGGAATATGCTGCCTGCCGAAATGATAAAAGCAGTCCAAATTTTTACCCCGAGAGAAAATCTCCATTTACTGAATATGGTAAACAGGATCCCGCCGTTTAGAACGATTTGATAAAGATAAAAGGGCAATGCAATGATCAGCTGTTCTGAATTGCTTACTCTCAACACGGCGCTGTAAATAATCAACAATAGAATATATCGTTCCCAAAATTTTTTGATCGGGATATTGTCAATGGCACAACAGGCAGAAAACACAAACCACAAAGCATAGACGCTGAGGATATTGAAAAGAATCGCCAGCATGGATTCTGCAACTTCTGATGGTATGAGTCGGGAAAAAATCAGAAACAGAATAAAAATATCTGCCATATAGAACAGGCAGCTTCCTATCCATAATTTTACAAATTTACTCATCTGCGCATTCTCCGTTCACTGTAACCTTTCATATGAATTCACTTGATTTACTTAAAGTATAAATAGAAATATCCGTGTGTCAAGTTCGATGCATATTTTATCCCTTCCAATGGAGAATCATTTACATCTTCTGTGTGCTTTATGTTATACTAATTATGGTTTTCAACATCATTGAGAAAGGAGATGAAAAGGTGAATTTTGAATCATTAGAAGAACTATTTTATTCCAATATTCCAATTCCTATCATTTTGATTTTCACTGTCATTCCATTGGTTATCGGTTCTCTTGCGTCACAAAACTCCATTTCCACCATCAATGATTTTTTTATCTATAACAGAAATATGGGAACGATGGTTTCGTTCTTTACCGTATATGCTACCTGGTGGAGTTCCTTTGCCTTTTTGGGCTCCATTTCCTATTTTTATTCGGTGGGTTCCGTCTATTGGACGGCCATTGGCTGGAATGTTTTATTCGGGCTCCTTTATCTGCTGTTCGGAGCAAAAATCGCCCAGTACGGAAAGGAAAAAGGATATCTCACTCCCATTTCTTTTTTTACTGATATTTATGATTCCAGGAAATTAAGTTTACTGGTAACCGCCATCATGATTATTTTTACCATCCCCTATCTGCAGATACAGCTTTACGGTGGTGCTATCATTATTGAAATCGCCACGAAAGGAGTCATTCCCTGGCAGATCTGTGCACTCATGTTCTATGTTGTTATGATTATCTATCTTTGGGCCGGAGGTTTACGGGCTGTTGCATGGACGGATATTTTTTACGGACTGCTTATTTTTTTGGGTTTGATTGCCGGAGGCTATTTTCTGGTATCGAAAGTCGGGGGCGTTGATATTTTATTTGAGGATTTGATCACCAAACGGCCTGATCTGATCCTTCTGCCTGTTGGTTCGGATACGGCCGGTGTTACCATGTGGATTTCCATGTTCCTCATCATTCCTATCGGTGTGGTGATGGGACCCCAAATCTGGCTCAGAATGTATGCTACCAAAGAAGCCAAAACATTTTATATCATGCCGTTGCTGCTAAGCCTGGGAACCATTGCCTATGTAGGCTCTATTCTTGCAGGAAGCGCGGCAGCACTTTTGAAACCGGAAGGCGTACAGGCTTCGGCTGATGCCATTCTTCCGATCCTGCTGGTGGAATTCGCTCCCGGGTGGTTCATGGCCCTGATTATGTGCTGCGGCGCCGCTGCATGCCTGTCTACCGCAAATTCAGGAATCCATGCGGTATCCGCTTTATTGACTTTGGATATTTACAAACGGTATTTCCGCCCGAAATCTTCGGAAAAACATATCGTTTTTATTGCAAAACTTTGCATAGTCGTATTTTCTGCCGCTGCGTATCTGGCCCTGGTTTTCGCCGAGTCTCCCATTTCTATCGTGGATATGGGATTTATCGCGCTCTGTGGAATGTCACAATTAATCGTACCTGTTGCAGGAGCACTTTTATGGGAAAAGTCCAATGCGCAGGGTGCCGCAGCAGGACTCATGGCGGGTGTCTTTTTTACCCTGTATTTTTCCTTTATGAAAACCATCGATCTCCCTTTGCATTCAGGTGTGATCGCACTGATGATAAACGGGATCACGTTTGTTATATGCGGCTTACTCCTGCCCCATAACCCCGTCACCGTAGCGAAGATTACCTTGTATCGCAAGGGGAATTTTCAGGATGTGACCTCTGATTAGAGAGATCGGTTCCAGGATTATATCTTATTCAATAAACTGAAATTACGAAAGCTGTAAAATGATCTTTTGGTAAAAAATTGTTGACAAATATACAAACAGAGCATATACTACAGAAAAACAATAGTAAAACCGTTGATTAAGAATAGTAAGCATGGATGTTACTTTTCACAGAGAGCCGCTGCTGGTGGGAATGCGGTAAATGACGCTGTGCCGAATGGACTTATGAGGGCAGGACGAACACAATTGTAATGGATCGATTGCCAGTAGCGCCTGACGGGATCTCCGCCTGTTATCAAGGGAGCATGCATGATTGTGTATGATAAGAGTGGGTGCAAATTGCATCAAACAGGGTGGTACCGCAGAAGCAACAGACTTTTGTCCCTAGTGAAAGCTAGTGACAGAGGTCTTTTTTATTACGTAAAAGCAGCATTGAAAACATATTTGAAAGGAGAAAAAACAATGAGTAAAATTCCACACAGATTGTATTTATCAGAGGAGCAGATGCCCAAACAATGGTATAACCTGAGAGCCGATATGAAAGAGCAGCACGATCCGATGATTAATCCCGGCACCATGAAGCCGGCCCAGGTTGAAGACCTGTATCCTGTCTTCTGTGAGAAGCTTGCCAAACAGGAACTGGATACGGAAACACGTTATGTTGACATACCTGAAGAAGTTCAGGAAATGTATAAAATCTACCGTCCTTCTCCTTTAATTCGTGCCTATAATCTTGAAAAGGCTTTGGATACTCCGGCTAAGATCTATTATAAATTTGAAGGAAACAACACCTCAGGAAGTCATAAGCTGAATTCCGCCATCGCCCAGGCCTATTATGCCAAGGAGCAGGGCTTAAAGGGACTTACCACAGAAACAGGTGCCGGGCAATGGGGTACTGCCCTTTCGGAAGCCTGTGCTTATTTCGGCCTTCCGCTTACAGTATATATGGTGAAGGTTTCTTACAATCAGAAACCCTTCCGAAAAGCCGTGATGCAGACCTTTGGTGCTGAGGTTATTGCAAGCCCCAGCGACACAACCCATGTTGGGCGCGAAATCCTGAAAAAAGATCCAAATACCGGCGGAAGTCTTGGCTGTGCCATTTCAGAAGCAGTTGAGAAGGCGGTAACATCAGAAGGCTACCGATATGTACTCGGTTCCGTTCTCAACCAGGTATTGCTGCATCAATCCATTATCGGTCTGGAAACCAAAACAGCCATGGAAATCCTGGGAGAATATCCTGACGTAGTGATTGGCTGTGCCGGCGGTGGCTCCAATCTTGGCGGTCTTATTGCTCCCTTTATGCAGGATAAACTGACAGGAAAAGCAAATCCAAGAATCGTAGCCGTAGAGCCCGCTTCCTGTCCGTCTTTCACCAGAGGACGATATGCCTATGATTTCTGCGATTTGGGCCAGATCACTCCGCTCGCCAAGATGTATACACTGGGAAGCGGTTTCATTCCATCTGCCAACCATGCAGGCGGTCTTCGCTACCATGGAATGTCACCTATGCTCTCAAAGCTTTATCATGATGGTTCTATGGAGGCCGTAGCCGTAGAACAGACAAAAGTCTTTGAAGCTGCTACCTTCTTTGCGAAAAACGAAACCATTCTTCCCGCACCGGAATCCGCTCATGCGATCCGTGCCGCTATGGATGAAGCGCTGCGATGCAAAGAGTCAGGAGAAGCAAAAACCATTCTCTTCGGACTCACTGGAACAGGATACTTCGACATGACCGCTTATACTTCCTATAATGAAGGTACTATGGAAGATTATATTCCTACCGATGAAGATCTGGAAATGTCCTTATCAACCCTTCCTAAAATTCCCGGAATTCAGGAATAAATAAATCAAGGGATTAACCAAAAACGAGCCAATAATCTTAAGAATTTGGATGCAATAACCGCCGGAAAACCGGCGGTTATTTTTAACCATTTACATGCCGCACCCTTACACTGTCAGGTGTTGGGTGTTTATTTAAGCAACACGTTTCTGACCTCTGTCAGACTTGATATCTCATAAGTAGGCTTTACCTTTGTATCATTCGTTGCCTTATTCGGATTGAACCAGCAGGTATCAATCCCAAAATTGATGCCTCCCTGAATATCGGAAGAAAGACTGTCGCCTACCATTAGAATCTTTTCCTTGTTCGTACAGCCAATTTCGTTTAAAGCTATGGCAAAAATCCTCGGATCGGGTTTTGAGACCCCCACCTCTTCCGAAATCACAATGTTGTCAAAGTATTTTGCGATGGCAGAGTTTCTGATTCGATTTTCCTGTATTTCTTTCAGACCATTGGATAGGATCAAAAGCCGGTAATCCTTGCAGAGACCTTCAATCAGGGTGATACTGTCATCGTATAAATGGGCTGCCTGTGACAAACGTTTTTTATAGAAATCCGCTATTGCGGAGGAGTCAAGATCCGACTGCAGACCATCGAACTTCATACGCTCTGTCAGCCTTCGAAAGCGGATGAGATTCAATTCGTACTGAGTAATCCGCCCATCCTCCAGCTCCTTCCAGACTCCGTTGTTAATCTCCTTGTAAATTGGGAAATGATAATTTTCATCATAATCCAGTCCAAAATTTATTATGGTATCCCGAAAGGCAATTTTTTCGGATTTTTTAAAATCAAATAAGGTATCATCCGCATCAAATATAATGATTTCATATTTCATAGCCTTCCTCCTTCGCATAGCTTGTACCGCTCTTATGATTCTATACCCTTTACCTCGTTGAAAAGATCACAATTCTTTATTCATAAATGTCCGAGAATTCAATATTCATGATCTGAATTAAGTCGCTGCTGTCATTCTCAACTCCGTTTTTTGTTGTATCCATATCGGAAGCATCCGACAGAATATTGATGGGCAATTCGATGTTAAATTCACTGCCTGATCCAAGTTTACTGGAAACACGGATATTGCCTCCGTGGAGCTCCACCAGTGCCTTCGTTAACGACAGCCCAATACCGCTCCCCTCTTTATCTTTCTTGGTGGTATCTTTTACCTGTTTATATCTGTCAAATATATCATCTAATTTGTCTTCGGGAATGCCAATACCGTTGTCTTTTACGGATATCTCTATTTGGCCCTGATGCTTTCTTACGATTATCGCTATGATACCTTTTGCTTTGGTAAATTTAATGGAATTTGAAATTAAATTCATCATAATTCTTTCTATAGCATCTACATCACAGAGCATATTCATTTCTTTCAATTCGGAATGAAATTGAATTTCTATATTTTTACTGGCAACATAATCCTGCAGTGACGTGGTGATGTTTTCTATAATCCGGATAATGTTGTACATTCTGAATTCCAGGTTCAGAAATCCGGCATCGATTTTGGTAGTATCAATGAGATTATTCACCAGACGAAGCTGGCGGAGACAATTTTGTTTCATTGATTGCAAATGCTTCATCATTTTTCTGGTCTTAGGGGAAGAATCTCCGTTCATGTAGAGTTCAAACAGCTGAATACCGCTTAAAAGGACGTTTAAAGGCGTTCTCAGTTCATGGGACATATTGGCGATATATTCGCTTTTATTCTGACTGTCCATTTCGGCGATGCACTTTGCGTCTCTAAGGCAATTGATTTCATTCACTTTCTCTTCCAGTTTCCTGCATTTGGCCTCCAGTTCACTGTAAGGGAAAGTAATAATATTGGTTACAATTCCTCTATATAGATAAAAAAAGCTGATTACCTTTAAGATATGTCCGTAATGATAAAAAAGAGATGACGGATCATCGGTAAGTGTAAAGATAAATTCTGTCGGAATTATGAGAAGCAATACCATTAAAATATTCTGGTTTAAAAATACTGACTCTTCGCAGTGTTTCACATTGATGTAATGGATACTTAGAAATGTTATTGCAATGATCACATACTCCATTCCGATTTTGACCCAGGTCAAGCCGGATCCCAGCCGCATAAGAGGAAAAATTCCTGGGTATTTCATCAAAAGATAGGATAATCCAATAGAAAAAAGAACTGTGAAAATCAGCATGGTGATCTTGTTCACCCTTTTTATTTTCAGGTTTAAGCTCATAGAAAATAGAGAAACCGCAGCCAATAACCGTGCTAAAATCCAGTATCGGGCCGCCAGGTCTTCATAGCCCTGTTGGAACAATGGAGTAGCAATAGAATAATAACCATGAAAAAAATCCATCACGGAAACAGCAAGAAAACCAAACCCTACCATGTACAAAATATTCGGTATGTTTTTATAAGTGCTCCAAGTAATTAAAAATATGGAGATCTCAATATATATACAAATCAGCTCCAATATGGAATGGGCTAGTAAAAAGTTTCTCGGCAATAGAGTTACAATAACTGCAATAAAAAAACCGATAATAAGTATGGAAGCATATCTTAACGAGAATTTTTTCCAATTATAAATTCCCAGATTACGTATCATTTGATTATCCATAAATCATTACCTCTTATTAATTTGTAACTATTTATCATAGAGTTTAAAAAAGAGAGTCCTGAAAACGAAGGCTCTCCATCATGATCATGACAATTCCAAGATAGTGTAAATTGTGTGTATATTTCCATGAGTATAACACAGATTATACAGTTATTCAATTCCCTAGTACTGTTTTCAATTAAGAAAAATAATTTACACCAGATGGCAGTAATAAAATATACTGGGACATCATTTCAGGACGCAGAATAACCTTACAATGAAAGAAGGCTGCCAATTTCGTATCGACAGCCTAGTTTTTCATTTGAAATTATGACTTTGATCTAATATTATTAAACCATTCAATCGTTGCTTTTCTATGCTCTTCAGGAAGCTTATTCTGCACTTGTTCATGCAGCCACGCTAAGGTTTTGTTCTTCAGATACTGTCTCATCTGATCCTCTGCTTCAAGCATTACAACTTTTATTAAACAAGGACACTTTGTATGTGTGTCAGGTAAATTGTCCTTATCCAGTAAGATATTGTTTTGCCGTATCTCTGCACACTGAAATATTGATGCAGTTCCTTCAACTGCTTCAATAATGTCCCAAAAAGTTATGTTTTCAGGTGTCCGAGCCAGTCCATATCCTCCATTGACACCAGGAATTGACTTTACAAGGCCTGATTTTCTTAATTTTGTATATACTTTTGACAGATACGTTTCCGACACTCCTTGGAATGTTGCTAAGTCTTTTATCCCAACAGATTTGCCCGAAGGAATATCCACCATATATAGCAAGCAATGTAATGCGTACTCTACTCCTATTGAAAATTGCAAAAAACCACCTCTTTACATAATACAATCTCCCCACATAGTACTTCATTATTATTTAATAGTCAATATTAGAGACAAAACTTATCTATGATGTATTTTATTTTATTGACTTTCATAAGACATAGTGTTACTATAATTGTAGATATTATTTATCTATAATATATATTATTATTTCTAGGAGGTAATGACATAATGCTTACAAAAAATTTCTATGAAGTATTAAAAAATGAAGGCGTAGTTTCAATCGTATCATGGGGAAAGGATGAACCGCACATCGTTAACACCTGGAATTCGTATTTAGTTGTAACACCCGATGAAAGAATTTTAATTCCTGCATATGCAATGCGAAGAACAGAAAAAAATGTGGAACTGAATAATAAAATAAAGATGGCATTGGGGAGCAGAGAAGTCTTAGGTTATAATGATTACCAAGGAACAGGCTTTGTTGTTGAAGGAACTGCAAAATATATTGAATCAGGCCCAGAATTTAATATGATGAAAGAAAAATTTTCGTTTTTAACCAGAGTGTTAGAAATAACAGTCACATCTGCAAAACAAATGCTGTAGATTAATCGCAACGTCAATTAAAACACCCCAAAAGCCTTTTAAATCAAGACTTTTGGGGTGTTTTACTGATTTGATTATCTCTTGATTATCTCTTATATAAATAACACTGGATTAATGGTTTCATGAAGTCCTGAATTATCGACAATGCAACTCCCAATGTTGCATGAAAAGGTATCTTCTGTTTGAACGTTAAATCCATGGGTAAGATTTCTCTAGGAGGTAAAATACAATGTTTAGATATAAAATTTTTAGCAATTATAACTTATTAATGAAGGCTTCAGATAGAATATCCAAAAATGAACAATCAAATGAAGAAGTTGTTAATGCTTTACGAAAAGAAGATTATGATCATGTCCCATTTAATATTTTAAAATTCATAGAGGAGCCTTCATAAAGTGGTTCCTTCCTATATATGTTGTATCTAAGCTAATCCTAAATGCAGCTTTTCTGCCTTTGAGCTGCAAAGTTTTATAAAATCCTTTTATTACTCAATGCGCAGGAAAATTATGTCATACTCAATCATGACTAGGCGACGGATTTTTTTCGCTAGGCTAGGCACAATGCTTCGTTGAGAAACGGAGCGTACTTTTGTGTACGTGAGTATCCTTCTTTATCATGTTTTCATTTTTTCTAAAACTTCCAATAAGCCGTTATCTTGATATATAACGATAGATTCCGGGCTGCGTCCCCTGCAAGTGTATATTACGTTATCCTTCATGCTTACACTTATGAGATAACTGTACCCATCCTTTTTCGGATACCAAATCGAAACGGACGTCTCACCACCGCTGCCGCCGGTATCGTTTCTCTCATTCAGCTCTTTTTTCTCTTCACCTGATAACGGTTGCAATGCCAGGACCTTATTGACAATCTGATCTTTTGTTTTTTCACTCAATGCGTAATCGATGAAAGAAGGGCCCCGTTCATCATGATAGGTTACGGATACTCCTTCTGGTTTGCATTCCGAAGGTATGTTTATGATCGATTGGCACTCATAATAATAGACGCCTATGGCCGCGCCCGCTATTACAATACCTCCGACCAATGCAAAAACAAGATATTTCCCCTTTACCTTTTTATATATCATCACCCCGATTGAAAGCGCCGTCATTGCCAATACCGCGGCTGCAAACACCCCTTGCCCGTCCGGCTGGTTGAGAAGACTGATTTTGTCAGGCGTCAGCGGCCATAGGAGTTCGCTAATCCTGTTTTGAAATTTCAGTGCAATCAAATAAATGAAGAGAAAGGCAAAAACGAAAGCAATGAACCAATCTCTTTTTGATTTAATCCGCAATCCTTGCATTCTTTTCCTCCTCCTTTTTCTGCCAGACAATTACCATTTGACAGAATTCGTCACTCATAGAATAGACTCTGCCTGTATCCGATACGAGATAACCTTCCTGCAGATTGATCAAGGCTGCCATGTACCTTGTGTACCAGGGACCAAAGACAAATTCGATCAGTTCCTCGTTAACTGCGTTTCTCTGCCGGTTGGTTTCCGTAATCTGCCCATCCGCATAAAAAGCTTCCTCGAGGGCCTTGAAAAAATCTTCGCGTTCTCCGGTATCGTCGTCGTAAAACCCTTCTCCGCCGGATTCATAATTCAAAAAGAATCCGCTGACGTCTTCAAATTTTTGGTTCTTCTCAACAGCGGCATGATTCGCAAGGAAGGTTCCTCCGACGGCGAGGGAAATAATGATCGCCCAGACCGCTGCAAATTTGAGATATTTGGTCAGGGTAAAGATTCTTTTATCCCCTGTAAAGAATCCAAGGCTTCCATAAATCGCTCCACCGATCAATGAAGATATCCCGTATTCCGCAAAGAAGGATGCAAAATGAGCCTGAGGGAAAAATTCATTGAGCTGCCCCAGTGTGTACTGTGTTAAATAGATAAAGCTGTGATCGTGGAACGTCACGTGGATCATTTCGCTGATCTTATAGGGTATTCCGATGACGATTTTTAAAGGCAGAAAATCCGTAATGTAATACTTATAGCTGAACCATCCCAGGATAAGGCCTACAATGGTAAAAACAACGATCCGCTTTGTCCCCTTATCATAATTCTCTACCCGTTCTTTTAAATTGCCGGTGATACATTCGGCCTCCGGAAGATTAATTGCATCTTCTTTCGCAAGGTATCCTTCCATAAGCGCCTGGCACTGCTCACAATGCTCCAGGTGTTTTTCAATTTCCAAGTCGTGACTGTCACCTTTAAGATATTCCAAAACATATTCTTTCATTTCACATTTCATGAATCCACCCCCTGTCGGGCTCCCGATACTGCTTCATATAATTTTCTCAGCTTGCTTCTTGCACGATATATCCTGACCTTTACCACCGTTTCCGTCAACTCCATGATTCCGGCGATGTCCGCATAGGATAAACCTTCGTAATCACGTAGTATCAGAACCGTTCGTTCATATTCGTTCAGCTTTAAAAGAAGCCTCTGAATTTCCTTTTTTTCTTCAGACTGCAGAATCATATCTTCCGGCGATTTATCCGTAGCCGTTATATTATTCTGAATCAGTTCATCCCCTAACAAAAACGGCTTCTTTTTTCTGGCATAAGATAAAAAGGTGTTTCTCGCTATGATCATACACCATGCTTTTAAATTGGAATCTTCATTTATCCTTTTCAATCCCAGATAGATTTTTAAGAATGTTTCCTGAGATAAATCCTGTGCGGTCTGTTCATCATGTGTCATATAAAAAAGATATCCATATACTGCATCTTTATAGTTCTCATATATTTCCCGGAACCTCTCCTTCATCTGACGTATTCCTCTCTTTAATGATCATCTATATTAATAACGCATAACCGAATAAAAAGTTACACAAATTTCAGCACAGTATAAAAATAATCCCATTCGAAAATGAAAATAGAATGGGATTTATTATAATGATTCACAGTCGCCAGGAATTGGCCGCATTACGTTTTGTAATATATCTTTTTATTTGTATTATTTTACCAAACATTCAATTTAACTGCAACATTGATTTGTATTTGACCTTAATGAGTGTATATTTAAATTATAGGCTTCAGAAAGCTTATCTTGCTTACAAAACTTTTTTATTGTGAATACATATAATACAAAAATGACAGCTAATCTTATAGACTAGCTGTCACCACATATATCACAAATACATATTTTTCTTATTCCCACTCTCTGTTTTGACTTTTTCACGCGCTCCAGCGGGCTGTTTCACGCGGTTCTAAGGCATTATTTTCAGCTTTATCGATGCTTTTTCTCGTCTATTAAGGTCGATAGTACGCTTTTAGTACGGTTTTTTCACGCATCTCAGGCGTTAATTTTATCTTCACTATTCTAAGTTTTGAACTATTATATCCCGCAGAGACTTCTAAATCAATTTTATTATGTTAATATCTCACCTCTCTGCCACCGCCTCTCTTGGGGCGGTTTTTTATTGAAAGAAATCTCCAAAGTAAACTATCAAATAAGAATCCAGGAGGGTCACAATGGAAAACCAATTTTACAATCAACAGTATCTGAAACTCTGCTCTATTGCAGATATAGAAGGAAGAGCCTTCGCTCGTACTGCATTAGAATCCTTTGCCGATCGAGAAACTCTACAAATGTTTTTAAACTCGCTGTTTTACAACCACTCCATTATGGAGAGTGATCAGTTCGCCGTTTATCTTGGCCTGATGTATGAATTCATCGGGCAGGAAATGCCGGATGATATGGACTGCTATATTGTCATGGATCAAGAGTCCAATATCTTTTTCAGCTACTTTCTTACGACATTGCTGAGAACCATTCTTAATCAGGCTGGAGGTGATCACCCTTGCCCTGCCATGTAGTTGCCATCGCCAATCAGAAAGGCGGTGTTGGAAAAACCACAACCTGTGCCAATCTGGGAATTGGTTTAGCCCAGGAAGGTCGAAAGGTTTTGCTGGTGGACTGTGATCCCCAAGGCAGCTTGACGATCAGCTTGGGTCATACTCAGCCGGATCAACTGCCAGTGACACTTTCCTCTGTCTTAGGAAAGACTATGAATGACACGGCACTTTCTCCCCAGGAAGGCATCCTTCATCATACTGAAGGTGTGGATCTAGTGCCCGCCAACATTGAGTTGTCCGGACTTGAGGTCTCGCTGGTCAATGTGATGAGCCGGGAAAAGATTCTGAAGGAGTATCTTGATGGAATCAAATCTGGCTACGACTACATCCTCATAGACTGTATGCCATCTCTTGGCATGCTGACAGTCAACACCCTGGCCGCTGCAGATAGCGTTCTCATTCCTGTGCAGGCTCAGTACCTTTCTGCAAAAGGCCTGGAACAGCTGCTTCAAACCATCAATAAAGTCCGCAAGCAAATCAATCCCAAGCTGAAGATCGATGGCATCCTGCTGACTATGATGGATAACCGGACCAATGACGCCAGGGAAATAAGTACTCTTTTGCGGGAAACCTATGGAACCAAGCTGAAGGTGTTCGACTCGTCCATCCCCCACTCCGTCCGGGCGGCAGAAACTGCTTCCTATGGGAAAAGTATCTTTGCCCATGATCCCAAGGGTAAAGTGGCAGAAGCCTACAAAAATCTGACGAAGGAGGTGCTGAAACTTGAAACCCAGCGGCAGAAATCTAAATCTGACCTCCTACGATGAGATCTTTCAGACCGAAGAAACCAGAATCGAAGCAACCCAAGAGAAGGTCATCGATATTCCTTTGACAGATTTGCATCCGTTCAAGAATCATCCCTTCAAGGTAACAGATGACGAATCGATGCTGGAGACCGCCGAGAGCATCACCAAACACGGCGTCCTGGTGCCGGTCATCGCACGTCCTCGTGACGAAGGCGGATATGAGCTGATCTCCGGCCATCGGCGCAAACGTGCCAGTGAGCTGGCCGGTAAGGAGACTCTTCCTTGCATCGTCCGTAATCTCGACGATGACGCTGCCACCATTATCATGGTTGACAGCAATATTCAACGTGAGAACATCCTGCCCAGCGAGCGCGCATTTGCTTATAAACTCAAGCTGGAAGCGTTGAAGCGACAGGCTGGGAGGCCATCGAAAGAAAATGCGGGCCAAGTTGACCCGAATTTTGATAGCCGAAGATCCAATGTGATTTTAGCCGAGCAAGCTGGCGAAAGTGTGAAACAAGTTCAGCGTTTTATCCGCCTGACAGAGCTTGTTCCTGAGCTACTCGATATGGTCGATACCAAGAAGATCGCTTTCAATCCGGCAGTTGAGCTTTCCTACCTCATGCCTCATGAACAGGTCCAGCTGATGGAAGCCATGGACATGGAGCAATCCACCCCTTCCCTGTCTCAGGCTCAGCGCCTGAAGAAATATAGTCAGGATGGCAAGCTGACCTTTGATGTCATGACCGCCATCATGTCTGAGGACAAAAAAGGTGAACTGGACAAGGTGACCCTCACCGGCGAGAAGCTCAAAAAGTATTTTCCTAAATCCTACACCCCACAGCAGATGGAGGAAACCATACTTAAGCTGCTGGAGGGCTGGTCGCGGAAGCGCCAGCAATCACAGGAACGGTAATTCCCCTCCGTGGTGCTTCGATGAGAAGCGCTTTTTTTATTCAAATGGTCGAAAGGAGGGATGCAGATGGCTGTATTTCGAGTTGAGAAAACGAGGGATTACACCGTTATGGCGAATCATCATTTGAAGAACAAGGATCTGTCGCTGAAATCCAAAGGGCTTCTATCTCAAATGCTGTCACTCCCTGAAGACTGGGACTACACCCTCAAGGGACTTTCCATGATCAACCGGGAAAGCATCGATGCCATTCGGGAAGCGGTCCGTGAACTGGAACGGGCAGGATACATTGTCAGGACAAGGGAAAGAAATGAGTTTGGTCACCTTAAGGGTACAGACTACACGATTTATGAAAAGCCTCACCTGGCGACAAATTCTACAGAAACCATAGAGCCTATATCGGAGAAGCCAGTATTGGAAATACCAATGTTGGAAAATCCAATCTTGGATAATCCAGTGTTGGAGAAACCTACGTTGGGAAATCCAACGCAATTAAATACTAAGAAAACAAATAAAGATCCATTAATGACTAAGGGATTAAGTAAACATCCATCAATCCCTGATCCATCAAGAGAAGCCACGATCGAGAAGGATGAGATTGGATTGGATGCTCATTCCATCAAGAAGTCCATCCAGGAGAAAATCGAATACAAGTTTATTGTTCAGCGTTATGACAAAGATCGTCTTGATGAAATCGTGGACCTGATGGTGGAGACCCTCTGTTCCAAGCGAGACTATATCACCGTTGCCGGGGATGATTACCCTGCATCATTGGTCAAGGAACGGCTGCAGCGCATCGACAGCACCCACATCGAATATGTCTTTGAATGCCTGGATAAAAACACCACCTTCATCCGGAATATCAAGAAATATCTGCTGACGACGCTATTCAATGCTCCAACCACCATCGATAGCTATTACACAGCACTGGTTAAACATGATCTTTACGGAGCAGGTTCCCACTTTTTCGAGGATCTAGGGAGCCTTATTAAGCCCGGCAAATAAGATGAGTTTTATTTTCATGCAAGTTTCGCAAATCAAATTAGCACGATAATCAAATTTCAAAGTTACATCCGGCCAAAAGAAACTGATTCAAAAGTTCATCTTTTCTGAAAGGAGTTACTCAAAATGAAAAGACCTCTCGCCTATATCACCGCTTCATGGGGCGTTGATCCAACTGAGAATACGGAGATCGCCGCCAAATACAGCAGGAAAGTATACGATGCTGGCTACAGTCCGATATGTCCAATTCTGATGCTTGCAACCTTCATAAATGACGGCATCCCCCAGGAGCATAAGGACAGACAGGACATTGAGCTCGATTACCTCAGACGCTCCAACGTCCTCGTAGTCTGTGGATCTCGGATCGACGAAACCGTGAAAAACGACATTGCCATTGCTGAGCGCTATCGTATCCCGGCAACTACATTAAGTGGCATCCTGACCGTTAAAAGCCACGGTCAGAAGACCTCCAAATAGCATAATTGCTGATTATGCACAAAACATGGCTTAAAAGGAATGTTTCGTGCAATTTCAAAAACAGAAAAGGAGAAAAAATCTATGGATGTATTGATTGTTGAACCTGAAAAATCGCCGCGTATGGCTAGTATCACCGGTGATCTGAATTCTCTGCAGCAGGTTGTAGGCGGCTACATCGAAGCCGTCTATCCCTATGATGACCCGGTTGCCATTGTCTGTCATGAAGAAGGCAAGCTCATCGGACTCCCCCTTAACCGAAAACTTGAGGACTACGACATCATCGCCGGCACCTTCATCGTCTGCGGGCTTGGCGAAGAGGATTTTGATTCCCTCACACCAGAGCTGGCAGAAAAGTACCGCGAGAAATTTGCTGATCCTGAGATCTTCATGAAGATGGGCAGCCGCATCGTCGCCATACCCATCAAGCCTAAGGATGAAATTCATATTGCCAAACCAAAGCATAAGTCCACCGAGCCTGAACTTTAGCTGTCTCAAAAAAAACCTGCTTGTATTAACAAATAAGACTTTCTAAGAAGTAACGAGGAATTTAATTTTCTTCCGTAATGGCATCTTTCAATAAATGATCAGCTTCTAGTTTTTTATGGAGTTGCCATGAAAAATAGGCATCAATAGATTTTTTTTTGCGAACAGCATACGCCTCTGCACTCTCTTCTAGAAACTGTGTTAGATTATCAATGATACTGCTGCGATGATAAAAGTAGGCAGTTGCATGCGGTTTAGCTTCCTTTTCATAGTTTTCAGTCATCATAGTTTTTAAAGTGGCTACAAATTCATCAGACGAATCCATCTTTTCAGCAGCTTTATGAATATTGCTGATTTGATTCTGCGCCGAATAATACTGCCCCAGTTCATAGCACATACTATGCCATTCCATTGGTAATCCATAAAACAAATTACTTTCCAAAACCTCCGACCACCATTGAGTCAGCTCATTTTTTGCTTCTTCCGGCAATTCTTCAACAAATCGTTTCACAGCCTTTTCTGAAAGGCCTGTGCTTTCGCAGAAGCGACGTACATCATCATTACCACTAATAATTTCAGTCATTCCGAATATATAGTCAGCAGAGCAACCGAAGAATTTGCAGTACGCATTAACATACTCACCTTGTAAGCGATCCGTATTTTCCGAGATTAGATGAGTTTGAATTTTCTTTTCGACACTCCCAATAGCATTGGCTTTGTTGACTTCATCTGAATTATAATTTTGCTTTTGATTTACAACCACTAGTCCTGCTTCATACAATTCGGTTGCCAGTTTTTTAACAGTAGAGATATTGTTCTTCTCCATTAGCTTCCACAGCCTATTATAAAAGAATTTCGTATCATCATGGTTTAGAGTTTTATGAGCCATATAACCCTCCTTAAAAGATGTTATTGTCTTTTTCTCTTGAATGTTTACGAAAAAAAGAGAGTAATAAAGATGTTTTTATCTTTGTTTTTAATGTACCATAAAAACATAGAAATCAGAAGCTAATTCACAAGCTACCAAATACAGGAGGAATAAAACATGTCAAAAAAAATTTCTATAATGAATTCAAATACTGACGGCGTCAATGATTTCATCGAGAATTGTATCACTGATGCCATTGACGCACTTGCTTCGACCTCAAAAGAGAAGTATAAACAAAAAACTAGTCTCATTGAAAATGCAACCGACATGACCACGCAAGAAAAGCTGCATGCACTTGACGAGAATTATGATAGCCATATGCAGGAAATCATTATGGGTGTTACTATTACAGTCCTTTCGGTTACAATTCTAGGAATCGCAATCAAAAATCACATACCAATCAAGCATGTACTTCGACTGCCGGCATAATCCACAAAACATATCTAGAATAGCGCATCAACTCCATAATGGTGTCGATGCGTTTTTTTATACACTAATTCTTTTGCATCCATTTCTTTTCGCTGAATAACCTGCCCTGTCAGTTCACTTTTTCTTCTACAACTGAAGTTTCAATACAATCCGACTTATGTGTGTCCATAGACAGAGTCGTAGTTTCTTATAGAGAAATATGCTCAGAGTATTAGTCACTACATTGATCTTCATGAAGATGGGCAGCCGTATCGTTGCCATCCCTATAAAGCGCAAGGACGAGCTGCATGTGACCAAACCAAAGCAGAAGTCCACGGAACCTGAACTCTAAATCTTAAAGAGCTTTACGATTTTACTTATTTCATGCTAAAGATACGTATTTTTGTAAATTGGATTCACCTAACCACGAAAGGAGGAATTTTTCATGCAGGAAGAAGTGGAAAACAGGACCGTTGCCCTGGCAGTCAGTACCACCCGAATGACCGGTCGTGTTCTGAAGGCTGCACTCATCAAGCTATTGGCTGAAATGAAGAAGAGCCGGGACAGTCCGCCGCAGATCCCCCACGGCAAGCAGTCAGTGAAGGCACTCATCGGTCAGAATGCCGGTGTCTCCAACATTGAGATCACAGATAAAAACATCAAGTCCTTTGAGCAGGTCGCCAGAAAGTACGGCGTGGACTATGCCCTCAAGAAGGACACCACCGGAGATAAGCCCAAATATCTGGTCTTCTTCAAGGCCCGGGATGCCGATGCCCTTACCGCAGCCTTCACAGAATATACGGCGAAGGTCCTCAAGAAGGACAAGCAGCCTTCCATCCTGGAGCAGCTTGCCAAATTCAAGCTCCTGGTTCAGTCCAAGATCATGGACCGGGTGAAAAACAAAGACAAGGAGCTGACGCGATGAATGTAAAAATCGAGCGGATGCTCCTTTTAAACCTCCCCTATGTTCTGATTGCTCTATTTGCCACTAAACTCGGAGAGGCCTGGCGATATTCTCCAGGACTGGATATCTCCCAAAAAGTACTGAATCTCATGGACGGCTTTGCTTTAGCTTTCCAGTCCCCCTGGCCGAGCCTGCTCCCGCAGGACCTGATCCTGGGCATTGGGATCGCTGGTGGAATTAAGCTGGCAGTCTATGTTAAAGGCAGGAACGCCAAAAAATACCGCAAAAACATCGAATACGGTTCAGCCCGCTGGGGCAGACCTGAGGACATCAAGCCCTTTATTGATCCAACCTTTCGAAACAACGTCATCCTCACGGAGACGGAGCGCTTGACCATGAACAACAGGCCCAAAGATCCTCGGTTGGCACGCAATAAAAACGTCATGGTGGTGGGTGGTTCCGGATCTGGCAAGACGCGGTTTTGGCTCAAGCCAAATCTCATGCAGTGCCATTCCAGCTATGTGGTCACCGATCCCAAGGGCAGCGTCGTGGTAGAATGCGGACAGCTTCTCCTGAGGGAAGGTTATAAGATCAAAATCCTCAATACCATCAACTTCAACAAATCCATGCACTACAACCCCTTTGCCTACATCAAGAGCGAAAAGGATATCCTCAAGCTGGTGACGGCCCTCATTGCCAACACCAAGGGTGAAGGCAAAGCCGGAGATGATTTCTGGGTCAAGGCGGAGACCCTTCTTTATACCGCGCTCATGGGCTACATCCACTATGAAGCGCCGGAAAGCGAGCGGAACTTCACGACCCTCATCGAGCTCATCAATGCCTCAGAAGTCCGGGAGGACGACGAGGACTTCCAGAACCCGGTGGATCTGATGTTCGCCGCTCTGGAGGAACGAGACTCGGAGCATTTTGCAGTCCGGCAGTACAAGAAATACAAGCTGGCTGCCGGAAAGACCGCCAAATCCATCCTCATCAGCTGCGGGGCCCGTCTGGCGCCCTTTGACATCAAGGAGCTCAGAGACCTGACGGCCTACGACGAAATGGAACTGGATGCCCTGGGTGACCGGAAAACGGCGCTGTTCATCATCATCAGCGATACCGACGACACCTTCAACTTCCTGGTTTCCATGGCTTACACGCAGCTTTTCAATCTGCTGTGCGACAAGGCAGATGACGTCTATGGTGGACGTCTGCCTGTGCATGTGCGCTGCCTCATTGATGAGGCAGCGAATATCGGTCAAATTCCCAAGCTGGAAAAGCTGGTGGCCACCATCCGAAGCCGGGAGATCTCGGCCTGTCTGGTGCTGCAGGCTCAATCCCAGCTGAAGGCTCTCTATAAGGATCACTGCGACACCATCATCGGCAATATGGACAGCACGATCTTTCTGGGCGGTAAGGAGCGCACCACATTAAAAGAGCTTTCAGAAACCCTTGGGAAAGAGACCATCGACACCTTCAACACCGGGGAAAGCCGAGGCCGTGAGGTTTCCCACAGTCTGAACTATCAGAAACTCGGAAAGGAGCTGATGAGCATCGACGAACTGGCCGTGCTGGATGGCGGCAAGTGCATTCTACAGCTACGCGGGGTACGCCCTTTTCTCTCAAACAAGTATGACATCACCAAACACCCCAACTACAAGTACCTCTCCGATGCAGACCCGCGAAACGCCTTCAACATCGAGAAGTACCTGTCCACCCGTCTCAAGCCCAAGCCGGATGAAATCTATGAGGTCTACCACATGGATCTGTCCGCCGAACCCGAAGCCGCCGAATGAGCGGCTGTTTTCATCTCAAAATCTAAAATAATGGAGGTCAATCAATGGAATTCTTTAACAGTGCAGTAGATGTACTTCAAACTCTCGTCGTCGCTCTCGGTGCAGGCCTTGCCATCTGGGGCGTCATCAACCTTCTCGAAGGCTACGGCAACGACAACCCCGGTGCCAAGTCCCAGGGCATGAAGCAGCTCATGGCGGGCGGCGGTGTTGCTCTAATCGGCATCGTACTGGTGCCGCTGCTTTCCGGTCTCTTCGGTTAATCGGGTAGAAAGCGATGGAAAGCATACTCGACAAAATCACCGAATGGCTGAAAACGATGCTGGTCGAAGGCATCATCACAAATTTGTCGGGGATGTTTGATAACGTCAACCAGCAGGTTGGCGAAATCGCAGGTCAAGTGGGATTGACGCCGGCGGCATGGAATTCCGGTGTCTTTTCCATGATCCGCAGCCTCTCCGAAAGCGTCATCATCCCCATCGCGGGTGTGATCCTCGCCTTTGTGATGACCTACGAGCTCATCCAAATGGTCATAGACCGGAATAATCTTCATGACATAGACACATGGATCTTCTTCAAATGGATCTTCAAAACCTTTGTAGCTGTTCTTCTGGTCACCCATACCTTTGATATCGTCATGGGCATCTTCGATATGGCGCAGTCGGTAGTCAACAGCGCTTCAGGCGTCATATCAGCGGACGCCTCGGTGGATCTGGCCACTACAGTGGCAGACCTTCAGACAAGGCTGACCGCCATGGAACTGGGTCCGCTCTTTGGACTCTGGTTTCAGAGTCTGTTTATCGGCTTTACCATGCAAGCCCTGAGTATCTGTATCTTCCTGGTCATCTATGGCCGCATGATCGAGATCTATCTGGTCACGTCTGTGGGGCCAATCCCCATGGCCACCATGGTCAACCGGGAATGGGGCGGTATGGGACAGAATTATCTTCGCTCCCTTTTGGCCCTGGCATTCCAGGCCTTTCTCATCATGGTCTGCGTCGGTATCTATGCCGTCCTGGTGCAGAACATAGCCACGGAAACCGACATCATTAAGGCTGTCTGGACCACATTGGGATATACGGTTCTTCTCTGCTTCACCCTGTTCAAGACTGGAAGTCTTGCCAAGTCCATCTTCAATGCCCATTAAGCGAAAGGAGGGAAGCTGATAATCTTATTTGAAAATGCGCACATGAAAATACGGTCAAGATACTTTGACCGCAATGCTTTTATAGTTTCATTTGGACGCCTGGCCAAGAATTTTGTGGGATTTACTCATTGAGAACGTAGAAAAATCCTTCCCAGTCCCAAAAGGCATAGATGTACTTGTCCTCAGTATCGCCCTTTACTGAATAGAGACGAACGGCTGATTCATTGTACTTTGCCTTGCCTAAATACTTACCCTTATCAGCAATTGTAAAGTCCAAGCCATTGATCTGCCGATATTCAGTCTCTCCGATTGTGAGGACATCCCACTCTGCGCCAGTAATCTCACCAATGACCCGGCCCTCTCGAGAAACATAAAAAGCTGAAATTAAAACCAAGATAGCTAAACCACCTATGAATGCTGTCTTTTTTCTCAATGTCGCACCTCCCAACCATATTTTAAATATCAGCATAAAAATCTCGGAAAAATTCATTGATATCAAATCAATTATATCATTAGCGCATTGCTCATCGTGAGCAGTTTTTCTCGAATCCAAATCACTCGATAGAAGTGTATCCTCACCAAATCCATCTTTAATGCCCATTAAGCGAAAGGAGGAAAGCCTGTGGCCTATGTCCCTGTACCCAAGGATCTGACCAAGATCAAGACGAAGGTGATGCTCAATCTCACCAAGCGACAACTGATTTCATTTGGCAGCGGTGCTCTACTGGGCGTCCCGCTGTTTTTTCTTGCCAAGCCCCACATGAGTGTCAGCACGGCAGCGCTGCTCATGGTGCTGTCCATGCTGCCGTTTTTCCTGCTGGCCATGTATGAACGAAATGGCCAGCCTCTTGAAAAGATCATCTATCAGCTCATTCAGAGCCGATTCATCCGACCGAAGAAGCGGCCCTACCAGACCGACAACTTCTATGCCGCCGTAGAGCGGCAAACCAATCTGGACAAGGAGGTAAAAGCGATTGTCCACCAAGAAAACCATCCAAAGAAAGCTCAGCCGCGAGGAAAGAAATCGCATTGAAAGCGCCATTGCCCGGTCCAAGCGTGACAGCAAGGTTCCGGCAACGGCCCAGCAGACGATCCCTTACCTGCGCATGTATCCCGACGGCATCTGCCAGGCAACGGATGCCTTATATACCAAGACCATTCAGTTTCAGGACATTAATTACCAGCTGGCGCAGAACGAGGACAAGACGGCCATTTTTGACGGCTGGTGTGATTTTCTCAACTACTTTGACAGCTCCATCCGCTTCCAGTTTTCTTTTCTGAATCTGAGTGCCAGCATCGAGGAATTCAAGCAGTCCATACTGATCCCGAACCAGAACGATGACTTTGATGACATCCGCGAAGAGTATGCCAATATGCTCCGGGGTCAGCTGGCCAAAGGCAACAACGGCCTGTCAAAGACCAAGTTCATCACCTTTGGCATCGAAGCGGAGAATCTCAGAACCGCTAAGCCCAGGCTGGAGCGCATCGAGAATGATCTCCTGAACAGCTTCAAGCGTCTTGGCGTCGCAGCAGATCCTTTGAGCGGCAAAGACCGCCTGAAGCTCCTGCACAGCATCTACCATCTGGACGGTCAGGAGCGCTTTCTCTTTGACTGGGACTGGCTGCCATTATCAGGCCTTTCCACCAAAGATTACATTGCGCCTTCATCCTTTGATTTTACTGAGAGCAGGAACTTTCGGATGGGTAGAAAGCATTGCTCTGTTTCCTTCCTGCAGATCCTGGCGCCTGAGCTCAACGACCGGATGCTGGCGGATTTTCTGTCCATGGACAACAGTCTGGTGGTTACCCTCCATATCCAGTCCATCGATCAGACCTCGGCCATCAAGACCATCAAGCGCAAAATCACCGATCTGGATCGGATGAAGATCGAAGAACAGAAGAAGGCCGTCCGGTCCGGCTACGACATGGACATCATCCCGTCAGATCTGGCCACCTATGGCGGCGAAGCCAAGAAGCTGCTGCAGGATCTGCAGAGCCACAATGAGCGCATGTTTCTTGTGACCTTTCTGATCATGAACACCGCCGATGGCAAACAGACGCTGGACAACAACATCTTTCAGGCTCAAGGCATCGCCCAGAAATACAACTGTCAGCTGGTCCGGCTGGACTTCCAGCAGGAATCCGGTCTCAATTCATCCCTGCCTCTAGGCCATAATCAGATCGAGATCCAGCGAGGCTTGACCACATCCAGCACGGCCATCTTCGTGCCTTTCACCACCCAGGAACTGTTCCAGCGCGAAGGCGAGCCCCTCTATTACGGCCTCAATGCACTCTCCAACAACCTGATCATGGTGGACCGGAAGGCTCTGAAGAATCCAAACGGCCTGATCTTGGGCACCCCTGGCAGTGGCAAGTCCTTCTCTGCCAAGAGAGAAATTGCCAATGCCTTTCTCATCACCCAGGACGACATCACCATCTGCGATCCTGAGGGCGAGTATTACCCTCTAGTGGAGCGTCTGCAGGGCCAGGTCATCAAGATCTCGCCCACCAGTGGTCACTACATTAATCCCATGGACATCAATCTGAACTACTCCGAGGATGAGAGCCCGCTGTCCCTGAAATCCGACTTCATTCTCTCCCTGTGTGAGCTCATCGTTGGCGGCAGAGAGGGCCTTCAGCCCATCGAAAAGACCGTCATCGACCGTTGTGTTCGCATGGTGTATCAGGCTTATCTCAATGAGCCCAAGCCGGAGAATGTCCCTATCCTGGGAGATCTGCACCGAATCCTTCTGGATCAGCCGGAAAAGGAAGCCAGACTCATTGCGACGGCGCTGGAGATCTATGTCAGCGGCTCGCTCAACGTCTTCAACCACCGGACCAACGTGAATATCCAGAACCGCCTGGTTTGCTTTGACATCAAGGAACTGGGCAAGCAGCTGAAGAAGCTGGGCATGCTCATCGTCCAGGACCAGGTCTGGGGTCGCGTAACCGCCAACCGGGCGGAAGGCCGAAGCACCCGCTACTACATTGATGAATTCCATCTGCTGCTTAAGGAGGAACAGACTGCCGCCTACTCCGTGGAGATCTGGAAGCGATTCAGAAAGTGGGGCGGCATTCCGACGGGCATCACCCAGAACGTCAAAGACCTGCTTTCCTCCCGGGAAATCGAGAATATCTTCGAAAACAGCGACTTCGTCTACATGCTGAACCAGGCAGGCGGGGACCGCCAGATCCTGGCCAAGCAGCTCAATATCTCTCCCCATCAGCTATCCTATGTCACCCATTCCGGTGAAGGTGAAGGCCTGTTGTTCTACGGAAATGTGATCCTGCCCTTTGCAGACCGTTTCCCCAAGGATACAGAGCTTTACCGCATCATGACGACGAAGCCAGCTGAGGTCAAGGGGGTGTGAGATGAGCGCTAAGAAAGCCAAACGCACCGTCACCCGGCTTCAGTTCACAGAGGAGGAACGCAGCAACCCGGAGCTTCAAAAAGCCTCTCAGAAGGCAGACAAGGCTGCGTCCAAGCTGGAGAAGGCTGCAAAAAAGGGCAAGGCAGAATCGCTGGGAACTCACGAGACGAGGGTTTCCTTTAGCCCCATGAAAAAGCCTGTGAAGCTGCAGTTTGAAGAGCTTCAGGTGAAGAAAACACCCTCAACTTTGAAGTCTGCTGCGAGCGCCCTGCCTGCTGCGGAGGTCCACCGACAGATTGCCAGATCCGAAGATGACAATGTCGGCGTGGAAGCTGCCCACCGCCTGGAAGGAACCGCTGAAGGCACCGTCCGGACTGCGCAGAATGCTCACCGTTCTCATGCACTGAAAGCGGAGCGAAAATCCCTGAAGGCGGAGAATAAGCTGGACCAGGCCAACATCAGCCTGCTTCAAAAACAGGCAGCCAGGGAGCAGCCGCTTTTCTCCATCAATCCCATATCCCGGTGGCAGCAAAGGCAGGCCATCAAGAAGGAATACGCTGCGGCCAAAGCCGGAAAAGGTGTGGAATCCGTTCAAAAGACGGCTCAAACCACTGTAAAGACCGCGAAAAAAGCGAAGGAGGCGCTGGAGAAGTCTGCCGCTTTCGTTGCCCGGCACTGCAAAGTTTTTCTGGGGATTATCGGCATCTACTTTGTTGTCATGCTGATTTTAAATACCTTTGCCAGCTGCTCCCAGATGGCCGTAGGCGGGCTCAACGCCTTTCTCACGACTTCCTACACCGCATCCGACGAGGACATCACTGCCGCCGATCTGGAGTACACCAGGCTGGAGGCAGAGCTGCAGTATGACCTGCTCAACATCGAACGGGATTATCCCGGCTTTGATGAATACCGCTACACCGTTGATCCCATCGGCCATGATCCTCATGAGCTGATGGCCTACCTGACGGCAAAATTCGAAGATTTTACCTACGCGGAGGTCGAGGCTGAGCTGCGATCTCTCTTTTCTTCCATGTACAACTTGAGCATCACGGAGACCGTCGAAGTGCGGTACCGCACAGAAACCCGTTACCGGACCTATACCGTGACCGATCCCGAAACCGGTGAGATCCAGACCATCCACGAAAGCTATGAAGTGGAGGTCCCATATAGCTTTTACATCCTGAACATCAACCTGAGCAGCCAGTCCCTGTACTCCGTGGTCTATCCCCGCATGAGCGCCGACCAGCGGGAAATGTATCTCGTGTACATGGATACCAAAGGCAACAAGCAGTATTTCGGCAATCCCTTTACCTTCAATTGGCAAAGCCATGTCACCAGTCTTTACGGCTGGCGGGTCCATCCCATCACGGATCGGCTGCAGATCCACCGTGGGCTCGATCTGGGCGTAGCTTTGGGCACACCGATCCAGTCCATCCATGACGGCGAAGTGGTCCGAGTCGGCTACGATGCCAGCGGCTATGGCAACTATGTGGTCATTGCGGACAAGGACAGCTACCGCAGCACCTATGCCCACTGCTCCAGCATTCTGGTAACAGAAGGACAGAGCGTCCTGCGGGGACAGGCTATCGCCAAGGCCGGAAGCACCGGTGCCAGCACCGGCAGCCATCTGCACCTGGAACTGACGTTAAATGGCCAGTATCTCAATCCCTATTTCTTCATCGAGGGGACTGACCCCTACACCCCGCCAGCCGTCGGCGCCACCAACGGCGCATATACCGACTACGACATCCCGCCGGAAGCGCTGTCAGATCCAACCTTCGCGGCCCTCATCAAGGAAGCGGAAAAGTATCTGGGCTATCCCTATGTTTGGGGAGGCTCCACGCCATCGACATCCTTTGACTGCTCAGGCTTTGTCTGCTGGGTGTTCAAAAATTCGGGCGTCTATCCATTATCAAGGACCACTGCCCAGGGCATCTTTGACCAGTGTGCCATCATCCCACCCTCGGAGGCCAGGCTAGGCGACATCGTGTTCTTTACCGGCACCTACGACAGTATCGGTCCGGTTTCCCATGTGGCCATCTACGTGGGCGACGGCATGATGATCCACGCCGGAAATCCCATCCAATATGCCTCCATGAACACCTCGTATTTCCAATCCCATTTTTACGCCTTTGGGCGTTTGCCAAGGAGGTAACCCATGAATCCAAAGATCCAAAAACTGACGGAGGAGATCGATAAGATCACTCACCGAATCAAAAGCCTTGAGGCCAGACTCATCGAGCTAAAGGCACAAAAGGACGAGCTGGAGAAGACCGAGATCGTGGAAATGGTCCGCAGTGTCTCAGCAACTCCGGAAGAGCTGGCTGCATTCATCAGGGCGTTTCGCGAAACAGGCGGAGCGCCCGATTATTTCAAAACACAGGAGGATTACGTCAATGAAAATGAGTAAGAAATGGCCTCGTGCTTCGGCCATGCTGTTTGCTATGCTGCTTTGCCTTTCCGTCTTCTCGGTCCCGGCTTATGCCAAGACCGATGAATCCAAGGCGATCACGGCAAGCTCTGATCCGATAGAGGAAGCTGTGGTGCCGACTGTCGAGCCCGCAGCCTCGGAGCCCGTCAAAGAAACGGAACCAGAAGCGGCTGTGCCTCTGACTCCGGAAGGCAATCTGACCATTGTGGATGACCTGGAAGGTGAACAGACCGAGGACAAGCAGTTCATTACGGTCAAGACCAAAGCGGGCAACACCTTCTATCTGATCATCGACCGGGGCGGTAAAGAAAATAACGTCTACTTCCTGAACCTGGTGGATGAAGCAGACCTCAGAGCCCTGATGGAGGAAGACGGTAACCTGGAGCCCCTGCCGGGAGAAGGTGCGGTCCCAACCGTTCCTGAGCCGGAACCCGAACCTACACCGGAGCCAGAAA
The DNA here is from genome assembly GCF_018128545.1 of Sinanaerobacter chloroacetimidivorans. Lineage (GTDB taxonomy): Bacteria > Bacillota > Clostridia > Peptostreptococcales > Anaerovoracaceae > Sinanaerobacter > Sinanaerobacter chloroacetimidivorans. Next base: position 188,389 of record NZ_JAGSND010000005.1, on the reverse strand, counting down.
CGGAAGTGGAAGAACCCTTACCTGCAAAAAGCATGAATCCTGTACCGATCCTCATGGTCCTCCTGGTCATTTTGGGCGGTACCGGACTGTGGTACTTCAAGCTGAGAAAGCCCAAGCCAAGCATCAAGGGAAGCACCAATCTGGATGAGTACAGCTTTGATGATGACGACTTTGAAGAAAAACTGCTGGTTGAAGAGGATCAGGAAAGTTCTGAGTCGGAGCGTGATGACGAATGACGAATTTTACGGACAGTCCCTTTGAACGACTGATGAAGCAAAAGCCCAGGCAGCAGCAGGAGAAGCTATCTTCTGTCCTGCCCAAGACCCATCCCTGCCATAACAGCAGCTATCTTCAGGGCAACTGCTGCACCGGTGTCTGCTACCGTGAGCTGATCCTCCCCAAAAAGAAAAGGAAGGTGGACAAATGAGACTGGTGATCGCAGAAAAACCCAGCGTGGCGCAGTCCATTGCCGCAGTGCTGGGGGCAAACAGCCGAAAGGACGGCTATATGGAAGGAACAGATGTCCTGGTTTCCTGGTGTGTTGGACATCTTGTGGAGCTCTCTCCGGCGGATGTCTACGACGAGCGCTATGTCAAATGGCGCTTCGAGGATCTCCCGATCCTTCCAGAGCTCTGGAAATACCAGGTGCCCAAGGACAAGAAAAAACAATTTAATATCCTGAAAAGCCTGATGAGTGAAGCTCGAGTGACGGAGATCGTCTGCGCTACGGATGCCGGACGTGAAGGGGAACTGATCTTCCGTCTGGTCTATCGCCAGGCGGGATGTCAGAAACCGGTGAAGCGCCTTTGGATCAGTTCCATGGAGGACCAGGCCATCAGCGAAGGCTTCAGGAAACTTAAGCCCAGCCAGGAATACGATCCGCTCTATCAATCTGCCCTCTGCCGGGCACAGGCGGATTGGCTGGTCGGAATCAATGCAACGAGACTCTTTTCCGTTTTGTATCGTCAGACCCTTAATGTTGGACGCGTCATGTCTCCTACGCTGTCCATGATCGTGGACCGCTGGTCCGCCATTCAGGATTTCAGGTCCGAGCCTTTCTACACCGTGGTGCTGAAGCTCCCCGGCTTTGAAGCTGCCGGTGAAAAGCTGAAGATCAAGGCTGAGGCTGAAAAACTCCTCAATAAATGCCAGGGAAAGTCCGCCACAGTCACTGAAGTAAGAACCCAGGAGAAGACGGAAAAACCGCCCAAGCTTTATGACCTGACCACCCTGCAGCGGGAAGCCAACCGGCTTCTTGGGTATACCGCCCAGCAAACGCTGGATTATGCCCAAAGCCTCTATGAGAAGAAGCTCATCACTTATCCCCGAACCGACAGCCGCTATCTGACGACTGACATGGCGCAGTCCACTGCAGGCGTCCTTCAGTCAGCGCTTTCTCTTTTGCCGGAGAATGTGACGAAGGGATATTCGACGGATCTAAAGCTGCTGCTGGATGATTCCAAGGTCAGCGACCATCACGCCATCATCCCGACCCATGCTCTGAAGGAAAATATCCTGGAGCGTCTGCCCAAGGGCGAGCAGGAGCTCTTAAAGCTTCTGGCCATACGCCTCATCACAGCCACTGGAGAAGCTCATCGCTATTCGGAAACGACGGTCATTCTGGACTGCTGTGATCAACGCTTCACTTCCAAGGGAAAAACCATCCTGCAACCCGGCTGGAAGTCTGTGGAGGAGTATTATCGCAACACGCTAGCCATTCGAAAAACGGAAAAGAAAGCAGAAACCCCGCTGCCCAGACTGGAAAAGGACCAGCGCTTTGATTCGGTCTCCGTCCGGCTGGAGGAGGGAAAAACCACCCCGCCCAAGCTGTTTACCGAGGATACGCTGCTCTCTGCCATGGAAAATGCTGGCCTGGAGGATCTGCCTGAGGATGCTGAGCGAAAAGGTCTGGGGACTCCGGCCACACGGGCAGGCATCCTGGAAAAGCTGATCAAGACTGAGCTGGTGGAGCGCCGAGGCGACAAAAAGCTCAAGACCCTGCAGCCTACTCATAAGGGAGTTGCTTTGGCCACGATCCTGCCGGAGCAGATCAAATCACCCCAGATGACGGCGGAATGGGAAGATAAGCTGAAGCACATCGAAAAGGGACAGCTCTCTCCTGAGCTCTTCATGGCGGAGATCTCTCAGCACCTGAAGGACCTGGTCAGAACCTATCGGGCGGTCTCTGAACCCCCCGGCGAGCTGGCCTTGAATCCGGAAAGCATTGGACCCTGCCCCCGCTGCCAGGATCAGGTGTTGGAAGGGGAACGTCGCTTTTTCTGCCAGAACAAGACCTGTACATTCGCTCTGTGGAAGGATAACCGTTTCTTCAAGGACAAGAAAAAAGCACTGACACGGGAGGTGGCTGCTTCTCTTCTTCAGGAAGGCAGCATCCTGATGAAAAACCTTTATTCCCCCAAGACTCATAAGGCCTACGATGCCTGGATCATCATGGAGGATACTGGCGGCAAGTACGTCAATTTCAGGCTGGATTTCACGTCTGGTGAAACCAAGGATAAGGACAAAACATCGACAAAATCTAAAGAAAGGATGGAAAAATCATGAATGTCAAAGATCGGATCAAGGCTCTCCTCGGTATTGAGGTGAGCACAGATAATCTGCTGGAGCTCTGGGAGAATCCGGAAGAATATGTATCAACACCGGAAGAAGCTGACAAACTGGGAGATCTGTTTCTCTTAGTTGAGATGATGGCCGAGCTGGAGGTGGATAGCGATGAATAACACGGATGAGCTTCGCTATGTCCAGGCCTTTCTGGATCTTTACCGCATGAGCAGCGGTATCAACACGAAAAACCCGGTCATTAATTCACCGGATACGGCAGCGAACTTTTTTCGCTCGGTGATGGATCAGGTCCATGACAAGGAAGCCTTTGTTGTGGCCTTCCTCAATACCAAGAACCGTGTCATCGATCATGAGGTCGTATCACTGGGGACCATCAACAGCTCCATCGTCCACCCCAGGGAAGTCTTCCGAAATGCCATCGTCAATAAGGCTAATGCGGTGATCCTTTGTCACAATCACCCATCCGGCGATCTGACGCCAAGCTCTGAAGATCTCACCGTGACGAAAAGGCTGAAGGAAACCGGCAATCTTCTGGGCATCCAGGTGCTGGACCATCTGATTATCAATGGGATTAATCAGCAGGATCACTACTCCTTCCAGGCCCACGGCGTACTGGAAGCGCCAGCTGCTTACGGCCAAAAGGAAGCGGTCAGGGAATCCTCAGCTCAGGTGGCACCCGAAAAAAACATCAAGGATGGCCTCAAGGAAATCACGGACAAGCTGGAACAAGGCATCCGTGATTTTTTCAGCGGCGATAAATACCAGGACTACCTGCGCACCATGTCGAGGTTTCATCATTATTCCCTGAACAACACGATCCTCATCGCCATGCAAAAGCCGGATGCCACACTGGTGGCCGGATACAACCGCTGGCAGGATCAGTTCCAGCGCAATGTCCTGAAAGGTGAAAAAGGCATCCGCATCATTGCCCCAGCCCCTGTCAAAACCAAAAAAGAAGTTGATAAGCTAGATCCTGTGACGCAGAAACCCCTGCGGGATGTCACTGGCAAGACTCTCACCGAAGAAGTGGAGATCAAGATCCCCCGGTTTCGGGTCGTCTCTGTCTTTGATGTCTCCCAGACGGACGGGAAGCCCCTTCCCCAGCTGGCAAGTACCCTGACCGGCGACGTCAAGCAATATGATATTTTCATGGAGGCTCTGAAGCGATCCTCCCCCGTTCCCATATCCTTTGAAGTGATGCCCGCTAGCACCGACGGCTATTTCAGCCAGGGCAGACAAAAAATCGCCATTCGGGATGACATGAGTGAGATCCAGACGGTCTCTGCGGCCATCCATGAGATCGCCCACGCCAAGCTTCATAATCTACAGCCTGACCAGGCGCAAGATCGTGGAGAAGCTGGCAAAGCACCGGAAAAGCCTAAAGATCGGAGAACTGAAGAAGTCGAGGCAGAAAGTGTCTCCTTTGCGGTATGTGCCTATTATGGCATCGCCACAGACGAGAACAGCTTTGGCTACATCGCTGCCTGGAGCAAGGACAAGGATCTGCCCGAGCTGAAGGCTTCCCTGGAGACTATCAGCAAGACCTCAGCAGAGCTAATCGATGACATCGATCGCCATTTTGCAGAAATCACCAAGGAGCGCGGGATTTCTGCAGCAGACATAGAAAAGCAAAACGAAAAGACGGGGACTGATGATAATCCATCTCCTCGCCTGCAGGAGGTGGAATTCCTCATAGGTCCAGATGACACCTATGCCATCTATCAACTGAGAAACGACGAGAATCTGCGAAACCATCAATTTGAGAGCCTGCATCACCTGCAGAAGCTCGGTCTGACTGTGGACTATAAGAATTATGATCTGACCTACACCGGACATTTTGAGGCGGCTGCCGACACTAATGGGACGTTGAACGGTATCTATGAAAAATTCAATGAGGATCGGCCCAAGGACTTCACCGGGCATAGCCTATCCATGAGCGATGTCATCGTCTTGAAGCAACACGGCGAGCACACCGCTCATTATGTGGATGCCATTGGCTTTAAGGAAGTGCCGGAGTTCATCAAACCCATCAATCCCTTGCGGAGCATTGAGGATACGGTGGAGCAGAATGACAATCAATTTGATGGACTGATCAATAACGTTCCAACAAAAGATCTGGAAAAGACCAATGCGCCTGCCGAAAGCCGCGAAGAGAAAAAGCCACTGAAGGAATCCGTAAAGCAGCGGCTGAAAAAGTCTTCTGAGAAATCTGAGATCAGCAAAACGCTGCCTCACAAAACTGCAGAAATGGAGAGATGAAGATGGATAGATTCAGTATTGAAGAACTTAACCTCATGTGTATTTATGATACCGGCACCCGGGCTGGACTGATGGCAGGACTTGAAAAAATTGCCCTGGAGCTTGCCCCTGACGACGCGGAACTCTCCGAACTTATCCAAAGTGCCTTGAAGAAGCTGACGGCCATGAGTGATCAGGAATATGGAGAGTTGATCCTGGTTCCCGACTACGAGGAAGGAGACGACTAAAAAGAACATCTACAGCAGAAAGGTGGTGGGCACTCGAGGAGGTGATGATTTGGCAAACAGGAAGCGACAGATCCCCATTATTATCATGGTCAACGAGTGTGAAAAAGCGCTGATCGAAGAAAAGATGCGCCAGCTGGGGACAAAAAACATGGGGGCCTACATCAGAAAGATGGCTATTGACGGCTATGTGGTCCGGCTGGACCTCTCCGATATTTCTGAACTGGTATCGCTCCTTCGAAGAAGCAGCAACAACCTGAATCAATATGCCAAGCGGGCGCATGAGACCGGACGCATCTATGAGGCTGATATTGAGGATATCCAGAGCAGCCTAAAGAGTGTATGGGAAAAGGCGGATCAGATCATGACCCGCCTTTCCACCATAGACTAAAATTTTTTATCGACAACATGGACGACATTTGGATTCCTTGCTACGCTCAGAGTAGAAGATAATTTGGTTGAATGGAGGTGTGCAGCATGAGATTTCTCATCAAGCTGTTCTTATTCCCGTTAACACTGGCTTTGACGATCCTTGTTGCAGCCTGCCGTCTGCTGTGCCAGCTGTCCACCATGGTGCTTGGGATCGTGGCTTTTGTCTGCTTTGCCATTGCGCTGGGAACTATGGTCCTGCTTCAGGATTTCCCAGAAGGTCTGAGATTGATGGGTTTGGCGTGGCTGATCAGTCCCTTCGGACTGCCGCTGATCGCAGCCTTCCTGGTTGAGTTGCTTGGTGTATTCAATGATTCTCTGAAAGCTATTTGAGAAAAGAAAGAATAATCCTGTGACGGCGCGGTAGAGCAATCTGCTGCGCCTTTTTCTTTTGGAAGGAGGTGTCCGCTATGGCAACCACGAGATTAATTCCCATGCACGTCATCAAAGGCCAGACTGTGGCCCACACGGTACATGAACGCCTTTCCTATGCCATCAATCCAGAAAAAACCAACAGTGGCCAGCTCGTCAAGGCCTATGGCTGCGAACCGGAAACCGCCGCCGGAGAGATGCTGCTCTGCAAGAAAGAATATGAAACCTACATTGGACGCGGTGAAGAGAAGAAGAGTGACATCGTGCTCTATCAGATCCGACAGTCCTTTAAGCCGGGTGAGATCACCCCGGAGAAGGCACAGGAGATCGGTTTTGAGCTGGCCATGAGTTTCACCAAGGGCAAGTATCAATTTGTTGTCGCCACCCATACCGATCATGCCCATATCCATAATCACATCATTTTCAATTCCACATCTATCGATCATACACAGAAATTTAGAAATTTCTTTGGCTCTAGCGAAGCAGTCCGGAAAATCAGTGACAAGCTTTGCCTTGAGAACGGACTCTCAATCATCGAAAAACCAAAGCAAGGACCCTCCCATTACGGCAAGTGGCTGGGCGACAAAAAACCGCTATCCTGGCAGGAGAAGCTGAGACAAATCATCGATGCTGTCATGGCGCAAAAGCCAGCAGATTTTGATACTTTCCTGAAGCTCATGATGGAGTCCGGCTATGAAGTGAAACAAGGGCAGCATCTCGCCTTCAAAGCCAGTGGTCAGCAAAAATTCACCAGATTACGATCCCTGGGTGAAGGATATTCTGAAGATGAACTGAGATCAGCGATACTCGGAAAGACGGTCCACGCGCCAAAAGCCAAAGTTCCATATCGAAAAAATCCAGATAAGATCAACCTTCTGGTGGACATTCAGGCCAAGCTGCAAGCAGGAAAAGGTCCTGGTTACGAACGCTGGGCGAAGGTTTTCAATCTGAAGCAAATGGCCCAGACCATCAATTTTCTGACAGAAAACAACATTACCGATTATGAAACGCTGGTTGAAAAAACAAAAGCTGCGACGGATCGATATCACGAGCTGTCACAGCAGATCAAGGATCTTGAAAAACGAATGGCGGAGATTACTGAGTTGAAGAAGCATATCATTAACTATGCGAAAACGAAGGAGATATATACCGCATATCGAGAGTCCGGATTTTCAGGAAGGTTTTACGAGGCAAACGCAGAGGATATTTTGATTCATCAATCTGCGAAACAAGCATTCAGTTTGCTCTCAGCAAAGCAAATACCTGCCATGAAAAATCTTCAATTAGAATACCAGAAGTGCTCGAGTGCGAAAAAATCGCTATCAGCAGACTATAGGTCTATGAAGAACATTATGAAACAATCTGTAATCATAAAAAACAATGTCAATCTTATTATGGGAGCCTCATGCCCAGAAGATAAAAAAATAGAGCGGGTTCTATAGAATATGAATAACCAATAAAGCCGATAATATAGCCAACTAGCCAAATCGGGTGTCCTTGCAACTTGTTGATCTGGATAACAATCTAAAGATACATGGACATGTTTTCATGTTCTGGATGGCCGGAGTTTGACCATCTGATGTCAGACGGCAAAATCCAAATTTTACGTTTGAGGAAACATGTCCAATGTTATAGGTTGAGACGTCGATATTGATGTCGTGCCCTTGCGTGAATGTCCCGAGGCAGCACTATGGACGTCACCCGTATGCGGAAACAAATCCACTTTTGCGTCTATCTGCAGAAACATATCCACAGATTGCTGTTGTCAGGAATGTATCAACATTCTATTTCTTTCCTTAATAATCAAGTTTTTCTTCCTCTGCAATTGATGGCCCGATAAACTTTCCGTTCTCAAAAATCGTTTTTACCTTCATTGGTGTTATATCTATCTTATCGGAATATCCAAATACGAACTTGCCCAAGCTTATTCTGGAAGGCATCCAATCTTTAGGAAACCGTAAAATCCTGCCATCCTTACCCAATTCCTTAAAGTACACACCTGTGTATCCTACATATTTTTCGTTGATCACTTTTGAGTGATCATCATAGTACCCAAGTACCAGTTCTTCGTTTTCTCTTCCAAGAAACTATTCAGGATATTGAAAAAGGCAGAAAAAATACTACCTATGAAACTTTATCTGTAATAATTGAGCGATTAGGCATTTCAGCAAATATGCTATTTCCTTCAAAAATTCCTGTCGATGATGAGGAAATACAAAGATTCATTGGAAAATTCCAAGCTTGTACTTCGGAAAACAGAAAAATTCTATTAAATACACTTGATTGCCTTGCAGAACAGCTTCTTGCCTTTCATAATAATTTTTCTGATGAATAATATTGATCTTCATCCCGTAAGCTTATTTGAAATGTTTCACTGTTTAATCCATATGATTCTTAAAATTAAAAAGCAGTTGCTCCACAGATCTCCCGTGAAGCAACTGCCTCCAATTCATCCGAAATATTAAACAGCAACTATTCGGGCAAAACAAAAATTTTTGGTTCTAATCCAGAGATTATTATTCTCTTCAAAAATTATAATCAAATTTAATCTAGCCCAAATTTTAAGTAATAAAATATCAGACAACTAATATACATTAATTTTATTTTCTATATGTTTCCATAAATGCAGTTCGATCATAACGTCCTGTAAGTAGATACGGAACTACTTTATCAGCTTCCACTTCTTCCAAAAGTGTCATTTTCTGAATCAAAAGGTCATTGTTTGCCCAAGCGCCTCCAATTACACTGTTAATCGGCAACTCAGCCCATGGATCATCAGGACTTGATTTAAGTTTCACACTTACATGTCCAGGCTCCCAGCTATGATAAGTATACTCACAAAGATTAGAGATCAAGCACGCATTTGTAAAATGACTTACACTATCCTTATCTGGCAGATTGTCAAACATATAATAAAATCCGCCACCCATTGTCTTTCCACCCGCAGATGGCATCTGATACAGCACCGCAGTCATTGGATTATTATATTCTCCTAATTTCATGCTGATGTCTACTAACTCTGTTCCCCTGCGTGTTACTTGTACATTCACTTCATCGCCATTCCTGCGCATCATGAATTCCCCGCCTAATTTCTTCGGTATACCGCTATTATCCCGGCCACACTGTGTTGCCATCTCTGCGCCATTTCCACCAAGAATCAAGCTGGCGGTATAAAGTCCCTTCTGCTGCCCGTACATTGCATAGACTCCCAAAATTGCTTCATAGTAATCATCTGCAAAAGTGGGTTCCTTAATATGACATACTGACAATGTTACAATCGGCATAGGGAATGGTTTCAACGGTGGCGGAAGGATACGCGCTACTGCTGCTGGATCTGTCAGATATGCCAAGTAAACTCCTTCCTGGTTTTTCATCAAATTTATTTTCCCAAAATTCCCTACATCTTCTTTTGAGGATACAAAACCTGGAATTTTCTTTTCTTCCGCAAACAACGCTCGCCCTATCTCATATCCTGAACGAGTTGCCGGTGCTATTGTACCATCTACTTTTGCACTGCCAATCACATGCGCTTCTATACCACGTTCTCTTAAACTATCTGCAAGTGTTCCATCCGGACGGTATCCTAATGATAACACAACTGCATCTGCCGGAATTGAAACTTCTGTATGATTTTCAAGTTTTTCAAGGATAATCCTATCTTCTTTTACTTCTTTGAGTGCATGTGATAAGTAATATTGAACTCCACTTTTACCCAATCTTCCACAAACATCCATTACATTTGTCGGATTCGCATTTGGAGCTAACTTATCCAACATTTCTACTATAGCAACTTGATTTTTTCCAGTACATAGATATTCTGCAGTTTCAAGCCCTGTCTGACCTCCACCGATGACAACAACTTTTTTACCTTCTATATGAACTTTACCGCCTAAAATCTCCTCTACTGTATATACATGCTCATTCGTAATCCCTGGTATTTTACTTGGCACCACCGACTTAGAACCTGTTGCAACTATCACTGCATCTGGATTTAACTCTACGATAGAATCTTCTGTTGCTTTCGTATTTAAGCGAACCTCAACTCCAAGGCGCTTAAATTCATTTTTATAATAATTTGCAAGCCACTGCATACGCTCTTTCAGCGGTGGTTTCTTCGCATAATTCACAGTCCCGCCCAGTTCTGCTTTATCATCCATCAAAATAACCTTTACGCCACGAAGCGCAAGCGTCTGTGCCGCACACATTCCAGCTGGGCCACCACCAACAACAACTGCTTTTTTACCTGCAGGCGCTAAAGTCAATTCGCCATATCTCTTTTCCCTTGCAAGTCTCGGATTCAGTGCACATTCCGCCGGAACTCCCGCACCACCCCACTGCTCAAGGCTTTCAAAACATCTCAAACAGTTAATGCACTTCCTCAGCTCTGATTCTCTTCCTTCCAGAACCTTTCTTCCCCAATTCTCATCACATAACCAGGAGCGTCCCATTGATACAAAATCTTCAACTCCATCTTCCAGGAACTTTTCTGCAATTTCCGGATCTCGAATAGAAGACACACCGATAACTGGAATCTTCACGTTATCTTTAACCGCCTTAATCAGATCACGTCTCCAGCCCTGCGGGAAAGAAATCGGTTCTACACAAGTTGATCCTGTCTCATAAAGCCCTACAGAAACATCAATGAAATCAAGTCCTTCCGCTTCTAATGCAACTGCAATCTGTACTCCATCTTGTATATGTATGTAGTCTTCTGTGACACCTACTTTATCAAGGAATTCTTCCACTGTAAGGCGTATTCCAATTGGAAACTCTTTACCGCAAGCTTCACGTATTCCCTGTATAATCTCTTTCACAATACGAAGACGATTCTCAAAACTCCCTCCATATTCATCTGTTCGTTTATTCGTATACGGTGACAAAAACTGCTGCAAGAGGTAGCCGTGCGCACAATGTAGTTCTACTCCATCGCATCCCGCCTTCTGTACACGTACTGCTCCATCAACAAATTGCTGAATCAGCTGCTTTACTTCTTCTGTTTCCAATGCTCTCGTTTCCTGCTTAGAGACTTTACAAGGAATAGCAGAAGCGCTCACTACTGGCTGGCCGCCGATAAGTCTGGATACTCCTTCTCTCCCCGGATGTTGAAGCTGCATAAAAATCTTCGCACCATGTTTATGGACCGCCTGTGCAAGACGTGACAACGGCTCGATATGCCTGTCTTTTGTAACAGACAGCTGTCTCATCAATCCAGCTCCATGTACATCATTCACACGGGTAATTTCTGGTATAATTAGTCCAGCGCCACCGATAGCTCTTGCCTCATAATAGGCAATCATCTCATCGCTTGGTGTTCCATCCATATCTGCCAAACCTATTCCCATTGGTGACATCACGAGTCTGTTTTTCAGCTCAACATTTCCAATTTTCCCAGAGGAAAACAATTTTTCGTACATTCTATCCTTCCTTTCTACTGTTTAGCGATCTTCCCAAGGTGTTACTACCACTTTAATACATCCTGGTGTACGTTTTCCGTTTAATCCGAACAGTTCATAGCCTTTTATAATATCATTCAAAGGAACCTTATGAGTTAACGCAAATGTAGTGTCAATAACCCCATCTTTCACATACTGTATCATATCAGCAATACCTTCTGCCCTCTGAATGCCCATTGCTATTCTTGCATTCTTATATACAAGAGTATGGAACGGAACAGAGATCGGACCTCCGAATACTGCCACTGTGGAAATCATTCCACCATAGGCTACAATATTAAATGCCGTCTCCATCGTTGTCTGGTTACCAGTTGTCTCGATTACTATTGGAGCGCCCTTTCCTGTAATTTGAAGCACTTTTCCAACCATTTCAGAATCTGTCGCATTCACAATTTCATCTGCAATCCCTAACCTCTTGGCTTTTTCAAGACTTTCCTGCTGTCTGGTAATTGCAATGACATTACACTCATATATCTTCTTTAGCAATTCGCATGTGCAGAATCCAACCGGCCCAAGCCCTATTACCGCTACTGTATCTCCTTTTTGAACGCCTGCCTGCTTAATGCCAAAAAGACCTGTTGCAAGCATATCCGGAACAAGAAGCACTTCCTCATCTTTTACCCCATCAGGAACCTTGTACATACAAGTCCTTGAGTTAGATACCCTGATATATTCTGCCTGCGCTCCGCTCTGGAAAATACCGAATCCGCCACCATTCTCACATCTTCCTACACGCCCAAGTTTACACATATCACACTGCCCACAGAAGCTTAATGGCGCTACCACATAATGTTCCCCAACTTTGTATTGTTCTTTTACTGCCTCTCCTACTTCAACAACTTCAATACAAAATTCGTGTCCCAGAACCAATGGAGCTTTCGCCGGCGCATGTCCCTGAACAATATGTATGTCACTCGTACAGATTGCAGATGCCGTCACCCTTCCTATTACATCATCTGGCTTTTCAATTTTGGGCATTGGCAAATCATCCAGGCTAATTGTCTTATTTCCATGATACACTAAACCTTTCATTGTTTCTTTCATGTTCCTTTCCTCCTCATTACGGCTCAATTTATGTACATTTTTACTTTACACAATTATTGACAAATCGTTAACATGCCCACTATACGAAAATACATTTGACGATTTGTACTTTGTGCACTATAATAAAAACTAATAATTTTAATATATATAGCAGAGGCGAAACACCATGTATTTTAATCAATTAGTCAATATATTATCCCAAACTGATACAATTCATTTAGTCAATAATTCCAGTTCTATCAGCTTTTCTGATATTGCTTTTTTAGACGGGAATGAATTAGTGGATAATGAAAAGACATTATATTTTGGATTTGAAAGAGAACTAAACATTAAAAACATTTTTCCAATGCACTGTATCTTGGGTACAGAAGCTCAATCAACAAATTCACTCAATCTGATTGATGATCTGGCTCTCGTTACAGAGACATCCCTCTTTGCGGTTTTTAACCGCACCAAGCTAATACTGGAACAATCAGAAGGCAAGGGCTTATATGAGGAACTAATCCGAAAATCTGAAGAAAGCCATGATATACAGGCTGTTGTAAATGCTTCTGCTGTCAAGCTCGGAAATCCATTAATACTCATTGATCTTGATTTTAAAGTCATTGTCTATTCTACAATAAGTCCAATAGCAGACGAACTTTGGCGCAAAAATGTAGAAAGAGGGTATTGCAGCTATGAATTTATCAAAACTACCCTTTCTATGAAAGAATTTCAAAATCCATCCTATCCTACAGATTCTGTAGAAGTCTCCTGTACAGAATCACATTATCGAAAATTGTGTAACCGTATATTTTTTCGCGGAGCACATGTAGGATATGCTGTTATGATTGCAAGTGAAACAAACTTAATTCCAACGCATTTTTCCATGATGGCAACTATAAGCCAGGCAGTCAGCCATATACTGGCAAATGATTTCCCTGCCTTATTCCAGCAAAGCAGCCAGGACCAAAAAGTATTATATAATCTCTTAATCGGAGCCTTACCAGAAGAACTTTCACCAGAATTAAATACGTTAACTTTCGCTCCACATATGGCTGCTTTGGCTATCAAACCAGAACGATATTATGGTTCTGACTACATAAAGAAATGCCTTACCCCTGTCATACATCAGACATTTCCAAATGTCCACATGACTTACCATGACACCCTAATTGCAGTGCTGTTTCCTTTTAACAAAACAGTTGATATTACTGAAGCAGAGTTAAATCAGCTTAATAGCATTGCCAAAACAGAAAATCTGATAGTTGGAATCTCAAATACTTTTTCACGTATTGGCCATTTTGCCCTTCATTATGCACAGGCAAAAGCAGCTATCCAGCTCGGTGAACGGTTATCAACAAAACAACGCATTTACAAATATTGGGATTACCAATTTTATGATTTACTATCGCAAATACCTTCAAATGTATCCATAGGAAAGTATTGCCATCCTGCTCTTGCCCTTTTGCGAAAGTACGACAATGATAACGCAACCAATTTATACCATACACTTCGAGCTTATTTAGAAAGTGGATGCAATATCAAACTGACTGCCAGTAACTTATTTATTCACAGGAATTCTATGATTTACCGATTAGAACGAATTGAAGAAATTGGTCGAATAGATATCAGAAATATAGATACGCTTTTTCTTTTGCAAGTATCATATGCAATTGACCATTTTTTAGAGCATGATTCATAATTTTGATTATAAAGGTTATTAAAATATCTTCAAATTTTGTTTTCTTGAAAAACGATTGGAACTTAAATCACACACCCCGTTGAAACCAACGGGGTATCCCATGTCTTGGTTTTTTTCCAGAATGCTGTGAGCAAGACATTAAATCTATTTAAGAATAAAACAAATTAAACTCTGCCAATTCAAAATCATTTACCGCAGGCGAGTTGAGCTTCGATATTCTTATCATACCTTTTTTATTTCATCATTTCCTACACCATTATTTGATAAATTCCTAAGATGTAGATAAACCGTGTTCTTAGTAATACCAAGGTAATGTGCCACCTGTACTACTGCATCCTTCAACTGAAATATTCCTTTTTCATTAAGTATGTATATAATTTCTTTATTTCTATTTGGCGCCGTTATTGATGGATTATTAGAAACCTCTAGCTGAGCGGAGGAAACAGCTGTTGCAATCATTTTATTCTAATTATTTGTGTATGTTTCCACAAGTAAGTCATTCTTCTTATCATTGTTGTGATTTAAAAAACCATGCAGCATGTCACACAAGGAAATTTCTGTATGAAAGTTCATACAGAGTAAACCTATAATTCGATTATTTTCTCCAATAATTGGTAAAGTTGCAGAATACATAGGTATACCTTTAGCATTATGATGCGCATAAACTTTATATTGGTGAATATCTCCACTATTTCTAATCTCAGCAAGCATTTGGACAGCCAAATCCGTTATCGGTGCACCTTCAAGAATATCTACTGTATAGGTCTTTTGAAGCAATGCGTCGCCGATGTATTTCTCATTGGTTAGGATCTGCTTGATATTGGTTTCATTCCATTCTCCACGTCCAGCACCATTCAGAACGCCGTCTGCTTCAAGTGATCTTTTTATCTTCAAAAGGCTATTACCACTTAGGTACTCGCGGTAGATTCGTTTTACGACTTCCGCCTGCTCCTGATCAATGATGAGGTGTCCGTCTTCGTCCTTGGTGTAGCCCAGGAACCAATTGTGGTTGACCTGCACCTTTCCTTGTTGGTAGCGGAACTGTAAACCTAAGCGGACGTTAGCTGATAAGGATTCACTTTCCTGCTGGCTCGATTGCTCCAGATTGATGTCAGATTTTTGTGTTCGTTCGCGGGAATTTATCAAAGCGTGTTTTTCCCTTAAAACACGCCGATTTTTACCCTTGTGCGTTCTCGGAAACAGGTCAAAGACCTTGCTCCTACCAATAATATGCAAACGCACAGATTTGCCGACCGCTTCAAGACTTCGCTCTGAGGGAACCAGTCCGAAATCCCATCGCCTCAACTTTAGAATCCCTATACATCAGGCTTTTCTCCAAATTCAAATCTTGCCTTGCCTGCTGCAACAGCTGCAACCGCAACTTCCTCTTCCGTCTTATCAGGAACAACCCATAAGCCCTTTACAAATCGGGAATAGTACTTGTCATCTATAAGTTCCTTGGGAGCTTGAATGCGATAATTGTCAGGATACTTTTCAGAGGGCCACTCCCAGACGTACTCCAGTATTCCAAAAAAATCTCCGAAGGGTATGGCGCATAAATTCGGCGACCCAATAAGGACTGAGTACTTTATATTCTCATTATCAAGCCTACGGCAGAATTCTTCGCACTTTTTTATTTCGTTCAGACTCAACGGCTTGCCCTTGATTTCGAACCACCTATTCAAGCTGGGAATATAAAAGTCCGGAAGATATCTGGTTCCATCCATTTCAAATCCTTCAATTTCATATTCATAAGTTAGACCGACTGCATTGAAAAAGACTGCCCAACGAGCTTCAAGTCGACTGCGAAATCGATGTCCGTCATATTCTGTTTCAATTGCTTTAATATCATTACTCACGAACGAATAAGCCTCCTTCTTCAAATGCAACATAATTACCATCATTCATTTCCTGTAAGAACTCTCAAAACAGGGTTGCCGCCTATACTGGATTATGGTGTTCCGGGTAAGTAATGATCCAATTGTGGTTCCTCCCGTCATGCACCAGACAAGTCAATTTTATCCGTATTAATAACTAATAGCAGCTCAATTGACCCTTCCATGAATAATTATACTGGTTTGTCTTTAATTATCTTCGTTAGGCTTTTTCAAAAATCCAATTCAACCTTTGCTCGACTTACTGATGAAAATTGGTTTGTTGCGTAAGCCCTAAACACTGTGTTATCTGACAAAGTGCCAGCGTTGCCACCAAGTATTTCCCTTTTAAAATCATTTGTGTCAGATGTTTCAAGTATTTTAATCGTGCAAAAACAAAGTCACATTAACTGTATCTCCGCCGCTTTTACCGATTGCCTCTCTAATCTTTCTATTGATCGAGATTATCTTGTCTTCATTTTTCCTTGGAGCCAAATTAATGCTTTTTACTTCATAACCGTCAATTGTCCCGGATACCTTTAGAAAACCCCATTTCCCCTCAATATCTGCAGTCCCTGGAATTCTAAGGTGGTATGTCCACGCTCCAAATCCTTTCTTATATACCAACTTGAGTTCTTGATTATCAACAATCTTTATCATTATGAGTTCAGCTCCTTTCTTTAGAATTTTTTCAAATAGATATATCATCTTACTAAAAGGTACGAATTTGTTGCTTGATGTATGATTCAAACTCGTTCTAATGGGTCTGGGATTCTCCCAGGATAAGAAAATCAAATGTGATTTTCGCAAGTGTATAAACACTTGCATTGCTTGCCATTATTCTTTAACTAATTTCCCTTAATTATCGAATTTGTTATTCCTTCAACTGTTGCAGAAATAAGGGCATTTGCAACCGACTTAATTGTGTCTACAACCAATGGTAACCCTTTTTTTGTAATTGTTTCTTTGACTTTCTTCCACTGAGAATCGTCCCTTATTTTTTCCAGGAAATCATTCCCATCCCATGTTAGAGAACCGACACCAAACACATAAATTTCGTTGTCAGCATATTGTGCTTTATAGTCCGAAATCAGACCTGCTTCATATAGAATTTTACAGTGATAAGCAACCATCTCGGTATCATATCCATCAATAGCCAAATCGTATATGGCTGTTGAGCGATATTTATCTTCAATTTCCAGTAATATCAGGCGAACAAGGTCCATATCTCGTTTCATTTTAGCCTCCCACATGCTTAATTGTAATCAAGTTCAAAATTATGGGTGTCTACCACTCAATCAATAATATTTATGATCTTCATCGGGATCCAGAACAAATATGCTTGCTTCCCAATCTTGTGTTTCAGGCATTTTGGTCTTGTACTTAATCGTATATGGGTTATATAAATTATTTAGATACTATCCGTCCACATCTCACACTGCCCGATAACTGTGGCGATTGCGTCTTCAAGACCTTCAGGCGGATATTTATACTTCTTCAAAAGTTTCTTGACCATACGCCTCATACCTGCACGGGCAGATTCTTTCTTCTGCCAGTCTATGGTGCGGTTTTTGCGGAGCATTTCTGTGAGTTCGTGGGTAAGTTCAACAAGATCCTTATTCTCATAGAAATCTTTGACTGCTTCCGGTCGGGTTAGGGCGTCATAGAACGCCAGTTCCTCAGCGCTCAATCCCATTGCATCACCTTGTGCATGAGCGTTTGCCATATCTTTTGCCATCTTCATCAGTTCAGTTATGACTTCCTCATTGGAAAGCATACCGTTTAGGTACGCCTTCATTGCACGAGAGAGCATATCTGAGAACTTTTCAGATTTCACAAGATTCGTCCTACGATATAGCGAGACTTGCTCTGCAAGCAGTTTTTTTAGAATTTCAACGGCTAAATTGCGTTCCTTCATCTTTGCGATTTCATCAAGGAACTTAGGATCAAATAGAGAAAACCCTGTGTCAATATCCGAAAATAAGTTGATAACACCTTCACTTTGAATGCTCGCCTTTAGAAGTTCATTAATGCGAGTGTTAATTTCCTTCAGTGATAAAGGCTTACCTTCTCCGGTCAACCTGGTCAGAAGAGTACGCACTGCCTCGAAGAATGCTGCCTCATAGCGTTGTTCTGGTTTCAGCAACGAACGACAAAGAGACAGTGCCTGACGTAGTAGCATTGCTTCTTTAATGAACGATTCACGTTGTTTTTCTTTATCCACTCCCGAAATAAAGTTCACTCCGCCGCTGATGGATTTAGCACGAGTTAGGTCTGTGGCCTTTTCATCCATAAAATTGGAAAAGTCGAATCCAAAAAACAGATCGCGGCAAACCTCCAGTTTTTCTACGAATTTTGGCAAAGCAGTCTTAGCAATGTCCGTATCGCCGTAGTTACTCTTGTCACGGTTGGTGTAGTCATTCATTGCTTGTTTCAGCGCTGAGGCTATTCCTACATAATCGACTACCAATCCTCCTTCTTTATCCTTATAAACCCGATTAACTCGAGCTATGGCCTGCATCAAATTATGTCCTGCCATAGGCTTATAGACATACATGGTTGCAAGAGAAGGGACATCAAAGCCCGTTAGCCACATGTCTACGACAATAGCGATTTTCATTGGATCATTGTCATCTTTGAATTTCTTGGCCAATTCATCACGGCGACGTTTATTACCAATGATACTGCGCCACTCTTCTGGATCTTTGTTGCTATCCGTCATGACGACGCCAACTTTTTCTATCCATTCTGGGCGCAACTGGAGTATTTTATCGTAAATTTTCATCCCGATGGCGCGAGAGTATGCAACAATCATGGCCTTGCCTGTCAGTTCGTATTGGCGGTTTTCTTCATAGTGCTTGATAATGTCTACGGAAAGAGCTGTTATCGTCTGGTCCGCACCGAGAATGCTTTCCATCTGACCTAGTTCTTTCTTGCTCTTTTCTACAAGGTAAGGCTCTGCGCTTTCCGCTACAAGATCGTATTCAGCGTCGATACGGTGCAAGACATCCTCATCTAGCTTAAGGTGGATCACGCGGCTTTCGTAATACACAGGACGTGTTGCGCCGTCTTCTACAGCTTGGGTCATATCATAAATGTCTATATAGTTTCCAAAAACCTCAATGGTGGAGCGATCTTTCGAGGAAATCGGTGTTCCTGTAAACCCTATGTATGTAGCATTAGGTAGGCTTTCACGTATGATAAGGCCAAAGGACTTCTGAATCCGCCCGGTCTGACTGTCAACCCTTTCGTCGATAAACTGACTGCGATGCGCTTCGTCCGCTATGACGATGACATTACGTCGGTCAGATAAAAACTCGGAGCTTTCCTCAAATTTCTGTGCGGTCGTAAAGATAATGCCGTTTGCCTGCCGTCCAGCAAGCAATTCTTTCAAATGGGTTCTGCTTTCGGCCTGTTGAGGTGTTTGACGGAGAAACCCCGCACATTTTGCGAATTGGCCAAAAAGCTGATCATCAAGATCGTTTCGATCTGTCAATACAACGATCGTGGGAGAGTTTAGCACTTCTTGTAAAAGATGGGCATAGAAAACCATGGATAGCGATTTACCACTGCCCTGTGTATGCCAAAACACACCGCCCTTTCCGTCCGTCTCAGTAGCTTTGATGGCAAAGGCGGCTGCTTTTCGTACAGCAAAATATTGATGGTACGCGCCAAGAATTTTAGCATCCCCGGAAAAACAGATAAAATTCTTGATTATATCAAGCAGTCGCTCCTTTTCAAATATTCCCTCAAGGAATGTATCAAATTGAGCATACTGTGTATTTTCATAGCTACCGTCTTTTGTTTTCCATTCCATAAAGCGGTCTTCACCTGCCGTGATAGTTCCTGCTTTAGAGATGGCAAGATCACTCATCACTAGAAAGGCGTTGTATATAAACAGCGATGGTATCTCATGCATATAGTTACGAAGTTGCAAGAATGCTTCACTCGCATCCGTTTCCTCACGACTGGGCGACTTGAGCTCAAGCACTACAACAGGGAGACCATTAAGGAATACGATAACGTCAGGGCGCTTTTCGCTATTCTCAATTATGGTCCATTGATTGGCAACGGTAAAAGTGTTCCGTTCAACATTTTTAAAGTCGACTAGATAAACGAGAGAAGATCGCTGTTCACCACTATCAAAGTAACTTACCGAGACCCCGTTTTGGAGGTAATCCATGAATTGGATGTTCTTCTGCAATACCGTGCCACCCTCAAAATTGCGCAACTTATATGCAACCTCGTAAAGTGCGACTTCTGGTAGCTGGGGATTTACCCGATGCAACGCAGCAAGCAACTCCTCTTTGTGTAGCGGGTCCGTATAATCACGGGCAAAATCAGGTGCGTAAATATGGCTGTACCCCAAGGTGTCGCGAAACACCTCTAAAACAGCATTTTCATAATTTGCTTCGGTATATGGCATGCGGCTAACCTCCTTTATACTGATTAGCTTCCGTTACAAAATATCTGCGAAATATCCTTCTTCGGTCTTGGAAAACATAATTTTAGACGGAAACAAGTTCTCACCCAAATTTGCAAATCCGACCAAAGTCATAGCCCATTCAGTTAATTCCGTTGGAATTCGATAGCACTTTGCTTCAGTCTCTTCTGTTACAGTAATCATTGGAATCATCTCTTTGCTAAAGCCTACCGACAAAACGTTGCATATTTGTAGGCCGCTTTTAATGACAAGCATTGGCTGCCTGCTCGTATCGAAATAAACCTTTGCACCACGTTGGTTATAGAAATAGTCTTTTGTGGTGTCGACCACAGGATCAATTGGAAGTTTATTCCGCATACGTTCAAAATAGTCAGCCAGGCTTTCGCAAGTATAAGCGTTAAAGTATTCGCCTTGCATTTCAAGATCTTTCTTTATCTCTTCTGCTGACTCGAAATGATTCATAAACCTCAAGAGAGCAATAAACACAATAAAGTCGTCTGAATAGGTTCCTGCATACGACTTATACCAAGCCTTATTCAATTCGACTGCAACTTGATACATCTTTTTGTAAAGGGCAAGCTGTCGTTCGTTTAGCACGAACCAGCTTTTATCAAGAATCTTCTTGTTTACCTGCTCTTCTGGCGAGGTATAGCGCAGCGTACTACGTAGCGCCTTAAGCAATTTGGAAATGACCCCTGCTAACAAATCTGCCATGCGAATCCCGCAGGAGGTCAACGAATCGGCTTCGGTTACCGGAAATAAGCCCACACGTTCCGCTGCTTTAACCGTATTCCCCTTTTCACCTTCCTTGTCAATGGTTAGCGAATAGGTATGAATAGCTTTTTCAGCCAGATATTTTTTGAAGCCTACGAAAGAGATGTCGTAATTCCAGTCGATTGTTCTAATCGTAGATATATCATCTAAAATCATAAGAATTTGGCTAAATTGCTCAATTTCCATTTGCTTCAGCGTTTCATTTGCCTTATCCTTTTCTATCTGAGCTGAAAAGAAGCTCTTCAACAAAGCGATCAGTTCGCCCGTGTTCTCATATAGCCCCGCCATAATGTCGCTTGGCTGATACAAGACTAATGCCTTCGTGATTGAATATTTCATCGCGTCCATGTCCACGAAAAAGGTATTTTCGTAATCTTCAAATAGCTGACGGATGATATATTCAATTTTACTTATGACTGCATAGTAGACAAAGATTCTTTCATCGAACAAACCCAAGAAGTCTTCCAGCAAAGAAAGATTGTCATTGTTCAACGATGCAAAACCACTTTTCAGTTTACTTTGCTTGATAGTATTGCTCTTCAATTCGCCATCGGACTGCCTGTGCTGATACTTTTCTTCAAATGCGCCATACCTTTCATACAAACTGGCTTGATTCTCAGAGAGCCAGCCAACGATAACCGCGATAAAACTGTCGGAGTAATTCTCCGCAGTTATTGTTTTGTGGTTAATCTTCCTGCTATGCTCGGATTCGTCATAGTAGAAATTGAATTTGCCCATCGGCGGCCTCCTTTCGCAGTTTGGTAAATCATCATTTAGCGTCACCGAGGTCGACAACCGACAACTCACCAGACATCAAGCGGGGTAAGAGACTGTCACGAATTTCGGCAAGACGAGCATTCTCAGCTTCGAGTAACTCTTGCTTCGCGAAAATGGGGGTGCATTCTTCTTGAAAACGGCGAAGCGTGTCATCATCAGGGATAACAGCGGGAATGCCTTTCATTGTTGTTCCCGATACTTCTTTAAAAGTCGAACCCGAAGCCATATTCTCAATGCTCTGAAGGTTTTCAATCAGGAAGTAGTAAATGAAAGCAGTGCCGACACTTTCTTTCGGAACGATAGACTTGAAGCCCTGATTTGTGCAAACCTCGCCGCTCGCAATAGCGATGTAACCGATAGGCGCTCTGGAACTGAAAAGGACAGTTCCTCGTGGCATAAGCCTTGCGCTGCTGTTGCGAAGCCCAAGTTCTGTGATGTCGTCAGCTCCGTGAGTGATGAACTTACTCTTATTGACGGACAAATCTTTGGGCGTTATCCAAGCGATGCCGTGCTCGGTGTAGTATTCGGGCTTCGCTTTAGATGGCGTACTGCCACCAATGACATCGCCCAAGTCGGAAATCGTGCCATCTCTCCAATCGGCAGGCATTTCCCCGCCAAACGGCTCGAAGTCCACAAACCACGACTTGAAGATGGCCTGTGCCATCTGCTCTAAATGATGATTTATCTTAGTATTGTTGGCAATTTTGTCGTCAAGAGCTTTAAGAGTTCGCCCAATCTCAACCTGTTCTGGGAGTGATGGCAAAAGCAGCTCTATACTCTCAATGTCGGAAGGTTTAATGGATGGATAAGCCGAAACACTCTGTTCGCCTATGGCGTGTAAGCCATCTACGATGTCGTTTTGTGTCAAGTAATAATATAGATAATCAGCATCAGCCTTTGCCTTGTCTACCCTTATGACCGCAAAACCTGTGGAAACAAGCATGTTCGGCACCACATCCTTAACAATGCCGTAATGCCTTTGGTTAGGACGTACCGTCGAATATAGGATATCATCTACGACGACTTTACGTCGTGCCCTGCTCGGCAGGGTGTCCCTCCCTATTACAAGGTGCTGAATCTCACTGACACTATTTTCCGTAATGCTCCCCGTGTCCAGATAATTAACATATGACCACTTCTCTGACACAGAGTAGGTATTGGGGTTTGTTTTGCATATATCACTTATTCGTGTGATCTTCCAGTCTTGAGACACTACCATTTTCCTCCTAACCAATAAACTTTCTATGTGAATTCTTTACATTTGACTGATTAACCATCGCGTAATGCATCGTCGTGTCTATCTTCACATGACCAAGTAACCGCTGTACTTGCTCAATGGGCATACCTTTGTCGATTGCCCGTGTTGCTAGAGTCCGACGGAACTTATGCGGATGAACCTTATTCAAATCAGCCCGCTTGCCTATTTTCCTGAGCCGTGTTTCCACCCCGCCGATAAGCAACCGCTCACGGGGCTGGTTCAAGGAAACGAACAAAGCAGGGTTATTGTCATCTCTGCTTTCTAAATAATTTAGCAGGTGAATTTTAGTTCGGGCATCGAAGTAGACCATTCGTTCGCTGCCTCCTTTGCCTAATACAACACATTCCCGCTCATGGAAATTCATGTCCCCTCGGTTTAGGTTCACCAATTCACCTACACGCATTCCTGTCGATGCGAGGAGATCAACTATTGCAAGATCACGAATTTGATCGCAAGCGTCACGGAGTAGTTCCAAGCCTTCATCACTGATGGTTTCTTTTATCGGTTTGTCAGTCTTTATTTTATGAATTCGGCGCACAGGGCTTTTTAGTATGTAGTCCTCATCTTCAAGCCAACCAAAAAAACTACTAAAAATACGCCTCATATTGTCAATCGTCACTTTGGAAGATCCGCGAAATTTTTGATAGTCAGCCAAATACCCGCGAAGGTCGTCTGTACTGATTTCACGAAAATGCTTACCAATGCTATTAAGCATTTGTCGGACAGTGAAGGTGTAATATTTCAGCGATTTGTCACTACAGCCTTCTATTCGTTTTGCGGCAATAAACACGTCCAACATTCCTCCGTTATTATTAGCATCTGTCGGTTCTAGAGCCTCTTTTTCAGTTATATCGACTCCGTCAAAGGCGTATGTCAGCACCCGTCTGAGTTCCTCTAATTGCTCCATATTAAGCGTCGAAGCCATTCTTACTTGAATTTGTGTGATTAGTTTATCCTTCAAAATAATTCCTGCCTTTCATCTATTTTGTATATTGCTGGCAGGAGGAGCGGTAAATCATCATTTAGAGCAGATAGCGCAGGCCATTTTTAAGTCGTGGTTCGTTGACTTCGAGCCGTTCGGGTACGTAATGCCCGACGATTGGAGGGAAGGTACACTCAGCGAGATAGCCACCATCACTATGGGGCAATCTCCAGAAGGGTCGAGTTACAACGAAGATGGCATCGGGACTGTCTTTTATCAGGGTCGTGCCGAGTTTGGCTCTCGCTTTCCAACTCGCCGCCTGTTCACAACGCAACCCAAGCGAATGGCGGCAAAAGGTGATGTGCTTATGAGCGTTCGCGCCCCTGTTGGAGATGTGAACGTTGCCTATGAATCCTGTTGCCTTGGTCGTGGCTTGTCGGGTATCCAAAGCAACAACAGCTGTCCGTCGTTTATCCTCTACACGATGTTTGCCTTGAAGCAACAACTTGATATGTTCAACGGTGAAGGCACGGTATTTGGTTCTATTAATAAAAACGATATGGCAACCCTCCCTGTGCTTATCCCTTCTGACAAAGTGCTTCGTCAATTTGAGGAACTGGTTAACCCGATGGACGCTACCATCGAAGCGAATTATGCGGAAAGCTGTAATCTTCAAGCCGCCCGCGATTCGCTTTTACCTCGGCTGATGTCCGGCGAGCTGTCCGTTGCCGATCTCGTCGACACTAAATGATGATTTATCTTTCTGTTTTCAGCAATCCGAGCATCAAGCGCAGAAAGCGTGTCGGCAATCATCTGCTGTTCAGCGAGGGAAGGAAAGTCTACATAAATGTTGGCAAATGTATCCCTCGTAATCGTGTCAAATACCGAACCGTGCGTCTGCCTCTTCAGAAGGCGGATACTGTCTTTTAGTAGATAGTATAGGTACGTCTGAATAACCTTGCCTTTCTTTCCCCGTATTCCATAGCATGACTGGTTAAACGCCATCGGAAAAGGAATCATAGCAAGCTCACCGACTGTGCCACGTGCCGAAATAATTATGTCGTCCACATTAAGTAGCTTTGTTGAGCTATTCGCCAAACCCGCTTCAGTAATTTTTTTTTCGGTAGAGTAAACATAACGGCTATCATCGTTAAAATCCTTGACTGAAAGCCACGGGATGTCACCACCCCAGTATTCAGGGACGCTTGTTTTGGGCGTGCCACCGCCTATAAGGTCGATATTTTCTGAGAGTTTAGATTTCATATCCAAATGCCCCCAGTCTTCTGCGAATTTCATCCTCTAACTCATGCGAACGTTTGAACATCTCGGACAGTTCACTTGTCAGCCGTACCATCTTCTCCTCAAACGGCTCGCCGTCGTCTTCCTGCTCCTCAATACCGACGTACCTCCCAGGTGTGAGTATGTAGTCTTGCTTTGCAATATCTTCCGTAGTAACAGCGGCGCAGAAACCCTTTATATCTTCAAGTTTTCCTTCATCGAAGGCCTCAAAAGTGGCAGCAATCTTGGCTATGTCTTCCGTGGTCATCTCGCGTAAGCGGCGATTGACCATCGTCCCCATTTTACGGGCATCGATAAACAGCGTCTTGCCTTTCTGCTTTTTGTTTCGGCTGATGAACCACAGAGAAACTGGAATCTGGGTTGTGTAGAATAGCTGAGTAGGCATGGCAATAATGGCTTCCACCAGATCATCTTCTAAAATTCTGCGACGGATATCACCCTCACCACCACTTTGAGATGAAAGCGATCCGTTTGCAAGGACCATACCGATTTTCCCGTTTGGTGACAGATGATGAATCATGTGTTGCAACCATGCAAAGTTCGCATTTCCTGAGGGTGGCAGACCATATTTCCAGCGCGGATCGTCATTAAGGGAGCCATCATTCCAATCAGAAAGGTTGAACGGTGGGTTCGCTAGGATGTAGTCTGCTTTTAATTGTGGATGCAGATCTTTGTGAAAAGTATCTGCATTGTAACCTCCAAGGTCTGCTTCAATACCATGAATAGCAAGGTTCATTAGAGCCATCTTACGAGTTGTGGGGTTGGAGTCTTGACCGAATACAGACAAGTTGTTGATATTACCCGAGTGATGTTTAACAAAGTCAGCAGATTGAACAAACATGCCACCCGAGCCGCAACAAGGGTCGTATACACGCCCTTTAAACGGCTGTAGAACTTCAACAAGTGTTCTTACGACACAAGATGGTGTAAAGAATTCGCCTGCTCGTTTGCCTTCCTGTTCAGCAAATTTGGAAAGACAATATTCATATGCACGGCCAAGAAGATCTTTGTCACTTCCATGGTCAACCATTTGAATATTGGTAAACAGATCCACTACATTCCCAAGACGACGTTTATCTAATTCACTACGGGAATAGTTTTTCGGAAGTATGTCTTTCAGCCGCTTGTTTTCTTTTTCAATTGCCCGCATCGCATCATCGATAACTGAACCAATCTCCTCCTTATGAGCTGCTTCGGAAATAACACTCCAGCGAGCAGAGGGTGGAACGAAAAAAACATTTACTTCCGAGTAGGCATCCTTATCCTCAACGTCGTCATCATCAGCTTCAAGTTCCTGGTAACGTTCCTCGAACTTGTCGGAAATATACTTTAGGAAAATAAGCCCAAGGACGACATGTTTGTATTCGGCCGCATCCATGTTGCCACGTAAAATATCTGCAGCTGCCCAGATTTGTTGTTCAAAACCGATATTGGCTGTGTTATTTCCATTTGCCATTTATTTATCCTCCTTGATTAGTTCCATTATTTCTTTGAGGTCGCAATCAAGAGCTCTGCATATTTTTATCAAAACCTCCGTGTTGATATTCTCATTTCGCCCAAGTTTCGCAATTGTAGAAGGGCTAATACCTGCCATCTCACGAAGGTCTTTTTTCTTCAAGTCTCGGTCGATTAGGAGCTTCCAAAGTTTTTTATAGCTTATAATCATTGCCCTTCACCTCTATTAGGATTGATATCACAAATTCATACATATGTTAATTATAACCAACCCTCTTTGACATAGCAATAATAAGTTTGCGAAATCGTACTATTAGTATGGTAAGAAGTATTTTTATAATAAAAAAGCCGATCAGATGTCGGTCTGTCGGCGATATCAATTATGATGAAATTGCTTATTTTCGTTCCATAAACCATTTCCCAAGGTTTGTCCCGCTGATATTTGGACTTTGCTCAAAGAAAAGATAACTCTGATGACCATTGATTTGGACTGTATAACGGTCACCTTGGCCGCCTGCTTTCAGTGCTGCTGTAGGGCGAACATCCAGGACCTTTTCGATGGAATACTCACGGCCATCTTCCCAGCGGAGGCGTCTTGGGAAAAGATGTCCGTCTTCGGAGAAGGAAGGAATAACGGCAACATAGACTTTAGCCTGTGAAGTCACGTGTCCTCACCCCGATCAGAAAGGTGTTTAAGGAAATTGCTGTTGGACTGGATCGGAGATTCGATCAGCCAGCCTTTTCGTTTGAGAATCCGAAATTTGAAGTCAAGCAGTTCAGGAGGAACTTCCAGTTCCTTGGCGACCGAGAAGAAGAAGGTGTCCTCACTGAGGAGTTCTGTGACTTCATCATCTTCCAGCAGGTATTCCGCAGCGAACAGATTGGCTTCATACTCCATCTGGGAGGATGTATCATACAATGCAAAATCATGGAAAGCCTTCATCTTTGCTGCCTCATGATGAAGGACAGCATGACCGATTTCATGGGCCAGGATAATCCGTTGAATCGGCTCCGGCAGGTCGCTGTTGATGGTGATGTGCTTTTTTCTTGATTGTCGCAGAAAAAACCCTTTGCACGATTTATCTGAACTGCCAAGCGGCATTACTTGAACGATGATCCCCATGGCTTCAGCCAGTTTCCAAGGATCTGGCTCATCATATTTTCGCATTATGCGGGACACTTCCCGGCAAATTATCTCTATCGACATGTAATCACCTTCAAATGATATAAAATCAAATACTCATCCCGCTAACGATCCCTCACTATCATTAAATCAAAGTGTCGGTACAAAAAAACGGACAGTGAACGATAAAATGGTCGGCTGGTTGGAAATAAGAACAAAGAAATTCTTAATCCATTTCCTTTTTTCGGCCATAGGTTTTCCGGGCTTCTTCCTTACACTTTAAATAAGCCTTCATAACCGCTTCAAAAAAAGCATCCTTGGCTTCCTGATCCAGGGCTCCGCCAGCAAACAGTGCTACGTTTTGCTCAAGGAGAACATCCATTTCCTTAGCTGCCTTTGGTCCCAGTCGTTCCCGAGCTTCCTCAATGTAGGGAGCTTTTTCTATGCCGTATTTTGGGTCTGTGATCTCATCATTGAGCAGAAAGTCTACGGATACCTGAAGGGCCGCAGCCAGCTTTCTGGCGATATTTCCACGAGGCTTGGTGTCCGTTGTTTCGTATGCAGCAATGGAACGTTTTGAAACGCCGACAAGCTCACCCAGTTGCTGCTGATTGAGCTTCAATTCCTCCCGAGCTTCTTTGATCTTCACTGAGAAAGTTTTCATTTCCTTGCCTCCCGTAATGAATATAACTTCGTCAACTTCATTTTTGTATTGACTATTCTTCATTAGCCTGTTAATATTGAGCTACAAGATGAAGTTAACTTCATTATACCTTCTCAAACTTCATCTGTCAACGAAGAAGTTATAGAAACCCTTGGAAGGAGTGGTTTTTTATGAGTAAGGACCGTGCAATACTGCATAGTGATCTGAACATCGATTATCAGCTTCGAGTCCATGACATGAAAGCCAATGGCGTCCAAATCACAGTGAAGGACAATACCCTATCCTATCGTCAATATCAGATGCAGTTGCCCATGGCGACCCAGAGCCCCATGGAGATTGCCTCAGCAGCACGGCATCTGTTTGAAAATAACTACGACTGGCATACATTTGTGCGGGCAGTACAGGAGGGATACCCTATGAGAACAGTCCAGATCAAATGCAATCGAGAAAGGAGACTCTTTGACACTATAGAAGGCTCAAAACTGAAGATCCTAATCAAGTGCAGTAACACCAAGGTCTGCCCCTACAAGTCAGACTGTCTGAGGACCACAGAGATCGTCCTTGGAGCAGAAAAGGAAGCCTTTGACGAATTCTACAAAGCCATCAACTGTCCCCATTGTGGGAAGCGACTTTTCGATGTCACTACTGACAGCGTAGGCATTGTCACCATCAAATGTGAGATGTGTGGAAAAGTCGCAACCATTCCGGTCATCGCAGACCAGGGATAAACTCATTATCTGATTATGGAGCACCGGCGCACTTTTCGAAGTAGCGACCACCGCACGAGCAGGTAATGAACAACTGAATATCAATCGATACCGAGCACCGGAGCCGATTCACTGAGCTACCACCGCCGGATGATTACTCAATTGAGAGGATCATCCGGCCTTTTTTATTCAGTAATCAGCTTTTTGGCAGTGCATCACCAATGACAGGCTTCCCGCCAAAAGGAGTCTGTCATGTTTGTTTACAGCCAAATGAATAAAGCTGGCTGTCTCGTCTCACCGAGATGCCGCAGCCCACCGCCTCCTTCTTGTTCGCCGCTAACAAGCCAACAACGAGAAGGAGAATAAAAATGAAAAAGATTAATCTGCGGGACGTATACCCGTTTTATGAGAATGATTGTTTTGTTATGGTCGATGATGAGATCGCTGAGATCTTTGAAGAATCCAAGCGAAAAGAGCTGAATTATCAGCGCAAGATCTACAGAAATGGAGCTCACTTTTCCCTGGATCGGGACGATGGGATCGAGCATGATGCCATCTTTATCTCGCTTTCGCCTTATGAGATCTATGAGCGGAAGATGACGAATCAAGAGCTTCATTGTACCATCAGCAAATTGCCAGACATCCAGGCCAAACGGATCTACGCGTACTATTTTCTCGACATGAATAAGTCTGAAATTGCCCGGGCTGAAGGCGTCAGCGTGAAAGCAGTCTGCAAATCCATCAACCAAGGTTTACAGACGCTCGAAAAAGAACTTAAAAAATTTCAGAAATAGGGTTCAAAAAATGTCTGTAAATGTCATGGCTTATGAGAGGGACTTTTATCTTCTCATAAAATCGATCTTTGACAACTTCATATAGGAGAACCGGATACCTTTGATGCATGAGCCGGAAGGACAAGCCAAGCGGCAGGTACGCAAAGACCTTCGTTTTAGGAAGAGAGCGAGACATACCCATGCTGCAGGCCAATCGTGGCGGATTGGCTGGCCAAGACCTTGTGCATCAGATAATGATACTTCCGTATAGTCACAGTCCGAGCGTGATCAAACCGTCGCAGGCAATGAGTACGGCCCGCCATCAGAATGGAGGGAGGTGAAAGTCCTATGAGAGCGTAAGCCCACGCTTGTCCGGTCCATCCAAAGAACCAGAATCAAATACAGCAGCCGCACTGCATTCAGGCATTCTTAATGATGCTTCATCCTACGCGGTGCGGCTGCTTTGATTTTCATGTCAATTTTATTGATGGTTATATTCCACTGCATCGACAACATTGTCACATGAAACCGAGACGTGATACCCTCACCTTAAGTTCATCATCCCTGCAGAATTAAATAAAACCCCTGCATTCATCCTGGACATACCAAACCGCCGGGGCGCTTTTACCGACGGCTTGGTATATTCAGGAGATCCATCCTGAGAAAGAAAGGAGAAAACGAAAATGACAACCGAAAGAAAATTCGCCATCGAACCATCAAGATTTATTCATGCTGAAGAAGTCGCAGAGATTTTAGGTGTGTCGGTATCCTCTGCGTACCGGATCATCAAGCGTCTTAACAATTCTCTTAAGGACCAGGATAAAATCACCGTGGCCGGTAAGATCAGCAGACGCTATTTCGAAGAGAAAGTGATGCTGTAAATACTAAACACGTAAAGCAACATGACACGAGATTTCATGGTTCAGTGCTTTGCGGCCAGAGAGGGTGATGCTATGCCAACCTATAAAAATGAAGCCACCGGCAGCTGGTATTGTGCCTTTTACTATACCGACTGGTTAGGCAACCGAAAAAAGAAAAAGAAGGAAGGCTTTAAAACCCAAAGAGAAGCCAAGACTTTCGAACGACAATTCATTGAGAAGGCGGAAGCCAGTCCCGACATGTCCTTTGGCACCCTGGTGTCCATCTACATGGAGGATTGTAAGACACGGCTCAAGCCAACCACCTACAGTGGCAAGGAATGCCTTATCAACACAAAGCTGCTGCCTTTTTTCGAGGAGATGCCCATCAACAAAATTGAACCCGCAACGATTCGCAAATGGCAAAATACCTTGATGGAGGATGAGAGCGACTATTCACAAACTTATTTGAAAACCATCCACAACCAGATCTCCGCCATTTTTAACTTCGCCTCCAAGTATTATAAGCTTCAAACCAACCCCGCCAGAGTGTGCGGCAGCATGGGTAAGAAAAATGCAGAGTCCATGTTGTTCTGGACTGTAGAGGAATTCAGAAAATTTCTCCCCTTTGTCTCGGATAAGCCAGTTTCAAAGCTGGCCTTTGAAATCCTGTTTTGGACGGGTATCCGATCGGGTGAATTGTTGGCATTGACTTTGAACGATTTTGACTTTGATGCCAAAACATTATCTATCACAAAAAATTACGCCCGCCATGAGGGTGAAGATCTGATCATGGAACCCAAGACGCCCAAGAGTCGCCGACTGATCGCAGTGCCATCCTTTCTTTGTGCTCTGGTCCAGAAATACGCCGAACAGCTTTATGACTACGAACCAAACGAAAGGCTTTTCCCGGTGACCAAATCCTATTTGCACAGCGAGATGACACGAGGGACGAAGAAATCTGGCATCAAGCGCATTCGCGTTCATGACCTGAGACATTCCCATGCCTCCATGCTGATTGAGGAAGGCTTTTCAGCCCTCCTGATCTCAGAAAGACTGGGACACGAAAGCATAGAAACAACGCTTCAGACCTATTCGCATCTTTATCCCAATAAGCAGATCGAAGTCGCCAATCGCTTGGATCAAATGAATAAACCAGATAGTCCAAATGAATAATTACAATAGGACCTGTAGTACGCTTTTAGTACGGTCAGCAAAAAGCAAACCCTGAAACCACGTTATATCAATGGTCTCAGGGTTTTTAACTGCTATTCCCACTCAATGGTTGACGGTGGTTTCGAAGTAACATCATAAACAATCCTGTTGACTCCCTTTACCTCGTTGACGATCCGGTTTGAGATTGAAATTTCAACAGTCTTAAATTCTCAAATTATAGCTGTTTTAGATATCAAGAAGCGACTGTTTTAGATTTAATTGTATTTTATAGAAGTATATCATACACAGTAGAAATTTATCAATCTAATTTATAGAGTCTCAGTTGTTTCTTAAATAATCTTTATAAAGATAGTATTTATGTACAAAAGAATCGTTACCCCCTTCTAGGTGGTTTATTATTTCCATAACAATTGTTGATTTTGCAGGGTATCCCTTGCATTTTACCCAACCATTTCTATTATCCGATTCTAACACAATTACTTGTTCAGCCTTAGCATTAGTTACAATTGTCGAACTATGTGTCGCTATAATTATTTGCCTTAATGATTTGACCTCTCGTAATTTATTAACTAAATTTTTATAAATATAACTATTATCTAAGTTATCTTCAGGTTGATCAATAATTAAAGGTGTTTTATCATTAGTGAATTCACTATAACTCAGTACAAACGATAGCATAGCAACTACTTTTTGACCTTGTGATAAATATGCTACGTCCCTAAATAAATCATTCTTTTTCTCCCTATTTTCTTTATTATTAATATTAAATTGCAATGAAAAATACTCTAAGTTTGCAAAATATTCTTCTAGCATATCATTAATTACATAAACAGAATTATTTAATAAATTCTTCCTAATATAATTTAGTATTACTTCCTTATTTGACTCATTTAGAAT
The DNA here is from genome assembly GCF_018128545.1 of Sinanaerobacter chloroacetimidivorans. Lineage (GTDB taxonomy): Bacteria > Bacillota > Clostridia > Peptostreptococcales > Anaerovoracaceae > Sinanaerobacter > Sinanaerobacter chloroacetimidivorans. The sequence continues at coordinate 155,341 of NZ_JAGSND010000005.1, read as the reverse complement.
CGTAAATCTTTCAACCTGATCAAAGTCAACTTCAAAGGCAAACTCAATTATGTTTTTTATATGACTTATTTGATCATATTTTCTATTTTTAAATAATTCTATTATATCAATAAAATGCAATTCTTTATTTAAAGAGTACATAAAATCAATTATATTATCTTCTGATATATTAAATTTTCTTATTGATTTTCTATCACTTTCATCAGGGATTAATACTTGTTCCCAATCCAACTCACTATTTAAATCGCCCTGCGTGTACACTATTTTCAGTTGATGTTTATGCTTTTCATTATATTTACCAATTATTAGATGAATTAATTCGAAACGCTTTCTCTTTATTTCAGATACTTTATTCTTAATATTTTGAATTTCATTATTTGATTTCAGCTTTCTAAATCTTATTTTGCTAATATCATTATTCTTAGATATTGTTTCATATATATAATTATTCAATTCATCTGAACCAGCTATATTAACAAGATCATTTATCGAATATCTTTTATTGAAGAATTTTTTCATAAGAGAAAGTTTATTTGAATTGATAATTTTTAATTCAAAATCTTTGCCCTTATTGATTATTTTCATTATAGAAATATAATTACTAAGTGTATATTCCGCTATTTCCTTAGGGTTAAATTGAAATTTATGTTTATATGATCTATTAATGCGAGTTGCTTCTTCAAAGTATTTTAATATATCATCATCACGGTATTCATAATATGGAGGATAGAAACCGATTAAAAAATCGTCTCCATTCAAAGAATACAATAAATAGATGCTGTCATAACTACATACCATTTCTAAACTCTTTTTATCACTTATTCTTTGCGATAATAAGAATTCCAAGATTACTAAAATGCTACTCTTACCAGTACCTTTTCCTCCGATAAAGCAATTTAGTGATTCTGTAAATGTAATCCAAAAAGGTTCTGGATTATTTTTTTCATTGCTTCCAAGAAAGCCATTTCCCTCAACCCATAGACCTTTTATATAACTATTTGGCTGCTTAGGGCTTTCAAATTCCATTGAAATATTGTAATCTCTAATAGCATCCTTAATCATCTTAAAATTGCATGTTTCCCCTTTAATCCAAAAAATGGACTTATTAATATCATCTATTGCATGCGAATCAGAATCTAAAACAAATCTAATATCATCATTTCTAAACTTACGTATTTTTCCTTCAATGTAGCTAATATATTTTATATCACTTACTCCAATGGTATTAAAACCCTCAATATCAAACAGCCTTTTTTTATAAGCTAATGATAGATACTTATCCTTAAATACATCCGACGAATTAATATGAGCTATATATGGAAATCCATTCATCTCATTCTTAATAGCATCTACAACGTCATATGAGGTTAAGTAAGTACCATCCTTTTGGGTCATAATGTTTGTCTCTAGCCACTTATTTATTAATCCTTTACTCCTCTCAGTGTTGTCAAAAATCCCTACAATATGATTCTTATCCCCACATGATATTTCTATTCCCAGGATTACTTCTGGGTATATTTTAATAATCTTACCTTTGCAATATATATCTATTGCCTTTGTTAATTTATCATATCCCGATATTGTGTTATGGTCTGTAATTAAAACCAAACCAATGTTATGCTCGATTAATTTTTGAGCAATTAAAAGATATGTGAAATATTCTTTATAGTTTACATAGATGCTATCTAAAGGGATATCGGTAATATCATCAAAAGGTATATCTTGAAATAGGTTTTCTGATTTTGCAATTAAGAAAATATCATTATCCGATAACCCAGTATAATAAGCATTATCTTTTTCAGTATATAACCTATAATCATGTGAAGCTGGTGTATGAAGGTGAAATATACTTTTATGAAATTTGCCAAATTTCTTTGAGTTAGAATTTAGCACTTCATAAACTTTTCTAAATTTTTCGTTATCTGTTTCATATTCACTATTCTGACTGAGCACTATATACTACCCCCGTTTCATTTAAAAATTCTTCAACTTAATTCTGCTTTGCTGAATTTCTGAATTCTTTAAGTGATAATTTATATTCACCGACCGTTCCATGATGCACAGCATATGCTTCAGATATTCCGACATATGGAATAAATGTTATTAAAGATTCATCAGGCATGCTCCAATACTTTAATGTAAAAATATCACTTTCGTTATAATAATATGTCCCATCAAACTGACCATTAATTCTACTGACTACACGTGAATACAGATCATCTGATCTGTAATATCCTTTATCGGTGCTACCAATTACTTGGCCATCGAATAAGGGGAATTCAAATAATGTTTTTAAATCCTTTTGTTGATAAATGATTTGTTTATCATCTTTAAAGAAGTCCTTTAATTCATTGATTTCATTTTCATCATCCACATATAACACTTTATTAGAATCAATAAAAAGGACAAATTCCTTATTATTTATTCTATCAATCATTTCCTGAAATTCTTCGTCTGTACCTTTTTCTAACTCAAAGTAGTCAATATTAAATATATCCCCTTTAGCGACCACTAGTTTAAGTCTGCCTTTTTCAATTGAATCTATTAGCTCCATTTTAATATTACTTTGATAAGACTTTATAGTATTTTTTTCTATTGTTGTTGTATAAGATAAATCATAAATCCATGAATTTCCCTTTTCCAATGGATAATATTCTTTTACTTTAAAATCATCCATAGTGTTTGTTTTCTTGATTTCATACATAATTGGTTTATTGTATTTAAAAACGTCATATTGAAAAAAATCTATCATGCCAGAAGAAGTTAAAATGACTGTGATTAATGCTGATACTACAGCCACTACAATAGAAATAACCAAGGTGTTTTTAAAACTATTATCTCCCATAGCTTTCAACTCCTACCTAATAAAAATTTACTATTCAGCAACAGATTACCATATATTTCAATGGAATTATATAAATTTCTGCAAATTCTGATCTGCAAAATTGTATATATTCGGTATCTAATTCGGTGGTTATGAGTGAGATACTTCAGATATGCCATTCTTCATCATCTGATAATCAATTAGAAATGTAAAGTACCCCCCATACCATAAAAAGGAGCAGTTTAATTAACTACTCCTTAATGCAAAATTCTTTATTGATACTGTTTAACCAACTTGTAAAACGTTGTCCTGGTTAGCTCTAGCGTTTCCATTGCTTTATTTGCTGTAATATTTCCGGCTTTCCAATCTGCATATACTTCTTTCCAATGATCTGGATACTCAGCTTTCGGTCTGCCTGTCGGTCTACCTGTTTTGGAGGATACTCTTTTACCGTCTAAAATTGGCATTACATCTATTCCCTGTCTTTGTCTCTTCCTAGTATTTTCTCTTTCCTTTTCTGCTGTATAACTTAATATTTGTAATACTAGATCGGCAATGAATCTTTTATCTAAATTATCTGTGGTGGTACTTGTATCGAGTAAAGGCATATCTAAAACTCTGATATCAGCTTTTAATTTCTTAGTGATATATTCCCATTGCTCTCGTATTTCAATATAGTTTCTTCCTAATCTATCAAGGCTTGTAATTAGAAGTATATCACCTTCATGTAATAAAGGAGCGGTATCTTCTGTACCCACTAAAGTATTGTATGACTTTCTATTGAAGTCTTTTCCACTTGCTTTATCGGTAAAGATATAGCGTTTATCAGAAATATGTTCTTGTAACTGCTGAAGCTGCCTATCAAGGTTTTGATCTATTGTAGAAACTCTAGCGTATCCATAAAGATTTCTTTCCATTGTATCTACTCCTAACATTTAATATTTTATCTGTTCTATGGTTAAATAATATCACATATGTTTGTAAAGGTCAATGTTTATTTGCGAATATTCTTATATTATTTTTTAATATTTGCGAACACATTATAATAGCACTAATACTATCTTTCTACATATTCGTATAGGTGTACCTTTGCAAACAAAATACCGCCACTATATAAATGACGGTACTGATGAATTATTATGTAATTCTTTAGGAAAGTATTCTGTTTAGGATACTCCCAAAACTCCTGCTTCTTTGATCGTTTAACTTTTCCAAGTCTCTAATAATCGTTCTATGTTTATTTATTATATCTTCCCCTAGGTATTCTTCAGTTACATGTTTTAAAGAGTTCTTCAATACTATACATTCTTTACGTGTTAATTTCGGATATTGGGAGTGCATATCTTCTAACCCTTCAAACTCAAGCATTTCTTGATTTTTCTTGTCCATACCTCGCATGGCTTTCTGATATTTTATACCACTGTAAAGCATTTCCAATGGATTAGAGTATAGTTCTAATATAGGTATTGTGTTTCCATCATCCAAAATCCCAAAGCAATTAGGCTTTCCTTTATTATAAGCTTTGATCTTATCGTATATACTAGAGGATTTATCGTTGACATTTCCGGCAATATTGACATTCATATCTTGCCACTTAAAATTCTTTATATAATCCGCACATATATTACCATTAGCTGTTATCGTCGTGGGACATATAGCAATAACCTGATCTGGTTTTTCAATTTTATGCTGGGAAGAAGTACAAGAAGGTTTTTCTCCGTATTCTAACAAAACTATCGGTCTTGGTTTATAAGATGGAAGATTATATAATTTTACATCTTTCAACTCAGCTGCTCTCCCTACTCGGAGTAACATTCGGTCAGCGGAATCATCCAGAAACACATAGCTTCTAAGCTTCAGCCGCTTCTTATAAAACGTTAAAGCTTCACAAGGATTATTATCGTGGTATTTATCAGCACTAACCCCCAATGCAATAAGATTATCTTTTGTATTGTATTGACTGCAATACAGGGCAAATTCGTTCAGCACATCACATAAGTCTTCCTTTAGAATAAGTCCATTTGTGTCCATATCAAAAGAATAGCATCTAATTTTTCTTTTCATTATTTCATCCAAGGTATAAATGATAATATCATCATTTAAGAGTGGTTCACCGCCAGTAAATATTAAAGTTCCAATATCATATGTTTGTTCTAAAACATTGTCTATTGTTTCTTTTGTCATGTCCATGTCCTCTGCATCTCCGCAGCTACAGTGTTTGCATGATAGATTACATCGCCTTGTAACCTGAAGCGACAACACATCAAATCCTATTTTCTTTATTGTCATTAATCAATAATATCTCCTTTTTTGCATTATTTTTGTTCATTTCGATAGAATCCTTATTTTATCCACTTTGTAGACATTTTTTCTGCTAAATTCAGTCATTTCAAAGTCGAGAGAAAATGCTTACAAACATTATAATTTCAATCCTTCCATGGATTTAGTCCATTTTTTATTTCGGTTCGGGCGAAAAAATGAACGTTAATTTATATAAGAAATAGAAAAAACCTTAAAAAATCCTTTTCACAAAGACGCTTTAGCGGATTTGTAATCGGTAGCGGCGTTAGCCGATGCCGCCTATCCTATTCAACAAGAGTAAAATCTTTGCTTATTATCAGTTCCATAATCTGATCTCTCATTACATTAGAAACAATATCCGATTTCTTATAACCCTTGATAATTTCTCTGATTTCCTCTAGCGGTGGACTATTTAGAATCTTCATGATGATATTCCTGAATCCTATGTACCTTTTAAAGTAATATTCGGAGTTATCTGAAAGCGCATATTTATATTTCTTCATCTCATACGCAGATTTTGATATCAATGGTTCTAAATTTGCGATACAGTTTATCAGCATTTCAATTGTTATTTCACGGCGATTTATCATTTCTGTATATTGATCTCTTTTCTGTTTTGTCATACGTTCTCCTTTATTCCTAGATAAATGGTTGAGTTGTCTGGCAGGGAGTAGCCCGCCCCGGAACAAGTTCCGAGACGGATTTGTCATCGAAATTTCCTGCGGTCATTTCGCTGCCAGAGCATAGTTCTCTACTAATTTTGATACCACAATCATATTAAAACCGTATACTACAGATACGCCCTCATTGTGGTCGCAAATAGTTAAATATTATAAAATCTGCTCATTCACGTTTCTTAAGAATCCAAGCCCTTTTACCGTAATATATACTTTTTCGACTGCCCTGTTTCTTGGTTCTTATATAATACGGTAATCCAATATTATCTAAATATCTGTTAATGGTATCTGCTTTATATCCACCCTGTAATGGTTTAAGAACATCTTTTTTAAGCATTTCAATAAATTGTGATTTATCAGATCCATATAACGGAGTATCAAGATATTGATTAAGCTTATCTTCTACAGTAATTTTCGTATAGTATAAGTCCAGATTCTCAAACAATTCAAAATCAATATCCAAGCAATCGCACAAATACATTAAATGTCCGAAATTCTTATCTCGCAAACAAACCTCTTCAGCCAATTTGCGATCATGTACATACTTCATTTTCTTGGCTTCATTAACTTCCCATCCTGATAATCGGTTGTCTGAATCCGCACAAACCGTATATAAAAGTCCATTCAAATTTTTTCTACCATATTTTTTATTAAAATGTTTAAATTCGTTATAGAAACAGTCTAAGGGTCTCAAAAATTGATTAATATTATTAATAGTCGCTTGTATACTCGGCTGCTTTTTCTGTTTAATATAAATACTTGGTAAATTGCTACTATCAGTAATCCGCTTTCTTCCAATACACTGTATTATGGTTTCAAAATCATAAATATCGGTAATAATATGCTTGATTTTATTATCTTTTAAATTAACACCATTCTCCAGTACTTTAGTAGTGATTAAAATCTGCTTATCAAAACTCTCTGATTCACGTATTTGATTCATTGTATCGCTATCAGATTTATTCCCATACTTATAATTATTCTTGCTACATACGAATGCTGATGTTTTAATAAATTCTCTGTGCAGCTTATACGCATTGTCTATGCTACTACAAAAATAAATAGCTTTTTCGTCGGCAGGAAGTGTAACAAGAAGTTTTTTAATGACATCAATATCGTTCCAGTAATAACAGTTATGAAATTCATATGGTTTTATAAATTGGTATTTGAAATCCAATTTATTATCTCGATCAAGATATTCTTCTAATGTTTGACTAGTAGCTGAAATAAATATTATCGTTGAATTTTGAGTATTTCCTGTTAGATACTTTAGCGGTATATCCGTCTCGTTTGCAAATGTCGAATCACTAAAAAACCAGTGGCATTCATCGGCTACTATAATATCAAAGCTATTATAAAAGTTATTATATTTAATCCGTTCAGAAAAAAACTGATAGTTCCATATTGTAATAACATCATTAACCTTATGATAATATTCTGTCTGAAGCTGATCTTTTAACAATGTTCTATTGGTAAGTAATAGAATTTTGTATTCCTTCTCTTCACATTGATTATGTAGAAAATTCATTATGAAATATGTTTTACCACTTCCTGTATTTCCAGATATTAAAATCCGATTTCCACGTCCCCATTGCTTTATAATGTCTAAAGTTAAAATATCTGAAATTGTTTCTCCGTTATTTAATGAGCGTTTGATATCCCATTTGCCCTTATCTATTTGATTGATGTTTGTCATTCGGTTTTTATGCCTCCTGACTAAACGTTGCCATAGCTTGTCTAAGTTCTGGCGAGTCATAAAATAGAAATACTTTTAATTTGTTATTCTTCTCTGAATTATCAACTTTCTTAATATCAAACCCATTTCTCACCAAATGATTTGCCATAGAAAGAGAATGAATAACGCAATAATTTTCGGGTTTATTTAAAATTAATAACCACTCCTTTTTCAATTTCACTGCAATAGTAATAACGAATAATGGTAGCTTAGTTCTAAATGAAGATTCCACCTCCTCTCAAATTTACAGCAGCGATAACAATTACATTACCCCCTAATAGGCTAAACAAAATCCAGTATTCGTTCAGCATATTAAACGAACCTGTTTTTAGGCGAAAAAAGGCCATTAAGATATAATGATATCCAATGGCTTTTAGTAATTATTTAATTTGTAGCAAGTGACTTTTTGAAACTTTCCTGTTGACACAGACGGCATTGTATGATAAGTTAAATACAGGCGAAAACATTTCGTTTATTAATGATACAAAAAATCTTATTGCTCGTCCCAATCTCATTATAGCAAATGAGAATTTTTTGTCAACCACTTTTCGGAAAATAATTTTATATTTTTTGTTATTTTTTTGTAAGCGTTCATATTTCAACGCTTTTTTATTTGTCTCACCTAATACATAAAATGTCGGAGCATACTACCCCGACATTAATGTTTTCGATATTTAGTTCATGTACTGTGTAATCACTGGCTGTAATGCTTTAATCTCTGTTTCCGATAATTGCACTTCTAGGAAATCCGTATTATCTTCCATGATTAATTTATTCTCGTTATGTAACTGTGCCATTCCAAAGATGAAGTTGTATAAGTCCCTTGGCGTTTCTGGTTCATCTGCGAAAATCGGTGTATCTGGATTAGCCATACTCTCAATTACGCTTTCAATTTCTTCCCGCGTCCAGAGTGGAGGATGTACTTCAAGCTGCAATGTCGTTTCCAGATTATCACTCAGCATATCAACACACAGGTTAATCTTAGTTCGGTTTGAATCAGGTAAAACCCAGTCGCAATTTCCAGCAATATCGCAAATCTGCTCTGCTAAAGTCATTTTCAAATCCGGGTCTTCAACAGGGATGGAAAGAATATCTCCATCTACAATATTATTCAAATCAAATGTATTCATCTTCAGATTGTAATTCATGTTGTTCAGTTTCATTTGTTTTTCCTCCGTTTAATTCGCATATACGCTAGATATGTGTTATTTACATTATAAATATAGCGTAAATTATTAGCATTGTCAATATAAATCTTTTGTTTTCACTATATATATTGCGTTTACGTTATTTTTATGGTATTTTAACAATATCGAAGAAAAAGGGAGGATTAAAATGCCACTTAGTTATAAAAAGTTATTCCATTTATTAATTGATAGAGGAATGAAAAAAGGAGAATTGCAAGATAAAGCTGGGATTACCGCTTCAATAATGGCAAGGCTAGCAAAAGATGAAATTGTAAGAACCGATACCATATCTAAAATTTGCGAGGCTCTGAATTGTCAGCCTTCAGACATAATGGAATATATTCCACTCAATAGAGAAAGCCTTAACATTACTTCACAGGAAAAGTAATTTTTTTTAGAGTATATAAAAATATAAAACCTCTGCTACGGTTGATTTTCCATAGCAGAGGTAAATATTTCAAAATTATTATACAGTCTCTACGATCCAGCTTTCCATCTATGCCCACATTGCAAGCATGTTATATAAACTGTTTGACTTCCAATTAGTCCAGTGGTAAGAGTTATACCTCTTTTATTTGCAGATGTTTGTGAAGATAGGCATTTGGGACACCTTATAACATCTTGTTGTGTGTTATCTTGCGAATTGATGATCTCAAGATTTTTCCTTTTCAATTCTTGCTGTTTAACTTCTTTATCTTTGCCGCCTTGAACTTTAGCATAAATAAGCAATCCAATCAATAATAGAAATATAAACGTTTCCATTTTTTCATTCCTCCTTTGACAGCTTTTTCTAAATTATAGTCTATTTTTCGAGCATAGTCAATATTTGGATATCCCCCTATACTTATCAATAGGAGGAGGTGCTGAAATGATAGTCTATGATCCATTCTGGGAGACAATTCAGAAGAAACATATATCTACATATGCCTTAATTCATAGCTATAATGTCAGTTCTAGCACTATCTCCAGACTTAGAAATAATCAAGGTATTAACACCAATACCATTAATGATCTTTGTAAAATGTTAAAATGTGATGTTTCAGATATTCTGAAATATATTGCAGAAGATTAGCCAGTTTTCATTTTTATAATCGCGCCATACAGCCGTTTTTATTCATAAAAGGTATAGTTATGCCAAAATCGCCGGAAACAAATTATATGAAGCGGATATCCCCCTAGAAAAGCTCTCATTTATCCCCGATTTCCCCATAAAATAGTCTCTTTTTTCTATTTAAAATAACTTTTCTTTCTGTTTGTCTTTGGTGCTATATCATCAATCACATCTACCATATCAATCGTTCGAGCATTATAATATCGGTTTAACTGATTCATTGTGCTGTGTCCTGTGATCCTCTTCAGAATCAAAGGATTTACGTTCTGATTGACTGCATTTGTAATAAAGGTATGTCTGAAGAGGTGCAGACTCGTTTTAAATACTCCCCTGTCATTGCAATACTTTTTAACGCTGTCCTGAAGTGATGACATAGCCAATATTTCATTGTACACCGTAGGAAATAAGTAATCCTCTTCATTCCCTCCCCGTAATTCAATGTAATAAAGAAGTACATCATATAGACTCTTACTGATTGGTACTCTTCTAGGTTTTTTATTCTTAGTTTGATTGACTGTAATAGCCCGATTTATCAAGTCTACATTCATGTTCCTTAATTCTCTTAGTTCCCTTGCTCGAATGCCGGTGCTGGCAAGCACCCAAATTATAGTATGTGTTCTTATGGTTATGAAATCTTTCTTGTTTGGTGTTTCAAGCAGAGCTTTCATTTCCTCTTCAGAATAAATATCCTTTAGAGTTTCCTGTCCCTTCACAAAAGGAAATACAAACTGATATAAGATATACCTTTTCTTGAATCCATATTTAATGATTGGACTGATATTCTGCAAATAGGAATTTAATGTCACTGGGTTTGATATGCCTTTTTTCTCTTTCATGAAGAGGATATAACCCTCTATCATTTCTAACCCGATATCTTTGCACATCAAATCTTCTCCTGCAAATTCAAGGAAATACTGCGTATGATACTTGTAACTTTTTATTGTCCATTCTGATAAATTCCTTATTTCTGCATGTCTGATAAATTCCTCTTCAAGATCCTTAAAACTCTTGTTTTGAATAGGCTTACTAGCCGTTACTCTGTTCGCTTTGATGTCTCCACGCTTCATGTCTAAACCGCCTCCTTTTTGGTGAAAAAAACAATAAAAAACTGTCTTAGATATTCAAAAATACTTCAAAAATCTAAAACAGTTTATATCTTTCCTAAAACTCTGTAATCATTGAAATTTCAAGACGAGCCTTATTCCCACTCAATCGTTGAAGGTGGCTTTGAAGTAACATCGTAAACAATCCTGTTAACTCCCTTGACCTCGTTGACGATCCGGTTGGAGATCTTCTCCAGCACATCATAGGGGATCCTTGCCCAGTCGGAGGTCATGCCGTCCACGGAGGTCACCGCTCTGATTCCCACGGTGTAGTCATAGGTTCTGAAGTCGCCCATGACTCCTACGCTTCGAATGTTTGGAAGAACGGTAAAGTACTGCCAGATTTCTCTTTCCAAGCCGTTTAAACGAACTTCTTCCCGCAAAATCGCATCGGATTCTCTGATGATTGCAAGCTTTTCTTCCGTGATTTCACCCAGGCAGCGGATCGCAAGGCCCGGCCCAGGGAATGGCTGTCTCCAAACAAGTTCTGAGGCAATGCCGATTTCTTCTCCTACCTTACGGACTTCGTCCTTAAATAACAATCTTAGGGGCTCCAAAAGTTCCATTTTCATGTCTTCAGGAAGTCCGCCCACATTATGGTGGCTCTTGATGACTGCCGCCTCACCGGTTCCGCTTTCAACAACATCTGGATAGATGGTGCCCTGCAGCAGGAAATCAATACCGCCTTCTTCTTCATACAATTTCTTAGATTCTTCTTCAAAGACACGAATGAACTCCGTGCCGATAATTTTTCTCTTGGTCTCCGGATCGGATATGCCCGCAAGCTTGCTTAAAAATCTTTGCTGAGCGTTCACACGCTTGATCTTCATATGAAACTGCTTGCCGTAAACCTCCATAACCTGATCCCCTTCATCCTTTCGAAGGAGTCCGTGGTCTACAAATATGCAGGTAAGGTTATCCCCGATAGCCTGATGAACCAAAACTGCAGCCACAGAGGAATCGACACCGCCGGATAATGCGCATAGCACCTTTTTATCGCCGACGATCTTCTTGATCTCTTCTATTTTTGTTCTGGCAAAATTGGCCATGGTCCAAGTCGGTTCACATCCGCACACATTATACAGAAAATTCTTTAAAAGATCCTGGCCAAATGGTGTATGGTGCACTTCCGGATGGAACTGTACCGCATAAAGCTTTTTCTCCACATGTTCCATGGACGCAGTCGGGCAATTGTCCGTATAGGAAGATACCACAAAGCCTTCCGGAACCTGCTTGATATAGTCCGTGTGGCTCATCCAGCAGATGCTGTCCGGTGCAATATCCTTATAGAGCAGGCTGCTGCAATCCTTACTTGCGGCATCGCCTCCCTGCAGAAGCTTCACTCTGCCGTATTCCTTATAATCAGGGCTTACTACCTCTCCGCCGAGTACGTGGGCCATAAGCTGCGCCCCATAGCAGATTCCGAGAACCGGAATCCCCATTTCAAAAAGTTCTTTCGGAAGGGTCGGTGCGCCTTCTTCATAGACACTGGCAGGGCCGCCTGTAAAGATAATCCCCTCAGGTCTGCTTTCCTTAACCCGGTCCAGGCACTTGGAATAAGAAACAATTTCACAATATACGTTTGCCTCTCTTACTCGGCGTGCAATCAATTGATTGTATTGACCTCCAAAGTCAACCACTAAGATACCTTTAAAATCCATCTGTTTTCCTCTCTCTTATCTAACCGGACTTGCGGTGGTGTCTTTTAATATAACATCATGTGCACCGCCTTCAACGATACTGGTAGCGGATACTAACGTAATCTTGGTATTTTGCTGAAGCTCTTCAATGGATATAACGCCGCAGTTGCACATGGTTGATTTTACTTTATTCAGGGATAATGTAATATTATCCTTTAATGGACCTGCATAAGGGACATAAGAGTCGACACCCTCTTCAAAGGAGAGTTTGCCGTCACCGCCCAGATCGTATCGCTGCCAGTTTCTCGCTCTGTTGGAGCCCTCACCCCAATATTCTTTTACATAATTCCCGTTTATGTTAAGCTTATTGGTAGGACTCTCATCAAATCTGGCAAAATATCTTCCAAGCATGATGAAATCAGCTCCCATGGCAAGAGCCAGTGTCATATGATAGTCATAAACGATTCCGCCGTCAGAGCATATCGGAATATAGATTCCCGTCTTTTCATAATACTCGTCTCTGGCCGCCGCCACTTCAATGACTGCCGTGGCCTGTCCTCTTCCGATACCCTTCTGCTCTCTGGTAATGCAGATAGAACCTCCGCCGATACCTACTTTCACAAAGTCGGCGCCCGCTTCTGCAAGGAATAAAAAGCCCTCTTTGTCAATGACATTTCCGGCCCCGATTTTCACTTTATCGCCGAAATTTTCTCTCACATAGGACAAGGTTTCCTTCTGCCATTCGGAAAATCCTTCAGAAGAGTCGATACATAAAACATCGGCGCCCGCCTCAACCAGTGCAGGAATTCTCTCTGCATAATCTCTGGTGTTTATCCCGGCGCCCACCACATATCTTTTCCCTGAATCCAGGAGCTCATTGGGGTTTGCTTTATGGGAATCATAATCTTTTCTGAAAACGAAATAGACAAGTCTGTCGTTTTTATCGATGATAGGAAGGGCATTCAGCTTGTGATCCCACAGCATATCGTTTGCCTCGGACAAAGTAATCCCTTCATTGGCGTAAACAAGAGAGGAAAAAGGTGTCATAAATTCCGAAACCTTGGTATCCATAGACATTCTGCTGACTCTGTAATCTCTGCTGGTGACAATGCCGAGGATTTTTCCCTCCGAGGTCCCGTCGTCAGTTACTGCAACCGTTGAGTGACCGCTCTTCTCCTTTAAGTCCAGAATATCCCTCAAGGTCTGATCCGGCCTGATGTTGGAATCACTCTTCACAAAACCGGCCTTATGACTTTTGACACGTTTTATCATCGCTACCTGGCTCTCTATGGACTGGGAAGCAAAAATAAAAGAAATCCCCCCCTCTTTTGCCAGTGCGATAGCCATTCGATCATCGGAGACCGATTGCATAATAGCCGAAACCAGCGGAATATTCATGGTAAGCTCTGATTTCTCACCCTTACGGAATTTTACCACCGGTGCTTTCAAACTTACATTTTCTATTTTGCACTCTTTTGATGAATAACCCGGTACAAGCAGGTATTCATTAAAGGTACGCGACGGTTCATTGAAATAAAATGCCATTTATATATATCCTCCTTCTAAGCTCGCCCAAATTGTGAAAAGAGCAACTCTATTCACTCTGTTGATCCAAATATTCTTCCAAAGTCAGTCCCTGCTCGTAAATTTCCGTTGCAGCCTCAACGCCTACATATCTGATGTGCCAGGGTTCATATAGATATCCGGTAATCGCCTCTTTTCCCTCCGGGAAGCGGATAATAAACCCAAAAAGGTGTGCATGCTCGGCAAGCCAGATTCCTTCCTTCGTTTCACCAAACTTATCGGTAAGCTGATACCCGACACTTGCCGAAGTGACATCCACCGAAAGTCCGGTCTGGTGTTCACTTTGACCTGGTTTCGCACTGTATCGGTTGGCTGCTTCCTCCCCTTCCTTTGCTACGTAATTATCAAATAATGTTTTCTGAAAATCATAGGAGCGATATGCGGTTGTCATGACCAATTCCATGTTTTCCAAAGCTGCTGCTTCCACCAGCTTATGAAAAGCATCTGCAGCTTCCGCTCTCATATATCGGGAGGAGGCGGACCGATCCGGTGCATAATATCGAATTTCCTTTAAATCTTCCGGTTTATAGTTTCTGTCTACGGTATGTTGTTTATTCACCAGTATCAGCAAGCCTTTTTCTTTTGCTTCCTGAATTAACGCTTTTCTGGTTTTCTCATTCTCAGTCTGTGCAGGCTCGTCTCCCGGAGGCCTGTCCTCTTTTGGAGGATTCTCAAGATCTTCGTTGTCCTTTTGTGTATTCCTATCCTCCGTGCCCTTATCAGAAATGATAATTTTCTCAGGGCCGTCAGCCCCGCCGATGATTCCCAAAGACCAAGCACTAATAGGGCTTGTAATTGTCCAAACAAAGCCCTCCATAACCATCAATGACACAACGATCAAGATTTTTATTCTTTTGCTATCCATCCTATGTTTTCCTTATCCTATCGTCTAAAACAGAGTTTTTCAGGCTTTACTATACTAACGGAATCCTTTTTTATAGTAAAGCTTATTTTACAACAAATTTCTGCAATTTTCAACTCTTAATAAGAAAGTATCACTTATGTAGGATCTGGATAGAAGAAGCTTGATCTATTTTTCCAGATTATATTCCGATATTTTATTAAACAGCTGTCTTCTAGTTATGCCCAAAACTTCTGCCGCTTTTGTCATGTTATTATTGTGTCTTCTCAATACACTTTCTATATGATTTTTTTCCGTTTCCCTGCGGATTTCCTTTAAGCCTCTTTCATCCTGGATTGATGCCTGGTTTTCTGGTTTACTTCTCTGTGAAAAGGTTGGCAAAGCCTCTTTTTGTACAACCCCATCTTCGGAAAGTACAACAAGGCGCTCGATGATATTTTTTAATTCTCTGACATTACCCGGATAGTGGTAATTTTTCAAGAAGTCCATCACATCAGGATCGATTCTGTGGATAGGCTTTTTCATTTCATTCTGGGATCGCTTGAAAAAATAATCAATCAAAAGGGGGATATCCTCCTGTCTTTTTCGAAGCGGAGGGATATTAATGACAATGGTGCTGATACGATAGAAAAAATCCTCCCGGAATCTTCCCTCTTCCATTTCGATTTCCAGATTTTTATTGGTAGCGGTGACCAGTCTGAAATCCACCTCCAGCTCCTCATTGCTGCCCATTCTGTAAATCTTTTTATTTTCAATTGTTTTTAGTAATTTTGCCTGCATAGTAAGGGGAATGTCACCGATTTCATCCAGAAACAAGGTTCCCTGGTCAGCTGCCTCGATCCGCCCGATTCTCCTATGCAGCGCTCCGGTAAAGGAGCCTTTTTCATGGCCGAAGAGTTCCGATTCTAAAACGGTTTCCGCTATGGCATGGCAGTTCAGGTCCATAAACTGCTTGTTTTTGCGCAGGCTGTTGCGATGAATATACTGTGCAATGACTTCTTTGCCGACGCCGGATTCTCCCAGAATCAGCACGTTGGTATCACTTGCAGCCGCTTTTTTGGCGATGGAGAGCATCTCCAAAAATCCCGGGCTTTTGCTGTCCAGCATCACATCAACATGGGCTACTTTCTCTTTCAGCAATTCATTTTCCCGCTTCAATTCCAGCATGCTCTGAAGCTTCTCAATTTCTCTCACCAGTTCTTCGGGATTTCCGCCTTTGGTTACGTAGGAATAGGCCCCTTCTCTCATGGCTCCGACAGCATTTTCGATCGTACCGTAAGCCGTCATCATCATGACTTCCGTATCGGGGTATCGGTTTTTTATTTCATGCAGCAGTTGATTGCCGTCCATTTCCGGCATAATGAGGTCGGTGATCACCAGGTCATAGGTGTTTTTTGACAACAGGCTCAAAGCATCTGCCCCGGATGTGCAGAGAGCAGTCTGATGACCTTTTGCATTCAGTATGACTTTCATTACATTGCAATAATCCTGTTCATCGTCTACCACCAGGATTCGTAAGCCTCTCATGCTCATTGGTACTGTTCCTCCTTCTCTATCGGAATTCTTATGGTAAAGGTAGTTCCTATGCCAACTTCACTTTCTACTTTAATCTCTCCGCCCATTTTCTGTACTTCATTATACACGATATAAAGGCCAAGTCCATTTCCTTCTCTTTTTTTCTTCGTCGTGAAAAAGGGATTGAAAATTTCATCTATAATATCCGGTTCTATACCCTGTCCGGTATCATTGACGCTTAATATAATATTGTGCCCATCTTCAACGCAATGTACCGTTATTTTACCCGGTTGAGAAATTGCGTCCACCGCATTGGTAATCAGGTTGATTAAAATGATCTCAATTGCTTCAATATTGATTGTAACGGTATCGCTGCCTAAATATTCATACTTCAGATCAATTTTATGCTTGACCAGCAAGTTTCTCTGGAGATCCAGGATTGCGCTGAGATGTACATTCAAATTTACAATTTCTTTTTTATTTGTGGTGATTCTTGAGAAATTCAATAAATTATCTATAATTCTGCTGGATTTGTCAACAGATTTTTCAATTACCTTTATGGCTTCATCTCTGTTGATATAATCCCGGTAATCAATTTCCTTCAGAACATAGCAATAATTTCTGATCAGTCCCAGGGGATTTCGTATTTCATGGGCCACACCCGTTGCAAGCTGTCCGACAGCGATCATTTTATGATTCTGCAGCATTTGTCTTTCCGTACTTCTTGCTTCCGTAACATCCACCATCATGGTCAGGATCTTCTGCACTTTTTCCTTATTGTCCTTGATTAAGAAAGTATGGATTTCCAGGATTTTTTTCCCGATAGAAATCTCGTCGCTCTTCTCCGATTCATCCTTGAAGGTTTCGCTGATCAGCTGAGACAGCTTCTGCTTTTCCTTTTCATCCATAGTGAAAAGAGAAATCAAAGGAAGTCCTACGGCTTTGTGCCGTTTCATTTGTAGGAACTGGGAAAAGGCTTTGTTAATACTTACCACCAGGCCGTCCCGGTTGATTTCCGCCAAATAATAGGTAACCCCGTCAAAGGTTGTCTGCATTTCATTCTGACTTTCGATGAGCAGCTCCATCCTCTGCTGCAGCTCTTCATATAAGCTTTTGTTGGATTGATAAAATAAAGAGAATATGCACAATACGGCAGCAAAGACAATCAGGATAATGATTCCTGCCCCTTCCAGCCGATTTTCCGATTTCAATGAATAAGAAAGGCCCAGCCATTTTGATTGAAGCTCGGAAACCACCTTGGTATTATCCAAGTAGTAGACTGCATTATTCAGAATTTCATAAAGCATGGTGTTTTCGGAGTCCACTGCAAGGCAATCATTTTTTTCATATAAATATCCTGAAGCCCGGCTCCAATTCTGTTCCATTTGTTCAGCGCCCATAAAATGCTGAAGTGCTGTCTCGCTTCCGGCAATGGCGTTGCCCTGTCTCGAAGCTGCTGCTGCGGCAGCCTCCTTCATATTTTCTACCGGGAGATAAGTTGCCTTGGGGAAACGATTCTCCAGGACTCTTTTCCACGGGCTGCCTTCCACCAAAATAATCCGCATGTCTTTGCCTTCTCTGCTTTCCCGGTTGGTAATGGTATTTTGGAAAAGTAAAATACCTTTTGTCTTCATGATAGGCATAGTAAATTCCAGTTCCTCTTCATAGGAAACATCCGGTGTGGAAATGACCGCATCCACCTCCTGGGAATCAAGCTTTGACAGGATCTCGTTCATAAGAATCGGTTCATACAGGATAGAAACATCATATTCCCGAGCAATGAATTCCATATAATCAATTAAAAAACCTTTCGGCTGCATGCCATCGTCCCAGAGGACAAACGGCGCAGAATTGTCCGTAATGCCAATAACCAAAGTTCCTTTTTCATCCAGCCATTCCTGTTGTTCCTGGCTTAACGGATGGAGCCTGATCCGATTCTGCATCTGCAGTCCGCCTTCATGCTCCGAACTGTTATAGGCAATCATGATTAATATCATCAGCCCTATGACAAGGGTTAAAATCAAATTTCTATTCATCTGTAAATTCCTTTCGGGAATATTCTTCTCCAAAAACCAAATTCTCTCGTTCTTGCTTTGTAACTTTTTGATAAGAACCCTTCGCCCAAAGAGCGAAGAATATACCAATAAAAGCCCAAATCAAAATTAACAGCCATTCATTAGGCCATTTCAGAGACACTCCTCCGGCAGGCGTATAAAAAACAAGAAAACTTACGGAAAAAATCACAACGACAATTCCGATAAATTTTCCGTATTTTACTTTAAATGGGCGCTCCAGGTCAGGCTCTCTGATTCTTAAAAGCAGGAAGGATACAGCTACCATCAGGTAGGAAAGAACGGACGCAAAGGCACTGGTATTCACAAACCAGACCAATGCATTCCTTCCAAGAAGAGGAGCTATGATACAGATCCCTCCCACTAGCAGAATCGCTCCTGTGGGTGTTTTATATTTATAATGGAGTTTACCGAAGAAGGGCGGCAGCATCTTGGCTCTGCCCATGGCAAAGATAATTCTGGTTGAACCTACCATAAAACCGTTCCAACTGGTCATAATTCCGCAAATACCGCCCAGAATAAGTATTTTGCCAAAGATACCCGAACCATAACTGTACGCCATGGCATCCGCTACAGGAACAATCCCTGAGGTCCTGATTTCCGGGGGAGCTGCAAAGCTGATTCCCAGTATGATCAGGCAGTACCATAGGGAGGCCATGATGATGGAAATGATAAACACCTTGGCAATCTGCTTTTTGGGCAGATTCATTTCTTCCGCCGATTGGGGAATAACATCAAATCCAACAAACATAGAGGGCACCATGATCAAAACCGCGATAATTCCTTTCGTGTTCGTAAAGAGCGGAACCATATTGGAGGTGTCACCGAAGGTAATTCCCCCAAAGATAAAGATCAGCCCTATCATGATCAAAAAGGAAGTAGTCATCACCTGAAAAATGGCTGTGGTTCTGGTGCCAAAATGATTGAGCAGCAGCAATACCAGCGCTGCCACCATACCGATCACCGACCATGATGCATAGACAGAGTAGCCCGCTACACTCCAGAGATAACCGATTTGTGGAATCGGAAAAATATAATCAATGGCTGTGGCCAGGGCAATCCCCTCCCAGGCAGCCACACCAATATAAGCAAAAGATATCGCCCAACCGACAAACCAGGAGAAGCCTTGTCCCAAAGCCCGGTAGGTGTATACCATTTCTCCTCCTGCCAGCGGCAAGGCCGCGGTAAGCTCCGCATAGGTCAAACCAACGCAAATACATAAAATCGCTCCGATTCCAAACGCTGTTAACGAACCGAGCACACCTGCTTCTTTAATCCAGAATCCCGATAACATTACCCAGGCCCAGCCTACCATAGTACCAAAGGCAAGGGTCATGATATCGGTTCTTCCCAGCACTCTTTTTAATCCATGGGATTCTTGCGTCATTCTTACACTTCCCTTAATGTTTCTCTTTGTCGTCATCACTTTCCTCGCAATTACTCTAGTAACATTAAATCATTTTATATAGAAACTAGCAAGTAGGATTCGGACTTATGGCAAAGTCCTATCCTACTTGCTAGCAAAGATAACCTATTTTAAATTTTAATACAGTTTTTATGGCAATAAATTTTCAATGTTGACTTACCCTATTTTTCTGTTCAGATCTTTTATAATTTCTTTTCTAGCATACTCTTCGCCAAAGATCAGATATTCTCTTTCCGCAGCGGATACAGGTCCGATAGAGGCCTTAGCAACTGCTGCAAGGATCACTCCCAGAATTACCCAGAACAGGATAAATGCCCATTCATACGGCCAAACCAAACCGCTTGGGCCGAACGGCAGATACAGGGAAATAAAGAACAAAGCACTGATGATCGCGGCTGCGCCTATAACCATCGGATGTTTGTTTTTGTATGGTCTGTTCAGATTTGGCTCATTCTTGCGGATGTATACAAAGGAGATCGCTACCATCAGATATGCTACAACGGTTCCGAAGGATGCCGTATCTACAAACCAGACCAGAGCGTTTCTTCCCATCAGCGGAGTGATCATGCAGATGATACCAACCAGAAGAATAGCAGCAGTCGGCGTCCCATACTTCGGACTTACTTTACCAAAGACAGCAGGAATCATCTTTGCTCTTCCCATTGAGAAGATAACTCTGGATGCTCCGATAAAGAATCCGTTCCAGCTCGTAACAATACCGCATAATGCGCCGACGATCATGATCTTGCCCCAGACAGGTGATCCGAAAGCATAAGCGGCGATTTCCGCAACAGGAACGCTTCCTGCAAAGCTGTTTCTGACTTCTTCAGGAGCTGACAGAGAAGCTGCAGTGATCATGAGGATATACCAAGCGGCTCCCATTAAAATGGATAAGAATACGACGTTTGCAATCTGCTTTGGAGGGATATTCATTTCCTCTGCAGACTGGGGGATTACATCAAAGCCGACATACATTCCGGGGGCCATCATCATAACGGCGAGAATACCAGCCCAGGGTCCTATGCCTTCAGCAATACCGCTGAACATCGGCTCCATATTGGATGGGCTTCCAAGGAAAGCTCCTCCTGTTAAGAAGATAATTCCGGACAGAATCAGTCCGGCAGTACCTACGGTCTGGAAAACAGCCGATTGCTTGATCCCTACCAGATTGATGAGCATAATCACCGCAGCGCCGATAATTCCTACCAGAGACCAGGTCAAATAAACAGTACTGCCATTGAGGGTCCACAGCGGAACTGCCTGCGGAAACGGAATTACATAATTGATCGCAGTGGAGATAGCAATCCCTTCCCATGCCGCAACACCTATGTAAGCAAGGCAGATCGCCCAGGCTGTAAACCAGGACCAGAAATATCCCAATCCTCTGTAGGAGAAAACCAGTTCTCCTCCGGCCAGAGGGAGGGCAGGCGTCAGTTCCGCATAGGTGGCACCAACAAACATACATAAAACTGCGCCGAACAAGAAAGCAATAATAGCGCCCAATACGCCGGCACTGGCTACCCAGCCGGCTGTCAGCATAACCCAGCCCCAGCCGACCATTGTTCCGAATGCCAGAGCGAGAATGTCTCTGCGGCTTAAGACTTTACTCAAGCTCTCACGTTGTACAGGTTCATTACTCATTTAAAAACCTCCTTTGTTAATAAAAAATATAAAGATAAGATCTTACGCGGTAATATAAAAGCAATTACTATGCCAAAGTGAAAATAAGCCGAAATACGTTGGAATTATTCTGAAAATTCAATATTGCATGTGAATTCTAGAAATAAAGTTCTCAATTTTCCGGAAATTAATTTCCTCCTTCTGATCTGCAAATGCCGCACAATGAAAAGGCAGAAGACCATAAATGGTACTTCTGCCTTTTTAAGAGGTCGGTATCTGCTTTTTTAGATTTTGATAAAATCAACTGTCTGATCAGACATTTACCAGTTCATACGCATCATTCAAAGCTTTTCCAATGCCCCCTATCCTTTGGGCATCGCCGATTACCTGATAAGGATACTGCCGGTTGGATGTCAGCCAGTCTATCAGCACTTTTCCCTGTGGCTGATAACCTGCTGCCAGAATCACATAATCCGTCTCCAGTATATTTTCTTTCCCATTGATACTGATGGTTACGGTTCCTTCCCGTATATCTTCCACTCTGGTACTCGCAATGAGATTGATGTTATATTCCTCCAATTCCTTTAGCATGAATCTTCTTAACCCTCCAAGGTCACCCCCCATTTTCTCTGCAATATCAACAATCGTAATATTTGATGGGCTTCTCAGCAATTCTTTGATTTCAGGCTTTACACGGTGCGAGAGAAATTTACGGCTTTTTGCATATAAGTCAGATTTACCGGATAAGTACAGTGCAGTTTCAAGTCCTACGGAGCCGCCCCCAACAATCAAAACCTTTCCTTTTAAAAGCTCCGCTATCAATTTATCTCCACCTTTTAATACCTGCTGTGCCGTATAAACATGCGGCTGGTCAATACCTGGAATCAGTGGTATCATAGGTCGGCTTCCTGTGGCAACGATAACCAAATCCGGATTGTAGCTTTCGACGTAACCTCCATTCACTTCGGTACTGCAGCACACTTGCACCTTGAAATACTCAAGTTCACTTCTCATAGCCTTGATGTTTCCAGCAATCGTTTTTTTATAAGGCGCTTTGGCTGCCACATGCAACAGTCCACCTACCATGTTTTCATTCGTGCAAAGCCTAACCTCGTGACCCTTTTTTGCATACTGTAGGGCGGATTCCATACCCGCCGGCCCGCCTCCCACTACCAGCACCCTCCTTGCCGAATCCGGGCAAGACTTCTCCCAAGTCTCTCTTCCTACTTCGGGATTGAAGATACAGCATATTTTTTGGTGCTTCAATATACGCTCAATGCATCCCTTATTACAGCCGATGCACCTTCTATATGGAGTCCCGTTTTTCATTTTATTGACAAAATCACTATCTATAATAAAAGCTCTTGCGCAACCGACAAAATCTGCACATCCTTCTTCAAGGATTTGTCTGGCTGTTTCTTCATTATTAATTCGATTGCAGGCAATGACAGGTATGTCCACCTGCTGTTTTACAGCTCTGGCCAGAAAAGCAAAGCCTCCCTCCGGCAGATGCATAGAAATCTGGGGGACTTCTGATTCATGCCAGCCCCCTGTGACATTCACTGCATCGATCTCCCGTTCCACTGATCGAATCAAGGCAATGGTTTCTTCCAATCCATAGCCCCCTAGCATATCGCTTGCGGAGACTCTAAGGATGACAGGATAAAAGGATCCAACGACCTTTCGGACTTCCTTTACCACTTCTATAGGAAATCGGAGTCTGTTCTTTAGTGATCCTCCATACCCATCTTCCCTTTTATTTGTAAGCGGGGAAATAAATTGGGAAAGAAGATATCCGGCACTACAGCTGATTTCTACCGCATCAACGCAAGCAGCCTTGCATACCCCGGCAGCTACCCCGAATTCCTTAATAATATTTTGAATTCCCTCCTCAGTCAATTCAAGGGGTATGGTTCTATAAATCGGAGAAGGTATGGAAGACGGAGCAACCGGAACTGCCGTCGGATCTGCAAGCATTGCGACGCATCCATTCCTTCCTGCATGGAAAAGCTGAACAATCAGCTTTCCTGATTCCCGGTGAATTGTTTTTGACATTTTACGGAGCGGTTCAATAATAGTTTCTTCTAAAACACACATATTTCCGGAAGCCCCTGTTCCCGATACTCCCATTACTGCTGTGACAGCGGCGGCTCCGCCCTTTGCTCTACGTTCCAGAAATCTGGTTTCCTCCTCCAGGGAAAAACCTGTATGAACAGCAGTCATGATAATTTTGTTTTTTAAGAAAAGGCTTCCTATCTTTCCCTTTTCAAATAAAAGACACATCTGCAGGCCTCCTAGGTTATATTGTAAGTTATGACAAACTTATTTATATTCCCATTACACGGGACAAATTAACCGCCACATCCATAGGCTCTTGTGAACGGGCAGGGGTACTCATCATGAACCTCCACATTAATAATCGAAGGTTTTCCTGATGCATAAGCCCTTTTTATTGCCGGTATGATCTCATTGACATCTTTAACAAGTTCTCCGTATCCATTCCAGACTTCAGACAGTTTCTGATATTGCCTCAGATAAGGAAGTGCGGTGGCAATATACCCTTTTTTAGTCTCTGCTGGGTTTCTAAGAGTTTCAGCCATCTTTACCATTCCCCATTGAGAATCGTTGGCAATCACACAGATAACCTGCATATCGTGGCGCTCCATTGTATCGAATTCCATTGCATAAAAGCCCACACTTCCATCCCCGGTATATAGTAACACGGGTTTCTTATGAGCCATCCAAGCACCCATTGCAAATCCTTGCCCCGTTCCGATCGTTCCATTTGCACCATAGCCAACAATTTGCCCTGGTCTATGTACTTTTACTGCTCGCATTATCCATTCGTAAGAGTCGCCTCCGTCGCATACAACAGACCAATCCCTTCCATACGTATCAAGAAATTTTCCGACTTGCTCCGCACACCTTGCCGGATGCATTGGAATGATATTTTTAAATTGATAACCGTCTGTCCATTCTTGTCGCTGGGCTGTATGTAGTTCTGCTGCCCTTTCAATCCACTTGACGTTTTTACAAGCATCTACCTTTGATTTTATTTCTTCAAGGATCTGTTTTGCGCAGGCACCGGCTCCGGCTACAATTCCTATATGTGCCGGGGCATTAAATCCAATCTTGGTGATATTGGGATGAACCTGAATGAATTTTGCATTTGAATTTACCATGGGCGCTTTGCCGAAGTTTAATCTGAAATTCATATTAACACAAAGGGTCAGGATTACATCTGCTTCTGAAAGAGCTCCTTCGCCAATGGCAAATAATTCATCATCCTCATCTCCAAAGGTGCCACGTGCCATTGTTGTTGCAAATACAGGAATGCCTAAATAATGTGCTAATTCCTTCACTGCTTCCCCGTATTGCTTAGAATAAATGCTTATATCACCCACTACAATCACGGGTGATTCTGCTTTCATCAACAGGTCTGCTGCCTTGCAAATTAAGTGAGGATCGCCAAAGGGCTGTGCTGCAGTGCGTGACATGCTGGGGAATTCTACAGATTTCTCTTCCACATTTCCTTTCATAATATTGACCGGACATTCAAGATAAACAGGTCCTGGTATTGAATCTAGCGCTATCCGAAACGCTTTTGAGACATACTCTGGAATTCGTTTTGTGCCGTATACTCTAGCCGACCAAAGTACATTCGTCTTTAAAATATGATAAGTATCGAAATCTTGTTCTGCACCTGTATCAGAATCCCCAAGGCCAATGGAACCCGCAATTAAAATCACTGGAGAATTTGCCGCTCTTGCTTCTGCGATTCCTTGCATTGTCTGCAGTACTCCGGGGGTTACTGTTGTTACAACCACACCAGGTTTCCCTGTCATTCTGGCATAAGCATCTGCTGCATAGACGCCTGCGTTCTCATGCCTCACATCAATAACTGCGATACCTTCTGCTCTACATCCATAAATGAGAGGCATTATTTGACCTCCACAGATTGTAAATATCTGCTCTACGCCCTCGTTTTTTAATGCCTTTGCAAATAGACTACCGCCATTTATCATTCCCAATGTATCCACCTGCTTTCCCTATATCAACTTACGAATCGTAATCCTTATTTTCAAAATTACTTTAATCAATCTAGTCAATTTTTTGACTGCATTCTATGTCAATCTTAAAAATAATGGAGCACAGCTTTCAAAACATGTGCCCCATTATATTGCATTCTTATATGTGACCGTAGTATGGTTTTTGAGTTGTTCCGTTATGTAACCATTTTATCAATGTTATGAAGTCAAATACGGGAAGCTGCGTGGCTTGCTGAACTGCGTAAGCATAAGGAGGCATATCGCTGCACTCCAGAAGGATGGCACCGATATCATCGTCGCCCTCTAGAAGTTCTAATGCAGCGCTGACCACTTCCTCTCGGACTTTTCCATTATCAAATTGCCCTCTGTATTCAAGAATGGCCGAAAACTCCTCTCCGTGCCTCAAATCCTTTACCACTAATAGATTCGGGTCGTCTATAAAGCAATTTTCCAGCAATTTATCAGTTAAAGAGGAAGCATCTGCTGTGAGTACGCCTATTTTCTGGCCAGGCTTGATAATAGCCTTTATCCATGGAATTTGCACCAAACTGGATAGTGCTACAGGAATATCCAGAGCAGCAGAAACCTGTTTATGGAAATTGCCAAAGAAACCGCAGGCCGAACATAGTGCTCTAATGCCTTCTTTTTCTATCATGTGTTTTCCAAGTGCAATGATATCATCGCCAATTGTAGGATCCGCTCTAAAAAGACGGTCGATATCTAAATTAGGAACCCCTCTCATTCTCACTGGGAAGTCATAGGTATAAGCATTTACAACGTTGCCTGGAACCATTGGGTAAAAAACATCTTCGATGTAGATAATACCCACTGAATATCCGCTGATCTGTTGATGATCTTGCATGTTTATCACAACAGAATTATTTTCCGGAGTCAGATATCCAAATTGTCTGTTCTTAAGTCTTTTATCCATTTTTGCCGCCTTTCTCTTTTTACCCATGAACACATCATGGTGTTTCAGTAATTTTATTTATTTTAGAACTGTAGTTCCGTTAGGCATGGAATTTCTTTATGCAAAGTAGACCGACTGGATTCCGACGATAATAACGATCGTTATGATAATAGGACAGATGATCGCCAATAGCGGTTTCCAAATTGTTGTGACTTTAAAGGAATTCGCACTACTATTTACGTCTTTCATAAGACGTTCAAATCCGAATTTCCAAGCGGCATAAAGCGAGATCATCAATCCCCCGACTGGAACCAGAATAGACATTGCCAAAAAGTCAAGATCTGTATATAAGTCCTTACCAAATAGTGTAACGTTACCTAGAACCGGTGAGTAAACCAACACTGGGATTAAGCCGATAACGAACATGATTGAAACCATAATCCACGTCATTTTCTTCCGATCCATCTCGAACTTATCTGCAAAAGTTGCTACGATGCCTTCAACCAATCCCAATACAGATGTAAAGGCAGCAATAAACAATAACAGGAAGAATAGGCTTCCGAATATTCTGCCTCCTGCCATGTTCTCAAACATCATCGGCATTGTTTGAAATACCAGGGAACTCCCCGAGGAAGGTTCTACGCCGTAGGTGAAAACTGCAGGGAATATTGCTGTTCCGGCAAGAAGTGCAACCACCATATTTGACATAACGATGATGACCCCGGATCTCGCCACGTTGGCATCCTCTTTCAAATAACTTCCAAATACGAAGGCTGAGGACAGACCCACTCCAGCAAGAAAGAAGGTTTGTGATAAAGCGCTTAACAGTACAGCAGGCGTAAGTTTTGAAATGTCAGGTGTCAGGAACCATCTCATTGCTTCTCCTGCGCCTGAAAGGGTCAAAGATTTAATTGCCAGTATAACGAGAAAGAGAAATAAAATCGGCAGCGCGACTTTAGCAAAAGCTTCGATTCCACCCTTTACACCTTTTGAAATTATAAAAGCTGCCAAGGCAAGTAATGCTGCATTATAGAACAGAATCAGAGGCGTATTCGCCATTAAGCCATTAAACATCGGGGCCATATCCGCGCCTGTGGTTCCTTTGAAGGAACCCATCACAGATAAGAAGAAATAATGTGCAACATTTCCTGCAATCATAACATAGTAAGACATAAGTAACGTAGCCGCAATAGCACCGAACCATCCGATGGCTACCCAAGGACTTTTTTTACCTGCTAACGCTTCCATTCCTACAATACCTGTTCTACCGGAACTTCTGCCTAAGGTCAGTTCGCAGATAATCAAAGGTACCGCAATTAATAGGGACATGACTAACATCACAACAAGGAAAATTCCTCCGCCATTGCTTCCGATCAAGTACGGAAATCTCCAAATAGCACCTAGACCCACTGCATAACCGATTGCTGACATTAGAAATCCATACATACTGCCCCACTGTTTTGGTTGGCCGATAACGACTTCATTATTATTATTCATTTTCTTATTCCTTTCAACTAATTAAATTTCGGAATTATATGAACAAATGTTTTTTAGAATTTGGTTATTATGGAATTGTTTTACCTTTTTTTGGGTGCACTTAATAAGCCTCTTTAAGTTCTACGAATTTTAAAGAGTTCATTTATATCAGACTGCAATGAACTATTTTTTAATTTCCGTGCGCTGCTAATTTTGCCAGATCCATATTCTTAAACCTGGACCAGCTAAGCTCGGATGCATCAAATTCCGTTTTTTCTTCAGAAATGATCTGTGACATCAGCAGACCTGTAATAGGGGCTAACGCAATACCATCACCCTCATGCCCTGCAGCTATGTAGAATCCCGGAACCTCTTCAACCGCACTTACGATTGGCAAATGATCTAAGCAAAATGGTCTTATACCTCCAAAAGTTCTGATGCAGTTCATATCTTTTAAAATTGGGAAAAACCGGATGGCCCTTTCAGCGATAGCTTGCATTATTTCATATTCTGATTTCGTATCATATCCTCTGAATAATCTGCAACCGCCCACAATTGTATTCCCGGAGTGGGTCGTCTCGATGTTTAAACAAACATTATGTTTTTCAACAAGTTCACTGACAGGTCTTTTAAACCCTGAAAAGAATTTCGCTAACCAATAACCAAACTCCAGTATTTCGGTATGTGCTATCGTTTCAGCTTTTTCCGTAACTAACAGCATACCTTTCCGAGGTTCGATGGGTATGTTTAAACCAACCATTTTACCGATAAATGGTGCCCATACGCCGCACGCATTTACAACTTTGTTTGTGTAAAAAGTTCCTCTGTCTGTCTCGACTGCTTCGACCTGTTTTTTCGCGTCCAATTTAATGCCGGTAACTTCATGATGTGTATACACATCTAAGCCATATTTTTTTCCTTCTTCGACAAATGCAAAGCATACCTTATAAGGATTTACCAATCCGTCAGATTCTGTCCAGAGGCCTCCTTTTAGATCTTTCGCTAAGTATTTTTCTCTTTCGCACATTTCCTTAGGATCGATGACCCTCATTTCAAAACCCTGAGACCTAACCTTTGCAGCATAATCTGCTGCTGCTGCCATTTCTTCATCCGTCTCACAAACATACATAAATCCACAGCTCTCAAATTCAATGTCATGGGAAAACTCTTTTGCAAGTTTTCTGTACAGCTCAACACTGTGATACCCTTGCAGAACATCAATTCCCGGCTGTTTATCACTGATCAGAGTTGCTCCATCAGTGTGACTTGCAGTACCCGAAGCAATATCATTTTGTTCCAATATTGCTACGCTGTATCCTTTTTTCGCCAATTGATACGCGGTGCTGGTTCCGATGATACCTCCACCAATTACGATCACATCATAGGATTTCATTCTCTCACCCCCCCTGCTAAAGTGCCAAAGGTTATGGGTCTGGCAGGCGGTCTTATACTGGAACTGCCTGCTTCTTCCGGTCTTATGCCGAGCTCTTGGCAAAGAATCTGCTGCACCATTTTTTCACAGGTCCGTCCCTGGCACAATCCCATGCCTGCTCTCGTTCTTCTTTTTACTCCTACCACATCTCTTGCCCCTTGCGCAATCGCCTGCTTGATTTCACCGACTGTTACTTCTTCGCATCGACAGACAAGCATATCGTCATCGAATTTATTATCCATTGGTTACGCCTCCTTCTAAAGACTTGACACAAACACTGTTTATTTTCTTTTCATACTCCTGACATCATCTGCAAATTCTTTTTGAATCGCTACGGTGACAACTGGAGTTCTGTCATATGATTTCGGGTTTAACACTTTAACGACTTTGCCTTTGCAAACCACTTTTCCTTCTCTGTTCACAGCTTCCACAATTTCATCCTTGACAGGAAGCGGGACATATTCATAGGGGAATGATACCGTGGCCTCAGTATCAGAATAGGTCTTATCTATCGTAAAGATAGCCAGACCCGGACATTTTGCAATACAGACACCACAACCCGTACACAATTCTTCATTGAGTTTTGGCAATGAAGTAATCGGACTTCCGATTCGGATTGCTCCTTGGGGGCAAGCGGCCTCACACGGATTACAAGGGATTTCCTGTATGCATTCAATTACTGCGACAGTGCCTTTTTTAAATCTTTCTTCTGATGTAATCAGATTGAACCGTTCCAGCTCTTCTCGTGTGATACATCCATTACGTTCTAATGTCATATTCATTCACCTCTTTCGGCTCTCGTTCAGCCTTTTACTTAGCGCATGTCGGAAAATCCGCTAGAATCGCATTCTTGGCTACCATTCTCTTTTCCCCAAACGGTCCCATTCTCAAGCCATCTAACCTTTCCCAGATATCATCTTTTAATAATTTTGCATCTGCATTTTTCAGATATCCTAAAGACTCAGCAGCCGCAACACCGGCTAACCTTCCTTCTTCCAATGCCGTATTTGCTTCTTCCACTCCTGTGGTATCTCCTACCACATAGATTCCGGGTTGTGTTGATTCCATATTGCGATCGTGTTTGGGCACCCATCCTCCAAATACAGCGTTATATGTACACTCAAGATCATGCAGTCTTACCAGATCAGAAATTGGCTTTAATCCTGCAGCCAGTGTCACTACATCCGCTTCCAATACTTTTTCCGTCCCGGGGATTGGCTGCCAGTTTTGATCCAGTTCTGCTATAATGACTTCCGATACCCTGTCAGTTCCCTTTGCTTCAATAATCGTATGGCTGGTATAAATAGGCACCCCAGCTCTTCTGATCTTTGAAGCATGTACACCGTACCCTCCAATCTTTGGAGCCGCCTCTACCAGAGCAACTACATTGCATCCGGCCTGCATCAGCTGATAGGAAACGATCAATCCTACATTTCCGGAGCCAAGCATTACCACCTTGTTTCCAGGTTTGACCTTATTTACATTAATCATTGTTTGAGCCGCACCTGCCCCCATGATCCCGGGTAATGTCCAACCTTTAAATCTTACGACATTTTCCGATGCACCAGTGGCTAAGATGACTTTTTTTGCCTGAATATTTACCAGTTCTTTTTCACCGCTGTCCAATCCTTTTTCGATGGAAACAATCCGTTCATGATATAGTCCGACCACAGCGCTGTTAACCCATATCTCCACACCGTACTTTTCAGCCTCGGCAAGTAGCTGATTTCCGATATCAATTCCCCTTGTCCCTGAGCGATGAGCGCTGGATCCAAAAAATTTATGGATTTGCTTAAATAGCTGACCGCCTGGCTTTATGTTTAAGTCTACCACCAGAACTTCTTTCACACCTGCCTTGGCCGCTTCAATTGCTGCTGCCAAACCAGCCGGGCCAGCTCCAACAATCACGATTTCTTTGCTAATCATTTTTCCCCGCCTCCTTCGCCAACTCCATACTGGGTCTTAATAACCATACCTTGTTCAACTGGCGTTATACAGGTTCTGACATTTGGCTTGCCATTGACAACCATCGCACAATCCGTGCACTGTCCTATCCCGCAAAACAATCCTCTTGGCTCTTTTCTTTTTACTGTGTAACGGTTAATGATGATATTCTCAGCTAAAAGAGCTGCTAAGATAGGTTCTCCTTCTTTTGCCATAAGCTTTTTCCCGTCAACAGTGATCTCCACCATCTTTGTCGCCTCTTCCTGACCCAATATCACATGTTCCTTGATTCTCATACACATTTTGTCACCTCCTCTGGCTTTTCGTATTCACATACGCCAGTTTCTAATAAAACTATATTTTTAGATTCCTCGCATTGAAGATATTCTCACATTTCTTTCGTATCCAGCAACATCTCCATTTTTAAGTGTAATAAAGTCGAATGATCCATGCTCAGCCTTCTTGCGGTTCCGAGGTTTTTTTCTTTTCCGAGTAAATTTTAACATCCTTCACGATAATGAATATCAGGAATGCGCACCCAACAAGTCCTGAGAAAGGATAGAGAATATTGATAATTTGATTGAATGGGATAAAGGCTCCTCCGAATATGCCGGCAATCGTAACGGCAGCCGTAATGATTCTTGATTTTGTTGATTTATCCTCCGCAAATCTACCTGAAATCAACCAAAGATACCCTGTAATCGTTGTGAATATGCCTAGAATCAGAATAATTGCAAATGACCAGGATAATTCGGGAATCATATTCTGCATTGCGGAAAGAAGTGGAATCTGTCCTCCTGTTTCAATGATAGAGTCGAGGTTAATAAGAATAGCGATTAGTACGAGAAGCACTCCCGCATGGAAGAAAATTCCCGAAAAGATACCTGAAGTTAAGGCCTCTTTTTGATTTGTCGTCTGCTTTCCGAGAGAAATCAGAAACGGTATCGAGACAATCAAGCATAGTCCGGCATAGAATAGAGCGGATAAAACTGGATTGTAGATTCCAAAAACACCAGCTCTCAAGACTTTACCTGCAGAAAGATACTCCGGAAGTCTAGCTGTAGACTCTGCCATTCCAACAGGATTTCTAGCTAATGCATAAATTCCTATTACTACGACATAAACGATAATTACAATACCAAGAAAGCCCAGGACATTTACCACCTTCTTTAATCCCAGCATTACCGTGCCTCCGGCGAAAACACCTAAGAGTATTGCCCCTATATACACCGGAATCCCAAAGTATTGATTGATCGTAGCTCCACATCCGGCAAACATGGCAATTGCAATACCAAATACGATAATCAGACAGAAAAAATCAAAGAAATAACCGACATATTTACCGCAATAGTAGGCATAACATTCACTCGGGTTTCCAAATTGCTTCTCCTGACCGGTTCTATAGCAGCTAACTGTGAAATACACGGTCATGACCATTGAAACAAATACTGCCAGAAAGTTGGCGGGGTTACCCCAGGATCCAAAGAATTGTAAAACCTCCTGCCCCGTAGCAAATCCTGCACCAATGGTGTATGATGCATACGCGCCACCTATTTTAATCATGTTTGTAATGTTAACTGTTCGCTCGTTTTCCATAATTACACTCCTCGTATAATATTGTATTTCGCTGATTACTTAATCGGCAAAACATTAAACGGTAACGGTTTCTCAGCGCACACATTATGATGTCATGGATATATTTTGAATATTCTGAATTTTTTAGTTGGGGTGGTTCTATTCTTCATTACAATCACAGCTCACTCATCCCCTAAGATGGGTTACGTCTGGCATAATCCATCTTAGGTTTCATGAGGTGAATAATGCTTAGTGCATTGACTAATACTTAAATGTTAATATATCATTCGGGTACACTGCAGATAAATTCCATCTCCACTTTTACTTCAGGAATCATACCTGCCACCTGAACACAAGCCCTTGTCGGGAATGGATCGTTTGGCATCAATTCTCTGTAAGCTTTGTTCACCGCAGCATAGTCATTCATATCAGTGAGATAAATTCTGCAGGTAAGTACGTCGGCCAACGTACCGCCAACTTCTTTCAGCGCAAGCTCAGCGTTCCTAAGCGTCTGAAGCGCCTGTTCATAAGGATCGAGACTGATGATGTCACCGTTTTGGAGAGTGGCGATCTGAGTTGTGAAGAACAAGTCACGATACTTGGTTCCCTGTACGTAGGGGCCATGAACCTCTCCCAGTGTTTTTTCATTAAAGATGGCTTTCTGTTTCATAATATAATCTCCTGTTCTATAAATATAAATTAAATTAACGATCTCAGAGCTTATCTCATGTTGTCAGCTACCTCTTTGTTAACTAGATTTTTCGGTACTTTATTGTCGTGCAGTCTTTCAACCAGTTGTTTTAAGGCAATAATTCTGGCTTCAGCGAAGGAATCCTCGGATACGAAGGCGGCATGCGGTGTGATCACACAATTTTCGATCTCAAACAGGTCGCTTTTTTCATTGGCTTCATCCTCGATGACATCAACTGCAGCACCTTTGATCCAACCTTCTTTTAATGCCTTGACAAGGGCCGGCTCATCTACAACTTTGCCTCGGGCAGTGTTGATAAAGTATGCGGACTCTTTCATCATCCTAAACTGTTCAGCCCCCATCATATGCTCTGTAACCCCTGGAATCAATGGAGTATGCATGGATACAAAGTCGGATTCCTTTAAAAGCTGTTCTAAAGTATCCATTTTTCTAACACCGAAATCTTCTAAATATTCCTTTGTTTTGGTCGGTGCATAGCAGACAATATTCATCTGCATCGCCTTAAGAATAGGAATCATATATTTGGGAATGCTGCCGAAAAATACAAGGCCGACGGTTTTTCCGGACATTCTGAAGGTCTTTCCCCCCAGCAGCGGATCCCATTTTCCATTTCTAACGCTTCTGTCAAGAAAAGTCAGTTTTCTGACACAGTCAATCATCATACCGATTGTATGTATTGCTACTTCCTCAGTGCAAAAGCCCGGACTATTCGTTACACAGATGTGATTTTCTGTTGCGGCAGGGATGTCAACGTTACTATAACCAATTGCCTGTAAAGCAACAATTTTTGTTTTCTTCATTCGTGCAAGCACATCACTTGTAATCTGGAAGAACTCTACAACGACACCGTCGGCATCCTTTACTGCTTCAAGAAATGCTTCCGGGTTATCCCGGTCTTCACCGTTTTTAATTTCAATCAGTTCTATATCATGAACGCCCCATTCTTTTAATTTTTGATTTTCAAAATTCAGGGTATCATCGATATTGTAATAAACTACTTTACTCACAGTACACCTCCATACGATTGTTTTACTGAAACTGATTTATTGATTTGTTATTCATAAGCACTTTCAAGTATTTCTGTGATGTCTTTCTCCTGCAGTTTACATGGGTTTACCGCCAAAAGCCTGTAAGCCATGGTCCCCTCAATGATAGCGGGAAAATGTTCTCTGGTTACCCCAACATCTTTTAACTTCAGAGGAACCCTGGTATCCTGCGCCAGTTTAAGAACTGCTTTAGGGGCTTTTTCAGCTGCTTCACGAAGGGAAAGGCCGTCTACATTTTCTCCCAGTGCGATGGCGATTTCCTTAAACTTCTCTAGATTTCCAACTACATTTCTTGCCATTGCATAGGGAAGAATCAGACTGTTTGCAACGCCATGAGGAACATGCGCAACACCGCCCATGGATTGAGCAATACCATGAACAACACCAAGTCCTCCGTTGAAAAATGCTGTAGCTGCGATGGAGCTTGCAATGGCCATATTGCTTCGGGCTTCAATATCGTTCCCATTAGCAACCGCGTTTCTTAAATGCTTTCCAATCATTCTCATGGCCTGAAGAGCCATTGCGTCACTGACCGGACTTGCATTCAGAGATACATACGCTTCGATGGCATGGGTTAAAGCGTCGATTCCGGTGGTGGCTGTGATAAATCCAGGCATTCCAACGTGCAGCAGCGGATCAATTAAGGCCACCCTTGGAATAATATAATCATGAGTAACAGATAATTTAATCTGATTCTGATTATCGGTGATGACAGCTGCTGCTGTCATCTCACTTCCGCTCCCTGCTGTTGTTGGAACGCAGATGAGTGGCATGCCCGGATTGGTAACCGTTCTGCTTCCGCCGAATAAATAATCCCTTACCGAACCCTCATTCGTCTGGAGCATGCAGATAGATTTTGCAGCATCGATGGGGCTGCCTCCTCCAACTGCCACAACCAGATTGGCCCCGCTTTTCCTTAAAATCTCGGCAGTACTGTCCACCACTTCAATCGCGGGATCCGGCACAATATCCGAGTAAATTTCATAGGGCATATTCGCTTTTTCAAAGCTTTCCTTAACAGAATCCAGAATATTTGTTTTAATAATCATAGAATCCGTGACAACAAAGACCTTTTTCGCACCATATTCCTTACAGACATCGGCGATGTTTTTACTAATTCCAACGCCAAATCTGATTTTTGTCGGCATTCTATATTGAAAATCTTTCATTTTACTTTCCTCCATGTGCTGTATCAGCATGGCATAAAGCTAACTGAATGAGATGATACAATTGAATTTTAGCCAGCTGTCCTATAGATTTTTAAGAGCATCTTCGAATATTGCCAATCCTTTATCCAGATCCTCACGATTGATATTAAGAGGCGTTGCAAATCTGAAGCCGTTGCCATAAACGCCGCAGCTTAATGTGAGGAGCCCATGATGCAGACAGTAATCCTTTACCTTGTTCAACGCTTCTGCACTTGGTGACTTATCAAGATTCACAAACTCTACTGCCATCATGAGTCCCAGGCCTCTGACATCTCCCATAACAGGATATTTTTTCTGCATCTCCAGCAATCTGGCCCTTAGATAATCTCCCTGTGTATTTACATTTTCCAGTATATTTTCTTCTTCGAAGA
The DNA here is from genome assembly GCF_018128545.1 of Sinanaerobacter chloroacetimidivorans. GTDB lineage: Bacteria > Bacillota > Clostridia > Peptostreptococcales > Anaerovoracaceae > Sinanaerobacter > Sinanaerobacter chloroacetimidivorans. The sequence goes on along the minus strand of NZ_JAGSND010000005.1, from coordinate 118,961 downwards.
CCTTTAGCACTGCCAATCCTGCCGCTGCGCATACCGGGTGACCTCCGAAGGTGGTTCCATGCATGCCTGGCTTCCAAGTTTCCATAATTTCATTGGTACTGACAATTGCCGACATCGGAAGGCCGCCTGCAATGGCTTTTCCCAGCGTCATAATATCGGGCATGACATCAAAGTGTTCGCTGGCAAACATTTTACCGGTTCTTCCGAATCCGGACTGAATTTCATCAAAGATTAGCAGAATACCATGCTTTGTACACAATTTTCTGAGCTCCTGAACAAACCTTTTAGGAGGCACTACATATCCGCCTTCTCCCATAACCGGTTCCATGATAATTGCTGCTACATTTTCAGGCGCAATCAGATAGTCAAAAGTTCTTTGCAGCTCTTGAAGACAGTCTAAAGAGCACTTATCTTCAGTCGTGTTATATGGGCATCGGTAACATGTCGGATAAGGTGTGAAGTATACAGAGGGCAGCAACGGCTCTTGATTCTTTCTATATTTTGAATTAGAGCCGGTGATACTGGCAGCACCAATCGTTCTGCCATGAAAGGAACCTCTGAAAGAGATAATCCCAGGACGATGTGTAAAATTACGTGCTAATTTGAGAGCACCATCATTGGCCTCAGCACCGCCATTGCTGAAAAAGATAACGTCAAGGTCTCCAGGCGTCACTTTTGAAAGTTCTTTGGCTAATCCCAATGTCGTAGGATAATTGACAAGATTGAAAGAAGCTGAAATCAGCTTTTCAGTCTGGGCACATATTGCCTTCACGACTTCCGGATGACAATGCCCCAAGGCATTTACTGCGATTCCTTGCACAAAGTCTAAATATGTATTGCCGTCCACATCTGTAATATAGCTGCCTTTGGCGCTCTCTACTACGAGATTTGTCGCTTTCGCCAGAACAGGGCTTAAGTATTCCTTGTAATCGTCATATTTCATTTTCATTTTTCCTCCTCCTCACAACTTAATAACATATTTTACTGCTATTTTTCCAAATTCCCATTTTCTCTGCTTCTTTGATCAATTCATCCTGGAACTCAGGATGTGCGATGGAAATGAGCAATTCCGACCTTTCCCAGGTGGATTTCCCTTTCATATTAGCAGCGCCAAATTCTGTTACGATATAATGGCTGGCGCTTCTTGGCGCAGATACGATAGAACCCTCGGGTAATCTTGGCACGATCAGGGATTCCTTGCTTCCATCTTTATTGATTCTTACAGATGGTGTACAAAGGAAGCTTTGGCCTCCATTGGATTTAAACGCACCCATTACGAAGTCCAACTGCCCCCCGGTCCCTCCAATGTGCTGAAGCCCGGCTGATTCCGAATTTACCTGTCCAAAGAGGTCAACCTGGAGACAGCTATTGATGGAAACGAAATTATCGTTAGCGGCAATGACCTCCAAGGCGTTGACATAGTCAACCGGTGCCATATAGCCCATGGGATTATCGTCCAGAAAATCATACACTGCCTGTGAGCCCATAGCAAAGGTAAACACCATTTTCCCTTTGTTTGTGTTCTTATTGCCCGTAATCTTACCCTCATTATAAAGATTTACATAAGCGTCTACAAACATTTCCGTATGTACACTCAAATCATTAATATCGGATTCGGATATCATGGATCCCACGTAGTTCGGCATTCCGCCGATACCTAGCTGTAATGTGCTTCCGCTTCTGATTCTCTCTACAATATGTCCGGCAATCTTCTTTTCCGTCTCACTGGCAGGTTTTGCGATCAGGTTTGGCAGCTTCCCATTGGAACCTTCTACGATCATGTCTACCTGTGAAATATGTATGCTATTTTGAACACCATGAACGACCGGCTGGTTTTCATTTACTTCTACAATGATTTTTTTTGCGGCAGCGAATATTCCCCAATACTCTGCTGTCTGGGGACCAAAGTTAAAATGTCCGAATCGGTCCATAGGCGAAACCTGAAGCATGGCCACGTCGATATCCCCTACGTTTTCAGCCCAAAGCTTAGGATTTTCACGGAATTGTACCGGAATGAACCAGCATCTTCCTTCTTTGTTCATCTTTCGATCCAATCCGCTCATATGGGTGCTTAGATACTTGAAGTGCTTTGAATCAGGGTCAGCCTTCAAAATGGCCGGAATCTCATCGTAAGCCCAGATGGTGTCGCATACCAATACATTCTGAAGCTCCTCAGTACGTTTTGCCAATGCTTGGTCCAAATCTCTGACGATTCCGCAGAAAAGGCCATAATGGACACGATCACCCGATTTTACTACTTTTACGGCCTCGTCTGCTGTTACAAGCTTTTTTTTGTATTCAGCTGCGAGTTCGCTGTTTTTACAAAGTTGCTTTAAATTAACCATCTTCTCTTCTCCTTAATAAAACTGTGGTTTCGTTAAACAGTAGCATCGGTTGACAAAGTACAACACGGTTTGCAAAGGCAATTTTGCTCAATGACTTTGTTAGCCGCCGATGCTAACCCCGAATTAAATTCTTTCGACAATGACAGTGGTGCCCATCCCCCCTCCTGCGCAAAGGGTGGCGAGTCCATACTTGTTGTTTCTTCTCTCCATTTCATACAGTAAGGTAATTACAATTCTGCTTCCCGTCGCGCCCACCGGATGACCTAGAGAAATACCTCCACCATTTACGTTTAGAATATCTCTGTTAATTCCCAGCTCTTTTTCTACTGCAACACATTGTGCGGCAAAAGCCTCATTAATTTCGAACAGTTCAATATCCTCAATGGTAAGCCCGGCTTTTTCCAACGCTTTCTTTGAAGAACTTACCGGACCAATGCCCATAATTTCAGGTTCTACTCCGGTAGTGGCTACGGATACGATTCTTGCTAAGATCGGAAGTCCTAATTCTTTTGCCTTCTCTTCTTCAACCAGCAGTACGCCTGAAGCGGCATCATTCATTCCCGATGCATTTCCGGGTGTTACAGTTCCTCCATCCTTAAAGGTTGCTCTTAGCTTTGCAAGTCCTTCCAATGTTACATCTCTTTTTGGGTATTCATCGGTATCAATTACCGTGTCTGCCTTTTTTCCGGGGATAGTTACTGGAATAATTTCTTCCTTGAACTTCCCTGCATCGATTGCAGCTACGGCTCTTTGCTGGCTTAATAGTGCATACTGATCCTGCTCTTCTCTAGAGACTCCATATTTTTCAGCGACATTTTCTGCCGTGATACCCATAGCAGGGCCTACTCCTAAATTCGTCAGGGAATCCCACATCGAATCACGAAGCTCGCTGTGTCCAAATTTCTTGCCATATCTGGCATCAAAAGTCATGTGGGGTGCTGTGCTCATGCTGTCAGCACCTCCTGCCATAATGCAGTCAGCCTCTCCAGCCTTAATCTGGTAGTAGCCCATCTGTATGGATGACATTGAAGATGTACAGTTTCTATGGATTGTTATCCCTGGAACGGTAACAGGCAGACCCGCTTTTACGGCAGCTACTCTTGCAAGGTTGTTCTCTTTATAGGTTCTCTGGTAGTTGCACCCCCAGATCACATCGTCAATGATACTTGGATCAATGCCTGATCGTTCTACTAATTGCTGCATGACTGGAATGGACAGATCCAAAGATGTAATGGACTTGAATTGACCTCCGATGGTGCCGATTGGCGTTCTGCAACCTGCTACGATTACTACATTTCTCATATTTCTTCCTCCTTTATATGATTGTGAATTACTGATCTTTGATTGGAAAACGCTGGTCATTTTCCTAGATAAACCGCTTTTCTCTTTTCGATAAAGGCTCTCATACCTTCTTTTTGATCTGATGTTGCAAATAGTCCGGCCCAATTTTGGTCTTCGATTTTCAGGGCCTCCCTCAGCCGAGGCTCTTCCAGCCCCGCTTCAATGGTTTCTTTTGCCGCCTTCAGTGCAATTGGCGCTTTTTCACTTAACTTTCGGGCCCATTCCATGGCAGTGTCCATGAGTTGTTCTTTCTCCACGACCTGATTCACAAGCCCAATACGTTGCGCTTCATTTGCATCTATCATCTCCCCAAAGAAAATCAATTCCTTGGCTTTCGACTCTCCGATCAATCGGGGCGCTCTAATGGTTCCCCCGGCCCCGGGCATAATACCCAGATTGATTTCCGGGAATCCCAGCTTAGCAGCGCTAGAGGCGATTCTGAAGTCACAGGTCAGTGCAAGCTCCAACCCGCCACCCAAAGCATAACCATCTATCGCTGCAATGGTTGGGATCCTCAAACCATGAATATTTTGAAGAGAATTGGAGAACGAAAAGGACTTAGCTTCTTCTACATCGCAGTCCACCATTCCTTTGATGTCCGCACCTGCTGCGAAATGATTATTGCTTCCCAAAATGAGTACCTTTACATCGGGGCTTTCCTCAATCTCTTTAATAACAGCATCCAGCTCTTTTATTACCAAAGGATTTAAGGCATTTAACGCTTTGGGCCGATTGATCTTAATCACGGCAATTTGACCGATGATTTCATATATTAGAAATTCCATAGGTTCCTCCGTTTCATCTCGAGAAAAAAGGATTATCAGGTTTAATATTGATAGAATCCCTTTTTGCTCTTTCTCCCGTACTCACCTCTTGCATATCTTTCTACAATGGCAGGGCTGGGTTTATCCGACAGGTCCCCTGTCATCCTATATTTCTCAGTCAATACGTCATACTCCAAATCAATTCCCGTCATATCCAAAAGTTCAAAGGGGCCCATGGGATGTGACAGGCCGAACTTTACCGCCTTGTCGATATCTTCGAAGGAGGCAACGCCCTGGTCGTACATATAGCATGCCTCTTTTGTTATGGCACTGAAGATGCGGTTTACGATAAAACCATAGATTTCCTTATTCACAAGCGCCGGCACTTTCCCAATCGATTCTACGAAAGCAAGCATGGTTTCGATGGTTTCCTCACTGCAATGGGGACCTTTCACAACCTCTACCAGCTTCATGATCAATGCCGGATTGAAGAAATGAAGATTTAATACGTTTTCCGGATGTGATACAACATCACAGAATTTGGAGCTTACTATGTAAGAACTATTGCTGGCGAAAATCGTATGGTCGGGTGTCAGCGCATCGATTTGTTTCAGAATGGCTCTTTTGACTTCCAATACGTCCACCACTGCTTCTATGACCAGATCCACATCTTTGACTGCTGCCGCCAGATCCGTTGTAAACGTAAGACGGCTTTGGATTCCGGCAGTCTCCGCTTCGGTCATTTTTCCCTTTGCCACACTTTTCTCAAACCAGCCTTTTGAAAAGGCTTCTGCCTTTTCCACAGTTTCTGCTTTTCTGGAATAACAGGTAACTTCATAACCGGAAATCGCCACTTGCATTGCGATTTGATTTCCCATCGTTCCCCCGCCTACCATTGCGACTTTTTTAATATTCATAATTTCCTCCATTTCCCACAGGCTTAAGCCCGGTATCTTAATCCATTTCCAATGCGAAGATTGCTGCCCCCAGAGCACCCATAGCCTGAGGATCCTCTAATCTGATAATTGAATGTTTAATTTCTTTTTCTATTGCTGTGACCACATTGTAATTTAGGGCAACGCCACCGGTCATCACCACAGCATCTGCAATTCCGATTCGATTACATAGGCCTGCAATTCTTTGGGCGATAGAGGTATGCGCTCCCAGCGCCACATCTTCCACACTTTTTCCGGAAGCAAGCTGAGAGATCACCTCTGATTCTGCAAATACAGTACAGGTATTACTAATCACAACACCAGGTTTTCCTTTGGCTGCCAGTCTGGCAAGATCTTGTATTTTACAGTCCAGAACTCTTGCCATCACTTCCAGAAATCTTCCCGTCCCTGCAGCGCATTTTTCATTCATTACGAAATTCTCCACTGTTCCGTTCACCGATACACGAATCACTTTGGCATCCTGCCCACCGATATCAATGATGGTGCTTGCATCCGGCCATAAATGTTTTACGCCCTTGGCATGGCAGCTAATTTCGGTTATCTGCCTGTCCGCACCTTCATACATCATTCTGCCGTAGCCTGTTACCACGCACTTTTTGATATCCTCTTTTTCGATTCCAGCCTGCTCTAATGCCATGGTAACGGATAACTGGGGCCCTTTGCTTCCTGTACCGATATTGACGATCCCTTCCCCGCAGACAACACCGTTTGTGTCGATAATCACAGCCTTTGAGGAAGAGGAGCCAATGTCTACTCCTAAATACATATTGTTTCTCCTTTATGCCAACATTTCTGCAAAGCTTTGGATTCTGGTTCTCAATTGCTCCAAGGAATCCATCTGCTGTTCTATCTCTATATACAAAGTGGGGATTTCTTTTAACTGCAACTCTTTCTTGATGATAGGATAGTCAAACTCTTCGGGATCACAGAATTTTAATTGGCAGAAGATAATGCCATCTGCATCATACTTCTTTACCATGTCGATGAGCATGCTGCCTCTGGACTTTGCTTCGTCATACAAAAAGGCGCATCCGTCCTGCAAGGCAAGCCTCTCAGTCATTCTGTCTAGCGCATCTCCTTTTTTGGGAGCAATGGACCGAAACTGCCTGGATTCATGTGCCAGGTCATCTGCAACAATAACCATACCGTTTTCCGTCAAAATATCCAACATGCCTTGTGGTTCGCTGATTAATCCGGTAATGATGATCTTTTTCTTTTTCCCCTGTTCCACCGGCATTTTCTTGATCTCCTGAATCAGTTTTTTCAACTTTTCTGTATAGATTTTCTTATCCATAAAATAGGCTGCTTTAATGATTAAATGTCTTCGCTTTGCGGAAAGGAGTTCCTGATGCTCCGGAACAAGATCAACAAATTCCTGCATGGTTCTTCTATACTCATCATATAGCTCTACGCTCTCTTCCAGTGCTTTGACGGTGATCTCCCTTCCCGTCACCTTTTCCAGCTCAGCAATGACTCTCATCAGCTCTTCCCTCATAAATTGTTTCCCTGCATCAATTTTTCTGTTTTGCGGATATACCATGGGAATCAAGCAGAGCTGCGGCAAGGCCACTTTCCAGTTTTCTACAATACACTTGAGAGTATCGCAGAAGGTGGTAAGAATGACCGCAGAAAGGAAATCATAGCTCCCGATCAATGCCTGTTCCGTGTTTGCTTTCATAATGGAGCAGCAAAAGCTTTGAAGATATCTATCTGATTGCCTGCCAACGATTTGCCCTCCCCACATGCCAACGGGCAGCATTCCTGCAGCATATACAATCTCCTCCGGCGTGTATATCGGAAAGCATCCTACCGCTTCTTTCCCTGTCTCTTTCATGGATTTCAGAATGGATGGGCGGGGATTCTCTCCAATTTCCTCTAGCTCCCTTATCAGTTGCATCAAATCGTTCATTATCGTATCCCCCCATTCTTCTTTCTGGCTTCCATCATTTCCACCAATGCCTGGATTCTGGTTTCATACTGCGCAAGAGAAAATGCCCTGGGATCCGTCTGATCCCCGTCAAAGATGACGGAAGGAATACCGGTTGCTGCTTCCACCCTGCGCTGTACTTCAAACTGTCTGAAGTCCATCAGTTTACAGCTTCGGTTGGAATGATAAATAATTCCGTCTAAACTGAAGTCCTTCACAATATTGATGATGTTATCCGCTCCAAAATCAAGATTTCTGTTTACATAATTGGAACTGTAGGCTCTTGCCATTCCATCCAGATCATTTTCCTCATAAACGATATACCAGGAGTCCGGATAGGTGGAGGTCACCATGTTGATGCCGTTTTTCTTCAGGACCTTATACGTATCGGCGAGATACGGCCAGCATGCGATGCCGTCCCACATTACCCTGTACTTTTCTTCTCCGTCCTTCCATGGACCAATTCCCTTTTCACTCTTTTCTGCCAGCTCGTCGTGCCAGAGCTTGAAAAGTTCCAGCCCTTCTCTTGTTCCCCGCATACATACGATGGTTGCCATATAATTGAACAAGTCAAATCCGTTCAGCGGCGAAGGTTTTGCCCTGGCTAACAGAGATGCTTTTTTCCACCACTTTGATGTTTCCGAAGAAATTTTCATAACTTCCCGGAACCGGTCATAATCAAACCGCTGTTCGGTAATTTCCTCCAATTGTGCAATGGCGTGAAGAAACTGCCCTTTTATGTATTTCACGTTCTGATCATTCACCTCATATTGGTGGTTAAATGGCAGATCGAACAAAATCATCGGGATATTTAATTCTTTGGCGATATTTTCATACCATTTGATTACCGTGTTACAGATGTTGTTGCAGCAAAAGATAAAATCCGGCAGCGGCATATTTGCTGCTTCACATTCCTGAATGTCCATATATGCAAGATTGACTCTGGCATAGGAACAGATATCCACGGAATAACCGTTCCCTTCTGAGTGATTAATGAATTGCTGTGCATGCTTCCTGGCACCGATGGCGGCAGCATGATTTTCAGGATAGACAACATGAATGCCCATGGTTTCAAGAAGCTCCTGGGGTGCTATGGAAGTTGACCAAGCGATTTTTTTCCCTTCAGCTTTTGCCTGCAAGGCATCTGCATAATGTTTATCCAGCAATTCGCCTAACAATTGCTTTGATGTCTTCTGCTCTTCCAATTTGATACCTCCTATTTCTCTATCATCGAATGTTCTGCATTTTCTCATCTCCTATATGAGCAACGCCTGTGCCAACTTTCAGGTTCTCATCCAAATAAAAAAATAGAGAATCTGAAAATATTACAAATACACGGATTGTCGTGATTTATAATTTTCAGATTCTCTTATTTGTTCGTTTATTCAACTATTTTCTGACGAAATGATCCTGCGGAAACGATGCATTTATACATCGTTTCCCATATGTTTTTAGCAGTTTTACATCATAGGTTGTACTTTTTTAGTTTCCGAATGATGGTAGATTGATCTACTTTAAGAATTTCTGCCATTTTTCGGCTGGATCCGTATTTCTTTTTTGCATCAGTCAATATTCTAAGCTCGACTTGATCCAAAGCCTCTTGCAAAGAAAGCATCTCATCCTTTTTGGCATCTGCTGCTGATGAGGCTGTGGAAAGCCATGGCAGATCATTGAGCTGCAAATATTCATTGTTGCTCACTACCACCATATTTTCAATGACATTCTTCAGTTGTCTGATGCTGCCCGGCCAAGAGTAGGATTCCAGTTCCTTCATGACTTCATAGGTAAATTTCTTGTTCTGCCCATAAAGCCGGTTAAATTTATGTATAAATTTTAACGCCAAAGGTGCAATGTCAGCAGTGCGTTCCCTGAGTGGCGGGATCTCAAGACTTACCACATTGAGCCGGTAAAACAAGTCGTCACGGAAGGTTCCTTCTTCTACCTTTTCCGTCAGTTTCTTATTGGTGGCTGCTATCACTCTGATATTTACCGGTATCGCTGCAGAGGAGCCCAGTCTGGTTATAGTCCGGGTTTCCAATGCTCTCAGCAGTTTTACCTGAAGATTTAAGCTCATTTCCCCAATTTCATCCAAAAAGAGCGTACCACCGTCAGCAGCCTCAAATAAACCTGCTTTACCGCCCTTTGCCGCACCGGTAAAGGCGCCATCCACATAGCCAAAGAGCTCAGATTCCAGCAGCTGTTCAGGAATGGCCCCACAGTTGACGGCAACAAAGGGACGGTCCTTCTTTAGCGTATTCTCATTGTGAATATAGTTGGCTACCACTTCCTTCCCTACACCGGATTCACCGGATATCAAAACAGTGGTATTAAAATTACTGATCTTTTTCGCCAGGGAATAAATTTCTTTCATTTTCTCATCCACCACAACCAGGTCACTGTTTTTATCTGAAAAGGAATCATCTTCCTCTGTGCTTTGCTGAAAATATATTTTTTCCATTTCTTTAGCTTTGGACAGTTCCGCACGAAGCTCGTAAATCTCAGAAATATCTCTGGAGTTGATCACGACTTTCTTTATATTTCCTTCCCCATCAAAGATGGGAGTTCCTGTGACCATGATATTCTTTCCATGCTGGGTTGTATGATGAAGAGATACAGGCTGTCTCTGCTCGATTGCCAGCAGAGCTACAGAATTTTTCATCCAAATCGGATTGATGAGCTCTTTCATGTTATGTCCGATAAGTTCTTCCTTTTTAATAGCCGTATTTCGCACATACGATTGATTTACAAGCAATACATTGGCCTCTCCATCTGTAACGAGAATACCATCAAAAGAACCTTCTATTATCTCCTGAAGCTCTGCCATGATCTGCTCAGTCCGCTCTAGCTCCGTCGCCAGCGCCAGTGCCTCATAGTAATCATGCATGATAAAGACACGATTTTTTCTTGTTTCGAAATTTTCGTCCTTTTCATGATTTTCAAAATATCTTACGCACAGGTTCTTCTCATTGATTTCAATACGATTCAGTTTATCTTCATCAAGAGCATCTCGATAGGGCTTCATTTGAGGGAATACTTCAAAAAAACATTTCTCCATGGCATTCACTTTTTTAATACCCGTCAGACGTTCTGCTGCTGCATTAAAATATTTCACAACAAAGTTAGGGTCCGTAAAAACAATCCCGTTGGGAGACTGTTTAATAATTTTTTCATAATCCACATGTTTCGAAGCCATCTTTCATCCTCCTTCGCAGAATAAACCTGTTCTTAATTCCACATTATAACAGAAATGAATGTTGATACAAGTGCAATAAACAAATAAAAAACCGTACCAACGCTGCCATTTTCTTTTCCAATTATGATCCATCCTGCTCAGCCGAAGGTTTTCTTATGGCAAAAAATAGGACTCCCTGTGGATCCACAGGGAGTCTTGCATTCAGCTTTTTATACGATTTATTTATCTCGGATCGAGCGATGCGAAATTACATCATTCCGCCCATTCCACCCATTCCGCCGCCCATTGGAGGCATCATTGGTTCATCTTTTTTAATGTCTGTCACGCATGCTTCTGTTGTCAGCAGCATGGAGGATGCTGATGCAGCATTTTGAAGAGCAGATCTGGTTACCTTAGCCGGATCAACGATACCAGCTGCGATCATGTCCTCGTACTTTTCTGTGGAAGCATTAAAGCCTACACCTGCATTGCTGCCCTTGATCTTAGCTACTACTACGGAGCCTTCAAATCCGGCATTTTCTGCAATCTGTCTTACCGGTTCTTCCAGAGCTCTCTGAATGATAACCGCACCTGTCTTCTCGTCGCCGGAGAGGCTTTCTACATATTTTTCTACCGCAGGAATCGTATTGACCAGAGCAACTCCACCGCCGGATACATAACCTTCCTCAACAGCAGCTCTTGTCGCATTCAATGCATCTTCGATTCTCAGCTTTCTTTCTTTCAATTCAGTTTCGGTGGCAGCTCCAACCTGGATAACAGCAACTCCGCCGGACAGTTTTGCCAGTCTTTCCTGAAGTTTTTCTCTGTCAAAGTCAGAAGTGGTTTCTTCAATCTGCGCTTTGATCTGGTTGATTCTGGCGGCAATTTCCTTCTGGTCGCCTGCACCGTCAACGATAACGGTATTTTCTTTATTCACCTTAACAGTGTTGGCAGTTCCCAGCATGTCAATGGTAGCTTCCTTCAGGTCATAACCTAATTCTTCGGTGATTACCTGGCCGCCGGTCAAGGCTGCGATATCAGCCAGCATTGCTTTTCTTCTTTCACCAAAGCCAGGAGCTTTTACAGCGATGCATTCGAAAGTTCCTCTGAGCTTGTTGAGAACCAGAGTAGCAAGAGCTTCGCCTTCAACATCTTCTGCAATGATCAGGAGCTTTCTTCCCTGCTGAACGATCTGTTCTAAAATTGGCAGGAGTTCCTGTATATTTGAAATCTTTTTATCTGTAATTAAAATATATGGATTGGAAAGAACCGCTTCCATTTTTTCAGTGTCGGTAACCATATAAGCGGACAGATATCCTCTGTCAAACTGCATACCTTCTACTACCTCAAGAGTTGTTCCCATGGATTTGGATTCTTCAACAGTGATAACGCCGTCTTTTCCTACCTTATCCATAGCCTCTGCTATCAGCGCACCGATTTCATCATCTCCGGCAGAAACGGAAGCAACCTGAGCGATGCTTTCCTTGCCTTCAACTGTATGAGCAAGCTTTTTGATTTCTTCTACAGCTACGTCTACAGCACCCTTGATTCCTCTCTTCAGGATCATAGGATTGGCTCCTGCGGCAACATTTTTAAATCCTTCTTTAATGATGATCTGCGCTAAAAGAGTAGCAGTTGTTGTTCCGTCACCGGCAATGTCATTCGTCTTGGTAGCAACCTCTTTTACAAGCTGTGCTCCCATATTTTCAAATGGATCTTCCAGTTCAATTTCCTTTGCGATGGTTACACCGTCATTTGTGATCAGTGGTGAGCCGAATTTTTTATCAAGAAGAACATTTCTTCCTTTGGGTCCAAGTGTTATTTTTACTGTATTAGCAAGCTGATCTACACCTGCCTGCAGTTTTCTTCTGGCTTCTTCGCCATAGTTGATCTGTTTTGCCATTTTCTATCTCTCCTTTTTAATATGTCTTTTTTTATCCTCGTCCTGATTTTAGCCTACGATTGCCAAGATATCTCTTTGTGAAAGAATCGTGTATTCTTCACCTTCATATTTAATTTCAGTTCCAGCATATTTGGAGAATATGACAACGTCTCCAACTTTGACTTCCATGGTAATTTCCTTACCATCTACAACGCCCCCTGGTCCTACTGCAACAATTTCTGCCATCTGAGGCTGTTCCTTCGCCTGTCCCGGAAGCACGATACCACTTTTGGTTTTTTCCTCTGCTTCTAATCTTTTAATAACAACTCTGTCGCCTAATGGTTTCACATTCATTCTTAAAATCTCCTCTCCTTGTTAGTTATTTGTGCACAAATGTACTTTTTAGCCTGCCCGATTTGCAGGGCAAATAAAGGCAGACTGATATATTGATTTTCATTTTTAACTTGTTAGCACTCTTTACGAGTGAGTGCTAAGACTAATTTAATATGTTACCACAAAAATGTCAATACTTTTTCCTAAAATTTCTTTATGAATTTTTATATGCTTACAGAAAAGCAGCCTCAATTGCCAAAAAAAGCCAAGGTAAAAAAATTGCCGGTATCATGTTTGCAACTTTGATTTCCTTGATTTCGAGAAAATTAAAACCAAGTGCTGCAATGAGGAGGCTTCCCACCGCCGACATTTCCGTAATGATTTCTGTGGTAAGCATATCTTTTATAAATCCTGCACCTAAAGCAATGGCTCCTTCGTAAAGGAACACCGGTACGGCGGAAAAAGCTACGCCGATGCCCATGGTAGAAGCAAAGACAATAGAAATGACGCCGTCCAGAATTGATTTGGCAAAAAGCATTTCATGGTTCCCCTGCAAACCGCTCTGCATGGCGCCTACAATAGCCATAGAGCCTGTGCAAAACAGGATGCTGGCAGTAACGAAGCCCTTGGCAAAATTTCCTTCTCCAAAACCCATTTTCTTCTCTGCCCAGATTCCGATACGGTTCATTCCCTTATCAATATTAATCCATTCTCCAATGATACTCCCCATGACCAGACTGATGATCAGCAGCATCACTCGTTGATTTTCCATGGCACCTGCTATACCGATATACATAATGGAAAGACCTAGAGCCTTCTTGATGATTTCTTCAAATCTTTGCGGCAGGCCTTTTACCAGAAATCTTCCTACCAAAGCGCAAATAATTATAACGATTCCGTTGACAACTGGTCCTAACATGATACGATTCCTTTCTGGTCCGACCTTAATAGATTTCTTTTTCTTTATAACACAAAGGCAACAAGGCAGGGGTTATCATCACGCCTCATTATTTTTCTGACGTATATAATAGAAAAGATATTGTTGAGCGATACCGCCGTAATCTCCAAAGTGTTTAGAGGAATAAGCATACATCGCTTTCGTATCCGATTCTTCAATGCCGTATAATTGGGTCATGACTCTTCTGATCCATACATCCACAGGAAAACTTTTGGTTTTGCCCATAGAAAATAAGGAGATGCAATTGGCTACCTTGGGTCCTACTCCGCTAAGTCCAAGCAAATAGGAATGCGCCTCTTCATCGGAGGCTTCACCCATTCGGTTTAGCGTCTCCGTTCCGCCCGCTGATACCTTAACAGCCGTTTCAACTATGTATTTTGCACGGTATCCCAGCCGGCAGGGTTCAAGGTCCATTTCACTCAGCCCGGCAAGTACTTCAGGTTGGGGAAATGAGAAATATTTCCTTCCTCTATATGTACCTGCTTCTTCTCCGAATTTTTCACAAATTCCTTCTATACATTTTTTAATTCTCGGAATATTGTTATTTTGAGAGATAATAAAGGAAACCAAAGTTTCCCATTTCTCCTGATTTAATATTCTAAGTCCATAGCAGCAAGCGACGGCCTCTGTCATGATCTCATCTTCCAGGCATAATTGTCTTTTGATTTCACCATAATCCCGATCCAAATCAAAATAATGCTTCCATATTGTTTCATAATCAGACAGTGTCGTTTGATCCAGTACCAGAGTTTCCGAATCTTCAAAATAACTGACGTTGATCACCCTGCCATGAGCGATGCCTGTATAACTCCCATCCTCCTCTTTATTCCAACGGAAACATTGGCCGCAGTCAAATATATGATCCGGATGGAAATCCCTTACTCCCTGGATGATAACCTTACTGTCTTCTTCCCATATTTTCATTTTTAAATCCTCTTATTTGGCCCTTTTACTTTCGTTCTTTTCTTTTCGACCTCTTATTTCAGGCCTCTTATCTCTATGTCAACCGATCTGATATGAAAAGCAGTCATGGTTTCCACCTGCTTTGCAATTTTTTTCTGCAGATCCTTTGCAACGTCCATAAGTTTGATACCGTAACTCATCATGACCAGTACGGTAATACTGATTCCTTCGGAATTGCTGTCTGTGTTTACCCTCAAAATAGACTCCACGCCATCCGTTTCTCTGCCGATATAGTTCACAACATCCCCGATTACTTTGTCAGAGATGGAATAATCTCCAAGATAGCTATAGGTAGGGCGCACTACCGACCTTTCGGAAAAAGAAGCCTTGCCGCCTCTCCAACCTCTGAATATCCGCAGGGGATCCAGAAAATAACCGGAAAACTCTCGTTTCAGCTGGAAGGTAGGAACGGGAATTACATGCTTACCCAGCTCATGCCTTTGTTTTCTTGCGGCTTCTCTCTCGCTCTCCGAAGTGATGGCTTCTATTTGGATAATGCGTTCTATCTTCGGCAGCTCCAGTCTTTCAGCGATTCGATGCAGCATTTTAATGGAAGTGCCCAGGATCAGGATACTATCCGGCTGAATTTCTTTAATTTTATCAGCGACAGTTTTCCGATGCTCTTCATCGGTAAAAAGTGCCGTTTTAATTGCAGCAATTTTCGTACTTTGTCTTTTGGCAGAGATCCCTGCCATAATACTGTTTCCAAAAATGAACAGGCCATCATCAATTATGCTTTCGACATTTATTTCCCTGCATAAATTCATAGCCTGATAACTTTTTCCAGTTCCGCTTCGACCTACCAAACCGTATACTTTCACTGTTCTACCTCAAAATTATCTAAAATCGTATTGTTAAATTTTCATTCATCTGATATAATTATTCTACTTGTTTAAATCACTGTTTAAGGAGGAATTACATATGGCATACGTAATCAATGATTCTTGCATCAGCTGTGGAGCCTGTGAACCAGAATGTCCAACAGAAGCAATTTCAGCAGGAGATGACAGATACGTTATCGACGCTGACAAATGTATCGATTGCGGCGCATGCGCAAATGCATGTCCGGTTGATGCTCCAGTAGAAGGTTAATTGAAGCATTCAGCGACAATTATCAGAACCCTATTGAAAGCGAATGAATAACCGTTTCTAGCGAAACGGTTATTTTTTATTCCTTATACAGTTTCATTTTCATTTTCGAATCCTATGAATCTTTTTGTTTGTTGCGGTTGATGTAATAGGCAAGAGAATGCAGACTATCACTCAGATGAACATTTTCCAAAGCAATATCATCACTCAGATTCAGATCCGTCGGTGCAAAATTCCAAATGCCCTTAACACCCCCTGCACAAAGCTTATCAACAACTTCCTGTGCACTGTCTTTATTGGTGCAGATAATACCGATATCAATGGTATTATTTTTCATAAACTCATCAAGCATTTCATAATCCAGTACTTCAATGTCATTGATTCTAAGTCCGATCAATTTGGGATTTACATCAAACATAGCGGCAACTTTAAAACCAGACTTATAGTAGTGTGTGTAATTTGCAATGGCCTGACCCAAATTACCGGTACCTACTATAACCATTTTATATTCCTGATCCAGGCCGAGTATGGCGCTGATCTCATTGTAGAGACTCTGGATATTGTATCCATAGCCTTGCTGGCCAAAGCCTCCGAAATTATTTAAATCCTGTCTGATTTGAGACGCCGTATATCCGATTAAATTGCTAAGTTCATTGGATGAGATCCTGTCCACGTTTTTCTTTTGAAGATCATATAAATATCTCCGGTACCTTGGCAGTCTCTTAATTACTGCGCTTGAAATCTTTGAATTATCTTTCATCTTCTTTCCCTAACTTTACTTTATAGATTTGATATGATATTATAACACCATTTTTTCCAAGGCACAATACATAAATTGTCTGATAACTTTTTATCTAAGTCCTTTTCAGCCTTTCACTTAACGAAAAAACCCGCCGACTGCGGGTTTTTTCTTCTAATGTATTAGCTTAATTTTTCTTCTACATACTTAACAATGTCGCCTACGTTCTGGAACTTTTCTGCTTCTTCATCAGGAACTTCGATTTCGAATTCATCTTCGATTGCCATGATGATTTCCACTGCGTCTAAGGAATCTGCTTCCAGATCTTTCATAAGGCTAGTTTCCGGTGTAACGGCGGATTCATCTACTCCTAACTGCTCTACAATAATTTCTCTTATTTTTTCAAATGTCATGTTTTACCTCCATGTTATAAGCAATTCAATCTATTCTTGCTTTCAATGCTTCCTACGCTAAAACCTATTATAAGTTACTCTTTTAAATACTGCAACACCTTTTTCATTTTTTTTTATTTCTCACTCATGAACCAAAATCCAAGCTTCGTAGGTGTTGGACAAGAGTTCCTGAGCATTCTTTAAATTGTCTTGGTACAAGGCTATTTTCTCGTGATCCGAGTAGATTTCTTCCCTGCACATTTCACTCTGTATCCACTCAATTTTAGTTTCCAATTCAGCAATTGCAGCTTCCAGCCGTATCCGTTCTTTTTCCTTTCTTTTTTGCTGAGCCTGCAGCTCTTTGTCTCGCTTTCTGGCTTCCATTGGTGTAAGCCCGGCCGAATTCCCGTTTGAGCCGTTCCGAGGATCGCCGTCACTGTCATTCCCGTTCTCTGTCATTGCTCGTTTTCCCAACTCGTCAAGATAGCTTTTTGCGGAACCCAGCGACTGCTTCTTTTCCATATAATAATCATACCCGCCTAAATAGTTTGTGACACCATTCTCAGATAATTCTAGGATTCTAGTGGGAATTTTATTCAAAAAATATCGGTCATGTGATACGACGATCAATGTTCCCGGATAATTTAACAGGGAATCTTCAAAAACTTCCTTAGATGCAATATCCAGGTGATTGGTTGGTTCATCCATCAGCAGCAGATTTGCGCCGGAAAGCATCAGCTTCAGGAGAGAAAGTCTTGCCTTCTCGCCTCCGCTTAATGAACCGACCTGTTGAAAAACAGTATCATTCTTAAAATAAAACCTGCCCAGCAGACTTCTGACTTCCGTATCGGTATAAAGCCGATATGCCGAATGGACTTCTTCCAGTACGGTCTTGCTGTAATCCAAACTGCTTTGCTCCTGATCATAATATCCAAAAACAATATTATGACCGAGCTTCACATAACCCTGATCCGGCGATGCCTGATCCATCAGGATCTTCAGTAAAGTTGTTTTTCCGATTCCGTTAGGTCCAACGAGACATATTCTCTCTCCCCGTTTGATATCCAGATCAACATTGCGAAACAGCTGACGCTTTTTCTCCCCGTATCCGAAACTTTTCGCTAAATCCTTAACGAGAATGACGTCATTGCCGCTTTGATGGTTTTGGCGGAATTGAATTTTCATCCTGCCTTGGGAGATTTCCGGCTTTTCCAGCACTTCAAGATGGGTAAGGCGTTTTTCTCTGGATGCCGCACGCTTTGCCAGTTTTTCTGTTCCATGCTGTTTGAACCTTCGTATGATCTCCTCCTGTCTTTGGATTTCTTTTTGCTGATGTTCATATTTACGGAATTCGTCCTCTTCTTTTTGCCTCTTTTTCTCAGCAAAAATAGAGTAATTTCCTTCATATGTAAAGAGTTTATGATTTTGAATTTCAAAGATTCGATTTACCGTCTGGTCCAGAAAATAACGATCATGGGAAATTAATACGACGGTCCCCGAATATGCCTTCAGGTACTGCTCCAGCCATTTCAGCGTTCCAATGTCCAAATGATTGGTAGGCTCGTCCAAAAGCAATAAATCCGGCTTTTTCAAAAGTAAAGCAGCCAGGGCCAGCCTGGTTCTTTCCCCTCCGCTCAGCAGAGAGATTTTTTTATGGAAAAACTCCTCCGGAAAGGCCATACTGTTTAGAATTCCATGGATTTCACTTTTATATCCATAGCCGTTTCTTTTCTGAAAAGCTTCTGTCATATCGTCCAATTCATGAAGCAGCCTGTCAACCTCTTCCCCTGCCGCAGAGCGCTGTGAGATCTCATGTGACAGGCGCAGCATATTCTCTTCCATCTCAATCAGATCCTGAAAGATCAGAAGCATTTCTTCATACACGGTTTTGTCCGAATTGAAATTATCGCTCTGCCTTAGGTACCCCATTGTGGTTTGATTGGACACAAAAAAATCACCCGAATCATAAGCCAGTCGGCCTGAAAGGATGTTCAGCAATGTGGTTTTACCCGCTCCGTTGGCTCCCACGATACCGATTCGATCGCCCTGATTGATATGAAAGGAGACCTCGGTCAGAATAGGGTCTATCCCATATGTTTTTGTAATATTATTGGCTGATAAAATAATCATAACATTCCTATAAAGCTAAATTAGGATAGGCATCCAGATAAAAATTATCCGTGATTCCCGCCTGGTATTTATAATACGCCGCACACCCGATCATCCCGGCATTATCGGTACATAAAACCGGAGAGGGATAATATAGTGCCAGTCCCTTATTATCACAGGCTTCCTGCAGCATGCGGCGAAGGAGACTGTTTGCCGCAACACCGCCTGCCAATACAATTTTATCTTTTTTCATGCGCTCCGCTGCGGTAATGGCTTTCGAAACGATCACTTCAATCACTGCCATCTGGAAACTGGCAGCAATATCCGGGACGTTGATTTCAGCACCTTTCAGTTTTTGCGTATTCAGATAATTCAGTACACCGGTTTTGATGCCGCTGAAACTGAAATCCAGACTATCCTTTTCTAAGTAAACACGTTTAAATTCAACAGCATTGGGGTTACCCTGCTTTGCCACCTGATCAATCAGAGGTCCTCCGGGATATCCCAGGCCCAACACTCTGGCT
>NZ_JAGSND010000005.1:0-99435 GCF_018128545.1 Sinanaerobacter chloroacetimidivorans | reverse complement strand
CCTCGTACGGCCCAACACTTTATATTGATTGTAATCTATCACATCAACGATATTGGTATGCCCGCCTGAAACTACAAGAGCAAGAAAAGGAGGCTCCAGCCCCTTATGCTCGATATAGTTTGCACTGATATGACCTTGTATGTGGTGGACTCCGACCAGCGGCTTTTTCAAGGCATAGGCTATGGCTTTGGCAGTTGCCAGCCCGATCAGCAGGGCGCCCACCAGCCCCGGTCCATGGGTAACGCCAATAAGGTCCACTTCCTTCAGTGTGACCTTGGCTTCTTCCAGTGCCTGTGAGAGCACCGTATTGACATTATCCAGATGGTGCCGGGAAGCAATTTCCGGAACTACCCCGCCGAAAACCTGATGTACTTTAATCTGAGAAGCGATAATGTTAGATCTGAGGTCTCTTCCCTCAGAAAGAATTGCTGCTGATGTTTCATCACAACTAGATTCTATTCCTAATGTGATAAATTTGCCATTTTTCATTTTAACTCCGTTACTGCTTTCATTTTATAACTTTTATTCTATATTAAAAATAAATTTATTCCATATTTGTAAATCTATTTTGCATTTTGGCTACGCATTGATTATCTGCTGTCAGGTGCCTGCAATTTTCACAGGACTGGTAGTCCATCATATTGAAAGCATTGACATCATGCCTTCTGGAAAATCTGCTGCAATGGGCTGCGACGGAAAGCATTTCATCATTCTGATCATTATAATTATCATCATAATAAGTGTTTCTCATTCTCATTTTAATTTCTCCTCTCAGTAATACGAAATGTGTTACATTTAGTATTGCTTTCAAGAAGTAAATTATTCAGTCCGCCACATTATTATAGCATCTTCTCCGTTATCCTCATAATAATTTTTTCTGTATCCGACATTTACAAAGCCAAGTTTTGTATAAAGAGAAATAGCCGCAAAATTGGAAGCCCTGACTTCAAGGGTATGGCTTCTGATTCCTTCCCTCTGTGTATGATCCAGCAGCACCGAAACTAGCGCTTCTCCGATTCCCTTCTGTCGAAAATCAGGATGAACCGCCACATTGGTAATATGACCTTCATCTATAATACGCCAAAGTCCGGCATATCCGACGATGCAATGATCAATCTCAGCTACGATGTAAAATGCCAGTTGATTTTCTTTAATTTCTTTTTCAAAGGAACTCTCACTCCATGGTGCGGAAAAACAAATTTTGTCTAACTCTGCGATGGTTTTCACATCACCGGCTTCCGCCTGCCTCACCATAAGATTCATCAGGACTTTTCCTCCAGCTTTCTTTCCGCTTCGGCCTTTCTCATATAAACAGGCTTCAGCTGAATATACGGTTTTATATCACCCAATTTATATTTTTCCAGAGCAAGTTTTGCAACTGAGGATGCTTTTTGCAGCTTCCTGTCATCCGGTGCAAATAAAATACGTATATTGTCTTTTAACGATGAATGCTGCCATTCCAGGATTTTTTCTTTGTAAGGGTCGATGCCGTCACCGAAAAAGGTGATCTCATGTCCCCAGCGATCACTTTCATTAAGCTCTTCCAGATAAAATTTCAGCTGCTCCAGGAGTGCACTCAAATCATATGCATCTCCGGCTGCCACTTCCACACAGTTCCCCTCTGTCCATCGAAAGGCTCCTCCGTATACCTGGCTTCGTCTTGCATCAAAGATGGGGCAGATAACCCCTTGATAATCGGGCACATGATAAGCAAAAGTCTGCAAGGTGGGGACACCTATAGTCCCAATCCCCAATGCCTGCGCAAGCGCTCTGGCAGTGGACACCCCGATTCGTATGCCGGTAAATGACCCAGGTCCTTCGGATACTGCAACAACCGACATATCGCCTATTGTCAATCGACATTTTTCCAGCAAAAGATCCAGCATAGGCATCAGATTTTGGAGGTGGCTCAGCTTCTGTGTCGAAGTTTCTTCCCTGACTTCTCCCTGTTCATTGATGATGGCTATGGAGGCCTCCGCCCCAGTGGTTTCGATTGCTAGAATGTACATTTCTTTTCCTTTCAACTATTATTTATTAGTTTGTGAAACTAAGTCACAATTTTTGTCTGATCAGCAAAAGGTCTAATTTTATATGTCAAACCTGCTCAAGGCTTTGCTTATATCCCATAAAGATTATGACCACTTCGGATAAGACCAAAGCAAAATCATTCTAACGTATTGTACCAGCCCATCTGCTAATCAGACAAATTATTTAACATAGTTCACAAACAATGGCACCCAGCCCGAACCAGCGGTTAGCAAATTTTTTTAGTTAGTGAAAATTTGCTTCTGAGTCGAACTCAATTCGTCAAAAAAGATTTGTAATATTAAACGATTAAACTGTCAGCTTTAGTTTTTGCAAGTTTTTTATCAAGCTGCAATGGCTGAGCTTTGGATTTAAGAAAATATCCGAACAGGTTTCGTCAATGATGTAGGATGAAGATGATGTTATTTTTAATGATGGCTTTCAAGTTTTGCCATAACCCAAAAACACCGATTAGGGAAACCGTTTGTTTTTGGGGTTAAAAATAACGAATCGAGACCATATCATTAGAAACCTGTGAGTATTTTCGTAATACAAAGTCAGACATTGGCTTTATGAAAACTGCGACCATTTTCGTTATGACGGTATAATGATTCAACTTAAGTATATAAATTGGATTTGACTAACTAATAAATACTAACTTAACACCTGGGTAAATTTTCAATATAATACACCCGTTCATCCTCCGAACTGCCATATTCGATACGAATGATGATGCTCTCTTTTGGAATCAGCTCCATGATCAAATCTGCCCACTCTATGACGCAGACGCCTTTGCCGTAAAAGTATTCCTCATAACCCAGTTCATACATTTCCTCCAGGTCGCAAATCCGATAAACGTCAAAATGATAGAGCGGCAGACGTCCGTCATGATATTCTTGTACGATGGTAAAGGTAGGACTTGTAATCATATCCTTGATTCCAAGTCCTTCCGCAATGGATTTTGTTAATGTGGTTTTTCCCGTTCCAAGGTTTCCGATAAGAGCTATTATGTCACCCGGTTTTAATTTGGAAGCCAATTCCCGGCCAAAATCCCATGTATCCGATTCCTTTTGGATAATTTTATTCATGTAGACTCCAGGTTATTTATGCAAAAATTTTGCAATGGATTTGTAGGTTATAAAGGTCACGATTGAGTTTACTCCTGCTTTTAGAAGATTAAAAGGCAGGATTACCGTAGCCAGAATCGCCATCACGGCTTCCCTTGGGACTCCCAAAAAGATAGGAGTGATCAGCAGATTCCATAACAGCATGGTTACCGTCATGATTATTGTACCACAAATCAATGCGATGACTGCATTTTTTCTTGTTTTATTTCTCTTATAAATGTTGCCGGCTACCAGTACAAAAGCTCCGGTTGCTACAAAATGCATGAAAAATCCGATTAGGCCATCTCCGCCCAAAATGAAGGCCTGAATAAAACTTACCACAGCGGTCAGGACCAGTCCTGCCAATGGCCCGAAGGCAAATGCGCCAATAAAAATGGGAATATCCGCCGGATCATAAACAAGGTAAGGTGCTGCAGGATATGGAATCCTGATTAATACAACAAGCACCAAAGAGATAGCGGCGAGCATCGCCATTTTTGTTAATTTTGTTGTTCTTTCTGATCGATTCATTTTCAAATTCCTCCTCATTTCTTGCAGGATTATAACGCAACCGCAGAAAATTTTTCGACTTTAGAAAAAGTTTCTTACCTGTGCGTTTCAACGAGGCAGGAAACATTTTCCGCCTAGTTATTAGTCTGCCTTGCAAGATAAAAAAATATTAGGAATCTGCCAGGTCATAAAAAAAACCTTGAAATTTCTTTCAAGGCTAATCACATCATAGAAAATAAATTCCAATCCGTGTTTCTTTCATCCGGACTATACCGTCGGTATCGGAATGTAACCGAACTCAGCCAAATTGGCTCGCGGACTCGTAGCAAATTGCTCTTTACCGCCGGTGAGGACTTGCACCTCGCCCTGAAACAGATTTTTACCTGAATATTATATAACCATATAATATATCTGTCAAACAATATCTTTTTAACTTTTCAAAATCAATTTTAGCGATACTCAATCGTTAACGATTCCGCTAAAGTTAACGGTTCTTTAATAGCTTAATATCTTTATAATGGAAATACAAGTCTACCGCTACAAGGGTTATGGCGGCAGCAGGTATCAAGAGGCATAGGACCTGTGTACCAAAAGTGTGGGCATTGTTTTTCAGATAATACCAAATAATAAAGGAAATAGAGATCACCCATATCCCCATAAAAATCCTAAGGCCATAAGCGACATACGGAAAAATCCGGTTTTTCTTCTTCATTGTTCATCCCCCCTGATTCCAATTCTAAAGAATTGTCCGAATTTAGTTTTCTTCGATTACTCGATCTGTCTCAACTTTTTTATATTGTCCCTCTGCCAGTTCAAAGATGGCGTCCGCAAATATTTTTGCGCATTTCACCAGGTTTTCAACAGAAATATATTCATTTTTCTGATGGGCAAGCTCCGGATCCCCCGGGAAGGAAGCCCCAAATGCCACCGTATTTTTAACAGCCCTGGCGTAAGTGCCTCCGCCAATAACCATGGGCTTGCAGTCAATATCTCCGGAATGCTTCCGATACACATCCATCAAGGAGCAGACCATCTTGTCATCTTCCGGCAGATAAATCGGCTCTTGATGCTTGAGCTTGATAATTCCGAGATTATATTCATTCACGATAGGCAGCATAGCCTCATAGACCTGTGCGTCATTCATTGTAACGGGATATCTGATATTGATCGTCAGTCTGGCGGCCTCGTCATCAACATTGATCATGCCCACATTCAGAATGAGTTTCCCGGAAGGTTCGTCCGAAAGTCCACATCCTAACAAATCTCCGCAAAGATCAAATCCGATGTGTTTATTATAGAAATCAATGAAATCCTGCATATCCTCATTTTCAATCTTGATTTGTGATAAAAATTTTATCAGCACGGATATGGCATTCAATCCGAATTCCGGCCTTGCTCCATGGGAGGAAACGCCCTGGGTGGTAATTTCCAGGCTCTTTCCAATTCCTTTGGCATTAATTTTATATCCTGTTTCCTGCTTAAACTCAGACAGTTTCGCTTTGATTTCCTCATAAGAATCTGATCGGATCACCGCCCTGGCATGATCAGCCACCATATTTGCAGCATTACCTCCGGTTATCGTTCTTATTACAACACCTTTGGCATTGGCCGGAGACTTGGCGAGTTTCTTTGCAAGCTCAAAAATCAGTATCCCCATTTCTCCATGAATCGCAGGAAATTCACCGTCAGGTGTAAAACCGAAGTCCGGCGACTTTACCTTCTTCAGGTAGTAGTCCATGCCCTTCCAGCCTGTCTCTTCATCCAGGCCCATGATCAGTCTTACCTTCTTCTCAGGAATCACCCCTGCGTCCTTCAACGCCTTCATCGCATAAAAGGCAGCAACGACGGGACCTTTGTCATCAATGGCGCCGCGCCCGTAAATCCGGCCTTCCTCCAGTTCTCCGCCGTAAGGATCACGATCCCAGTCCTTTCCTTCCGGCACCACATCCAGGTGCCCAAGAATACCCATGATTTCTTCGCTGGTTCCAATCATTTCTCCGTTTTCATCCAGCAAATATCCTCCAAAGTCAATATGCCCGCCGTAATTGTCAACGTTCTCTACTTCGAAGCCTTCCTCTTTCCCCTTTTTCAACATATATTCAAAGGCTTTCTGAACACCCATGCCGAAAGGCGCATCTCCTTCCGCCGGGCCTGCCACGCTTCGGATAGAAATCAGTTCCTGCAGCGTGTGAATCATTTCCTCTTTATATTGGTCGATTAAATCCAAATAGTTCATAACTTCACTCCTCAAGCATTCAGATTCTCCTTATTCTCCTGAATTAAGCACGATCATCAAATTCTTTGAATCATAAGGTTATGCCTATTATAACCCTTTTTTTAATTTCTTACAACAAATCCCATTTATACCCCACTTTAGATGCTGAAAAGGGCCGAGGGAAATTGTTGAAAGCTCCTTTTCAACATTTCCGCCAGCCCCTTTATGATGCGTTATTCATTTACCCTTATAAATTCATTTCCCAGCAGTGAGACCACATCCGCCAAAGCCTGCTTTGCCCTTGAAAGATGGCCGGAAGCTTTCAGGTCAGGATTCTCTTCCAGACTCTGATCCAAAGGAATTACAGCATAAACATCTTTCCCTCGGGACTTATACTTATCAACCCAGGTTGGTACAGCGCCCATCTGAACGGTCAAAATTTGTCCGGTACTTTTCATGTATTCCAGATCGACTTCGGCAATCATGCCCTGCTCCGTATAGCGATTATCCAGGGTCTCCGTTCTCTGGTTGGAGAGCAGATTTCCCATAGAATAAAAGACGGGAACTTTTTTCCCTGAGGTTTCATCCGTCAGCAATTCCAGCCCCTGAAGCACGTGGGGATGAGAGGCAAAGATGAGATCAGCTCCAAACTTGACGGACTGTCTGGCTATGTATAGCTGATAGTCATTCGGTGAACGCTGGTATTCCTCTCCCCAGTGATAATAGCAGATGATCAGCTCCGCACCTTGATCCCTTGCAGCCTGAATGGATGCCTGAATTTTTCCCAGATCCTCATCCAAAGTATTATAATTGAATGTATTGAATAGGTCTAAAGCGTCCTCCGGAACATAATTGCTGTTGATCGTGGTTCTGCCATTGGCGCTGGGCGTTTCATAAGTATAAGCAACGATACCGATTTTCACATTCTTTACATCCACAATGGTGTAATTCTTCTCCCCTTCCAGCTGGGTTCCCGCCGTTTGCAAGCCTGCGCTCCGGCATATTTCCAGTGTCCTTTTCATTCCCGACAGACCCATATCCATGATATGGTTGTTTGATGTTAGTGCCACATCAAAGCCTGCGTTTTTCAAGGCATTCGCCAGACTTTCCGGCGCGTTGAATACCGGATATCCTGAATAGGTACCGCCGGCAAAGGTGGTCTCCAGATTGCACAATGCTAAATCTGCGCTTTCAATATACTTTTTAATATATTGGAAATTATTATCAAAGGAATAAGAGTTGGTTTCGCTTTGGTATTGTGCCGGAATCTGAGGCTTGTGCACCATAACATCTCCAACAGCCGATATTTTTAAGGAGATCGGCTGCTCAACGACGATGGTATCGGGAGACTGGGGTTTTGTATTTACATTATTATCGCCATGTAAAAGAAGTGGGAATAAAAAATATAATCCCACTACAATTACGGCAAGCGCTCCCGCTGCTGCGGAAAGCTTTATGATCTTGTTCTTTCCATTCTGTTTCTGATCCATTTTTACCTTTATTCATGTACGCCGGGATATCCGGCAAAGCGCTCTGCAGCGTTTCTTACGTTAAACGGATTCTACTCCGGCAATATCCGGATACTGTTCTTTTAAGATTCTCTCGATAACGCCTTTCAGTGTCATCTGCGCTCCAGGGCATCCATGACAAGCACCCTGCAATCTTACCTTTACAATTTTGTCATCTGTGTATTCCACAAACTCAACATCTCCACCATCTCTCTGTAAAAAAGGTCTGATGTTGTCGATGGCTTCTTTTAAATTTTGTTCCATTATTAGTTCCTCCTTATTGCCATGTCGGCTCTACTGTATATGTGTGAACAAATTTACCATTTGTAATGGTTTTTATAACGACGGATTTAATCGGATCGCCGTTTTCATCGAAGGTGATTTTACCGGCAGCTCCGGGAAACTCTCTGGTGGACTTTAATTTTGTTTGGATCGCTTCCCCATCCTGAGAAGTACCCGCATTGGTAATGGCATTGATTGCAAGTAAATAGGCATCAAACCCCAAAGCCACGTTACTTTCCGGTGTCGCATCTTTACCGTATTTTTCCCGGTATGCCTTTAAAAATACGTCTGTAATTTCCGTAAGATTGGACTCGGAATCAAAGAACGTTGCAAATACCGCGCCCTCTACATTTTCACCGCCCTTTTCCAGGAACTTGTCCGTTTCCCAGTCATTGGTTCCCAGGAAAACAGCTGTAGTCCCGGCTTCCTTTGCCTGTTTCATAATCTCTATGGCATCGGTGGTTTTCCCGGCCATCAGAATGACTTCCGCACCGGAGGCTTTCACCTCATTCAATTGTTTGCTGAAGTCTTTTGTTTTGGTTTGATACTCAATAATCTTCGCAATGGAATTTTCATCTTGTGTCAGTGCAGCAAATTTATCGGAAAAGGTTTGAGAAACTGCTGCTGCATAATCATCATCCACATCCTTAAAGATCGCGGCTTTGCTGACTCCCATTTCCTCTACGGCATATTTGGCCAGCGCTATCCCCTGAAAGGATTCTACAAAGCAGGCACGGAAATAATATTCATTACTGCCGGTAACCAATGGATTGGTAGAAGTTACAGCGATAGCCGGAATTTTGGCCTTTGCAAAATATTCACCGCCCGCTAAAGAAAGGGTGCTTCCATAGCTTCCCAGAACCACAGAGACTTTTTTGTCCACGAGCTCCCGGGCAACAGTGGCTGCAACGTCAACGTCTGATTGATTATCCGCAAATACAAGCTCCACCTTTTTTCCTAAGACTTCGGGATAGAGTTCATGGGCCAATTCTATGCCTCTTTTTTCAAGTTCTCCATATTCTTTGTCTTTTCCCGACAGCGGCTCAAAGACACCGATTTTTACAACATCAGATTCTTCATCTTCCACCGTCAGGAATGTTTCTTTAAAATTTGTATATGTGGTGCATCCTGATAATGCTGCACTTATTGCAACGAGGAGTGCAACGACTAAAATACAATATCTGTTACGTTTCATTTTTATTCTCCAAGATATGCTTTTTTCACCCTGTCGTTAACCAGCAGGTCTTTGCCCGTCCCGGACAGTGTGACGACACCGGTTTCCATAACATATCCATAATCGGAAATCTCAAGAGCTGCTTTTGCGTTCTGCTCAATCAGAAGTACATTTACACCTGCTTGATTGATTTCTTTAATAATACCAAAAATATTTTTCACAATAAGGGGTGCCAGTCCAAGGGACGGTTCATCCATCATTAATAATTTCGGACGTCCCATTAAAGAACGTGCCACGGCAAGCATCTGCTGTTCTCCCCCGGACAGCGTACCCGCAGCCTGCCATTTTCTTTCTTCCAGCCGCGGAAACAATTCAAAGACCCATTTCCTGTCCTTGGCAATTCCATCCTTATCCTTTCGCACGTATGCACCCAGGGTAATATTTTCATCTACCGTAAGATCCGGGAATACTCGTCTTCCTTCCGGAGTGAGAATCAGGCCGTCTTTTACAATGTCCTTCGTTTTGCTTTCCGTAATATCCTTTTTATCATACAGAATGGTGCCTGAAGTTTTGGGCACCAACCCCATAATCGCTTTCAGGGTAGTGCTTTTGCCTGCTCCGTTGGCTCCGATGAGAGATATGATTTTTCCATCAGGCACTTCCAGACTGATGCCTCTTAGAGCATGAATTCCACCATAGTGGACTTGCAGATCTTTGATTTGTAACATTACTCATCCACCCCCAAATAAGCCTCTATTACCCTTGGATTATTCTGAATTTCATATGGGTTCCCTTCTGCAATGGTAATTCCGTAATCCAATACATAAATTCGTTCACAGATTCCCATAACAACCTGCATGTGATGTTCGATCATCAAAATTGACAGGTCGAATTCATCCCGGATTCTGGCTATAAAGTGCATCAAATCATCAGATTCCTGCGGATTCATACCGGCAGCCGGTTCATCCAGCAGCAGGATCCCAGGATCGGTAGCCAAAGCTCTTGCAATCTCAAGACGTCTTTGCTTTCCATAGGGCAGTGAATAGGACTTCTCATCCTTTAAGTCTGCCAGACCTACCTTTTCAAGGAGAGCCATGGATTTATCATACATGGACTTCTCTTTCCTGGAATAGTCCGGTGTTCTCACTACGGAAGAAATCCAGTTGGACTGCAGCCTTAAATGGTTTGCAATCACTACATTTTCTAATACGGACAGTTCCTTGAACAACCGTATGTTCTGAAACGTTCTTGCTACGCCAAGCTTGGTTATGGCACTTGGCTTCATGCCCGTGATATCTTTATCACCAAACAGTACTTTGCCGCTGGTTGGTTTATAAACTCCGGAAATCATATTAAAGGCTGTTGTTTTGCCGGCACCGTTGGGGCCGATAAGACCTATGATTTCATTCTTCTCAAGCCGGACGTTCAGATTTGACACCGCTACGACACCGCCGAATTTCATGGTTATATTTTCTGTTCTAAGCAGGGACATTATTGATCACACCCTTTCTTAGCCTTACTTTTTCGGATTGCTCTATCGGCATAGTAATTCTTCGTATTATTGGGCAAATCGATCAGCCATTGCCATGAAAACTCCCTGACACCCATAATTCCTCTTGGTTTAAAAATGATGATAAACATCAAAAGCAGGGAGAAAACTACCATACGGACACCCGGTATTCCAGGAATCTCCAAAGGTCCCAGATCGAAGCTGCTGTCCAGGAATCTCAGCATTTCCATAGCGGCTGTGATAACAATGGCTGCCAGCACGCCTCCGGTTAAGCTTCCAATTCCTCCGAATACCACGATCAGAACGATGTTGTAGGTCAGCAGGAACCTGAACATAAGCGGGTCAACGGTTCCCATAATATTTCCCAAAAAGGCTCCGCCGATTCCGGCAAAGAAGCTTGCAATTACAAAAGCCAGAAGCTTATGCTTAAATACATTAATTCCCATAGCTTCAGCCGCAATTTCATCTTCTCTGATGGCCAGGAAAGCCTTTCCATAGCTTCCTTTTACAAGTCTCACCATAAATAGGACGGTAATAACAGCAGCGATCCAAATACAGGCACTCATATTTAAAGCCAGGCCGGTAAAAGGAATTCCTATCTCTATTTTGGGCAGGCCCTTTAAGCCTAAGGATCCATTTGTCACACTCTGCAAGTTTGTGAATATGATTCGAATGATTTCAGCAAATCCCAAAGTAGCGATTGCCAGATAGTCATCCTTTAATCTTAATACAGGTGCCCCGATCAGCAGACCGGCTATTGCAGCAAAGACACCGCCAAGCAGGATGGCCGGCAGGAAAGACCACTCCGTATTTGCAAGCCATGGGACTATGGGCTCCAGATAATAGTTCAGCTGTTTTTCCATCGGAGGCAAGGTCAGCAATGCCACCGTATAGGCGCCGATGGCCATAAAGCCTGCATGACCCAGTGAGAACAAGCCAAGAAATCCATTGATCAAAATCATGGATAAGGATAATATGATATAAATACCGCAAAGATTCAAAATTCTAAGCTGGTAGTTGCTCATAAACTGATTTGCCAAATACAGCAAGATAAAAATTACGACAATGGTTATCAGGGTAAGGATGCTGTCGCGTATTCTTCTTTCTTTACTCTTCATTTGACTCACCTACACTTTCTCTACGGATGCTTTACCCATAATCCCTGCCGGTTTTACGAGTAAAACAAATATGAGCACTACGAAGGCAAAAGCATCACGATATCCGGAAAGTTCCGGGAAGAAGGCTACAATCATGATTTCGCCAAACCCAAGGATAAAGCCGCCGATTACCGCGCCTCTCACATCACCGATACCGCCGATAACAGCAGCAATGAAGCACTTCAATCCTGGCATAAGACCCATAAGCGGAATGAGCTGCGGGTATTTCATGCCCCACATGATCGCCCCTACTGCAGCCAGCCCGGATCCCATGGCAAAGGTTACGGTTATGATGGTATTTACATCGATCCCCATAAGTCTTGCTGCTTCATAGTCCTTCGAAACCGCACGCATAGCCATGCCTGTCTTCGTTTTGTTGATGATGTAAAACAATATTAAAAGAACCACCAATGTCACTACCGGAATCACCAGAGAAACACCGGAGACACTGACGCTTCCAATATTAAAAATCTGATTGAACAGATCAATATTCGGAAAAGCTTTGGGTCTGCCGCCAAAAATCATAACACCTAAATTCTCAATCAGGTACGAAGCGCCTATGGCAGAAATCATAATGGCAATTCTTGGTGAATTTCTAAGAGGCCGATATGCTCCTCTTTCCAGGAGGACACCTACTAATATGGTAAGTAAAATTGCAAGGGGAAAAGCCAGGAACCAGGGCATGGTAAATGCCGAAATTGCATAAAATGCAAAGTAAGCTCCCAACATAAAAATGTCTCCATGGGCGAAATTTATTAATCTAAGAATACCATAAACCAATGTATATCCTATGGCCAGCAATGCGTACAAACTTCCCAGCGATATTGAGTTTGCCACTTGCTGCATAAATGTCCCGAAGTCCATTGTTGTCATCAGGGATTACTCCTCTCTATATTAAATAAATCTTGAAAATGGTTAAGTTTGAAATCTCAATTCTCATGAAAAAAGTGGCTTGGCCACTTCCGTAGGGAGCCTAACCTAAGAACTGAAATTTCAAACCTAACAAGTCAATTGATGTGGTCTCCCCGTGGAGACCACATCAATAAAATCAAAACTTATTCAAAAATTGATCTGTTTTAAAATGGTTCTACGAATGATTTGTAAGTAAACTTTCCGTCTTTTATCGTCTTGATTACCGCAGGCTTAATAGCATCCCCGTTTTCATCAAGAGTAACGACACCGGTTGCTCCTTCAAAGCCATCTGTTGCGGCAAGTGTATCTCTTAAAGTAGGTCCATCGACTGTACCGGCTTTTTCAATTGTCTGGATTGCCAGTAAATAAGCATCGAAACCTAATGCAGTTACGCCTGCAGCCAGTTCATCCGCACCATACTTGGCGGCAAAAGCATCCAGGAAGGTGGCAGTCATGTCGGTGAGAGGAGCAGCAGGATCATAGAAGCTTGAATAAACAGCTCCTTCTGCGGCTGCACCCGCAATATCTATAACTTCAGGAGTTTCCCAAGTATCTCCGCCTAAGAATGGAAGATTGATTCCAAGTTCTCTGGCTTGCTTCATGATAAGAGCAGATTCGGTAAAGTTCCCTGGGAAGAAAATAGCCTGTGCATCGGAGTTTTTGATGGAAGTCAGCTGTGCACTGAAATCGTTGTCACCTGTGTTGTAATTTCCTACACTTGTGATGCATTTTTCATCTCCGGTAAGTTCTTTCATAGAGTTTGTAAATATCTGAGATAAAGCTACGGAATAGTCATTGGATACTTCCTGAATGATGGCAACCTTTTTGTATCCGCCTTCATTTACGGCATAGTTTGCCATTACCGCACCCTGGAATGGGTCGATGAAGCACACTCTGAAATAATATTCATTTCCGAGTGTAACAAGGGGATTGGTACAAGAGGTTCCGATAGCCGGAATCTGAGCTTCTTCGAATACAGGACCTGCAGCAATGGAATTAGAACTTCCCCAGCTACCAATGATGATGTGAGCTCCGAAATCGTCAACTAGATTTCTAGCAGCATTGGCTGACTCGATTTTGTCGGACTTATTGTCCACATACTTTAATTCCACAGGAATTTCTTTACCGTCGATGGTCACTGTAGGATATAGTTCGTGGGCAAGATCAATGCCTTGTTTTTCAAGTTCTCCGCCGGCAGCATTTGCTCCTGTTAACGGTTCAAAAACGCCGATCTTAATAACCTCGGGCAGTTCGCCTGTATCAGCTTTTTCGCCTCCGCCGCAACCTGCCATAAATGCCATCAGTAACATGGTAACTGTCAGCAATAGTGAGATTTTTTTCATTACCTGTCCTCCTTAAAATTGTTGCTGAATCCAGCAATTCAGATTAAATAATTAGACTAGCCTGAAAGATAAGGATAGTCCCTATATATTATATCAATTCTATAGAAAAAGTAAATAGGGCGGAAATTTTTCTATCAAACTATCCTTTTTCAGGAAAATTTTATGTTATAGATGGAAATGAATTTCTGCTGTTTATACTCCGGGTTCAGTGGTATAAATTGTAATAGATCAATTAATAACTAGCAAGGAGGAATTCGTATATGAGTAAATGGATATGTTCAGTATGTGGTTATACACACGAGGGTGATCAGGCTCCCAGCCAATGTCCCCAATGTAAGGTTCCGGCCGAAAAGTTCAAAGCCGCCGGTCAGGAGGAATTGGGATGGGCCGACCAGCACGTGGTAGGCGTGGCAAAAGGAGTGGACGCTGAAATCATCCAGGGACTGAAGGATAATTTTATGGGAGAATGCACAGAGGTCGGGATGTATCTTGCAATGGCTCGTGTAGCCGAAAGAGAAGGATATCCTGAGATCGGTGCTTTTTATAAATTAGCTGCTTTCGAAGAAGCGGAACACGCTGCAAAATTTGCAGAGCTATTGGGTGAAGTTGTCACTGATTCAACCAGGAAAAATCTTCAATTAAGAGTGGATGCGGAAAGAGGCGCTTGTGCCGGCAAAAAAGAGCTGGCAAAAAGAGCAAAAGAATTGAATCTTGATGCCATCCACGATACCGTTCATGAAATGGCAAAAGATGAAGCAAGACACGGATGTGGATTCGAAGGCCTTTTAAAAAGATATTTTGGTTAACAGGAAGGGGAAATGAAAATGTTGTGGAAATGTTCAGTATGTCGTTTTACCCATGAAGGAGATCAGGCTCCTGAAAAATGTCCTAAGTGCGGCGCTCCCGCCGAAAAATTCAATGCATTATCAGAAGAAGATGCGCAAAAAATATATGCATCGGACCGCACCAATGATATCCATATGGAAATCGCCAATCTTGCCATGAGAATCGCTGAGCTTGCCGAGGAAGGAATCAAGATTGATCTGGATCCGCCTTGTGTCGCAGTTTTTACCAATGCAAAAAAAGAAGCTTGGATCATCAAGCAAAGAAGCAAAGCGGAACTTTCCGGACATATGGAAAAAGGAAAATGGTAGCATAACCCTTTTTAAGAGCTTCGAATCAGGGTTTCCTGAATCATTCGAGATTCAGAAAGCCCGAATTATAGATTCGGAGCTCTTTTTTCATGCATAATATCACCTATTCCAATCAAACTAAAATCGGAGGTGATTTTCATGAAAATTCAATTAAGTAAAAAAGAGCGTATGTTATTGGAAGATGAGAAAACTCAGGAAGAACTTTGCATAGCAAAATACAACAGCTATGCGCAGCAGGCGCAGGATCCTCAATTAAAGCAATTGTTCACCAAGCTTGCTAATGAAGAGCGGAAGCATTACGATACAGTGAATCAACTTCTTCAAGGATTCATGCCTTCTTCCGGCCAAGGTCAGGGCGGAAGTCAAATGGCAAAACAGGCAATGCAGAGCGGACAAACCTCTCAGCAGGCCATGGAAGTTGGACAGATGGGCGGTCAGATGGGACAAAAGGGCATGCAGTCCGGTCAATCAGGACAATCAGCACAACCAGGTCAATCGGGAAGCCAAACAGGTCAGCAGCTTATGCAGTCCAAGGTTCAGCTGAATGCCAATGCAGGACAAGGCTCCCAGAGTCAGTCGAACAGTTCAAGCGGTAACAGCGCAGATAAAATACTCTGCATTGACATGCTGTCTACGGAAAAATATGTTTCAAGCAGCTATGATACCGCTATCTTTGAATCTGCAAGCACCCCGGTAAGACAAGCTCTGCAGCACATTCAAAAGGATGAGCAAAGTCACGGAGAACAAATTTTCCAATATATGAGCAGTAACGGCATGTATCAGGTACAGTAAATCTAATAAGGGGCTGCAAACCGCAGCCCTTTCTATCATATTTATTTGCATACGATCCTGACATTGGGGGAATTGGTTGCAAATACAATGGTTGCATAGCATAAATCAAATTCCACAACGTCTCCGACTTTTATGTCTCTCTCACATTCTTCAATGTCAATAATCAGGTGGTCGCTGCTGGCACCCAGCACCTCAACACCTTTTTCTCTGGGATAAATCATATCCGGGAACGCGACATCCACTTTCCCCAGACCCAACAATGCCCTTTTTCTAATACCGCGGTCAACATAGGTTCCGGTTCCTCCAAAGGCATCGAAGGTAATCTCACCTACCGGATAGCTGGGTTTATTCTTGACCTCAATGACTTCAGCTCTTAATGTAAAGGCATCCTGGTTCATAAAACTCATATCAAGACCCCACAGATCCCGAAGATCCTTGGCAAGAATAATTCCCTCCCCCATTCTCAGGTTATTGATTCGTTTCGGCATGGTTCCGTTTAAAACCAATGGGAAAGAAGTGGTGGCCCCTCCGGAGATAATATCCAATTTTCTGCCGATGGCCTTCTCTATCATTTCCGCATCCCTTATCAGTTCTTCCATTTTTTCCGGAGTAGCGGCAACAGATCCATAACAGCCGAGGTTTGTTCCAACCCCTGCCAGTTCCAGATGTGACAATTCATTTTCTACAAGCAGCGCTGCATCCAGGAGCTCTTTTTTATCCCAGAATCCTTCTCTCAGATCACCTAAATCGATCATCAGGATAACCCGATGTTTTTTCTGCTGACGAATGCACTCTTCATTCAAGGCTTTTAAAACCTCGGCTTCACTATTTAGGCTAATTTGCGTCAGGCGAATCACATCTTTGATTTCGCTGAGCATTGGAACACGAATCAGCATGAAAGGCGTCTTGATTCCAAATTTAATTGCTCCTTCAATCTGCTCCAGTCTGGAGGAAGCAATAAAGTCACATCCCGCCTCCGCAAACTGGTTCGCTCCTTCGGGGATTCCGGTAAAGCCCTTGATTACCCCTGCAATTCCAATTCCTTGTTTACCGCAGATCTGAACGACCTGATCGATATTATGTCTAAATTTCTTTAAATCCAATTCTACCATAGGGTATCTGATTTCCGAATTGCTCATCTCAGTTTTCTCCGTTTCTTCTCTCAAATTAATATTATATGAAATTCCAAAGAAATGATCGAGTTACTGGATCCCCTTATTGGCATCCACAAATCGTTTAATTTTCTTTCCGGTGGTTTTCTCAAATTCTTCTTTTCTCACATCAATCTTCTTGATTCTCTTAAAGAAGGGCAGATCTGTATTCAACTTATCAATTTCTTTCCAAATCAGCGCTTCCACCTGCTCATCGGTATAATTTTCTCCCAGAACTTCCTTTACTTCATCATAATCAGCCCTGATACTGGCAAAGATAAGAGTTTCTCCGGTTTCCTCACTATCCTTTCCCCAAATAAGGGATTCGCTGACATAGGGGATTCTGCCGATATAATTCTCAATTTCTTCAGGATATACATTTTTGCCGTTCTTTGTGATGATAACATTTTTGATCCTGCCGGTAATATGAACAAAATTGTCTTCATCCAGATATCCAAGATCGCCGGTATGAAACCATCCGTCCTTTAAGACCTCTGCGGAAGCCTCCGGGTTGTTATAGTATCCAAGCATCACGTTCCCGCCCCGAGCGCAAATCTCTCCGATTCCGGTTTCCGGATCCGGTTCGTGAATCTTGATGCCGAAGCCCGGCGGAATATAGCCTGCTGCATCATTTTTCGGATATTTGTCAGGATTCAACGCACAGATAGGGGCGCATTCCGTCAGACCGTAACCCTGTACTGCATTGACTCCGAAATCTCTGATTCCCTGAAGAATATTGGGGTCGATAGCAGCACCTCCGCAAATAATTACCTTCATTCTCCCTCCGAAAAGCGCAATGATTTGTTTAAAGAAAATGGGTGCCAGATCAAGGCCGATCTTCTTTGTTATTTTATTAATAGCAATGACTTTTTTCAACGTATCCGCTTTTCCGGACTTTTTCGCATTCTGCCAAATCTTCTTATGCAGGCTTTCTACGATAAGGGGTACACCCAAAAAGATGGTAGGCCTTGCTTCCGAAAGATTCTTCACGATATATTTGAGTCCCTCACAATAGGCTATGGAAGCGCCGCGGTACAGCGGCATCAAAAATCCGCAGGTACATTCGTAGGTATGATGAATGGGCAGTACGGAAAAGAAAACATCTTCAGGACGCACTTCCAGCAAGGTAGGCGAAGCCATCAGATCTTCTACGATATTCCCGTGGGATAGCATCACTCCCTTTGCGATTCCGGTGGTTCCCGACGTGAAAAGGATGATGCTCATGACGTCGCGCTCAATCTGGGCATCCAGAAATTCCCGATTCCCATTTTCCATAAGAACCTTTCCCGCTTCCGTGATTTCTCTTAATGACAGTCGAGTCTCATCGCTGACCTCGGCATCCATGTTAATGAGAAACTTTAAGTTTGTTTCTCCGCGGTTCTTCATGTCCTGAAAGATTTTCTCATATTTATTGGTATAAATGATACATTCTACGCCGGCTTCCTTGATCAACTGTTCGAGTTCGGAGGCATTCAGTTCTTTGTCAAGAGGCACAACGATGCCGGTACCGCAAACCACTGCCAGATAAGAAATAGCCCACTCGTAACGGTTATCACCGATAATGGATATGCATTTTCCTTTCAGTCCCAGGGAGTTTAATGCGGTGCCTAAAGCATCTACGTCTGCCTTGGCCTCCTTATAGGTAATGCCACGGTAAGGTCCTCCCACCTTATCCTTCACATGAAAGGCAATATTGTCACCGTAAAGTTCTACGCTGGATTCCATCATCTGCTTCAAATCGATAATTGGTCTGATATCCCGGTACATGACATATTTGTCTTTGCTGTTCTTGATGTCTTTAACCCTTTGGACCGCATACTCCATTTCCTTTTCTTTGATAGCCTTATATTGACTTGCATCCATTTTTACTTACCTCCTTATTTGTGGTTAGCAGCGTATCTTTTTATTTTTTTCGTAGTGGTTTTTTCAAATTCCTTTTCACGGATCTCAAATCTTTTTACCCTCTTGTAAAGAGGCATTTTTTCGTTTGCTTCGTCTATTTCCGCTTTTAATAATTTACGTAACGCTTCCTCTGAAAGCTTTCCCTTCTTTTCTTCGATGACAGGGAAATCCGGGAAAATCTCCGCACAGACGATGGTGTCTCCGGATTTTTCATCCTCCATTCCCCATACCAGTACCTCACTGATATAATCGCTTTTATTTAAATAGAATTCTACCTCTTCAGGAAAAATATTCTTACCATTCTTCGTAACGATGACATTCTTCTTTCTGCCGGAAATATAGAGAAAACCGTCTTTGTCAAAATAGCCGTAGTCTCCGGTATGAAGCCATCCGTCAACCAGCACTTTCGCTGTCTCCTCCGGGTTGTCATAATACCCCAGCATGACGGAATCTCCTTTGCAGATGATTTCTCCGACTCCGTTATCATCCTGATCGATTATCCGGATCTCCGTTCCGGGCATGGGCAGCCCTACGGAGGCCGGTTTATGATACCGATCCTTGTTGACTGCAATAATAGGCGAATTCTCCGTCATCCCGTAGCCCTGTATCATGGTAAAGCCCATGGCGTTAAAATCTTCAATGACCATCGGATCAATGGCTGCCGCACCGGAGATGAGAAGCTGCATATTCCCCCCCATGGCCTGATGTACTGATTTAAATAATTTTTTTGTAGATTTTATGTTAAACTTCCCAAGTTTTTTGGAAAGCTGTACTGCCGCACGCATTTTATCCGCTTTTCCTGTATCTTCTGCTTTTTTCCACACTTTTTTATGCATGGATTCAAAGATTAATGGCACGCCAAGCATGACGGTAGCCTGTGCTTCCGCCATGTTTTTTACAATATATTTCAATCCCTCACAAATAGCAACACAGCACCCCTGATACATGGAGGTGAAAACATGACAGGTCAGTTCATAAGTGTGATGCATGGGTAAAACAGATAAGCCTGTAAAGTTTTTCGATACGTCTACATACTTGGACATATTGTAAACGTTAGCAGTCAGATTTTTATGAGAAAGCATAACGCCTTTTGCCATTCCAGTTGTTCCGGAGGTAAACAAAAGGGAACACATAGCTTCCGGGTCGATAACCGCGTCCACGAAGAATCTTTTTTCTTCCATCAACAGTCTGTTTCCCGTTCGGACGAGCTTTTTCAAAGATAGCCTGTTATCCGTACTTTCCAATGTGTCCATGCTGATAATATATTCAATGCTGTCAATTTCCCGAATGGCTTCTTCTACCACAGAACCTACTTTGCTGGAGTAAACAACAGCGCTGACTCCTGCCCGCACCAAAAGGTTATGAATTTCCTGAGCCGGCAATTCCCGGTCAAGGGGAACAATAACGCCTGTTCCATTCACCACTGCGAGATAAGTAACCACCCATTCGTACCGGTTTTCCCCAATTACCGCAATTTTTTTGCCCGTAAGCCCCAGATCCATAAAGGCAGTGCCCAGTCCGTCAATATCGCTTTTAAACTCAGAAAACTTAATTGGGATATACTTCCCGCCTGGCGCATTTTTAACCAAAAATGCATTTTTATCTGCATAAAGTACGGCGCTGGTATCTATCATATCCTTTAAATCTCTGATGGGTCTATGAATATAGATTTCGTCCTTATACTTGGCACTATTCATTCCAGGATACCCCTTTCCATAGTGTGATAAATTATTTTACCATTTTATAGGGGTTTAATCAACATGAAATAGCCGC
Source organism: Sinanaerobacter chloroacetimidivorans (assembly GCF_018128545.1). Classification (GTDB taxonomy): domain Bacteria; phylum Bacillota; class Clostridia; order Peptostreptococcales; family Anaerovoracaceae; genus Sinanaerobacter; species Sinanaerobacter chloroacetimidivorans. The sequence goes on along the minus strand of NZ_JAGSND010000005.1, from coordinate 78,921 downwards.
CCAGCCCGAAGTACAAGGACAGATCATCTAAAAATCTACACATAAATCAAGGGGTTTTTCTCCAATACCTTTTGGTCAGAAATCCGGGCTATTTCTTTATCAAAGTGTGTCAGTAATCTTTTCCGGATCAAATTTTAGTATTTATCAGCTCCGTTTAATGCAATCCTTGAAACGGGTTCCTGCCTGCGGTACTCCCTTTCCGCTCTTCCGGGTTCCTGACCACGGTCTTCTCCTTCCGTTCTCCCTGCACCTCCAAGGAGTTTTATTTCTCCGATGCTTCTGCTTTTTATTTTGAATCTGCTGACCATCTGCTTCAGGATATCAGCCTGTCCGGATAATTCTTCACTGGCTGCGGCGCTTTCCTCGGCCGTAGCCGCATTGTTTTGAACCACCTGGGAAACCTGCTCTATTCCTTTATTGATTTGAGCAATACCTGAGGCTTGTTCATTGGAAGCATTCGCAATACCTCCTACCAAATCCGCTGCTTTCTCAATACCGCCGACGATTTCATTTAAAGCGGATGCCGTATCATTCGCGATCCTGGTTCCGGCCTGCACTTTATTTATGGAGCCTTCGATGAGTTCGGTGGTTTCTCTGGCTGCCTCCGCACTTCGGGCCGCCAGGCTTCGTACTTCTTCTGCTACCACCGCAAACCCCTTACCATGCTGCCCTGCACGTGCCGCCTCCACGGCTGCGTTCAAAGCCAGAATGTTGGTCTGGAATGCAATATCATCAATCACTTTAATAATTTTAGAAATATTTGCAGATGATTCATTAATTTCAACCATAGACGCCAGCATCTCCTTCATCTGGCTATTTCCCTTCACCGCATTGTCTCTGGCCTCCACCGCCAGTTCATTGGCTTGGTTTGCGCTATTTGCATTCTGCTTGGTCTGAGTTGCAATTTCAACGATGGATGCCGACAGTTCTTCGATAGAGCTGGCCTGCTCCGTAGAGCCCTGAGACAGGGACTGACTGCCTTCCGATACCTGCGATGATCCGGAGGCCACTTGCTCTGCAGCGTCATTGATGTCTCCCATTACTTCATTTAAAGAATGAATAATATCATTCAGCGAGTTTTTAATGGCAATAAAGTCCCCTTTATAATCTGCCGTAATTTCCAGATTCAGATTTCCTTCCGTAATCGCCGAGAGCACGTTGGATATTTCACTGATATAATGGAGTAAATTGTCTATAGTTTCATTCAAGGCATATTTTAACTCCGCATGATCTCCCTGGTATTGCCCTTCCATTTTGACATGAAGATTGCCTTTTGCCATTTCCTTAAGAACGGCGGAGGCTTCTTCAATGGGAGCAATCACCGAATCCAGCGTTTCATTGATTCCTGTGATGACCTTTTGATACTCTCCCTGGAATCTGCCGGCATCCCCTCGCGTAGAGAGTCTGCCTTCTACTGCTGCCGAAGAGAGCAGTTCCGTTTCTTCCACCAGAGATTTTATCGTTTCAATCATCACAATAATGGAAGGCATCAGAGAATCGTTCTCACTCCTTCTTCCTATAGCCTTCAAAGCTTCTAGATCTCTGAGGTCTCCCTGAGAAATGTTCTGAATGATTTCAATGGTATGCCGTACTCTGTCAGCCACAAGGTTAACAGATTGACCGATCTCTGCATAGATACCGGAATGAATTCCTTCTATTTTTTTTGAATAGTCGTTTCTGCTCATGGCTTCAAGAATCGTTTTTCCTTCTGCCAGCCCGCCGAAGCCCCTGGTGGAAGCATTAATATTCTCCTTAATGTTATGAAAATCACCATAATAAACATCCGTAATTTCGTCAGGTATGATTCCCTTGCCCATTTTGTCCATATATTCAGACATGACATGAATGGGCTGTACAAAGGCTTCTATTAATCCGTTCATCCCTTGGATCAAGGTTCTCCAGTCGCCTTCAAAGGCTTCTTCAGCGCCTCTCTTATCCAAGTTGCCTTCTTGTACTGCAGTAATCAGAAGATTAGATTCTGTAAGCAAACCATTCATAACGTCGATGCAGTTATTTAAATTATTTATTATTTCGTTAAAATCCCCAAGATAGGTATCGATAATTTTAGGAGGCACATTTCCTTTGCTGATGCTTTCCACGTAGGCTGCCGTCAGGTTTATAGGATCAATAAAAGCATCTATTAAACCGTTGATTCCCTCAATTAATTTCTTCCAAACCCCTGAATAAGACTCTGCGTTTCCTCTTTCACCCAGCTTACCCTTTGTCACTGCATCAATCAGGCTATCGATTTCGCCATTGAGCTCATTGATGGTATCTACCGTTTTCTTCAGTGATGGAGATATTTCATCTTTATCGTCGGTGATCTCAATGGTTGTGCTGATCTCACCTTCCGAAATATTGCCGATGGTCCGAATCACATTTTTCTGAAGATTCTCGGCGAATGCATCCAGGGTCGTTGACATGTGACCAATTTCATCTTTCGTATTGAAGTTTAAACGTTCGTTTAAATGCCCCCTGCTCATTTCTTCAATCATAGACACCGCTCGTTTCAGCGGTTTTGTAATAGACCCTGAAAGGGTGATTCCTATCAGCATGGAAATCACAATAACGATAAAAGCAGCGATCAGAACGATGGTTACGGTTCCGGCTGCTGTTTCATTGTTCTCATTTGCTTTTGCTTCGGCATCACTGATCTTCATCGCAACTAAATTATCAATAGCCTCCTGCTCCGCCTTGGAAGCAATTCCGGTTTTTCCCTTTTCCCCAAGCATGGCAAGAGCTTCTGCATCTTTGTTTTCTTTTGCAAGTGTGATTACCTGATCGAGAGCTTCTACATAATTGCCGTTGATAACGACAAAGGAATCGTACTCCTCTCGCATACGGTCAGAGAGTATGGAAGCTTCAAAATCAGATAATAACTGATTTATCGTTTCTCTTCTATCTTGAATATTTTTAATTTTGGATTGGATTTCTTCCGGAGTCTGTGCAATAATCATATCTCTGGCATCTACTCTGTTTCTTTGAAATTCGTTGGAAATTTCAGAAACCAGTGATAACGGAACAGTCATATGCTCATACAGATCCCGATCAGATTTTTGAATTGTTATTAATTGATAACATGAAAATACGCCTAGAATACCGCAAATAAGAGATATGAACGCAAAGCCGATAATCAGCTTCTTTCTTATGCTCATATTGATAAACCATTTCATCCTACTATTTCCTCCATTAAACTTCGACTGTTGCGTAATCTGTCTTATGGCTGTTAAGTGATTGCTCCATTGAGCCCTCCTAAGCTTCGCCTGATAGCTCTGGTATTAGACCTTTTGTTAAAAGATATTTTTTGCTGCGTCTGCATACCAAGAATGAAGAAATATAGCTGTTCGATGATTTCTACATCCTGTACCGATCTGATTTTTGTTTTTAAGTTTTCTTTTTCACGTGACAACATATTCACCTCCTTGTGTTGCTTTGAAACAATAATATATTGCTTTGAGCAATATGTCAATGCTTGGGATGAGAATATCTGTCAAATTTTGAAATATTGTGTCGTTTCGCAAGATGTCACAAAATATTGCAAAAGGTTGGCTATGACTGATAATTTCAATTTTCAGAACAGTTATAAGGCCATACATACAATAAAAAATGTTGACATAGGCAACATTATTTTGTAATATAGTAATACTTTAAAGAAAGGAATTTTCCAGGATGTTACACGAAAGATTGGTGGTATTACTCAAAAAGTTGGGTTTATCTCAGCGGCAGTTTGCGAATCGAATAAATTTAGATCCGGGATACTTTTCACGTATTATTCAAGGGAAAACCATGCCATCAAAACGGATCCTTCTGCTTATCGAAAACATATATAACGTCAATATGAAATGGTTGGAGACAGGAGAAGGTGAAATATTTAAAAATAAGAACATGACTCATAAAAAAGCGGAAATCTTAAAGATCATCGATACGTTGGAGAAAGATCAAGTTAACGCAGTGTCATCCTTTTTAAAGTATCTTCAAGAAGAAAAGAATAAAAACGAATAAAAGCGAAAGAAATGGGCTGTCTGTTATGACAGCCCATTTGTTCGTTCTAATATGCGAAGCAGATCACTAAGGATCCCATATCCCGTCTGTTCAATTTCAGGATCATGCTCGACGATGGAGACGGTTCCCATCAAATCCGTAGTTATGGAAACCACCGACGAGGTTCCGGAAATACCGGCAAGAAGCTCACCCTTGCTGATTTCCACCGGTTCTACACTGCCTTTTACACAGTTCTCCAGGATTTGCCCCCGGCATAGAAGTTTGATTACCTTGCCTTTTCGGGAAGCCTCCTGGATTTGTTCCGCAGTAATATCCTCAATGCCTTTCCTGTCGATATCGGCAGGAGTGATGTCGGCATCCATTAAAACGTTCAACAATGCCGCCGTTTTAGCCGCTGCATCCCAGCCTTGAACATCCATGGAGGGATCTGCTTCCACAAAGCCTCTCTCTTTTCCTTCTCGAAGCACACTATCATAATCACGGCCCTTGGCCATTTCTTCCAGGATAAAGTTTGTGGTGGAATTAAGGATCCCCTTTATCTCAGTAACTTTGCAAAGCTGCAAGGTTTCCTTGACCAGATTAAAAACCGGGGTTCCGTCCATGACTGTGGTTTCATAAAGAAACAGGACTCCCTGCTGCTCTGCCAGCCGGCAAAGAGATTTATAGGACCAGGCAATAGGACCTTTATTGGCGGTAATCACATGTTTTTTCCGTTTCAAAGCTCCGGTAATGTGACTGATAGCGGGCTCTCCTGTAAAGATATTCAATGGGGTCAGCTCTGCAAGGACATCATAGTCTACGGAAGTGACGATATCCATAGCATCAAGTCTGGAAAGCCCCCGGGTTCCTTCATCAAATCGACCCAGTGTTTCCATATCCTTTCGGGCTTTAGAGAGATCGATGCCCTTTGAATCAACTAAAGTCCCCCTGCTTCCCGTTGCAATAGCCACAACCTTCACGCCGCAGCCGAAACGTGCGTTTATTTCTTCTTCTTTTTCCAGCAGCAGCTTGGCAAAGGCCTGACCTGCATTTCCAAAGCCCAGCAGGGCAAGTTTACATTCCTTCATTTAATACCTATCCTTTTTATCTTAGACTGCAAAATCCTTTCGCATTTCCTTTTATACCAGGCTGCAAAATTCTTTCGCATTTTCTTTTATTCCAGGCTGCAAAATTCTTTCACTGCCTGAATGGTTTTTTCGATTTCCTCCATAGTATTATATGGTGCCAGACCGATTCTTACAAGTCCTCCCTGATCGCCCAGCTTAAAAACTTCATTCACAATATGTATGGCGTAAAAGTCCCCATCCCAGACAAAGATCCCTTTTTCTCCAAGGAATTTAGCTACATCATGGGCATTGGACCCTTTCACGGTGAAGGAAACGGTGGAAGTCCTCGGAGTACCCTCAAGAGGCCCATATACTTTTACTCCGTCAATAGCGGCCAATTCGGACCGCAGCTTTTTCGCCATAGGTTCTTCATAGGCTTCTATAGCCAGAATACCTGCCACTACGAACCTTCTTCTGCCCGATAGACCTTTCAGCTCCTCTTCAAAATAAGGCTCATGCACCCTGCCAAGATCGGCGATAAAATCAACAGCAGCGGCGGCGCCGGAGGCAAGCTCCATTGCCAGGGTTCCTGTCTCAAATTTATCTGGGATCTCCAGATTGTCGTTGGCCATGACTCTGACGGGGTTCATTTTTTCTCCGACTTCTGCCTTGGCATAGAGCACGCCGATATGGGGGCCGAAGAACTTATAAGCGGAACAAACGAGAAAATCCGTATCGATGTCCTTTACATCGATACATTTATGGGGAGCATAATGGACGGCATCGACGATGGTAACCGCTCCGACCTCATGGGCCAGTTTTACAAAGGTCTTTACCTCCGATACGGTTCCGGTGGCATTGGAAGCCCAGTTTATGGCAACAATTTTCGTTTTCGGAGTCAGCTTTGTTTTGTAGTCTTCAAGGTCAAGAGTACAGGTCTCAGGATTCACCTTTACGCATTTCAGCACCATCCCGTGTTCTTCCAGGATTCTCCAGGGAGACCGGTTTCCTTCATGATCCAGTTCGGTAATGATGACCTCATCTCCGGGTTTCAGATCCCGCAGCAGCCCGTAAGCCAGTTTAAAATTGTTGGATGAGGAGTTTGCACCAAAAGCAATCTCTCTGGGTTCACAGTTCAAAAAGTCTGCGAATGCCTCCCTCGCCTCCCAAAAAAGCCTGTCGCTTTCCTGAGACGTTACAAAGCACCCATGGGCATTAGCGTTATGATAATACAGATAGTCATTTATTTTTTCCACAACGGATCTTGGCACCTGTGAGCCTCCGGGCCCATCTAAAAATGCGGCCGGATGCCCATTGACGGTCTTGCTGAGACAGGGAAACTGTTCCCTTACATAGTCAATATGAAATTTAAAATTCTTCATAACGATTTCCTCCTTACTTACCTGTAAAAGGCTTGCATTTCTATCTTTTTTTTAGTTTACCATTGGGAAATCAACCGTTCAATTGGACCAAATGAAAATATTGAACCCGTTTTTTGTAATTGCTCCAAAGGACAAGCTGACAGCTATAGAAATCTGAATCTTACTTTATAGAGATCTGATAGCTATAGACAAGTATATGCCCGTCTACTATAATGTATTTACCTTTTAATGAAAAGGCGAAGCCTGTTTGTCAAGGCTTTCGGAGCGGTGCTCCAGGAAGGGAGGTTCCTATGCTTACCGTCATTTCCCTGCTTTCCCATCCCCTATTTGAAAAATTTCAGCTGGTAGCCGGCCGCAGCGGCTTATATAACAAAGTCAGCGGCACGGGCATTTTCGAATGGGAATCATCCGTTGAGATCGACAAGAATTTTGAACCGGGCGAATTTGTGGTCACCACCCTGTCCCAGGCAAAGAACGACCCTGCCTTGGCCGAGCATTGCATCAAATTGCTGATACGGAAAAAAGTGAGCGCCATAGCGATTAAAACCGTTTATTATCAAGAGATTTCCGATGATGTAAAAGCATATTCCGATACTCACAGGGTACCGGTCTTCCTTTTCTCGGATACTTTTTTTGACGACATTATTTTTACCATAAAAAATATTCTGTTAACCCCGAAGCTGCAGCAGACAACCTATGATAAGGAAATTGAATTTCTGATGAATTCCGGTCACCGCCCGGATGAAATGGAGCAAGCGGCTAAGGCAATCAACCCTTTTTTCTTCAGGAATTTTATTTGTGCCTTTACGATCTCCAGACAGGAGGAAAGTGAAAAGGTCTGTACTGAGGGAATGAGGGAGGAGGAAATGAGAAGTTGGGGTAACCGGCCTTCCCGTTTGGATTCTGATGAGATTGACGCCAGCTCTTTCATTTATTCTGTTATTCCGTATCATAAGGGGCATTTGATTCTATTTACAGGAAAGAACTCCTCCAATGGGCTGGAGGATAAGCTTCTTGCACTTCTGGAAAGGTTAGGTCTTACGAAAGAACTCTTCTACATTGGACTCAGTACCGCAGGAACCGGTCTTGAGCATTTAGGCCGCGGCATTCAGGAAAGCCTGTCTGCCAGTGAGAGCTGCCGTATGGATCGGGAAGGACTGCGGAAATTTCCGGAGATTGGTTTGGATCAGCTGCTGATACCATTAAAAAGGAATTACTGGACAGAACGGTATTATCAAGAGCAAATAGAGAAAATACGATCCCACGATAGAGAACATAATGCCAAGCTGCTGGAAACCCTGGTCACCTTTGTGAAAAGCGACGGTGATATTCAGCTCACAGCCAGGAAGATGTTTCAGCACAGTAATACCATCCGTTACCGCATGGATAAAGCAAGAAAGCTGCTGGGGCTTGCAGACTCGCCGGATTCTTTTCTACAGATTCATCTCATCATCCGACTACATGAGATCTATTCATTAGAAATCTAATAAGGGCCTGACGCCACTTCAACCCAGGACCGCGTACTTATTCAAGAAAAAAAGGCTCTATGTTTGATACATAGAGCCTTACTTTTTTCTAAATCTGGACGTCGTCAGAAGCTTTGCCCCCGTACAGATATCCTCCAATAATGGAAATCAGGCAAATGGCTACGAAAATGATAAACTGTGGATTTGCCAAACCTCCGATCAGTACGAAGAGGGAGCCCAAAACAGCAAATAAGGGGTAGACAACACCGTACTTGACACTTTTGATGACACCCTTTCTCCAAAGCTTGAATACCTGATAATACAGGAATATATACAGCAGATAGCTTACAGCTATGGCGATCTCTGCGATATCTCCGTTAATCAACAGGTTGTACTTATTCTGAAGGTAATGAATCACCCACCAGACACCGCTGACTGCCATGGCAAAGACAGCTGAATTCACAGGCATATTGAGTTTCTTATTCAGAGTACGTACAGAGTTTGACCCGGGGATTGCATTCCTTAGAGCCAGGGAATAAGGCAAACGAATATAGCCCAGAATGATTCCATTTGCTGTTCCCATAACAGAAATTGTAACAAATACAAAAATAACACTTGCAAATGCCGGGCTGATTAGGTTCGCCGCTACTTCGGCAACAGCAGAGTCTCCCAGTGCCATAACCTGATCTGCTCCTAAATACCCGCAGATTCCGAGAAAATACATGAGGTACGCGGCCAGAACAAACAGCGGCGCGGCAACCAGTGCTCTCGGCATATTGTGCTTTGCATCCTTTACTTCATGAGCAACGGCGGTGGATATCACCCAGCCGTCAAAGGAGAAAGCGATCGGTCCGATTGCAGCTGCCCAGCCAAGTGTTTTCGTTGCTTCGATTGCTTCAGGCGACGGATTTTGTATGGCGGCAATTGGATCTCCGAAAATCAGTCCTGCCAATGCAATGGCGAACAATGGAATTAACTTGATAACAACGGTAGCTTCCTGAAAAATCCCGCCGATCTTTGCAGAAAAAATATTGTACAGAAAACATAAAAAGAACCAAATCAGTCCAATTCCTACCATACCTGCAAAGCTGAGATCCCAGCCCATGGTAAGTCCTACGTAAATACCTACCACCCAGCACAGCAAGACGGTTAGTGTCGGATAGTATACGAATACCTGGAACCAGCCAAAAAGGCAAGCCCACCTTTTTCCCATGAATTCATTGGCATAGGTGATAACGCCTCCCGGCTTATCTGTTAATGCGGCAAGCTGGCTGAAAGTCAGACAGCCAAAGACGATGGTAAATGCAGCGATGCAGAAAACCAGTACAGCCAGTCCTACATTTCCACCGGTGTAACCAAGCATGTCATCTGATTTGAAAAAGATACCAGAGCCGATTACGATGCCGACAATCATTGCAATAGCTGTGAATAATCCATATTCACGCTTCTGCTGTTCCATAAAAACACACTCCTTTAAATTAAATAAATAAATCTGAAGATAAGTACCGTTCTCCGGAATCAGGCAGCAGAATCACAATATTTCTCCCTGCATTTTCTGGGCGTTTTGCCAGGAGAGTTCCTGCGAACAGCGCCGCACCCGAAGACACTCCCACAAGAAGTCCCTCTGTCTGAGACAGAATTCTCGCGGTTTGAAAGGCATCCTCAGCCTTTACCTTGATAATTTCGTCCAGAATATTGACATTCAGCACAGCAGGTACAAACCCTGCACCAATACCCTGAAGCTTGTGAGGACCTGCTTCTCCTCCGGAAAGGACCGGAGAATCAAAAGGCTCTACTGCAACGATTTTGATATATTTACTCTTATTTTTCAAACCTTCTCCTACTCCGGTAATGGTCCCGCCTGTACCCACACCGGCAACAAAGATATCTACTTGACCATCCGTATCCTTCCAGATTTCTTCCGCAGTGATTTCCCTATGAACTCTCGGATTCGCGGGATTTGTAAACTGTCCTGGAATAAAGGAATGAGGAGTTTCCTCAGCCAGCCTCTCTGCCTCTGCAATGGCACCTTTCATGCCATCCCTTCCAGGCGTGAGGACAAGCTCGGCGCCAAGTGCCATCAGCAGATTTCTTCTTTCAAGACTCATGCTGTCAGGCATGGTTAAAATAATGCGGTATCCTCTTGCCGCAGCAACAAAAGCAAGCCCTATACCAGTATTCCCACTGGTAGGCTCGATAATTACACTATTTGGTTGAAGCTGCCCGTTCTTCTCTGCCTCCAGAATCATGGCAAGAGCAGGCCGATCCTTTACACTGCCCAGAGGATTGAAATATTCCAGCTTTGCAATCAGATTCGCCTGCTCTGCACCTACTTTTTTACTGTAAGCATGAAGATACATAAGTGGGGTATTCCCAATTAACTCTGTCAGGTCATTCATTATTTTCATAACAATTACCTCCTATTTTTCATATTTACACTTTCATATTTACAATTAAATATTCGCAATTATATCCGTAATTTATATTTATAGTCCAATAATGACCCATTCTATATGAGATTAAGATATGCATTCCGGCTTTTTTTTATCCGGCAATTGAGAAATGACGATAGCACTGAACATGAGAATACAACCCACAATTTCTCTGGATGTCATCAACTCGTTCAGGATCAGGAACCCAAAGACGGCTCCAAACACGGCTTCCATACTCAAAAGCAAGGAAGCAACCGTTGGGCTGGTGTGCTTCTGGCCAACTATCTGGAGAGTAAAGCCAACACCGCCGGACAATGCGCCTGCATAAAAAATAGGAATTGCCGCATCGATGATTTCGGACAGATAAATATCTTCGAACAGAAATGCACCGATCATGCTGAGCAGTGCACACACAGAGAACTGAATAAAAGACAATTGAACCGGATCCTTTATCTTCTTCAGGAAATGGTCAATTACCAACAAATGCGCGGTCCAGAATCCAGCACCGATCAATACGATTAGATCTCCCGGAGCAATGGTGAAAGACTCTGTTATGCAAAGCAGATACAGGCCTACCGCACCAAAGGCAACGCCCACCCAGCATTTTAATGACGGTTTATGACGTAAAACCATGCTGAAAATAGGAACCAGAACTATGTATAGGGCCGTAATAAAACCGGCCTTTCCGGCAGTGGTGAACACTAGTCCGAACTGCTGCAGCGTGGAGCCGCAGAACAAAATGGCACCGCATATCAATCCGGCAGTCAGCAGTGTTTTTCTTTCCTGTTTCTTTTCTTCCCGGCTCAGATCCTCATCAGGCCATTTTTGAGCCGACACCTTTTTCTCATTGCTTCTCTTCATGAAGTGCATTACCGGAATCAGCACCAGTGCCGCTAATATAAAACGTACGAATCCAAAGGTCAAAGGACCTACATAATCCATACCGACTCTTTGTGCAACAAAAGCAGAACCCCAAATAATTGAGGTTAGTAAAAGAAGTAAATTAGCTATTATTTTTTCCTTATTCAAAATTTCACGCTCCAGTCTTTCTCTCTATCACCCATAGTATAGTTGAAATTTCTGCCAAAAGCAAGAAAATAGCGTAAAATAACAGTCGGCGGTCCGGCTTCCTTTCTCCCTGGGAATGGAGTTCCGGCTGGAATCGAACCAGCGACCAGCAATTGTAGTTGATGCCTTAAATGGGGGATAGAATTGTCATTTAATATCGATAAAAACCCATTGTAAATGATTTGTAATGACCCGGGGCAGAATAGATAAAAATTGTACTTACCATCCTTCGGAATTTCAAACTCAATTTGCTTTTCATCGTATCAGTATCACGATATTCAGAAAATCTTAAGATTTTAATAAGTAAAAAGTGATAAATTAGCTTATTACTTTGCGGTATAATAATTAATGTTTGCTGAATAAATTGCATTTGCGATTTAAGAATAATTCCCTCAAACCAGATTGAGGACAAGCAGCTGAAATGCCGCATTTGCACCCTAATTATGGGGATATATCGAGAACGTAGTTAGCGCTTAAATTTCACTGCTCCAGGCGCGTTGTACTTTGTCAAAAGGAGGCTAAAGAGAGGATGACACTTTTGGCTGCAAATATTTTAATCGTTGATGATGAACAGGCGATTGCCGATTTGGTCGAAGTTTATCTGAAAAATGAGAACTATAATATCTTTAAATTTTATAACGGCAGGGATGCCCTTAACTGTATTGAAAATCAAAAACTGGACCTCGCCATTTTGGATGTCATGCTCCCCGATGTAGACGGTTTTTCGATCTGTCGGCAAATCCGGGAAAAGCATAACTTTCCGGTTATCATGCTGACAGCCAAAGAAGAAGAAATCGACAAGATTACCGGGCTGACATTAGGTGCGGACGACTATATCACCAAGCCGTTCCGCCCTTTGGAACTGATTGCCCGTGTGAAGGCGCAGCTCCGGAGATTTACCAAATATAATTCTTCAGAGCCAAACCAGGAAGAACACTTGATTGCCTTTTCCGGCTTGGTATTGGACATGGATACCCATGAATGTACCTTGAATGAAAAAAAACTATCTCTTACTCCCACCGAATTTTCCATTCTTTGGACCCTTTGTTCCAATCGCGGACGAGTGGTCAGTTCGGAAGAATTGTTCCATGAGGTATGGGGGGACAAGTATTTCACCAACAGCAATAATACGGTCATGGTTCATATCAGGCATTTAAGGGAAAAAATGCATGACAACGCGGAACATCCCAAATATATTAAAACAGTATGGGGGGTTGGCTATAAAATTGAAAAGTAAGAGAAAAGATAATTATTCGAAATTAAAAAGGAAAGTATTTCTTCAAATGCTCCTTATTGTTTTTGCCGCGGCTGCAATTGTTATCTTCCTGCGTTTTACAATTCAAGAACGCTTTAGTTTTGGAGATAGCATTGTCCATTTTTTTATGAATACGTTTCATATGCGTGACAGGGATGCTCTGATGATTTATCATCTTCTATTTCTTAATAATATAGAAGTTATTACACTGATTGTGATTCTCATATGCTTAGTTATTTTGCTTAAATTTTCAGCTTCTTGGTTTACGAAATATTTTGATGAAGTCAGTGCTGGAATGGATAAACTTGCTGAGGAATCCGATGATGAAATTACATTATCACCGGAATTGGATTTTATGGAAAATAAGCTGAATCAAATAAAAAACAACTTGGAAAAACAAAAAAAAGCTGCACTTGATGCTGAGCAGCGCAAAAATGATTTGGTAGTTTACTTGGCTCATGATATAAAGACACCACTGACCTCCGTTATAGGATACTTAAGTCTTCTGGATGAAGCTCCAGATATGCCTCCTGAACAGAAGGCAAAATATGTCGGTATTACCTTAGAAAAAGCATATCGATTGGAGCAGCTTATCGATGAGTTTTTTGAGATCACAAGATTTAATCTTCAAACGATTATTTTGAATAGAGAAAAAATAAATTTACATTTTATGCTCCAGCAGATGGCAGATGAATTCTATCCAATGCTGACTCCACAGGAAAAGCAGGTGTCCATCGATGTGCTTGACGGCCTCACTATATGGGGTGATGCAGACAAACTGGCCCGGGTGTTCAATAACATTCTGAAAAATGCGATAGCCTATAGCTATGAAAACAGCGTTATTGATATCTCCGCTCTGCAGCAAGATAAAAATATTATTATAACCTTTACGAATCATGGCAATCCTATCCCACGAGAAAAGTTGGAAACGATATTTGAGAAATTTTTTCGATTGGATACATCCCGTTCTACCAATACAGGCGGTACCGGGCTTGGACTGGCTATTGCAAAAGAAATCGTAAACGCGCATGGAGGCAATATTCTCGTGCAAAGTAATACAGAAAAGACAGTCTTTACTGTCGTGCTTCCACAAAAGGAAGAAAAGGACAAGTTATCTAATTAAGTCAGATAGCTTGTCCTTTTGTATTAAATTGTATTAAATAATTACATACCCAAATAGAGATCTTAAAAATGGTATAAACAAAGATCTTAAAAATGGGTAAAACACAAAGAACATACCGGCGAATGCGATGGCCATATAAAAACATGCCTCTTCACGAAGGAGCAAGGGAATTTTTTCGATATTGATACTTTGGACAGAAACTTTGTCCTGTAATTTTGACAAATGTTCTTTCAGCAGCCTAAAAATTACCCATCCGATTAACACTCCAAGAGTATTCATCAGTAAATCATCAATATCCGTTACTCTTCTATTGAACAATTGACTCAATTCTATTATAAGAGAGAATGTAATACCGGGTAATGCTGTTTTCCATAGCATTTCATACTTTTTCCAAACACATGGAAGCAGAAATCCAAAAGGGATAAAAAGTATGATGTTTTCTATATAGGGGCGAACACCTTCTGTAATCCAATAAAATGGAATCATATTGATCTCATCCGGTGGAAAATTCAACCCCTTTGGGGTTATTATTCCAAAGCTGTTATGAACAATATCACTTATGGAAGGAATACCAGTAAAACTTAGCACAGCAGTAAGGTAATAGACAAAGATAGATACGATCACAATATGTTCAATTGACAGTTTAAAGTCAATCTTTTTGCTTTGAGAGGACAGTAGTATATGGTATGGAATCAAGAATGGCAAAGTACTAATAACCCATGTAATCGACACTATAATTAGCATTAAAATCGTAATAATCACTAAATTCACCTCCTTTGTAATTAACTAACTTGTATATACTAGCATATTTAAAAAAGAAATGTCTTAATCAAACCTTAAGATATGGTGATTTCCTCCTTAATAAGTTTTATTCCTGTTTTTACAACTATTACGATGCATTCGTGTTGCAAGAACATGTATGTCACTGTGAAACTCCAAATTTCAGATGTTGAAATAAGAAAATCTTAAGAAGTTTATAAGATGGAATTCCAACATAGCTCCTTGTTCTGTGGTTGAATAATATCAGCACAGAACAAGGAGTTGTTTCATTATGGTACGAAAAGCAAAAAAGGAAAAGTTAAGAATAAGAATACGAAGATTTGTGACATTTTTGTTGATGGTTGTCATCGCCGTTTTTGTTTGCAAATCCATCATTACTCCAGGAAACCACCAAATATTTGAGAGAGAATATGATGATAAAACCTCGTTAAATTCTTCTTTAAAGATAACACCCAATTCTTCTGATGATAGAGCAGCGCGGGTTCCTCCGTCAAAGACAGAGCCCTACCCCTCTATTTCTATATCTTCGGACAAGCTAAACAGTCCTCATGCGATTTTGATCCGCTTAACAGATGCTACCGTCCTGATGCAAAAAAACAGCGAAGAAAAAATCTATCCTGCTTCTTTGACTAAAATGATGACAGCCATTGTTGCGATAGAGAATTTACCTGATCTGAAGGGAGAAATTAAGCTTACCAATTCCATGTTTCAGGGACTGTACGAAGCAAATGCATCGATGGCAGGTTTCCAGCCGGGTGAGCAGGTCAGGGCAATCGATCTGTTATACGGGGTAATGCTGCCGAGCGGTGCAGAGTGCTGTGTTGCACTTGCTGGTCAGATTGCAGGATCAGAGCAGAACTTTGTGAAAATAATGAATCAAAAGGCGGCAGATCTTGGTATGGGACATACCCATTTTGAAAACACCACCGGACTTCACAATGAAAACCACTACACAACAGCCAAAGATCTGGCTGTTCTTCTAAGCTATGCTTTGCAAAATGATACTTTCCGGGAGATTTTTACTTCATCCCGCTATTCCACACAACCCACGAATAAGCACCCCGGAGGAATAACCTTTTACAGTACCATGTTTGAAGTTCTCAACAATCAGAACATGATTGTTGATGAAATTCTAGGGGGAAAAACTGGATATACCGAGGAGGCCGGTCTATGTCTTGCGAGTCTCGCCAAAGTAGGTAAACGGGAATATATTCTAATTTCAGCTGGTGCCAAAGGGGATCATCATTCGGAACAGTATCATATTACTGATGCAGTAGCTGTATACAACAGCATAGGGAAATAATAAGTTCTTTCTGTGGCATAAAAATATACTCCCTTCAAAGTCTACAGATTATTTTTTATTTCATCTGTCTACCCTTAAGGGGAGCATATCAAAATTGCTACAGCCCCTAAATTATGCTATGAAAAAGCGATTGATGGATACGATAACCACGACCCAGATATATATCCATCCCAACTAAAAGACTTTACAAAAAAGCATTGTCTCCTCTTAGGGAAATAACCTACGACTAATTTATCTGTTCCTAAATATTTCTGCAAATAATAATATGACTCTTCGAATGGTGGATGATAATCTTTTGGGACCGAAAGCCTTATTATTACCTCTTTTACATAACTCGCTACCGAAGGTTGTTCTACAAAAGAAAAGCCTTTTAAAAAGGTAGAATCTAAACAATTCCTTTCTTGTAATTAAATACCCCTGTATAATTAGAATTATAGGCGTTATAGACTTATATCAACTTTTTTAATTGTAACTTCTTATCAAAATAGATATAATAATCTTATTAGTTTATTGACTAATTACTAATGGAGGGTTCATTGTGCAAGATTCATTAAATAATACATTGAACATTGACGCATATAATTTAATATTGAAAAAACTGCTTTCCGGTGAACTTTCCACTGGTCAGAATGTTTCTGAAGATGCTATAGCAAACGAACTCGGCACAAGCAGAACCCCGGTTCGAGAAGCGATTCTCTGGCTCCAAAAAGAAGGATATTTAGAAATATATCCACGGAAAGGAACCTTTGTTTCAAAGTTTTCATTAAAAGAGATTTTAGATATTTACAACTTGAGATTATTATTGGAACCTCAGGTTATTAGTAGCAGCTTTAGAAATCCTACTCAAGCGGTTAATGAAAAACTAACGGAATATAAAAATTATAATCTACAGTATATTGAAGATGAAAATATTGTATCGAATGGAGATGCCTTTTTTAGTCAGGACTTGGAGTTTCATTTATTTTTGTTTGATCTGATCAATAACGCTTATATTAAGAGGATTTGTAGAGACGCGTTGTATAAATGCATTATTTCAAAGCTTGTGTTTCTTGATCAGCTCAATATCAAAAGGAGTCGGATCGCCACACAGCATGTCGTGTTTATTGATGCCGCTTTGAATGGCAAAACCGATGAAATCTTTGAGATTTATAAAACACATATCATTTCAGAACGCGACAGTATCATGCATATCAACATTCAATAATGAGACCTCAATAGAGGCCTCATTATTTTTATGAAAATGGAAGAGAGAAATTATATTTTCTTGAACGTATTCTCCGAAGAACGGATTCCTTCATTTAGCAGAAGTACGTCTGATTTCCAGGCAAAATAGGTTGCCCCCAAGTCGGCATATTTTTTAATTGCCTCCTCAGTTCCCACATAGATTCCAACCTTTTTATTATTTTTTATGGCCACCCGGAACACATTTTCTATCAGCGCAACGACTTCCGGATCATCCGTTTTCCCGGGTTTGCCCATGGACTGGCTTAAGTCTGCCGGACCTACGAATACGACATCCAACTGCGGTATACTGCAGACCTCATCAATCTTTTCTGCAATTTCTCTGTTTTCAATATGTACCGCTATGACTGTGTTTTGATTGGATTTTTCTATATATTCGTTACCGCCCTGAAACCCGTATCCCGCAGCTCTCTGCGCAAAGGACAAACCCCGGCTTCCCTCCGGATAGTATTTTGCGTTCTCTATAATTTTATAAATCTGCGATACGCTTGATATGTCCGGAACCTGTATTCCGCTGGCGCCTGAGTCCAAGGCATGCAGGATATGCTCGGCGGCGTTTCCTGGGGTCCTGATAATCACCGGCAATCCCCAGACGTCGGCAGCCATGATCATTTTTTCAACATCCGTATCTGAAAAAACAGAATGTTCCCTGTCTATGATAGCAAAGTCAAAACCTTTTTGCCCCAGCATTTCAATAACTGCAGTGCTGTTTATTTTTACAAAGGTGCCGAATGCCCTATCCCCGTTATTCAGTTTTGTCATTAATTTATCGTTTATCATTTTCTTGATGATTCCTTTCAACAGCAGTCCTATAGTATTTCCTGTCTCGCTGGTACGAATATATCAAGGCTGATGCATGGCTCTTCACTTGTGACAGTTAAATAATGCTCTACATTGGAAGGTATCACCATCCAGCTTCCCCTTTTCACAGGGTAGTCATTTCCGTTGATAGAGAAAATTCCTTCTCCAGAAACGATGATTCCGATCTGTTCATGAATATGATGATGAGGCATCACTTCGTGTCCTTTTTCTCCGGAATTATAACCAATCGTTGCACCCTCACCAGTAAATGCTTTTCTCTTTACTCCTTTTCTTAGTTCTTTCCATTCCATCTCATTCAAATTACCAATTTGAAACATTTTTATTTCCTCCCAGTTCATATTATTATTCTAAACCCAGTAGTTTTGCCGGATTCGTTCTCGTAGCTGTATAAATTTGTTCTTCAGTTATACCGTTTTCCGCTTGCAGTTTTATTATAAAGTCATATAACCCCTGCGCCGGACGGCTGTTGTTCTTTTGCCCCAGATCTGATGAAATAACGATCTTTTCAAGGGGTACGCGATCAAAAATATCCTTTGCCACCTGCATTGGTGTCGGATGTGTGCCAAAGAGGAAAACGCAGGCGTTGATTTCTATTGTCGCCCCCAAAGACGCCCATCTGCAGATTGTGTCAATATCTGCATTTATCATGTAGAAGGGATGGTTTGCATACATTTTAGCGATTCCAAGTTCAGCACCTTTGGTCAGCAATGCTTCTATTTCTTGCTGTGTCCCATGTCCTGTTGCAAGAATCAAGTCTGGTCTTTCCGCAATATATTGAAGCACTTCTACGACGGGATCCTTTAATTCCCCGTTCTGTTTGATATAGAGCATTTCATTCTCAACTACACCTTCCTTGGAACTTGCGCCAGGAAAATGCTGCCCTTTATGGGATGCAATATGATGTTTCGCTGAAACGGTGGGCATATACACAAACTTTGCACCCATTCCATATGCGGCATCCACTGCCTTTACATTGATTCCTCCGACGGAATTGTTCAGGGCAATTCCGCCAAATACCTTTACCTTTCCCTGTCCGAGGTGCTTCTCACATAGAGAAGCACTCATAACTGTTGGGAAGTAATGATCTTTTACAACATATGCACGATACCCATATTGTAAGGCGTCTTCCATCATTTCGGCAGCATCCACTTTTCTGTCTGCCAAAGAGGGTCCAGCATGAATATGCAAGTCAATAATGTCCTTTAAAGCTGCAGCTATATCTGTCATTTTAATCACTCCTGTCTTTACTTACCATACAGCAGATTTGGCAGGAAGGTGGTAATCTGCGGCACATAGGCTAATATAATCGTTACGACCATTCCTGCTGCAACAAATGGCCATATGCTTTTATTCAGTTTATTTAAATGAATCCCGGATACCTTTGATGTAGTAAACAACAGCATACCTACAGGAGGAGTTGCCAGTGCAATGGTCAGCATAATAATGATAATCATACCGAAATGAATGGGATCATATCCCATTGCCTCTCCCAGTGGATAGAGCACAGGTACAAGAATAATCATTGCCGCGAAGGCTTCCATTACCATTCCTATGAGGAAAAGCATACCAAGAACAAGTGCCATAACCAGCGAAGGATTGGTTGTCGTAGAAGTGATTGCCTGGACTAATTTTTCCGGTACCTTATCAAAGGCAAGCGTCCAACCAATGACATTACCAAAGGAGATGATCAGCATGATGCCTGCTGTAATCAAAGCTGCACTTGCAAATATCCCAGGTAAATCCTTTATTTTTAGGTTTCTATATGCAAATCCCAATATTGTTGCAACAACACAGGCTACTGCTCCGGATTCAGTGGGAGTAAAAACACCCGCTAAAACTCCGCCTACTATAATTACCGGTACGCATAAGGCCGGCAGAGAAGTGAACAGTGTTTTAAAGGCCGGACCAGGTTCAAAATGCTCTTTATATTTCGGATATTTCTTTTTCTTCGTTGTAATGGCAATTACAGCCATAAAGCCAAATCCAAGACAAATTCCAGGTAAAATACCTCCAACGAAAAGTTTTTGCACAGAAACTCCGGCAAGCACTGCATAAATTACAAAGTCTACAGACGGAGGAATGATGCATCCCAGTATTCCAGAGCTTGCTACCAGTGATCCGGCAAATTCCTCATCGTATCCGGAAGATACCATTGCAGGAATCATAATTGTGCAGAGAATTACTGAAACAGCATTCGCTGAGCCTAAAATCGCCGCCAGCACCATTCCAACAAGGACAACTGTATATGCGAGTCCGCCTCGCTTGAATCCAACAAACTCCTGTGATACATCAACAATTTTTTGTGTGATACCACCCTTGTTCATTATTTGACCTGCCGCTATGAAAAATGGGATACACATATAACTGAACACGTTGATTCCATAAAACATTCGCTGCGGTACGATATTTGCGATATCCGGATAATTAATAACGACAAGATGCGCTATACCAGTCATCCCTAAGACAAAGGCGATTGGGATTCCAACCACAAGCGATAATATAAAAGCTAAAATTACTAATACCATTATCTCTCACCCCCTTCTGTTATAAGATTTTTGATTTTCAATCTGTTAATTATTTTCGGTATATTTTCAATTCCAAACAGAAACATCAATCCAAAACCAAGGGGAAGAGCCAGAAACGGATACATCATCGAAATTCCAAGTCCGGTACTGTTTTTGAACAGCACAGCAGGTGATAAAGTATAATTTAAACTGATGTAAAAAATGTATCCAATGAATACCATAGTAACAAAATGAACAATAATTGCTAAAAAAGACGCAAATTTCTTTGGCAGCAAGCCGATAAATAAATCAAGAAGCACCAAGTCAAAATGCCTGAAACCAACTGCAGCGCCTAGAAATGTTGACCAGATGAGCAGATATCGTACAAGTTCGTCCGACCAGATGAAAGTTGTTCCAAAACAGTATCTTTTCACAACACATACCGTAACAATTACTGTCATCAGGAACATGGCGGCAGCAGCCAGTATTTTTACAAGCCATTCGATTTTATCAAATGCTGCTGTTATTGCACGCATTCTATTTCCCTCCATTATGTTCTGCGAAGCACCTGAACAGGTGCTTCACAGAAAATTAACTAAATTATTTAATAATACTATTTGTTTACAGTCCCTGGGCCATCTTAATGAATGCAGCCATATTTTCACTTTTTGCTGCATATTCATCATACATTGGCTGAACAGCAGTCTTGAATTCGGCCTTGGCTTCCTCGGAAATCTCGTTCAACTGTAGTCCCGCATTTGAAATAACCTGAAGGGAATCTTCTTCCTTTTGCTCCGTTTGAGCTATGGAATAATTGAAAGCTTCTTCCTTGCACTCATCAAAAAGAGCCTTGTCCTCATCAGACAAACCGTTATAGAAGTCAAGATTGAACGTAAGTGCAGACGGGAATGTATAGAAATTAATCAATGACACATATTTCAAAACTTCATAATGTCTTTCAAGATTGATTGAGATAAGATTGATTTCCTCTCCATCTATGATATTCTGCTGAAGTCCGGTATAAATTTCACTATAGCTCATAGGTGTTACTGTCATGCCTACCAATTCCGCTGCCCTTGCAACTAAAGTACTTGGAACGATTCTCATTTTGATTCCTTTTAGATCGGACAGTTTCTCAATCGGTTTGGTATTATTTGCAAAATTTCTCATGCCGATCTCAGTAACTGCTAGAATTTTAAGATTCAACTCTTCCAGATCTTTGTATAAGGCTTGCGCTTCGCTGCTTTCAAGAGCTTTTTTTTCTGTTTCATAATCCTTAAACAGGAACGGAAGCTGCAATACGTCCAATTCTTCCGAGTAATCGCTGAACGTTGAAGTTGAAATCAGTGCAGCATTGATGGAACCATTCATAACCTGCTGAAGCAATTCATCATCTCCCCCAAGCTGACCATTTCCATACCAACTTACAGTAATTCTTCCATTACTTTTTTCTTCAATCAATTCCTTGAATTTTAGGCCCATAATTGCATCCGGAAGGTCGTCTCCGCCCTCAATTCCCATTGTGATACTGATTTTGTCATCAGAAGCATTTCCGGAATCAGTTTTCCCGCTGCCGGAGCCACCACATGCAACTAGCGATAAGGTCAAGCAAATAATAACAAATACAGCTAATATTCTCTTCAGTTTCATGATCTTTCCTCCTAATAAATACATAAATATGAATAACTAACTTTTATTTCAAAACTCAGCATTGATTAGATATCCTTTGCGAAAGTTCTGATATAACATTTATATCCGAGTCTTTCATAAAATTTTTCTGCCTTTTCATTGAAAATTGCAAGTTCAAGCTGCATTCTGTGTACTCCTTTACTTAGCGCAAGTTTTTCAGCCTCTTCAATGAGTTTTTCTCCAATTCCGGCTCCTCGCATACCGTCCTTTACAATAATTCTGTCAATTTCCATATACTGGTCATAATCAAAATTTGCTAATTCGCCATAGCTCTCAATATAAAAGCCCAAGACTCCAAGGACCTCATTATTCTCTTCAGCAATTAGGATTCCAGCCTGATCACCATTGTTTAAAAATGTATCCAGTTTCTTGGCGGTTCGTTCTTCACTGTAAGGCCTTAACTTCATGACTCCTTTAAATCCTTCAAGATGAAATAAAGTAAGGTTCTTAAAAAAGTCAAATACCAGTTTCAAATCGTCTCTTACTGCCAGTCTCATTTTTACCATTGAAACACCTCCTATTTAACATTAATATTTTCAAACAATACGGCTGCCCCTTGTCCGCCGCCGCAGCAAAATGCTGCAATACCATATCTTTTATTTTCTCTTCTCAACTGATTGATTAATTTAAGAGCTAGAACTCCTCCTGTGGCTCCCAACGGGTGTCCCAGCGCTATTGCTCCTCCATCAATGTTAAGTTTATTTTTATCAAGTCCTAATTCTATTACACATGCTAGGGTCTGTGACGCAAAAGCTTCATTGATTTCAAAGAGATCGATATCGTCCAGAGTTAAATCTACCTGTTTCAGGAGTTTCCTTATGGCAAAAGCGGGTCCGATTCCCATGTAATTCGGGTCAACACCTACCGCTGCCCAATCTACATACTTTGCCAATGGCGTGAGTCCCAGTTCAGTTGCTTTTTCCATGGACATAATGACTGCCGCCGAAGCCCCGTCACTCATGGGACAGCTGTTGCCTGCAGTCACCTTTCCATCCTCCTTCTTGAAAAGTGCAGGGAGCTTGGAAAGGCTCTCAACCGTTGTTTCCGGCCTGACTGTTTCATCTTTGTCAAAAATATAAAAGCCTTTTTTGGTACTCACTTTAACAGGTACCACATTTTTTGCGAGATAGCCCTTCTGCCAAGCTTTTTCAGCCTTTTGATGACTCTCCGCCGAATATTCGTCCATCTCCTGTCTCGTGATACCGTACTGTTCCGCTAAGTTTTCTGCCGTTACTCCCATGAATGGATCTCCAATTGCTTTGGTGGATGCCTTGTACTGCGTCAAAAAAACCGGGGGTTTTACGGAATATTCAACCTCATTCTTAAACATGACATATGGTCTTCTGGAGTCGCTTTCCGCGCCTCCGCCGATGACAATATCCCCATGTCCGGTTTGAACAAACATTGCAGCAAGTGCAATAGAGTCCAAAGCGCTTGAGCATTGACGGTCTATTCTCAGCGATGGAATTGTAACCGGTAATCCTGCCTCTAATAACGCCACTCTTCCCATTCCCGCGATATCATGCGCCCAGAGATTTCCCATAATTACTTCATCTATTTGAGTTGTGTCAAGATCAATGTCTTCACAAACTCTTTTTAATACAACTGCTCCTAATTGTTCCGGCGGAACCGGAGCAAGCTTTCCACGGCATTTCCCCACTGGGGTTCTTGCCATAGATACAATTACTGCCTCTCTCATATGATTACCTCCTTGGCACTCTGTTTTATTAAAACCCACATATGCACAGAATTAATGTTGACAGGGTACTAGTCTAACATAACTTTAATATTGGATGGAAATATTAATTCTGCTTCGGTTTTTGACTGAAGTTCCTCTTTTGTTATGCCGTCTGCCATAGCCTTCACAACAAATTTTTTATCAATAATTTCAATCATTGCTAGGTCAGTTATGATATGAGTTACCGCATTCACCGCTGTTAACGGCCAGATGCACTTTTTTAACAATTTCGGCTTTCCATCCTTAGAATTATGCAGCATGGCTATAATTACCTTTTTTGCACCTGCCACAAGGTCCATTGCGCCGCCCATCCCATTGACCGCTTTCCCTGGTATAATCCAGCTAGCTAAATTTCCTTCCTGATCCACCTGCAGCGCACCCAGCACAGTATAGTCAACATGACCGCCTCTGACAATTCCGAAGGATGTTGCACTATCCGTACAGGACCCTTGAGGAATCAATGTGATTGGCACATTTGCGGCATCCACCAAATCCATGGTAGCTACTTCCTTTGCTGCAACAGGACCGCAGCCGATCGCACCATTTTCCGCATGGATAATTACATTCACACCTTCCGGCAGATGCCCTACTGCTAAAGTCGGAATTCCTACACCCAGGTTCACCACATCACCGTCTTTAAAGAGAGAAGCAACATTTTTTGCTATAAAGTTCTTTATATCCTTCATGCTATTCATCCCCCCTGTTATCAACGATATAATCAACAAAGATTCCGGAAAGCATAATGGTATTCTGATCAAGTTCACCGATTTCCACGATCTTGTCCACTTCTGCTATGACCAAATCAGCCGCCATAGCCATCAGTGGATTATAATTTCTTGCTACCATATGAAACATCAGATTCCCAAACTTATCTGCAACTGCACCCTTTATGATTGCAACATCTGCACGAAGGGGTTCTTCCAGAAGGTACTTTCTCCCTTGAACCTCCAGAATCTTTTTCCCTTCCTCCACCGGAGTACCCACACCGGTGGGTGTCAGAAATCCTCCCAGTCCGTGTCCTCCGCAGCGAGCCCTTTCTACAAAAGTACCCTGCGGTACAAATTCTATCTCCAGCTTTCCTTCGGTATATTGTCTGCTTACATCAGGATTCAATCCACAATATGTAATAATGAGTTTATCTACCTTACCGCTTGTATAAAATAAGCCTTTTGGATCACCCTGGCATCCTCCATCATTGCCCATGATTGTCAAGTGGGACAGATCGCTCTGATGTAGTGCTTTAATCATTTCAAAAGGATATCCCGCATCTCCGAAACCGCCCACCATAATTGACTGCCCGTTTTGAATGAGTCCGGCTGCTTCTTTGTGACTTATTAATTTATTTACCATGCTGCCGCCTTTCCACTCTATTCATTAAAAAATATTACTAAGAGTTTATAATTGTAATGATTCAGTTCAGACGTTAAATTGTCTGAAAGTTCTCCAAGCATTGAATTAATTGTATTATATGATGGACCATTTTTAGAGTCAAAATATTAATTAGATATATCACAGATATACCAGTATAATATGTACTGTTTTACTATCTTTGTATTCCTTGAATGCGTTGAAATCACGAGATTACAGAGAACGCATGTGTAAAAACCACCTGGTTTAGAGAGCACTTTACAAACAATATTTTTAATGTTATAAAAAAATACATAACGAAAACGAAAGATTGGTTTCTTTCTTGTCAGGAGGAGAAAATATGAAATGTAATGCAGATATTATCTTTATCAACGGTCCGGTTTTAACTGTTGACAAAGACAATTCCATTAAAGAAGCACTAGCGGTAAAAGGGAACTCCATTCTCTTTGTCGGCACAAAGGAAGATGTAATGACATATTTGGGAAAGCAGACTAAATTGATTGATTTAAAAGGCAGAAGTCTCATACCAGGTTTTATCGATTCTCACTTGCATTCAGCGGTTTTAGGCGCTAATGCTTTGGCCATAGACTGTCGCTCGCCTGGTGTCAATTCTATTGAAGACATTAAAAAACTTGTAGCCGAGGCAGCGAGGATAATTCCCAAAGGCCAATGGATTCGCGGTTGGGGATATGACCATTCTAAGCTAAAAGAAGGTCGCCATCCAAACAGATGGGATCTGGATGAAGTTGCTCCTGATCATCCCGTTATTCTTACTAGGGTATGCGCTCATACATCTGTTCACAATTCAAAAAGCCTTCAACTATGCGGAATAACGAATGATTCTGAACCAATATCTGGTGGGGTTCTTGTGAAAGAAAACGGGAAAGTAACAGGAGTTTTAAAGGAAAACTCACATATGGCCGCCATGAAAGTTTCTCAGCTTTCCATAGAGGAACTAATTAGCGCTATGGAAGCAGCAAATGACATCCTAATTAAGGAAGGCATTACCTCGGTACATGATTCCGGTGGTTATGGTCATGCTCAAATGAGTGCTATTCAGGAAGCAGTCAAGCAAGGAAAGCTGAAAATCAGGTTATACTCCATGATATTTTCGTTTGTGGAAAACCTGCAGTTTGTGGAGGATTATATTCACATTGGTCTGCACACCGGATTTGGTAATGATCATTTTAAAATTGGTCCTGTAAAGTTGATGATAGACGGAAGCAGCAGCGGACCAACTGCTGCAACCTTGGAGCCATATACCAGCAATCCCAATGATTTCGGCGTGCTTAGCATGGAGCAGGAAAAGGTAAACGAAATTATCCTGAAAGCACATTTGGCTGGATATCAGGTCACTACCCATGCAGTCGGCGATAAAGCAGTAACCGTTATCGTGAATGCCATTGAAAACGCTCTTAAAATTGCTCCTAGAGAAGACCATAGACATCGAATTGAACATTGTGCAATGATTAATAATGAATTGCTTGATCGAATCCAAAACCTGGGAATTATACCTGTTGCCCAACCAATTTTTCTCTATGAATTCGGGGATGGATATCTGGTGAATTATGGGAAGGAAAGGGCTTATCGCATGTTCACCTGTAAAAGCTTTCTTACCCGTGGTATTCCGGTAGCAGGAAGCAGTGATTGCCCAATTACATTTTCAAGTCCAATATTGAACATGCATCTTGCAGTAAACCGCGCTACCGAATCAGGGCAGATTATTAATCTAGATGAAAGAATCAGTGTCTCCGAAGCTTTGCGGATGTTTACATATAACGGTGCATACGCAAGCTTTGAGGAGGATATTAAAGGAAGCTTGGAGCCTGGTAAATTAGCCGATTTGACCATCCTATCAGGATCTCTTCTTGATACTCCAGAAAAGGAAATAAAATCTTTAAAAGTTGATATGACATTTATTGATGGTGAATTGGTTTATTCAGCAATTTAAAGTAATCTTGGATTTAGAAGATTATTTATAAGGCTGCCGATATACCGCCCTTCATGATGTTGCATGAATGAGAAGACGGAAAGCACTAACTTTCTTTTTACTAATATAGTGTCGGGATTGCTTATGTAATGTCAAAATCCCATAGACTCACAGCGGTTCTATGGGATTTACTTCTTTGGAGCTGAAGAGGGGACTTATACAGTCTATATCAGAAGGTTTATTGCATGGAATCCAAAATGGCGTCGGCCAGTGACTCCAGTTCCGATTCCTTATCCGCGTGGAGAGAGGAAGCGATGCTGATCCGCTCGTTAAGCACAGTCATGTTCTTCATCTCTTCGCTTAGGAACTTCTGGATCAGATCGCCTGACTTGATCGCCCAGGAACCGTTCTCCACAAGTGCGATTGTCCGATTCTGGACATTCAGTGCTTTCATGTCAATCAGGAAGTTATGCATAGCCGGATAGATGCCCAGATTATATGTCACTGAAGCCAGCACCATATGGCTGTATTTAAACACCTCGGAAATAAGCTGGGAAACATCCGTTGAGGAAACGTCGTACATGGCTATGTTTGTCATGCCCTTGTCACACAATTTGGACGCCAGCGCCTGCATCGCAGACTCGGTGTTACCATACATGGAGGCGTATACCATCAAAATACCTTTTTGTTCCGGCTCGTAGCGACCCCAGAGATCGTATTTCTGAATGAAATATAACAAATCCTTACGCCAAACCGGCCCGTGCAGGGGGCAGATGAACTTGATCTGATCCAGAATACCGCCGGCTTTCTTTAGAATCAGCCGGATATGCGGACCATATTTTCCCACGATGTTGGTTAGATAGCGACGGGCATCATCCAGCCAGTCGCGGTCAAAGTTTACCTCATCGGCAAAAAGCTTGCCGTCCAGTGCGCCAAAGGAACCAAAGGCGTCAGCAGAAAACAGCACACCGTTTGTGGTGTCAAAGGTCACCATCACCTCCGGCCAATGCACCATAGGGGCGAACACAAAGGTAACCACATGCTTTCCGAAGCTGAAGGTATCACCCTCTTTCACCTCAACGATCTGATGACTATCAACATCGAAGCCAAACTGGCGCATCAGCATAAAAGCCTTCTCATTGCTGATGATGGTCACTTTGGGCCATCGGAGCAGAATTTCCTCGATTGATCCCGCATGGTCAGGCTCCAAATGATTGATAACAAGATAGTCCAGTGGCCTTCCGTCAAGCACATGTGCCATATTTTCCAGCAGCTGCCGGCAGCCTGACCAGTCCACCGTATCAAACAACACCGTCTTTTCATCCGTCAGAAGATAGGAATTATAGGAAACCCCTCTTGGAATCGGATATGCGTTTTCAAACAATGCCAGACGATGGTCGTTGGCGCCCACCCAGTACAGGTCTTCGGTTACATTTCTTACGCAATACATAATGTACTCCCCCTTCCGGCTTTACGCCTCAATAAATTGGTCTTTGGCCTCGGCACATTCCGGGCAGACCCAGTCTTCCGACAAATCCTTGAACAGGGTACCTGGTGCCACTTCGTTCTCCTCGTCACCCAGTTCCGGTACATACTCATATCCGCAGCCGCTGCAAATGTAGCTAGGGCCAATGGGCTCCGGCTTGGGCATTTGCGGACGCTTCATCTTCACCATAGGCGGTGCTGGCTGCTTTTCGCCGGTATCCAAAGCAGCCGTCAGCAGAGGCAGAATCTCGGAAACATCACCTACAATACCATAGTCACAGTTTTTGAAAATCGGCGCGTTGCCGTTTTTGTTAATCGCTACAATAATAGAGGCATCTTTAATGCCCTTTAAGTGCTGGGTTGCACCCGAAATGCCGCAGGCGATGTACAGATTGCCGGTAAACTTCTGACCGGACATTCCCACATAACGGTTCAGCGGCAGATATTTCAGCGTCTCCGCTACAGGACGCGAGGAACCGATGGCGGCACCTGCGGCTTTGGCCAGATTTTCGATCAGTTTCATGTCCTTCTTCTCCCCGATTCCCTTGCCGGCTGAAACGACACGTTCCGCCTGTACAATGGGAGTATCCATGGGAATGCCGACCGTAAAGTCGAAGCCATCCTTCTTGAGTGCCTCTACCAGAGCAGACACCTGTGTTTTTGCATCGCCGTCCCTGAAAACAATTTTTCTCCGGATACCGGTGATGGGAGCAGGCTTCTTGGGACGACTTGCCGAAGAACCGGTTTCCTTGGGCGGTTTGCCCAGAATATGAGAGGCGATAACAATACGCTGTATTTCGTTAGTCCCTTCGTAGATGGTGGTTATCTTGGCATCACGGTACATCCGTTCCACCTCCATACCCTTCAAATATCCGGTGCCCCCAAAAATCTGCAGAGCATCGTTTGTCACTTCCAGCGCGATGTCCGCGGCATACTGTTTGGCCATCGCAGACTCCATACCAAAAGGCATGTGATTTTCCTTCAGCTCAGCAGCGGAGTAAACCAGAAAACGTGCAGTGCGCAGCTTGGTGGCCATATCGGCAATTTTGAAGGAAATGGCCTGCTGGAACCCAATGGGCTTACCGAACTGTACACGCTCCTTGGCATAGGTCACCGCTTGTTCAAATGCCCCCTGAGCAATGCCCAGAGCCTGAGCGGCAATTCCGATTCGGCCGCCGTCAAGTGTGGCCATTGCAATTTTAAAGCCCTGGCCCTCTTTCCCAAGCAGGTTTTCTTTCGGAACCTTCACATCATTGAAAATCAACTCTGCGGTGGAAGAAGAGCGGATGCCCATTTTATCATAGTGATCACCGAACTCAAAACCCTTCCAGCCCTTTTCCACAATGAATGCGGAGATGCCACGTACGCCGATGTCGGGTGTGGTAACCGCAAAGACCACATACGTATCCGCTTTCGGCGCGTTGGTGATGAAAATTTTGCCGCCATTGAGAAGATAGTGGTCACCCTTATCCACGGCAGTGGTCTCCGTTCCGCCGGCATCTGAACCCGCATTAGGTTCTGTCAAACCAAAGGCGCCGATTTTTTCACCCTTGCATAGGGGAATCAGGTATTTTTTCTTCTGGGCCTCATTGCCAAACGCAAAGATTGGCCAGGTGCCCAGTGACGTATGAGCAGACAGAATGACACCTGTGCCGCCGTCAACCCTCGCCAGTTCTTCAACGGCAATGGCATAGCTGATCATATCCAGCCCCATGCCGCCGCTGTCCGCAGGGAAAGGAATTCCCATCAGCCCCATCTTCCCTAGTTTGGCAACTGCATCATCGGGGAACTGGTTTTCTTTGTCCATCAGGAAGGTCAAAGGTTTGATCTCCTCTTCCGCAAACGCTCGGACTCTGGTGCGGAGTTCCTCATGTTGCTGTGTGGTCGAAAATAACATGTCTTTTCCTCCTTTTTATAACGCCTTTATTCTGGACAAGATTAGTCCAGTTTAAAGGTAAAAAAATTATTATCATTTACCGAATAAAATTTTCGAAAGGCTATATGACTTTAGTTCCTCATCCAGCTTTTTCTGAATAGCCATCAGATGGACATTGGCCTGGCAGACAGTATCGCCGTGTGCCTTACACCACGCGCACTGATATCCCGGTTTCATACAGGAGCTAACCGAAGAATCCTCCTCCATGATCTGCATCAACTGAAAAAGAGAAAACTGTTCCAATTGGGCTGCCAAAGTACAGCCCCCATCCGCTCCGCGTGAAATGCGGATTAGTCCGCCTTTTTGGAGCTTTTTCAGAATTTTATAAGCAAACTGCAGAGGAATCTGTTCGCCCCGCGCAAGCTGCGGCGCAGCAATACGTTCTTCGCCTGCCAATGCACGAAGAATTCTTAACGCATAATCGGTTTCCTTTGTTATCAGCAATCAGACTCCCTCCTTTTTCCTTATTCATTCTATGATTCTGGATAAAAGATGTCAAGTATATTTTGATAATTTTGTAAAACTTATGTAATATTTTACTGTGACCAAAAAAGCATCCCCAATTGGGGATGCTTTTTGTTGGAGCTACCGGCCGGAATCGAACCGGCGACCTGCGCGTTACGAATGCGCTGCTCTGCCGACTGAGCCACGGTAGCATACCTGACACCATAAAATATTAACACTTATCAAAACCCTTGTCAATGGAGATGTAAAAGAGAAGTAATGATATCAGAGATATCTGAGATAAAAGAGGCGGTGATATCTTTTTCAATATCACTGCCTCTCGTTATTACTTTATATCCCTTTTATGAATTTCAAACGATTCTTTTTTAATTAGTCGTTAAAATAAGTTTTTTTCAGGCTGACACTTACGTTTCCGGCTTCGTCATAGGCCTTTACTTTAAAGGTGTATTCAGTATCTAACTTTAAGTTGGAGACAACCGCATCGTTTTCATCTGCATCTACCGTTTTAATCAGCGTACCATCCTGATAAATCTTGTAGCCTTTTACCGCTACGTTATCATCTGCATCAGGCCAGATCAGCATAACAACAGTGTCTGAAGACGGACTTACTGTTAGTGCGGCACTGGTGGGCCACGTTGGAGCGACAGTGTCCTCATCTGCTTCCAGAGTGGTAACTTTTACGGACGGACCGTCATCACTCCAGTTGCCTGCGGCATCCTTTGCTTCTACTCTGAAGGAATATTCTACATCGGCTTCCAAACCTGTAATTTTAGCAGTTCTTGTTGTGGAAACGAGTTTTTCTTTCGTAACGCCATCAAGCTTGTAGATAACCTTGTATCCGGTCACAGCGACATCATCTGTGGCGGCAGACCATTTTAAAGTAACACTGGTTGCCGAGATGGCAGTTGCCGTTACCGTGCTGCTGGAAGCCCAGGAAGGAGCTGTATCATCGTCAGAATCCACATCCTCTTCTCCTAAAAGCTTTTCAATGATACTTGCGATCTGTGCTCTGCTTAGAAAAGCATTCGGATTGAAATTACCATCGGGGAAACCTTTAATATATCCGGCTTCATACAAAGCAAGCAAATATCCGTAATCTTCTTCAGCAATCAGGCCCTTATCTTTAAACGGATTGGATGTGTAGTCTTTCACAGGTTCAAGATCCAATGCCTTAGCGATTGCAACCGCCGCTGTCAAACGATCGCACTGCTTTTCTGAGTGGAATCGTTTTAGATTGAGATAGTTATTTTTGACTCCTGACATTACGGCTTTCTTTGCCCAGCCAGGTATTCCCTCCAACTCATCCTCATCAATGTCGCTGTCATCATCGTCATCATCAACGTCTGACTTCAGCTGAACCAGTCTGTCAATGATTACGGCAAGCTCTGCTTGCGTCAGCGTATTATCTGGTTTGAAAGTACCGTCTTCATAACCATTTAATAGGCCGTAAGTTTGCAGCTTTTCAATAGATTTTGCACCCCAGTGCTCTTTTTCCGTTTTCCATTCTTTGGACTTGTCTTTTCCGGATCCATTCCCTTGACTTGCAAAGGCAGTGCTGCAAAAGAGCGCCATAACCAGGATCACACTTAATAAAATTGTTGCTGTTCTTTTCATCTGAAAACCTCCCTACAATACTCCCGATTGGGTTATACCAATAGTTTCTTTCAGTCGGATCATATTTTTAGGGTAGATTTTTGTTTTATTTTATAGTTTCATAGGAGCAGCCTTCAAAACTCAAGTCAAAGCAGCAGATGCTTTTATACCGGCAAAATTTGCAAGCGGTCTCATCCTTCACCTTTTTCGGCCTGATATCAATGGAGCCATTTAGTAATTCGCCGCATAAATTTTCAATGGTAGAATCTACTGATTGACACAGTTCCAGAAACTCTTCTTCCTTGAGAATTTTTTTATCTGTAGTACCGGAATAGGTTCCGTCTTTGGTCTTTCTTACCGGAAGAATCTCCGAATAACCGGAAAATTCGCCGGTAATGCTTTCAATAATATCCGGATGATCCAAAACGATACCATCCAGCCGATAGCTCTTCTTCCTTTCATCCATTACCTTTTCAGAATAGTCCTCAGGATTCATATTAGACGCATCGATCTGGGGCTCGGCGATTTCAAAATAGAATACGCCGGCCGGTTTCGGAAGGCTATCCTCTTGTACTGCATCCGCAGCATTCCGGCAGAACATCTCTCCCAGCACTGCCCGCAGATACAGCATGAGCTGCAGTCTCCAGCCCTTTCTCGCTTCCTCGGTGTCAAAGCGTTCTTTACCGGATTTGTAATCAATAATTTTAATATAATTCCCCGGCAAGATGTCCACTCTGTCAATTTTTCCTTCTATTAAAACCTGATTATTCGGCGCCTCAATTGTAATCGGAGGAAATTTCTTTCCATAACCTTTTCCGAATTCACTTTCAAAGTATACTTCCCGAATCCTTCCTTTTTGAACATGTTCAACCAACGCCCAGGCGGCTTCCGCACAAACGGTTTTCATTCTGCTGCTGCGGTATTTTTCCTCTTTTCCTTGAATCAAGACCCCTTCTTTATATTCCAAAGAGGCTTCCTCAATAAGAGAATGAATCCGGCTTTTGCATTCTTCCCTGGTAAGCTGCATCCAGGGAGAAGCAGGATCGGAAATGGGTACTCCGGGAAGGGTAAGCCCCTGGGATAATTTCATAAAACAATAATGATAAATATCGCCGATTTCGCGCCCTGCAATTTCGAATACCCTGAGTTCCTCCGGTTTTATCCCGTAACCGATAAGATGTGAAAAAGGACATCTTGAAAATTTCTCCAACCGGGACGGGCTAATAACAATATCCGAAAGGCCCTCTTTTCGATAAAGTTTGCCTATGAGCTCTTTTTCAATCTTTTTTTGTTTATTGGTAAAAAAGATACCCTCTTCAATACGGGCCAGAAGATTTTCTTCGGCATTTCGAAACCAACCGTAAGCCGCTCTCCACTCATCAGCCAGAGCTTCTCCTTCCAAGGAATTCCGAAGTGCCTCTGTCAAATGGCGCAGGGTGCTCCTTGGCGCTGTAATTCTTGCCATGGGTTCTTCTTGATTGATAATATCTTTTATAATTTCCGGATTATTATATATTTTTCTAATTTTATCAAAAATAATGGACTGTTTGCTTTCTTTCCCTTCTGAATCAGAGGCGGAATAGCTCATCCAGAGATATTTTAACGGTTTTGAAAGAGTCTTATAAATAGCCAGTGTCTCTTCCTTCAGCCGCAGGTCGTCTACTTTGCATATTTCTATGCCTTTTTGAAATAGTACCGCCTTTTCGTCCTCACTGAGGAGCCCTTCCGTATTTGAGGATGCAGGCAACAGTCCGTCGTTGGCTCCAATGACCAGAAGTGCCTTCAGCTTTCCGGTTCTTGTACGCTGCATGGTACCTACGATAATCTGATCCATCGTAGGGGGCAGCAGTCCGATTTCTACCGCTTCAAAGCCGGCTTTCAGGATATTACCGTAATCTGAGGAAGACAGCGATTCCTCACCGATGAGTTCTATGATCTGATCAAAAATTCCCAGAATTACACCCCAGATCTGAGCCGTTTCTTCCGCATATTCAAATTGATTGTCATCCTGCAGGGTCTGAATCATGGTTTCCGTCAGATCCGGGATCCCCGCATCATCACGAAGAAAATAGTAAAGAGCTGCCGTTTTTTCCTTTACCGTTTTCCCTTGATGAAAAGTTTTTTCGAATACGGAAATGTATTCATAGATCCGCCTGCGTATCTGGTTCAGCCTTGCTAAAGCCTCTTCCCCTTCTTCTCTGCTTCCGTATTGAAACTCTTTTTGAAAACGATTCCCTTTTATCTTATATTTTAAAACATAGTTCTCAAGATCCTCATACTCTTCGGAAGTAACCGGCATCAAATCCGTTTTCAGCAGACGAAAGAGATCTTCGTAAAGATACCCGTTGGCAGCCACATCAATGAGGGACGTAATAAAAGTAACAACGGGATTATGGAGGATATCCCTCTTCTTATCCAGAAACACCGATATTCCGTAATCGGCAAATACTCTTTTGATGACAGAGGCCCTTTCTTCCATATCGTTGCATATCACTGCAATGTCTCGGTAACGAAACCCTTCTTCCCGTACCAGACGGCAAATCATAGCAGCGGCAGTTTCCGCTTCTGCATAAAAGTTGGCTGCCCGGCAAAGAGTGACGGAAGGAGATGCTTCCATTTTTTTGAACGGATAAGCGTAAAGTTCATGTTCCAGATGTGCCAGTGCCTCCGATTTTTCATCTGCCGCTTGTCCTACAGGGATCCTGTACTCAGCTCCGACAGGGCTCTCCGATACGGAGATGCCTTGTCTCATGGCAATAATCTTCAGTTTATCCATCAGCGTCTTTGTCAGCTGAAACAGTTCCGAATCCCCGCTCTCAGGATTCTTGGAATCTCTCGTTGGAAAGGAGACGGTATCAGAGGTCAGCAGTATATTTACTTCCTTTGCCGTAACCATAAGCTGTTCGATGATGTCCAATGTCTTAGGCGTAAAATAATCAAATCCGTTGATCCAGATGACAGAATTCCTTACCATCTCCGACTCCCGGATCTTCATTACAAAAAGATTCAAATAATCTTCCGTATCAATATATTTTCCTTCGATCAGATTCTCGTAGCTTTCGTATATTCTGTGAATATCCTCCAGCTTTCTGTAAAGAAGGGAGGTCTCCTCCGCAGCCTTCATGACCTCCAGCATGTCCTTCGGACTTGTATTGAACTGCTTCATTTCTGAAATCAGATTATTTGCCATTTCTATAAAGGAATTCCGAAGATGCATCCCGCGAAATGCTGTAAAAGAGTCCTTGTTATCAGATAAAATCTTGGCCAGCAGCATATGTCTGCCATATTTGTCAATGTGAACACGATTCCCGCCCCCGGTCTCCTCCAGGACTTTAAACCCTAGCCTTGACTGGCTGAGAACCTCCAAATCCATGAGTCCAGGGACACCAAGACAGGCAAAAGCATTCCGCTCTGCCTGAAGAGTAAATTGATCCGGAACCAGAAGCAGAATCTTTCTGTGATTGCCGCTATCCGCCCCATCCTGATTCAATTCGGCTGCAATCCTTTCAAATAGGAACTTGTCCTTATCCAGGTCTTCTCTTCCATAAAAAATATGTAACATAAATTCCCTTCTCATCTGCATGGTTTTTTGTTCATTAAATCCTGCCTTTTTTCAGTTGACATAATGATTCAATGAACGCTTCCTCTCAGCAACGCTGGCTCTCAATAGTGTGTGTTCATTATACCATACCTGCCCTTTATTATCATCTTTGTTTTGGCAGACATCGATATCTATGCTACTCTGTAAGAAAGAAAAAACAGAAAATAATTGAGTGATTTCCGTATCCACATACGAAAGTATATATGTAGACGTCTTACAAAAAAGCAGCAGAAATCCGTCGTCAATTTACATCGTAAATTGATCGGACTAAGAAAGGGAGTATAGAATGGATGATCAGCAATTAATAGATCTGTTGAAGAGCTCTCCGTCCAAGGGGTTGGCAGAGGCCATCGAGAAGTACGGAGGTGCTGTGAAGTGGATCACGATAAAAATTATCGGAAACAGGCCGGAAGAAATCGAGGAATGTATTTCGGACATCTTCTGCAAGCTATGGAAGAACATTGAGCAGTTTGATCCCAATCGCGGGATTCCGCTGAAAAGTTACCTGTATGGTATTGCCAGGCATACTGCTTTAGACTACCGGAGAAAAATGCAGAAGTCGGAGGATCTTTTGCCGATAGAAGAAATCGAGCTGGATATTGAAGTAAACTACGAGGAAGAAACGGCAAAAACAATCAATAAAGAAATCATTCGGCAAACCATCGATGAAATGCCTTCCCCGGATAAGGAAATATTTATTTATCGTTATTATTTTTTCAAAAAAATTTCGGAAATCGCTTTCAAGCTTTCCTTGGATAATAAAACGGTGGAAAATAAGCTTTATCGAGGGAGACAGAGGCTTAAGGATCATCTAATCGAAAGGGGTATCATTATATGAAAAGAATCGATGACATGCTTCGAATTTACGATATTCATGAGGCTGTGGAAATAGAAAGCCTTCCTTTGTCGGAAGACGAGAAAGCCCGCATCCTCGAAAAAACACTGGTAAAAGCGGGGATCAGGGAAAAGATGACGGAATACGCCGAATCGGAGTCCGATGGGATCAGGGAAAAGATGGCGCAATACGCCGGATCGGAGCCAGAAAGGTCAAGAGCCCTTCTGCCAAGGCGCAGATTCCGTTCCCTGCTCCTGGCAGGCATCCTGGTAATGGCTATGTTCACCATATCTTTTGCCGCTTACTACTACCAGCTGGATGAAAAATTCCTCAGCTATCTGGGCACGAGAGGAGACGAACAGACAAAGGTTTTAAATTCTTCCGGCGTACCGATCCATAAACAAGTGACAAATAACGGCCTTACCATTGATGTGAAAGAGATCATCGGTGACCAATATTCCTTTTATGTTCTTTTTGATGTCATCGCTCCTGAGGGGATGATTCTAAATAGAGAACAATACCGCTTTGATTTGGAACGGCTGTTTGTTGAGGGGGCAAATTCCATGGGATGGAGCTTTGATCAGCTTCCCGACGGCAATACGAAAGACAATAAAATCAGCCTGGTGCTGTCAGCCAATGTAAACGAGGACCTTATCGGAAAGCCGGCAAGCCTGACCTTTGAGAATTTCACCACTTATCATTGGGATGAAGAGACGCAGGACGGGACATGGCTGCCTCTGGTGGATGGACAATGGAAGGTTGACTTTACTCTGGACTATAAGGATTTATCACAAACCATTACGGTGGGAAAGGATGTGGATATTTTTAAGGGGAAATCCACTTTCGAAAGCATCAGCATCTCACCCTTGTCAGCCACGGTTTCGGTAAAAGGGAAAAGCGTCCGCGAGTTTGATCGGACTCCGCCTCCCCTATCCAGCGAGGGCGATCTTTCGGATGATCTGAGCCAGGATGACCTGACCATTGGAATGAAAGACGGAAGGACGATAAGCAAGACAAGAAGTACGGGATGCTCCGTTGAAAATGATGCCATGACGAAAACCTACAACTTCCAGGAAATACTGGATATCTCCCAGATTGACTGGATTGAATTCAGGGGTGTCAAGGTTCAATTTGAATGAGCGTGGGTCAGCCATGGAATATAAGGCTGCCAACAGTACAGATAGACCTGAACAAGTACAAAGAAGGGGTTTTTTATAAATAGATCTATTTAAAAATGGGGCTGCCGCACTAAATGCTGGTGCGACAGCCCCATTCAAACTTTTTATCATATATTTTGAAAACTACCGTTCTCTTATTTGTTAAAAATTTACTCCATCAAACATTCAGCAGCGCTTTCTTGTCCAGCATTTTCTTGTATTCCGATTCCATCTCCATCATTCCCATGTAGAAATTATATTCATCGGCAAGCCTGATAAACGGATCCGGATCGAAGCATTCAGGTCCCAAAACACCGCATCCCTGCCAAACTCCTGTTGCAAGCAGTTCCATGGCTATCACAGGATTATAGGCCGTCTGGCCCACAACGCAGCCACAGCCGATGCGTTTCATGATTTCTTCGTTGTCCGTAGTCTGATAGATAAAAATCTTTCTCTCAAGTCCGTCTTTTTTACCGGTTACCTGAGTACCTACACAGCATTTTCCTTTTAGACTGGCGGCAACCTCCACAGGACTCGGAGCTACCATTCCTACCACGTCTCTCGGTGAGAGCCGGGTACCTTTTATTTTTGAATGTTTATCGTCTAAGCGCAGGGCTTTGATATTTTTCAGCATGGTTATAAAATCAGCGCCCAGGCCATACTTAAAGCTCATTTTCTTTGCCGCATCTCCCATGAATCTTGGCAGCATGACCATTTCTTCATGCTCAACATTCACAAGTTCCTGCTCGCCGATACCATCCGGAAAGGTAAACAGTTCGGGCTCGGAAAAAGGTTCTACCGTATAAATCCCTTTTTCTTTTTCCCACTTAAAGGGTGGATTCAAACATTCGTCGATGGTGGTCCAAATGGAAAACCCAAAGGTGATATCATATCCCTCTGCAGTAAGATTTCCGCCGTCTTTAATGCTGATTTCGTCAATTTCATCAAA
The DNA here is from genome assembly GCF_018128545.1 of Sinanaerobacter chloroacetimidivorans. GTDB lineage: Bacteria > Bacillota > Clostridia > Peptostreptococcales > Anaerovoracaceae > Sinanaerobacter > Sinanaerobacter chloroacetimidivorans. The sequence continues at coordinate 39,750 of NZ_JAGSND010000005.1, read as the reverse complement.
ATAATGCTTCTGCGCATACCGCGCAAAGACATTCACCGCTCCCGGGTCCATCCCTATCCCAACAAGAGCAAGCTTTCCGCTGTTTACCCAGTCTTCATGCTTTGCAAACTGGTAATCTCCCATCTTAATGTTCGTCTTATGATAGGGGTCCGTCGGGTGTGGAACCGACAGAGTCAGCGCCATATCCATATAATGAATGCCGTATTCATAAGCCGTATCAAAGAGAGTTTCGTTAAAGCTTGGGTCGCAGGCGTTAAACAAAAGATCAATCTGATATTTCTCAATTAAGGATTTTACCTCATCCGGATTTCTCGCATCAACCTTTTCTGCCGGAAATCTGACGTCGCCGATTTTTTCGGATACTTCCCCTGCTCGATCCGGATTGTAATCGGAAAGCACCATCTTCTCAAGCCAGCGACCCTCCAGATCTCTCTGACTTGCAATCACCGCCGCTGCTTCTCCTACGCCGCCTGTTCCTACCAATAAAATTTTCAAAATTTCGCCTCCAAACGATTTTAAATTTTCGAGCATAGCTCTGACAATTTACCAGGAGACGTTTCTTTGCTAAGCGAGATGAAGTTCAGCAAAGCACCCCCGGTACTCTGCTGCTTTCAATGTAGCTTACTTGATACGGCATTGCAAGTACTCACTTGCTCTTCCTGTCTCATTAATAAGCGAATTTATCGATTACGCCATAGAGGAAAGCAAAGCTTTCTTGTCCAGCATTTTCTTGTATTCCGATTCCATCTCCATTACGCCCATGTAATAGTCGTACTCATCGGACAGTTTGATGTAAGGGTCGGGATCAAAGCATTCAGGCCCCAAAACCCCTTTTCCGCTCCAGACTCCCTTGGCCAGTAATTCAAGAGCCATTATGGGGTTAAAGGCCGTTTGGCCCACAACACAGCCAGAACCGATTCTAGCCATAATTTCTTCATTATCCGTGGTCTGGTAGATAAATACTTTTCGTTCCAGTCCGTCTTTTTTCCCGGTTACCTGGGTACCCACACAGCATTTGCCTTTGATTTTATCAGCAACATCTACCGGGTTTGGAGCTACCATACTGACCACGTCCCTTGGAGAAAGATTTGTGCCCTTAACCGTTCCATGCTTATCGTCAAGGCCTAAGGCACGAAGATTTTTCAGCATGGTAATAAAATCAGATCCCAGTCCGTATTTAAAGCTCATCTTCTTAGCCGCATCTCCCATATATCTGGGCAGCATTACCATTTCTTCATGCTCTACGTTTACCAGCTCCTGCTCCCCGATACCGTCAGGGAAGGTAAACAGCTCCGGTTCTGAAAAAGGTTCCACCGTATAGATTCCTTTGTCTTTTTCCCACTTATAAGGCGGGTTCAGGCATTCATCAATGGTAGTCCAAATGGAAAATCCAAAAGTAATATCATAACCTTCCGCCGTTAAATTGCCGCCGTCTTTTATACTGATTTCATCAATTTCATCAAAGAAATGCTTTTGCGCATACCTGGCAAAGACATTCACCGCTCCCGGATCGATTCCGATGCCTACAAGGGCCAGCAAGCCTTTCTTTTCCCAGTCTTCATGCTTTGCAAACTGGTAGTCACCCATCTTGATGTTCGTTTTGTTGTACGGATCCGTCGGATGGGGCACCGCCAGACTCAGCGCCATGTCCATATAGTGAATATTGCATTCGTATGCAACATCAAAAAGACTCTCATTCAGGCTTGGATCACAGGCATTAAACAAAAGGTCTACCTGATATTTATCAATCAGCGCCTTTACTTCCTCCCGGTTTCTGCCATCAACCTGTTCCGCCGGGAATCTTGGGTCTCCGATCCTGGCAGACACCTTCTGCGCTCTTTCCAAAGTTCTGTTGGCAAGTACCATCAGTTCAAGCCAGGACCCCTTAGGATCCCTCTTGCTTGCGATCACTGCCGCCGCCTCTCCGACGCCGCCTGTTCCAATCATTAAAATTTTCAATGTTATCCCTCCAAACAAAGTTAATTGAATCTTTAGAACCAGTATATGTATCCTTTGATTCCTGCATCCATAGATCGACTTATATTCTACCCATTCCGGGTCTTTTTAAAAGCATATCCTGTTCGCTTTTCATTCAGCTTAAAAGCATACCCTGCATCGCTTTTTATTCAGTTTAAAAGCATATCTTTCACCGGCTTCTCATTTAGCTTAAAAGCATATCTTTCACCGACTTTTCATTTCAGTCAAATAGTGGTAATATGGTACTGAACGGTACGATTTGTCAAATCGGTTACCATGAAGCAGAATCCCAATTTAGCAGAAACAGAGGACAAAAATGAAAGCGGAAAAAGATTGTACTTATGAATTGGAGGCTACGGTCTCTTTGTTTAACCAATATCTCCAGTTAAAGCCCTATGCCTACCAGACTCTATTCGAGCAAATGATAGAGCGCCACCTGACGGATTTCAGTGCAAATGTGGAAACCACCATGAAATACGGCATGGCCTGGGCTTTGATTTCTATGTCGGTGGAAATAGAAGCTCCCATTACCAGCGGCATGATGCTTTATGGCAGCACCTGGTATTCCCAGCATCGCGGCCCCTATTTCCGGCGTGAGCTGGTATTTAAAAACCGGGAAGGCAAAGTGATATTCAAGGGTTCCAGCCATTCCGTACTATTGGATATAGAAAAGCGCACCGTGTACCGGAAGAAAGAAGCGCCTTTCAGGATGCCCGAACCCCATGAATTCTTTATGACAGAGGCCAGTCCCAGCTTGAAGGACGAACGTGACTATACCCCTACGGAAAAGCGAAGAGTCCATCCCAGCCATATTGACTGCCTGGGTCACGTAAACAATTGCCGTTATGTGGAATTTGCCTACGATTCCTTTACTTCCAAGGAACAGGAAGATTTAATAAATTTAAAAAGAATGGACATCTACTTCTCATCCGAGCTTCGGGACGGTGATGCGTTTACCGTAGAAAAAGCCTATGACGGAAACAGAATATTCTTCCGTGGTTGTAATAATACAAAAGACGATGTGTCCTTCCACATCGTCATGGATTTCTAACGTCTATTGCTCCAGGAAGTTCAGAAGTTCTTCCGCTGTTTCTATGATCAGATCCGGTGCGTCAGCCCCTGCCTTATCCTCTTCGCTTACTGCGAGAGCCCATCCCACAAGAGCAGCCTTTACCCCGGCACTTCTGGCACAGAGAATATCAAACATGCTGTCTCCCAGCATGACGGTCTCTTCCGGCTTTGAACCCAATCTCTCCAGGGCGATGAGCACGGGTTCCGGGTCCGGCTTATGTTTTTCACAATCTTCACAGGTGACAATGGTATCAAAATATTGTTCCATATCATATTTCTTCAAACCGATTTCGGTCGTCTGCTTCAGTCTTGAAGTAACCAGGCCAACTTTGAAATTTCTCGTTTTCAGTTCCTGCAGTAACTCCAGCATACCGGGAAAAATACTGATCAATTCACTGAAATGATCATAGTGGTAACCTCTATAGATGGATACCCCTTCTTCTACCGGAATCTGAGGAAGTACTCTTTCCATGGTGATAAAGAGGGGCTCCCCAAAGGTTTTTACAATCTCTTCCTGTGTTCGCTCCTTTCCCTCCACCGTTTGGAAGGTATGCTGCCAGGATTGGATGATTACATTGTTTGTGTCCATTACAGTACCATCAAAGTCAAAAAGTACTGTGTTCAATTTCGCCATATCTACAATTCTCCTTCTTATGCTTTCTTCTATTCTATCACCGAATGGATCTGAAAGCAAATTTCCGGTCCGGACTTTCCGCCGTCATGTTCTTCTTCTGTTTTTTCGCAATATACATCTGGTGATCCGCTTTTTTCACCAGAAGGTCCGCATTTTCTCCATCCTCAGGATAGATACTGATTCCGATGCTGGCACTGACTGAAACGGTATTTCCATAAATGGTGATAGGCTGATTGATTCTTTCAAGGAGCTTGTCTGCTGCCAGGGTTGCCTCTTCTTTGTTCTGTATATCTGCCAGCAAAAGAGTAAATTCATCACCGCCAATTCTGGCTGCCAAATCTTTTTCCGTAATGGACGCCTTCATTCGGTTGCCCACTTTGCGGAGCAGGATATCTCCTGCTTCATGGCCGTAGGTATCGTTGATTTCTTTTAGGTTGTCCAAGTCTAAAAAGAGGACGGCAAATTGAGTCTTTGTTTCGGCCCCCTTCTCCAAAAACCGGCGTAAAGCCTGATAATAGTGCTTCCTGTTCGGCAGCCCTGTCAAGCTGTCATGATCTGCCATGAATAATATGTATTCTTCAGCCATCTTATGTTCCTTTATTTCCTGCTCAAGTTTTTTCAGCAGAGAAATATCCTGCCCAAGAATGATAATGCCAAGAGTATCCTTTATCACAGGATCGATGAGAAAAGAGCAGGATAAATTCACTGGCACCTGCCCCTCCGTCTTCTTCCTGCAGCTTTTTTCATAGAAGCGATGAATTCCGGATTTTTGATGGTACTTTAGAATCTCTTCCGTTGTTTCCGTATCCAGGAGGCAGGAAAGGGGCTGATCTTTCAGCTCGCTTTTCGAGTAGCCAAGTAATCTCTCGGCACTGTCATTCACCTGTACAATTCTTCCTTCGGGCGAAACCAGAATAACCAGATCCATCATTTCCTGCAGGAGCTCTTCTACAAGAACCTTCGGATTGATGGCAAACAGCCGATATTTTATCATGGCGTAATAGACGGCAAAAATTAAAATCAGCGTGTAGATTTGTCCCATGCGCGGGAAAAAATTGATGCCGATGGCAGGCAATAAAGTTTGTGTGATCAGGTTTAAGGTGAACGGAGTCAGACTTGCTGCCACTATGATTTTAGCCTGCTTCCTCTTTCTGATCTGGTTGGATCTAAGCCCCCATATCAGCATCAACACAATGCTCGTCAGGAGAAAGGCAGAATGGTAAACAAAGTCGCCGACATAAAAAAATTTCTCAACGGCCCTGGACGGCATGGTTCCCCCTTGATAAAGAACCACGCTGATATAGAAAAAAACAGCACTGGGAACGTAGAGTGCGATCTGCGGCAATAAGTTTTTCGACAGCTTATTTTCCGTAAATACCAGGACCAGATGCAAAACAAAGGAGCTGAAGGTACACCAACCCAGAGCCGAGATCTTCATCCATATGTACTTCTGTTCATCGTCAAGATAAACAAAGGCATAGGCGAAGGACCATACGGCCATACCCAGGCAAAACAACAAAAACAAAATATGTATTCTATTTCTCTTTTCCAGCTGAAAGCCATAAAAACCTATATATAAGTAAACAACACTCGCAATAATTGAAATCGCCGAAAATAAATTCATAGAGGACCTCTTTCTAACAGAGTTATGAAATCAGTTTATAATAGGATGAAAAAGGTGTCAATGAATATATTGGCAGGAATTGGGGCTTTACAGGACCGAATCAAACCGGTTGGAACAGGATCCGCGAAGCACCCGCAAAAGAATCGCTCTGTCAAGCGGATCGGAAGGTGGACAAAAAAACAAAGCACTTCTTCTCCAGGGGAAAATGCGGAGAAAAAATGCTTTGTGATTGTTACAAGCTATTATTTAATTAAAGTATATGGATCAACATAAGGTAACTCTAAGCTGTCTGCCACACCTTTATAAGTTACGAAGCCTTCATAAACATTCAAGCCCTTCATCAGTGCCGGATTATCCAGAACTGCCTGCTCCAATCCCTTGTCAGCTAGCTGCAAACCGTAAGGAAGTGTGGAGCCTTCCAGTGCAATGGTTGAGGTTCTTGGAACCGCTCCGGGCATGTTGGCCACAGAATAATGAACCACTCCATGGCTCTCATAGGAAGGATTATCGTGAGTTGTCACTCTGTCGATGGTAGCGATGGATCCCCCCTGGTCAATGGCTACGTCTACGATAACGGAACCCTTCTTCATTTGCTTTACCATATCCTCGCTGACAACCTTCGGAGCTGCACTTCCCGGTACCAACACACAGCCTACCAGTAAATCAGCCTTCTTTGCGGAATCTTCAAGATTGTATTCGTTTGATACCAGTGTTGTGACTCTTCCGTTGAAAATATCATCCAGGTAAGCCAGTCTGCTAAGGCTCATATCCAGAATCGTGACTCTTGCACCCATGCCGACTGCCATCTTTGCAGCATTGGTTCCTACTTTTCCTCCGCCAATAATCACAACTTCCGCAGGTGCAACACCCGGTACGCCTCCTAGCAATACGCCGAGACCGCCATTGTATTTCTGAAGCAGAGTTGCTCCAACCTGAATGGACATTCTTCCGGCCACTTCACTCATCGGTGTCAGCAGCGGAAGCTCTCCGCTTGGAAGCTGAACGGTTTCAAAAGCAACGCCCTTTACCTTAGCTTTTAAAAGGGCTTCTGTCAATTCGGGAGCCGGTGCAAGATGAAGATAGGTGTATAGGATTTGACCTTCTTTAAAAAGCCCATATTCAGATGCCAATGGTTCTTTTACTTTCACGATCATTTCCGCATCTGCAAAGAGTTTTGTTACATCGGTATAAATCTCACAGCCGACGCTTTTATATTCTTCATCTGTAAATCCGCTGCCTTCGCCGGCGTGTGTCTCGACTAAAACCTTATGCCCTTTTCTGATATAGGCCTTTGCTCCGCCGGGTGTCATTCCTACTCTGTTTTCATTATTTTTGATTTCTTTTGGTACTCCGATAATCATTTCAATCCTCCTTAAAAATAAGCTCACAATATGGTTAGTATTGGTTGCTGTCCCCATCTTATGCCGATATGCCGAAATTATTAAACTTCAAGGCATTGCAGACGAGATTGCAATGTAATTTTTCCGGACTATTTTAAATATAGTAATAAAAATTCCGCAATAGATATGTATAGTCCTTAATTATTAGTCCGTTTTCTCTTCTCAATTCCATATTTTACGCTTTGGATTTTCTCTTGTCAATATATGATTTATACTGCAAGAAAATTTGCATACAGCAAAAAGGAAGCAGGCTTCCTTGCCAGCACAACAAAGAAACCTGCTTCCTTCATAAAAATGATTTTAGAGACCTAAATAATTAAAGTAATCATTTAGTATCCACTAAACATGGATAACATAACACCTGCTGCTACTGCAGAGCCAATGACCCCTGCAACATTGGGGCCCATGGCATGCATAAGCAAAAAGTTCGTAGAATTATATTGTTGCCCTACCTTTTGAGAAACTCTTGCCGCCATAGGAACGGCAGATACCCCGGCAGAGCCGATAAGAGGATTGATTTTTCCGCCGGTTAACACATTCATAAGTTTGGCAAGAAGTACGCCACCTGCAGTGCCGACGCAAAATGCCAGAATACCAAGTACGATAATCTGTATCGTTGCGGGGACCAGGAAGGTTGGGCCCTGTGCGGATGCTCCTACCGATATTCCAAGTAAAATCGTGACGATATTAATTAATGCATTGGAAGCAGTGTCCGACAATCTGGCCGTCACTCCGCTTTCCTTGAACAAATTACCCAGCATCAGCATTCCCACCAACGGTGCTGCAGCAGGCAGAATCAAAACCACTACCACAGTAACCAGAATCGGGAATAGAATTTTTTCTCTCTGGCTTACGGTTCTGAGTTGCTCCATTTTAATAACACGTTCTTTTTTTGTAGTCAGTGCCTTCATAATAGGAGGCTGAATCACCGGAACCAGGGCCATGTAGGAATAGGCAGCAACCGCGATGGCTCCCAATAGGTGCGGCGCTAATTTGGTGGTAAGAAATATGGCCGTGGGGCCGTCGGCTCCTCCTATAATACCAATCGCTGCTGCTTCCTGGGCATTAAAGTTGAAAAACAGGATAGAGCCCAGAAACGTGAAAAAGATTCCAAATTGTGCCGCCGCACCAAGGAGCAGGGATTTCGGATTGGCAATAAGAGGTGCAAAATCCGTCATTGCGCCGATTCCCAGAAAAATAAGAGGAGGAAATATCCCAAGCTTATTAAAGGAATAAAACAGATAGAACAGGCCGCCTGTGGTTTCCGGATGGCTTGGATCAATATAAGCGTCGAAGGCTGTCACCGTATGTTCAAAAATTCCCGTCATGGGAAGATTGGACAGCAGCATCCCAAAGGCAATGGGAACCAGCAATAATGGTTCGAAGCCTTTCTTTATGGCCAGAAATAGGAATATAAGGGCTACCACAATCATGATGGCATTTTTATATTCCATATTCATAATGCCCGTGGTACCGATGAAATCAGTAATGGTTTCTAATAGCATTGATCGTTTCTCTCCTTCTCTTACGTCTTTATGCAGGATATTTTACTTTAATTTTAAATAAGTCTTATAAATTTATTAGGGCTTCATGCTGGGTATTTTATCCTGTCTTTAGATAAGTCCCTTGGCATTTAAGAATTCTTTTGCGACAGCTTCAATGGATTTACCTTCAACATCAATTTTATAGTTTAAATCCGTCATGGTTGAATCATCGATCAACCCGGCCAGCTGATTCAAGACATCCTCCAGTTCAGGATGTTTTTCCAGGGTTTCATTTCTTACAATCGGTGCTGCATAATAAGGCGGGAAAAAGTTTTTGTCATCTTCCAGAACCTTGAGGTTGTACTGCTTGATTGGCCCGTCCGTAGAAAATGCGTCCGTAACATCCATATCCCCTTTTCCGATAGCCTGATATTTCAGCGACACATTCATTTTTTTCGGATCACTTTTAAATTTTATGCCATAAAGGGCCACAAGGCCGTCATAACCGTCCTGCCTGTCAAAAAATTCATGTTCGGCGCCGAAGATCAGATTTTCCGATACTTTCGCCAGGTCGCTGTAAGTTTCCACACCATATTGTTCATACACTTCATTGGTTACTGCCAAGGTATAGGTATTATTGAACCCCAGCGGCTTTAACCATTTGATATCAAATTGTTTCCCGAATTCTTCAGAAACCACCCGATAGGCTTCATCGGAATCCGTGATGACATCCATCTTTAATTGGGCTGTTAACCCGGTTCCGGTATATTCCGGATAAATATCAATATCACCGTTCTTAATGGCTTCAAAGCATACAAAGGTACCGCCCATGTTCAGCTTTCTGTTTACTTTCAAATCGGTATTGGTTTCTATCAATTGAGCAAACATCTCTCCTAATACCACGTTCTCTCCGAAATCCTTGGATCCTATTACAATTTCATTGTCCTTACCGCATCCGGTAAGGGTCACCGCCCCTACGATCAGTAAAACAACCGCAGCAGTTAAAGTCCTTTTCAATTTCATAATAATATCCTCCTTTTCATTTAAAACAGTTCACTGCACAATTATGCAGATGCAGCTCTTTTTACCATCCGCCTCTCTATTTTGGTCATGAAGTAATCAAATACAAGTGCCATCAGTACAACCGGAACGGCTCCCATAAGGATGCGCTCCATACTATGGGTCTGGATTCCGCGATAAATCGGATATCCCAGTCCGCCTGCCCCAATCAGAACGCCCATAACTGCAATTGATAATGAATTCACCACAGCAATTCTAATTCCTGAGAAAATCAGGGGAAATGAAAGAGGCAGCTCTACCTTTACCAGTCTTTGAAGCTTATTCATACCCATTCCCCTGGCCGCATCCTTGATCGGAGGCGATACCGTTTCCAAGCCGGTATAGGTATTTCTGATAATAGGCATCAATGCATATAGCACAAGTCCTGCAATGATCGTTACGTTGCCAAGTCCGAACAGGATCATCAGCAATGCCAGCAATGCCAGAGAGGGGATCGTTTGTATCACCTCGGCAAGCCAAAGAATCAGTTTATCGACGTAGCGAACCCAATAAGCAACAATGCCGAGGCCTACCCCAATTACAACAGAGATTGCAGTAGCTGCAAGAACGATAAGTAAATGCTCAATAATCAGGGGAAAGATACTGCTCATATTCTCACCCCCTTTAAACCACGGGGTGTTAATCCCCTCTGAACCACGCTGATCAGCCCGCTAAACAGGACCGCAATAATAGCGGATGGTACGGCACCGGCCAGTATAAAATTGGTATTGTAAGTGGAAAGACCGGTCCAAATCAAATCTCCCAGCCCTCCTGCGCCTATCAGGCCGGCCAGAGTGGCCCAACTTACAGTGTACACCGTTGAGATTCTAATACCTCCGATCACGGAAGGCATCGCCAGAGGAAGCTCTACTTTATATAGAATCTGTGCTTTCGTCATACCGATTCCTTTTGCTGCCTCAATATAGCTGGGCTCCACTTCCGTAATCCCGGTAAATGTGTTGCGTAAAATCGGGAGAATTGCATAAATGCCCAGTACCACAAGTGCAGGAAGGATACCGATCCCCAGGAAAATCAATGCAAATCCCAGCATTACAAGTCCGGGAATGGTTTGTATCATTCCGACAAATGCCAATACTGCATTTGCTGCTTTTTTATGTCGGGTCAGAAAAATTCCCAATGGGATAGCAACCACCATACCGATTGCAACAGCAACCCCAACCAATTGAATATGGCGAATCAGACTGCTCACGATATCCTTTTGGTTCTGAATCAAAAACTCTGTAAAACTCATGACGTCATCTCCCCCCACAACGCCTGCCCCATGGCTTTTGCCATACTGGTCTTCGTAATAAGTCCGGCAACGGTTTGATCATCATTTAAAACGATTACATAGCCTGTCGGAGAAGTGTACAGTTTTTCAAAAGTCTCCTGAGCATCCTCATTACGGTTGACAACAGGGGCTTCCGCAGTCATGATCTCGCCTATCTCTTTTCCCGCTTTCCCATAGGCCTTAATGGCTTCCAAGGATACTGTCCCTGCATAGGTATCGTCATCATTCACAACCACTAATGAGTTCACATCTCTGTTTCGCATCAGCTCTACGGACTGTAATGTCTGATTGCTGCGCGGCGCTTTTAGAACTCTGGTACGCATAAAATCTCCTGCTGTGAGTTTTACGTTTAATGCTCCGCCATGTTTTCCCATAAACCCGGAGATTAACGGATCCGCAGGATTTTGCAGCATCTCTTCCGGCGAAGCCATTTGCAAAATTTTTCCGCCGTTCATAAAGACGATGGTATCCGCCATTTTAAGGGCCTCATCCATGTCATGGGTAACAAAAACAATGGTTTTCTTTAACTTTTTTTGAATTCTTTTTACTTCTTCCTGCAGGGTTTCTCTCGTAATTGGGTCTAACGCACCAAAAGGTTCATCCATCAGCACGATAGGCGGCGAAGCCGCCAATGCCCTCAAAACGCCAATTCGCTGCTGCTGCCCGCCGGAAAGCTCAGATGGGTATTTATGTGCATTTTCTTCGTATGGCATATTGACGAGATTCAGCAATTCCCGGGTGATCTCCCTGCATTGTTCCTTTGGATACTTCAGCAGTTTCGGAACAATGGAGATGTTTTGCTCCACCGTCATATTTGGAAACAGTCCGATCTGTTGGATCACGTACCCGATGGTCCTCCGCAGTTCTACGGGATTCACCTTTGTAATATCCTTGCCGTTGATCGAAACCTTTCCCCCATCAGGCTCTATCAAGCGATTGATCGTTCTCAGCGTTGTCGTTTTCCCGCAGCCGCTGGGTCCTATCAGTACTGCAAATTCACCTTCTTTAATTTCAAAACTAATATTGTCTAAAACCACACTTTGGCCGTATTTTTTTGTCACATTATCGAATTTTATCATACCAATCACCCCTTTTTTCAAAGTAACAATTCTATTGTAACATCGAGTTGTTACTTTTGTCAAACCGAAGTCTCCTTCTTCTTTCCATAAATCTGGAAGAAAACCATATAAAAACAACCCCCGAGCCAGTGTTTTACACTGCTGCGGGAGTTGTGATTCCGAGCGTATTTTCTTTTCTATCAGAGGGTATTTTCTCTTAATTTTATATGATTTAGAACTTAGGGTACATGAAATGCTGAACACGTTCATAGGAACATTCATCACCGATAAAATAAATCATATCATCTTCACAGAAGGTGGCATAGGGTCCCGGTGACATAAGCATCTCATCCCCGCGCTTAATGGCAATGATGGTAGCCGATGTATTATGCCAAAAATTCACATCGGATGACGTACGGTTCAGATAGGGTGTGTCCTTTGTTATCATAAGTTCAAAAGGAACAAAAGGATTGCTGCTTTTAAAGCGGTCAATTCTCTCCACCAGCTTGACTACATCTTCTTTTAATGCCAAATTTTCTTCAATTTGACTTTCAACTTTTTGCAAAATATTAAGTTTCAAGTCATTTAATGTTTGAATGTCGTTGTATTGTTTAATAAACTTAACGGCATTTTCATAGGATTTTATGACAACCCCGCTGCCCTTGGTCACATCCACAATGTTCATATCCGAGAGCACGCTGATGGCTCTGCGGGCCGTTTCCGAAGAAACTCCGTATTGCGATGCCAGAGCTGACCTTGCATAAACCTTGCCGCCTACTTCATAGTGTTTATCTACGATTCTCCCTGCGATATCCACAGCAATTTGCTGATACCGGGGTGTTACGATCTTCACTTTCCCGTCCATGCTCTGTTTTTCCTCTAACGATATCCTTTCCTAAGGTATTCTATTCTTATCCGGCTGTTCCAGAAATGGTTTGCTACCCTTCTTATCAGCCGCGCAGCTTCATGGTTAACGCTACCTTTTGCTTATCATAATCGATATTCAGGATTTTAACCTTAACCGTATCTCCCACACTTACCACATCCATAGGGTGTTTGATATATTTATCACTAAGCTGGGAGATATGAACCAAGCCGTCATTTTTTACGCCGATATCAACAAACGCTCCAAAATCCACCACGTTCCTTACCGTGCCGGTCAGTTCCATATCTACTTTCAGGTCTTCAAAACTAAGTACGTCATTTCTGAATACTACGGCAGGTGCATCTTCACGAGGGTCTCTTGCCGGCTTTTTAATTTCGCCTACAATATCCGCCAGGGTCATAGCCCCGATTCCAAGGTCTGCCGCCATCTTCTCGATACTCTTTTTCAGTGTCGCCGTATGATCCTTCTCATCCTCAAGAAGCACCGCCAGAGCGGACAGTCCGGAACCGTTTCCTTTCGGCTGTTTCTTTTCTACTGGATACATCTTGCTGATTTTATCCTCTATCTGCTTGGATCCTCCCTTTGTGATCTCCGATCGGTCTATCTCAAGCTTTTTTAGCATGAGTTCTGCCGCAGGATAGGATTCCGGATGCACCGAAGTGCTGTCCAGCGGATTTTTCCCGTCAGCGATACGCATAAAGCCCGCACATTGGTTAAAGGTCTTTTCACCGAGCTTGGCTACTTTCATCAATTCTTTTCGATCCTGAAATCTTCCGTTTTCTTCACGATAGGCAACGATGTTCTTCGCAATAGTTGCATTAATACCTGCAATATAGGAAAGCAGGGAAGGAGATGCGGTATTAAGATCCACACCAACTCTGTTTACGCAATCCTCTACAACATTTGTCAAGGCATTATCCAGGAGGCCTTGATTGATATCGTGCTGATATTGTCCTACTCCGATATGCTTCGGAGATATTTTAACCAATTCTGCAAGGGGATCCTGAAGTCTTCTGCCGATGGACATGGCACCTCTGGTGGTAACGTCCAGATCCGGATATTCCTCTGTGGCAACCTTTGATGCAGAATAAACCGATGCCCCTGCTTCATTTACGATGGTATAACTGACATTTAAATGATGTTTCTTTATAAAATCAGATACGATGGCTTCCGTCTCCCTGGACGCAGTGCCGTTTCCGATAACAATAACATTGGAATCGTATTTTTCGATGAGCTTCAGCAGGGTTCTCTCCGTTCCGGCCACATCATTTTTCGGCTCCGTAGGATAGATGGTGGTATATGCCAAAAGTTTGCCGGTTTCATTTAACACCGCTACTTTGCACCCGGTACGGTATCCCGGATCTATGCTTATGATTCTGGCTCCCTTTACAGGCGGAACCATCAGCAGTTTCTCCGTATTTTTTGCAAAGACCTTTACCGCTTCCCTTTCCGCTCTTTCTGTCAGTAAATTCCTCATTTCTCTTTCAATGGAAGGCGCCATCAATCTCTTATAGGCATCCTCTATCACATTGTTAAGGGCAGAAACAAAGATGGATTTTTCGTTGGAAATGACCGCATTTTTTACATCCTGATGGATGTCTTCCACCGGCGCGATGACTTTCACCTTCAGTTTCTTTTCCTTTTCCCCTCTGTTGATGGCAAGAACTCTGTGATCCGGGATCTTTGCAATTCCTTCGGAAAACTCGTAATAAATATCATAGACAGTACTTTCGCCAGGGTCTGCGGCCTCTGAAGAAATCAGACCCGCTCTTTGGGTTCTCTCTCTCACAGATGCTGTAATTTCAGGATCATCTGCAATCATCTCGGCGATAATATCCATAGCCCCCTGCAAAGCATCCTCAGCCGTAAGCACGCCCTTTTCTTCGCTCAAATAAGGCTGTGCCAGCTCTTCAAGGCTTCCGCTTTCCAGCTCCTGAGCCCAGATTAGCAATGCCAAAGGCTCCAATCCCTTTTCCTTTGCCTTGGAGGCTCTGGTTGCCTTCTTTTGTTTATATGGCTTGTATAAATCTTCTACTCGCTGTAGTACTTCAGCCTTTAAAATCTCCGTTCGCAGCTCTTCGGTGAGCTTTCCCTGTTCTTCGATCAGTCGGATGACCTCTTCCTTTCGCTGCTCCAGATTTCTCAGATAGATCAATCGCTCATGCAAGTCACGAAGCGTAACGTCTGAAAGTGCTCCGGTGACTTCTTTTCGATATCTTGCAATAAAAGGAATGGTATTTCCGTCATCGATTAATTGTACTGTATTTTCAACCTGAGAAAGCTTCAGGTGAAACTCTTGGGCTAATTTTTCTAAGATATTCATAAAATCTCCTTGTATTGTTTTTTCGATATATTTCCATCAACCTTTAAATTTCAGTTTTTCATTGATGAAATAATCCAGATCCCCGTCCATCACCGCATAGACGTTTCCCACCTCCGCGTTGGTTCTGTGGTCTTTTACCAAAGAGTAGGGATGAAAAACATAGGATCTGATCTGGCTTCCCCAGGTGATTTGGCTGTAATCACCCTTCAATTCATCCAGGTTGGCTTTGTGCTCTTCTTGAGCCAGCTCCATAAGTTTTGCCATCAGCACTTTCATAGCGGTTTCCTTATTTTGATGCTGAGATCTTTCATTCTGACAGGAAACCACGATGTTGGTAGGGATATGGGTAATTCTGATGGCAGAATCCGTTTTATTGACGTGCTGACCGCCCGCGCCGCTGGAACGGAAGGTGTCGATCCGCAAGTCATCCGGGTTGATATCAACAGTAATATTGTCATCCATCTCCGGGATCACATCCAGGGATGCGAAGGAGGTATGTCTTCTTCCCGAAGAATCAAAAGGAGAAATCCTGACAATTCGGTGAACGCCTTTTTCATTTTTTAAATATCCATAGGCATTTTCACCCTCGATAAGCAAGGTCGCGCTTTTGATGCCACCCTCAGTCGCCGGCTGGCAATCCAGCATTCTAACCTTATACCCCTTGGTCTCAGACCATCTGGTATACATCCTGAGCAGCATTTCGGCCCAATCCTGGGCATCAAGACCGCCGGAACCTGCATGAACGGAAATGATAGCGTTATTATTATCATACTCCCCGTTCAGCAATGTTTTGATCCTGAGGGACTCGGCTTTTTTCTTATATTCTTCGTAAGCCTGTTGGATTTCGGGGATCATAGAATCATCCTCTGCCTCAAGAGCAAGGTCTATGAGGATACCGATATCCTCAAATTCGGTTTTAAGTTGCTGATATTCGTTCAGCTTTGTTTCGATACTCTTTTTTTCCTTTAACAGCTTCTGAGCCGCTTCATGATCCTCCCAAAAGCCGTCTTCTTCCGTGGTTTTATTGATTTGATTCAGTTTTTCCGAAAGGTCGGCAACGTCAAAGGGACTCACCCAATTCTGTTAAATTTGCTGCCATATCGGTCAGTTCATACTTGATCTGATCCAGTTCAACCATTTTCTCAACTCCTTTATAAAAAAATTGCTGTTTTTTACATTTCACTTATATACATTATTTATGAATTTATGAGCTGCTGCAAAAAAGGTTCGTATTTTTCACTCAGCCCCATGAATATGGTTTTATTCAGGTGAATTCGCGCCGCAGCACTTTTTATATTTCTTTCCGCTGCCGCATGGGCAAGGATCGTTTCTTCCAATGACTTCACCCTTACGTACGGTTTCCTGCTTCTTTTCTCTTTCCGGAACTTTTACCGCGCTGGGAGCTCCTCCGTCATCATAGCCAGCCGCACTTTCCGCACCGTCATCGTTAATGTCGGCTTTTATGCCTTCCCCTTTCCCGATAACCTGCTTTCTCGCCGTGTCGGTCTGTATGGTAACATTGAAACAGAATTTTACGGTATCCTCCTTGATGTTCTTGATCATGAGATCGAACATCTCAAAACCTTCATTTGCATAGGCTCTGGCCGGATCCTGCTGGCCCAGGGCACGAAGTCCGATACCATGACGTAATTGATCCATGGCATCTATGTGATCCATCCATTTATTATCAACAACTCTGATGAGAATCATTCTTTCCAGCTCACGCATTCTTTCTATGCCGATTTCTTCTTCTTTGGCCTGGTAAGCTTCTTCGAAGCGCTCCATCACATCTTCTTTCAAAGTTTCTTTATCAAGATTTTGGATATGCTGCTCCGTATACTGGAAACCTTGGAACGTGCTGCATATTTTTTTCAGGGAATTTTCCAGCGCTGCCAGATCCCACTCCTCCGCATATTTTGATGCTGCGGTACAGAAATCGATATTCTCATCTATCAATTCCTCTACCATAGACATGATGTGATCTCTCAAATCCTCTCCAAAGAGCACTCTTCTGCGTTCATTGTAAATGATTTCCCTTTGCTTGTTCATGACATCATCGTATTGCAGCACATATTTTCGGATGGAGAAGTTTCTGCCCTCCACCTTTTTCTGGGCATTCTCAATGGATTTTGTCAGCATCCCCGCTTCGATGGGTTCATCTTCATTCATTCCCAGCTTGCCTACAAGTCCCTGAATTCTTTCACCACCGAAGAGACGCATCAGCTCGTCTTCCAAGGAAATAAAGAACTGGGTGGAACCTGGGTCCCCCTGACGTCCTGCACGTCCCCGAAGCTGATTATCGATTCTTCGGGATTCATGCCGCTCCGTACCGATAATATGGAGGCCGCCTATTTCCTTAACCTTTTGCTGTTCTTCCGCTCGTTCGGCCTTAAATTGTTCATGCAGTTCATGATATTCATTTCTGGCGGTAATCAATTCCGGATCTTCCAGAGGCACAAAGCTTGAGGCATAAGAAATGACTGCTTCATCGTAACCGCGTCTTCGCATCTCCCTCTTGGCTTCAAACTCGGGATTGCCTCCTAAAATGATGTCGGTACCACGTCCGGCCATATTGGTTGCTATGGTAACGGCACCAAATCGTCCTGCTTCTGCAACGATTTCTGCTTCTTTTTCATGCTGTTTGGCATTCAGTACGTTATGTTTGATCCCTCTCCTTTTTAAAATGGAGCTGATCACTTCAGAACGTTCAATGGAAATTGTACCTACAAGGACTGGCTGCCCTGTTTTATGGCTCTCTTCGATCTGATCTGCAATGGCTGTGAATTTCCCGCGTTCCGTTGCATAGATGGAATCTTCCAGGTCCTTTCTTGCAATGGGTTTGTTGGTTGGGATTTCCACCACATCCATGTTATAGATATCTCTAAATTCCTGTTCTTCCGTTCTTGCAGTACCGGTCATACCTGCAAGCTTCTGATACATTCTGAAATAATTCTGGAGGGTTATGGTTGCAAGCGTTTTGGATTCCTGCCTGATTTTCATGCCTTCTTTGGCTTCAATGGCCTGATGCAATCCGTCGCTGTACCGCCTTCCGAACATGAGCCGGCCGGTAAATTCGTCTACGATGACAATTTCGCCGTCTTTAACAATATAATCCACATCCCGTTTCATAAGATTGTGAGCCTTCAATGCCTGCATTACGTGATGATTAATTTCCATATTTTCCGGATCTGAGAAATTTTCAATCTTAAAGAAGGCTTCGCACTTTGATACCCCCTCTTCAGTCAAAGATACGGTGCGATCCTTTTCATCCATGGTGAAGTCCTCTTCCAGCCGGAAGGAGCTTACAAATTTATCGGCAATATTATAAAGATCTGTAGATTTCTCGCCTGCACCCGAAATGATAAGCGGAGTTCTGGCTTCGTCAATCAGGATACTGTCCACCTCGTCCACAACGGCAAAGTTCAGGATTCTCTGCGTCATATCCTCTTTATAGATCACCATGTTATCTCTTAGATAGTCAAAACCGAATTCGTTATTGGTTCCGTAGGTGATATCCGCCATATAAGCGGCTTTTCTGACCTCATTGGTAATGCCGTGAACGACACAGCCTACGGTGAGTCCCAGGAAGGTATAAAGCTTGCCCATCCATTCCATATCACGCTTTGCCAGATAGTCATTTACCGTAACAACGTGCACGCCTTTTCCTTCCAAAGCATTCAGGTATGCCGCCAGGGTTGCAACCAGTGTTTTTCCTTCACCGGTTTTCATTTCAGCAATTCTGCCCTGATGGAGAACCACGCCGCCGATAAGCTGTACCCTGAAATGCTTCATGCCAAGGCTTCGATAAGATGCCTCCCTGCATACTGCAAATGCTTCAGGCAGGATCTGGTCAAGGGTTTCCCCTCCTGCAATTCTTTCCTTAAATTCGGCTGTCTTTGCTTTCAATTCACTGTCGGTGAGCTTTTGCATCTGCTCATCCAGTGCTTCAACCTGATCCACAATTTTTTCAATCTTCTTCACTTCTTTTACATTCAGATCCCCGAAGATTTTTTCCATTAATCCCATTTGTTTTGTCCCTTCTTTCGTTATAAGGCTTAAAAGCATCAAGCTTTGTTTTCTTCTTTTATAATTTCCCAAGTGATTTTGCACCTAGCAAACATATATTATATCACAGCCGTTTCAAAAAATCAAAAATCGCTTTTCGTCCTTTTTCGCATCGTACGGAAGCAATCTATTTCGCAAGCACCAATTGCACGGCAATATCATAAGATACACTAGGTTTTGAATCCTGGAGAACGAGGTGATTTATTTGGATGTACTGAAAGTACTTAATATCGAGCAAAAATATCAGGCCGATAACGGCGAAACCACAGCCATCAAGGATATCAGCTTTTCAGTGGAGAAAGGCGAATTTATCAGCATCGTCGGTCCCAGCGGCTGCGGGAAATCTACGCTGCTCTCTATCATCTCAGGGCTCCTGAAGCCTACCGGCGGAGAAGTTTATGTCAATGGTATGCTTGTCAACGGAGTCTCCTCTCATATCGGTTATATGCTTCAAAAAGACAATCTGTTGGATTGGAGAACGATCTACAAAAATGTTCTGTTCGGACTGGAAATCAGGAAAATAAAAACTCCGGAAAACGTAGCACGTGCTGAAGAATTGCTGAAAACTTATGGTCTTTACGAGTTTCGTAACAACTATCCTTCCCAGCTCTCGGGCGGTATGCGGCAGCGTACAGCATTGATCAGAACCCTTGCTATCAATCCCGATATTTTATTACTGGATGAAGCATTTTCAGCTCTTGATTATCAGACACGTTTAAATGTTACGGACGATGTCTACAGAATCCTAAAGCAGGAAAAGGTCACTACGGTTATGGTTACCCACGATATTCCGGAAAGTATCAGCATGAGTGACAAAATTATCATACTCACGCAGCGCCCTGCCGAGATCAAGGAGATCGTGGAGATCGATTTTGAGCTTCCCCATCGTACCCCCCTTACCTGCAGGAACAGTCCGAAATTCAGCAAATATTTCGATCATCTTTGGAAAGAGTTGAGTGTCCATGAATAACACAAAGATTTCAATTGAACGAGAAGCTTTTTTAAAAGGCCGTAAGCGAACCAAGCAGCTGGTTCTGATCTGCCAGATTGGTATTTTACTGCTGTTTCTTGCCATATGGGAGCTAACGGCGCAACTGGGGTGGATTGACAGCTTTATCTTAAGCCAGCCCTCGCGTATTGGTTCTACTTTCGTAAATATGGCCCAGTATGATTTGATGACCCACGTTTGGGTCACCGTATACGAAACCCTTGTTGGTTTTGTTCTTGGCGTCCTGACAGGTACTGCCCTGGCAGTGCTTCTCTGGTGGAGCAGTTTTATCTCAAAGGTCAGCGAACCTTATTTGGTTGTACTGAACAGTCTGCCTAAAATTGCTTTGGGACCTGTCATCATTATTATCGTTGGTGCCGGTACGGAAGCAATCATTTTTATGGCCCTGGCCATTTCTCTCATCGTCACTGTTTTAGAAATGTTAAATGGCTTTCGTCATACGGATAAGGAATACATCCGAATGGCTTCGGCCTTCGGAGCTACCAAGCAGCAGATCTTTCTGAAAATAGTATTTCCTTACAATATCGCCACCCTGTTTAACTCTCTCAAGATCAATATCGGACTTTCACTGGTTGGCGTTATCGCAGGGGAGTTCCTGGTATCAAAGGCAGGTCTGGGCTATCTGATCGTCTACGGTGGTCAGGTATTTAAGATGGATCTTGTCATGTCCAGTGTCATCATTTTAGCCATTGTCGCAGCATTGATGTATGAAGGTGTGGTGCTGCTGCAGAAGTTGGCAATGCGTTGGTATAGTCATTAGGTTTCTAGGTTGCCTTACTCAACCTAAATATTTTATATAAGGAGTTGCAAGGATGAAGATTTCCAAGAAGATAATTTGTGTCGGATTATGCATCTTACTTAGTATCCCCCTCTTTTTCGGCTGCGCAAAAGAGGAAGAAAAAGTCAAGGTTACATTATGCGAGGTTACCCATTCCATCTTCTATGCTCCCCAATATGCTGCCATAAATCTTGGCTTCTTTGAGGAGGAAGGCATTGAAATTGAGCTTACAAATGGTCAGGGAGCGGATAAGGTAATGTCCGCGGTTCTCTCAAACAACATTGACATCGGATTTGCCGGTCCTGAAGCGTCCATCTATGTCTATAACGAAGGCAAGGATGATCACACTCAGGTTTTTGCGCTGCTGACACAGCGTGACGGTTCCTTCCTTGTAGGCAGGGAGCCGGATTCCAATTTTACCTGGGATAAACTGAAAGGCAAAAATGTTTTGCCTGGCCGAAAAGGCGGAGTTCCTTACATGACATTGGAATATGTAATCCGCAATCATGGCCTGGATCCCTATCAGGATCTTACCCTTGACAACAGCATCCAGTTTGCTTTGATGGCAGGCGCCTTTACGAGCGGTACAGGGGATTACGTAACACTGTTTGAGCCCACAGCTTCCATGCTGGAGGCGGAAGGCAAGGGATACATTGTAGCTTCCGTAGGAGAAGAAGCCGGTAAAATCGCCTATACCGGATACTTTGCCAAGAAGAGCTTTATAGAAAAAAATCCTGATCTCATCGAAAGGTTCACCCGTGCCATCTACCGCGGTCAGGAGTGGGTTGCAAACCATAACGCAGCGGAGATTGCCGAAGCGGTGGCCCCCTCTTTCCCTGATACCGATGTAAAGCTGCTGACAACGGTAGCCGAACGTTACCAGGAAATCGGAGCATGGAGGGATACTCCCATTGTTGAAGAAGAAGCCTACAACAAACTCCAGGAGGTTATGACCCAGGCAGGAGAGCTGGAAAAAATAGCCCCCTATGATAAAGTGGTGAATAACACCTTTGCGGAAAAGGTAATTCAATAGGACTTATGTAAAACTGACTTTGCTGAACTGCAATTATAAAAAAAGCAGGTATCTGGTATTCCCCAGGTTACCTGCTTCTGTTTTTTGTTGCAAAATTACTCTCCGACGAATGCATGGTAAATCGCCTTGATTGCATTTTCAAAGTCTTTATTTTCAACTCCTACGATAATATTCATCTCACTGGAGCCCTGGTCAATCATACGAATATTGACTCCTGCTTCATATAGCGCTGTAAATAACTTAGCTGATACGCCGGGCCTTTTGGCCATGCCGCTTCCTACCGTTGCAATCAGCGACATGTTCTCAAATACATCCATGGTGTCAGGCTGCAGCTTTCTTTGGAACTCTTCCAAGATTTCATCCAGCTTTCCGTCCAGTTTTTTATTGGAAACGACGACGGAAATAGTATCGATTCCACTGGGCATATGCTCAAGCGGGACCTCGTAATCTTCAAGAATGCCCAGCACTCTCTTGATAAAGCCTCGTTCCGAACTCATCATATTTTTGTAAATGGCGATAACGGTAAAGTCCTTGTTCCCTGCAATCCCTGTGATGATCGTATCCTCTTTCTGGGTCGCTTCCGCAGTAATGATCGTACCCGGATCTTCGGGTTCATTGGTGTTTCTGATGTTAATCGGAATGTCTGCCGCTCTGGCTGGGTAAATAGCATCCTCATGCAATACGGACGCACCCATATAAGAAAGCTCTCTTAATTCTTTATAGGAAATGGTACTGATTGGCTTAGCGTGGCTCACGATTCTTGGATCAGCCATTAAAAATCCGGAAACATCGGTCCAGTTTTCATAGATTTCGGAGTCTACTGCCCGCGCTACCAGAGCGCCGGTAATATCAGAGCCGCCTCGCGAGAAGGTCTTGATGGTACCGTCGGGATAGGAACCATAAAAGCCTGGCAGTACCGCTTTTTCATGTTTTGCAAGCTCTTCTCTCAGAGCATCATCTGTTTTTCCGTTTAAAAATCTTCCCTTTTCATCAAACTGCACAAGGCCTGCGGTATCCACAAAATCATATCCCAAATATGCAGCGGTAATGATGGCATTTAAATATTCCCCTCTGCTTGCTATGTAATCGGCAGAAGCCCCGGCTCTGATGTTTTGGTTGATTTCATCGAAATGCTTCTGCAGGTTGATATTCAAGCCAAGGTTTACTTCGATTGCCGTATATCTGTCGCAGATCACCTGAAATACCTGATCATAGGGAACGTTATGATCCATATGTGCTTTGCAGAGATAAAGCAAATCCGTAATTTTATTGTCTTCATTAAACCGTTTCCCCGGCGCAGATACTACTACATATCTTCTGTCGGAGTCAGACTCTACTATCTTCTTCACTTTCGCCAGCTGAATGGCGTCGGAAACGGAAGATCCGCCAAATTTCGCCACCTTTAGTCCCATTCTATCATTCCTTTCTATTTATGCCCCATTGTTCAGGCAGTATTATCATAATATAAAAGGATAGCATAAATGTGAATGCATTTATGCTATACCAACCCTATACTTTTATCCCGTTTAACCTGGAGGTCAATAATTTTGAACTATTATATCATGTTCTTTGCTTCTTGTCTTAAAATTTCTGCTTTGTCAGTTTTTTCCCATGGCAGGTCGATATCGGTTCTTCCGAAGTGGCCGTAAGCGGCTACCTGTCTGTAGATCGGTCTTCTCAAGTCTAGATTCTTAATGATCTCCGATGGTCTCAAATCAAAGTGCTTATTTACGAGCTCAACGATTTTTTCCTCTGAAATCTTATTAGTGCCAAAGGTTTCTACTAAAACAGATACCGGCTTTGCAATGCCAATGGCGTAGGCAAGCTCGATCTCACACTTGTCGGCCAGTCCTGCGGCAACAATATTTTTTGCGGCATATCTTGCGGCGTAAGCAGCAGAACGGTCAACCTTTGTTGGGTCTTTTCCGGAGAAAGCACCGCCGCCATGTCTTGCGTATCCGCCATAGGTATCAACGATGATTTTTCGTCCTGTAAGTCCTGAGTCACCGTTTGGTCCTCCAACTACAAATCTTCCGGTTGGATTTACATAGTATTTGGTTTCTGCATCCAACAAGTCAGCCGGAATGATCGGTTTGATAACAAACTCTATAATATCCTTTTTGATCTGTTCCTGCGTTACATCAGGATCATGCTGCGTGGAAACCAATACCGTATCCACTCTTACTGCCTTATCATTATCATACTCAACCGTGACCTGGGTTTTTCCGTCAGGTCTCAGATATGCCAGTTTCCCTGATTTTCTTACATCACTCAGCTGTTTTGCAAGTTTGTGAGCCAAAGAAATAGGCATAGGCATCAGTTCCGGTGTTTCATTGCAGGCAAAACCAAACATGATCCCCTGATCGCCCGCTCCAATGGTTTCAGATTCATCCAGCAGAGTACCTTCCTTATATTCCAGAGCTTTATCAACTCCCATGGCAATATCGCCGGACTGTTCATGGATGGCCGTCATTACCGCGCAGGTATTTCCGTCATAGCCGTACTCTCCTTTGGTATAGCCGATATCACAGATAACCTTCCTGATCAGATTCGGAATATCTACATAACAGTTGGTAGTAATTTCCCCAACCACCATTGCCAATCCGGTCGTAACGGTCGTTTCCGCTGCTACTCTTCCCTTTGGATCATGCTCAAATATCGCATCGAGGATTGCATCTGAAATCTGATCGCATATTTTATCAGGATGCCCTTCAGTTACTGATTCCGAAGTAAATAATCTTTTCATTCTCTTTTCCTCCTACATAAAACAATTACAACATAACATTTCCTGAATTGCTGTCCCATTGTTTTCATTTTTCATTACATTTATTATTACATCTTCATACCCTAAATAACCATATTAAAAACCCCTTCTCAAGCAAGAAGAGGTTTATTATTTCATTCTCTCCTCATCTCTCAGAATAAAATTCCGTAGGACTTAGCACCTTTTTTATTCACATGAATATGAATACGTAGGTTGCTGGGCTTCATCGGGCCTATTCCCTCTGCCTCTCTTGATAAGGTTCTATTTAGTTTTCAATGCGAGTATTATTATATTCCTTGATTTTTTAAATGTCAATGGGTATACTTAACATGCAAGGGAATTATGGGATTTTAGGAGGTATTGGATTGACAGAAAGAAAATTTACCGTAATTAAAGGGGGAGCATCCGTTGCAATCAGCAACACAAAACGCAGCTTTATTTCAGCCTTCATTACTGATACCAGGCTGATGGGTGTCGTTGGACTGCATATCCACTGGGAATTATCCAGTTTGGATTTTATTTCGGATTTTCATCAATTCTTTTACTTTGATGCAGAAGAATACGGATTTGAAACATATAAAAGCCTGATCGGAAGCGACAGCCAGGAGTTAATGGTAGTAGAACAAGCGCTTATCGGAGGGCTTGGCGGAAAAAAAGTTGATGTTACGGAGCGGGAAGCCATTTATCTGGTCCAAAAGTATGCTGAGATGAATCAGCGGCTATCACTCCCCATGCCGGAAACAAAAAGTGAATACAGCTTTCTGCTTGAAGAGGAAGTGACTCTTTCAAAAGAAGAATTGGAAGAGCTGAAAGATAAAATATGCACGCCGATCCTGACAGACTATCAACTTATCAATTATTATTTGATGAGAATTTTTGGCAGAGATTTCGAAGCTGGCGCCTATTTGGCAGCCGAAGGTCTTCCGTTAGAAGATCTTTGTGAGGATACGGGAGCTACTTTATGTAAAAACAGTATTGAAGAATACTTGGATGAGGAAGGTTTTTCCTACCTCTGCGAGTCTCTCATCGAATTTGACGGTAAATATAAGCTCGTTGTTTCAGAAATCACCGTAGAAGGTCGGAAGGTCACCAGTACGAAAAAAAGATCTTCTTTTTTTGTCACCTCGGCAGAAGCCGCCATGATGCTGAATCATCCCGAATTTATAACGGTTTACGAGATTTTAACGGATATGGATGATTTTTTCCAGAACTTTGCCTACATCTCCGCCAACAGCATGCAAACCATCCACGAAAACGGCAGACTCTATCTGGAGTTCAATAAAAACAATGACCATGTGAACCGTAAAGTCTTTCGCCTTAACGAGGACATTCACGGCTTGTACTACGCGACGGATTACGGCCAGCTTATTATCGCCGCCTACAGTCTGATCGAAATCCATGAAATCGAGAGAGAGCTGAACAAAAGCAGCGTGGCAAGCAGTATTATCCCGACGGCAAAATACGAATTTAAAGAGCCGATTCTATATGAGTTTATTCAGAGTGATTTTGAGGATTTTACTGATTTTCTTGATTTTTTAAACTCTTTGAATTGATCAGAAATATGAAACCTGTGAGTTTTCTTTATTGGAGAATCCCACAGGTTTTCTTCTTTTTCTTTATTCCAAGTTCTTTACTCCGAGCAAATCAAATCAAAAACTTGTTTGCTGATTTTCTTTACCGGGGCATTGGAAATATTGGAGCAAACGATCAGATAGAGACTGCGTTCCGGACAGATCCAGAAACTCGCACGAAAACCGTCATCGGTTCCTTCATGGCCAAAAAGAGTAAACCCGTTTTGTTCACGGCAGAACCAGCCGAGGCAGATCTGCTCGCCGTTATTCGGAACCAGTGCCTGAGGCGTCCATGCCAAATCATAGGTTTCTTTTTTCAGTACCTTTTTCCCAAGATGGGCCAGTCCCCACTTTTCAAGATCCGTCACATTCGACGTAAGTGTGGAGCTTGGGCCGTGAGCCCGGTTATATGGAAAGTGTTTTGACCTTACAATATTTTTCTGCTCGTCCTTTTCATGAGGAGTGCAAAGATTAGATGGCCAGGCCTGTTCTCCTTCATAAATCCCCCGTTCATAGGTAAGCAGAGTCGAATCATGCATTTCCAGCGGCCGGAAGATATTCTCTCTAACGTATTCCTCAAAAGGCATCCCGGATACCGTTGCAATGACGACACCTAGTATTTCATAGCCTATATTGCTATAGGAAAATTTTCCGTCCGACGGTGACCATAAGAGGGAGCTTTCAAGAACCTCCCGGGAACGTACATATCTTTCCAGCGCTCCTTCGTCGGTTTCCGGCTTGTCCCAATGATAGTCTTGTACATCCGTCAGACCTGCCGTATGGCTGAGAAGGTGACGGATGGTAATCAGGCGATATCGGTCGTCTTTCAGTTGAAACCAGGGTAAATAGTCGGTTAGGGCACCATCTAAATCAATCAGCCCTTTTTCCCGGAGCAGAAGTATGGAAGTGCCGACGAAAAGCTTGGTAACCGAGGCCATATGAAAGATATGCTCGGGCAGTAAAGGTGCCTTCGTTACCAAATCCTTATATCCCAACGCTTTTCTGTAAGTGAATCCTGCGGTTTCGCCGAAGCTGCAGGAAGGGCTGCCAGTAGAACCGGAAATCGTCCCTGCGCTTACCGCCAATCCCGGCAAATCATAATTTATGAGAGCTTTTTCAAGAAAATCATCCAGCTTGTCCTTAATCATTTGCTACCTTTCCTGTCATTTCCAGTATTTCAATATCGATGACGGCTGTCACATTCAGCATCTTTTCCGGAAAGGAGAAAGTTCTTTCATCTTCTTTTCCGACTATGATTCCAAGTCCTCTTTCCTTTTCTTCTGAGGTTTCCAGAAATCTGGCAATGCCCGTTCCGATTACACTTCGAAAGGAGGTTCCCCAATCACAGGGCTTATCGTTTCCCTTAACGATTTCAGGATTGAAAAGCTCCATTTGAAAACAGACTTTATTGTTTTTTCTAATGAGATCGATTTTTCTTCCTTCTTTTGCACCATGCAGGTAGATATGGCCGTCTTCATAGGCATAATTCATCGGAACCACATACGCCTGGTCTCCGTCTACCAACCCCAAATGGCATACGAAAGCTCTTTTTAAGACATCTTCAATGTCTGCCTTGTTGGTTAGTTCTCTGTCTTTTCTCCTCATTTTTCTCTCCTTTCAGTTTGTGGGCTTTGCAATGAACGCTTCCTTGCGGCAATCTTTTGCGTTCATTATATCTTATTTTATTGAAATATGGTAACATATTATAGTAAAATTTAAAAATATTATACCAAACTTTAAAACCAATCAAACTAAAGAAACGAGGCAGGTGTTATATATGAAGTATAGAACCTTTCAGAAAACCGGAGAAAGAATCTCCTTGCTCGGCTTTGGAACCATGAGGTTGCCCATATTGGACGGCAATCCCGGTGAAATCAACGAAAAGGAAGCCATCGCCATGATCCGAAACGCCATAGACAAAGGTATCAATTATATTGATACGGCGTACATGTACCATGACGGAAACAGTGAGGTTGTGGTCGGAAAGGCTTTGAAAGACGGTTACCGGGAAAAGGTGCTGCTGGCAAATAAAATGCCGGCATGGTTCGCCAAATCGGAAGAAGACATCGAGAAAATTTTTGAAGAGCAGTTCAGAAGACTGGATGTAGACTGTATCGATATGTATTTGGTCCATAACATTACCGTTCCTATTTGGAAACGTGTATTAAAATATAATGTTCTGGAATTTTTGGAAAAGAAAAGAGAAGAAGGAAAAATCAAGCACATCGGTTTTTCCTTCCATGATGACTTTACCCTCTTTCAGGAGGTCATTGACTACTATCCCTGGGACTTCTGCCAGATTCAGCTGAATTATATGGATGCGGAATTTCAGGCAGGGGTTAAGGGCCTAAAATATGCAGGTTCCAAGGGGATTCCGGTTATCGTCATGGAGCCCTTAAAAGGCGGGAAACTAACGGATATCCTTCCAAAGACCATACAGGAATTCTGGCAGCAGGCACCCATCAAAAGAACTCCAGCCGAGTGGGCTCTGCGCTGGGTTGCAGATTTCCCTGAAGTGCTTACCATCCTAAGCGGTATGAACAGCATGGAACAGGTAGATGAGAATATCCGGGTGATAGAGGCTGCCGACCCCAGCAGCTTAACGGCGAAAGAGCAGGCCATTATAAAGTCCGTGGCAGATGAGTACAACAAACTGATTCAGTATTCCTGCACTGAATGCAAATACTGCATGCCATGTCCGCTAAAAATTCAGATTCCTGCTGTGATCAGTCTTTACAATGACTGGTACCTGTATGAGGGTAATCATAAAGTCAAGGCAGATTTTGACATGTGGATGTCGCCGGACAGAAGACCATCGGCCTGTATCGCGTGCAAGGCCTGTGAAGGACATTGTCCGCAGCACCTGCCCATATCCGATATTATGGTGAAGGCAAAAGAGATATTTGAGTAGCTTTTTATTCTAGTAAATAAACCCCTTTCGGCAGGTGAAACCGTCGTTTCAGTGTCTGCCGGAAGGGGTTTTGTAATTGCTTGCCTCTTTTCGGGAAAGCGTATTTTGGAGAACGGTTATCAAATCATATTTTTATCCATATATTTGGTAAGTTTTCCGAGACAATTCACATAGCAGCCGAATTCATTGTCGTACCAGCCGAAAATTTTGGCATGGGTGACGGGGAAATTGATATCCTGCGTTGTGTTGATCCCATAATGCTGCAGAAGCTCGGCATCAAGGGCCATGAATCCCGTTCTGGTATGGTTTTCATGTCCTTCTATGATGACAGCCGCCTGGCACCCCATCAGATCGGAAGAAACATTCTGCAGTTCACTGAAAAAGAGGAAATCTTTCTGTGCTCCCTCTGACGCCTTCCGGTAAATATCATTCAGAAAGTCTTTGTTGATGATTGCTACTCCGTTTTCCGAAACGATAGAGCGGAAGGTAATGTTAAGGGAAATTAAAGAAACCGTACTGGTTGGTACCCGGATGGAATCTGCCATAAATCCGATCTCCTTGATCTCCGGAAGAATCTCCTCCAGAGCAATGGCGGCACCGGTTGAAGTAGGAATGATATTATTGAAGACAGATCGATTCCGTCTCAAATCCTTCGTGCCGGATTTTGGAGGGCCATCCAATATGCTCTGATTGTTCGTTGCCGCATGAACCGTAGACATGGAAGCAGTGATGATTTTCGAAGTTTCCTCCGTTTCCAGCAAGGGCTTCATCATATGCGCCAAAGCGGTAGTTGTACAGCTTGCGGCGGAAATGATATGATGCTTGACAGGATCGTAGCTGGAATGATTGACCCCATATACGAGCATAGCACTGTCAGCGGGAATTTTCTGGGAGGAATCTTTCATTTTAAAGGGTGCGCTTAAAATAACCTTTTCCGCTCCGGCTTCCAGGTGTCCTCTCAGGCTGCCTTTCGGATGATCTGCCGGAAGGGTAGGATCCAAAAACACACCGGTACAGTCAATTACCAGTCTAACCCCTTCTCTTGCCCATGAGATATTTCTGGGGTTTCTTTCGCTTGTCAGAACCTTTACAGTACAGCCGTTCATTTGAAATAAATTTTCAGATTTGTCCAGAATCCTTACTTCACATTGCTTCCCCGAATGACCATATAAAAACTGATCAATAGAGCCATAGGTGGAATCTGTTTTCAGGTATTGCAGGATATCTTCCGGGTTCCTGCCCACTTCCCTTCCGGCATTGATTACGATGCCGTCAAAGTGCCTGAGGTTTAAATGATTCCATAAAGTAAGCTTGCCGATTCTTCCTATGCCGTTAATGCCCAGCATCCTTTTGTTCTTTAATTGCGTTTCCATTCAGTCTCTCCTTTTATGTATTTACTTCTATCTTGTGCCTATCGGCATTTTAAACATCTTATGAGATTTCGGTATGACCTAATCCTCCTGTATCGGGTACAGCCCTTCATAGATATATCCCAAATTTCCATCAATGGAAATTTTATCGCCCAGACCATATTGGAATTCGTTGATAATGCAGTTTTTCGCTGTTTCGTTTACGGAAAGGCCTTTACAGCTTACGACGCAAACTTTTCCTAAACTGGCAGCTGTTACGGCAGCATGTGAGGTGGCGCCTCCCTTGGCCGTAATCAGGCCATCGCAATGAAAGATCAATGGGATGTCGTCAGGAACCGTATCCGGCCTTACAAGAATTATTTTTTCTTCCGGATTCTGTTTCTTTATTTTTGTAATATCCTCCATATCAAAAGCCAGCAGTCCTGACAGGGCTTCTCCGCCGATGCCGATACCGCTTCCGATACGTTTCATCCGGTTTCCGGGACATGAAAATCGTTTTGTGGATTTTTGTTTTTTCATATTCTGATTTCTCGTTTGCAAAATATATAAGCTGTCCGGATGATCGGATTCAAAGGTAAACTCTATTTCCTGATGTACATAGCCATGCTGCTCGATCAATTTCTTTGCCGTATTCAGCAGGGATTCATAAATAGCGGGGAAGGCCGACTCCAATGAAATTTTACAGTCACTATGACTCTGTTTCCTCTGTTTTTCAGTAATTGGCAAAATATTCACCAACCCGGAAACCACATCCTCGCCCTGACTGCACAAGGCAAAATCGCCATACAAATTAATTCCGGGCTTTTCATTAAAGGGGCTGTTTGTAAATAACACTCCCGTTCCGGATTTGGGAGACAGATTGCCCAGTATCATCTTTTGTACGATTACTGCAGTTCCCCATTCATCGGCAATTTGCATATGATTTCTGTAGTAAACAGCACTTTTTGTAGACCATGAGTCCATCACGCTTAAAATGGCCTGTTTCAACTGCAAAAAAGGATCTTTTTCTATCTGAATGCCGTGTCCCTTCAGGATTTCTTCATAGGCATAACAAGTTTCTTTCATTTGCTCAGGCGTAAATTCAATTTTTAATTTCAAACCATACTTCATCTTTTTTTCCTGCATGACCTGGTCAAACGCATCCCTCTCGATGCCGTAAACCATCCCCCAGCTCTGAAAAAATCGACGATAGCAGTCCCAGGCCGTCCATCCGAAGCCTGGTCTTCTCCCGAAAGCTTCTGCAATTTCATCATTCATTCCAACGTTAAGAAAGGTCTTCATCGCACCGGGCAAAGAAAAAGAAGATCCCGATCGTACAGAAAACAGCAGCGGATTCTCCGGGCTGCCGTATTTTTGGGCGGTCATATATTCTACTTCCTTTATGGCGTTTAGAATATACTGATCCAATTCCTGTCTCATCCGGGGATGAATGGTTACCGTATCCTTGTGGCGGAAGACTTCCGTAGTAAGTACAAATCCTGGCGGCACCCGATATCCGTAGGAAATCAGCTTCTTCAGAAAATATGCCTTTGCACCCAGAAACACCGGATTATCCATTTCCAGAGTGACTCTGTTCAAAGGGCTTATTACCAGATCAGGGTCGTAAGTCATAACGTTCTTGATAAATTCATCAGAGTAAGTTTCAATCATGCTTCTCAATGTGCCGATACTATTTGTGATAAAATTATCAAGATCCTGAACCAGGAATGCCGAAGATAGATTTTCCCGAAGGAATTTCTCCGTTTCGATTTGAGAATGCTGTTTGCTCTCTGCGTCAGACAAACCTCTGGCTTCCGGAAATGCCTGAGGAATAATCGCTTTCAGCGGGCCTGCATACACATCAATAAAGTACTCATCAATGATATGCTTCATATCCTGAGCCATGAACTGAAAGATATTGATATACTGATCCAGTGAAAAGCTGGGTGACGAAAGGCTGTATTTCAGCATGTCAAGATTGGAATTAAATCCCTGGTTGGAGATCCCGTCCAGTTCCAGCCCTTCCCGAAACAACGCCAGCATATCGTAAATACGCCGAAAGGTCTTTGCAGTGATATACTCAAGATTAACAGTCTGGAGCAGAGCCACCATCAGTTTTGATGCCGTCTTTTCGAGGCGGAACATCAGGCCCAATGCTTCGAATTTGGTCTCGATGTATCTGCCGTACATCGAGGGGATTCCCACTGCGATGTGGCGCTTATAATAAATATCTTCCTGTGCGATACTTTCTTTCGGATCAAGAATCAACTCTTTCAGCCTCTTCATCAGAAGATAAATGCGGCGCAAACATAATTCCGTATTATTTTCTTTCAGCACCGTATCCAGTTCTTCAAGCTCTTTTTTGGAGAAAAAAGGATAATTTTTCAGCATTGATACAATATCCTCTGAATCCAGAGAATATTTTTCCAATAATAACGTGTAGATCTGAAAAAGCAAAAGTACCCGTTTTTTGTCCCTGTTGTTTTCCTTCGTTTGTTTACATAGCTCCTTTAATCGATCCATATCTCCAAAGAGCCGGTCAAGAGTTGTTTTCTCTTCTCTACATAGGTCTGTCAGGGCCTTATGAGCTTTTATATACCAATCGCTTTTTAGATCCAGCCATTGGAACACATCCGTCGGCACCATATCCTTCAGATGATCTATTTTGCCGTCATACCAGTACAACAGGATGCGCCTGGTCAACTCTATATGGGTGTTATTACTCTCTGTGTGAATTTGCTTTCTGAGAAAATGAATCAGCCTATCTTGCCTTCTTGACAGTTCATCTACCGTTGTAGTAACCTCTCGAAGTTTGCCCTCCGCTCCGATCTCACGGAAATACACCGGAAAGATCCTGGCCAGTTGTTTCATCTCCCGGTAAACCGATCCGATATTGGAGTTCAGCAGTTTTGTAACTTCTCTTTGGAAGAGATCCGTATCAGAAATAAAGATTCCGCCTAATTTTAAATTCACAATCAACGCGTCCAGCAGTTCTCTCATTTCATAAGGAGCACACTCTATCAATTCAAGCCAGACCTTGATATTTTTTACATGATTGGCGTTAATCTGTATCTGCCAGTCAGCGTTTACAGACATTTGGCCGGGATAATTGAATCCCATATTGATCAGACATTTTACAAAATAGGAAATGATACTTTCATTTTCCGTGTTGATGACTTCTTTTCCAAGGGTAAGGATACAGTCCAGCACCGTTCCGGAATGCTCCGCCTTCAGTTCTTCAAAGAGAATCATGATCGTGTCCAGAAAAAGAGTAATATCATTTTCGTCCAATTCCCTGAGTACGCTTCGTAAGTAACGATTCATATCGTAAAGCAGATGGTCTTTTAAATAGTTCATACCCGGAAGCTGCAGCAGGTATTGCAAATAATAAATTTTTTCAAGGGAGGTGTTAAATTTATCTGTAAATCCGCGAAAATAGTTAGAAATGTCATTAAAGAACATAAGACTGCAAAGTTCATCCCAATCAGCCGCCTGTCTCAGGTCCTGCCTGAGTTTTGCAAAAAAGGGTTTTCCGATTTCCTGAAAGGCCTCCTGATCCACAGAGCAAAACAAGAGATTTTTCTTCTTAAGCCATGCTTCCAGATCACAACTTTCTTCCCAGAAATCAATGCACCTGTCTACAAGTCCGACGGTTATTTCAGTCAGAGCAGCACGAAACTCGGAAAACTGCGCAATTTTGTTTAAATATGTCTTAAAGTATCCCAGATTAAAAACATAGAGAAGCTCATGCTTCTGCAGATCTTCCCTTATCATAGTAAGGCCCTGCCAAATCACGGATGTAGGAAAATCGTCCAAATTTGCCAAACGCTCCATAAATTTAATCAGCGTTTTGATCAGCAGCTCCCTTTGATCATCATTCAGGTCCGAATCCATGAGTTTTTTGAATATCTGTAGCAAAACCTTAAGGGCCTTTTCCGATTCCGGCAGAGAATTATAGAACCACAGATCTGTTAAACTGATGGTATGCAATGCTTCTATAACATACTGATAGTTCACATACTTGTGGTTCAATTCTATGATAAATTCTTCAACACGTTTATGTATTCCCCATTTTGATTTGGACAGGTCGGCGAACCATAGCTGTTCCTCCGGTATGTCCATCTCCATATCCCGGGTCTGTGCTAAATTTACTTCTAATGCTTGTGATTTGAAATTCTCCATAATGAAAGCTCCATTGCCATAATATTCTATTTGTATTATAGCATATGCAGTTCAAAAGAAATGTTCCTATCTTATTTTTTCTGTAATTTTTTATAATTCTTTTGCCCATACAAAAAGTGCCTTGTCAGTGAGTGCAAAACCGATATCTTAAGGTTTTGAAAAATACTTTGGAGGATCCTCACCCGACAGGCACTTTTCTCTTATTATTTTGAAGTATTCTCTTTTAACGCGTCCAGAAGTCTCTTTTCATTTAATGCATCGGCATATGCGGAATCCATTTCTCTGATTCCTGCTGGGAACTCATACTTCGCAAGTCTTTCTACAAAGGGATCCGGATCGAAGGATTCCGGTCCGTGTACGCCCTTCAGATCCCAAATTCCTTTTGCTACTAATTCCAGCATGATAACAGGGCCAACCGCCGTCTGTGCCACTACGGAATTGGTAGTATACTTCTTCAGGCATTCCTGATTATCAGCTACCTGATATAAATAAACCGATCTTCTCTTTCCGTCCTTTGTCCCCGTTACCCAAGTTCCTGCACAGCCTCTTCCGATCATCTTCGGAGCTAATTCAATAGGACTTGGAACTACCTTTACAAGGTAGTCTCTTGGAGAGATCTCGGTATCTCCCACCTTAATCATCCGGGTTGCGCTGTCCATTCCGCAGGCTTCCAGATCCTTAAGAAGCGCTCTCATCTCCCTAGGAACGCCGTACTTAAAAGTAACTCTGTTGCAATCTATTACTCTTGGTACAAGCAAAACCTCTTCATGTTCCACATTGATTACTTCAACATCACCGATTCCGCCAGGGAAATTGAAGATTTCAGGCTCAGAGAAGGATTCGGTTGTAAACCAGCCCTTCTCCTTTTCCCAAATAACCGGGGGATTCAGGCACTCTTCAATCGTAGTCCAAACAGAGAAGCCAAAGGCAACCCCATCATACCCCGGAATCTGATAATTATCTCCGTCTCTCACATTTACCTCGTCTATGGTGTCAAAGAGATGCTTTGCGGCATACTTTGCAAATACGTCGGCCATGCCCGGTTCTACACCGGATCCAACGATAGCCATGTTACCGGCTTTTACCCATTCTTCATGTTTCTCAAACTGGTAATCCCCAAGCTTTATATAAGTAAGCTCGTAAGGCTTCTCTGGATGTCTTTTTGACAATGTCATTGCACAGTCAAGGTACCCTACACCGGTTTCCAGACAGGTATCAAATATATTTTCATTAAAGTCAGGTTCCACGGCGTTCATCACATATGTAATTCCATGCTTTTCGATAACATCCTTGATGCTGGACTTATCTTTCGCATTGATTTTTTCCGGAATGAAACGAGGATCATCACACAATTTTGCAACTTCTTCCGCTCTTGCAAGATTATAATCGGAAATGACTACTTTTTTAGCCCATTCCCCTTCTATACCGGCTCTGTTGATAATCATGGCTGCAGATGTACCAACTCCACCCGCTCCAATAATTAAAAGATTCATACTGTTACCTCCATATGTTATTGATTATGACATATCGTTAATCTGCGATTTGGTACAGCTAAATCTTATCAAACGAATTCAGAATATTCAATTATGTGTTTGCTCAAAAAATGTACTCATTTGCTCTTTCTCGCTTGTTTTACAGCAAATGAAACTGCTGTTCCGAATCAAGTACAATTCTGGTTTGCCACTTCTTCGGGGGCGGTATGGCTTGACTATTACGATGACAAATTTGTTGTTTTGTCAGAGTACTTATCGAAACAAGTCTTAATTCACATGTGACAAAAGTTTCATGGCAAGGTATAATTTAACAAAGGCTAAACGGTATTATAAAAAGGAGAAGAAAAATGTTCAGAGAAATGAAAAGAAAGCGGAATGCC
Organism: Sinanaerobacter chloroacetimidivorans; assembly: GCF_018128545.1. Taxonomy (GTDB): domain Bacteria; phylum Bacillota; class Clostridia; order Peptostreptococcales; family Anaerovoracaceae; genus Sinanaerobacter; species Sinanaerobacter chloroacetimidivorans. The sequence continues at coordinate 3,408 of NZ_JAGSND010000005.1, read as the reverse complement.
CTTTCAAAAGAAGAAACCATTGAAATTTTAAAGAACAATACAAGTGGAGTTTTGGCAGTTAATGGTGATGACGGATACCCATACGCAGTTCCCTTAAGCTATGTCTACAGCGATAATAAAATTATATTTCACTGCGCAGCCAGAGGTTATAAACTTGATGCTATAGAAAGAAGTGAAAAGGTATCTTTTTGTGTAATCGATCAGGATCATATCATTCCCGAGGATTTCAATTCTTTATTTAGAAGTGCTATAGCCTTTGGAAAAGCAAGAGTTCTGACTGAGGATCAGGATAAAAAGGCCGGATTGGAATTGATCTTGCATAAATATTCACCTGATTTTATAGAATCCGGTAAACAGTACATAAAGGATCAATGGAACAATTGTGTTGTTGTTGAAATAACAATTGAGCATCTGACAGGAAAAGCAGGAGATTGAAAAGATAATCAAAGAATCGGATACCGGGCAGCCGACTGTAAAAAATCATGCAAGATTTGAATTGCACCCCAAATGCCAGATGCAGTTGGGGTGCACTTTTTATGTACACTATAGAATATCCTCTTGTCTGATTCCGGCATGTATTTAAAACACATTGATCACCATACGAATTTATCAGCCTTTTTTGTCGATTAGGATCAATTCTGCACTGAAGCCCTTTAAATTAGATTGTATGCTTAGGGTGTCCACCGTAGTTACCGTCGTAAAATCGACTGTTGGGGTAGTGGCCCATCTGCTGGTCAACCGCTCCCGTTTTGCTAACGCGTTGGAAATCCCAAGCTTCACCTTGTAACTCATCAGAATATTTTCTTTCGAAAATTTATATCTGCTGATTTGATATTGTCCGTTCATTCCGGAAATTTTAATGAGAATTTCCGAGCCGTCCTGAAATTCAACCAGTCTATTTTGGGTTTCCTCTAACGAAAGTCCCTTCCTTGCCAATTCCATTATTTTATCATTATTATTATAAAGAAGAATGCTGAAAGCATCTTTGTCCGAATGGCCGCGATGAAGCCTCGTAATGATATAATTTTCTCCTGCTGCTATCACATGTTCATTGAGTGCCGTCAGCATGTTAAAAGCGAAGGCCCCCGGAGCCATGCTGCTGAATGAGAATAAATCTCTGATCCCACATTCCACATCTTTCATATGCTTTAAGGGTTCATCCAAGTCCAGATTTACGATGGTCAATGCAGGTCCTTGCTCCCTCTCATAGGATGTGTAGATTTCTTTGGACTGATGTTTGATTGCAGCTAAAATATCATCGGGCTTGGATAGCGTATACTGAGCTGAGATTTCTCTGCTGCTGACTCTTCCCGTATATTTTTCCCTGTATTCGGCCGGATGCATTCCGAACCATTTTGTAAAGTACTTTATGTAATACCGAATAGCGGAAAACCCTGATTCTTCAGAGATTACGCCAATTTTCTTATTGGTTCCCAGAAGCAGTTTTTCCGATTCCTCCACCCGAATGAAGCTTAGCAGCTCCTGAAAGCTCAGCCCTGTTGCCTCCTTTATTACATGAGAAAGATAATAAATACTCAGATGTTCCCTATCTGCAATCTCATTCAAGGTCAATCTTCTGGTATAGTTTTCATACATATAGTCCGTGATTCTGTTTAATCGCCCGGCCAGTACTTTGTTGCCCATATTTTTGGCTTCATTGACAAATCTCCCGTCTTCCATGGCAAAATACTGGAAGTTAGCCAAAAGATTTGCAAGAAGATTGTGTGCACCTTCAATAATCTTATATTCGTAGCCATATCCTTTTTTCAGAACTTCCAACATGATGCGTGCCAGAATCCCCCGCAGTGCCTCCAGGCTTTCATCATCATCATCCTCCATATCCGTTACAAAGAAGCTGTTTTTCAAGTTTCCGTAATACTTGGAGAAATAAGAAAGATCAAGCTGCAGCATCATGACCATATTGGGCTCATCGGTATGATAAAAGCTGTGTATTTCACGATCATTTAAAATAAAGATGTCACCTTGTTTTAACGTATAGGTGTAGTATCCGTTTTTCAGCTTTACGGTTCCTTTCAGCACATAAACAACCTCAATGTCATCATGGAAATGGATAGGATACTCTTGGATGTCTGCTGTGATCACATTTACAGGCAAACCTTCTTTATAAAAATTCTTTTCCTTCAGCATATGTTTTGCCTTTCCCGGTACCAGGGCTGCTTAGCCCAGTATTTTTTCCTGTTCTTCGTGTCATATACATTGTATTATGTTAACCCATGTTTGTCCATTACGAACTTTTTTCAACAAGCTATAATAGGCATAATCGTAAGCTTTTATTGATTTTTCCACAAAGGCAGGCCAAATTGTATACAATTTTATCCAAGGGCCCTTGTGGATAAAGTTCAAAGAAGAAAACACTTCATTTCCAACGATTGGTTATGATATTCTCTTTTTTGTTTATCCACTTATCCACAGGGCGCTGACTTTATGTTGAAACCAGATTCTTATCCACGGCTGTCGATGGTGAGAATAGGATTGTGAGCTTCCTTTCCGCTATACTTCATAATACCGTCGTAGATGGATTGCGCTAATTTTCTTTGATAATCTTTATTTTCCAGAAGCTTGGATTCTTCCGGATTCGAGAGAAATCCACATTCTACAATGACAATAGGAGCTGCCGGGTTCTTAAATAATAATACATCCCGCTTTCCTAATGCCGTTCTTTCCGTTCCGTCATTGATGCCGATAATTAATTGCTCTTGAATTGCTTCCGCAAGTTTTTTACTTTCCTCTACGATTACGTCATCTCCACCGGTGGGATAAAAGGTCTGTGCACCTCTTACGGAACGATCCTGCTTAAAGCTGTTCAAGTGGATGCTTACAGCAGCAAGAGGCTGGGCCTCCTCAATCATTTTTTTCCTTGCTAAAAGATCTTCCGTTTTCTTGCTGCGTATGGTCCTTTTTTCATCCTCATTGTAGAGCCCTTTATCCTCCTCTCTGGTCATTACAACGTTCCACCCGTCGCGTTCTGCCAATTCTTTTATGTGCAGTGCAATAGCCAGATTAATATTCTTTTCCGTTACTCCCGCAGCGCTTTCCGCTCCGCCATCCATACCGCCATGGCCCGGATCGATCAACAATACATCGGCACTTGTCAACTTCTGTACTCTTGCCAGGATATTGTCATATGTAGGGAATATGGTAATGGCCATGGCCACAAACAGAATGACCACGGCTATCTGCCATTTGATTTTTTTCTTGTTTATTTTTATTTTCATGGCCGTCCCCCCCTCTTAATGTATATGAAGGGAGGCTTGTTGCTATTATTATCATTTATTATATAATGTGTGACAAAAAAGTGCTATAATTTTATTATTTATTAGTTAGTTAGATTTAATTTCTACTTAGCTGAAGCATCATAAGTTTCCAGATCAAACCAAATGAGTTCTG
>NZ_JAGSND010000047.1 GCF_018128545.1 Sinanaerobacter chloroacetimidivorans | reverse complement strand
AAGCTGGTGTATCCAAGCAGAATCCAGGTAATGATGATCATAATTAAGTATACGATAACAGGAACAGGGATTGATGCGACTTTGCTGCCAATGAACATCATGCCTGGTGTAAATTGGCTTACCGGTTTACCGCCGGTGTAAATCAGCGCAAATCCTCTGGCGATGGTCATCATACCCAGAGTAGCAATAAATGCAGGGATTCCTGTGTAAGCGATCAGTCCGCCGTTGATTCCGCCGAGTAAAGCTCCAATAGCTACAGCAGCAATGATCGGTACAATAACAGGCATTTGACCCATTCCAGGATAATATAAGGTGGTGGCAGTGCTGACCTGAGCCAGACTTGCTGCTACAACACCGGAGAAAGCAAGGATGGAACCTACGGAAAGGTCAATCCCCTTTGATGTAATAACTAATGTCATACCTAATGCCATGATTCCGTATATAGAGCTTTGAGTCAATACATTAAATATATTCGTTGATGATAAGAACTTCGGTTCCGCAATGGAAATACCGATAATCAGGAATAACAGAACCAATATTATCCCGTATTTCTGAATAAGAGCAATGGCTTTTTGCTTTTTTTCATTGGATACTTGTGCTTGGTCCATTAATTTCTTTGAATCAGACGTCATTGGCTAATCCTCCTTGTATTATGGTTTACGCCAGTTTAGGCACTTGGCCTGTAGCATAAGTCATGATTTCTTCTTGAGTCAAATCTTTATGGTTCTCGATGATACCGGTAACTTTTCCTTCATGCATGATCATAATTCTATCGCTCATTCCCATTACTTCTGGAAGCTCTGATGAGACCATGATGATGGATTTGCCTTGTCCGGCCAAGTTGGTAATCAGTCGATGAATTTCTGATTTCGCACCTACGTCGATACCTCTTGTAGGTTCATCCAAAAATAGAATTTCAGGACTTGTCAGCAGCCATCTTGCAACCAGCACCTTCTGCTGGTTACCGCCGCTTAGGTTTTCAATTTTCTGGTTGATGCTCGGAGTCTTAATTTTGATGGCATCAACGAATTCATTGGTATCTTTGATTGCTGTCTTATGATCCAGCAGGCCGTTTTTCTTGATATACTTCTTTAGATTGGCTATGATAACATTCTGGAAAACGGAGAGCATAGGGAAAATACCCGTTACACGTCTGTCTTCCGTCAGCAGTGCCATCTTGTTTGCTTTCGCATCCTTGGGTGTCTGTATCTTGACTTCTTTTCCGTCTATAATAATTTGGCCGGCTGATTTTTCCCGAATGCCAAAGATGGTTTCAATTACTTCTGTTCTGCCTGCTCCAACAAGACCGGCAATTCCCAATATCTCGCCTTTTCTGACGTCAAAGGAAACATCCTGGAACTTCTTGCCGTAGGACAGGCCTTTTACTTCCATTTTTACTTCACCGATTTCACAGGCTACCTTCGGGAACATTTCGTTGACTTCACGGCCTACCATCATTTTGATAAGCTCATTTACCTGCATGTCCGCGGTGGATCCTTCGCCGATATACTGGCCGTCTCGATAAACGGTTATTCTGTCACAGATTTCATAGATCTCTTCTAATTTATGTGAAATATAAATTATTGATTTTCCATTCTCTTTAAGCCTTCTCATTATGGAAAATAATTGTATAATTTCTTTATTAGTCAGTGCGGATGTTGGTTCGTCCATAATGATCAGCTTTGCATTATATGAAAGTGCCTTTGCGATTTCAATCATTTGCATTTTTGCAACGGTTAAATTAACCATTAACGTTTTTGGATCTTCATTAAAATCAATAAGTTTTAAAACTTCTTTCGTCATTTCATACATTTTTTTATGATCAACTAAACCCAATTTAGTCTTCGGTTCACGGCCCAGCCAGATATTTTCCATGATCGATCTGTGCTCTACAGGACTCAATTCCTGGTGAATCATGGCAATACCCATCTTCAATGCTTCTGCTGTTGAATAATTCTCAATCAGTTGACCTTCGTAATATATTTGGCCGGATGTTGGTGGATGAATTCCAATCAAGCATTTCATGAGTGTAGATTTACCAGCGCCGTTTTCACCCATTAGTGCATGAATTTCTCCATATTTAACATTGAGGTCAACTCCTTTTAGGGCTTTTACACCGGGAAAAGTTTTCACAATGTCTTTCATGACTAGGATATTTTTTTCTTCCATTGGCCATCTCCTCTTAATTAT
>NZ_JAGSND010000046.1 GCF_018128545.1 Sinanaerobacter chloroacetimidivorans | reverse complement strand
TTTAAATTAACGAAAACACATTTACTTCAGCAGGAATTATTCCGTCGATTTGCGGAAACTGAAATAAAACCCATTGCAGAAGAAATGGACGAAACAGAAGAATTCAATCTGGAACTGGTAGAAAAGCTGAAGAAGTATGGCTTGATGGGAATCCCCTATTCAAGAGATTACGGCGGAGTAGGCGGAGACTATCTGGGATATGCATTATGCATGGAAGAGATCTCAAAGGTAGACGCCAGCACCGGAATCACCATTTCCGTACACACATCGTTATGCTGCTCCTGCATCAATGATTTCGGAACAGAAGAACAGAAACAAAAATGGCTGAGACCATTAGTTGACGGATCAAAGGTAGGCTGCTTCGGATTGACAGAGCCAAATGCAGGAACAGATGCTGCAGGACAGCAGACAAAGGCTGTTTTGGATGGTGACGAATATGTAATCAACGGTGCTAAGATCTTTACAACCAATTCCGGATTTGCTGATACATTTGTAGTTTTCGCTATGACAGATAAAGCAAAGGGAACAAAGGGAATTTCTGCTTTTGTAATTGACAGAAATACACCGGGCCTGACTGTTGGAAAGAACATCCACAGAATGGGTATCAGAGCTGCTTCCAACTGCGAAGTTGCCTATGAAAACGTACGTATTCCGGTATCCCAGAGACTTGGAAAAGAAGGCGACGGATTCAAGATTGCCATGAAAGCCCTTGACGGCGGAAGAATCGGTATTGCCGCACAGTCAGTAGGAATCGCACAGGGCGCATTGAATGAAGCTATTAAATATGTGAAAGAAAGAAAGCAGTTCGGAAAGAGAATTTCCTCCTTCCAGAACACCCAGTTCAAAGTAGCTGAGCTGCAGACAAAGATAGATGCTGCAAGACTGATGACCTGGAGAGCTGCTGTAGCAAAGGACAATAAGGAAAACTATGGTCCAATGGCAGCCATGGCGAAGCTATTTGCATCAGAGATGGTAAATGACGTAACGAGAGCTTGTGTACAGCTGATGGGCGGATACGGATACTCCAGAGAATATCCGGTAGAAAGAATGATGAGAGATGCCAAGATCACGGAGATCTACGAAGGAACCTCAGAAGCCATGAAGATGGTAATCGCCGGATCCATGAAGATAAACTAATAGAAAGTTGAAAGGAGAACTATGATGAAAATCGTTGTATGCATAAAACAAGTACCAGACACCAATGAAGTAAAACTGGATCCAGTAACCAATACACTGATCAGAGAAGGTGTACCAAGCATTATTAACCATGATGACAAATCAGGGATCGAAGCAGCACTTCAGCTGAAAGAAAAGGTTGGAGGAACTGTAACCGTTGTTTGCATGGGTCCTCCGCAGGCAGACGTTGCTCTCCGAGAAGCACTGGCAATGGGTTGTGATGAGGCTGTATTAGTATCCGCAAGAGAATTCGGCGGATCCGATACTTATGCAACTGCTACGATCATTGCAGCAGCGCTGAAGAAGATCGGTTATGACCTGGTCATCACCGGACGTCAGGCTATCGACGGAGATACGGCACAGGTAGGTCCTCAGATTGCTGAGAACCTTCATATTCCACAGGTTTCCTATGCAGAAGAAATCAATGTGGAAGGCGACAAAGTAATCGTTAAGAGACAGTATGAAGATAGATACCACATCATCGAGGTGAAGACTCCTTGTCTTTTGACCGCACTTCAGGAACTGGCAGTTCCAAGATACATGCACGCAAGAGGTGTTGTTGAGGCTTACGAAAAGGAAATCAAGGTGTTAGGCTTTGAAGAACTGAAAGACTCCTTAGTTCTTGAACATATCGGACTAAAAGGATCACCGACAAACGTATTCAAGTCCTTCACAAAACAGGCCAAAGGCCAGGGCACACTGCATGCAGATCTCAGTGTTGATGAAGCAGTACAAGTTATCATTGATAAGCTGGAAGAAAGACATATCATCTAAAAGATTGAAGAAGGAGGAAACCTGAAATGAGTAAAGATATTTATGTAATCGTAGAGCAAAGAGATGGCGTTATCGCTAAGGTAGGTCTGGAGCTTATCGGCGAAGCCACAAGGCTTGCCGCTGATTTAGGTCAGAAGGTTGTAGGCGTTTTGCTTGGAAATAATATTAAGGACAAAGCACAGAACCTCATCGCATACGGTGCTGATGAAGTGGTATATGTAGAAGATCCAATGCTTGCTGAATATGTAACAGAACCCTATGCAAAAGCATTGACTGCTGTTATTAAGGAATGCGATCCTGAAATCGTACTGTTCGGTGCAACTTCCATCGGAAGAGACCTTGCACCAAGAGTAGCATCCAGAGTACACACAGGACTGACTGCAGACTGCACAAAGCTTGACATCGATGTATTCAAAGCAAATGACGAAGATCCGGGACAGAAGCTGTTATTCATGACTCGTCCTGCTTTCGGAGGAAACATCATGGCTACCATCCTGTGCAAAAACTACAGACCTCAGATGGCTACCGTAAGACCTGGCGTAATGAAGAGACTGGAAAAGGATGCATCAAGAACAGGAAACATCAGAGAAATCAAAGTGGAATTCGTTCCATCCGATATGAACGTCGTGATCAGAGAAGTTGTAAAGGAAACCCACAAGAAATCTGACATTACGGAAGCAAAATGCCTGGTATCCGGCGGACGTGGTATCGGCGGACCCGAATTCTTCGGAACATTAAAAGAGCTTGCTGATCTGCTGGGCGGAGACATTTCCTCCTCCAGAGCCAACGTAGATGCAGGCTGGGCTGCCAAGGACAGACAGGTAGGTCAGACCGGAAAGACCGTTAGACCTGACCTCTATCTGGCTTGCGGTATCTCCGGTGCTATCCAGCACGTTGCCGGTATGGAAGGTTCCGAATGTGTTATCGCTATCAATAAGAATGACACCGCTCCGATCTTCGATGTTGCAGACGTTGGTATCGTTGGTGACGTAAAAGTTATCATTCCCAAATTAACAGAAGCATTAAAGAAATACAAGGCATCAAACGAATAA
>NZ_JAGSND010000045.1 GCF_018128545.1 Sinanaerobacter chloroacetimidivorans | reverse complement strand
CGAACCAGCTTTGCGTTATCACATAAAATTAGACCTTTTGATGATCAGACAAAATTGTAACTTAGTTTCACAAACTATAAATATTGAGTTAAGAAAGGATCCACCCATGAACACAAAAAAGCTCTATCAGCAAAATGTATATAAAAAAGAAGGCACGGCTTCCGTTGTAGATATTATTGGGGGCAATGATCCCTCAGGGCCGGTTCGGCTGGTTCTGGATGAAACGATCTTTTTTCCCGTAGGGGGAGGACAGCCTTGCGATATCGGCAGAATTGACGGATACTCTGTTAGAGATGTTTATGAAGAAGACGGCATCATCTATCATGTACTGGACCAAAAGCAGCAAGATTCTGAAGGTGCAATACCCCCGGCAGAAGCTTTCACCTTGGGGCAGCAGGTCCAAATCAGTATCGATTGGGAACGAAGATTTAACCATATGCAAAGACACTGCGGTGAGCATATCTTATCGGGCATCTTTTTCCGGGAATGCGGCGGTGTTAACAGAGGATTCCATATGGGTGAAGATTATATGACAATTGATATCGATGTGAAAGATATCAGCTGGGAAAAAGCAATGGAAATCGAAAGACTCACCAATGAGATCATATGGCAAAACGTGCCAGTCACCACCCGATACTTTCATAGCCGAGAAGAAGCAGAACACCTGCCGCTTCGAAAAGCACTGGCGTTGGATGAAGATATCAGCATTGTCTGTGTGGGAAGTGAAGAAAATCCTGCCGATTGCGTCGCCTGCTGCGGCACCCATCCCAGCACCTCAGGCCAGGTAGGCCTTTTGAAAATATTGAAGCTGGAAAGCTACAAAGGGATGACTCGAGTCTATTTTAAGGCCGGAAAAGAAGCGTATTTAGATTTTCAAAATAAGCATGACATGATAACAAAACTGAATCAAAGATATTCAGCAGACACAGCGGATCTGCTGGATAAGATACAAGTTCAGGAAGAAAAAAGTAAAGGGATCAGGCAGGAGCTGTATCAATTAAAGAATGCCTTTATCAATCAGGAAGTAAATAATATTTTATCGGAATATGAGGGCGAAAGCAATAAAACTCCATCCGTCCTGTCGGTTATTATCAAAGAATATCCTCACTTCAATGCCAATGATATTTTGGCTATGACCAGGATTCTGACAGAACGAGTCAACCACCTCCTGGTTTTGGTTTCAATTTCAGAAAATACCGTTATACTGGCATGTTCAGGCAATCCCGACTGCGGTAAGATCGTAAAAGAGAATGCAAATGTCTGGCGGGGCAAAGGCGGAGGAAATGCCGGAAGCGCTCGGGCTTTGTTTCCTTCCAAGGAAGATTTGGATTGTTTCGTAACCTTTGTAAGACAGGCATATCAAGCCAGATAATTCAGCATCCAAGACATCATTACTTCGAAAAGCTTTTCAGCTCAGATAAAGAAACGAAGGGGGTGCCGTTGCACTCCCCTTTCGTACTAAAAATTAAATTCAGTTGCCCAATCAAAGTCACCGGAAGTTTCTATGCTGCGGGGCCAATGGCTGCACCACTGAGGCACAGCAGGACTTTCCACTCTGTCAAGGCTTGGTGTATAGGGTTTTATATCGATAACCGGGCTGCCGTCATTCGCATCGATGTAAGCCAGTTGGATTCTGCCGGTTTCATGATCAATGGAAATGATTTGCGTGGCAGACAAGGCGATAGGATTGGGCCTCACCGGGGATCTGGTTGCAAAGATACCCATCTTATCCGGAGCATGCTTGTAGGGGGCATCCACCTCTAGGATTCTTCTTGCCTCTTCAAAATCACAACCGTCAAACCACCATAGAATATTGATGTGACCAAATCCGTCCAATGCCTTTAATGCAGTCTTATAGTCTTCGAATAGCTCGACAAAAATTCCCCCTTTTGTTATTATTACTTTTCCAATAGGATTTACTTGATATTGTTCCATCGGTTACCTCCACCTTTATTTTTTATCTGAATTCATCTTAGACCCTCTCACGGCGTCAGAGTCAATATAAATAATTAAAGAAATAAAGAAATAAAGAAATAAAGAAATAAAGAAATAAAGAAATAAATCCTAAGAGAAGAAATAGTAAGAAGGAAGTGAACAAAAAAGCCCGGAAGGATATTAACCTGGTTTAACTCAGCCTTATGTATGAGAAGAGGTCACGGGGATCTGAATCTCTGTAAGATAATTTTGCGGGTTTTCTTCATTCCATGGCCCACAGTGACAAATCTGCCTGTTTTGGCCGATCATTTTATACTGATTATGCTGTGTCAGCCAATGAGCAAAGGCTTCGTAGGCCGGACCGATATTTTGATAAGGACCGTAGACCATAGCACAGGCCATAGTTTCTACAGGCTCCGTTTCACGAAAGGTAAATCCGTCTTTACTCTCACCCAACTCCTGTACTGCGACGCAAACCTCAACATCTACATCTGCCTCTTTAAAATCCGTGTCATGATAAATGGCAAAGTTCAGGCTGTTTTGCGGAATCCTGATGGAATTTGACTCAACAAGCTCGGTAAGTTCCTGCCATAGCATACCCTCACAGAAATAATCCGGAATAATTTTGCGAAGTGAAAGAATCTGATAGGCAGGTATGGTTTTCAAAGAAATATTGTAACGGATCGACAGGTCTTCACCCTTCATATCCTTCATCGCTACCTCTATTTTTCTTAACTTGTCCTGCTCCAGCTTGATGGACGCTTCAATTTCACTGTGTTTGTTGTTCAGAAAGTTGATCATGGCAGTTTCGTTCCAGTTCTGAACGACTGCAGAAATCTCCGCGACCTGAAATCCCGTGTCCCTTAAAAAGATAATTTTATGGAGTAACGGAATCTGCTCTACGGAGTAATAGCGGTAACCGGTAAATTTATCAATATCAGCGGGTTTCAGCAATCCTACCTCATCATAATACCGCAGCATCCGGATGGAAACCTGTGTTAATTTTGAAAACTCTCCGATTTTAAACATGGCTACTCCTCCCTTAATCCGCTAACGTAAATTGGGGCTTTTTACAGCCCCAATTTCTTCCATAGAATCCTTATAGTAATATTATACTACAAAACCGGAGTTATTGCATCGGTTTTAAATCCGAACTGATGATCAGCTTGCATTCCGTGGCTTCCCGAATCTGTTCTACCGTGTAATCAGGATGCAGCTCCTTCAGGACGATTCCTTCCGGTGTTACTTCCATAACACCCATCTCGGTGATGATCATGTCCACCACTCCCACTGCCGTATAAGGCAGGGTGCATTCTTTCAGAATCTTATGCTT
>NZ_JAGSND010000044.1 GCF_018128545.1 Sinanaerobacter chloroacetimidivorans | reverse complement strand
AGAAAAATGAAAACAATGGATGGAAACACCGCTGCGGCACATGTATCCTATGCATTTACAGATGTAGCAGCAATTTACCCGATTACACCATCTTCTACCATGGCCGAAGTTGTAGACGAATGGGCAGCCTATGGAAGAAAGAACATTTTCGGGCAGGAAGTTAAAGTTGTAGAAATGCAATCGGAAGCCGGCGCAGCAGGAGCTGTTCATGGATCTCTGGCAGCAGGAGCTTTGACTACTACTTATACGGCATCCCAAGGTCTGCTTCTTATGATTCCCAATATGTATAAAATTGCGGGAGAACTGCTGCCCGGAGTCTTTCATGTAAGTGCAAGAACATTAGCAGCTCATGCACTCTGTATCTTTGGAGATCATTCCGATGTCATGTCGGCAAGACAGACAGGATTTGCATTGCTTGCATCCAGCTCCGTACAGGAGGTTATGGATTTAGGCGGAATCGCACATCTAGCATCTATTAAATCCAGAATTCCTTTCCTACATTTCTTTGACGGTTTTAGAACATCACATGAAGTACAGAAAATTGAAGTAATTGAATATGATGAGTTCAAGAATTTAGTGGATATGGAAGCAGTTCAGCGATTCAGAGACCAAGCTTTGAATCCGGAGCATCCGGTAATACGCGGTACCGCACAGAATCCGGATATCTTCTTCCAGGCGAGAGAAGCATCTTCAAAATTCTTTGAAGCCGTACCTGGAATCGTAGAAGATTACATGAAAAAAATCAGTGACCTTACGGGCAGAGAGTACAAGCCTTTTGATTACGTAGGTCATCCAGAAGCAGAAAATGTCATTATTGCAATGGGTTCCGTTTGTGAAACCATTGAAGAAACCATTAATTTACTCCTGTCACAGGGAAGAAAAGTAGGTTTGATTAAAGTAAGACTGTATAGACCTTTTGCACCGGAATATTTAAAGGCTGTAATGCCGAAGACCGTAAAAAGACTGGCTGTTCTAGACAGAACGAAAGAGCCTGGTGCGCCTGGAGATCCGCTCTATCTTGATGTAAGATCCATGTACTACAGAGATGCGAACGCTCCAGAAGTCTATGGCGGAAGATATGGATTGGGTTCAAAAGACACGACTCCCGGACAGATTGTAGCAGTGTACAACAACCTTGACGAAAAAGAGCCAAAAGATCAATTCACCATCGGTATTAACGATGATGTGACCTTTACCTCCCTTCCAACAGTAGAAGGAATTGCAACAGAACCAGCCGGAACCATCCGATGTAAGTTCTGGGGACTTGGATCAGACGGAACCGTTGGAGCCAATAAAAATGCAATAAAAATCATCGGTGATAAAACAGATCTTTATGCACAAGGATACTTCTCCTATGACTCTAAAAAATCCGGCGGGATCACTATTTCCCACTTACGATTTGGGAAGAGCAAGATTCAGTCAACTTATCTGATCAATGAAGCTGATTTCGTTGCCTGTCACAATCAGGCTTACGTAGAACAGTATGATCTTTTGAAGGGTCTGAAAAAAGGCGGAACCTTTGTACTGAACTGTATTTGGAATGATCAGGAACTGGGCGATCACCTGCCTGCTCATATGAAGAGATACCTTGCCAAGAACAACATTAACTTCTATACCATCGATGCAACAGATATCGCCAATGAAATTGGATTAGGCAACAGAATCAACATGGTAATGCAGGCTGCTTTCTTTAAGCTGGCAAATGTTATTCCTGTGGAGGATGCCGTAGCATACCTGAAAGAAGCAGTAGAGCATTCTTATGGTAAGAAAGGTCAGAAGATTGTTGACATGAATAATGCAGCAATCGATAAAGGGATCACTGAAATTAAGAAAGTAGAAATCCCTGCAGATTGGGCTGATGCTAAGGATCATGAGAAAGAGGAAAGCAAAGTTCCAGAATTCATCGAAGAAATCTTGATTCCAATGACAAGACAAGAAGGAGATGACCTTCCTGTCAGCGCTTTTGAAGGAATCGAAGACGGAACCTTCCCATCCGGTACGGCTGCTTATGAAAAGAGAGGTGTAGCTACCAGCTTGCCCAAGTGGATACCGGAAAATTGTATCCAATGTAATCAGTGCTCCTTCGTATGTCCGCATGCTTCCATCAGACCTGTTCTTGTAACAGAAGAAGAAAAAGCAAATGCACCGGAAGGCTTTGAAACAAAGAAAGCTATCGGAAAAGGACTGGAAGGGCTGGAATATAGAATACAGCTTTCCCCGCTGGATTGTTTGGGCTGCGGAAATTGTGCCGATATTTGCCCTGCAAAACAGAAAGCGTTAGTAATGCATCCATTTGCAGACCTGCTATCCGAAAAGGAACTTTGGAATTACAGCGCAGAACTTCCGCTGAAGGATGATCTGCTGTCCAAGGAATCTGTAAAAGGAAGCCAGTTTGCAAAACCGTATCTGGAATTCTCAGGTGCTTGCGCAGGGTGCGGAGAGACACCATACATTAAGCTCGTTACTCAGCTATATGGTGACCGTATGATGATTGCCAATGCCACAGGTTGTTCCTCTATCTGGGGTGCATCTGCTCCATCCACTCCTTATTGCAAGGATGAAAATGGAAGAGGTCCGTCCTGGGCGAACTCCCTCTTTGAGGATAATGCCGAATACGGATTAGGCATGCTGGTTGCTACAAAGCAGATGAGAGAAAAGATTGAGGATTCTCTGAATGCATTATTGAAGAAGGATATTGCAGTAGATGTGAAAGAAGCAATTGAAAACTGGATTGCAACAAAAGATGACGGTGCAGCTTCAAGAGCGGCAAGTGAAGCATTGCTGGCAGCTTTAGAATCCGTTGCAACTTCCGACGAAGAAGTGAAGACTGGAATCAAAGAAGTTGTCGATAGAAAAGACTTCCTTGTGAAGAAATCGGTATGGGCATTAGGCGGAGACGGCTGGGCCTATGACATCGGCTACGGCGGATTGGATCACGTACTTGCATCCGGTGAGAATATCAATATCCTTGTATTTGATACGGAAGTATATTCCAATACGGGGGGACAGTCCTCCAAATCCACTCCGACTGCTGCGATTGCTAAATTTGCAGCTTCCGGAAAGAGAATCAAGAAAAAGGATCTTGGCATGATGGCCATGTCCTATGGATACGTTTATGTAGCTCAGGTTGGTATGGGAGCTGATAAGAATCAGTTTATGAAAGCTGTCATCGAAGCAGAAAAATATGACGGACCTTCCATCATCATTGCGTATGCTCCTTGTATCAATCACGGCATTAAAAAGGGAATGGGCAAAGCTCAGGAAAATATCAAAGATGCTGTGGATGCAGGTTACTGGCACCTTTACAGATTCAATCCGGAGCTGAAGAAGGAAGGAAAGAATCCGTTCACATTGGATTCCAAAGCACCTACTACCAGCTTCAAGGATTTCATCCTGGGTCAGGTAAGATATTCATCCCTTGCTCAGGAATTCCCGGATGTTGCTGATAAACTGTTCGAAGTTGC
>NZ_JAGSND010000043.1 GCF_018128545.1 Sinanaerobacter chloroacetimidivorans | reverse complement strand
CAGGATAATACCGAAGAAATAATTATCCCGAAGTCAGACGAGAAAGCCGCTTAATAGGCCGCTTCTTCATGAAAACTTCGGGATAACAAATCATTTAAGTCCGGACAATTCCAGAATCATATCCTCATTGTCCTTCCAAATAGGTATGGGAACAGGCACCCCCTTTCGCAAGTGTTCAGCTTTTTCCATAGCCGCGCGCTTCATTTCGGCATCGGCATATGCATAGATTTTTGTGGTTTCTGGATCAACGTGGCCAAGAAATTCAGATAATACGGCCAGCGGCATACCATCACGGTATAAATGGATCGCCCTTGTATGCCGCAGTTGATGAGGATGTACCCTTTCAGGAACTTCTGGGCAAATCTGGCGTGCCATTTCACCGTACTTTTTCATAAATGCGGCAGCATTATCCGGTGACATCGCTTGTTTTGTTCCATGAATAACAGTAAAAAACAGGAAATCATCTTTACAGGTATCAGCATGAAATATTTGCAGGTATTGTTTACAATGCTCCACAGCTTTGGGCAGTAAAGCTACAGAACGGGTTTTGTTTCCCTTCCCAGTCAGATATGCGACAGGATGACGAACATCCAGCCGTAGGTCACGGACCTTCATACTCAGCAATTCATCGCACCGAGCAGCAGTTTCGTACATGAGCGTCATAAAAAAGCGATTGCGAAGGTTCGTTCGTTTTCTCACATCAGGTTGACTAAGCAGTGTTAGCAGTGCGTCCTCGGAAAGAAACTCTACTATTCTACCGGGCACCTTTTTAATGGGTATCCCTTTCGCCTCAAGTTGCAATGCCACCTGTGTGCAATCTAACTCACCAGCGTACTTGAAGAAAGCCCGTATTACCATGAGCCGTTGGTTTCGGGTGGTTGCACCGCAGTTGCGTACATTTTCCAGCCAGTCCAGATATTCTAGAATCAATTTGCGATTAAACAGATCGAAATCAATGTGGGAAACGGCTAATTGCTTTTCCGTGCGGAGATATTCAACAAGTAAGTTCAGTCCATTTCGGTAGGATTTGATGGTGTTTTCACTGCAGCACCGCTGTTTGGGCAGATACTCAAGAAGATAACTTCTGATGGCCTTGAAAAAATCATTCATCAATCTCTACCTCCGGCAGCAAGCTCTCGTATTTTGTGAAATCCAATCCGGACATAGCTGTAAACAGTTCAGGGACCAGATGGATGTAGTAATAGGTATCAGATAGTTGTGAATGCCCCATGAATGCGCTGAGATAGGGCAATTGGGCGGAAACATCTTTACCCTCCCGCAGCCACATATACAGGCGATGCGTTGCGAAAGTGTGACGAAAATCATAGATTCTGGGCGGCTTTTCGGCGGATACTGGAATACCGGTTTTATCCCACATGATGCGAAATGTCTTTTCAATCCATCTCTTCGTATACAAATGTCCCTGTGAATTAGGGAAAAACAGATCCTGCCCCGGCATAATGCGATTCACTTGTTTATGGTATTGCCGTAATAGTTCTGTCACATCGTCAGTCATCATAACAATACGATCTTTGTGCCCCTTGGATTCCATAATCTTGAGCTTTCCGACGTTCAAATCGACATTTTCTACACGGAGTTTCCTCGCCTCTATGGGGCGCAAGCCACAGCAATAAATCAAACGAAAAATCGTTGGTATTACAAGATGACGGATGGGGAAGCCCCTGCGCGGACGGATCAGATCCAGGGTGTGCCAAAAGGCAGCGATTTCTTCTTCAGAGTAAATATGCGGCATGTGGCGTGGACCTTTTTGAGACAAATCAGGGGAAAGCACATAGGCTGGTTCTCCAATCCTGTTTAAGTATCTGGCAAATTCCCTAACCGGCATTAAGCGGTTGCGAAAGGAGTTGTTTTGCTCAGTTTCTTTACGAATCGCCCAGGCCATGCAAAGCTCTTTGGTCAAAGCTGTTTCATGGGGAAATTTATCCATGCAAAAGCGATCAAACACCTGAAGTATACGAATACTTTCTTCATACGGAAACCCCAGGGCATTCTTCTGTTCAATGAATTGCTGAATGAACCCTGCAAAGTGACTACAAAAAACACGATTTACCATCCCTCACCTGCTTTCTCGGTGGGAGTCAGCCCAATAGCACAACTTTTTAGTCCCAGCTCGTTTACTGCAAGGTATGGCTTCGCTGAATCCATGTGGGTATGCCCCAGCAGTTCACTCAGCATATCCAGTGGAATTTCAGATTCAAGCAACCCGGCACCAAAAGAACGCCGGAAACTGTGGAAGCCGCGCCGGGGGATATCTGACTTATCGATACCCGTCCGCTGCATATACCGGGAAATCATTGCACTGGCTGAGCGATTCTTTAAGGGGCGGTACGGACGATTGCCACATAGAAAGATAAACGGTATATCGCACTTTGGCCGTCCGTTCAATAGGTAATCGGCAATCGCATTCCCAGTCTCAGACTCCAATGGCAAGTTCAACGGATGCCCGGTTTTGCTTTGAATAATGCGGATTTCATAGTTTCTCCAATCAATATCCTGCCGTTTCAAGTTCACGATGTCTACAGCCCGCAGTCCTGTCTGTATGGCGGTCAGCATAATGGCATAATCACGCTTTCCTATAGAGGAATTTATGTTGGCACTGCACAGCATTTTTTCAGTTTCTCCTGTACCAAACCCTTGGCGTACCACTCGTCTTTTTGCAACCACTTCTGGCATTGCAATACTCAGATCGATTTGAGTCGTGCCATTTCGGTGTAAGAAGCGTAAAAATGACCGGATCGCAAATAGCATGGCACCCAGCCCATCGGCATATTGCTTAGCTGTATGCGACATACACTCGCTAACAACCGAAAGCGTTACTCTGTCAAAATCCACATATCCCATATCTTCTAATTCAAACAGAAAATTACGGATCGCACTATGGGCGACAGAGATTGTACTATGTGCAAGGGCACCGGTCTGTTCTTTTTCCCGGCAAAAAGCATTAAGCGACTCGGTATAATACGTGCTTGGCATTCGAAGCCCCCAAGCGGGAACACGCTTCAATTCAATCTTGCCTGTTTTGTGGTACTCATCTAATAGGGTGGCCACCTTTCGAACATTTTGGTACACAGACCGGCATATTAAATGATTTTCGTAGCTGGCGCGTGTCTGTGCAACAAAGCTATCAATTGCGTCTTTCTCATATTGTGTTATACCACGCTCCCCACAGTAACGGAGAATAGCGTCAAACCCATCATAAACATAGTTGCTGATGGTCTTTTCCCGATGTCCGAATCTCAACAGTTCCTGCTTGGTTTGATAGACCAACACAAGCAGATTATTAGACTCTAAGAGAAGCTGTGAGGAGGGCACCTGATGCAGCGGATTGTGAAGTACCTCCCATTGAGTAAGCTGCGGCAGTGTCACAGTACCTTCGGTGTGGTATTTTTCCAGTAGTTCAGCCGATCTTCGTACCGTGTTCCATTTCCACCGGGATATTTTCCCCTGCTCATATTCGGCACGGATTTGGAGAATGAATTCATCTGCAACATTTTTTGTGTAGGTAATCAAGCCTGTGTCACTAAAGTATTGGCAGATAGGGTAAAGACCACAATACTTGTAGTCTTTGATCTGTTTTTCTCGCATACCCGATTGCCGGAGTGCATTAAGAACCTGCTCTACAAGATCTTTCATGTTGATGTGTTTCAATTTATCACCTCTGTATAATTTTTTTACCAACTAGCTGGCAATTTCCATTATACAGGGCATTAGTGTTATCCCGAAGTTTTCGGGATTCAAATTAAAGAAAGTGAGGTGTTATCTATCTTTTTTCTACTATAATAATCCACTCTTCGGGATAACTATTTCTTCGGTATTATCCTGG
>NZ_JAGSND010000042.1 GCF_018128545.1 Sinanaerobacter chloroacetimidivorans | reverse complement strand
TTACTGTCAGCATCCATATTTCCTCAGTATTTCCCGACAGCGAAGATTATCTTAACAAATCTAATCTAACCTGTCAATTACTTTTTTATACTTTTTTTAATAAATTACCTTACAATCTAATAATATATAGAACCGAATAAAATCCTACATATTATATCATATCCCAAGCATCCAATATGATTCAACGAACGCTTCCTTTCAGCAACACTGGATCTCAATGGCTTGCGTTCAGTATATCATGTTGTACCTCCCTACCGGCAGTGAAAATGGTTTCATCTCCATCAGAACCGATCCATAAAATTCGGTATTTACAGTCCTAAGTAGAATAGTTTCTCGACCTTTTTCGACACATTATGTTGCTAATCGACAAGTTTTTTCCGGTATTGTAATATGTTGACATTACCAATTGTGACTAGTATAATTATTAATGGTAAATAGCATTAAGCATGCTACTTATTAAACATTTATTTATTTTAAGGAGGAAAAATTATGGGTAGAAGAATCCCTATGTGGCAGATCCTTTTGGTTCTGTTGGTTCTGATGCTGACATTAGCCTGGACAATTTTAATTACAGAGGGTTACGTTCACATCCCACTCGTTATCTCTGCCATCTTTGGCGCAATTATAGCAATTGCAAATGGATTCAAATGGTCTTACATTGAAAAGGGAATTATAAATAATATTGGACGATCCATGCAGGCTATATTGATCCTCTTAACAGTTGGTATGCTCATTGCGACCTGGATTGCAGGCGGTATCGTTCCGGCAATGATCTATTACGGATTAATGCTCTTAAGTCCGGGTGTGTTTCTGGTTGCAACCTGCTTGATCTGCGCTATCGTTTCTCTTGCAACAGGGAGCTCATGGACCACTGCAGGTACTGTTGGTATCGCATTGATCGGTGTTGGTGCAGGCTTAGGTATTCCTCTGGAGATGGCTGCAGGAGCCATCATTTCCGGTGCATATTTCGGTGATAAAATGTCTCCTCTTTCCGATACTACCAATCTTGCTCCGGCGATGGCAGGTTCCACTTTGTTTGATCATGTAAGACACATGATTTTTACGACAGGGCCTTCTTTGATTATTGCACTTATCATTTTCGGTATTTTGGGAATGGGTCATGCAGGAGAGCAAGTTGACATGAGTGGTGTTACGACACTTATGGATGGTTTAAAAGAAAACTTCTACATATCACCAATTTTAATCATCCCTCCGCTTCTTGTTATTGCCATGGTAATTTTCAAGGTTCCGGCACTTCCCGGACTAATCGGCGGCGTTATCCTCGGAGTTCTCTGCGCGGTTGCGTTCCAGGGTACAAACCTGGGAGAACTGGTTACCATCACAGCTTATGAAGGATTTGTTTCTGAAACAGGAAATGAATTTATCGACTCCTTGCTTTCCAGGGGCGGATTAAAGAGCATGTACTATACCGTTGGCCTCATCATGTGTGCTATGTGTATCGGTGGTGTTTTAGATTCCACAGATATGTTGAAGATTCTCTGCGAAAGCTTGCTAAAGCTTGCCAAGGGAACCGGATCTCTGGTATTGATCACCATTATTACCTGTATTGGTGTAAACATTGCCGCGTCCGACCAGTATCTGTCCATCGTACTTCCTGGCCGTATGTATAAGGCTGCTTATGAAGACAGACATTTAAAGAACAAGAATCTTTCTCGTGTTCTGGAAGATTCCGGCACACTGACTTCACCTCTTGTTCCTTGGAATACTTGCGGTACCTATCAGGCCACAACCCTGGGGGTAGCCACTTTCGCTTATGCACCATACTGTTTCTTAAACATCATCAATCCTCTGGTTTCCATATTCTATGGTTTCACCGGCATCACGATGGAGAAAATGACCGATGAAGAGTTTGATGCCTGCATGAAGCAGAGAGCTTTGGATGCCGAATTAGCTTTAAAGTCGATGGAATAAGTTAGACTTTTTAAATTTAAAAAATATAGTCATTTAATTTTAAGAATCCATTTATATTTTAATAATGTAAAAGAAGAAGGCAGAAATCATCTGCCTTCTTTTTTATTTGTCGCTTTTCTTGATTTGCCTTACTTTTTTCGACAATTTCTTACAATTGTCCGTATATATTGACATTTTTACTACATGTCGATATAATTATCTGGCGATAATGTCGCAATATTCTTTATTTATCTTAAGGAGGAAAAGTTATGGGTAGAAGAATCCCGATGTGGCAAATTCTCTTGGTGCTGCTTGTTTTAATGCTGACACTGGCATGGACAATTTTAGGTACCGAAGGATATGTTCACATTCCACTCGTTATCTCTGCTATCTTTGGTGCAATTATTGCGATTGCCAATGGATTCAAATGGTCTTATATCGAAAAAGGAATTATCAATAACATCGGAAGATCCATGCAAGCAATTCTGATCCTTTTAACCGTAGGTATGCTGATAGCGACCTGGATTGCAGCAGGAATTGTACCTGCTATGATTTACTATGGCTTGATGATTTTAAGCCCTGGTATCTTCCTGGTAGCCACCTGTTTGATCTGTGCTATCGTAGCATTGGCAACAGGAAGTTCATGGACTACAGCCGGAACGGTAGGTATCGCATTGATCGGCGTTGGTGCCGGTCTTGGTATTTCTCTCCCGATGGCTGCCGGTGCAATTATTTCCGGTGCCTACTTCGGTGACAAAATGTCCCCGTTGTCAGATACTACAAATCTTGCTCCTGCAATGGCCGGTTCTACACTGTTTGATCACGTAAGACACATGATTTTTACAACAGGACCTTCCCTTATCATCTCTCTGATCATTTACGGAGTTCTGGGTATGGGCCATGCCGGTCAGAATGTCGACCTGAGCGGTGTTACCGTTATTATGGACGGATTAAAAGAAAACTTCTACATTTCACCAATTCTGATTATCCCTCCACTCCTAGTTATTGCAATGGTTATCTTTAAAGTTCCGGCATTACCGGGTCTCATCGGCGGCGTAATCCTCGGTGTTATCTGTGCAGTTGCCTTCCAGGGGGCTAATCTGGGCGAGCTTGTAACGATAACTGCCTATGAGGGCTTTGTTTCCGAAACAGGAAATGAATTTATCGATTCACTGTTATCAAGAGGCGGTCTATCCAGCATGTACTACACAGTTGGTCTTATTATGTGTGCTATGTGTATCGGAGGCGTACTGGATTCAACAGATATGCTTAAGATTCTGTGTGAAAGCCTTCTGAAACTGGCAAAAGGTACCGGTTCTTTAGTAGTGATTACCATCATTACCTGTATCGGCGTAAACATTGCAGCTTCCGATCAGTACCTGTCCATCGTACTTCCTGGTCGTATGTACAAGACAGCTTATGAGGACAGACGTCTGAAGAACAAGAATCTTTCCCGTGTACTGGAAGACTCCGGCACACTGACATCCCCTCTTGTTCCTTGGAACACTTGCGGTACTTATCAGGCCACAACTCTGGGGGTAGCCACTTTCGCTTATGCACCATATTGTTTCTTAAACATCATCAATCCTCTGGTTTCCATATTCTATGGATTTACCGGCATTACGATGGAAAAGATGACAGATGAGGAATATAACGCTTGCATCAGACAGAGAGAGTTGGATGCTGAATTAGCACTAAAATCAATGGAATAAAATCTTAATTCTAAGTTTTAATCATGTCTACTTTAGATTATCATTTAAATCTTGGATCAAAATACTAAATTATAGATCATAATTTAAGCAAAGTAATGCCCCGACCATGACGGCCGGGGCATCTTTTATTGTGATATTTTATTTTTCCTTCGTGAAAATACGATTCTCACCGGTAATTTCCACCTTAGCCTATTTTGTTTCGGCCAGTCTCTTATAGCTTTCATATCTTTCCGCTGCATTTTCTTCCGCAACTTCGAACAGTTTATCAGCAACATCCGGGAATTCCTGAGCAAGGGATGAATATCTTACCTGACCCAGGATGAA
>NZ_JAGSND010000041.1 GCF_018128545.1 Sinanaerobacter chloroacetimidivorans | reverse complement strand
TCCGAAGAAATTCGGAACTTTAGATACCAAATTTTATTAAGAGTTTGATCCTGGCTCAGGATGAACGCTGGCGGCGTGCCTAACACATGCAAGTCGAGCGGTATACATTGGAATGAAACTTCGGTCGAGTGAAGATGTAGAGAGCGGCGGACGGGTGAGTAACGCGTAGGCAACCTGCCCCATACAGAGGGATAGCCTCGGGAAACCGGGATTAAAACCTCATAATGCGAAGGATTCACATGTTTCCTTCGCCAAAGATTTATCGGTATGGGATGGGCCTGCGTCTGATTAGCTAGTTGGTGAGGTAACGGCTCACCAAGGCAACGATCAGTAGCCGACCTGAGAGGGTAATCGGCCACATTGGAACTGAGACACGGTCCAAACTCCTACGGGAGGCAGCAGTGGGGAATATTGCACAATGGGCGAAAGCCTGATGCAGCAACGCCGCGTGAGCGATGAAGGCCTTTGGGTCGTAAAGCTCTGTCCTTGGGGAAGAAAAAAATGACGGTACCCTTGGAGGAAGCCCCGGCTAACTACGTGCCAGCAGCCGCGGTAATACGTAGGGGGCAAGCGTTATCCGGAATTATTGGGCGTAAAGAGTGCGTAGGTGGTTTTGTAAGCGCGGGGTGAAAGGCTATGGCTCAACCATAGTAAGCCTTGCGAACTGTAAGACTTGAGTGCAGGAGAGGAAAGCGGAATTCCTAGTGTAGCGGTGAAATGCGTAGATATTAGGAGGAACACCAGTGGCGAAGGCGGCTTTCTGGACTGTAACTGACACTGAGGCACGAAAGCGTGGGGAGCAAACAGGATTAGATACCCTGGTAGTCCACGCCGTAAACGATGAGCACTAGGTGTCGGGGCCGCAAGGTTTCGGTGCCGCAGTTAACGCATTAAGTGCTCCGCCTGGGGAGTACGCACGCAAGTGTGAAACTCAAAGGAATTGACGGGGACCCGCACAAGCAGCGGAGCATGTGGTTTAATTCGAAGCAACGCGAAGAACCTTACCAGGACTTGACATCCCTCTGACAGTCCCTTAACCGGGATCTCTCTTCGGAGCAGAGGAGACAGGTGGTGCATGGTTGTCGTCAGCTCGTGTCGTGAGATGTTGGGTTAAGTCCCGCAACGAGCGCAACCCTTGTCATTAGTTGCCAGCAGTTCGGCTGGGCACTCTAGTGAGACTGCCGGGGATAACTCGGAGGAAGGTGGGGATGACGTCAAATCATCATGCCCCTTATGTTCTGGGCTACACACGTGCTACAATGGCTGGTACAAAGAGAAGCGAGACCGCGAGGTGGAGCAAATCTCAAAAACCAGTCCCAGTTCGGATTGTAGGCTGCAACTCGCCTACATGAAGTTGGAGTTGCTAGTAATCGCGAATCAGAATGTCGCGGTGAATGCGTTCCCGGGTCTTGTACACACCGCCCGTCACACCATGGAAGTTGGGGGCGCCCGAAGTCGGTCAGTTAATAGGCTGCCTAAGGCGAAATCAATGACTGGGGTGAAGTCGTAACAAGGTAGCCGTATCGGAAGGTGCGGCTGGATCACCTCCTTTCTAAGGAGACTTAAATTTCTGCACTATGAGTTCTATATGGGCTTGTAGCTCAGGTGGTTAGAGCGCACGCCTGATAAGCGTGAGGTCGGAGGTTCGAGTCCTCCCAAGCCCACCACTTACATACTATGTATGTAAATATGAAGACTACGATGTAACCGCTCATTGGGCGGTGAAAAATCGAAGTGTACCTTGAAAACTGAACAATGCAAAATATACAAATTAACAACGAAATCGAGGTTGTGTAGAGATACACAGCAAAAGTTAAAAAACTATACGCACCTATCTACATCTTTAGATGTAAAGAAGGTGCTACGTCAGGAATTCACAAATCTTGATTTGTAGAATTCTACGACGCACAAAGTCTTTAAGATAATGTGAAAGGGTTTTAACTACAATTTCAAAATTAATTTACCGAGAAACCAGAAAATTACGAGTTAGTTAACAAGTAATAAATAGCTGACAAACGCAGTCAGCGATTCACTTAGGTCAAGTGAAGAAGAGCATAAGGTGAATGCCTTGGCACTAGGAGCCGAAGAAGGACGTGGCAAGCTGCGATAAGCTGCGGGAAGGCGCAAACAGCCGATAATCCGCAGATTTCCGAATGAGGAAACTCACCTGTGGTAATGCGCAGGTACCCTATACTGAATCCATAGGTATAGAGGAGGTAACCCGGGGAACTGAAACATCTAAGTACCCGGAGGAAGAGAAAGAAACATCGATTCCCTAAGTAGCGGCGAGCGAACGGGGAAGAGCCCAAACCGGATTTATCCGGGGTTGTGGACCACTCAAAACGCGAAGCGTGTATAGTCGAAGAGAACTGGAAAGTTCTACCGCAGAGGGTAAAAGTCCTGTAGACGAAATGCACAAATCGTAGAGTGGCACCAGAGTACCACCAGGCACGTGAAACCTGGTGGGAAGCAGGGGGGCCCACCCCCCAAGGCTAAATACTACCTAGTGACCGATAGAGAATAGTACCGTGAGGGAAAGGTGAAAAGAACCCCGGGAGGGGAGTGAAATAGAACCTGAAACCTTATGCTTACAAGCAAAGGGAGCGCAAGTGACCTTGTACTTTTTGTAGAACGGGCCAACGAGTTATGGTATGCAGCAAGGTTAAGGTGTTAAGCACCGGAGCCGAAGCGAAAGCGAGTCTGAATAGGGCGAATTAGTTGCATGCTGTAGACCCGAAACCGGGTGACCTATCCATGTGCAGGTTGAAGTATCCGTAAAAGGATATGGAGGACCGAACTCATGTCTGTTGAAAAAGGCTGGGATGACGTGTGGATAGCGGTGAAATTCCAATCGAACCCGGATATAGCTGGTTCTCCTCGAAATAGCTTTAGGGCTAGCCTCAGTTAAAAGATACTCGGAGGTAGAGCACTGAATGTTCTAGGGGCCTTCACCGGTTACCGAAAACTATCAAACTCCGAATGCCGAGATATTGTTTACTGGGAGTCAGACTGTGTGAGATAAGTTTCATAGTCGAAAGGGAAACAGCCCAGACCAACAGCTAAGGTCCCAAAATGTAAGTTAAGTGGAAAAGGATGTGGAGCTGCATAGACAACTAGGATGTTGGCTTAGAAGCAGCCACTCATTTAAAGAGTGCGTAATAGCTCACTAGTCGAGTGGCTCTGCGCCGAAGATAAACGGGGCTAAAACTTACTACCGAAGCTTTGGAATGATTCTAACGAATCATTGGTAGAGGAGCATCGTATATGGGCAGAAGGTGTATTGTAAGGTATGCTGGACTGTATACGAGAGAGAATGTTGGCATGAGTAGCGTAAGGCAGGTGAGAATCCTGCCCACCGAAAATCTAAGGTTTCCTGAGGAAGGTTCGTCCACTCAGGGTAAGTCGGGACCTAAGCCGAGGACGAAGGTCGTAGGCGATGGACAACTGGTTGAGATTCCAGTACCACCGAAAATCGTTTGAGCGATGTGGGGACACAGAAGGATAAGCTGAGCGCACCGTTGGTTGAGTGCGTCTAAGCGTCGAGGGAGATCAGGTAGGCAAATCCGCTTGATCAATTCTGAGGCGTGATGGGGAGGGAAATTAAAGTACCGAAGCAGCTGATTTCACGCTGTCAAGAAAAGCCGCTAGCGAGATTGTAGGTGCCCGTACCGCAAACCGACACAGGTAGATGAGGAGAGAATCCTAAGGTGAGCGAGAGAACTATTGTTAAGGAACTCGGCAAAATAACCCCGTAACTTCGGGAGAAGGGGTGCCAGCGCAAGCTGGCCGCAGTGAAAAGGCCCAGGCGACTGTTTACCAAAAACACAGGTCTCTGCTAAAGCGAAAGCTGATGTATAGGGGCTGACGCCTGCCCGGTGCTGGAAGGTTAAGGGGACTGCTTAGAGCAATCGAAGGCATGAACTTAAGCCCCAGTAAACGGCGGCCGTAACTATAACGGTCCTAAGGTAGCGAAATTCCTTGTCGGGTAAGTTCCGACCCGCACGAAAGGCGTAACGATCTGGGCACTGTCTCAACAATAGACTCGGTGAAATTGTAGTACCGGTAAAGATGCCGGTTACCCGCAGCAGGACGGAAAGACCCCGTGGAGCTTTACTGCAGCTTGATATTGGATTTCGGCGTTGCATGTACAGGATAGGTGGGAGACTAAGAAGCCAGGACGCCAGTTTTGGTGGAGTCACCGTTGGGATACCACTCTTGTAACGTTGAAGTTCTAACCACGTACTGTTATCCAGTACTGGGACAGTGTCAGGCGGGCAGTTTGACTGGGGCGGTCGCCTCCTAAAGAGTAACGGAGGCGCCCAAAGGTTCCCTCAGCGCGGTCGGAAATCGCGCGAAGAGTGTAAAGGCAAAAGGGAGCTTGACTGCGAGACAAACAGGTCGAGCAGGGACGAAAGTCGGGCTTAGTGATCCGGTGGTTCCGAGTGGAAGGGCCATCGCTCAACGGATAAAAGCTACCCCGGGGATAACAGGCTTATACCCCCCAAGAGTCCACATCGACGGGGGTGTTTGGCACCTCGATGTCG
This sequence comes from Sinanaerobacter chloroacetimidivorans, assembly GCF_018128545.1. Lineage (GTDB taxonomy): Bacteria > Bacillota > Clostridia > Peptostreptococcales > Anaerovoracaceae > Sinanaerobacter > Sinanaerobacter chloroacetimidivorans. The sequence continues at coordinate 438 of NZ_JAGSND010000041.1, read as the reverse complement.
GCTCGTCTCATCCTGGGGCTGAAGTAGGTCCCAAGGGTTGGGCTGTTCGCCCATTAAAGAGGTACGCGAGCTGGGTTCAGAACGTCGTGAGACAGTTCGGTCCCTATCCGCTGTGGGCGTTGGAAATTTGAGTGGAGCTGTCCTTAGTACGAGAGGACCGGGATGGACATACCTCTGGTGTACCAGTTGTTCTGCCAAGGGCATGGCTGGGTAGCTATGTATGGACGGGATAAGCGCTGAAAGCATCTAAGTGCGAAGCCCCCCACAAGAAGAGATTTCCTCCAGAAATGGTAAGACCCGTGAGAGACTATCACGTTGATAGGTCGGAGGTGTAAGCACAGTAATGTGTTCAGCTGACCGATACTAATAGGTCGAACGCTTGACCAATGGTTTCAAGTAAGAATAGATATTTTGACATTGTTCGGTTTTGAGGGTACA
>NZ_JAGSND010000040.1 GCF_018128545.1 Sinanaerobacter chloroacetimidivorans | reverse complement strand
GAGCTGCATCCTGATTACACGGTAGAACAGATTCAGGAAGCCACGGAATGCAAGCTGATCATCAGTCCGGATTTAAAACCGATGGCATAGCCTATTAAAATAATTTTTTAAAAATAGCTGAACATTTATTTTAGAAAAATAATTGGAGCTGATGACGTTATTCCGAAGAGAAGGGATAAATAATCAGCTCCAATTTTTATCGGCCGGTCGGATTACTTTCGGTTACGATAAAATAGGAATTCACGCTCGGTGAAATCCACCAAATCTATAATTTTCAGAAAACTCAAAAAAGCTATTGATTCAATAATTGTTCTATGTTATTATGATGCCATAAAAGACGGAAGGTCGAAAATTGTTACTTTGTTTGCGGCATGATCAGAAACGATCCATGTACGAACAAACAAAACCTAACAAACATAATTGGTTTTATGTTTGTTTTTTTGTATAAGCAGTTATAAACATACAGATCATAAAATTTGAGCAAAATTATATATAAGTTTTCTTGAAAGGAGTGAGGCGTATAGTGCGATAGCATTATACTAAGTGAATCTATGAAACAGTACAGTGAAAACAGTATTTACCTTAGTGCATATGCCAAACTGCCTTCAGAAATGCCATCCGCCGAGATGTATAAAGCACTTGATATCGGTTTGGTAATCAATTGGGAAACAGGTGAAATCGAAGACGCCTCGATCACGCTTCTGACGGATGAAGCCAGAAGCTTTCTGAAGCAGATTATTGTAGGATATAATATTGATAAAAATGCGATTGAACCGTTGCTTGAAAGGATTAAAAAAAGATACTTAGGGGCATCGCAAAAGGCGGTATGTGTAATATTGAAATTAATCTATGAAAAATATATTAACTGGCGCCAAGAGCATAAAAAATAATATGGAAGTAAACGTAAATAATAGGACTGCTTTAATTGTGTAAGAAACGATATGGTTTCTTGATAAGCGATTAGAATCCAGTGAAATGTAAAATCTATTTGCATGTCATAAACAAATATTTTACATTTTACTGGATTTTTGATTTCTCTTAACGGCAGCTATTTCGCTGCAAAACCGACCCTGTGGTAATTTAAGCGCTTAAATTAAAATAAATTAAAAAACGAAAGGAGAATTGAACATGGTTTCACCTTTAGCAGGCGAAAAGAAAAAAATGTCTTTGGTAAAGAAAATTTTCATCGGCTTAATCGGAGGCGTTATAGTCGGGTACATCCTGAACTTCCTGGGAGGAACTGAGAATCCGTTTATTGCAGATTACGTTTTTCCGTTCTTATCCTTTGTGGGGAATTTATTCATCAGGTTGATCAGAATGGTTGTCGTACCACTTGTATTGTTCTGTATCATTGACGCGGCAGTATCTCTGGGAGATATAAAAAAGCTCAGATCCATCGGCGTCAAAACGATTGTATTTTTCTTGGCAAGCGGAATGATCGCGGCCGGTATCGGTCTTGTAATTGTAAATATCGTTAAGCCGGGTATAGGAATAACCATTGGTGAAATGGCAAATGAGATTACAGTAAATCAAATTGCCGGACCCTATGAAACCATATTAAATATGATTCCGCTTAATCCCTTTACCTCCTTATCGTCAGGGGATATGCTTCCGATTATCGTATTTGCACTATTTCTTGGTCTTGCACTTATCGCTTTGGGGGAGAAGGCCGCTCCGGTAGCAAATGGGATCAAGGTGTTGTCAGATGCGATGTTCCGGATGATCTTATTTATTCTTGGAATTATTCCATACGGAGTATTCGGTCTTATGGCGGTAGCTCTTGGAACTTACGGCATTAAAATTTTCGGGCCGGTACTTAAGTTTATCGCAGTTGATTACCTTGCGAATTTCATCATGGTCGCAGGCGTATACAGTTTATTCCTGACCTTCATTGCGAGAGTGAGCATCAGGACGTTCTGGAAACATGCTTTTGAACCTTGGCTGCTTGCTTTCAGTGCATGCACAACAAACGCGGCACTGCCCCGTTCCATGAAGGTGGCTCCCCGACTTGGAGTGCCGAAGGAAATTTCAAATTTTGTTCTTCCCCTTGGAGCGACTGCCAATATGAATGGTACCTGCATTTATTTTGCAATCATCGTATTGTTTGCGGCGCAGCTTTATGGTGTTGACCTTCCGATTAGCCAGCAGATTCTTGCTGCCGGCACCGCTACGCTGTTAAGTGTAGGCTGTGCGGCAACTCCTCAGATTGGGCTTGTAATAAGCACAACATTACTTACTTCGCTGGGCTTTCCGCTGGATGCCATTGCGTTGGTAGCAGGTATATATAGAATTGTTGACCAGGCGCATACATCGACAAACGCCACGGGAGATATTGTGACTTCACTTTGTATTGCTGCAATGCAAGGAGAATTAGACAGGGAGCAGCTGAAAGTTGCAGCAACGATGACACCTGCCGACATTATCGAATTCGATGCAAAAGCGGAGGAAGAAGTGATATTATCATCAAACGTTTAATAATAAAAATATGCAGTAATTGAGATTATGGAAGAACTATAAAAAGAGAGGAATTAAAATGAGTTTCAATAAGGCACCGAGGAATAACGTATTTTACAGAAATCAAAATTGGAGATATCCGAAAATAGAAAGGGCGGAAGGCGTCTATTTGTATGATTCGGAAGGGAGGAGATATTTAGATGCATGCTCCGGATCGGCTGTCGCCAATATGGGACATGGAAATAAAGAAATTGCCGCCTACACAAAAGAATTGATGGAAAGAGTCGCATTCACCCACCTGTCAAGATGGACTGTGGATACCATTGAAGAATGTGCAAGTAAAGTAAGCGAGTGGACCCCCGGAGATTTAAACCATGTCTACTTTGTTTCCGGAGGATCGGAGGCGACCGAATCTGCGATTAAGCTTGCGAGGCAGTATTTTGTTGAGAGGGATGGCGGAAAGACTTCAAAATGGAAGGTGATCTCAAAATGGACCTCATTCCACGGCAACACCCTTGGCGCCCTTGCCGTTACGGGAATTACAGGAAGAAAGAAAATGTATGACCCGATGCTGGCCCAGTTCCCTAAAATTCCTCAGTTTTACCACTATAGAAACCAATGGGGATGTGAAACACTTGAGGAAACCAGTATAAAATGCGCGGAGGCACTGGAGGCTGAAATTCTAAGACAGGGACCTGAAAATATCATGGCTTTCATTAGTGAACCCGTTGTTGGTTCCGCCGCCCCCGGCGTTCACCCTGCACCAATCTACTTCAAGATGATAAGAAATATTTGCACCAAATATGATGTTTTATGGATCGACGACGAGGTTATGGCCGGATTTGGAAGAACAGGCAGAAAAATGGCCATCGAGCATTTCGGGGATGCAGTCCCGGATATCATGTGCACCGCAAAAGGTATGAGCTGCGGGTATACACCGATCGGTGCGGCAATAGCAAACAACGAAATCTTCACCACGATTATGGTGAAAGGCTCTGGCAGCTTCCATCATGGGCATACATATGCGGGCAACCCGCTTTCCGCCGGAATCTCAAGCAAGGTCATTGAAATCATGGAGAGGGAAAAATACGTTGATAACTGCGCAAAGCAGGGCGAATACCTCATGGGCAAATTACAAAATCTCTACAAATATCCGATTGTTGGAGATATAAGGGGAAAAGGGTTGATGATCGGGGTTGAATTTGTAAAGGATCAAAAAACAAAAGAGCCCTTTGAGACTTGCGCAAAGATAAGTTCAATCGTCAATGACCACTGTCTGGAGCTGGGCATTTCCCCTTATCCCGGCGGCGGTTCGGCTGACGGCCTTCGAGGAGACCATACTCAAATAACTCCTCCAATTAATATCAATAAGGATGAAGTTGACGAGCTGTATGATGCATTGGAAGGTGCAATTAAAAAGACTTGTGAAGAGGTTTTCTAAAGGAAGGCATAAATTTATTCGGCTTGAGGAGTAGGATTATGGAAAAATTAATAATAACGATAGCGCATACGGGGAATGTCCCCACGAAAGAAATGAACCCAAACACACCTGTTAGTGTAAGGGAAATCGTTGACGATATAAAGCAATGTGTCGCTCTCGGTGCATCTGTGGCGCATATACATGTAAGAGACGAGAATCAGATGCCTACAAGTGACCGCGGAATTTTCAAACAAGTATTGAACCTGCTTGACAAGGAGAAGGTGAATGTCGTCAGACAGTTGTCAACAGGGGCAAGGGGAGGAGAAAACACCGTAGATTGGCGAGGCCAGATGCTGGATCTGAGTGCTGAAATGGCCAGCCTTTCCACCGGTTCTTCAAACTTTCCGACTAGTGTAAACGCCAATTCACCGGAGCTGGTAGAAGCACTGGCATTGAAAATGAAAGACAACGGGATCAAACCGGAGATCGAGGCTTTTGATCTGGCCATGATCACTAATGCCAAGAGACTGCTGAAGAAAGGTATTTTAACCGGCCCGCTGCACTTTAATTTTGTGATGAATGTTCCGGGTTCCATTGAAGGAACGCCTAAAAATTTAATGTATATGATTGACAGCATACCGGAAGGCTCCACCTGGAACGTTACTGCCGTCGGACGATCACAAGTTGAATTGATTCCCATAGCTATTGCAATGGGAGGGCACGTCAGAACCGGACTCGAAGATGTCATCGAATATGAAAAGGGCATACCAGCTTCCAATGCTATGCTGGTTGAGCGTGTCGTAAGGATTGCCAAAGCAATAGGAAGACCGATAGCGAACCCTGATGATGTACGGAAGATATTGCAGCTTAATAAAAAATGATGGAAGGACATTATCATGGTAAATAAAATAAAGACTGCCCAGGAAGCAATTGCTCCGATCCAAGACGGAGCTGCCATTATGGTAGGCGGCTTTATGGCTACGGGAACACCTGAAATCCTCATTGATGCACTGGTGGAAAAAGGGGTAAAGAACCTCACCATCATTTGCAACGATGCCGGCGTACCGGGAAGAGGAATCGGAAAGCTCCTGACAAACGGCCAGATCAAAACTCTCATCGCTTC